>NZ_JAPVXH010000003.1:0-397280 GCF_027109175.1 Kosakonia sp. SOY2
AGTGGGAATATCCCGGCGGTCCCGTTTCGCAATACCAGGATCTTGTCTGTTTTCCAGCGGCGTATTAATAATGGCAGGGGTTAATGGATTAATTTTCATTGTAGGGCTCCTTCACGATCTTTGAGCGAGGTTATTTCTGTGCTTCGTTCTTTCTGGCGATATAAACTTCGATATAAGCACCAGGTGATATAGGTGCGTTGGGGTAAGGGACGATCATGATATTTTCATCGTTATCACAATCGGTATCATGAAATACTACCGACTGCTGACCTGCGTTTTTTATTAATGATGAAGAGATAGTATATTCCTGCGTTGCCAGCGATTTAACGTTTCCAGCCAGCACGGTCAGTGGCCAGTCAATATCGCACACATCTTCGATGGTTATATCATCGATAGCTGGCAATGTAGCGGGTGAAATAGTGCCACTGGATAACCTGGTAATATCATCGAAGATCTGCTTATACATTTTTTTGGAAAACGAACCGCCATATTCTGATGTGGTTTTCTTTGCGCTGGCTTTTTCTTTATTCGCATCTTTTTGAATTATCTTCGGCGTAATGATAATAAACCGTTGCCGATTTTTACTTTCCCGCAAGTTGAAGGTGGTATTCTTTTTTTCATGGACCGATAAACCGCCAATAATTAACGAATCACCCTCATCGACCGTTACCAGTGTGCTGAGATTGCCCGTCTTGTTATTATCTTCAGGCGCTGGCGTTGTCCCTTTGTTATACATATTGACTTTAATCTGCAACGCTTGCTGTTTGTCACTGGCGATAACACGGGGCGTGATTTGCAACACCGTACCGTTGGACGCAGTAGAGAGCGGATCATCTTTTGTCGCTGGTCGGTTTTGATTACTAAAATTAAAGACTGCGGGAAAATTCTCCATTGTTATCAGTGAAGGGCGAGCAGTTAACGACGCGCCGCCTCGTTCGACAATCCTTTGAATTTCAGCCTGAAATTTTTTCATCTCCTGGGCGTTAAGAACAGATTTGTTGCCGTTAATAACCTCATCGTAAACGCTGCCTCGGCGGCTTAAACGTTTTTCCTGCATGCCGGTGTTAAGAGCCTGGCGGTTATCCACGTCGATAACCAGGGTATCGATGGCGACCGATCTCAGCGGAACATCGAGCTTTTCAATGAGCTGCGCATACTCACTCCTTTTGGCGGGGTTGTCCTGAATGAGGATGGCATTGCTGCGTGTACTGACCACGATTTTCGGTTTGTCATCGCTGGATGCAGGCAGTGCAGGTGCCAGTGAAATGCGGTCAGTCAGCGCTGAAAATGAAGCGCCTAAGCGGTTATTAAATGGGGTTTTGCTTTCACCCGCCTCAAGCGCTGCCGGGTAATTGTAGCGCTGAAGCTGGGGCGAGGATTTGTTTGCATCTAATAGCTCCGATAATATTGTGCCAACCCCCGGAATGGTGATCAGTTCATTTTGATATTCAACCCGGATATCGGCCGCTTCAGCGAAACGCAAAGGAAAGAACATGGTTTCAAACGCGCCCCCTTTGTTTTTACTGGCATCAGGCTGTTCGGCAAACATTTTTATGAGGTTCACATATTCGGTTGGGCCACTTACCAATATTTCAGCGCTCTCCGGCAGTTCTCCCCAGCCAAATCGCTTATCCAGCAGACCTATATCCGTTAACGCTTTTTTAAGACTATCAATCGACTCGCCAGACACTTTAATCTTTAGCGAGTGCTGATCTGTTTTACTGCTGACGTATAATTTATCCTCGAAAATAAACCACTGTAAATTATATTCAAGCGCCAGGCGTTCAATAAACTGCTGAGCCGTATTAGCGCGTAGTTTATTCTTTACCGCTGCCGAAATTTTTGGATCTATAACCAGGCGTAGCGAAAATGCATGAGCAAAATCCTCCAGCACTTTATTTAACGGCGCTGGGGTGTTTTGATACGAGAATTCACTACTGTTTAATATGGCGGGCACAGCCGCCACGGCGTATTGATGTATAAAAGCTGTTAATAATATCAGGGTTAGTGTTGCGCAGCGTTTAAATAATCTGGCGCAATGCGAAAGAGGTGAATAAAAAATACGCCAGTAGAATTTCATACATGTCACCTGTTAGCTTATCGACCATCGTTAATAATTGAGCGAGCCAGGTTGTGATTGAGCGTCACTTCCTGGTTTGCAGCCCAGGTGGCAGAAGAATATTGTTTCATATGTTGATGAAACGTGAGCCAGTCGCCCATTGACATACCGTTCATATTTTTGGCAGAGGTCTGAAAATCACTGCTGGCTTGTTTTAATTTACTATCTAACTGGCTACGCACAGAATCCATTTTTAGCATATCGATTATCCCTGTTTTATTTATAAAGACGCAGATCCGGCCGGAAACCAAACAGCATGACGCTGGCGCGTTGTTCACCGAAACGGGCAATTCTGGGTAAGAAAGCCCATTGTTCTCCGCCGAGATATTTGGCAATTCGTTGGCTGGCAAGGTTAGATGCCATAATCCAGGCGACCATGGTTTCAAACCCATATTCACGGCCAAGCAGCAGCGCCGCCAGCCCAAGATGCACGCCAAGCCCGCTGCCGCAGCGATCCGCGCGCACATATAAGGCAATTTCCCCGGTTTGCCGGCAAGCTAACGTTCCCCAGCTAAAGCGGTTGATTGACAGCCAGGCGATAATTTCCCCTTTGCGCTCCAGTACGTACACCGGCAATTTATCTTGTTGATAAAGCTCGATATAAAACCCCAGTTCTTTCTCGGTGATCGGCCTTGTTACGGGAGAATTCGCACCGGTATTCGCTGTCTCATTAAAAATCATGGTCATGGCTTCAATATCGCTTTTTTGCGCCACCCTGAGCCCGCGGGGCAGCCGTTTTAAGATTCGCTCATCTAATTTCATTTCCATTAATTACCCTTCTTCCTGATTATTTTTCAGTATTTTTCGAACTCTGGAGAGCCTGGAACGTATTGTTCCAATCGGAATACCTAATTGCTCGGCGGCGTCGTTATAACTGGTGTCTGAATCCATAATATGGTAGATGACATTTTGCATTTTGAGCGGCAATTTATCGACCATAGCAATGGTTTCAGAAAGTTGTATTTTATGTTCGTTAATATAGTCAGGATTGAATATCTGATCGGAAATTAAAAAATTAACATCATCCAGCGCCACCATCTCAGGTTTATTAAATGTCTTTTTAAAATGATTTCGCACCAGGTTAGACGCAATGCCAAATAACCAGGTTTCTTTACTGGACGCACCAATAAACTTATGTTGATTGCGAAATGCTTCAAGGTAAGTCATTTGTACCAGATCATCTACATCACTTTGATTGTAAACCCGACGGCTGATGAATTTCCTGAGTCTGGTGGTAGTGTTTGCGACTAACTCATCTATATCGAATGCGTTTTTATCCGCTGATTCATTATTAACATTGATGGGTAACTTCCCCATAAAAATTCCCTTTGTATTATCCAGTTATTCCTTGCTCACTTATGAGTGGCAATGAAGTGAAAATCTGCCTGGTTAATTTGCAGAATATTTCAGGTACGTCTTCAGAGTGGTGGTCTGCTTTTATGTGCGCGGGTGGAGGGGAAATGCACGCTCTACATCACGTGATACGCTTTTAGGTATTTTCTTTTGCGCGCATTCCTGTGTTGAGAACACTAACGTAAAGGTGTTGTCTTTTGATTGATTTGAAAAATGTCGATTGCCGACGCGTTAGCTAATACAGAGATGATTATCGATGGTTAATAAAACTTACTTATTCGATCAATGTGAAAATATGTGGCGTTCATGAGACTGTTTTTTACGAAACTGGCCGTTCGAATGGTAAACCAGACTGAACTCATTGGTGCGGTTATTGTCATAACGATTGTCTTTATGATGGTTTTGCCACTGCCGGTTTTTATTATTGATACCGCACTCTCATTGAATATCTGTATTGCCACCTTGCTGGCCATCCAGGCATTATTTATGCAGCACCCGTTGGCATTTTCTACGTTTCCGGCAGTTTTACTGCTGACAACCATGTTCCGCCTCGCGTTATCCGTTGCCACGACGCGCATGATTTTATTGCAGCATGATGCGGGTCATGTTGTTGAAACTTTTGGTAATTTTGTCGCGGGCGGCAACCTGGCTGTAGGGTTGGTTATCTTTTTGATCCTGACGCTGGTTAACTTTCTGGTCATTACAAAGGGGGCTGAACGCGTCGCGGAGGTTTCCGCCCGTTTTAATCTGGATGCGATGCCGGGTAAGCAGATGGCCATTGATAGCGATTTACGCTCGGGCCTGATTGATACGGCAGACGCGAGGGTGCGCCGCGAGCAACTGACCAAAGAGAGCCAGCTTTTTGGCGCCATGGACGGGGCGATGAAATTCGTCAAAGGTGACGCCATTTCCGGGATTATCATCGTTTTTATTAACTTAATCGGCGGTTTTTCCGTCGGCATTTTGCAGCACGGCATGCCCGCCGCCGACGCCATGCATATCTACTCGATTCTGAGCATTGGTGATGGCCTGGTGGCGCAGATCCCGGCGCTGCTGATCTCGCTTGCGGCGGGCATTATTATTACGCGTGTTAATTCCGATAACGCGGCTTCCAGCGTCAATATCGGCGGTGAGATCATCTGGCAATTAACGCGCCACCCCAAAGCCTGGATCTATTGCGGCATCATTATGGCGCTGTTTGCGGTGGTGCCTGGCATGCCAGCAATGCTTTTCTCTACCCTCAGTTTGCTCTGCCTGACGTTAGCCTTCCTGCTTACCCGACAGGAAAAGCCCAGGCTGGAAATGGCGGGGCAACCTACTCCATCGATTGTCGGCGCTGAGCCTGATAATTCAACAGAACTAATGGGTTATGAAAATGTTCGCCGCTTTTTCCCGCTGCGTGCCTACCTGCTGCAATTTCATCCACAGCATCAGCAACAACCGGGGTTTGAACAACTACTCCAGCGCATCTATGCCCTACGTAACGACACTGTTTTTGAATATGGCCTCACGCTGCCCTCTTTCGAGCTTGAGGGTAATGCGCAACTGGCGCCCGATGAGTTTCGTTTCTGCGTGTATGAAGTGCCGGTTATTCGCGCAACGTATGATCCTGCTAAGTGCGCCGTCAACGCCAGACTGGTCGCAGAAGATGAAGGTACGCCCGGGCTTGAAGAGCGCGAAGAGCAAGGCTTGCGGTGGTTTGACGTTGACGATCACCGCTTATCACAGTACGAGACCGAAAAACGCACTTCGGGCGATCTGATCCTCGCCAGAATGCGGCGGGCCATTCTGTCAACGGGGTGGAAATTTGTCGGCTTACAAGAGAGCAAAGCGCTGATTGACTGGCTACGAAGCGAGCAGCCTGAGCTGGCTGATGAACTCGAAAGGTGCTTGCCCATCGCGTGGTTTTCGGCGGTTTTGCAGCGGCTGGCCGCAGAACGTGTCACCCTGCGACCGCTGCGCCTGATTGCCGAAACATTGATTAAACATAGCCGCCATGAATCCAACCTGATGGTGTTAACCGAGCTGGTTCGCCACGCGCTGAGAGAGCAGATTTGTTACCAGTACAGCCAACATGAAACGCTGAATAGCTGGTTACTGGCACCCGCCACGGAAGCGGTGTTCCGCCAGGCATTAAACGCGGCGGGCGCGCAGCCGATGACGCTCTCTGCGGTGATGCATGAAGCGTTACTTGCCCGTTTAGCGCAGTGCTTTCCCACTGATGAAGACGCCCCTTGTGTGCTGCTTGTCGAGCCTGAGTTGCGCGGCCCGCTTTCCGGTCTGCTACGGGAGTCGTCCACGCCTGTTCCGGTACTCGCCTTTTCGGAGCTTATTCCCTCGATAAAAGTCCAGATCCAGGGGCGGATCGATCTTGAAGCAGAAAACCACGAACCCGCAGAACATGCAGCAGATTGAGGAAAAACAGCATGCTCTATGAACTGAGAGTGCTTAGCGGCCTGAATAGCGGCGCACTGTTACCCTTGACCGGTACGCAGTGGTTGATTGGATCATCGCCCGATGCGGACATGGTGTTATACGACGCGGCGATTGCGCAAAACCATTGCCGGCTGCATGCGACGGATAACGGCTGGCAAGTGGAAGCCCTGCAAGGCGCGGTGCTGACGAATGAAGGTCGTCGCGTTGAACACATCGATAACCTCGAACCCGGTACGCCCTTCTCGCTGGCGGGGATTTGGTTATGTGTGGCGCAGTCAGACACGCCGTGGGAAACGGAAAGCGCTCCCGCTGCGCAAGCCGACAGCCAGCCGGGTTCGCACGCTCCGGTGGCTGAAAGACCGCGTGGTCGACTGAATAAAGCCGTGGCTGCGGTTTGTTTTATTCTCGCGATAGCCGCGTTCGGGCTGGGCGGTTTTTCTGGCAAAGACGCGCGGCCGGCGGCGATTTCTGCGCCGGTGCCGAAGCCGCAGAAAACGTTTCTTGAAACTGCCGCGCAAACCCGCGAAATGCTGGCTTCACTGCTTCAGCAGGCCGGTTTAGGGCAACGCGTCGATCTGGAAATAACCGGCAATGACAACATTGTTTTGCATCTGGTCGGCGATGATAAGTTACAGGCTGAAACGCAGGCGCTACTGCAACATTTTGCCCAGCGGTACCAGAGTGCTGCGCAAATCTCTGTGGATATTGTCCAGCCGCCGCCACCGCTGCCTTTTCGCATTGCCCTTGTGGTAAAGGGTGAATCCCCGTATATCGTGACCGACAACGGGCTGCGGGTGTTTATCAATGATGAGATTAGTGGCATCAAACTTCTCGCCATTAACGAAGAAAAGCTGATCTTTCAGGGTAAAACACGGTTTGAGGTGCCCTGGTGAGCGACGGCTGGCAAGAGGAACTTGCCCGCTGGCAGCAGGCCACACAACGCCAGCTTGAACAGACAGAGCCGGTAAACGTTATCGGCTCGGTGACCGGGATTAGCGGCATCGTTTTACAGTGTTATCTTCCGGGCGCGCGCTTAGGAGACTTATGCCTTTTGCCGCGCACGTCGGGCGACCCGATTATGGCTGAAGTAATTGGCTTTGATTCGCAGGAGGTTTCACTTGCCGCCCTGGATACGCTGGAAGGCATTAAGCCCGGTTCAGAGGTCCATCCTTTAGGTTTGCCCCACAGCATACAGGTCTCGCCAGCGCTGAAAGGGTGCGTATTCGATGGGTTTGGTCGGGCTCTTGGTGGGCAGGGGCAGGCCGCTTTTGTCGACACCTTAACCGCGCGATCTGTACCGGTGATGCATAACGCCACGCCGGCGACCGATCGCCTGTGTATTGATACGCCGCTCTACACCGGGCTCAGCAGTATTGACGGTTTGCTGACGCTGGGTGCAGGCCAGCGGGCGGGGATTTTTGCCGGGGCGGGATGCGGTAAAACAACGCTGCTGGCGGAGCTGGCGCGAAATATACCGTGCGACACCATCGTGTTTTGCCTGACGGGTGAGCGCGGGCGCGAGCTGCGTGAGTTTATGGACAGGGAGCTGGATGAAGCGCTACGTCAGCGCACCGTGCTCGTGTGCGCCACCTCGGATCGCAGCAGCATGGAGCGTGTGCGCGCTGCGTTTACGGCCACCGCCATCGCCGAAGGGTTTCGCCTGCAAGGGGAATCCACATTGTTAATTGTTGATTCGCTGACACGTCTTGCCCGCGCACAGCGCGAAATCGGGCTTGCCAACGGCGAACCGCCGGGGCGCAATGGCTTTCCTCCTTCGGTTTACAACCTGCTCTCGCGGCTGGTTGAACGCAGCGGACATACCCGGCAGGGCACTATCACCGCGCTGTATTCGGTACTGGTTGAACAAGATTCGATGCACGACCCGATTGCTGACGAAGTGCGCTCTTTAGTGGACGGGCATATTATCCTTTCGCGCAAACTGGCCGATCAGGGACATTATCCCGCCATTGATGTGGCAGCCAGCCTGAGTCGGGTCATGAATAATATTACGGGAACTGAACAGCAAACTATTGCCACACATATAAGGCAATTAATGACGGCCTATGCCGATATTGAAATGTTAATTCGTCTGGGAGAATACCAGACCGGCAGCGATCCCTTTACCGATTATGCGGTCGCGGTTAAACCGGCACTGGATAATATTCTCAAACAATCATTACGCGCGCCGCGAGCGCCTGAAATAACCTTAAATCAATTACGGGAGATCGTGGCGAATGCTCCGGGTCCGCAAGGTGTTTTATAACGCAGAGGATGAAAACACTGCAGATGAATCGCTAAGGTTAACTTCGCTGCTGCGCCAGTTATTATCGCTTTATCATTACCGGACGATAAAAACGGAACTGGCGTGGTTAAAGCAACAGCGCGAAATGGTAAAAATGGCGCAACAACTTGACGCGCTTAATCGGCACTTACAACATATCGCCCACTATAATCGTGATTACTTTTCCGCGATGAACGACCGTAATACACAGCGCGCGTTATCGTTAATGGATATGCGAAAGTGGCTTGAAAAAGAACAGGGAATGGTGCAGCAACAGCAGGACGCCATTTTGCGGATTAAGCAGCAAGAAACAGATTATCTGCGCCAGTGCGATGAAGTCGCTGCGCACTTTCAGCAGGTTATCGGAAAAAGAAAACGGCAGGAAAAGTTTCGTTTTATCCTTGAACAACTGCATGCCATTTAGTATTGGGCAAAGAGCCATTATTGATGAATAAAGCTGCGCTGTTATTTCCTCCTGTCAGTAAAGATGAGGTCATCGCCCGGCAATATCTGGATCGACAACCGATATTGAATTTTCAATGTAATGGCCAGCAAGGGCAGTTACGACTCTTTCCATTGCAGGCGGGAGAACGATTGCCGGATAAACCGATATGTTTTGCCAGTCAATACGGGAAATTACGCCTTTATAATGCGGAGCCTTTGTTGAACCTGTTATCGCTTTGTCCGTTATTAGCTGAAAATAATAATACCGCGGCGCAGTGGTACTGGGATGTGTATAACGCCGCGCTCAGTCAGGAAATTAAAAATATAGTCGGTTACTTGCAGCCTGCTGAGGAAAGCCATGAACCGGAAATTTATTGTTGGATTGAAATAAAAAATAGCGAGCAATATGAAAGAGGATTAATGGCGCTGTCGCCGTTAACATTAATTCGCCTGCTTCAGCATTCGGCATGGCACTTTTCCCCGACGCGGCAAAATAAGCAGTTTTTACTCTCTTTCCCGTTGATCCTGGCCTCAACGGAGCTTGCGGCAGACGCGTTACGGCATTTACGCGTTGGCGACATTGTGCTGCCAGAAAATCGGCTTTTTAACCCGGCAGGAGCAGGGCAACTGCAAATCGGCACACAGTGTTTCTCTTTACAGCAATGCGCCCCGCTGGCGCATAGATTTACGATTGTTTCCCATAAGGAGATAGAAATGGAATTCACCCCTGTTGATACGGCACTCCCGCAGTCGGGCGCGACGCTTCCCCCGGAGCCTTTATCGCGCGAGATCCAGGCACAGTCCCATGAAATGCCGGATCTTTCCTCTGTTCCCCTGAGGATAACGCTGCGTGCCGGAACGCTAACGTTAACCCTCGACGCGCTGCAGTCGCTACGGGCGGGTTCGATACTGACATTCACGGATTTTACCCCCGGTCAGGCGGCCATTTATTATGGCGAGCGCCCGCTGGCGCAGGGCACTTTGGTGGATGTTGAAGGTGTGCTGGGGCTGCAAATTACCCGCATGGAGCGTTTCTGATGGATATTCAGCAGATCAATCCCGCGGCGCTGGCACTGTTTATCGCGGCGCTGACGTTGTTGCCTTTGCTGATGATTATCTCCACCTCGTTTCTTAAAATTTCCGTTGTTTTGCTGATTGTACGCAACGCGTTGGGCATACAGCAGGTGCCTGGCAATATGGTGATCTACAGCATTTCGCTTGCCGCAACGCTGTTTATTATGGGGCCGGTGTTTAATGACATGACCCAGCGCGTGCGACAAATCTCACCGGATAAAATCGATGTCGCCGCGATTTATGCTCACTACCCGACGGTAATTGCGCCGCTGCAAAGCTTTTTACAGCGCAATATTGATGCAGATACCCATGTTCGTTTAACGGAAGCGGCAAAAAAACTATGGAAAGATCAGGCGAACAATCCCATAACGAGCGATAACCCTGTGCTGATATTAAGCGCGTTTGTCCTTTCGGAATTACAGTCCGGTTTTAAAATTGGTTTTTTAATTTATATTCCCTTTTTAGTGATAGACCTCGTTGTATCGACAGTGCTGATGGCATTGGGAATGCAAATGGTGGCACCGATGTTTATTGCTATTCCGCTTAAATTATTGCTTTTTGTTTTGATTGAGGGGTGGAGTCGTTTGCTTGAAGGGTTATTTTACAGCTACATTTAGCGATGAGAATAAATATGTATATTGTCGAGTTGCTCAAGCAGGGATTAATACTGGCGATGATGATATCGGTTCCGCCAGTAGTGACCGCTGTGGTGGCGGGTATTATCATTGCGCTGCTGCAATCGGTGATGCAATTACAGGATGCAACATTACCTTTTGCGTTGAAAATGGTGGCTGTTGGCGTCATTCTGGCTTTTTCTGGCCACTGGATGCTGCAAAAAACAGTGCAATTGAGTATTAACTGTTTTGACTTAATCAGCCAGATAAGAGCCTGGCAATGACGTTTGTCTCTTTCGACTGGTTAGGTGAGGCGTTAATGGCTCTGGTGAGTGCCTGTGCGCGTATTTACCCCTGCATGGCGATTATTATTGCTTTTTCTTTCCGGGAGATCAGAGGCGCGGTGCTCTACAGTATCGCACTGGTATTTACTTTGCTTCCCGCTACCACCTTTTATGCGCAACCCGATTTTGGCAATATCAAAGGCATCATGTTTATTATCATGATGATAAAAGAGTCGCTGCTGGGTATGTTTTTAGGCTTTCTGTTGGTTGTACCTTTCTGGTTATTCGAAAGCGTCGGGGTTCTGTTTGATAATCAGAGCGGCGGACAAATGGGTGAGCAAATTAACCCGGCGATAACTAATAGCGGATCTTTTTTTGGTTATGTCTTTAAAAGTATTTTTCTGCTGATTTTTATTCATTTTCACGGTTTCGCTTATCTCATTGATATTCTCTGGCGCAGCTACACCTTCTGGCCGATCGATAAACTTTTCTTCACTGACACAGCAGTAACCTTTAAACAGTGGTTAGCTTTTCTCGCAGACATATTCTCTTTTATTGTTATTTACAGCGCGCCTTTTGCTGTGCTGATGCTGATGATCGAATTTAGCGTGGCGATACTGAGCCTTTACAGCCCGAAAATGCAGGTCACCAGCGTGACCATCCCGTTAAAAATTATTATCGGTTTGTCCTTCCTGGTGATGTATATCCCGACATTACTGCATCTTGCGGAGCAGCAATTATTGCAGCCTGAGCGCGTCGTCCCGATGATTTCTTCCACGCTTAATCTGACGGCGGATTAAGCGATGGCGGAAAAAAACGAGCAACCCACGCCGAAAAAAATCCGCGATGAGCGTAAGAAAGGGAATGTTTTTAAAAATGAAGGGGTGCCGCTGCTGCTGCTGATCACGCTGGCGATGGAGTTTATTTTTATCATGATGGAGCGCGGTTTCGATCGTCTGCAACAGCTCTTCATTGTGGCGCTGAGCTTCATTACGCTGCCGTTTATTACAGCGGCAAAGCGGTTAACGCAGTTGCTGGCAGTCGAATTGAGTATTTTCCTGGCGCCTGTTCTGGGCGTGGCGATAGCGGCAAGGTTATTAGGAAACTGGCTGCAATTTGGCTTTCTCATCGCGCCTGAATCGGCGATGCCAAAATTTGAACGCCTAAACCCGCTACAAAAAATTCAGCAAATGTTCTCCTCCAGAGAGCTCGCAGAGTTGGTAAGCAGCCTGCTGAAATTCTTAACTATCGTCTATGCCAGCTACAGTGCGGTTTATCCGCATATCAACGAAATCGTCTTTCTGGCGGCAAGCCCGCTGATGCGCGTAGCGCAGGTGCTGCGTAACCTTGTTAGCGACATCTTTCATCACATGTTGATCCTGCTCGCTGTCTGGACGGCGCTCGATTTCGGCCTGCAAAAATATCTGTTTATCAAGACGCAAAGGATGAGCCTTGAGGAGGTGCGCCGGGAAAACAAAGATACCGAAGGCGATCCGCATATTAAATCGTACCGCAGAAGCCTGATGATGAGTCCGCCGCCGGTGCCCGTCGATGTGCCGCAGCCCGGGGAGGTGTTAAAGCTGGCGGATGTGGTGCTGAATGATGCCGCATCTCGGGTGGTTCTTCTGCGTTACGAACAGCAAAACATCGCGCTACCGCATATTCTTTTTAAACAGCAGGGCAAAGACGCGGTATCCGGGCTTCTTGATCGCGCCCGCGCGTTGAACATTCCGGTTATCGACGCGCCGCAGCTGGTTCATCTGCTGATGCAATACGAGAGTGGGCAGGCCATTCCACGCCAGGCGATTGCCCACACGGCGCATATTTACAACCAGCTACAGCAAATGAAAAAGCGCGAGCCAGAGACAGCGTGAGAGGTGTAAAAGAGGGGCGGTTTCCCGCCCCTCTTTGGTGCGACTTGAACCTGAATTACCGCAAAAACTTCAGGACAGCTTCAAGCAGTTGCAACAAGGCAACAATGAGTTTCAGGATCAGTATAAACATCTCCATTCCGCCCATACGCTTCTCCTCTGGTCAAGGAGCACTGGCTGACGTACCTTTCCGCTACCTGTTGCCAGCCTTATTGTTGGCGTAACGCAGTGTGCTCTTGAGGGGTTAAGGCACTGACGGCACCACCCGTTTCAGCCAGGAATTCTTGCGCCGTTGAACGCGGCCCCTCACGCTGGTTCGCAAGGTCATTATATATTAATACTGTTTATATATACAGTATTTATTGGCGGAATTTTCGACATTGATCCATACTCAATGCGGGAAAAAACGCCTGAAAATTGCGCATCCGCAGGATTCGTCGTATAGTTGCGTGGTTGACGTAACGCAGTGTGTTTTGCGGCCACCAACCGCGAAAATGCTGACAAAAACCTCGCTCCGGCGAGGTTTTTTGTTTTCAGACGCCAGGTAAATAAACGTGATCGGCTGCGCAGTTTTCTGCGGGTGCGTAAAAAGCAGTTGTCGGCGAATGATTCCTGTGCTTGTATAAATCTCGTTAATAACACAACACACAGGCCCCTAATGAACGCTTCCACCAATCCGATGAACCTACTAAAAACCGCGCATAACGCCGCGGTGGTCGTCGTGCGTGTGGTGGTGGTCGTCGGCAATGCGCCGTAGGGTCCGGAACAACACACGATTCCAAAACCCCGCCGGCGCAAACCGGGCGGGGTTTTTCGTTTAAGCCTCTCCTGGAAAGCCGGCTCAGAAGAAAAGGACTGGAGCATGGCAAGTTCGGGCAGCACATCGCAATCCACGCGCTATACAGGCGCGCAGCTGATTGTTCATTTACTGGAACGTCAGGGCATCACCACCGTGACCGGCATCCCCGGCGGTACCGTTTTGCCGTTATACGACGCGCTAAGCCAAAGTAAACAGATTCGCCATGTGCTGGCGCGTCACGAGCAGGGCGCGGGTTTTATCGCGCAGGGCATGGCGCGTACGCAGGGCAAACCGGCGGTTTGTCTGGCGTGTAGCGGGCCAGGGGCAACCAACCTGGTGACCGCCATTGCCGACGCGCGTCTCGATTCGATCCCGCTGATTTGCATCACCGGCCAGGTTCCGGCCTCGATGATTGGCACCGATGCGTTCCAGGAAGTGGACACTTACGGCATCTCTATCCCCATCACAAAACACAACTACCTGGTTCGCGACATCAGCGAACTGCCGCAGGTGATTTGCGATGCGTTTCGCATTGCGCAGTCCGGTCGCCCAGGCCCGGTGTGGATAGATATTCCTAAAGATGTGCAGACGGCGGAAATTACCCTCAGCGAGCTGCCGGAACCGGGTCATAAAGCGCCAGCGCCCGCCTGGAACGCTCAGGATGTTCACGCTGCCGCAGAGATGATCAATGCCGCCGAGCGCCCGGTGCTGTATCTGGGCGGTGGAGTGATTAACGCGCCGCAGCAAATTCGTCACCTGGCGGAAAAAGCCAATATGCCCACCACCATGACGTTAATGGCGCTCGGCATGTTGCCAAAACAGCACCCGCTGTCGCTCGGGATGCTGGGAATGCACGGTGCCCGCAGCACCAACTACATTTTGCAGGAAGCGGATCTGCTGGTGGTGCTTGGCGCACGTTTTGATGACCGGGCGATTGGCAAAACTGAACAGTTCTGCCCGAATGCCAAAATTATTCATGTGGATATCGACCGCGCGGAGCTGGGCAAAGTGAAGCAGGCGCATGTGGCAATCCAGGGCGACGTTGGCGACGTGCTCGATGCGCTGATCCCGCAAGTCGAAGCCCATTCCCGCCACGCCTGGCGCAACACCGTGGAACAGCTGCAAAAAGAGTTTCCCGGCGCGATCCCGCAAGCGGGCGACCCGCTCACCCATTACGGTTTGATCAATGCGGTCGCTGCCTGCGTGGATGACAGTGCGATTATCACCACCGATGTTGGTCAGCATCAGATGTGGACGGCGCAGGCTTACCCGCTGAACCGCCCGCGCCAGTGGCTGACTTCCGGCGGGCTGGGCACCATGGGCTTTGGCCTGCCTGCGGCGATTGGCGCGGCGCTGGCAAATCCGGAGCGTAAGATCATCTGCTTTTCCGGTGATGGTAGCCTGATGATGAACATCCAGGAGATGGCCACCGCCGCGGAAAATAATCTCGATGTGAAAATTATCCTGATGAATAACGAAGCGCTGGGGCTGGTGCATCAGCAACAGAGCCTGTTCTACAAATCCGGCGTGTTTGCCGCAACCTATCCCGGCATGATCAACTTTATGCAGATTGCCGCTGGTTTTGGCCTGCATACCTGCGATTTAAACGCCGAGTCCAACCCGCAGGCTGCGTTGCAGGAGGTTATCTCTCGTCCGGGCCCGGCGCTGGTGCATGTGCGTATCGACCCGCAAGAAAAAGTTTACCCGATGGTGCCGCCGGGCGCGGCGAATACAGAAATGGTGGGGGAATAAGCCATGCAAACAACTGATAATGTCATTCTCGAACTCACCGTGCGCAACCATCCGGGCGTGATGACGCATGTCTGTGGGCTGTTTGCCCGCCGCGCGTTCAACGTGGAAGGCATTCTTTGTCTACCGCTACAAAGCGGCGAGCAGAGCCGCATCTGGCTCCAGGTGGCGAACGACCAGCGGCTGGAACAGATGATAAGCCAGATCGATAAGCTGGAAGATGTGGTGCAAATTATCCGCCACCAGACCGATCCTGGCGTATTCAACAAACTCGGTCTGTTCTTTGAGTAATCGCCGCACTTAACGCTGGCTGATGTCGAACAGCAGATTGCGTAGCCACTGATGCGCCGGATCGCGGTGGCTGCGTTCGTGCCAGGCCAGGGTTTTGGTAAATCCCGGTATCGGCAAGGGCGCTTCACGCATACACATGCCCGGTGTCAGGCTGGCGAGGCGCTGCGGCACCACGGCAATCATATCGCTGACGGTTAACATCTCTGGCAGGATCAGGAAGTTATTCACCGACACGCCCACGCGGCGGCTTTTACCGATTGCGGCCAGCGCGTTATCCGCCACGCCGCGAAAACGTTCTCCATCCCACGATACCAGCGCGTGCTCCAGCGCGCAGAAGCGCTCCAGTGTCAGCGTATCTTGCGCCGCATCCGGGTGGTCGGCGCGCATCATGCAGACAAAACGTTCCTCAAATAGCGCCCGGCTGTGCAGTGCTTCCGGCGTGCTGTGCGGTGTCATTAACGCCGCATCCACTTCGCCGCGCTCAAGCTGGCTTACCAGTCGCTGCGGCTCCACGGGTTCAACGCGGATGCGGATCCCCGGCGCGTGCTTTTTCAGCTCAGCAATAAACGGCACGATCACCACTTTAAGCGCGTAGTCGGTTGCCGCCAGCGTCCAGATAAATGTGGCGCTGAGCGGGTCAAAGGCGGTGGGTTTCAGCAAGCGGTCGATATCGGCAAGGATCTGTTTAACCGGTGCCGCCAGGGCCTGCGCACGCGGCGTGGGCACCATGCCATGCGGCGCGCGGATAAACAGCGGGTCGGCAAAATAATCACGCAGTCGCGTCAACATGCCGCTCACCGCCGGTTGCGTCAGCGAAAGGCGGGCGGCAGCGCGGGTGACATGGCGTTCATCAAGCAAGGCATCGAGCGTTTTCAACAGGTTAAGATCGAGGTTTCTGATATCGTTATTCATGATGATGACCAGCCAGAGCGATAATAAAGATTATCGCATTTACGGCTGTCCGTAGCGGGTAATTTCCCCGTATGATGAGCCTCTTTTGCGCTTCGGGAGCGGTTATGATTTGGTTGATGTTGGCAACGCTGGTGGTGGTTTTTGTGATTGGTTTCAGAGTATTAACTTCTGATTCTCGCCGCGCGATTCGCCGCCTCACCGACCGACTCAACATTCAGCCCGTGCCGGTGGAATCGATGATCGACCAGATGGGCAAAAGCGCCGGTAACGAATATTTAAGCTACCTGACGCGCCCGGACGAAGCGCACCTGCAAAACGCCGCCCAGGTGTTACTGATCTGGCAGGTGTCTATTGTCGATAGCAGCGAGCAGAACCTGGTTTACTGGCACCGGTTGTTGCAAAAAGCGCGGCTGGCAACACCTGTCACCGATGCGCAAATCCGCCTGGCGCAAGGGTTTCTGCGCGAACTGGAACCGGACAGAGCCGATCTCAATAATTTCCAGATGCGCTATAACGCGCTGTTTATGCCCGAAGAGGGCGTTCACTGGCTGCACTGATATCACGCAGCGTGATGATACTCATCAAAGATAGTCATTAGATTTATAACACCGCGCGGCGCAAAGTGGCCTCGTTCATCCATGACGAGGTACACCATGACGCAATCTCTGACGCAAAGCGCCATTGTCTGGCCGCAGGATTACCTGCCAGGCACCACCGATAATTTTGTCTCCAACGAAATCATTGTCGCCGGGCTAACGGCACATGAGATCTGGGCGCAACTGAACGATACTCGCCTGTGGCCGACTTACTACAGCAACGCGCAAGACATCCGTTTTCACGATGGCAGCGGCCCGTTATTAAGCGCCCGTGCCCGTTTTCGTTTCACTACCTTTGGTTTCCCGGTCGAGGCGCAGGTGTGTGAATATGTGCCGCCGGTTGAAGGCCAGGCCGCGCGTATCGCGTGGTATGGCTGGGTGGAAGGGGATGCGCAGTCGCGTCTGGATGCGATTCATGCCTGGTTGTTTGAGGATTTACCCGGTAGCCGCGTGCGCCTCCTGACCCAGGAATCGCAAACCGGTGTTCCGGCGCGGCAACTGGCGAGCGCGGTGCCAAACCCGATGATCAATGCTCACCAGGAGTGGATTGTCGGCCTGGCAACGGCGGCGCGTAACGCGCGGGCTAAAGAGTAAACCGTGCTGGTGTCGCGGCATAAACCTCATCGCAGTCATGCCGCGACTCCATATACACACTGGCGGACACGCTTTGTGCCTGGCGGTTGAATTCATCGCCGCCACAGAGTTGCCAAATTGTTAATTGCGTCACACATTTTGAATGTTACACTGCGCGACTTTCACGAATAAAAACTAAGCAGGTAACCAATGAGTGAGCAATCTGTAACGCAATCTTCTACGGATACGGTAAGTCGCCCGAACTGGTCGGCGGTATTCGCCGTGGCGTTTTGCGTGGCTTGCCTGATAACCGTGGAGTTTTTGCCGGTAAGCCTGCTCACGCCAATGGCACTGGATCTGGGGGTGTCGGAAGGTCTCGCCGGGCAAACCGTCACCGTGACGGCGTTTGTTGCGATGTTTGCCAGCCTGTTTATCACCACGGTTATCCGTGCCGCCGACCGCCGCTATGTGGTGATCGCGTTCGCGGTGCTGCTTACGCTTTCCTGCCTGCTGGTGTCGTTCGCCACCAATTTCACCCTGCTGCTGCTGGGTCGGGCCTGCCTTGGTCTGGCGTTAGGCGGTTTCTGGGCGATGTCGGCGTCGCTAACCATGCGGCTGGTGCCGATGCGCGTTGTGCCAAAAGCGCTGTCGGTGATCTTTGGCGCGGTGTCGATTGCGCTGGTGATCGCGGCTCCGCTCGGTAGTTTTCTTGGTGGCATTATTGGCTGGCGCAATGTGTTTAACGGCGCGGCGCTGATGGGCGCGGCCTGTATCATCTGGGTGTGGCAGGCATTGCCGTCGCTACCGGGGAAAACCGAGCACCATGAGAACATGTTCGGCCTGCTCAAGCGCCCCGGTGTACTGGCCGGGATGATCGCCATTTTTATGGTCTTCGCCGGGCAGTTTTCCTTTTTCACCTATATTCGCCCGGTTTATATGAATCTCGCCGGGTTTGATGTAGACGGGCTGACATTAGTGCTGCTGAGCTTCGGTATCGCCAGCTTTGTCGGCACGTCGTTCTCCTCGGTGGTGATGAAGCGCTCGGTGAAACTGGCGCTGGCGCTGGCACCGTTAACCCTGGCCATTAGCGCCCTGGTGCTAATTCTGTGGGGCAGCGATAAGGTTGTCGCGGCGGGCATCGCCATTATCTGGGGGCTGGGTTTTGCGCTGATCCCGGTGGGCTGGTCAACGTGGATCACCCGCACGCTTGCCGATCAGGCAGAAAAAGCCGGTTCCATTCAGGTGGCGGTGATCCAGCTTGCCAACACCTGCGGCGCGGCGATTGGCGGCTTTGCCCTCGATCACTACGGTTTACTTTCGCCGCTGGTGCTTTCCGGTAGCCTGATGCTGTTAACGGCGCTGCTGGTGGCCGCGAAAGTGCGGGTAAAAGCGTAAACCAGTCGGCTTATGCGGCGCGTATTTTGCGCCGCGAATCCCAGGAAATCAGCAATACCGACGAGACAATCAGCAGCGTGCCGAGCCAGTCCGGCAGCGAAAACGCCACGCCGAGGAGCGCCACTGACAGCAGGGCGCTGCTCAGCGGTTCGGCGCAACTCAGAATGCTGGCTTTCGAGCCGCCAATCATCTGCGCGCCTTTCAGATAGAGGCTAAACGTCAGCGCGGTGCCAATCACCACCAGGTAGAAGAACGCCATCAGCAGGCGGCCATTCACTACAACATCATTTCCCTGCCCGCCAAAGAAGGGCGTCAGCATCAGTCCCGCCAGCAACATACTCCAGCCGACAATCGGCAGCGTGCCGTAACGGGCGATAAGCTGCGAAGGGTAGGTAGTGTAAAACGCGGCGGCAAACGCCGAGACAATGCCCCACAGCAGCGCTTCAGGCGAGATAGAGAGCGACGTCAGATTGCCGTGCGTCACCAGTAAAAATGTACCGATAAGCGAAGTGACAATCGCCGACGCCACGGGGAAGGTGGGGCGCGCTTTGCGCACCAGCGCGAACCACGCCACGATAATCGTCGGCGAGAGAAATTGCAGCACCGTCGCGGTGGCGGCGTTGGATTTTTCAATCGTCAGCAGGAAAGTGAGCTGCACGGTTAGCGCGCCAAACAGCGAGAAGAACAGCAGGCTAAAGGCGTCTTTGCGGTTTTTCAGGATGGCGAAAATTTTGTCACCGTGGACAAACGACAGCGTTAACAAAATCACGCCGGTGAACAGCAGTCGCGTCATCGTCAGCCACGGCGAGGAGATATGACTTTTCTGCATTATGTACTGCGCGCAAACCCCGGAACTGCCCCATAAAACGGCGGCGGCCAGGACGTAAAACATCCCTTTCTTGCTCGAACCCATGTGCTAACCCAACTCTGTGATGCTGATGACTTATCGTAAGGCCGCGCATCATAACACATGTACAGAGTTTAACCGGAGGCGGCATGAGGGGGGACCGCCTCCGGTTTTGTTACCTTACCACCAGGCTTCCCACATCGCGCCGATGTTGAACGAATCGAGCGTCGAGTCGTTGGTGCCGTTCACGCGTGCGGTGCGTTTGTTATCCACTTCGCCGCCGGTCACGTAGAAGCGCAGCATCGGGCGGAACTCCGGTCCCATCGCGATAGAGATGTTCTGCGACAGGGTTGCTTTCCAGCCGTGGTTATCGCCGCCGTCATCATAATCTACGCGTTGATAACCCAGTTCCAGCCAGGTGGAGTGCACATCGTTCCACCAGTGCATCGGGCGGACAATCGCGCCATAGTTGCGGCGGTTATCCGCTTTGTTGGCGCTGTTGTCGTAGTCGTGGTACGCGAGCAGGTAGTCCACCTGCGTCTGCCGGGAGAATTTGTAGCTGCCTTCGAAGCTGGCGTAAATCGCGGTCAGATCGTCGGTTTTGTTAAATACGCTGTTATCCGCGTTATCGGAGTAGCGCGCGATCAGTTTGTTAATGCCGTGGTCGTAGGTGTGGCTCAGCACCGCACCACCTTGCCAGGCTTTCAGACGGGCATCGCTTTCAATCGCTTTCGAATCAAAACCGTAGTTAGCGTAAATTTCCAGATCCAGCGGGCCGACTTTCATGCCATGGATTTTGGAGGTCACCGCATAGTTACCTTTATCGCCGACGTTGGAGCCGCCAGTACAGGTGATGCGTGACGGGTTGGCTTCATCTTCCAGCACTTCCGGGCTACAGGATGCCACCGAACCAACAGCCGCGACATCAAACTGCACGCCGCCGATATCGAAGTTTTTCACCCCGGCGCCCTGGCCGTCGTGGTTCATCCAGAAATAGTCGTTGATGCCCTGTTGTGGACGCTGGTGGAAATCACGCCCTGCCCAGAAGTAGGCGTTCGGGTTGGATGCCAGCAGGTTGGTCACCCCGGCATAGGCTTTTTTCAGGTTAACTTCGTCGCCCCAGTGGTCGAACATCACGTTGACGTCCCAGATTGCGCCGTTGTCGCCTTTAAAGGCTTTGGAGAGCTGGAATTCACCGCCGTTGCCTTCGTTGCCCAGACGACCAATCGCCGACGCGCCGTTATAGGAGCCATCAACGCCAACATATTTCTGATCGCCAGACTGGAAGTGCGCGCCATAACGGGCGTAACCGCTAAATTTCAGGCCGTAAGGCACCGCCAAATCCGGGGTTTGCGCCGCGCTTTGCGGTTCCACCACCACATCCGCTTTTTTATTCACGGCGGCGTCCATTTTCGCCTGGCGTTCCGTCAGCGCTTTATCCACCGCCTTGGCGACGATGGCATCGATTTGCTCTTGCGTGAACTCTTGTGCGAAGACGGAGCCAGAGCAAAGGGTGGCCGCAACCGCCAGCGCCACTGGAAGTTTTTTATTAATTCTCATGGTTATCTCAATTTAGTAAGTTATTCTCAGACAATAACCATCCCGGGTGACCGGGCAGAGATTATTGCCATCACCATTACGAACTGCTTTTATTTTTTAAATGCGGGTACAGCTTAATTAAGATTTACCGTAATCAATTCTCCGTTAATTATTGCCGATATAAAGTGTGAAGCTGAATTATCTCTTCGGATAACTCACGCGCTAATAATGATGTCATTAAATGATCCTGCGCGTGTACCATAATTAATGTCATCGGTTGCCGGGCTTCGCCCGCATCCTGTTCGATTAATTTGGTTTGCATGTGATGCGCCTGGCGCGAGTAGCCATCCGCCTCCTTCAGCAACTGGCGCGCTTCGTCAAGATTGCCTGCCCTTGCCGCGCGCAGCGCTTCAAAGCACAGGCTGCGCGACTGTCCGGCGTTGACGATAATTTCCATTACCGCTTCTTCGAGTTCAATCATTGTCATTTAATCCTGAGTAAAACCATTATTTTCAGCGGTGGCGGCAAACCACTCTCCACTTTTCTTAATGGTACGTTTTTGCGTTGCCAGATCTAATTGCACAAAACCGTAGCGGTTTTTATAGGCATTACACCATGACCAGTTATCAATAAATGTCCACATATGGTAGCCAAGGCAATTACACCCTTCGCTAATTCCTTTATGCAGCCAGATAAGATGATCGCGAACAAACGTAATACGATAGCTATCGTTTATTTGCCCATCTTCAATAAAACGCTGTTCGTTCTCGACGCCCATACCGTTTTCGGAAATAAAACAGCGTGGGTTACCGTAATTGACGCGTAAGTTCGTGAGAATATCGTAAATACCCGGCTCATAAATTTCCCACCCGCGATACGGGTTCATTTTGCGCCCTGGCATTTCGTAATAATCAAACAACCACTCCGGCATAAACGGCGCATCGGGATTGACCGCGCTGTCCCGGCACTTTACCCGCCGTGGCTGGTAATAGTTAATGCCGAGCAGGTCGATTTTCCCTTCTGCAATCAGCGAGATATCGTCCGGCTGGCAGGCGGGCAACTGGTCATACTCTTTGAGCAGCGCCACCAGGTCAGCGGGATACTCGCCGCGCAGTACCGGGTCGAGAAAACTGCGATTGAACAGCAAATCGGCATAGTGCGCCGCTTTCACATCCGCCGGGTGCTGCGAACGTGGATAGGACGGCGTCAGGTTCAACACAATGCCAATCTCACCGGCGTAAAACCCGGCGCGAAATGCTCTCACCGCGCTGGCATGCGCCAGTACCGTGTGGTACGCCACCGTGGCCGCACGTTTAAAATCCACCACGTTCGGGTAATGGAAATCGTACAGATAACCGCCCTCTACCGGCACAATCGGCTCGTTAAAGGTGAACCAGTGATGAACCCGATCACCAAACAGCTCGAAACAGATTTGCGCGTAGCGGCTGAAAGCCTGCACCACTTCCCGGCTTTCCCAGCCGCCTTTTTCCTGCATCACCATCGGCATATCGAAGTGAAACAGCGTGATAAACGGCGTAATACCCTGCGCCAGCAGCTCGTCGATGACCTCGTTATAG
This sequence comes from Kosakonia sp. SOY2, assembly GCF_027109175.1. Classification (NCBI taxonomy): domain Bacteria; kingdom Pseudomonadati; phylum Pseudomonadota; class Gammaproteobacteria; order Enterobacterales; family Enterobacteriaceae; genus Kosakonia; species Kosakonia sp. SOY2. The sequence goes on from NZ_JAPVXH010000003.1 coordinate 22,755, forward strand.
AACGCCACCGCCTGCGGATTCACTTCACCATCGCCATCCGGGATCAGCCGTGACCAGCTGATAGAAGTGCGAAAGCTGTTGTGCTTGAGCTGCTTTAACAGCGCGATGTCCTGCCGCCAGTGGCGATAAAACGTCGAGGTCTCTTGCGGCCCAATCTGCTGGTGAAAGCGCCACGGTTGGCTGGCAAACCAGGCATCCCATGTGGTTGCGCTTTTACCGCCTTGCTGGCTTTCCCCTTCGGTTTGCAGCGCAGAGCTGGCGCTGCCCCACCAGAAGTTTGCGGGAAATACGTATTTCATTACCGACTCCTTTTCGTTACTGCGAATGCGTTACGGCTTAGTTACTGCGGACGGTTTCCGTCATCGGCGCGCTGCTCTGCGCTTTTTCTTCTTCTGCTTTCATTAATGAATGCTCGTAAGCACGCAGGAACGGCAGATACATCAGGGCGGACATCACCATACAAATCAGGCACATCACCACCGGGCTAAAGGCCCAGTTCGCCGCCCAGGATGCACCGATAGGCGCAGGCGTTGTCCACGGTGTCAGGGAGACGACTTGCGCCAGCAGACCCATTTTGGTGGCGGTGTAAGCCAGCACGGCGTTCACCAACGGCACACAAACAAACGGCACAAACAGCATCGGGTTCATGATGATCGGCGCGCCGAACAGAATCGGTTCGTTGATGTTAAAGAAGCTCGGTACGACGCCCATTTTGCCGATGGTGCGCAGATGCGCGACGCGGCTACGCAGCAGCAGGAATGCCAGCGGCAGGGTGGAACCGACGCCGCCAATCAGCAAGTAGTGATCCCAGAAACCTTGCAGATAAACGTGCGGCAGCGCAGCGCCCGCAGCCAGTGCGGCCTGGTTGGCGGAGAGGTTTGCCATCCAGAACGGGTTCATGATGCCGGTAACAATCAGCGAACCGTGGATACCGGCGAACCAGAAGATCTGGCACAGCAGCACGGAAAGCAGAATGGCAGGCAGGGAATCGGACGCGGAGACCAGCGGTTCCAGCACGTGCATAATCGCCTGCGGCAGAATCATGCCGGTTTGCGCTTCAATAAACAGGTTCAGCGGGTGCAGCGTACCAATGATCACCAACACCGGAATGAGGATTTCAAACGAACGGGCAACGCCGGTCGGCACCTCTTTTGGCAGACGAATGGTGATGTTGTGCTGCTTAAGCCAGGCGTAAACGCGGGTGGAGTAAATCGATGTCAGCAGCGCGGTGAAAATGCCCTGCCCGGAGAGATACTGGGTAGAAATTTTGCCATCGGCATACGGTGCGGCGACCAGCAAAAACGCCATAAACGCCAGCAGACCGGTCATTACCGGGTCGAGGTTAAACTGGCGACCGAGGCTCGCGCCGATCCCGACGGAGATAAAGAAGGTCATTACTCCCATGCTGAGGTTAAACGGCAGCATCAACTGCGCGCGGTATTCGGTGGAGAAATCGAGCCACGCGCGGGCGAAACCAACGGTGGTGTCGGCGGAAAACGGCGGGAAGATAAACACCAGCATAAACGAGCCGATGATCATAAACGGCAGCGCGGCGGTAAAACCGTCGCGAATAGCGATAACGTACTTCTGTTGCCCGAGGCGACCGGCCAGCGGCGTAATGCTTTGCTCAATAACCGTAATCATTGATTGATATAAGGAACTCATAAGAACACCTTTTTAATGCGCCGCTTCTATGAGCGACAGTGCATAGTCCAGTACCTCATTGCCACGTTGCATTCCGTAGTCCATCGGGTTGATGGGTTGGACCGGAATACCCTGAGCGGCGGCCTTTTCTGACAGCGTGTTTAACATGTATTTGACTTGCGGTCCGAGAAGCACGACCTGGTAACGCGGAAATTGCGTGTCGAACTCCGCGACGCCATACGCGTCGATCTCTACCGGTATATCGCGTTCCTTCGCGGCTTCCAGCATTTTCCTCACCAGTAAGCTGGTGGACATACCGGCTGAACAGCACAACATAATCCTGAACATCGTTAACCATCCTCGAAGTGTAAAAAGTTATTGCGGGATCGATTGGATATCATATGGAAACCGGTTTCCATTTGTTCGCCGCAGAAGTGTGATAGCTGTCAATGTCTATGAATTATCTGATGCCGTAATTGGATTTGCGTCACGGAATTTGGCACTCTGTTGAGAACAAAAAGCGCAAAATGGAAAATCGGTTTCCATCAAAAAGCGAAACCGTTATACTGCGTGTGGCTATATATTAGCCGTTGAAGTATTTAGATTTTGCGGGCGCAATGTGCGTCTGTCAGGGGAGAAAGATGTCTACAATCAACGATGTATCACGTTTAGCTGGGGTGTCGAAAGCCACAGTCTCACGGGTGTTGAGTGGTTCGCGCGGCGTTAAGGAAGCCAGTCGCCTCGCGGTGCTGAAAGCGGTCGAAGAGCTGAATTATCGGCCCAATGTTATCGCGCAGTCATTGCTCAGCCAGTCGACAGGCTGCATCGGTGTTATCTGCGCCCAGGACAATATCAACCAAACCACCGGCTACCTCTACGCGCTGGAAAAGCATTTAAGCCAGAGCCAGAAACATCTGCTGCTGCGCTTCGCCAACACCAAAGCGGAAGTGATGAGCGCGCTGGATGAGCTGACCTGCGGGCTGTGTGACGATGTGCTGATTATCGGCGCGCGTTTTCCGCTCAAAATTGACGACGAAAACGTCATTCTGGTGGATTGCGTTGAGTCTGCCGACGCCACGCCTAACTGTATTCAATTTGATCACGCCTTCGCCGCCGAAACGGCCTGTAACTACCTGATTAGCCAGAGCCGCCGACAAATTGCGCTAATCCACCCGCGCACCGCCGCAGCCGATCAAGTGCTGCACGGCTATAAGCTGGCGCTGGAAAATAATTTCCTGCCGTTTAACCGTAACCTGGTGTTTATGGATGACACTTCGTCCTCTGTTGCGTTGCAGGTGCTGCTCAATAACGCAACTACCCTGAATTTCAACGCGTTGCTGGTGGCGGATGAGCAGGAAGCCCAGCGTGTAATCCCGCAATTGCAGGCGTTTAATAAATCGGTGCCGGGCGACATTATGGTCTTCAGCCTCGCCGGTTCACTGCATTTGCCGGGCATTCCTACTATTCCGGCTATCGAATATTCGATGGACGCGATGGCGGCACGTATTGTCGCCTGGCTAAATGAAAAAACGCAGAGCGTGCTGGGTGCTTACCGGGTGCGCGGGGATTTAATTATTCCCGATGTCAGCAAACGCTAATCGCTATTTTGAAAGCCTCCGGTTGGGGGCTTTTTTATTTCCCGCTTCTAATTTTCGTCCTTAAGTTAAATAAAAAACCGCTTTAAGGTAAATCGCATTTTTACTACAAACAATTCTCTCTCTGTGCTTGTTACTGCCGATAATCCATTAGAACATCGTAAAAACGCGTAATCAAAGTGGGGAGCGGAAGATGAATAGACTGCAGACCATTTCTGTCGCACTGGCACAGAAGATGGATCAGTTGCAAGCGAGAGAGAACATCCAGCTTGCCATCGCTGCCTGCCAGTATGCCTTACACGTTTCGGGCTGGAAGGATGCCAATGTGGATGAAGCGTTCTCAGGGTTGCAACGCAACGGTACCCTGACTGAACCTGAATTGGCGTTCTGCAGAAAGCGCGGCGAGGCACTGGATAACGACTATTTCATTAAGCAAGAAAACGGCGAGACTGATTCTATCATCTCATTTAGCCGCGCCCGGGTAGTATCCGCAATACTGCTTTTGCATGCTGGCGAGTACGCCGAATCTGTATATGAGTCATTGATTTCTTTAGATGATACTGCGCAGTTACTGGCGGTACTCTATGAAAAAGGATAAGTAATGAACAGCTTAAATATTGATTGGGTGCCTGAGTTCGGTACGATCCATACCTGGTTTGCCGCCGATAAACACGGCCGTATTGCCGTGATGGTGAATAACTGTTTTGGCGATCTTCCCAGAGCGTTATTACAAATAACAGATGTTGAATCGCTGCTGGAAAATATGAATGAGTTTATATGGGAAGAGTCGCCCATTTTTGATGCGTACCCAGAGAATAAAAATGGCGCATTTTCCGTGGATTTATTTTCCCATATAAGATTCAGAAGTCACCCTGATAAAGCACATATTACGGAAGAGCTTAAACAGGACTGGCAGCGGTTAGGGTCGCAAAGTGATGTTAATCTGGCTATCAATAAAGGGATGTTTCTTTATTTTGGTGTAGAAGGTTCCAATCCCGGTGAGAATTACCCTGTCGGGTATGAAGGTACGACGCAAATGGGCGATTACTTTCGCTTCTTAGTCCCTACAGTGTTCGCATCGGTTGATGATTTTCCTCAACCGCTTCGCCGGGGTATTGCCGTTTCGACCATTATTGATTTCGAAAAAGACAGGTTACTGGATAATCGTCAAATCAATACCTGGTTTCCCGCCATGTTCGCGAGCCACTAAAATGCGCGGCGACGGTACTATCCCGATGGATGAATCACTCCTGGAATGCGATCTGGACTGGTTTGGCGTTGCGCCGGATGGTTCACTCGCCCATTTAGCTACTGCTGGCGTTGGCCCCGTTCCGGTGGAATTTAGTGGCTCTGTTGCCAACTATGAATTGGTTTTCGACTATTTTGCTTCGCTGCAACCGATGTCAGATATTAAGGTGATTGAGGAAAATCTGGAGACGTTTGCTAATGAGGAGCAGCGCCAGCGCTATCTGGCCTCATTTATTGCCATGTCGCGTAAAGGGTTGTTGAGTTATGATTTTAAAGAGAATGCGTATATATTGGTTGTGCGCCCAATAGTGCCGATGAAATATGACCTTCTGCCTGAAAATATAAAAAACACCCTCCCTTTTATTTAATATATCAATACGTGTGATGGCCTTGCCTATGAAGAAGAATGAAATCTATATTGAAATGCTATCGCTGGCTTTACCCTATATCAGAAATATGCAGTCGCAGGGTGCGGAAATAAAAGCACAGGACACATCCTGTTTTTTTGAGGCGGAATTACTGCATAATCTCATGCCGACACTGCTAATACCCGACGTTGTTGAGCATGACATTTGGTTTTTAAATCACCAGGCGAGGTATTATGTTGTAAACTGCAACGCAGATATTTCTCCGAATTATCATCAGCATCTCAATTCTATTAAGTCTATATTCTCGCTGGTTCCGCCTGAATTGCGGGCAGCGCTACAGTGGCAAGGCCCCTAAGCGAAACCCCGTACACAATGTGCTGTTTCCCCGAGGTTTAGCTCAAGCAGAAAAAATAACCGCTGCCGGGAACGGCTTAAGGCACGCTCTTACATCGCCCGCGCAGCGCGGGTTATCAGCCATTTAGCTAAATCCCACCAATCGTTAGCCATAAGTTTGCTAAGGACGTTTAGCTATAAGCCATACGTTTTCGTTGTTAGACAGGGTGCGGTGCGGCTCTTATCGTTCGTCATTATTTGTAAATTCCACGCAATCATTTGATGAGGGAGCAATTTTGGCCAGCTTCGTGAATAGCTTAAAAACAAAACCCACGCGCTTCACCCTCGCGCTGAAAATCGCGCTACTCAGCAGTGTGGTGGCGTTCTCGTCTGCCTCGTTCGCCGATGAGATCTTGAAAGAAGGTATCACACCGGCGACAGACGCCAGCCAGATCCCGGCGGCGGCGAAGCTGCGCAAAGACACGGTGGTAGCCGGTATTTCGGAGCCGCAGGGGATTTTTAACCCCTACTTCTTCGTCAATGGTTGGGATGAAAACGTCACCAACGTCATCTTCTCGCGCCTGATCGACTGGGATAGCCACGGCAAACTGGTGCCGGGCCTTGCCGAAAGCTGGACGGTTAGCCCGGATAACAAGGTCTACACCATCAAGCTGCGCCCGAACCTGACTTTCAGCGACGGCTCGCCGCTGACCGCCGAAGACGTGGCCTTTACCCTGACGGTGCTTTACGACCCGAAATATGATGGCGACACGGATATCACGCTGGCGAATATCGCGGGCGGCGCGGAATACAAAGCCGGGAAAGCGGACAGCGTCAGCGGTCTTAAAGTGATTGACCCGTTAACGCTACAGGTCACCACCACCCAGCCTGGCGCCACGACGCTGGCGAAAATCGGCGGGCCGGTGCTGTCCAAAGCCTATTACGGCAAGGGCTATCAGCGCGGCAATCTGGATTACCTGCGCACACTGCACGGCAAACCGCTGGGCAACGGGCCGTATGTTTATGAGAAATACATTCCAGGCCAGGAGATACGTTTCCACGCCAACACTCATTTCTACCGTGGTACACCGCCAACGCCGCGCTTTATCTACCGCGTGACCAATCCGTCCACCAATTTCCAGCTGTTCCAGACCGGCGAGACGGACTACGATGCGTTCACCTCGCGCCCGGATGATATTGAACAGCTGAAAATGCTCGGTTTCGCCAATATCAACCTGTACGGCTCCAGCGATTACAGCAAAGTGGAATTCAACGTGCGTCGTCCGGCGTTGCAGGACGTGAAAGTACGCCAGGCGCTGATTTACGGCCTTGATCGCCAGAAGCTGATTGATGTGGTGTATCAGGGGTACGGCAAAGTGGCGATTGAGCCAATTGCGCCGATCTCCTGGGCCTATAACACGGAAGGGGTTAACCCGTACAAATTCGACCCGGCGCAAGCGAAAAAACTGCTGGATGAAGCGGGCTGGAAACCGGGGCCGGACGGCATCCGTGTGAAAGACGGTAAACGTCTGGAACTGACCTTGCTGGTGAGCAAGAAAGTGCTGAACGACGCGCTGATCCCGATTGCCAAAGAGAACTGGCAACAGATTGGCGTGCTGCTGAAACCGCAGGTTGTCGACTTCAACGCCCTGATGGCGCAGCGTAAAGCCGGCAATTATGACCTTGCCTCCTTTAGCACCAGCACGTTAAACGATCCGCATGATGGCGTGTGGGATTACTACAGCACGGAAGCGAAAGAGTCCGGCTATAACAACCCGCAGGTCGATAAGCTGATTAACGAAGGTAACGCGGTGCTGGATGTGGAAAAACGTAAACCGATTTACCACCAGCTCTATAAAGTGCTGGCGGATGATCCGCCGGCGATCCTGCTGGGCAACCGCGAAATTTTGTCGGCCAGCAGCGCCCGTGTCACCGGTTTTAAACCGGATATCTACAACGGCCTGACCGGCAGCCTGCCGGATGTGAAAATCGTTAAGTAACACCATCACAACTGCCGGGGCGTCCCGGCAGTTGCCATGAGAACGCTATGCGAAATTTTATCCTGAGGCGACTGCTGCAAACCGTACCCATGCTGCTGCTCGCTTCGCTGATTATCTTCATGCTGTTTGCCAAAACGCCGGGCGACTTTATCGACGGCAACGTCACGCTGACCGCCGCCCGCGCCGCGGAACTGAAAGCCATTTACGGTCTCGATCAACCGCTGTTCACCCGCTATCTGCACTGGCTCGGCCAGTTGTTACGTGGTGATTTAGGCTTCTCGTTGCAATACCAAATCCCGGTGAGCCAGTTGCTGAACCAGTACATCTGGAACTCGTTCCTGCTGGCAAGCGTGGCGCTGGTGTTTTACTGGGGCATTGGCCTGGCGGTAGGTATCGCCTCGGCGCTGAAACCCAACTCGTTGTTTGATCACCTGGTCAGCGTGGTGGTATTCGCCGCCATGTCTTTTCCGACCTTTTTCCTCTGCCTGCTGCTGATTAAGTGGTTTGCGGTGGATCTGCACTGGCTGCCGGTCGGCGGCATGACCAACACCGGCAGCGACGAAGGCGGCTGGGCGTGGGTGATGCAGGTGGCGGCGCACCTGGTGCTGCCGGTGCTGGCGCTGGTGATGTTGCAGGCGGGCAGCCTGACGCGCTATTTCCGCGCCAGTATGCTTGATGTGGTGAAGATGGATTTTATCCGCACCGCGCGCGCCAAAGGGTTGCGCGAACGGACGGTGATTTTTAAACACGCGCTGCGTAATGCGCTACTGCCCATTATTACCCTGCTCGGGTTTGAACTGCCGGGGCTGTTTTCGGGCGCGATCATCACCGAAAAAGTGTTTAACTGGCCGGGCGCGGGGCATATTCATATCGATTCGCTGGCGGCGCGCGATTACCCGGTGCTGATGGGCTTTACCCTGTTTCTGGCGGTGCTAACCATTCTCGGCAACCTGATTGCCGATGTGCTTTACGCGTGGGCTGATCCGCGTATTCGGGTGAGGTCGTGATGTTCGGTTCGCTTTTTTCAACCAATCGCCGCCTTCGTAAAGCGGAAATCCCGGCGCTGGCGCAGGCCACGCCTTCACCGTGGCGGCAAGCCTGGAAAGCGCTGCGCCATAATCATTTAGCCATGTTGTGCCTGTTTTTGCTGGTGGTGATGACAATCTGGTGCGTGATTGGGCCGCTCTGGTCGCCGTGGAAAAATGACGCCACCGACGCGCTGATGATCAACAAACCACCCGGTGCGGAGCACTGGCTGGGCACCGATTTTCTCGGCCGCGATGTCTATACCCGCCTGCTGCTGGCGGGGCGCATTTCATTGATTATCGGTCTGCTGACCATGCTGCTCTCCGTGGCACTCGGTTATCTGCTGGGCGCGGTTTCGGGCTATGCGGGCGGCTGGACAGACAAACTGATTATGCGGCTGGCGGATCTGGTGATGACCATCCCGAGCTTACCGCTGCTGATTGTCGCCGGTGCGATGCTGTCAGAACTCGATTTCTCCGCAGAATCACGCATCTACATGGTGGTGATCATGCTCAGTTTGCTGGAGTGGCCAAAGCTGGCGCGGCTGGTGCGCGGGCAAATTCTCTCCCTGCGCGAGCGCGATTTTATGCTGGCGACGCAGGTGCTGGGGTTGTCGTCGCGTCGCCGTCTGTTTGGTCACTTATTGCCGAATACCATCCCGATTCTGGTGGTGATGGCGACGATGGCGGTGGCGAACGCCATTCTGATGGAGTCCGCGCTGAGCTACCTCGGGCTTGGCGTGGTGCCGCCCACGCCATCGTGGGGCAACATGATGGACGCCGCCAACAGCCTGATCGATTTTCAGCGCCGCCCGTGGCTGTGGATGCCGCCGGGTATCGCCATTTTTATTACCGTGATTGCGATTAACGTGTTGGGTGACGGCCTGCGTGATGCGCTGGATCCGAAGATGAAACGGAGCGTGAAATGAGCGAACCGCTGGTCACCTTTAATCAATTGTCCCTCTCTTTTGCCGGCGAACAGGGGCGCGTGCGCGCCGTGCAGGACGTGTCGTTCACTATCAACGCCGGGCAAACTATCGGCGTGGTGGGCGAGTCCGGCTGCGGCAAAAGCGTCACCGCCATGTCGCTGATGGGGTTGTTACCACCGCAAGCGGCACGAATCGACAGCGGGCAAATCTTGTTTCAGGGCACCGATCTGCTGCGCCTGAAGCCGTCAAAAATGGCGGATCTGCGCGGCAACCAACTGGCGATGATTTTCCAGGAGCCGATGACCGCGCTTAACCCGGTTCTGACCATTGGCGAGCAGCTTTGCGAACCGTTGATCCGTCATCGCGGTGAAACGCCCAAAGCGGCGTGGGAGCATGCCACGCAGTTAATCACCGAAGTGGGGCTGGCGCGGGCGGAGAGCCTGATGAGCAGCTACCCGCATCAGCTCTCCGGCGGCATGTTGCAACGCATCATGATTGCCATGGCGCTGAGCTGCCAGCCAAAACTGCTGATCGCCGACGAACCGACCACCGCGCTGGATGTTACCGTACAGGCGCAAATCTTGCGGTTGCTGCGCGACCAGGCGCGGGCGCATGAGATGGCGCTGATGCTCATTACCCACGATTTAGGCGTGATCGCGCAAATGGCGGAACATGTGGTGGTGATGTACGCCGGGCGCATCGTTGAACAAGGCCCGACGGCCGATGTGCTGCGTAACCCGCTGCATCCGTACACGAAAGGGCTGATCGCTGCACGTCCCATTCCGGGCGATCGCAGGCGTCGGCTCTACTCCATTCCCGGCCAGGTGCCGGATCTCGCTGCGCTGCCGCCATACTGCGCCTTTTACGATCGCTGCGAGCGGGCGACTGACGCATGCCGGGCGGGGATCCCGCCGCTTATCGGCCAGACGCGGCAAGCCGCGTGTATTCACAGTACGCTTCTGGAGCCAACCGCATGAGCGAGCAATATGTCATTGAAGTGGAAGGGCTGAAAAAGCACTTCCCGTTGCGTGACGGGCTGTTTGGCCAGCAAACCGGAGAGTTACGCGCCGTGGACGGCGTCAGCTTTAAGATTCGCCAGGGGACGATTTTCGGGCTGGTGGGCGAGTCTGGCAGCGGTAAAACCACCGTTGGCCGCACTTTGCTTGGGCTGTACGACAAAACCGCAGGCAGCGTGAAGTATCGCGGCCAGGAGCTGCAGGATCTGAGCGCGAAACAGATGCGCGCGCTGCGCCCGAAAATCCAGCTGGTGTTTCAGGACCCGTACAGTTCGCTGAACCCGCGTATTCGCGTGGGCGATGCTATTGGCGAAGCGATGCTTGAGCATAAGCTGTGCAGCCGGGCGGAGCTGCGCGACAAGGTGCTGGACGTGATGAAGATTTGCGGGCTGGCGCCGCAGCATTACAACCGTTTCCCGCACGAGTTTTCCGGTGGGCAGCGCCAGCGTATTGGCATTGCGCGCGCGTTGATCCTCAACCCGGATTTCATCATCGCCGATGAGCCGATTTCGGCGCTGGATGTCTCCATTCAGGCGCAAATCATTAATCTCTTTGCCGACCTGCGCGACGATCGCGGCGTGACGTTCCTGTTTATCTCCCATGATTTAGGCGTGGTGGAACACCTGTGCGATGACGTCGCGGTGATGTACCTCGGGCAACTGGTGGAAACCGCCAGCCGCGATACGCTGTTTAACCAGCCGCTGCACCCTTACACCCAGGCGCTGCTGGCGGCGGTGCCAACGCTCGACCCGAATAGCGAACCCGTCGCTGTGGTGCAGGGGGAAATTCCCGATCCGTCGCGCCCGCCGTCCGGCTGCCGTTTCTCGTCGCGCTGCCCGCTGGCGACCGCCCAATGCCGCGCTGAAATCCCGGCGCTGCGTGAAGTGGAACCAGGGCATCATGTGGCGTGCCATTTGGTGGAAAGGATTGAGTGACAGCAATCGTGAGGGGTATTATTGAGCACTCTTCGTCAACCTGGCACATGTGATGCAACATCCATTCGACATGATAATAAAGGGGGCGAATCTTCCTGGCCCCCTTTTTACACAGAAATTTTCCCGCTATTTCTTTTTTGATAACGACATCTGTACATCAGATTGGTTGATAACGGCAACGCAGCAAATTATTCGTGCCTGCTTTGGCGAGACGGGTTGCGCGCATGTTTTCGCCAGCACCAGCTATACGTATTTAGGCGTAATAGATTCTCGCGAAGACTGGCTGGTGAACATCGCCGGGTTGTGCAAACAGATGCATGATAGCCGCGAATATGGCGGCTTTATCATCGTGGATGCGCAGAAGCAGTGGGCACTATTTCAAAATACCCCTGTCGAAAACGGCGTACTGGGGATTAACAGTGATAAGGACTTATCGGCGCTGAATGACACGATTTATGACATCTTTGTCGATTGCGAGATCATCAAAGGTTGGCTAAATGGGAGCGGTCAGCGAGAGAGAAGTTTAGTCGAGAGTATTGGCTTTGATTATTTAACCGCATTACTAAAATATTACGATAAATAACTCTCTGCCCGGCGATAACTATTTTTATTTTCTCCTGGCAAGCGAAACGGTAATTTCACAGGCAATGTTTTGTGACCCCAAATAACCGTTTCGCTGACATTAAGAATTACTGCCTATTTTATTTTTCTGCTCTGGTCTGTTCTATGCTTATCAGTTCTGTCTGAACCTTATAAGGACCAGGATATATGAGAGCACTGACTTATCACGGCGCGCATAAAGTTAGCGTTGATAACCGCCCCGACCCGGTTATCGAATCTTCAGACGATATTATTCTTCGCGTTACCGCAACGGCAATTTGCGGCTCGGATCTGCATCTTTATCACGGGAAAATACCGGGCACCAATCACGGCGATATATTCGGTCATGAATTTATGGGTGAAGTGGTGGAAACAGGGCCGGGTGTTCATGCCGTCAGTAAAGGCGACCGGGTGGTGATCCCTTTTGTCATTGCCTGCGGGGAGTGTTTCTTCTGTAAACTTCACCAGTACTCGGCTTGTGAGCAAACCAATTCCGGCAAAGGCGCGGCGCTGAACCGCAAAGGCATCACGCCGCCTGCGGCGCTGTTTGGTTACAGCGATTTGTACGGCGGTATTCCCGGCGGCCAGGCCGAATATGTGCGCGTGCCGAAAGCGAACACCGGGCCATTTAAAGTGCCGGACACCCTGACCGATGAGAAAGTGCTGTTTCTCTCCGATATTCTGCCTACCGCCTGGCAGGCGGTGAAAAATGCCGAGGTGAAACCCGGCTCCAGCGTGGCGATTTACGGTGCCGGGCCGGTCGGTTTACTGACGGCGGCCTGTGCGCGTCTGGAGGGGGCCGAACAGATCTTTATGATTGATGACAGCGATTACCGGCTGGCTTTTGCCCGCGATCGCTATGGCGTAATACCGATTAACTTCGATAAAAATGACGATCCCGCGGCCTGGATTATTGAAAACACGGCGGGTCACCGTGGTGTGGACGCCGTTATCGATGCCGTGGGATTCGAAGCCAAAGGCAGCACTACCGAAACGGTGCTCAGTACGCTGAAAATCGAAGGCAGTAGCGGGAAAGTGCTCCGTCAGGCGATCGCCGCTACGCGCCGCGGCGGGATTGTCAGCGTGCCCGGCGTGTATGCCGGTTTTATCCACGCGTTTATGTTTGGCGATGCCTTCGACAAAGGGCTGACATTCAAGATGGGCCAGACGCATGTGCATGCGTATCTGCCGGATTTGCTACCGCTGATTGAGTCTGGTCATTTGAAACCGGAAGAAATCGTCACACACCATCTGCCGCTGGAAGAGGCCGCTCGCGGCTATGAGATCTTCGATAAACATGCCGAAGATTGCCGCAAAGTGATCCTCGTGCCGGGCCTGAATGCAGAAAAAGCGACGATTTAACCTGTCGCTTTTTCGCTAACACCGGCGGGAAGTAGTGTGACGTGCCATGCCTCTCCCGGCGGGGAGAGGCATGCCGTAGCGCAGGTGCTTAAATAAAGGTGAAAATCTCGTCGCGCGGCAGACGTGATTTTGGCAGCGCGGCGTTGAAATCGCTGTCGCTGCGAACACCGAGTGACACCAGCACCACGCTGGTCAGCCCTTTTTCACGCAGGCCGAGGGCAAGATCCAGTTCGCGCTGGTCGAACCCTTCCATTGGCGTGGCGTCAATACCCAGCATCGCCGCACCGAGCAGCAGGCCGCCCAGCGCCAGATAAACCTGTTTTTCCATCCACTGCGGCAGATCGCGCTGCTCATAACGGTGAATCGCTACGTACGAACGGCGGCCCTTATCCTGACCCGCTTTTGCCGCTTCGTCTTTAAAGCGACCATCTTTCTGCTCCTGCTCCAGCACATTTTGCAGGTGCTGCTCATCAAGATCGCTGCGGATGCACAAGGCAATAACGTGAGACGCATTGACGATTTTCGGCTCGTTATAGACGAACGCCGCGGTGGCGGATTTTGCCATTGCCGCGCGGCCTTCCGGCGTGGAGGCGACAACAAAGTGCCACGGTTGTGAGTTCACCGAAGAGGGGCTGTTTCGCAGCACGTTGAGCAAGGTATCGATTTTATCCTGCGGCAGCGTTTTGCCAGGTTCAAAGGCTTTCACGGTATGGCGGGCAATTACCGCATCATCAAGTGTCATTGTCGTTCTCCTGCGCAATAGATGAAAAATTCGGGGCGGACCGTCCCGTAGAGTGTGACGAGAATAAACAGAAAGCGACACAAGATAAATCGGTGTAAAAAGGCAGCACTTTCACTCACCGAGTGAAAATGGAGTTTGCCAGGGCGATGTTTTCTGGCAAAACAGAGGAGCCACTCGCCTGTTATTAATCCTGCGGAGAAACCATGATTCGGCTGGAAGATGTCACGCTGTTCGTCCGTTCAGCGCTACTGGGAAGTTTTTCAAACGCGGCGCGCGAAGCCGGGCTGTTGCCAGGCCAGGTGAGCGCGGCGGTACACCGGCTGGAGCGCGATCTGGATAAACGGCTGTTTGTACGATCCACACGCAGTTTGCGCCTTACCGCCGAAGGGGAAAAATATCTCCCTTTCGCCCAGGAGATGCTGGCTGTCGTCGCCGCCGGTGCGGAGAGTTTGCACAGCGGCGATAAAGAGATTCAGGGTGAACTGCGCGTGGCGGTGCCTTCCGATATTGGCCGCAATGTGCTGCTACCGCTGATTACGCGCTTTTGCGAGCAGCACCCCAAAGTGTCGCTGCGGCTTTCGCTTTCCGATCAAATCAGCGATGTCTTTCGCGATCCGGTCGATATCGCCATTCGTTACGGCGTGCTGGATAACAACAGTTATGTCGCCTTGCCGCTGGCGGAAGATAACCGTCGTGTGCTGGCGGCGTCACCGGCTTACCTGGCGCAGCACGGACGCCCGCACACCCTTGATGACGTGGTTAATCACCACTGTTTACTCTTCACCATGAACAGCCAGGTGTATGACAAATGGAGCTTTCCGGAAAACGGCATGCGCCGCCAGTTGATCGTCAAAAGCCGGATGCTGTGCGACGACGCCGATGTTGCCCGGCGTTGGGCGCTGGAAGGTATGGGCATTATTTATAAATCGTGGATCGATATCAGCGCCGATGTGCTGGCAGGCCGGCTGGAAGTATTGTTGCCGCAGCATCCCGGCGAACCCACGCCGCTGAACCTGATTTGCCCGCATCGCAAACAGTTTTCCCCGGCAATTCGCCATTTGCATAGCGTGCTGCGTGAACATCTGCGGCCGATCACCGCGTTGCTGCAAACTCACCCGGCCTTTAAACCGCACGGATGACCAAAAAATGTACGCTACTGCGCGCCAGGATTAACCTCTTTGCACAGGATATTACGCACTCTTACGGAGGTATCAGCACATGGCTTTACGTTCACTGGGCACAACAGGGTTACAGATCCCGACACTGGTTTTCGGCGGCAACGTTTTTGGCTGGACGGTCGATGAAAAGCAGAGCTTCAGCTTGCTGGATGCGCTGCTGGAAAGGGGTTTTACCGCTATCGACACCGCCGATGTTTACTCGCGCTGGGCACCGGGCAATAAAGGCGGCGAATCGGAAACCATAATTGGCAACTGGCTGGCGGCGCATCCTGGCACGCGCGACAAAGTCACGCTCTTTACCAAAGTCGGCGCCGATATGGGCGAAGCGGGTAAAAAAGGCCTTTCCGCGCGCTGGATCACGCAGGCAGTGGAAGATTCATTACGCCGTCTGCAAACGGACTATATCGATCTCTACTTTTCTCACTGGCCGGACAGCGAAACCGCCTATGACGAAACACTCGGCGCGTATGAAAAACTGCTGAAAGCCGGGAAAATCCGCGCCATTGGCGCATCCAACCTGAATGCTGAGCAACTGAGCGAATCGCTAAAAGTGGCAGACGCCAACGGCCTGCCGCGCTACCAGGTGTTGCAGCCGGAATACAATCTTTATGACCGTTCCAGCTTTGAAGGCGCATTGCAGGATTTAACGATACGGGAAAACATTGGCGTGGTGACTTATTACAGCCTCGCGTCCGGTTTCTTGTCCGGTAAATACCGCAGCGAAAAAGATTTGAGCCAAAGCCAGCGCGGCCAGGGCATTGCCAAATATCTGAACCCGCGTGGTTTCGCCATTGTTGAGGCGCTGGAAAGCGTGGCGGCCAGCCATAACGTGAAACCCGCCGAAGTGGCGCTGGCGTGGCTGATTCAGCAACCGGGTGTTACCGCGCCGATTGCCAGTGCCACCAAACTGGCGCATATCGACAGCTTTGTCACCGCCGTGTCGTTAAACCTCTCTACTGATGAAGTCGCCGCGCTGAATAAAGCGGGTGCCTGATCCCATTGCCCGGCGGCGCCTGCTGCCGGGCTGTATAACCTTGCGCAGTTGCGCGATAACCGCGCGCCATCCCAGACTCGCATACTTTTTAAAAAACAACGCAAAGCAAACCGCTTACTGGCGGCGCGAGCGGCACGAAGGTGTTGCGTTTTTGCAAACGCCGGATCTTAGCCCTGAACCCTCATGTTTCTCATCGAACCGGCGTCGATCACGCGGATACCTGCGCCATGAACGCAGCGGTAACGCCCAAAAAACACCTGAGTGACACGCCCTGTCAGGGCGATCATTTATCTTTCCCTGAGCGAAATCATGGCATTGTGTAATTGTTGCGCTTTGGGCAGAAATTTCATTTTAGTTTTTCGCGTTCCTGCCGTTAACCACTATGAAAAAACAAGGTTTTACCTGAATAACAGGGCCGTGGCGCGAAGGTCAGGCCGTAACCGTTAACGTCTTCTGAGACTTTGTATTCCGGAACCCGTCACAATGAAGGAAAGTCACGACAGAAAACACGACCCGTTGATTGAGCGGCTGTGCGAGATCTTCGCGGCGTTGTATCAGGGAAAGATCATCGATAAGGCGTGGTTGTGCGAAAAATTCGGTATTACTGAACGTACGGCTTATCGCGATCTGGCTCGGCTAGGGCATATTCTCGATCAGGTTTCGCCGGGGCGGTATAAACTCAGTGTCCATCTTCTTCCTGCCTTACATAACGGCCATTTGGCGGAGTTCGCCGATTTTACCGGCGTAGCGCACCTTTTTCCGCGTAATGACGGTCAGTCACTGCGCAACAGTATGCAGCACCGCGGCAATATTACCTTTCACGCGCCGAGTAGCCGGGAGAACCGGCAAATCGAAGATCTGCTTAATCAGCTTAATCACGCGATTACCGGCCATTGCGAAGTGGAATATCTCTATCGCGATAAACCCCGGTGCGCACAGCCCTATCGGCTGATTAACCAGTACGGCCTCTGGTATCTGGCGGCGGTGGAAAACGGGCGGCTGAAAGCGTTTGAAGTGGCGCGAATCGAAAACCTGAAAAGCACGACGCTTAATTTTGAACCCCACGCCGAGGTGCTGGCGGAGCTGGAAAACAGCGTCGGCATTCGCTTTGGTTCAAGGGTTGAAGCACTGCTGCGCGTTTCAGCCCACGCCGCCGAATATGTCACCCGTCGGGCGCTGTTTCCGGCACAACGCATTGTTGAACAGCATGATGACGGCAGCTTGACGCTTGCCACCGCCATCACCGATCCGCACACGCTGTTTCGCTGGTTGCGCTACTGGCTGCCGGATATTGGCATTCTTTCTCCGGCGTCGCTGCGCGAACAGTTCGAGCAGGATCTGCACCTGCGCTACGCCCACGGCGTGGCGCAGAGATAGCGTCCGCGTTTATCGCTCTTACTGGCTGGCACCTTACGATGTTGGGCCAGTAATCACGGGCCACGCCGCGAATACGCCACTAAGCGGCGGTTGTTCAGGTGCTCAACCGTGATACTGCTCGTCGGTAACATGCTCAAGCCAGGTAACCGGGCTGCCATTGAGTGATTCGGCAATGGCGATATGGGTCATTGCGTTTGTGGCTGTTGCGCCGTGCCAGTGCTTCACATTTTCCGGGATCCAGACGATATCGCCCTGGTTCATCTCCTGGACGGCTTCGCCTTCGCACTGAATCCACCCTTTACCGTGGGTAATAATCAGCGTTTGGCCCAGCGGATGGGTGTGCCACGCGGTACGAGCGCCGGGCTCAAACGTCACCGTCGCACCGCCAACGCGTGCGGGTTCATCGGCTTTAAATGGCGCGTCGATACGTACGCGGCCGGTGAAATAGTCCTGCGGCCCTTGCGCAGAGGGAACCGATGCACTGCGGATGATTTTCATGCTGCTCTCCCGTGTTTGAATACGTTTTAAAGCGTAGCTGGCAGGTGAGAAACCGTTGCAGGCAGACAGCGCCCGTGCCACCAAAACCGCGACTGACACCGGTAATCAGCAAGGTTTTCTGTGCCATATCCGCTCCGCCAGGAAAAGTGACCGGGCGATGATAATCCTCACCGACTACCGGCACTATTGGAATAAATCGGCATGAGCCTATGAGTAACGCTCATCAATGGCGGCGCAGCGCCATGACGGCGCTGGCAAGGGTAAACAGCGCCATGATCCACGCCATCGTCCACGGCGTTCCGTCGCGAAACCACGTCAGCAGCAGCGACGAGATAATACCGCTGCCATATTGCAGCGAGCCAATCAACGCCGAGGCGGAACCGGCGATAGAGGGAACAGCGTCGAGCGCGGCGGCGGTTGAGGTGGCGGCGATGATGCCGTTCATCGAGAAGAACAGGAACACCGGAATGATCACCGCAGCAATACCGCCGAACTGCAACTTCACCGCCAGCGCCAGAGTCACCATTGCCAGCGCGGCAATGGTAACGGCAATTTTCAGTAATTTATCCAGCGGATGGCGTTGTACCAGCCGCCGGTTCAGAAAGCTCACCCCCATTAAGCCGACAATATTGATGGCAAACAGCCAGCCGTAATATTGCGGATCAATACCGTAATAGCGGATGTAAACGAATGGCGAACCGGTAATAAAGGCATAGGCAGAGACGTAGAAAAAAGTCACACACAGCGTGTAACGCATAAACGCGCGGTTACGCAGCAGCGCGAAGTAGTTACGAAACGCGCCAGACAGCGAGGCTTTGGTGCGCTTTTCAGCAGGTAAGGTTTCCGGCAGGAAATAGAGCGAAAGAAACATCAGCGCGCCAATCCCCGCCAGCAACCAAAAAATGGCATGCCAGCTGGTGATTTGAATGATCTGCCCGCCTGCCAGCGGCCCAACGATTGGCGCAATCGCCATGATGATGGTTAACGTTGAGAGCATTTGTGCCGCGCGGGTGCGGGCAAACAGATCGCGGATCATCGCCCGCGCCAGCATTGGGCCGGTACAGGCACCGAAAGCCTGAAACACGCGCCAGAACACCATCTGATGGATTTCTGTGGCGAGCGCGCAGCCGGCAGAACCGATGACAAACAACAACATGCCAATAAACAGCGGCGTGCGGCGGCCGATCGCGTCACTGACCGGACCCCAAACCAGCTGCGCCAGTGCGAAGCCGACCAAAAAACCGGTGATGGTCAGTTCGATATCACCCCGGAGCGCTTTCGCCATCTGGGGCATCGCGGGTAGGTAAATGTCCGTCGACAGGGAGGTAAAGGCCATCAGCGCGCTGAGGATCGCGAGAAATAGCGGCCCGTGGAGCTTGTTGTTCATAAGATCCTGATTAAGTCATGAAGGGAACGCCGGCAAAGGCGGAACGGTATCTTAATCAGTGCGGCACAAATGATAACGCCATTAAATCATAATGACGTTATGAGCCAGATTCATGAATGGCGCTCGCTGACCGTCATGGTGAAAATAACGGGCTGGCTGCTTTCATTAGCATAGTGGTGTGCGGTGTCGGTTTGCGCCACGGCGGAACAACCTTCGCCAATAATAAGCGCCGTTTGCCCAACCTGAATGTGCAGCGTGCCGCGCTCAACATGCAGAAGCTCAACGGTACCGGAAGGGTGGCCTGGCGAGGCGAACCGTTCGCCGGGGAACATCTCCCAGCGCCACATCTCCAGCATATCCGGCCCGCTGGTGCCTGCCAGCAACCGCGCAGTGCCGCCATTTTCACCCTGCCACAATGTGGGGATCTCATCTTTTGCTATCAGGTGCGCGGTCGGTTTACTGGCGACATCGACAATATCCGCCACGGAAATGCCCATCGCGGCGGCGATTTTACACAGCAGGGCGATGCTCGGGTTAGCGAGACATTTTTCGATCTCAACCAGCATGCCTTTGCTGACACCCGCGCGGCGTGAAAGCTCATCCAGCGAAAGTTTTTGTTGCTTACGAAACGCTTTAATACGCGTTGCCACCGCTTCACTGACGCGATGAACATCGGCGCCGGAATCGGTCGTTTTATTGACTTTTTTGGTCATAGGTCGATACTTTGAAATAAAATGGTCACTAAAAAGGATTATCCGATGCTTTCCGTTCAGCCGTCAATCGATGCTCGTCTTGCCGTCATCGCTCCTAGTTTTCGCGCGCTTAGCGTTTATGTTGATGCCGCGCCGCTACTGAACCCGCAAGTGGGCGAAGCGGCACTGGCAAGTGCGTGTGAATTTGTCGAGGCGGGCGGCCCGATCTGGGCGGAGGCGCATCTGACGGCATGGGATGAGGTCTTTAAGCGCTTTGGCGCGAAGCCAAAACGCACGCCCTGTTCGGCGCTGGCGCTGCGAAAACGCGTGCAGCGCGACGGCGTGGTACCTGCAATTGACCCGGTGGTGGATCTCTATAATGCCATCAGCCTGCGCTACGCTATTCCGGTCGGTGGCGAGAACATTGCGGCTTATCACGGCGCGCCGCGTCTGACGCTTGCGGACGGTACGGAGCTGTTCGACGTGATGAAAGAGGGCGAGCTGGCGCACGAGTCACCGGAGCCGGGGGAAGTTATCTGGCGCGATGACACGGGCGTAACGTGCCGCCGCTGGAACTGGCGGCAGGGCGTGCGCACCCGCCTGAGCGCTGCCGACAGCCAGATGTGGTTTATCCTCGAAAGCCTGCCGGAAATGCCGCTGGACGCATTATGTGAGGCAGGCGACGAACTGATCGCCGGATTGCAACGTATGATGCCGGGCTGTCGTGTTGAAAAAACCAGGCTCGGGTTTGATCTCTGAAGGGGGAAGAATGGATTTCACAGGATTGAGCGCATTTCCGCTGTCGCCGCTGCGCGACGAACGGCTGGATGAAGCGGCTTATGTGAAGCTGATTGAACGGCTGCGTGTCGCCGGAGTCGATTCGATTGGCGCACTGGGTTCGACGGGGTGCTACCCCTATTTCAGCCGTACGGAGCGGGCCAATGCGCTGCGCCTGGCGACGGAACACTCCGGCGCGATTCCGGTGATTGCCGGGATTGGCGCGTTGCGCACGCGCGATGTGCTGTGGCTGGCGGAAGACGCGCAGAAAGCGGGCGTTAGCGCCGTGCTGCTGGCACCGGTCTCCTACCACGCGTTAACCGAAGAGGAAGTGTTCAGCCTGTTTGCCGCCGTCACGCGCGAACTCTCCGTGCCGCTCTGCGTGTACGATAATCCCGGCACCACCCATTTCACCTTTAGCGACGAGCTGCTGCTTCGTATTGCGCAGTTGCCCAACATTGGCTCAATCAAAATCCCCCCGATTTCCGCACCCGAGCGGGCTGCGCGCCTGCGCCCGCAAATTCCGCAGAGCATTACGTTGGGTATCAGCGGTGATGCCGTCGCGGTTGACGGTCTTAGCGCCGGATGCGGTGTCTGGTATTCGGTGCTGGGCGGCCTGTTCCCGCAAGCGGCGCTGGCCATTTCCCGCGCGGCGCAGGCCGGTGATTTAACGCAGGCGCGTGCGAACTCTGATGCGCTGCAACCCTTGTGGGATCTCTTTAAACGCTATGGCGGCAGCTTGCGGGTGATGGCTACCGCGGCAGAACTGCTGGGCTTAGCGGGTGCATCGTGTTTGCCTGCACCATTGCGGACGCTCACCGGCGATGCACGCCGCGAGGTGGCGGAAGTGATCGAGCAACTACGGTTAGCCTGATGATTACTCTTTGAACGTTACTTTTTGGTTTGTTGCATGGGGTATTTTGTATATCCCATTGGTTAACCTGGAGATTACGCCCCCAGCCGTTTCGCCACAAAGCGGGAAATCGCCGGGCCGGTTATCAGCACCAGGATAAACCGCCCGGTCTGCATCGCCATCACAAACGAGATATCCACCTGGCTTGACGAGGCGATAATCGCCACCGTATCCGCCCCGCCGGGGCTGGTGGCGAGGTAGGCGGTGAGCGGATCGATCCCCGCGAACTGCACCAGTAACCAGGCAAAACCGCAGCACACCGCGACAAGCGTCAGCACCGACAGCAGCACACGCGGCAGCGCGCGGGCGGCATAGCAGACAATCTCTCGCGTAAAACGCAAACCGATACTCCAGCCAATCAGCGCGTAAGAGAGCGCCAGCAACCACGGCGGTAACTCAAGCGTCAGCAAACCGCTATCTTCAACCATTATCCCCAGCGCTAACGTTATCAACATTGGCCCGGAGGGAATTTTGACGCAGCGGGCAATCAGATAACCAACCGCAATCACCAGTAATGTTGCGGCAAACGGCAGCCAGCGCACCGGGGCAAACAGGGTAAAGGCGGCGACTGCGTGATCCGCGCCCTGTGTCCCCATCCACATGCGTGTCACCAGCACCGCGACCAGCGCCACGATCATCACCCGCAGATACTGCATAAACGCCACCAGGCGGACATCCGCGCCAAAGCTCTCGGCCATAATCGTCATGGCCGCCGCCGCGCCTGGCGACGATCCCCAAATCGCTGTTGAACCCGGGAAAACCTGCAATTTCGCCATGATCCAGCCAAGAATGGCGCTGGCGAAAATAACGGAGAAAATACAGCTAATAAACAGTGGCCAGTCGGCGGCGATGCGGCCAAACACGGATGGCGGGATCGCATGCGCAATCATCGCACCGACCACCGCTTGCGCGGCGGCGAAGCATTTTTTACTGACGGTAACGGGCCGGTTAAAGATGGCGAGAAGAATGCCGGAAAACATCGGGCCCAGCAGAAGCGCGGCGGGCAGATGGATCAGTTCCATCAGAGCAACGAAGAGCAATGAAAGGACGATAAGCTGTAACCAGTTGCGAAACCAGGGCGCGTGAGTCGCCATCAGCGGCACTCCCTGCACGCCACAGCAGCGGCGGTAAGATCAATCAACGGCATAACGCTTCCCGAAAATAACATGTTGAAAAGCAAGGTACGGTCTTTGAATGTAAGGGTTCTTTATCAACCCTGCAAACATGTCAGTACAAAAACCATTTTTTATTTATGGTTACTACCAGTGAATTTATGATTTTCAGCCACGCTGCGTCGATATACAGTCTAAAATGATTACCAGACAAAACGGAAATTCAGACACTTTTTAAAGTACTGCTAAATGTGCCTTTTTTAGCAGGCTGATATTTATCGATTATGAGAATATATTATATTTTACCAAAATACCGATACGTTTAAATATTAATTTAAAGGTATAGACTTTACTGCTATTGCGCATTTTTATGAAAATTCCTAAACTGTTACAAACAGCCTTGCGTTATCCATCCTGAGTAGCTAATTTTTTATTATTCTCTGCCATAGAAATATTTCACAAGTAGTCATTTGATTTACTTGGTTTTTTTTATATTTCATGGGGCTGTTTTTACGTAAATTTTTTAAAGCGCAAAAAATAATACTTTTAGGTGATTGTTTAGAAAGATTTTATTCTTCCTGAACGTAACCTTTTATTCTTGTCATCATGCTTGATTCATGGATTTTATTGCTTTATTTATGGACTAATTGGCTATAACTCAGACTTGGGCGTTTGCTCTCTGTGGGTAAAGACCCATGGCGGTAGCGTGTGCTTTAATTAATGTCTGTAGTTAATTATTAGTGCAAATATTATTGAATATAAAAGGGGTCTTTTTATAACGTATCTTTAGATATATGAACCACGGGAATATAAGTGAGCGTACAATCGCTGTCGCTGACAAGTTACATGGTCTGGAGGTTGGTTATGTATATCATCTCTCAGGATAGCTATTTTGTCATGGGCATGGATAAGCTATTAAAAGCCATTAATCCTCATGCAACGCATACGTTAGTTGCATTTGATCGGGGAGATGGCAAGATATTATTTTTTAGTATGAACTCTCTGTTATATATTTTAGGTGATGAACAAGGATTTAACTCTTTTATCTGTACGCGTTTTATTGCGATTGATAAAAATTCTTCAGTATCATTGCTTCGTCACGAGATCAGAAAAATACTTAATTTCCTCAAGGGTCATGAGGATATTTATTCTTTTCGCGAAATCCATATTAGTGCGACAGAATATAAAATTATGGTACGTTTTCTGAATTATCAGTCCAGCGATACGATTGCAAAAGCGCTGGGACTTGATAAGAAAATTGTCAGCAATTACAAAAATGCCATTCTGCGTAAATTGGGTCTAAACAGCATGGCGGATCTCATTCATATCTATAACAACTGGAACGATTGTTTCTGCTGTATGGATGGAAAGATTATGCCGGATGCAACTTTTTTGCCCCGGATGGATACCAACGAATTAAAGATGATTAGGCGCGGGAATAAACCGACTCCTGATCCTGTTGCTCTGCATCTCTGTGCTGATAATTCATGGCGGATACCAGCGATGAGAACAGACATGTGTCCTTTATTGATTAATGAGCAATAGTGAATTGCTTTTATTGCCGTATATTGAAAATTTCTTTGCGCTTATCCTGCTTCGCATCGGGTTGTTAACCGCAACCACACTGACCGAATCAAGAAAGGATAAGCCACCATGCTATTCGATAAATACGCCCTGAATGCGCTCGCATTGACTAACCGTATCGTTATGCCACCGATGACCCGCTCCCGCGCCGGAACGGGTGATGTGGCAACCGATATGATGGCGGATTACTACGCGCAGCGCGCCAGTGCCGGGCTGATTATCAGCGAAGGCACACAAATCAGCCAGCAGGGTCAGGGCTACGCCTGGACCCCCGGTATTTACAGCGATGCGCAGATCATTGGCTGGAAAAAAGTGACCGATGCCGTGCATCAGGCTGGCGGCAAAATCTTTGCTCAGTTATGGCACGTGGGGCGCGTTTCCCATACCGTTTTGCAGCCCGGTAACGCGGCGCCGGTTTCTTCGTCGGCGATTCAGGCCGAAGGCGTAAAAGTGTTTGTCGATGTGGAAGGGCGCGGGCCGGAAAACGGCGTGGGTGATATGGTGCAGCACTCCATGCCGCGTGCGCTGTCAGTGGATGAAATTCCCGCTATCGTCAACGATTACGCCCAGGCCGCGCGTAATGCGATTGCCGCCGGTTTTGATGGCATCGAATTACATGGCGCGAACGGCTATCTGATTAACCAGTTTATTGATTCGCAGTCTAACCTGCGCGACGACGAATATGGCGGTTCGCTGCAAAACCGCCTGCGCTTTATGAAAGAGGTGGTGGAAGCCGTTTCGGCGGCGATTGGTAAAGAGCGTGTCGGTATTCGCCTGGCGCCGCTTACCACGCTGATGGGGTCTCGTGACGATACGCCGGAAGCCACTTATCTCGCGGCGGCGAGCGTACTGAATGCGATTGGCATTGCATACATTCACATCGCCGAAGCGGACTGGGACGACGCGCCGGTTATGTCGGCTGCGTTTAAAGAAGCGCTGCGCATTATTTTCCACGGCACGCTGATTTACTCTGGCAAATACACGCCGGAACGCGCCGAAGAGGCGCTGGCGAAAGGCTGGGCAGACTTAATTGGTTTTGGCCGACCGTTTATCGCCAACCCGGATTTGCCGTACCGCCTGCAACATAACCTGCCGCTGAACGAACCGATCAGGGAGAAATTCTTTGGCGGCGGCGCAGAAGGCTACCTGGATTATTCGCTGCTGAAAGCGTAATAACGAACGGGGGCAAATGCCCCCGTTTTTACGTGCTGCAAACCGCCGTCAGAAATCATAGGCATTAATAACTTTCATTAATGCCGCGTCATTCTTGTATTTTTCCCGCAGCGTTTTAAGCTGCACCACGGCTTTGCCGCAGGTGGCTTGCAGGCTGGCATCCAGCTCTTTCTGACGCTGCTCGTCAAGGTCTGAATCCTGCTCGCCGGCGAAATGCTCACACTCTTCAGCAAGGTTGCGAAAATCCTGAACGTCTTTCGGCAACGGGGCGGCAGCAAAGCTGGTGTTGAAAATAAAGGCGGTGGAGAGAATAAAAAGGAAACGCTTCATCGGTTGTTGTCTGTGGAATGTCGAGGCGCTTATCTTACTCCTTAATAATGGCGTTGCAGAGAGGGGAACGAACGACTTTTTACGCGTTGTTTTGCGGGCAATATTTAACCGATGCAGCTGCTTTTTACCGCGTTCTTCCCATCGTAAGACAACTTACTGGTTGGTCTTTTTATTTCCTTCCGCCCCGGCAAATACAGCCCGTGGGCAGGCTGTATTTGGCATGCTGCAAATCGACAGGATTTAGTCTGGCCGTGATTGCAGATACGCCTTTTTCATGACGTCCTTCACTTCCCTGAGCTGCTTGCGCGTTTTATCCAGCGCCGTCGCCAGCCACTCCTCTTTATCACTGTATTTCACCAGCACGATGCAGCCCTGCATCACTTTCACCAGAATGTGTTGCCCGGTATTAAACCCGGCATCGCGTAACCACTTGCCGGAAAGCGTGATGCTCGGCGTGCTCGCGTCACCCTGATTCGGGCGATATCGCACAATTACGTTGTGCTCGGTTCCGGCGATGGTGAAGTCTGAGGTAGAATGCGGATCAGCCATTATCAACTCCTTGATAGTTGGGGATGGTTAGACGCTCCGGTTGTGTTGCTGCACTTTCGGAGCGTTGTTTAGATAGGAAGGATTCCTTTTAGGTGGCCTCCTATAAGGTGAGAATAGTTAAATAGGTGGCCCCATGTCAACCATATCTCGCGAGAAAAAACCGAAAGGTGGCGGCCAGTCACCGCAGTTTAAAATGCGCATCGATCCGGCCTTGAAAGAACAGCTTGATGCCGTGGCGGCAGAAGAAGGGGTAAGCCTCGCCAGTTGGTTAAAGGAACTGGCGAGGGAGGCTTTACGGGCTAAGGGGATAGAGCCGAAGGGATAATACCTTCGATATCCTCATATCATTATTTTTGCTTCCATTCTATCATTGAGGGCAGTTCATACTACTTTTTGAGCAGGTCTCTCTTCATATTAAGAGAGAAATTATTATTTCCTGGTCGGCAAGGTAGTAGAAAATCAATTGCTTTAATTGCGTTAGATGTTTTGATATCTAATTTAGAAAATATAGTGTTTTTAATGGCTATTTTTATTGCTACGTGTCGACTGAAATTATGTGTGATATAGTGATTCGGTTTTTTCAATATAATCACTATATTAATGTATATTGAGGATGTGTCATGGATAGTAAAGAATTTATTGAAGCGCTAAAGACAAAAAAAGCGTTAATTGTTCACTTTTCAAATCACGCAACTATGTCAAGAAATCCTCAATTTCCTGATGACCTTAAAACAGTGATCGATTCGCCCAGTTCAAATCCATTATCTTGTTGCATTGTCTGGCCTGGCCATACGATGAGTCTACCCGGTAGCGTTGGTGTAATAATTGATCCTGCTTCATCTAATATATATGGAATGTGTGCAACAGATGCTGGAACTTCAATTAATAATGGGGAAATAAATTCATTTACAACCGCCCCTTCTCAGGAAGTTTTAGAAGAAATATATGCTTTTTCAGATCCGTATAACGAATGTGTCGTTATGAACCCTAAGGTCATAGGTATTTATATTGATAATATTAATCATATAACTGTCAGGAAGGAACAGATATTGCGATGTGATGATTATATTGAAACTAATATCGGTCCGGTGGGGGGATGCTTATCAGAAATTTTCGATTCTTTTGAAGATCTCAGTATTTTTACTTTCATAGATGGCGAAATCGTTTCGCTCAACAGGCAAACGCCGTATTTATAATTCATCTCTAACTTTTGGCGGAAGATCACAGGAGTCGAACCTGCCCGGGACCGCTGGCGGCCCCAACTGGATTTGAAGTCCAGCCACCTCACCGGAGATGACGATCTTCCGCGCCTGCATTGCTACATGGAGGCGGGGCGCATTATAGCTACTTTCAGGCATTTACCACATACCTCCGTCATAAATTTTCTCATTGTGCTTCCCCCGCAAACGATTGTTTAAGATAAATCCTCATCTTTTCCAAGGCTTAGCAATTCCCCCCTTCTCAGATAATCGCGATCGCAGAAAAGAATAAGGCTCATCGGCTCGCTCAATTTCGCCAAATCTGGCTTAAATTCCGTCGCTTAACGACATCTGAAAATGCTTTCTGTCCGCTTTTCCGCCGGAAAGGAAACAAAAGTGGACAGTCAGATTTTTATCGTAAAAAAAGGTGGACTGCGGGATAAGCGATGCTAACGACCATATCGTTTTACGGGAGAAGCGCGAGGCAAATACCATTCCTGCAGGCCGAAGCCAATCGGCATTACCTGAACAATACCGCGCCAATCGCGGATGGGCAGGAAGCCCGGAGGCTCAGCAGAGAAACGTTGCGGTGAGCAAACCGCAACGCGCTAAGTGATGAGTGTGTGCTTTGTATAGCCCCTCTCCCGTGCGGCAGAGGGAAATATGGGGTATTTAAGGAGCGGGCTGAGGGGCGGAGGTCGGTGTGGATTCCGCCGGAGGCGCAACAACGCCGCCGGATACCACACCGCCATGCATGCTCTGTTTGATTTGCTGTTTCTGCACGTTAATGGCAGAAAGTTCGGCGTTCACCGACGGTTTAAGCGGCGCATCGGCGCGCACGCTGCCGCTGGCGGTGAGCTGGAGATTACCGTCGCCGCTGATGGGCAGCGCCGGCCAGCCCCACTGCTGCAATACATTCACCGGCACGCCGCGACCGTTCAGGTTGAGGTTCACGCTACGATCCGGCGTTTGCGCAACCACCGCTTTGGCTTCCAGCAACCCTTGCCCGGTAAAGGCGCTTAGCTCGCTGATGGTGACGACATTGCTGTTGGCGTTCAGCGCCAGCGACGGGCGGCGCACGTCAACGCGATTAAACGTTGCGGCAGCGGCGTTCAGCTTCGCCGTTCCGCCCCATACGCCCCATTTGCGCTCGCGCACCAGTTGCAGGTTATCGCCGTAACCATCCAGCGCCGTTATCTGCCACGGGAAAGCCGGATCGATATCAATCACCAGATTGCGGCTGGCGCTGAATTTTTTCAGCGTCACGGTGTTCAGCCACGCGGGCAAATCATCCATCCATAGCTGCTTCCAGTTTTCCGGCAGCGTATATTCCAACCCGGCAAAGGCGGTGTCGTCCAGCACCAGCGCGTGACCTGCGCGATACCAGTTGCCGGACGTGCGCACCATGCCGTTTTCCCAGCGCGAGGTGAACTGTTGCAGCGCAATGCCCTGCGGTGAGAAGTTAGCATTGAGGATCGGGTCGAACAGATGCAGCGAGCCGTAAATAAACTCGCTGGCGTTCATCGACAGCCTGCCGTCCTCGCTTTTCCAGTCGCCATTCATCAGCGTCAGGTTGCGCAAACTCAAATCGAGATCGGTGACCGCCCAGCCAGGCCCTTGCAAACGGGCATCGGTCACTTCAACGCGGCCAATTTGCAGCGACGGCAATGTCGTCAAGGGAGTAAAGAAATCGAGCAACGACTTGTCGCTTTGCAGGCGGATATCATTCAGCCGCAAATTATTCACCACCCAGCTGCCATCGTCGGCGCGCTGCGCATCCCCGGTCAGAGAGCCACGCGCCATATCCGCACCAATGGTGGTCAGCGTGACGACATCTTTATCGATACTGCCCTGAATGAGCACATTACTGGCGGGAACGCCGTTTAACGTCAGCGAACCGGCGCTCATCTGAATTTGCGCTTTGCTGCCCAGTACACTTCCCGCGACGGGCTGCCACGGCGCAACACCGCCGGTGACACGCTGGGCGCTGAGATCCCAGCCGGTGGTCGGGCTGTTAAACGCCATATTGTTTAATTGCAGACGGTCGGCCTGGAACGGCAGCGGTGCGGCCGCCGGGGAGAGGTTCAGCGTGCCGTCCTGCAACAAAATGGTATCGACATGCAGAGGGTCGGTAATTTGTCGGCTGCTCAGCCCGATATCCACCGTTTTGGCGACCAGCGTAGCCGGTTTGCCTTTACGGCCAAAATTCACGCCTTTCAGCAACACATGGGAAGGGGAGGAGAAGCGGTGATCCATTGCTTCGAAAGTGAGGTGATAGTCACTGTTGTCGTTTACCCACTTGCTGACCTGCGTTGCGCCCCAGCGGGTTTGCAGCAGGAAATAGCAGGCGATGACCGCCACAAGCAGGGCGATAACAACGACAAGGAGCAGCTTTCCAAGAAATTTCATGATCTTCCATCCCCAGTTGCCAGTCTGGCAGTTATGCACGATTTATGCGCAATGCTCAAGGGCGGAATGATGAAAGGGCGTTACGGCGGCAACGGTTTTCGCCCCGTTGCCGCCGGGTTTATCAGTTTTTCTCTGGTGGAAAAATCAGATTCAGTACAATCGCGGTGATCCCGCCTGCGGCGATACCGGAAGAGAGCAGGTTTTTCAGCCAGTCCGGGGCAAATTGCAGGATTTGCGGCTGCTGAGAAACACCGAGGCCAACGGCCAGCGACAGCGCGATAATCAGGATCGCGCGGCGGTTCAACGGCTCGCGGGAAACAATGCGCACACCGGATGCGGCAATCGTACCGAACATCACCAGCGTTGCACCGCCCAGTACCGGCTCAGGCAGTTGCTGTACAAAAGCGCTGACCGCCGGGAACAGGCCGAGCACCATCAGCATCACCGCAATGAAGAAACCGATATAGCGGCTGGCAACACCGGTCAGTTGAATAACGCCATTGTTCTGGCCGAAGCAGGAGTTCGGGAAAGTGTTGAAAACAGCGGAAACAAACGAGTTGAGACCATTTGCCAGTACGCCACCTTTCAGGCGTTTCATATACAGCGGGCCAGCGACGGGCTGCTCGGAAACGTCAGAAGTGGCGGTGATATCACCGATGGTTTCAAGCGAGGTGATCATAAATACCAGCATTAGCGGCAGCAGCAGGGTCCAGTCAATGCTCAGACCGTAGTAAAGCGGCGTCGGCACCATAAAGGACGTTGCCGGTGCGCTATATGCCGGCAGCATGCCCATAAACATCGCCAGCACATAGCCAACGGCCATGGCGATCACCAGCGACGCGATACGTAAATAGGGGTTGCGCTGACGGTTAAGCAGAATAATCAGTCCCAGCACCACGCCTGCCAGCAGCAGGTTTTTCGGCGCGCCAAAGGTGTGGTTGCTCATCGCGGCAAAACCGCCGCCTACGGATGTCAGACCCACCTGAATCAGCGACAGGCCGATAATCATGACCACCACGCCGGAAACCAGCGGGGTAATAATGCGACGCGCAAACGGCAGGATGCGGGAAACGACCATTTCGGTGCAGCTGGCCAGCATCAGGGTGCCGAACAGCGCAGCCATCATCGTGGGCACATCCGCACCGCCGGTTTTCAGCGCGGTACCACCCATGATCAGTGGCGCAACAAAGTTAAAGCTGGTGCCCTGAATCGAGAGCAATCCGGAGCCAACAGGTCCCCAGGCTTTGATCTGGATAATAGAGGCGACGCCAGAGGCGAACAGCGACATGCTGATAATGTGCTGAGTGTCCTGAGCCGGTAAACCCAACGCCTGGCAGATAAGCAGCGCGGGCGTGATAACGCCAACAAACATCGCCAGCAGGTGCTGGAGCGCGGCAAACAGGGTCTGCGGCAGCGGCGGGCGATCTTCAAGGCGGTAGATCAGTTCGCTGGGTTGAGTCTGCGCAACCGGTTGCGCACTTTCTGACTCGATGGTGTTTACGGACATCTCAAGCAATCCCCTGATGGAAAAGCGCTGATTTTATCGGACTGTTTGGTAAAAGCAAACGGTTGCTATGCTAAAAACATACTTTTCTAAGGGGTGTTCGTTTTGCGGGATAAGGTTCTAAAACTCAGGCGTTGGAGTAGCGTTCTGTTTCCGGCATCCAGCGGTCGATCAGCGCTTCGGCAAGCTGCGGATAACGCTCATGAATATGGCGGGCTACGCGCTGTACTTCCGGGATCATCGCCTGATCGCGCAGCAGGTCGGCAACTTTAAATTCCGCGTTGCCGGTCTGGCGGGTACCAAGCAGTTCGCCGGGGCCGCGAATTTCCAGATCTTTTTGCGCAATCACAAAGCCATCATTACTGTCGCGGAGCACTTGCAGGCGTTTTTGCGCGGTTTTTGATAATGGGGATTTGTAGAGCAGTACGCAGTGGGAGGCCACCGCACCGCGCCCAACGCGGCCACGTAGCTGGTGGAGTTGCGCAAGTCCGAGCCGCTCCGGGTTTTCGATAATCATCAGGCTGGAATTTGGCACATCCACGCCCACTTCAATCACCGTAGTAGCGACCAGCAAATGCAGCTCGCCCTGTTTGAATGCCTGCATTACCGCCTGTTTTTCTGCCGGTTTCATGCGGCCATGCACCAGGCCAACATTCAGCTCCGGCAACGCCAGTTTCAGCTCTTCCCAGGTCGCCTCCGCCGCCTGTGCTTCCAGCAGGTCGGACTCTTCGATCAATGTACAAACCCAGTAGGCCTGGCGGCCTTCGCCGGTACAGGCGCTGCGTACGCGATCGATAATCTCGTTGCGGCGCGTATCGGGGATAGCGACGGTAGTGACCGGCGTACGGCCCGGCGGCAGTTCGTCGATCACCGAGGTGTCGAGATCGGCGTAGGCGGTCATCGCCAGCGTGCGTGGGATCGGTGTTGCCGTCATGATCAACTGGTGCGGGTGAAAACCCTGCTGCTGGCCTTTTTCCCACAGCGCCAGCCGCTGATGAACGCCAAAGCGGTGTTGTTCGTCGATAATTACCAGCGCAAGACCGTTAAACTGCACTTGTTCCTGGAAAATGGCATGGGTGCCCACCACCATTTGCACCTGACCGCTGGCGATTGCCTCTTGCTGTGCCTGGCGCGCTTTGCCTTTTTGCTTGCCCGCCAGCCAGCCCACTTCCACGCCGAGCGGCGCAAACCAGTTGCGGAAATTGTTAGCGTGCTGCTCTGCCAGCAGTTCGGTGGGTGCCATCATCGCCACTTGTTTGCCATTGGCTATCGCCCGCAGCGCTGCCAGCGCGGCAACCAGCGTTTTACCGGAGCCCACATCGCCCTGCACCAGGCGCATCATCGGCATATCCAGCGCCATATCGCGCTCGATCTCCGCGACCACGCGCGCTTGTGCGCCGGTTGGTTTAAACGGTAGCGACGCCAGCAGGCGGTTTTTCAGTTCATCTTTGGCGCTGAGTGGTTGCGCATGATAACGCTGCGCGCCGGCACGCAACGCCAGCATACTGAGGTTGTGCGCCAGTAATTCTTCAAGGATCAAACGGCGCTGCGCCGGGTGCTGCCCGCTTTCCAGATCGCTTAATTGCAGTGACGGCGGCGGGCGATGCAGCGTATGCAGCGCCTCTGGCAGGCTCATCATGCCTTGCGCCAGCTCCGGCGGCAGCAGCTCGCTGATGGCGCACGTCGCCAGTAGTTCCAGCGCCTGGTCGGTGAGCTTGCGCAGTGTCGCTTGTTTGATACCTTCGGTGGTGGGGTAAACCGGTGTCAGGGTTTCCTGCAATTCCGGGGTGCTGAGATCGCCCTGTACACGGTATTCGGGATGGATCATTTCCGCGCCATACTTCCCGCGTTTCGCTTCCCCATAGGCCAGCACACGGCGGCCAGTGGCGAGGCTGTTTTTCATCGCCGCGTTGAAGTTGAAAAAGCGCATGGTGAGAATGCCCGTGCCGTCGCTAATCTGGCAGGTCATCATCCGGCGACCGCCGAAGGTGATATTACAGTTCAGCACCTCGCCCTCCACCGTGGCGTAAACGCCCGGCAGCAGATCTGCAATCGGGTAAAGCTGGGTGCGATCTTCGTAGCGCAGCGGGAGGTGAAGCAGAAGATCCTGAACGGTATGCAGGCCGATTTTCGCCAGCTTGCTGCTCTGCGCCGCGCCGACACCGGTCAGCGAACTTAATGGCACCGCATCGAGCAGCTTACCTTTCATCGGTTATCCCGCCGCCTGCATGGTTGCCCACCACGTCTGGTCGGCTTCGATTTGGCCTTCCGTATTTACGTGGGGATATGGCAGGCCCTTGCGTTTCGCGACTCTCGCCAGCACCGGGTAGCCCCCCTCAAACAGCAGGCGTTGCTGAACTTCATCCGGCAACATGCTGTTTTCACGCTCATACATACCGGCGTTTTGCCGCTGGCGCTGTGCTTCGTAAAGGATCAAGGCAGACGCCACGGAAACATTCAGCGACTGCACCATGCCGATCATCGGGATGATAATGTCCCGATCCGCCAGATCCAGCGCTTCCTGAGTGATCCCGGTTTTCTCCTGGCCCATCAGAATGCAGGTCGGGCGGGTGTAATCGATCTCGCGGAAATCAACGGCGTTATCAGATAAGTGGGTCGCGAGGATCTTCATGCCGCGCGCTTTCAGCACGCCGACAGCATCACCAATGGTACGGTGGGTTTTCACTTCAACCCAACTGTTGCTGCCCGCAGCAGAGGAGGCCATGGTGCGCATGCGGTTGCCTGGCCAGACGGCATGAACTTCATGCACGCCGACGGCGTCCGCAGTACGGATAATGGCGGAGACGTTATGAGGTTTGTGAACCTGCTCCATGCAGACCGTCAGGTCCGGCTGACGCCTGGCGAGCATCTCGCGGATACGCGCATAACGCTGAGAATTCATAAAGTTAGTTTCGGTTGCGGGTGACTTTAATCACATCCGGCATCACGCGGATTTTGCGCATGATATTCGCCAGATGGACGCGATCGCGCGCCGTCAGACGGATAAACGCGCTGTAGACGCGGCCATCTTTTTCTTCGGTATTCAGGCTTTGAATGTTCGAAGAGGCCGTATTAATCGCTGCCGTCAGATTCGCCAGCGCGCCCTGATGGTTGAACATATCCACCTTGATCTCGGTGATAAATTCCTGCGCGGTCTCTTTATCCCACTCGACAGCCATGAATTTCTCTGGCTCTTTCTGGTAGCCACGAATGTTGCGGCAGGACTCATGGTGAATAACCAGCCCTTTGCCGGGGCTGACGTGCGCGACAATCGGGTCGCCAGGAATGGGGCGACAGCATTTGGCAAAGGTGATCAGCACGCCGTCTGCGCCTTTAATCGGCAGATGACCGCCGTTTGCGCCAGCCGGTGTTGGCGTGCTCTGTACGGCTTCCC
The DNA here is from genome assembly GCF_027109175.1 of Kosakonia sp. SOY2. NCBI lineage: Bacteria > Pseudomonadati > Pseudomonadota > Gammaproteobacteria > Enterobacterales > Enterobacteriaceae > Kosakonia > Kosakonia sp. SOY2. The sequence goes on from NZ_JAPVXH010000003.1 coordinate 57,622, forward strand.
CTTGCTGCAGGTTTTTGGCAACCACAACGCTCATGGCGTTGCCAAGACCAATTTCTGCCAGCAAATCGTCGAGCGACGCGAGCTTCATGCGATCCAGTTCGCGCTGCACATGTTCCTGCGGGATTTCGGCCAGTTTACGGCTTCCGCCCAGCGCGTGATTCAGCAGACGGCGGCCGAGGCTCACCGAGTCGTCACGCTTGAGGTTTTTCAACATCTGGCGGATTTTGGCGCGTGCTTTCGAGCTGACGACAAAGTTCAGCCATGCGGCATTCGGGCGCGCGCCCGGTGCGGTGATAATTTCTACCGTCTGGCCGCTGGAAAGCGACTGCGACAGCGGATACGGCTGGCGGTCGACGCGCGCGCCAACGCAGGCATGGCCGATATCCGTGTGTACCGCGTAGGCGAAATCCACCGGTGTGGCGCCAGCGGGCAGCTCGACAATGCGGCCTTCCGGAGTGAAAACATAAATCTCATCGGGGAAGAGATCAGATTTAACGCTCTCGATAAATTCAAACGAACTACCGGCGCTCTGCTGCAGCTCCAGCAGGCTTTGCATCCAGCGCTGAGCGCGGATTTGCGCGGTGGTACTGCTTTCGCCATGCTCTTTATATGCCCAGTGCGCGGCAACCCCCATCTCTGCCATCTGATCCATATCTTCGGTACGGATTTGCACCTCGACCGGTACGCCGTGCGGGCCAATCATTGAGGTGTGCAGAGATTGATAGCCGTTCGCCTTGGGGATGGCGATATAGTCTTTCACGCGACCAGGGCGTGGCTTGTATAAACTATGCATCTGGCCCAGAACGCGATAGCAAGTATCCAGATCGTGAACAATTACGCGAAAGGCGTAGATATCCATAATCGAGTGGAAACGCTGCTCTTTCAGCACCATTTTGCAGTAAATAGAGTACAGGTGCTTTTCGCGACCGCTAACGCGGCAGGGAATGCCCGCTTCCTGTAAACGCCCTTCGATTTCCGAGAGGATTTTTTGAATCATCTCTTTGCGGTTGCCGCGCGCGGCTTTGACCACTTCTTTGATCACGCGATAGCGGTTCGGGTATAGCGCTTCAAAGCCCAGCTCTTCAAGCTCGGTTTTGATGTGATGAATACCTAAACGGTGCGCCAGCGGGCTATAGATTTCGAGGGTTTCACGGGCGATGCGACGACGTTTGTCCGGGCGAAGAGAGCCCAGCGTGCGCATATTGTGGGTGCGGTCGGCGAGCTTGATAAGAATGACGCGGATATCCTGCACCATCGCCATAATCATTTTGCGAAAGTTTTCGGCCTGCGCTTCTTTCTTATCCTGAAACTTGAGCTTATCAAGCTTCGACACCCCTTCCACCAGCTCGGCAACGCTTTTGCCAAACAGCTGTTCCATATCCTGGTAGGTGGCTGGGGTATCTTCAATCACGTCGTGCAATAGTGCAGCCATTAGCGTTTCGTGGTCGAGTTTCATCTCGGCCAGAATGCAGGCAACCGCTACCGGGTGCGTGATATAAGGTTCACCGCTTGAACGTGTCTGGCCCTCGTGAGCGTCACGTGCAACGAGATACGCCTGCCTGAGACGTTTGATTTGATCTTCAGGCAGATAGTGTTGAATCAGCTGATTCAGGCTTTCAAACAGATACAAGGGTGACCTGCAGGTTAATTAACGACGACCTTCAGCAATGGCGGTTACGGCCTGCAGTTCTGCGGCTTCCTGCTCTTGCTGTTCCTGGCGCTCACGGACGTCGAGGATCTGGTTGTTGATCAGACCTTCTTCGATTTCGCGCAGCGCGATAACGGTGGTTTTATCGTTTTCTTCCGGGACTAACGGATCTTTACCGCCAACCTGCATCTGACGAGCGCGACGCGCGGCGACCAGCACCAGGTCAAAACGGTTACCAACTTTCTCTACAGCGTCCTGAACAGTTACGCGTGCCATACTTAAAATGCTCCACAGGTGAAGAAATGACTGGGCATGATACTGAAACCAGGCTCAGTCTGCCAATAGTTTGCTGATTAAAGCGTCATGTCGCTGCTTTTGGCGGCTCATGCGCAGACGTTCGGCGCGAATAATGGTTTTCAGATCGCCCAACGCGGTATCGAAATCATCATTCACAATCAGATAATCATATTCCGCGTAATGGCTCATTTCCGCAACTGCCTGCGCCATACGTTTCGCAATGACCTCTTCGCTATCCTGGCCGCGCCCGCGCAAGCGGCGATCGAGCTCCAGCTTCGACGGCGGCAGAATAAAGATGCTGCGCGCCTGCGGCATTCGGGCGCGAATTTGCTGCGCACCCTGCCAGTCGATATCAAGAAACACATCTACGCCGGTTGCCAGCACTTGCTCAATGGCTGCGCGCGAGGTGCCGTAATAGTTACCGAAGACTTCGGCATGCTCAAGAAACGCATCCTCGCCAATCATGGATTTAAATTCATCATGATTAACAAAGAAATAGTGTTCACCGTGCACTTCACCCGGACGCGGAGCGCGCGTGGTGTGCGAAACAGAAACCTGCGTATCGTATAACGGTTGGGTTTTTAGCAAAGCCTGAATGAGGCTTGATTTACCCGCGCCGCTAGGGGCGGAAACAATATAGAGCGTGCCTTGAGCCATGAGAGTCTTTTGTATGTGAATTGCGAAAGGAAACTTACATACGTGCCTATTATACACATTGCCGCTATGTGACGTAGCCTTTGTCACACTTTTTCCCGCTGAGTTTGACATTTTGCGGCCTGCTTTCCTGTTTTATTTGCAAATTTTCACAGCAACCGTGAATTGCCGGAACCCTCCTCGCAATCTCTCTCTTTCCATGTCGTCAGTACTGCGTAGGCCACGCTATAACAGCGGCGCTATCACAAGGAGAAGGGACAATGTGGAAAAGAACCGGATTCGCGGTGTGTCTGTTGCTATGGAGCCTGTCCAGCCCGGCGGTTTGCCCTGTCTGGTCACCATCAAGAGCGCAAGACGAGGTTAACCGTCTTCAACAACAGCTTGCCCGGTGGAATGAGCACTACTGGAAGCAGGGAGCAAGCGAGGTAAGTGACACGGTTTACGACCAGCTCAGCGCACGGCTGGCGGCGTGGCAACGCTGTTTTGCGCTTGAACCAGCCAATTCAGCACCTGTCTTACCCGGCGGCAGCGTGAAACATCCTGTCGCACACACAGGGGTACAAAAACTGGCGGGTAAGCAAGCGCTGCAGCGCTGGATGTCAGGAAAAACCGATCTTTGGGCGCAACCAAAAGTGGATGGCGTCGCGGTGACATTAGTCTATCGCAATGGTGAACTGACGCAGGCAATCAGTCGCGGCGATGGTCTGGCTGGTGAGGACTGGACGGCAAAAATACGCGCTATCCCATCGATCCCTGAAAAGGTGAGTGGTGCGCTGGCGAACAGCGTATTGCAGGGTGAACTGTTTTTACGCACGGAAAACCATATTCAGAAACAGGCCGGTGGGCTTAACGCCCGTGCAAAAGTAGCCGGTGCGATGATGCGACGCGATGAGTCCGCCATTCTCAATGATTTGGCGTTTTTCGTCTGGGCATGGCCAGACGGCCCCGCAACACTGGCGCAAAAGCTGGTGGAACTCAGCAAAGCCGGGTTTAGTGACGAAATGCAATACAGCGTGCCAGTGAGCACGGTAGAAGACGTCGAAAACCTGCGCAGCCGTTGGTTTACCTCTGAATTGCCTTTTGTCACCGATGGCGTGGTGGTGCGCTCGGGAACCGAACCCGCGGGAAATACGTGGCTACCGGGGCAGGGTAATTGGGTGGTGGCATGGAAATATGAACCGCCCGAGGAAATTGCCACCGTAAAAGATATTCAGTTTGCCATTGGACGCACCGGTAAAATCTCCGTGGTGGCTCTGCTGGAACCGGTGCAACTTGATGACAAACGCGTCCAGCGGGTCAATTTGGGTTCTGTCCGGCGCTGGCAAGAACTGGATGTTGCGCCTGGCGATCAAATCGCTGTCAGCCTTGCAGGACAAGGGATCCCGCGCATCGACAGTGTGGCGTGGCGTTCACTTGTTCGCGATAAACCTGTCCCACCAGCGCCACGTTTTACCGCGTTGACCTGCTTTTATGCCTCTGCAGAATGTCAGGAGCAATTCATTGCCCGCCTGGTGTGGTTGAGTTCGGCAAAAGCGCTGGGGATTGAAGGGGTTGGCGAAAGTGGCTGGCGGGGGTTGAATCAGGCGCATCACTTTGAACATCTCTTTTCATGGCTGGCGCTGACAAAAGAGCAATTACAGTCGACGCCCGGCATTTCGCCGGAACGCGGTTTACAGCTCTGGCATCGCTTTTCGCTGGTACGAGAAAAACCGTTTATCCGCTGGCTTATTGCACTTGGAACACCGTTACCGCAGCCTGCTCTGAAAGTCACTGGCGACACAACGTGGCAGCAAATGCGCACGCGTAACGAAAAAGAGTGGCAACGTTTTCCGGCAATAGGTGCTGAAAAAGCTCGCCAGATTGTTGCCTTTATGCATGCTCCCGAAATTGAAAAACTTTCGGTTTGGTTGCGAGAACAAGGAATAAAGGCGTTTCAGTGAGTGCTGTGCTTGTAGTGGAACACGGGTAAGCCGAGCTTCCAGCGGATAGCCAGTAATCGCGTAATGAAGCCAAACAACAACGTTGCAATTACCACCATATCGTGGCTGGGAACCATATGACCAAGGACGATATAGAGTACGGCGGAGGCGAAGGCGATCCCGGCGTACAGCTCTTGCTGAAAGACCAGCGGGATACGCTTACAAAACATATCCCGCAACACACCGCCGAACACGCCGGTGACCACAGCGGCAATCACGGCGATAACCGGGCCTTCACCCATGTCGAGAGCAATCTGCGCACCGATAATGGAAAATACCACCAGCCCAAGCGCATCAAGCACCAGAAACAGACGGCGCAGATGCGGCATCACCGGCGCGAAGATCGTCGTTAATACTGCCGCGACGGCAACAATAACGACATATTCCGGGTGCTTTACCCAGCCGAGCGGGTAGTGCCCAAGCAGGATATCGCGTACCGATCCGCCGCCCAGCGCCGTTGCTGTGGCGATAATTATCACGCCAAAGGTATCCATTCTGCGACGGCCTGCCGCCAGTGCGCCGGTCATTGCCTCGGCCGTGATACCAATCAGATAGAGAATATGTAACAGCATGCCCGCTCCCGTAAATCAGAAGCGGCAGGGTAGCGATTTATATACAGGCAGACGATTGAGATTTTCTAAGGTGCGTTGTTTTGGATAAGTTTGACTAATGCGATGTGGATGATTTGAATTTTTTTATGTTATTGATTTTGTTATTTAAATAGAGATTATGATTGTTGATAAACGGCAGTGATTAATAAAAGTAAGCATAAGTTAATTACAGGCGGCGTGATAAATAAAAAGGCCCAGCTGGGCCTTTTCAACATGCTGCAGAGAGATTACTCGATGTTCTGAATCTGCTCGCGCATTTGCTCAATCAGGACCTTAAGCTCGATAGCGGAGTTAGTTACCTCTGCGTTAATCGACTTGGATGCCAGCGTGTTCGACTCACGGTTGAACTCCTGCATCATAAAGTCGAGACGGCGACCCACCGCTTCTTTTTTCTTCAGAATGTTGTAGGTTTCTTTAACATGCGCTTCAAGGCGATCCAGCTCTTCGGCGACATCGATGCGCTGTGCCATCAGCACCAGTTCTTGCTCAAGGCGATTATTCTCAAGCTGCACCTGCGCCTCTTCCAGCTTGGCGACCAGGCGTTCGCGTTGCCATTGCAGGATTTCCGGCATATGGGCGCGGACTTTGCTGACTTCGGTGCTCACGCCTTCCAGACGCTGTTCGATCAGCCCTTTCAGCGCCTGGCCTTCAGTTTCACGGGCGACGATAAAATCATCCAGCGCGCCGTCAAGTGCGGCGAGGATCTGCGCGGCGATGGCGTCCAGATCCTGCTCTTGTGCAGCCATTACGCCTGGCCAGCGCAGAATATCAACCGGGTTGATTTCCCCTTCGTCGCTCTGCATTTTGACCCAGTTCGCCGCATTCACCAGCTGTTTAGCCAGTTTTTCGTTCAGGATCAGTTCGCCCTGCGCACTGGCATCAGGCTCAAAACGGAGATTACACTCCACTTTACCGCGCGTCAGACGGCTACGGAGACGTTCACGGACAACCGGCTCGAGGCTGCGAAATTGCTCCGGCAGGCGGAAGTAAGTTTCCAGATAACGCTGGTTAACCGAGCGCAGTTCCCAGGAGGCAGAGCCCCATTCACCCTTGATTTCACGCCGGGCATAGGCGGTCATACTGCGGATCATAGACGTTCCCGTTTTCAAAGAGAGATGCGGGGATTATAGCTTTCGTGGCCTTATCAGGATAGGAATAACCTTGGTAAGCCAGTATAATGCGCAGCCACATTCGATAAGCCGGAGAAATTATCATGCGTCCAGCAGGCCGTAGCGCCAACCAGGTGCGCCCCGTCACCCTGACCCGTAATTACACAAAACACGCAGAAGGCTCCGTGCTGGTTGAATTTGGTGATACCAAAGTGCTGTGCACCGCGTCCATCGAAGAGGGTGTTCCGCGCTTTCTGAAAGGTCAGGGCCAGGGCTGGATCACCGCCGAATATGGCATGTTGCCGCGCTCGACTCACACCCGTAACGCGCGTGAAGCCGCGAAAGGCAAGCAGGGCGGGCGTACCATGGAAATCCAGCGCCTTATCGCTCGCGCGCTGCGTGCGGCGGTTGATTTGAACGCGCTGGGCGAATTCACCATTACGCTTGACTGCGATGTCATTCAGGCCGATGGCGGCACGCGTACCGCGTCAATTACCGGCGCGTGCGTTGCGCTGGCGGACGCGCTTAACAAACTGGTTGCCGCCGGTAAGCTGAAAACCAATCCGATGAAAGGCATGGTGGCGGCGGTTTCCGTGGGTATTGTTAATGGCGAAGCCGTTTGTGATCTTGAATATGTGGAAGACTCCGCAGCCGAAACCGACATGAACGTGGTGATGACTGAAGACGGTCGCATGATTGAAGTTCAGGGTACGGCGGAAGGCGAGCCTTTCTCCCATGAAGAGTTACTCACCCTGCTGGCGCTGGCCAGAGGGGGGATCGAATCGATTATCGCGACGCAGAAGGCGGCGCTAGAGAATTAATTTTAAGGGCGACTGATGAGTCGCCCTTTTTTTTGCGCTTTATACTTCATGCGGCTTCTTTGTCGGCTGTTGCGAGTCATGCCTGCGCTATTCACCAGGTATGATTTACGTGGTCTGCGCGAGGTCGCGCGACATATGTTGCGTAATCTGTAAATAATGAAAAGTGAGATGAGGAGCGGATCCATGAAAGCGTATCAGCGTCAGTTTATTGAATTTGCGCTTAACAAGCAGGTACTGAAGTTCGGCGAGTTCACGCTGAAATCCGGGCGCAAAAGCCCCTATTTCTTCAACGCCGGGCTGTTTAATACCGGGCGCGATCTGGCTCTGTTAGGACGTTTTTACGCCGAAGCGCTGGTGGATTCCGGTATCGATTTTGATCTGCTGTTTGGCCCGGCTTACAAAGGTATTCCTATCGCGACCACCACGGCCGTAGCGCTGGCGGAGCACCACGAGCGTGATGTGCCTTATTGCTTTAACCGTAAAGAAGCCAAAACCCACGGTGAAGGTGGCAATCTGGTGGGCAGCGCCTTGCAGGGGCGTGTCATGCTGGTGGATGACGTGATCACTGCCGGAACGGCGATTCGCGAATCGATGGAAATTATCCAGGCTAACGGCGCAACGCTTGCCGGCGTGCTGATCTCTCTGGATCGCCAGGAGCGTGGTCGCGGTGATATTTCGGCAATTCAGGAAGTAGAACGTGATTATGGCTGCAACGTGATTTCGATTGTCACACTCAAAGACTTGATCGCCTACCTCGAAGAGAAACCGGAGATGGCCGATCATCTCGCCGCTGTGCGCGCCTATCGCGAGCAGTACGGCGTTTAAATGTATTCCCGGCAGGCGACTGCCGGGTCCGTTTTACACCAGCTTCGCGCCCTGAGTGTTTACATAAAGTGAATAGACCGAGGTGCTGGAAGCCATAAACAGGCGATTGCGCTGTTCGCCGCCAAAGCACAAGTTAGCGCAGCGCTCCGGCAGGTGGATCATTCCAATCGCTTTACCTTGCGCATTGAACACGCGCACGCCGTCCAGCTCCTCGGTACCCATTCCCCACCCGCACCACAGGTTGCCATGCACATCGATGGCGATGCCATCTGCCGTGCCGTTACCGCAGTCGATATGTACCCGCCGGTTTTTAAGCTGATTACCTTCGATATCCCACGCCAGAATTAAGCGATTGGGCGTCGCGCGGCTTTCCACCACAAACAGCGTTTTTTCATCCGGCGAGAAGCAGATGCCGTTTGGCCCTTTAACATCGCCCAGCACCACTTCCAGCTTGCGGGTTTCAGGATCCAGGCGATAAACGTTTTGCGGCAACTGCGGGGTAGCTTTATGCCCTTCATAAAAACCGGCAATGCCAAATGGCGGATCGGTAAACCAGATGGAACCGTCGGATTTCACGGCAATGTCATTCGGTGAATTCAGCGGCTTGCCGTCGTAGCTGTCTGCCAGCACGGTGATGGTGCCGTCGTATTCTGTGCGCGTAATGCGGCGGGTATCGTGCTCACAGCTGATTAGACGCCCTTGTCTGTCGCGAGCGTGGCCGTTGGCGTTATTGGAAGGCTGGCGAAAAACGCTGGTTGTACCGGTGGCTTCATCCCAGCGCATGACCGCGTTGTTGGGAATATCGCTCCACAACAGCATGCGGGTATCGCCAAACCAGACGGGCCCTTCTGCCCAGCGGCATCCGGTCGCGATCTGCTCTACTTTGGCGCTGGAAACCATATAGTCGCGAAAGCTGTCATCCAGCGCCACGATGCTGGGATCGGGGTAGCGGGCTGAGGGTGCCCATGCGGCGATACTCTTCTGGCTTAGAAGCAGTGATGCGGTGGCGATACCGCTGAGTTTAAGCAGTTCCCGACGTGATGTTGCCATCAAGCGTCTCCTTATTTGTAGGGTTTTTATGAGGATATTTCGCTTAAGTGGAAAGATACTGCCAGAGGGAGGGTAGGGGATCCGCGACGCCACAACATCTGGCATCTTAACGAATTACGTTGGGCTTTTTCACAGAGTGCGGGGAAATGAGAATGCAGCCGCAAGGGCTGCATGAGGAATTACTGTAATTGTGCGGCCAACAGCGGCCAGCGGGCGTCGAAATCTTCGGTCGGGCTGTATTTAAACTCGCTGCGCACAAAACGTGACAGCATCCCTTCGCAAAACGCCAGCAGCTGGCTTGCCAGTAACGTTTCATCGGTCGCGTAGGCTTCGCCTTCGCGCATCTTGCGTTCGCGCAGCACCTGGCGCAGCTGCGCTTCAATGCGTTCGAACAGCTGGCTAATGCGCCCTTGCAGGCGGTCTTGTTCGAACATTAGCGCATGGCCGGTCATAATGCGTGTCAAACCCGGATTACGTTCACCAAAACCCAGAATCAGCAGCACAATCAGACGCAGACGCGCGGTTGTGTCTTTCTCGTCTTTTAAAATCAGGTTGATACGGGTAATCAGGCTATCTTCGATAAATTCAATCAGGCTGTCGAACATGCGCGTTTTACTGGGGAAGTGGCGGTACAGCGCCGCTTCAGAAACGCCAACGGACGCCGCCAGTTTTGCCGTCGTAATACGCTGGCTTCCATCGCTGGATTCCAGCATCAGCGCCAGAGATTGAAGTATTTCCTCGCGACGATTCCTTTTCGCAGTTTGTTTTTCTGCCATGTTCCAAAATACCCCTGAAAATAAGCACTTGTCAGGCGAGCAACCACAGGGCGGCCGCAAACGGAGTGCGTTTGCGGTGATGTTATCGCGTTATTTCGCCGTGTGATGCGTTAAATAGGGCTGCTTATTGGCGCCCGGAATGGCCGAAGCCGCCTTCGCCGCGCTCGGTCGCGTCAAAGGATTCCACCAGGTTAAATTCTGCCTGAACGACCGGCACAAAGACCATTTGCGCGATGCGTTCACCCGGCACGATGGTAAAGCTGTCCTGGCCGCGGTTCCAGACGGAAACCATCAATTGCCCCTGGTAATCCGAGTCAATCAGCCCCACCAGGTTGCCCAGCACGACGCCATGTTTATGGCCCAGACCGGAACGCGGCAGAATGACCGCAGCCAGTGTTGGATCGGCAATATGGATTGCCAGACCGGTCGGCAGCAACGTCGTTGCGCCAGGCGCCAGCTCTACGGCGTCATCGAGACAGGCACGCAGGTCAAGTCCGGCAGAACCGGAGGTGGCATATGTCGGCAGCGGGAATTCCTTGCCAACGCGCGGGTCCAGAATCTTAACGTCGATTTTTTTCATCATAACGGGTAACGATCTCGTCCAGTAATAGGTGTCCCAGAAGTTCTTTGCGCTCCAGCGGCAAGCGTTTGTCGCCATCCTGCCAGAAAAGGTGTAATGCATTGTTGTCGCTGTTAAATCCCTGATTCGATTGCGAAACATCGTTGGCGCAAATCAGATCCAGATTTTTGCGGGCGCGTTTTTGCCGGGCATATTCTTCCACATTATTTGTTTCGGCAGCAAACCCAACAACATAAGGTCGGTGAGCAGAAAGTGCGGCAACGCCAGCGACGATATCCGGGTTTTTCACCATTTTTATCGTGATTTCATCGCCTTGCTTTTTGATTTTTTCTTCAGCGACGCTGGCGGCGCGATAATCCGCAACGGCGGCGCAACCGATAAAAATATTCTGCTGCTGAACGCGGCTCTGGACCGCAGCCTCCATCTCCAGTGCCGTAGTCACATCCACACGTTGTACCAGCGGCGGCGTTGCCAGCGAGACAGGGCCGGAGACCAGCGTGACATTCGCACCACGACTTGCAGCAGCGGCGGCAATGGCGAAGCCCATCTTACCGGAACTGAGATTAGTGATGTAACGCACCGGATCTAGCGGTTCACGCGTCGGACCGGCGGTAATCATGATGTTCAGATGTTGCAGATCTTTGACCGGCGAGAAATGCGCGGCGGCCATATCCACAATGGTCAGCGGATCGAGCATTCTTCCAGGACCAACATCGCCACAGGCCTGGCTGCCGCTGTCCGGGCCCCACAGCAACAGCCCGCGCGAGGCCAGCACCTGCAAATTGTGCTGGGTGGCGGCGGCGCGGTACATCTGTTGATTCATCGCGGGAACAACGGCGACAGGCGACGGTGTGGCAAGGCAAATCGTGGAGACCAGGTCGTTTGCCATACCGGCAGCAACGCGGGCGATCAAATCCGCGGTGGCGGGGGCGAGAATCACTAAATCAGCCCATTTGCCCAGCTCAATATGGCCCATTGCCGCTTCAGCGGCGGGATCAAGCAGGCTGTCAGACACCGGATAACCGGAAACGGCCTGCAGGCTCATCGGCGTAATAAAGGCTTTTGCCGCCTCTGTCATTGCGACACGGACTTCTGCTCCGCGATCGCGCAAACGGCGCACCAGTTCGGGCGCTTTATAGGCCGCAATACCGCCGCTCACGCCGAGGACAATCTTTTTACCCGCCAGACTGATCATGATTCTTTCCTGTTGGATTTCACCAGAAGCTGGGCATTTTATCACAATCCTGGTGTTGTCGTGTTGTTGCCCATAAACCACTTTGCGAGGCACTACGCAGAGATATGACTCCCTGGTCGAAGCGAGATGGCAGCTATGGCAGCATTGGCGGGAGCGAAGGAGAAATGAATATGGATATTGTTTTTACGCCCCAAAAACCGCGTGAAAAAATGATGAAGTTCGGTATTGAGTCACTGACTGACGTGGAACTGCTGGCGCTTTTTTTGCGCACCGGAACACAGCGAAAAAGCGTGCTCACCGTCGCGCGTGAAATGCTCAAGCAGTTTGGTTCGTTGTATACGCTGCTCTCCGCCGATCTTGATGATTTTAAAGAGGTGCATGGCATTGGCCTTGCCAAATACGCTCAACTGCGGGGTATCGGCGAACTGGCGCGGCGCTATTATAATGCGCGCCTGCTGGAAGAGAGCTCACTGCTGAGCCCGGAAATGACGCGCGAGTTTTTACAAAGTCAGCTTGCGGGCGAAGAGCGCGAGATCTTTATGGTGATCCTAATGGATAACCAGAACCGGATACTTAAACATTGTCGGCTTTTTACCGGCACGATTAACCAGGTTGAGGTGCATCCGCGAGAAATTTTGCGTGAAGCGTTAAAAGTCAATGCGGCCGCCGTGATCCTCGCGCATAATCATCCCTCTGGTAACGCTGAGCCGAGCAAAGCGGACAGGCAGATCACTGAGCGGGTAATAAAATGCTGCCAGTTCATGGACATCCGAGTGCTCGATCATCTGGTTATTGGTCGCGGTGAGTACGTTTCTTTTGCCGAACGTGGCTGGATTTAGACCACTTTGCGCGATCCATCGGGATCTTTGTCTGTTCGGGACTTGAGCACACCGCCGACTCAGCGTATACTACGCCACCTTTGAGAATCTCGGGTTTGGCATTTGGGCCTGGCAATCGAGAGTTCACATAGAACTGCGATGACCGGGCTGTAAAGCCTGACGAGGCGCCGATACCCCATACGAAGCTCGAGCTAATTTGATTTTTGGAGAATAGACATGTCCCGAGTCTGCCAAGTTACTGGCAAGCGTCCGGTGACCGGTAACAACCGTTCCCACGCACTGAACGCGACTAAACGCCGTTTCCTGCCGAACCTGCACTCTCACCGTTTCTGGGTTGAGAGCGAAAAGCGTTTTGTCACCCTGCGTGTATCTGCTAAAGGTATGCGTGTAATCGATAAGAAAGGCATCGATACAGTTCTGTCTGAACTGCGTGCCCGTGGCGAAAAGTACTAAGTACTTAAAGGATATAAATCATGGCTAAAGGTATTCGTGAGAAAATCAAGCTGGTTTCTTCCGCTGGTACTGGTCACTTCTACACCACCACGAAGAACAAACGTACTAAGCCGGAAAAACTGGAACTGAAAAAATTCGATCCAGTTGTCCGTCAGCACGTGCTGTACAAAGAAGCTAAAATCAAATAATTTTAGTTTTCTTGCACAAAAACCCCGCTCTGTCGGGGTTTTTGCATTTCTGACCACCCATAAACCGGAGACGAGATGCCTGAATTACCCGAAGTCGAAACCAGCCGCAGAGGTATTGAACCGCACCTTGTTGGCGAAACCATTCTTCATGCGGTGGTGCGCAACGGGCGATTGCGCTGGCCGGTTTCCGAAGAGATCCACAGCCTGAGCGACAAACCGGTACTGAGTGTTCAGCGCCGCGCTAAATATTTGCTGCTCGAATTGCCCGACGGCTGGATCATTATTCACCTTGGCATGTCCGGTAGCCTGCGCATTCTTCCCCATGAGTTACCTGCTGAAAAACACGACCACGTCGATTTGGTGATGAGCAATGGCAAAGTGCTGCGCTACACCGATCCACGTCGTTTTGGCGCGTGGCTGTGGACGAAAGAGCTGGAAGGCCACAATGTGCTCGCGCATCTCGGCCCGGAACCGCTCAGCGACGCTTTCAACGCTGAATATTTCCAGCAGAAATGCGCGAAGAAGAAAACCGCCATTAAACCCTGGCTCATGGATAACAAGCTGGTGGTCGGCGTGGGAAATATCTACGCCAGCGAATCGCTGTTTGCCGCCGGGATCCATCCCGATCGGCTGGCTTCGTCACTCTCGGCGCAGGAGTGCGAAATTCTGGTGCGGGTGATCAAAGCGGTGCTGCTGCGCTCTATCGAACAGGGCGGAACCACGCTAAAAGACTTTTTACAAAGCGACGGTAAACCGGGCTATTTCGCCCAGGAGTTGCAGGTATATGGTCGGGAAGGGGAACCGTGTCGCGTCTGCGGCACGCCGATTGTTGCCGCAAAGCATGCACAGCGCTCAACGTTTTACTGCCGACGCTGCCAGAAATAAGAACCAGAAAGCTTACTTAAGCTTCTCTAACAGCGCCTGGTGAACGTCAGGCGGCAGGAAGTGGGTGACATCGCCCTGATGGCGCGCCACTTCTTTGACCAGCGTGGACGAGATAAACGACCACTCTTTCGACGGCATAAGAAAGACGCTTTCCAGCTCCGGCATCAGGTGGCGGTTCATATGGGCCAGTTGCATCTCATATTCGAAATCCGCTACCGCCCGCAAACCGCGAATAAGGATATTTGCCTGCTGGGCGCGGGCAAAATTGGCCATTAAATCGCTAAACCCCACCACGGAAACATTCGGTAGATGTGCCGTCGCTGCTTGCGCCAGTGCCACGCGCTCTGGCAGGTCAAACAGCGGTTTTTTGCTTGGGCTGGCGGCAATCGCTAACACCACCTCATCAAACATCGTGGCGGCGCGGGTCACAATATCAATATGCCCGTTAGTGATGGGGTCAAAGGTGCCGGGATAAATCGCTTTTGTGCTCATCGCTTATTCTTTCTCTGAATAACCGTGGTTCAGCGCCCACAGCTCGGTGTATTTATTGAAAGTATACTGCGCATTAACCACTGCCAGCAGCCAGCCCTGTTTGCCATCCAGCACGCCGCCGCGCAGTAACAATGTTTTGACGAAGGCGCCCAAAGTATGCACGAAAATTCCCGGTAGCGACGTTTTTTTACCGCGCTGATGGCGTTCCTGCGCCCACGCCGTGGCGTAATTGAACTGTTTACGCTGAAAGCTGGCGAAATCCCGGCAGGTCAGATGCAGCAAATCACCACTGAGCGCAATGACCGGCGCTTGCGGCGCATCCAGCGATTCATGCACCAGATTACCGTTGTACTGATAGCGCTCGCGCTCGTACAGGCGGGTAACGCGATCCGGATACCAACCACTGTGGCGCATAAAGCGGCCAAGGAAATAGTTACGGCGGGCAATGCTGTAAACGGCGCCCGGCTGCGGTGCGGCGAGTGTCGCGCGAATGTGCTCTGCGAGTTCCGGAGTGACGCGCTCGTCGGTATCGAGCATCAGGATGTAATCGCCGCTGGCGTAGCGCTGTGCCATCTGGCGCTGTACGCCGTAACCCGACCAGTCAGTATGGGTGAAGACTTTGGCGCCCGCGCGGCTGGCAATGCCCACTGTATCGTCGCTGCTGCCGGAATCCAGCAGCACAATTTCATCCGCCCAGGCAACGGATGCCAGACAATCGGGCAGCAGATCCGCCGCGTTTTTGGCGATCATCACCACCGACAAACGTTTGGACATTAATGGCTCCGCTGAGGCAAATACGGTTGCAGAAGTTGCAGCAGGCGCGCCAGCGCGCCCTGGTTCTGGTGCAGCACTTCCACCGCGTGGCGGCCGTACCATAAACGGTAATCTTCATCCGTCAGCAGGGTCGACACCTCTTTCACCAGCGAATCCGCATCGGTGACGGTGATCAACCCTTCCGCTTCCTGCAGACGTGCGCAGATATCTTTGAAATTAAACGTATGTGGCCCCATCAGCACGGGAATCGCGTGCGCGGCGGGCTCCAGCGGGTTGTGGCCGCCGCGTTCAACCAGGCTGCCGCCGACAAACGCCAGATCGGCGATACCATACAGCAACATCAGTTCACCCATCGTGTCGCCGATCACTACCTGTGTGCTGCTGGAAGGGATTTCGCCCGAGCTGCGCAAGGTGTAGCTGAAACCGGCTTTCTGCGCCAAATTGCGCGCATCCGGGAAGCGTTCCGGGTGGCGGGGGACCAGAATCAACAGTAAATCAGGGAAGGTTTCCAGCAGCTTGCGGTGCGCCTGTAAAATAATCGCTTCTTCGCCGTCGTGCGTGCTGGTAGCAATCCACACCTGGCGGCGTGGTGCCCACTGGCGGCGCAGCGTTATTGCGCGTGCAGCGAGTTCTGGCGTTACGGAGATATCAAATTTCAGGCTGCCGGTCACGGTCAACTGGCTGCGCTTTAAGCCTAATTGCAGAAAACGGTCGGCATCTTCCTGGTTTTGCGCGGCAATTAGGGTGATTTTGCTCAGCAGGCGGCGCATAAATTTGCCCAACTTGCCGTAACCTTTTGCCGAGCGTTCTGACAGCCGTGCATTAGCGATAACCAAGGGGATTTGGCGCGCTTTCAGCGCGGAAATCATGTTCGGCCACAGTTCGGTTTCCATCACGATCACCAGCTTTGGGCGAACATTGTTGAGAAAACGGTTCATGGCGCAGGGCAGATCGTAAGGGAGATAAACATGATGTACGTCTTTGCCGAACGCCGACATCACCCGTTCCGAGCCGGTTGGCGTCATGGTGGTCACAGTGATGGGCAGCGAAGGGTAGCGATGGCGCAGTGCGCGTACCAGCGGGATCGCCGCCAGCGTTTCTCCTACGGAGACGGAATGCAGCAGAATACCGTCCGGCTTCACTTTGTTACGACAAAAACCATAGCGTTCAGCCCAGCGTTTGCGGTAAGCGGGGGCTTTGCGGCTGCGAAGTAATAATCGCAACCACACCAGAGGCTGAATTAAGTAAAGCAGGGTGGTATACAACAATTCCAAGCGACTATCCGTTTTTTTAAGATTCGGCGGGCAAATTCTAAGCATTTAGGGCGGCTAAAGCTATACCTTTCCGGCCTGACAGGGTAACGGCTTACCGCCACCCCTTCAAAGCAGCGCTAAGTTTATCAGCCACTGTCTGCCAGCCATAACCAGCAAGGGTTTCTTTCCGGGCATGCAGGGCTACCGACTGGAGGTCCGCCCGATTGAGCGTTGCCTGAATATCTTCTGCCATCGAGGTTGTTGAGAGTGGTTCCCGCATTACAAATCCGGTTTTCCCGTCGATAACAAATTCTGAAATTCCGCCGCGAGGGCTGACCAGTACCGGGATGCCGGAGGCCATGGATTCAAGCGCCACCATGCAGAATGGCTCTTCAAAGCGAGAAGGCACTACGGTTAAATCGCCGATTGCGTAGACCTTGTGCATATCTGCCGGTGCAACGCTACCCGCGAGAATACACTTACTGCCCATGGTCTGAGCCATCTCACGAATCTCTTTTTGATACTTCGCTCGCGGGCCACTACCGTTCGCTTTTGGATCGCCGACAATCACCAGTTTTAGCTGTTGCCCGGACTGATTCAATTGATGCACGGCCCGCATCAGTTCCAGCGGTCCCTTTTCTGGCGACAACCTCCCGGCATAAAGAATCACAGTATCGGTTTTAGTCAGGGCAAACTTTTCTCGTGACCAGCGATCGCCATCAGCGTAAAGTTCGACATCAATACCATTAGGCACAACTTTTACATCTGCACCGGGAACCTTTTCTTTGTACCAGCGAGCCAGAAACTGGCTGGGAACAATAATCTTTACCGCACTGGTTAGCTTGTCGGTATCCTGCATATTGTGCATATGTAGAATCATGTCCTGTTCAGGATAATAGCGCGCAGCCGTCGTATAAAGATGAATCGAATTATGCACGATCAGTGTTTGCCGTTCAGCTCGCAGGCTACGAGCTCGACGAACCAGTCGCCATGCATAAGAAAGTGGGTCCCAGCGGGTCCATTTTTGAAAAATACGTTTGTAGATGCGGCCAATACCAATGCGGTAGATCGAACAATGCGGGGTGATACTTTCTTGCTGCACTTCGCCTTTACGGATACAAATAATTTCTGTCGAAACGTGCAACCTGGTGGCTACGTTATAGACCCACCACTCCACCGCAGCGGCATGGCGAGGCGGGATTGAATGGATTGGCGGAACGGTAAATATGAGTGATTTTTTCATTATCAATTTTGCCGTAGCAGATGATGAATAATGCGGGAAATCTGTTGTGCGCGGTGATCCCAGGTGAATGTTTTCGCCAGCTCCAGCGCTGCATTCGCGCGTTTTTGCGCTTCATCTCTATCATCGACTACGCGCTGGAGTACGCTCCCCAGCTCTTCACTGTTTTCGCTTTCGACGAAAAAGACGCTTGATTCATCCACGACTTCACGGATTGACGGTAGGTCGGCAATCACAATTGCTTTACCCATCGCCATATATTCAAATAGTTTAAGTGGTGAGGTATATCGGCTGGCAATGCTGGTTTTGGTCAGTGGCAAAATGCAAATATCATGGCGGGCTATCTCGTGGAAGCGCTGGCGTGGATTCACATAACCGAGAAAATCGATTTTAGCTGCCACACCTTCCTGCTGTGCCAACGCGGAAAGCGTTGTGATCTGTTCCGCGTTACCTCCTGCAATTGTTAGCTTTGCGCCGGTTACGTGACGCATTGCGCTGATAGCTGTTGGGATACCTTTCCAGGGATGGAGGCTGCCGAGATAAAAAATTGATACGGGTATAGAAGGTAACTGTGAGACTGTCTTCAGTGCCTCATTTGCTGCCACGCTGTCCACGCCGTCGGGGCTAACGATACAAGGAGTATCGACGTTGTAGTGGCGGCGAATATCCTCTTCAAGGAAAGACGTCAAGACAACAATTGCCGCCGCATTCTGGTAAACAAAATGCTCATTTTCCAGCAGAATCTGGTACTTGCGCTGGTTCTTTGCTTGGCTGAGATCATGAGACTCCTTAAAACTCTGAGCAAATATCTCGTGGCTTTCAAAGATAACCGGAATGCCCAGCGTCTGGCTGAGCAGGAAACGGGCCATTTTTAGATTACGAGTATAAATTGCATCGACGGGGTTGCGCTTCAGCCAGCGGCAGACCATTAGAAAAAATATTTTCTGAGTATTAAAAGGAAAATACCATTTTCCACGTGGGTCATTTAAAGGTGAGAAAACGACGCCTTCCGAAACGGAGCGACCCAGTAGACTTTCAACCGAGGTATGGCTGGGGGGCGTAACAATAAAGACTTGCATATTGTGTCGCGCAAAAGCGTCCACATTCTGCAAAATTTGCAGTGATGCAACGCGGATGTCCGGCACCGCATAGGGATCGATATAGGCAAGTTTGATCATTGGTCGAGCGCCGAAAGTAAACGTTGAGCTGAGTGGTGCCAGGTGTAGAGATTTTCGATACGCTGACGTGCGTTATGCCCCATTGTCCGACGGTGTTCGCCGTCTTCCATCAATTTACGGATGGCATCAGCAATTGCTTCAGGGTGGCCAGGAGAAACCAGCAATCCAGCTGAGCCTTCATTGCCAATCACTTCCGGAATACCACCAATATAGCTACCTATCACGGGTAATCCGCAAGCCATCGCTTCAGCAATAGTAATACCAAAAGCTTCATCGCCAGTGCTGGGGAAAATACCTGCATCACCGCTTCTATAAAACGCTGGCAGAGCTGAATGCGCAACTGGCTCGTGGAAAATAACCTGTTTGTCCACACCAAGAGCCCGAGCTTGTGCCTGTAGTTTTGTCAGTTCTTCACCATTACCAACAATGAGAAAGCGTACCCGCTCGTCCTGCAATAGCGCCAGTGCTTTCAAAACGTAATAAAGGCCTTTCCACCCGACAAGCCGCCCGGCAAAAACCAGTAAAAACTTGTCATCATCAATGTCCAGCGCCCGACGAATACTACCAGTTGCAGGAGTAAACTTATGGATGTCCACACCGTTATAAATCACATGCGGGAAGTGCTTAAAGTGATGCTGAATCTGCCAGGCATTAAATTCACTACATGCCACCCAGGCGTCAATTCGTTTACCCAGGCGGCGATCAAACCTAAAAAAACTGGTGCCTCCACTCATATAGCAGAAACGCGTCTTGCTGGACGCAGGCATCAGATGTGGCCAAAAGAAATCGAAAGGTTTAGTAAGAATGACCCAGTCCAGATCATCTTTCACTACCGCTTTTCGGGCATGCCGTGCCATAGAAAGGCGTTCAACGATTCGCTGGAACCGGCGTCCGAGATTAATCACCTTTTCTCGTGGTGTAAAAGGATAGGTTCGTACGGTAATTGCATAACTCGCAACATCATGGCGAATGTCCCCTTCTCCTCCATAAAGAAATACCTCATGACCAAGGTCAGCCAGGGCTTTTGCAAGTTCCCAGACTGCAGTTTGGATGCCTCCATAAGAAGTTGTTATGGTCACATCCACAAATCCAATTTTCATTAGCTTACCTTTAGATCAATGTGTTTCGCGAGCAGCGTATTGACCGCATTCCAGACAGTATCAACATCAATCTTTGACATTGGCTCTTCACGGCTGGCGTCAGAATAGTCAACAGGATGTTCGATAACAACCAGACCAGGGTGCTGTTGTGGCGAAAGATACCTGCCTGGATGGAAGGCGTGGTACATCGCTACCATTGGGATACCCAAGGCACCAGCAAGATGAGTAGGGCCGGTATCCACACCCAGATAAAGAGAAAGCTGGCTCATCACCGCTGCGTTTTGTCTCATTGTCAGCTTCCCTGCGAGCGACGTGGCGGAGGAACCCAGTTCAGAGGCCAGTGCAGCAGCGGTAGTTTTTCCTTCAGGCCCGCCTAATAAAAGTATATGACTGTCGGGATATGCCTGTAACAGACGGTTCGCTATCTCCTTAAAAGAGGAGATCGGCCAGTCTCGATAGGCCTTTGCAGGAAAGCTTTGCAATTGAAAACCGATCAAACGCTTACCACGCAGATTGTTTTTAGTCAAAAACTGGCGTGCAGAGTCCAGTTCTTGTGGCGTAACACAATAACAGAGGCGCCAATCGGTGATCTCAACGCCGACGGCTTGAGCTAGCAACGCTCGTTCCTGCTGGGCTGGCATTAACTGTTTCGGCGGGGTTACCGTGCACCAGTTGGCGTTACCAGTTTCGTCAGAGAAAGAAACCGTCAGTGTGGAAACGCGCTTGGCGTACTCCACCAGTGCATCATCACTACCGTATACCAGCGCCAGATCATATTGCCGGCGGTGGAAATATTTCATCCATGCCGCTTTTTTCTTGGAGAAGGGGCGAACAGTATTCACCCAAGGTAGATTTTCGATCACCGAGGCTGTTTTTTTATGCGCGAACACATCCAGTATGGCCGTAGGCCACTTCGTTTTTAATGCTTTTAATACCGGTGTTATTAATAAAGTGTCGCCAAAGCGAGCAATGTTTATGACAAGGATTTTTTGGGGCTGCATAAGCGGACCTGCTATCACACTTTTTCACATTGTACACTAGCGGCTACAGATGAGTCACGGTAGGAGTAGCCGACTATCGTGACATAGTCGGCTAATTACGGTTACAGTTATTCAGGTATTCTCAACTTTAATCCTGAACCCCAGTGCCATGAGTAATCCAAAATGAATGCCAAGTACATTCAAATAGACATTTTCAAATGTTCCTCGAACAATAACCCAGCCGATAAACGATACCATCAGTAACAGCACCGCCTGTGCTGTTATAATATTCGATCTGCTCGCCACAAATGCTCTATAGGCGTAGTTAATGGTGCTCAGCGTCAGGGTAATTAGCGCTAGCAAGCCAACAATACCTGCAGCAAACCAGATAGCCAAAAAGACATTATGGGGACCTAAAGACTGTTTATAAATCCATTCAGGATGGTTCTTGACCTGATCGTTATAAATGCGATGGAACAGGCTATTACCAAAGCCATAGCCCTTAATGGGGTTTTGCAGAATAAGTTCCAGTGCCGTTCCCTGTGTACCTCCGCCATAGCGGTTGCTGCTAGACGTTTGCTCCATTTTTTTTGTCAGTAGGTGCTCCTGAGTATGATCATAAGAGACCAGTGTTACTGCACCGCAAATTAATGCTGTCATACCCATAAAGGCCAGCATTTTTTCTTTATTAAAAGTAATGACAATTGCGCTCATTACCACTACTGAAAGCCATAAGCCACGCGTAAAAGTACCTAGCATAAATGTTATGGTGATCATTGTGGCGATAATTAAACAAGCCCAGTGTGTTAGGGTATTCTTCTTATAAATATACCAAAGGCTAAGAATAACCGGGAAGCATAAAACATAGCTATCAGAAAGGTCGCGATGAGTCATTTCAGTAAAGGGTATAATCCCCTGGCGATATTCATCAATATACATTAAAAGGTCTCGTGTACAGGTAATCACGAGGCCAGCAGCAATCGACAGCAGTATCATTTTGGCGATTTGAACCGCAGAATTTTTGTGTAAGACAATAGGTAGTACAAATGAGAAAAGTAAAATACTATTTAGTATGGGTTTATTCATACTGTCAAAACTGATCTGCGAATCTATAGAAATAAATAGCGAATAAAATATTGTGAGAACAAAAAAAATAACACTAACAAAAAGATTGTTCTTTAGTGGAGCCAGAGCAAGGTGATAATTTTTAAATAAAAAATATATCGCCGTTGCAATCATTAAAATAACAGTCAAATTTTTAAATTTTGTCAATTCGGCTGTAAAGTTAAGCGCAATAAATAATCCCACCAAATAGAGTGGCAAGGATTCTTTTCTACTTCCATTAAAGAGCGAATTAAATACCATTCTTTTTATTCTCAATTACAGTAAGATATAAATTATAAAGTTCATTAGAAATATAGCTTGCAGTCAGATTTACCACTTTATTGAAAGAGGTCTTTCTGGCAAAATTATAGTCAAATCCATTTTGTAATTGTCCAATAGCACCGGAAAAAGAGGCCCAGTCCAGCGCATCGAAAACATATCCATTTATTCCAGTATCAATAAATTCTTTTCCTCCACATTTATCTGAAGTCAATACCGGTAATCCACAGGCCATCGCTTCCAGGATCGTATTCGGAAAAGGATCATAACGCGTTGGCTGAATTAAGGCGTCAGCCATTGCATAAAACGGAGCAGTCTCTTTCTGCACGCCCGCAAAAACCAGCCGTGATTCACAGCCCAGGATGCGGGCCTGTTTCTTATAACGCATGGACTTGCGGTCATTTCCTACCACCAATAGCCACGCAAGTGGATGTTCCGCAATCGCTCTGATTGCGACATCCAACCCCTTACGCTCAAAGCCGGAACCTACGAACAGCATCAATGTGGCATCTTGCGGGATGGCGTAGCGCTCACGCATTGGCTGGCGATGTACGGAAATCAACGATGGATTCCATATATTGGTATCGATACAGTTGTAAATCACATGGATCTTATTGGGATCAATAGCAAAGTGATCGACAATCTCCGCTTTCACCATAGCTGAGTTACAAATCACTTTTTCCAACGCTGGATGTTCAAACATCGCTTTTTCCTGGCGAAGCTGATAGCGGTGGAAGCTGGAAAGTGATTGGACTAGCTTTTGTAGCGGATTCATCGTGCGTGAGCGAATGTTCAGCCATTCACGATGTACGCCGTCGCCAGCACGATAAATAGTACAGCCGGGAATGCGTTCATGGCTCTGTACAATATCAAATGCGGCAAAATGGCTCTGTGCTTCACGCGCGAAATTTATTTCGCGTTGTAGGCGATTTTTTGCCGGCGGGTCACAGGTAATGACATGATAATCTGTGCTGGAACCAGTTTCCCATTGACGAGTAATAATGCTGATATCTAAATCGCTTTTATCGCGCAGGGCACTTAATGCTCTGGAGACAAAGCGCTCGGCTCCCCCATCAGGTCGGTATTTTTGTCTGACAATAGCAAGCTTCATTGGCTAACCTGGATGGTATTTATTGCTTCAATCACCTGGCTTCTGGGTAGCTGCACCAGACAGTCGCAGATATGGCTATTGGCGCAGCCTGCTTGTCCGCAGGGACGACAGGGATGATGTTTAGAGGTTACAACTTCACTTTTAACCATCCATGGGCCCCATTCTTTGTCCCCGGTAGGCCCAAATAATGCTACCACTGGCGTTTGCATCGCTGCAGCAATGTGCATTGGCACCGAATCGACGCCGAAGAGCATATCTGCATGTTGAATTAAAGCGGCCAACTCCTTCAGGGACATGGTTCCGGACAGATCAAGAAATGGCGTGGTAACGAGGGCGCGAAGATCTTCCACCATCTTCATCTCTTCTTTTGACGGCGCGGCGCTCAGTACAACAGTTTTACCTTGGTGGCTGAGATATTCCATAATTGCGGCGACATCTTTAGTGTTCCAGCATTTGAACATCCAACGTGAAGTTGGATGGACTACAACGTAAGGTTGGTTCTGCCAGCCTGCGGCATATAGCTTATCTTTTACCCCTCGCTCTGCAGCTTCTCCGGCAACCAATACCAGCTTGCGTTCTTCTATCGTAGGCTGTAAACCCAGCACCCGAAGTGTATCCAGATGGCCTTCAACTGTATGACGAAGATGAATACGTTTGACTTGCTTCTGAAACTTTTTTCTCCAGAAAAACAACCGCTTTCTGTTTTCGTTGTAGAAGGTTACTCCATGGGGGATCCTACCGAGTTGGGCGAACCAGAAGCCGCGCATGCTTTCTGTCAAATGCAAAAGCAGATCATAGTGCTGACTTTTGATATGGCGAATAAGTGCTAGTTCTTTTAGAAAATGTCTCCACACACCAAGCTTTTTCCATTTACGGTCAATTATCAATACGTTATTAATCGCTGGGTGCAGGGTCAGCATATCAGCAGTTTCAGCATAGACGATAACGTCTATTTGGGCGTTAGGATAATGACGACGTAAGGTGGTGAAAATGGGTGATGTCAGTAGAACATCGCCGTGATGCCTCAGTTTGGTCACAAGAATACGTTTAAATTCAGGCATGAAAGTACCTAACTCGACATGATTAAATTATGTGTGCGCCTTTTAGCTGACGGAACACATCGCTGCCGGGCAGGTCATGTAATGACCGGCTGTCAGAAGGGCGACAGATTACCTGATTACGCCCATATCCGCCAATTAAACCAGGATCCGTTGGGCCATAAAGCGTGACGTTCGGTCTGTCCAGCGCGGCGGTAAGATGGCTTAAACCGGTATCAACCGAGACGACAAACCGCGCGCCGGCCAGTTCTCGCGCCACATTCTCAAGGCTCATCCGCGGCAAGACGTCGACAAAATCCAGCCCTTGCGCCAGCCGTTTCGCGCGGGCTTCTTCATGCGGCGCGCCCCACGGTAATTTTATGCGTAAGCCGCTGTCAGCCAGCAAATTAAGTAGCTCGCGCCAGTGCGCTTCCGGCCAGTGTTTATCATCGCGGGTGGTGGCGTGTAAGAACACGGCATAGGGCGAATGCGCCGCGTCGGTGACGGCAAAATGGCGGGCGATGGCGTAATCACCCTGCGTTTGCGGTTTGGTATAACCGAGGCTTTTGGCGAATAATTCGCGGGTGCGCTCAACCGCATGTTGCTGTTTAGCAATGTGATGACGGCGATTGTAAAACAGGCTCGCTAAGGGCTCGCGCGCGGTGCGCCAGTCCATGCCGTGCTTCACACCATGCGCCAGTCGGGTGACCAGCGCGGCGCTTTTCACCAGCCCTTGTGCATCAATAATCGCGTCGTACCGCTCAGCCTGTACCGCCAGGCGAAAGGCTTTACGCTCGGCGGCAATGGGGGCGGAAAACCAGGCTTTGCGCCAGCGGCGGATCGCCACCGGAATAACGCGCTCAACGGCGGCGTGCCAGGCGGGGATCTGGGCGAAACCCTCTTCCACCACCCAGTCAAAACGGATGCCGGGAATCGCCTGCGCGGCGTCGGTGAGCGCGGGCAGCGTATGCAGCACATCGCCCATCGACGAGGTTTTAACGATCAATACCCGCATCGGTTATCCTTCCGCGTCCAGCAACAGGGCGTTCAACTCTTCCAGTACGCGCTGCGGGGTAATGTCGATCAGACTCTGGTGATAGCCTTCAGCGGCGTCGCCTTTGCGCACTTTGTGGTAGCCGGAAATCAGGCGGATCGCGCGGGCTTTGTGCGACAACGGCGGAGTGAAATCCGGGCTGCTTGGGCCGTAAAGCGCCACCAGCGGACGATTAAGCGCGGCGGCGACATGCATCAAACCGGAATCATTGGTAACGATCGCTTTACAGGCGGCAATTAGCACTACGGCTTGTTCCAGCTGCGTTTCACCGGCCAGATTGCGGCACCAGGCTTGCTGCTCGGTACTCAGCGAGGCCAGAATCTCGTTGCCCGCTTCGTGATCTTTCGCCGAACCAAACAGCAACACCTGGTAGCCTTCATCAATCAGTTGCTTGGCCAGTTCTGCGTAATGGTAGTGCGGCCAGCGTTTGGCCGGGCCGAATTCTGCGCCGGGGCAAAAACCAATCACCGGGCGTTCGGCAGAAATATCAAACGTCGCGCAAACTTGTAATTTCTCGCTGTCGTTAACCTGCAACTGCGGCCACAGCAGCGGCTGCGGCAGATCCTGCGCCGAGCGCATCACACCTTTGTCATAGGCCAGCGCCACATAGCGCTCCACCATTAACGGCCAGGCTTGTTTATCCAGTACGCGAGCGTCATTGAGCAGACCGTAACGCATTTCACCGCGCCAGCCGGTACGGTGCGGCACGTTGGCAAAGAACGGTACCAGCGCGGATTTAAACGAATTGGGCAGCACGTAGGCGCGGTCATAACGGCGCTCGCGCAGGCTGTGGCCCAGCTTACGGCGTGCGCCAATTTCCAGCGCACCGTGGCCGAGCGGCATTGGGATCGCTTCGTTAACTTCCGGCATGCGTGATAAAAGTGGACGGCACCACGCGGGTGCCATCACATCGATTATCGCCTGGGGAAAGCGCGCTTTGAGCGTGCGGTAAAGACTATGCGACATCATCATGTCGCCGACCCAGGACGGGCCAATGACCAAAATTTTCATACTTACGCGTCGCGGTTCAGCCAGGCCATATACTCGGTTACGCCTTCGGCGACGGTTTTAAACGGTTTGTCATAACCCGCCGCGCGCAGGTTGGTCAGATCCGCTTGGGTAAACGCCTGGTAGCGGCCTTTCAGTTTGTCCGGGAACGGAATGTATTCGATGCTGCCTTTTTTGTGGAAAGCCAGCGTCGCATCAGCCACAGCCTGGAAAGATTCCGCGCGACCGGTACCCAGATTGTAGATACCGGAAACACCGTTTTCCCAGAACCACAGGTTGACCGCCGCAACATCGCCTACGTAGACGAAATCGCGTTTGAAGTTTTCGCTGCCTTCGAACAGTTTCGGGCTTTCGCCGTTGTTCAACTGGGTATTGAGATGGAAGGCCACGCTCGCCATGCTGCCTTTATGCCCTTCGCGCGGACCATACACGTTGAAGTAGCGGAAGCCGACGATCGGGGAGTTCGCTTCCGGCAGAATGCCACGCACATACTCGTCGAACAGCATTTTTGAGTAGCCGTATACGTTAAGCGGCTTTTCGTATTCACGGGATTCGATAAAGTCCGAAGTACGGCCACCGTAAGTCGCGGCAGAAGACGCATACAGGAACGGGATTTCGCGCTCCAGGCAGTAGTGCAGCAGCTCTTTTGAGTACTGATAGTTGTTATCCATCATGTACTTGCCATCCCACTCGGTGGTGGATGAACACGCACCTTCGTGGAATACGGCTTCAATATCACCGAACTCTTCACCAGACATAATCTGGATCAGAAAGTCTTCTTTATCCATGTAGTCGGCAATGTGCAGGTCGACCAGATTGACGAATTTGGTGCCGTCTTTCAGGTTATCCACCACCAGAATATCGGTGATGCCTTTATCATTCAGGGCCTTAACGATGTTGCTACCGATAAAACCCGCGCCGCCGGTCACGATGATCATAACTGTACCTTTGAAAAGTGGAGCGTTGAGACGATCTCAGACACTAATGTCTCTTATCATATCATCACATTGACGACCCTTCAGCCATTCACCCAGTGAACGATATGCCTATGCGTGATTTATGCTACAAAATGAAGAATGGATGCTGTGTCATCTCGTATCACCGTATACCTTTCGGTAATATGTGCCGAAATTTGCCCAGTCTGGAGAATTGCGATGCGTGGGGATTTTTATAAACAGTTAACGAACGACCTGGAAACCGCGCGTGCGGAAGGGTTGTTTAAAGAAGAACGCATTATTACATCGGCCCAGCAGGCTGATATCACCGTGGCCAATGGCGACCATGTCATTAACTTCTGCGCCAATAACTATCTTGGCCTTGCCAACCACCCTGATTTGATTGCTGCCGCGAAAGCCGGTATGGACAGCCACGGCTTTGGTATGGCCTCCGTGCGCTTTATCTGTGGCACGCAAGATAGCCACAAAGCGCTGGAGAAGAAGCTGGCCGATTTCCTCGGTATGGAAGATTCCATTCTCTACTCCTCCTGCTTTGATGCGAACGGCGGCCTGTTTGAAACGCTGCTTGGTGCGGAAGACGCCATTATTTCCGACGCGCTGAACCATGCTTCTATCATCGACGGTGTGCGTCTGTGTAAAGCGAAGCGCTATCGCTACGCTAATAACGATATGCAGGAGCTGGAAGCCCGCCTGAAAGAGGCGCGTGAAGCGGGCGCGCGTCATGTACTGATTGCGACCGATGGCGTGTTTTCCATGGACGGCGTGATCGCTAACCTGCAAGGCGTGTGCGATCTGGCGGATAAATATGACGCGCTGGTGATGGTCGATGACTCTCACGCGGTCGGTTTTGTTGGGGCGAATGGTCGCGGTACGCATGAATATTGCGACGTGATGGGGCGCGTGGACATCATCACCGGCACGCTCGGCAAAGCGCTTGGCGGCGCGTCCGGCGGTTACACCGCGGCGCGTAAAGAGGTGGTGGAGTGGCTGCGTCAGCGTTCCCGCCCGTATCTTTTCTCCAACTCACTGGCTCCCGCCATTGTTGCCGCGTCCATTAAAGTCCTAGAAATGCTTGAGTCCGGTGCTGAGCTGCGCGATCGCCTGTGGGCAAATGCCCGTCTGTTCCGCGAAAGAATGACCGCCGCAGGCTTTACGCTGGCAGGGGCAGACCACGCCATTATCCCGGTGATGCTGGGCGATGCAGTGGTGGCGCAAAACTTCGCGCGTGAGCTGCAAAAAGAGGGGATTTACGTCACCGGTTTCTTCTTCCCGGTGGTGCCAAAAGGTCAGGCGCGTATCCGCACACAGATGTCTGCGGCGCATACGCCTGAACAAATTGAGCGTGCGGTTGCTGCCTTTACCCGCATTGGTAAACAACTGGGTGTGATTGCCTGAGGGCGTGAAATGAAAGCGTTATCCAAACTGAAAGCAGAAGAAGGCATCTGGATGACCGACGTACCGGAGCCGGATGTTGGTCATAACGATCTGCTGATTAAAATTCGCAAAACCGCGATTTGTGGCACTGACGTGCATATCTACAACTGGGACGACTGGTCGCAAAAAACCATTCCTGTACCGATGGTCGTCGGCCATGAATATGTCGGCGAAGTGGTGGGCATCGGCCAGGAAGTGAAAGGTTTTAAAATTGGCGATCGCGTTTCCGGTGAAGGCCATATTACCTGTGGTCATTGCCGTAACTGCCGCGCCGGGCGTACGCATCTGTGCCGTAACACCACGGGTGTGGGCGTCAACCGTCCGGGCTGTTTTGCCGAATACCTGGTGATCCCGGCGTTCAACGCTTTCAAAATCCCCGACAATATTTCTGACGATTTGGCGTCGATTTTCGATCCGTTTGGTAACGCGGTGCACACGGCGCTCTCCTTTGATTTGGTGGGAGAAGATGTGCTGGTCTCCGGCGCAGGCCCGATTGGTATTATGGCCGCAGCGGTGGCAAAACACGTTGGTGCACGCCATGTGGTTATCACCGATGTGAATGAGTACCGCCTCGATCTGGCGCGCAAAATGGGTGTTACCCGCGCGGTTAACGTCGCCAAAGAGAATCTGGCGGATGTGATGGCAGAACTGGGTATGACCGAAGGGTTCGACGTGGGTCTGGAGATGTCCGGCGCGCCGCCAGCGTTTCGCACGATGCTCGACACCATGAACCACGGTGGCCGTATTGCGATGCTGGGTATTCCGCCGTCCGATATGTCTATCGACTGGACTAAAGTCATCTTCAAGGGGCTGTTTATCAAAGGCATTTACGGCCGTGAGATGTTCGAAACCTGGTATAAGATGGCGGCGTTAATCCAGTCTGGTCTGGATCTTTCACCGATCATTACCCACCGTTTCAGCATCAATGAGTTCCAGCAGGGCTTCGACGCGATGCGCTCGGGGCAGTCCGGCAAAGTGATTCTGAGCTGGGATTAGTTCATTGAGCCGGGCCGTATCCTGAGCGGCCTGGCTTCTTTTGCTCCAGGCTTTATCATATACTCGTAGCGTTAATAATGGTGAGAACTGGAATGCCAAATGAGCACGGCTAAGATAGATGTAAGTATCGTTATTCCTGTTTATAACGGTGGCGATACTTTAGGCCCGATGATAGAAAAAATCCTCCGTGAAAAAAGGATTAATCTGGAAGTCATTATTGTTAATGATGGTTCCACAGACAACACCGCTGAAATACTGCAGACCTTTAACGATCCACGTATTATTGTGGTTCATCAGACGAATCAGGGCGTTTATGCTGCCCGTAATGCTGGCATTGCCGTCCGTCGTGGAGACTGGCTTATTCTGTTAGATGCTGATGACGATTTTACTGACGATATGATTGTGGATCGTTTCCGGCAAGCAAACCTCCACGATGTAGATGTCTATATCGCCAACGGCTGGCGCAATGAGCAGCGAGAGGGGGATTTCAGCAATACAATCCATCATCATCAGCCCTACAATAAAACTATCAAAGGCTTTAGTTGGATTAACCACGTGGTCGGCGTTCGTGAGTGGCCGCATTATCTATGGCTGCAAATTGTCAGGTCTGAATATATCAATCGGCTACAGCTAACTTTTCAGTTGGGAAGCAGCCACAAAGATATTTTGTGGACCACCGAGCTGGCATTAGGTAATGGGCGTTTTTATATTTCCGATAAGCCTGACTATGTTTACTGTGATAATCATAATTCCATTACCCACAGCAAGAAATATTTCGATTCGCGCACTCTTAGCTATATTGGGGTAATAAGCCAACTGATTCGCTGGGCGAACGAGTCACGGTACCATGAGGTGAAACGAGCGCTGCTAATTCATTCATTAGAAGAAGCCCGCCATTTCTTCGGTATGTATCGTAAAAAGACCAAAGATAAACCGTATGCGAGGGCGCAATTTTTTCAGCATATTCGCTTTGTGGATCTGCTTAAAGGCGTTAATAGTGGGCGTAAGATGTGGTTCCTGCTACGGCTTTATATGGCATTTGTGCGATCATAAAGACAGTAGGTCTTTACTGTCAGCCCCAATCCCATCAATGGGTGGATTTTTATTACTTCCACCCTTGCCATTGATTCTGCATATAACGCACCAGCGTACTCTCGCCAACACTTTCACTGATTACGCTAAAGAAGCGGCTGGCGTAAACCGGTTCAGGTTTGTGCTTCGCTTTACACAGTTTTGCGCCGCGAAACGGATTACGCGGTGGCTGAACGGTACCGCCTGGCGGTGTGGCGTTGGGCGTTGAGGTATCTGTCTGCGGTTCATTGAGCAGATCGCTCGGGCGCACCAGCGTAATATCCGTCGGCAAATTGTAGAGAGACTGTTGCAGAACACGAACAGTGGCGGGATGCGGGTGACCAATAGCAATGGCGGAACCATTACGACGCGCTAACTGTACGGCTCGGTCAAACTGACGGCGGATATCGCCTTCGTTTTGCGTATCGTCGAGGAACACCTTGCGCTTAATGACTTTTACCCCGGTGCCGGAAGCGGCGCGCAGCGCTTGGCTATTGCCGATAGTCATGCTATCAAGGAAATAGAGGTTATAGCGCTCCAGCGCCTGCATCACTTTCTGCATGCCAAACAGACTGGACGTCATGGCGCTACCCATATGGTTATTCAGCCCGACGGCATACGGCACTTTGTTGACGGCGTCGCTGATGATGCGCTCAATCTCTGCGCTACTCATCTCCGGGCGCAGCGTATCTTTTTCCAGCGGCTGTTTACTCAGCGGTGCCATTGGAAGATGGATCAACACTTCATGGCCACTGTTGTGCGCTTTGGTCGCCATTTCGCGAGCATGCGTTGCATTGGGCAGCACCGCGACGGAGACCGCCTGCGGCATGGCCAGCACCTGGTTTTCAGTTTGTGGGCGGTAGCCGAAATCGTCGATCACGATGGCCAGTTTCCCGGCGAATACCGGAGCGGAAAACGCCAGCGCACTGGCGAGCGTCAAAACAATACGACGAAATTGAAGCAAACCTTATCTTCCCAACCACGGCTGTGGATTGACCGCCTGACCCTGACGGCGAATTTCGAAATAGAGTGAAGGCCGGCCCTGACCGCCACTGCTCCCTACGAGGGCTATCGGCTGACCGGCGCGAACCTGGGTGCCTACGCTCACCAGCGCGCTCTGGTTGTAACCGTAAAGGCTCATGTCGCCCTTGCCGTGTTCTACCACCACCACCAGGCCATAACCTTGCAGCCAGTCGGCGAGGATCACACGCCCGTCGGCGATAGCTTTCACTTCACTGCCTTCAGACGCGCCGATAACAATCCCTTTCCAACGTAGCTCACCCTGCAGTTGTTCGCCATAACGATGCAGTAACGGGCCGCGAACCGGCCAGACGGCCTGGCCAGACGGCGAACCTAAACCGCCGGTGCGGGACATCAGTGAGCGTTCGCTCTCGGTAGGTTTATACGTGGTGCCTTTGCGGCTGGCTTCATTCTGGCGGTCACGCACGGCTTGCGCTTCGCGGGCTTCACGTTCGGCACGGGCTTTAGCTGCCGCTTCCGCGCGGGCGAGGCGATCGCGCAAGCGAGATTCGTTGGCGCGCATTTCACTGAGCTGTTGCTGGCCTTCCTGAATGGAGGATTCCAGACCAGAAAGAGTTTTCTGCCGCTCACTGCGTGCTTGTTCAAGTTTGGCCTGCTGCGCTTTTTGCTCATACAGCAGCGTTTGTTGCTGGCTCTGCTTCTCTTCCAGCTCGGATTTTTGCGTGGCGACCTCTTCGCGCGTCTGTTTCAACTGAGCGATGGTTTCCTGTCGCGCCTGGTTGAGATAACCAAAATAGGCCTGCAAACGCTGGCCGCGCTGGCTCTCTTCACCGCTCAGAATCAGCTGGATCCCGGTGTGTGGCCCCTGGCGAAACGCCGCATCAAGCTGCGCCGCAAGGTTGTGTTCCTGCGTGGTGCGCTGACGTTCCAGTTTGGCAATCGAGGCGTTCATCTCGGCGATCTGCTTATTGAGCTGGGCGAGGGTGTTTTGTGTTTCCCGCAGCTGGCGAGTGGCGGCAGAGATGGCTTCTTCCTGTGCCTTTAACTGGGCAAGAAGGCCCGCGCGTTGCTGTTGTTGCTGGCGTACCGCGCGCTCTTTTTCAGCGATATCGGCCTGAATAGATTTGAGCTGATCGCGGTCATCCGCGTGGGCGGAAACGGCGCACAGCAATGCGCCAGCGCTGAGTGCGCTGGCGCAAAGAAAGGGTCGGAGCCCGACCCATGTAATTGAAAAAATCGCCTTTCCCCTCATGGGGAGCGATTATTCCACGATGAACAGCGGCTTACCAGTCATCTCTTGCGGGATTTCCATGCCCATCAGCGTCAGCATAGTCGGCGCGATGTCGGAAAGTTTACCGCCGGAAACGGCTTTCAGCGCTTTGTCGCCAACATAGATCAGCGGCACCGGCAGGTTGGTATGCGCAGTGTGTGCCTGACCGGTTGACGGGTCACGCATCTGCTCGGCGTTACCGTGGTCGGCGGTGATCAGCATCTGACCACCTACGGATTCCACCGCTTTGCTCACCTCTGCAACACAGTGATCCAGCGCTTCAACAGCGGCGACAGCAGCTTCAAACACGCCGGTATGGCCGACCATATCGCCGTTCGGGTAGTTACAAATAATGGTGTCGTACTTCCCGCTGGTGATCGCACCCACCAGTTTCTCGGTCAGCTCTGCGGAGCTCATTTCCGGTTGCAGATCGTAAGTCGCCACTTTCGGCGAGTTGATCAGAATGCGGTCTTCGCCCGGGAACGGCTCTTCTACGCCGCCGTTAAAGAAGAAGGTGACGTGGGCATATTTTTCCGTTTCGGAAATACGCAATTGAGTTTTGTTGTGCTTCGCCATCCACTCACCGAGCGTATTCGCCAGAGAAGCCGGTGGATAGGCGACGGCAGTTTTGATGTCGGCGGCATATTCGGTCAGCATAACGAAATCGCCCAGCTTAACCACTTTCTTACGTGCGAAACCGTCGAAGTCTGCGTTAACGAACGCGCGGGTAATTTCGCGTGCGCGGTCGGCGCGGAAGTTCATGAAAATCAGCGCATCGCCATCTTCCATTGCCGCATCGGGCTGGCCTGCGGCGCGAATAACTGTCGCTTTTACAAACTCGTCATTTTCGTCGCGAGCGTAAGCCGCTTGCAGACCCGCAACGGCGCTATCAAAGGTGAACTCGCCTTTGGCCTCGGTCATCAGGTTGTAAGCTTGTTCCACGCGATCCCAGCGGTTGTCACGATCCATCGCATAGTAACGACCAATAATGCTCGCAACACGGCCTTTACCCAGCGCGGCGAACTTGTCTTCGAATTTTTTCAGCGAGGATTCAGCGCTGCGCGGCGGCGTGTCACGCCCATCGAGGAAAGCGTGCAGATAGATTTTTTCCGCACCGCGTTCTGCGGCCAGTTCCACCATCGCCATAATATGATCTTCATGGCTGTGCACGCCGCCTGCGGAGAGCAGACCCATAATGTGCACGGCTTTGCCAGCGGCAACCGCTTTGTCTACCGCACCGGCCAGTACCGGGTTGCTAAAGAACGTACGCTCTTTGATCTCTTTATCCAGGCGAGTCAGATCCTGGTAAACAATACGTCCTGCGCCCAGGTTAACGTGGCCGACTTCGGAGTTGCCCATCTGGCGATCCGGCAGGCCGACTTCGAGGCCTGACGCGTCAATCAGCGTATGCGGGCGGGTTGCCCACAGTTTGTCCATCACCGGGGTTTTAGCGTTAAAAATAGCGTTATCCTGCTGGTCTTCACGGTAGCCGTAGCCATCCAGAATCACCAGTACCATAGGTTTTTTAGAAACCGACATTGCGACAACCTCATGCTCAGAAGACAAAAAAATTTGCGTAATTTTACTACAGCTGAATCGATAAAATAGCCGCAGAAGATCAAAGAAAGCGGCTGACCAGCCCCTTGTTTGCGCAGCGAGTCTTTATTTTTTTTGTAACACTCCGCAGAAAATGCATTCCGTCGCGCTGGCTGGCTGTATTTGCCCCACTGCGCAGGTATACTCCTTGCTGGTTTTTAATCACTAAGTCCGGAGTTGTAACCCCAGATGCAAGAAATTATGCAATTTATTGGCCGCAACCCAATCCTGTGTATCGCCTGGATTGCGTTGTTCGGTGCTGTGCTGTTTACCACTTTCAAGGGCATTGCGTCTAAAGTGAAAGTGATTTCTCGCGGCGAAGCTACGCGCCTCATTAATAAAGAAGATGCCGTGGTAGTGGACTTACGCCAGCGTGATGATTTCCGTAAAGGTCACATCGCAGGCGCGGTGAATTTGCTGCCAAACGAGATCAAAGCCAATAATGTAGGTGAGCTTGAAAAACACAAAAGTGCGCCGATTATCGTTGTTGATGGTACCGGCATGCAGGCCCAGACCCCGGCGAACGAGCTGGTGAAAGCCGGTTTCGAGAAGGTCTTTGTGCTGAAAGACGGTATCTCTGGCTGGATGGGCGAAAACCTGCCGTTAGTTCGCGGTAAATAATTTACCTACGGGTAAACATCGGAGAAGAGATATGGCCAATATTGAGATCTACACGAAAGCGACTTGCCCGTTTTGCCACCGCGCAAAAGCGCTGCTGAACAGCAAAGGTGTTGCTTTTGCTGAGCTGCCGATCGACGGTGATATGGTAAAACGCGAAGAGATGATTCAACGTAGTGGCCGTACGACGGTTCCGCAGATTTTCATTGATGCGCAGCACATTGGCGGCTGTGACGATTTATATGCGCTGGACGCGCGTGGCGGGCTGGATCCGCTGTTGCGTTAATGCTTTTAGAGCACTACAACACTTAAGGGTTATTCACTCATGTCTGAACAAAACAACACCGAAATGACTTTCCAGATTCAGCGTATCTACACGAAAGATATCTCTTTCGAAGCGCCGAATGCGCCACACATCTTCCAGAAAGAGTGGCAGCCGGAAGTGAAACTGGATCTCGACACCGCCTCCACCCAACTGGCGGAAGGTGTTTATGAAGTGGTTCTGCGCGTTACCGTGACCGCTTCTCTGGGCGAAGAAACTGGCTTCCTGTGCGAAGTACAGCAGGGCGGTATCTTCTCTATCGACGGTATCGAAGGAACGCAGATGGCGCACTGCCTGGGTGCATACTGCCCGAACATTCTGTTCCCGTATGCCCGCGAGTGCATCACCAGCCTGGTTTCCCGCGGTACTTTCCCGCAACTGAACCTTGCGCCAGTGAATTTTGATGCGCTGTTCATGAACTACCTGCAACAGCAGACTGGCGAAGGTGCCGAACAACATCAGGATGCCTGATGAACGCACTTAATGCTGCAATGACTGTGATCGGTGCCGGCTCTTACGGCACCGCTCTTGCCATCACGCTGGCAAGAAATGGCCACCCGGTTGTGCTGTGGGGCCATGACCCAAAACATATCGCGACCCTGCAACACGACCGTTGCAACGCCGCGTTCCTCCCCGATGTGCCTTTCCCCGACACGCTGCAATTAGAGAGCGATCTGGCCCGCGCGCTGTCCGCCAGCCGTAATATCCTGGTGGTGGTGCCAAGCCACGTCTTTGGCGATGTGCTGGCGCAAATCAAGCCGCTTATGCGCGATGACGCGCGTATCGTCTGGGCGACAAAAGGGCTGGAAGCCGAAACCGGGCGTCTGCTCGAAGAGGTGGCGCGCGAAGTGTTAGGCCCGGATATTCCGCTGGCGGTGATTTCCGGCCCGACATTTGCCAAAGAGCTGGCGGCGGGTCTGCCAACGGCGATTTCCCTCGCTTCTGCGGATCCCCAGTTCGCTGAGGATTTACAGCAGCTCCTTCACTGCGGCAAAAGTTTCCGCGTCTACAGCAACCCGGATTTCATCGGCGTGCAACTGGGCGGCGCGGTGAAAAACGTCATTGCGATTGGCGCGGGCATGTCCGACGGGATTGGCTTTGGCGCCAATGCGCGTACAGCGCTGATCACCCGTGGTTTGACCGAAATGTCACGTCTCGGTGCCGCGCTGGGTGCCGATCCTGCCACCTTTATGGGCATGGCGGGTTTAGGCGATTTAGTGCTGACTTGTACCGACAACCAGTCGCGCAACCGCCGCTTCGGCATGATGCTTGGCCAGGGCATGGACGTGCAAAGCGCCCAGGACAAGATTGGCCAGGTGGTCGAAGGTTACCGCAATACCAAAGAAGTGCGCGCGCTGGCGCACCGGTTTGGCGTCGAAATGCCAATAACCGAGGAAATTTATCAGGTATTGTATTGCGGAAAAAATGCGCGCGAGGCAGCATTGACCCTATTAGGTCGTGCCCGCAAGGAAGAGCACTAACCCCTTAGTCGCAGGGACTCTTTTTGAACTCACGATAAGGCTGGCGCAGACCAGCCTGTCGTCTTATCACGTCTGGAGTAAGCAATGCCGTGTGAAGAACTGGATCTGGTCTGGAAAAATATCAAAGCCGAAGCCCGGGCACTGGCGGAGTGTGAGCCAATGCTGGCCAGTTTTTACCACGCGACATTACTCAAGCACGAAAACCTCGGCAGCGCGCTGAGCTATATGCTGGCGAACAAACTGGCCTCGCCGATTATGCCCGCGATTGCCATTCGTGAAGTCGTCGAAGAAGCCTATGCTGCCGACCCGGAAATGATCGCCTCCGCCGCCTGTGATATCCAGGCCGTGCGCACGCGCGACCCGGCGGTGGATAAATATTCCACGCCGCTACTCTATCTGAAAGGTTTCCACGCGTTACAGGCATACCGTATTGGGCACTGGCTGTGGACGCAGGGACGCGAGGCGCTGGCGATTTTCCTGCAAAACCAGGTGTCGGTCAGTTTCCAGGTCGATATTCACCCGGCGGCGCGAATTGGCCGTGGGATTATGCTCGACCACGCAACAGGCATCGTGGTGGGCGAAACGGCAGTCATTGAAGATGACGTGTCGATCCTGCAATCGGTCACGCTTGGCGGGACCGGCAAAACCAGCGGCGATCGCCATCCGAAAATCCGCGAAGGGGTGATGATTGGCGCGGGTGCCAAAATTCTCGGCAACATCGAAGTGGGCCGTGGGGCGAAAATTGGCGCGGGTTCGGTGGTATTGCAACCGGTGCCGCCGCATACCACGGCAGCAGGCGTGCCGGCGCGGATTGTCGGCAAGCCGGAAAGCGACAAACCGTCAATGGATATGGATCAGCATTTCAACGGGATCAACCACGGGTTCGAGTACGGCGACGGGATTTAATTGCCTGGCTATTTTACTCGCCAGTCTGAACCAGAGCCGTGCGCGAAACGCGATAGCGCGTTGAACATCCGCAGGAGGCGCGAAGCAAATAATCCCCAGGATTCTGTGTTCGCGCCGGTTTTCTTCGCTGCTCGTTTCGCCAGTAGCGCAGAAAAATAAATGCGTCCGTCATGACAGGCATCGCTATCCACCGGTGGGATTAAAGCCTCGCCGCCATCCGTTAATTTCCCTTCAGCTACGCAGCACCGCGCCCGGGTAACCGAGCTGGCGCCAGGCTTCATATACCACCACTGACACTGCGTTTGACAGGTTCATGCTGCGGCTGTCCGGCATCATCGGAATGCGGATTTTTTGCTCCGGCGGCAGTGCGTCAAGGATAGTCGCTGGCAGGCCGCGCGTTTCCGGGCCAAACATCAAATAATCGCCATCCTGGTAGCTCACCGCACTGTGTGCTGGCGTCCCTTTAGTTGTGAGGGCAAATAAGCGTTGCGGCTGTTCGGCGTCGACAAACGCGGCGTAATCGTGATGGCGTTTTACCGCGGCGAACTCATGGTAGTCCAGCCCTGCGCGGCGCAGACGCTTGTCGTCCCAGGTGAAGCCCATCGGTTCAATGATATGCAGACGAAAACCGGTATTGGCGCACAAACGAATGATATTCCCGGTATTTGGCGGGATTTCAGGTTCGAATAAAACGATGTTTAACATACTGCCCCCTTAATAGCGGGGGCAGGATAGCACTCTCTAGGCGGCGTCGCCATGTGACAACGGTGCCAGCCCGGCAGGTAACTGGTTCAGCCCCTGTACCAGTGAATCTTTGCTGATGTCGCGAATCGATTTCGCGCTGGTCAGCGTCATCGCTACGCGCATCTCTTTCTCAATCAGATCCAACAGATTCGCCACGCCCTGGCGACCATGCGTTGCCAGCGCATACAGATACGCGCGGCCCAGCAGGACGGAATCTGCGCCAAGCGCCAGCATCCGCACTACATCCAGCCCGTTACGGATGCCGCTGTCGGCCAGGATGGTGATATCGCCTTTCACCGCATCGGCAATCGCCGGAAGCGCGCGGGCGGAAGAGAGCACACCGTCGAGCTGGCGGCCGCCGTGGTTAGAAACCACAATGCCGTCTGCGCCAAAACGTACCGCGTCGCGGGCATCTTCCGGATCGAGGATCCCTTTGATCACCATCGGGCCATCCCAGAATTCACGGATCCACTCCAGGTCTTTCCACGAAATCGACGGATCAAAATTCTTCGCCAGCCAGCCAATGTAATCCTCCAGCCCGGTCGGCTTGCCGAGATAGGCGGAGATATTCCCCAGGTCATGCGGCCGCCCGTTAACGCCGACATCCCACGCCCACTGCGGATGCAGCACCGATTGCAGATAACGGCGCAGCGCCGCATTCGGGCCGCTCATACCGGAATGGGCATCGCGGTAGCGCGCGCCTGGGGTAGGCATATCCACGGTGAATACCAGCGTTGAGCAACCGGCGGCTTTCGCCCGCTCCAGCGCATTACGCATAAAGCCGCGATCGCGCAGCACATATAACTGGAACCACATCGGGCGCTTAATCGTCGGCGCGACCTCTTCAATCGGGCAGACGGAAACTGTCGAGAGCGTAAAAGGAATGCCTTTCGCATCCGCCGCGCCCGCTGCCTGCACTTCACCACGCCGGGCGTACATGCCGCATAAGCCAACCGGGGCCAGCGCCACCGGCATCGATAACTTTTCATTAAATAACGTGGTTTCGAGGCTCAGTTCAGACATGTCTTTCAGCACCCGCTGGCGCAGCGCCACCTGGGACAGGTCTTCAACGTTGCGGCGCAGGGTGTATTCGGCATACGCGCCGCCATCAATATAGTGAAACAAGAACGGCGGCAAAATGCGTTTAGCCGCCGCGCGATAGTCGCTGGCTGCGGAAATAATCATGCTTTTTTCTCCCTGGAGTGAATGTGCTGCTCGTCGGGCAGGCGGGTGATGCGTGCCTGGCGGGCCTGATCTTCATCGAATTTGCGAATAGTGGTATGCACGAAGCCGAGATGCGCCATCATCGCCTGGCGCGCGCCATCGGCGTCTCCGGCAAGAATGGCGTTCATCACCGCCTGGTGCTGTTCGGTCAGTTGTGAAAACACTGGCGGAACGAGGTACATACGCTGGCGGCTCTGTTTTACCGAGGATTGCAGCAGGTCGAAGAACCCGCGCATGGTTTGCAATAACACCACGTTATGCGAAGCCTCGGCGATGGCGAGATGGAAACGCACATCGGCCTGCGAGGCGAGATCCGGGTCGTCGGATTGTGTGGCTTCAAAGCACAGCACAATTTTCTCTTTATCGGCCTCGGTGGCGCGCATCGCCGCGTGCCAGGCGGTGCTGGCTTCAATGGCGTGGCGCGCTTCAAGAATATCGAAACTGTAATCCGGGTCATCATGTAGCAGTGTTTTCAGCGGCTGGACGATGTTTTGCTCCGACCAGTCGTCATGCTGCCAGCGCACAAACGTACCGCCGCCGCGACGGCTGAGCAGTAGGCCTTCGCTGACCAGTTTTGATAACGCTTCACGCAACGAGTTGCGCGACACGCCAAGCTGTACGGCGAGCTGGCGCTCTGCGGGCAATTTCATGCCCGCTTCCAGTTGTTGTTCAGCAATCAGCGCCCGCACACGATCGGCAACCTCGTCTGTCAGGCGTCTGGGTAACACTTTCATGGGATCATCCAGGTCAGAACATAGGCCTGTAGTGTAGTAATCACCCCCACCATGCAGGTGAAAATCAGGCTGTGTTTAACAGTAAAACGGAACA
Source organism: Kosakonia sp. SOY2 (assembly GCF_027109175.1). Classification (NCBI taxonomy): domain Bacteria; kingdom Pseudomonadati; phylum Pseudomonadota; class Gammaproteobacteria; order Enterobacterales; family Enterobacteriaceae; genus Kosakonia; species Kosakonia sp. SOY2. The sequence goes on from NZ_JAPVXH010000003.1 coordinate 98,569, forward strand.
GGTCGGACTCTTTGCCCACCAGCCCCACCGCCGCACAGGCAATGGCGATCGACTGCGGCGAAATCATCTTGCCGGTAACGCCACCCGTGGTATTCGCCGCCACCATCAGCACATCCGACACACCAATTTGCTGCGCCGCCGTGGCTTGCAGCGCCGCGAAGAGCGCGTTGGATGAGGTATCTGAACCGGTCAGGAAGACGCCCAGCCAGCCGAGGAATGGCGAGAAGAAGGGGAAGGCACTGCCGGTGTGCGCCAGTGCCAGTGCCAGCGTCGATGACAGCCCGGAGTAGTTAGAGATAAAGGCGAAGGCCAGCACCATACCAATCGAGTAAATCGGCAGCGCCAGATCGCGCAGCGTACTGGTAAAGGTCGTGACGGCATCTTTCGGCTTCATGCGCAGCCAGATAATCGACAAAATGGCGGCAAACAGAATGGCGGTGCCGGTTGCGGAGAACCAGTCAAATTTATATACCGCAGCGTAAGGCGTGGCGGCGCTCACCACCGGCGGCATACGCGCGACCAGCTTGTCGAGGTGCGGTACAGAAAGGGTCAATACCCAGTCATACAGCGCACCACCAGGGGCGAATAGCGCCTTAAACGGCGGCACGCTCCACAGCGTCACGGTGGCGGTCAAAAACAGGAACGGTGACCAGGCGCGCAGGATCTGCCCGCCGCTGTATTGGGTGCGTTTTAAATCGAGATCCACCTGCGATGCGCCCATATCGCCGAAGCGGAAGATGCGCACCGGACGCCAGCGTTTGAGGAACAACGTCAGGCAGACCAGCGAAACCAGCGATGAGATGATGTCCGGCAGTTCCGGGCCGATAAAGTTGGAGCTCAGATACTGGGCGATAGCAAACGAGCCACCCGCGACAATCACCGCCGGCCAGGTCTCTTTAATGCCGCGCCAGCCGTCCATAATCGCCATGATCCAGAACAGCACGATAATGGTCAGGAACGGTAACTGGCGGCCAACCATCTGGCCGATTTCAAAGCTGTCCAGCCCGGTAACCTGTCCGGCAACCAGGATCGGAATACCCATTGCGCCAAAGGCGACCGGCGCGGTGTTGACGATCAGACATAAGCCCGCGGCATACAGCGGGTTAAAACCTAAGCCCACCAGCAACGCGGCGGTAATGGCGACCGGCGCGCCAAAGCCCGCAGCCCCTTCCAGAAACGCGCCGAAAGAGAAGCCGACAATCAGCATTTGCAGGCGCTGGTCGGGGGTAATCGATAAAATCGAAGACCGGATAATATCGAACTGCCCGGTTTTGACCGAGATTTTGTAGACAAAAACGGCGGCGATAATGATCCACGCAATCGGCCACAGTCCGTAAAAGAAGCCATAAACCACCGAGGCCAGCGCGTGATCAAGCGGCATATGGTAAAACATCAGCGCCACGCCAAGGGCGATAACGACAGTCCAACTGGCGGCCACATAGCCTTTCAGTTTGAGCTTTATCAGCGCAAAAAAGAAAAACAGGATCGGTAGCGATGCAATTAAGCTGGAAAGCCAAAGGTTGCCAGCCGGGTCGTAATTCTGTTGCCAGAGATTCATGCAGGTCTCCTGAGAACCACAACAAAACCGGCGAGCGGCAAGTCTGCGCTTAGCTCTGCGTCACATGTTCTGTAAAAGTGGTCCTGCCAGTTGGGTTGTGTAGGGGTTGTGATAACGAATGGTTATCCAGATGTTGCTGGCAAGCAACATATCTGTGACGGGATTTGATGGATTTGTGAACCAGGGAGAGGAACAGCAGGAATTGGTAGGGCCAATTAAACAGCCCTGGCGCTAGCGTGAGGCCAGGGCTGTTAAAGAAAGGATCAGAACTCGCTGTTGGCGAAGCCGGTCATTGCATCGAGACCCATTTCGCGGCCCAGCGCAGTCATCGGGTGTACGACCACCAGACCACGGACGCTTTTTTTCAGCTTGCCGAGGTCAGCCTGCTCTTTTTTGCTGATGGCGCGGCGAAACGGCATTTTCATCAGTTTCTGCGCTTCTTTGCTCAGCTTTTGCGTGTACTGCTCACGCAGACGGGCTATTTCGCTTTCCAGCGTGGTTTTCTCTTTTTCCAGTTCCGCGTATTTTTCTGCTGCGTCAACTAAGGAGAGATCCGCCTGCTGGTGGCGAATCGCGTCGAGGCGGTCGCTCAGACGCTTGATTTCGTTTTTTTCGACTTCTTTCATGGGGCTCAATTCGTTGGGGAGTAAAACGATAAGGATACAGTATTTATGGCGCAGGTTATTTCTGGAATGCTTTTTTTAAGCTGATACGGGAAATAAGCTCGGTCAGAGAGAGCACCATGGTTGAACGCACGACTTGCTGGTAGCGCTGTTTTTGCATGGCTAAAAGCCTGGCGTCACTGGTATCAAACACCGGCGTTGGCGGCAGGGCGGCAACACAGTGCAGCTCACCAAATGGCCCGAGGATCTCATCATCGGTAAACGCGTACTCTGTGCCATCGTGGTTGAGCTCTTCACGCAGCGCCATCAACAGCTCGGCGTCTTCGTATTCCGGGCGGGAAATGACACCCAGACCGTAAATCAGCTTTAAACGCACGGACAAATTGCCCAGCGGTCCATCTCCGTCAAGCAGCGGCTCTACAGCGTATTTCACCGCGTAGTCATCTTTGCGAAATACCTGCAACACCAGAATATTGATAGCTTCGTTGAGTAGCTCAACGGCGGCGATCAAAAAGCTTCGCACGGTTTTGCCAGCATTCAGACGCTCGAGAACACGGTTTTCGAAAGCCTGCGTTTTTTCCATTATTGCCTGCATATCTGACAATTTCGTTAACTGGCGCGGGATCTCCCGCGCCATCGTCGGCATCATGCCATGGCGTTATAGGCGCTGACGGCTTCGTTAACGACCGGACTGTTAGCATCCAGGCCGGAAACCTGCGCCAGCGCGGCTTGCGGGCCTTTCTCTTCGATAAGCTGAGCCAGCTCCTGCGCCTGCGGATCCTGCTCACTGCGGTAATGCATGGCAGCGGCAATGCCTTTCACCAGGTTGGCGTGCGGCAGGTTGTACTCCAGCGTGCCGAGCAGGGGTTTGATCAGGCGATCGCCCGCGCTCAGTTTACGCAGCGGTTGACGACCAACGCGCTCAACATCGTCTTTCAGATAGGGGTTTTCAAAACGGCCCAGGATTTTCTGAATGTACGCAGCATGCTTGTCGGCATCGAAGCCATAACGTTTGATCAGCACCGCGCCGCTCTCTTCCATTGCGCCTTTCACAACCGCACGGATATTGGCATCCAGAATTGCGTCGCGAATGGTTTGATGGCCGGTCTGTTTTCCAAGGTACGCGGTTATAGCATGCCCGGTATTCAGCGTGAAGAGCTTACGTTCAACAAATGCCATCAGGTTATCAGTTAATTCCATACCCGGAATGTTCGGCAGCGCACCTTTGAACTGGGTTTTGTCGACAATCCACTCGCTGAAGGTTTCAACCGTTACTTCCAGCGGATCGTTAGTCGCGGATGCCGACGGCGGAACAATACGGTCAACGGCGGAATCTACGAAGCCAACGTGTTCTTCAACCCAGGCTTTGTCGGCGTCCGCCAGTGCGTTGATGACATGCCCTTTCAACTGCGTGGTGCCGCGCACCATATTTTCACAAGCGATAATGTTCAGCGGTGTGTTAATGCCCTGCGCTTTACGTTTTGCCAGGCCTTTGGCGATAGCCGGGGCGATGCGTTCCAGCACCACCGGGCCGACCGCCGTGGTCACCAGATCAACGTGTGCAATCAGGTCGACAACTTCGTCGCCAATGCTGCTCACGGCGTTAACGCCGGAGACGGTATCGACCTGCTCTTTTTCACCAACCACATGCACCTGATAGCTATGACGGGCATTAAGGGCGTCGAGCACCACCTGGTTCACATCGGCGAACGTCAGTTCAATCCCCGCGTCGGCGAGCAACTTGCCGATAAAGCCACGTCCGATATTACCTGCGCCAAAATGTAATGCTTTCATAGTCTTAACCTTTATCAATGTTTTTACCCGAGAGGGCTGGGGTGAGGAACCGCAAATATTTCCCCTCACCCTAGCCCTCTCCCCGTGGGGAGAGGGAGGAAAACCGATTACTTGCCGAGCAGTGCCAGCACTTCTTCAACGCTGGTGGTGTGCGCCAGACGCTGAATCACGGTCTCGTCATCCAGCGCGTTAGTGAGGCTGGTGATGACCTGGATGTGCTCATTGTTACGTGCCGCGATGCCGATCACCAGACGGGCGATGTCATCTTCGTCTTCACCGAAGCGAACACCTTCCGGGTACTGGCAGAACACCACGCCAGTTTTCAGTACGCGATCTTTCGCTTCCACTGTGCCGTGCGGTACCGCGATGGACTCACCCAGATAGGTCGGGGTCAGTTTTTCGCGTTCCAGCATCGCATCAACATATTCCGGCTGAACGTAGCCGCCTTTCACCAGTTGCTCACCGGCAAAACGGATGGCTTCTTCTTTAGTGCTCGCCGTGCGGCCAAGGAAGATGTTATCCGCGCTCAACTTGAACAGGTTGCTGTCAGGCGCATCAAAGCTGTCCTGCAGGCTGCTGGTCACTTTGGCTTCGTTGTCCGTATGTCGCTGAGCAGCAACCAGACGTTCGGTCAGGCTGGTGTACAGACCACTGTCGAGGAAGTTGGTCAGCGAAATGTGCTGGGCCTGCGGCGCCTGGCGCATTGCGCGTTCGGTCAGATCGCGGTGCGTAATCACCAGGTCAACGTCAGACGGCAGGCTGTTAATCGCGCTGTTGGTGACAGAGATGTTGCTCAGACCCGCATCCTGCACTTTCTTACGCAGCACGCCCGCGCCCATGGCGCTGGAACCCATACCGGCGTCACATGCGACGATGATTTTACGCACGTGGCTCAGGTCGTTGGTCACGTCGCCAGCCGTCAGCGGGGTTGCGCCTTTAGACTGTGCTTTCATGTCCTGCATACGACGGGTTGCCGCTTCGATGTCTTCGTCTTCTTCTTTCACTTTGCTGGTTTTCAGCAGGATAGAAGAGATAACGAAAGAGACAATCAGGGCAGCAAAGATTGCCGCCAGGTTCGCGAAATACGCGCCTTTTGGCGTCATCGCCAGCACCGCCAGGATGGAGCCCGGAGAAGCCGGAGATACCAGGCCGCCGTTCAGTACGCTCAGGGTGAACACGCCAGTCATACCACCGAGGATTACGGCAAGCAGCAGACGCGGGTTCATCAGCACATACGGGAAGTAAATTTCGTGGATACCACCCAGGAAGTGGATGATAGCCGCGCCGCCAGCAGACTGTTTAGCGCTGCCGCGACCAAAGAACATATACGCCAGCAGTACGCCCATACCCGGACCCGGGTTCGCTTCGATCAGGAAGAAGATGGACTTGCCGAGTTCATGCGATTGCTGAATACCCAGCGGCGAGAAGATACCGTGGTTGATGGCGTTGTTGAGGAACAGGATTTTCGCCGGTTCAACAAAGATAGACGCCAGCGGCAGCATTTCGTGCGCCACCATGAAGTTAACGCCGGCCGCCAGAATTTTGGACAGCACTTCAACCGCAGGGCCAATGCCGAGGAACGCCAGAATGGCGAGGATCATACCGATGATGCCAGCGGAGAAGTTATTCACCAGCATTTCGAAACCGGATTTGATCTTACCGTCGACCCAGCTATCAAAGTGTTTAATCGCCCAGCCGCCCAGCGGACCTGCGATCATCGCGCCGAGGAACATCGGCATATCCGCACCAACGATAACGCCCATGGTGGTGATCGCGCCGACAACGCCGCCACGATCGCCGCCCACCAGACGACCACCGGTGTAACCGATGAGCAGCGGCAGCAGATAAGTAATCATTGGGCCAACGAGTTTCGCCAGCGTCTCGTTAGGCAACCACCCTGTAGGAATAAACAATGCGGTGATGATCCCCCACGCGATGAACGCGCCGATGTTCGGCATCACCATATTGCTGAGAAAACGACCAAAGCTTTGCACCTTGATCTTGATATCGGATGACATAAAACACCCCTTCTTATGTTTGCTATCGCACAGGCCGGAAGCCCGAGGTTTGTTGTTAACGTGGCGGCAGAGGTAGCCGGACCTGGGTTATCTGTGAGGCGAAATCTCGCACCGAATCACGTGACTGTCCAGATGGCGGGTTTTTATGTGATTCAGATCACACTAAAGCAGGGGGTATGCCACCATTTAGTGTGATATTCATCACATAAAATCAGTGTAAAAAAAGAACAAAGCGCAAAATCTGGACGTTATGAGCCTGTAAGTGTGATGTTATTCACATTTTATGCGCGACGGTTTGTTATGTATTTGTGATATAGATCACAAGATATTTTCGTCAGGACTTTTCCGAATGTGATCGCCAGCAAACTGTGTTTTTGACGACCAGCAGAACCTGTAACTTCCTTTCACAGCTTGCGGCAATACGTACGTTAGCGGCAGAAGTTTTCATCGTGATGAAACATTCTGCGCCCGCTCGTTCATACTTAGGTTTTTGTTGGCGGAAACGGAGAAGGCAATGAAACTGATCGGCAGCTATACCAGCCCTTTTGTACGCAAAATATCGGTGATCCTGCTGGAAAAGGGCATCACCTTCGAATTTATCAATGAACAGCCTTATAGCGCCGTTAATAGCGTGGCGCAGTACAACCCGCTTGGCAAAGTTCCGGCGCTGGTAACCGATGATGGCGAAGTGTGGTACGACTCGCCGATCATCGCGGAATACATTGATTTACTGAATATCGCTCCGGCCATGCTGCCCACCGATCGCAAAGCGGCATTGAAAATTCGCCAACTCGAAGCGCTGGCCGATGGCATTATGGATGCGGCGCTGGTCTCGGTTCGCGAGCTGGCGCGCCCGGTCGAACAGCAGTCGGAGACTGAACTGTTACGCCAGCGGGAAAAGGTTTCGCGCGGGCTGGATGCGCTGGAAAACTATCTTAAAGATGGCACGCTGGGCGTGGACGACCTGAATCTGGCGACAGTGGCAATTGCCTGCGCCATTAGTTATCTCAATTTCCGCCATGTTTCACCCGGCTGGTGTGTTGATCGTCCACTGCTGGTAAAGCTGGTGGAAAATCTGTTCCAGCGCGAGAGTTTCGCCCGCACCGAACCGCCGAAGGCTTGATAAGCATGATGTTCGCCTGAGCAAGTCACTGTACAATCCCCTCACGTCAAACCCCCTGACGGGAGGGGGCAACTCATAGCCAGGCCTTTTCATGACAACTCTTTACAGCCAGATCCCTTCGACCGATCGCCTGTTACGTGACGAGGCGTTCGCCACTTTATTAGCCACTTTCGGCCACAGTCGCGTGGCGCAAACGCTGCGTCAGCTTCAGGACGAGGCGCGCGCGCAGATCCGTGAAGCACAAACGTTACCCGCCTGGTGCTCCGACTGGGCAGCGGCGGCGCAACAGCGGCTGGAACAGCGCGACAGCAGCGCGCTGCGCCCGGTGTTTAACCTGAGCGGTACGGTGCTGCACACGAATTTAGGCCGCGCGGTACAAGCGCAGGCCGCTATTGATGCCGTCGCGCAGGTAATGGGCTCGCCGGTGACGCTCGAATATGATCTCGACGGCGCGGGGCGCGGTCATCGCGATCGCGCCCTGGCCGATCTTCTCTGTCAGCTTACCGGCGCGGAAGATGCCTGCATCGTTAATAACAATGCCGCAGCGGTGTTACTGATGCTGGCGGCCACTGCGGCTGGCCGCGAAGTGGTGGTGTCACGCGGCGAACTGGTGGAAATTGGTGGCGCGTTTCGCATTCCGGACGTGATGCGCCAGGCGGGCTGTGTACTGCACGAAGTCGGCACCACCAACCGCACGCATGCGAAAGATTATCGCCAGGCGATTAACGACAGCACCGCGCTGCTGATGAAAGTCCACACCAGTAATTATCATATCGAAGGCTTTACCAAAGCGGTGGATGAAGCGGAGCTGGTGGCGCTGGGCGAAGAGCATGCGCTACCGGTGATTGTCGATCTCGGCAGTGGTTCGCTGGTCGATTTAAACCGCTACGGTTTGCCGCAGGAACCGATGCCGCAAACGCTGATTGCCGCTGGTGTCAGCCTGGTGAGTTTCTCCGGCGATAAGCTGCTCGGCGGCCCGCAGGCGGGCATTATCGTGGGTAAAAAAGCGTTGGTTGAGCAGTTGCAGCAACATCCGTTAAAACGCGCGCTGCGGGCGGATAAAATGACGCTGGCGGCGCTGGAGGCGACGTTACGCCTCTATCTGCACCCGGAAAAACTCGCTGAGAGCCTGCCGACGCTGCGTTACTTAACCCGCCCGGAGGCGGAAATTCGCGAGCAGGCGCAGCGCTTATGCACGGCGTTGACGGCGCGTTATCACGAATTTGATCTGCGCGTGGAAGCCTGCCTGTCACAAATTGGCAGCGGTTCGCTGCCGGTGGACAGGTTGCCGGGCGCGGCGCTGACGTTTACTCCGCGCGATGGCAGTGGCCGTCGTGTGGAGGCGCTGGCTGCGCAGTGGCGGGCGCTGCCGCAGCCGGTGATTGGCCGTATTTACGATGGTCGCCTGTGGCTGGACTGTCGCTGTGTTGATGATGAATCCCGCTTGCTGGAGATGTTGCTGAAATGATTATTGCCACTGCCGGGCACGTCGACCACGGCAAAACCACCCTGATTGAAGCGATTACGGGCGTGAATGCCGATCGCCTGCCGGAAGAGAAAAAACGTGGCATGACCATCGATCTCGGTTATGCCTACTGGCCGCAGCCGGATGGCCGCGTGCCGGGTTTTATTGATGTGCCAGGACATGAAAAATTCCTCTCTAATATGCTGGCGGGCGTTGGCGGCATTGACCATGCCCTGCTGGTGGTGGCGTGTGACGATGGCGTGATGGCGCAGACGCGTGAGCATCTGGCGATTTTACAACTGACCGGCAACCCGGCGCTGACGGTGGCGCTAACGAAGGCCGATCGTGTGGATGAGGCACGCATTGCCAACGTGCGCGCGGAAGTACAAAACACGCTCCAGGCCTTTGGTTACTCGCAGGCGACGCTGTTTGTCACCGCCGCCACGGAACAGCGCGGCATTGCTGAGCTGCGTGAGCATCTGTTGCAGTTGCCAGAACGCGCCCATCCTGAGCATCAGCGTTTCCGCCTGGCGCTCGATCGTGCTTTCACGGTGAAAGGTGCGGGGTTGGTGGTAACGGGAACGGCGCTTTCCGGCGATGTCCGCGTAGGCGATACGCTGTGGCTGACCGGGGCGAATACACCGATGCGCGTGCGTGGGTTACATGCGCAGAATCAACCAGTTGAACACGCTCATGCCGGGCAACGCATCGCGCTGAACATTGCCGGTGATGCGGAAAAAGAGGCGCTCAGCCGCGGTGACTGGCTGTTGTCGCAGCAGCCCGACGAACCGACTGAGCGGCTGATTGTCGCCCTGCAAACTCATGTTCCACTGACACAATGGCAGCCATTGCATATTCACCATGCCGCCAGCCATGTTACCGGGCGCGTGTCGCTGCTGGAAAATGGTCTTGCCGAACTGGTGCTCGATACGCCGCTGTGGCTGGCGGACAACGATCTGCTGGTGCTGCGCGATATCTCCGCGCGCACGACGCTTGCGGGGGCGCGCGTGGTGACGCTGAACTCGCCGCGTCGCGGTAAACGCAAGGCGGATTACCTGGCGTGGATTGGTGAACTGGCGCAGACCAAAGACGACGCCCAGGCGCTGGCCGTGCATTTATCGCGCGGGGCGGTGGATCTGCGCGCGTTTGGCTGGGCGCGCCAGTTAAGCAGCAGCGGTCTGGCGGCATTACTCGATAACCCCGGTTTTATCCGGGCGGGTGATAACCTGCTTAATGCGCCGGTGGCGGCGCGCTGGCAGCGTAAGTTGCTGGACACGCTGGCGACTTACCATGAACAGCACCGCGAAGAGCCGGGTCCAGGGCGCGAACGCCTGCGACGTATGGCGCTGCCGATGGAAGATGAAGCACTGGTATTAACCCTGATTGAACTGATGCGGGAGAGCGGCGATATCCACAGCCACCACGGCTGGCTGCACTTGCCGGAGCATAAAGCGGGTTTCAGCGACGAGCAGACCCAGCTTTGGCAAAAAGTCTCACCGCTGTTTGGCGACGAACCCTGGTGGGTGCGGGATTTAGCCCGTGAAATCGGTGTGGATGAACAGGTGATGCGCGGCGTATTACGACAGGCGGCACAGCAGGGGCTGATTACGGCGATCGTCAAAGATCGTTATTACCGCAACGATCGCATTGTGACTTTTGCCAGCATGATCCGCGATCTTGATGAAGCGCGCGGCTCGACCAGCGCGGCGGATTTTCGCGATACGTTGAATGTGGGGCGCAAACTGGCGATTCAGATCCTGGAATATTTCGACCGCATTGGTTTTACCCGCCGCCGTGGCAATGACCACATCCTGCGCGACAAGGCGTTATTCCTCAAAGAGTGATCAACCCTCAGGCTGGCGATTTTTCGCCAGCCGCATCCCTCTCGCAAAAGCGCCTCACCGACAGGACGCGCCGATTATCACCTTCAATCATTCCCCCCGATCCCAACGGAAAATCTGACGTTAAGCGCAAGTAAGCCGGTATCGGGGGCGAATTCTCTGGAACGTGATAAGCAGGTGCCAAGCACCCTGGCGAACGTTTTCTGCGTACATTTAGCAACATTTTGAGCGCGTGATACAGATTGCCGGAAATGTTCAGGCAAATGACAAAACTGGCGGCTTTCCCGCTTGCGATCAAAGCATTGCGGCGGTTTTTTCTGGCACCCTTGTCGTTTTCGTGCCCGGTGGAGTGGGGAATGAACCGTTTTATTATCGCTGATGCGGCCAAATGCATCGGCTGTCGCACCTGCGAAGTGGCGTGTGTGGTGTCGCATGAAGATAATCAGGACTGCTCGGGTGTGAAGCCCGCGACCTTTTCTGCACGCATCCGCGTGGTGAAAACAGGCGATTTCTCCACTGCCGTCACCTGCCATCATTGCGAAGACGCACCCTGCGCCAATGTCTGCCCGGTCGGTGCGATCGGTCGGGCCAATGGGGCGGTGCTGGTTGAGCAATCGCGCTGTATCGGCTGCAAAAGCTGCATGATTGCCTGCCCGTTTGGTGCTATGCAGGTGATGCGCGTTGAGAACCGGGCGCAGGCACTGAAATGCGATCTGTGCCAGCATCGCGAAAACGGCCCGGCCTGTGTCGAAGCCTGCCCGACCAACGCGCTGCGTTGCATAAACCCGGCACAACTTCGCGAGAACCGGCTACAAAGCCAGCGGCGCTAGCCAGCAAATCGGTGTGAATGGCGCAAAGCAGCGGAAAACCCGCCAACCGTAAAGAAAAGCTGCTGCCAGTTCTGCGTGCGTTAAATCCGCAGACGTCAGGCAAAGCAAACCCGGTACTGATGCGCCCGTTTTCGTTAGTGATAAAAAAAGCCCTCGACAGAGGGCTTAATTCAGCATGTTTGCTTTAATTTTCCTGCCAGGCTTTTTCAATCTCTTCGGCAAGGATCTTCACGCCCGCTTCGATAAGCTCCGGCTCCGGCACATAGTTCATGCGCATGCACTGATGCGTGTGCGGCCAGGGTTTATCCAGCCCCGGGAAGAAGTAGTCGCCAGGTACCATCAGCACGCCGCGTTTTTTCAGCCGTTGATACAGCAGCTCGGTGCTGATCGGCAGGTCTTTAAACCACAGCCAGAGGAAAATCGCCCCTTCCGGTTTGTGAATAAGGCAGCGCTCTTCCGGTAAATAGCGACGCAGCGTGGAGATCGTTTCCTGTACCCGCTGGTAGTAAAACGGTTTGATCACCTCTTCAGAAAGGCGCAGCAAATCTTTGCGCTTAATCATTTCGCACATCATCGCCGGGCCAATGCCGCCGGGCGCGAGGCTGATAATGCCGTTCATATTGCGAATGGCGGAGATGATTTTTTCGCTGGCGATGATGATGCCGCAGCGGCTGCCCGGCAGGCCCAGCTTCGACAGGCTCATGCACAGAATAATGTTCGGATTCCACAACGGGCGCGCTTCGCTAAAGATAATGCCCGGGAAAGGGACGCCGTAAGCGTTATCAATCACCAGCGGAATGTTGTGCTGATTCGCCAGCACATCCAGCTTCATCAGCTCTTCGTCAGTGATCACGTTGCCGGTCGGGTTGGTCGGGCGCGAGACACAGATCATGCCGGTCTCTTCGCCAATATGCAGGTGTTCAAAATCGACATGGTACTTAAACTGCCCGTCCGGCAGCAGTTCAATATTGGGGCGTGCGGAGACAAACAGATCTTCTTCCAGCCCGGAATCGGCATAGCCGATGTACTCCGGTGCCAGCGGGAAAAGCACTTTTCTGGTGCTTCCATCGGCGCGACGGCCAGCAAACAGGTTGAACAAGTAGAAAAACGCGCTCTGGCTGCCGTTTGTTAGTGCAATATTCTGTGGCTCAATATCCCAACCTAACTCTTCACGCAGCATACCTGCCAGCGCCGTCAGTAGCTCCGTTTTACCCTGCGGGCCGTCATAATTGCACAGCGCATCAGTCGCTTTGCCGTTTTCCACCATGTCTGTAAGCAGGTTGTGGAAGTAATCGGTCATCGCCGGGATTTGTGCCGGGTTACCGCCGCCGAGCATGATAGCGCCAGGGGTGCGTAAACCGTCGTTGAGATCCTCCATCAGGCGCGTAATGCCTGCATGGCGGGTAAATTTGTCGCCGAAAAGTGAAAATGTCATCGCTACTGCTCTGTCGGGCTGCGGATCAAAGTGGCTAACCATAGCGCTCCGGACGGCGAGGTGCAAATCACCGCCGATGCGCCTTTTCCACTCTTAATTCTTATCGATAGCAGTTTAGCGATATATTATGCTGATATTTGTTTTATGGCTCAGTGGCGAGCCGCGCCCGCCCAGACCACCATCACTTTGTCATCACCCTGTTCACGCACAAAACCGTAGCCCTGCGGCAGCGTAAGCGTGGTCTGTTTGCCCATGCCCAGCGCCGGGTGGCGCGCGCGGAACTGGCCCAATGTTTGCCAGTGCCGCAGGCCGGCGGCACTTTTGCCGTCGAGATCCTGCCAGTTCATATCCGATCGCGTACCTTGTAGCGGATCGGATCCTGTCGGGCCAAACGGCCGCGCGCTTTCATCACCGTAAAAGATCTGCACCGCGCCGGGGGCGAGCAGCAAAAGCTCTGCGGCTTGCTGGCCGCCCTCGCGGAACAAGCGGGTATCGTGCGAGGAGAGATAGCTCAGCACATTAAAGCTTTGCAGTTTGTCGGCCATCTGTTGCCAGACAGTATCCATATTCGCCAGACACGATACCGCGTCGGCGGCCTGTTGCTGATAGTCAAAATTGATCATCGCATCAAAGCCATGGCGGTAGTAATCACTCTGCATCACACCGTGGCCCCAGGATTCGCCGGTCATCCAGAAAGGGGCGTCATCGATTTTTTTCTGCGGATTGGCCTTTTTCCATTCGGCGAGCGCCGCCGTGGCCTGCGTTTTTAATTGTTGCCAGGCTGCCAGCTCGACATGTTTAGCCGTATCAACGCGAAAACCGTCAATGCCGTACTCGCGCACCCACTCGCTGAGCCAATGAGTAAGGTAATCGCGCGGTGTAAACCCTGCGATTTCGCGTGCGCGCGTATCCGGTTTGTGGCGATAAAACACCGGCAGCCCGGAAGGGGTGGCGGATTCGGTTTTCAGATCGGGCAAAAACGCCAGCGACATGGTGAGGTCGTCAAAACCGGGGTTGTCATAATCGCCGATATCGGTGCGGATCCAGTTTTTGCCCCACCAGTTCTGCCAGGCGGTTTTATCGCTAAAGTTGATGTAATCATTGAAGCTGTGCCAGCTTTGCCCGACGGCGGGACGCCAGTCTGTCCAGTGCTCGCCGAGGATTTTCTTGCGCTCCTCGTCTTTCAGATACAGCGCGCCGAACTGGAAGGTTTGCATATCGGCCAGCGTCGCATAGCCGGTGTGATTCATCACCACATCAAACAGCACGCGAATGCCGCGGCGGTGCGCTTCATCAACTAATTTACGCAGATCGTCTTCGCTGCCCATGTTGGCGTCGAGGCGCGTCCAGTCCTGCGTGTAATAACCGTGGTAGGCATAGTGGGGGAAATCCCCTTTTGTACCACCGCCAACCCAGCCGTGGATCTGCTCCAGCGGCGAACTTATCCATAACGCGTTGACTCCCAGTTGCTGCAAGTAATCCAGTTTGCTGGTTAGCCCTTGCAGGTCGCCGCCGTGAAAAGTGCCAATCTCCTGCATCCCATCTTTATGCCGCCCGTAGCTGTTGTCATTGGCGGGATTACCATTCACAAAGCGATCGGTAAGCACGAAATAGACCGTGGCGTTATGCCACTCGAATGGAGCTGCACCCTGCGTTTGCGCTTTTTCCAGCAGCAGAAGACCGTCACTTTCCGGTGCGGGTTGCAGGGTGATTTTCCCGTCGCGTACCGTGGCGGTTTGCTGGCTGTAGAAATCGCGTACCAGGCTGCCTTCCGGGAAGGTGTTGCCAACAGGCACGGTCAGCGGCTTATCGTCACGCACCGGACACTGGCGCGCTAGTTTGGCAGGCGTATCGCTGGCCTCGCTTTTGACACTGAGCAGCAACGTTGGTGTGCCGGAGCGGGTATCGAGCTGTATCTGGTAATCGCCATCACGGAATATCCGCCACTGCGGCGCACTGCCGCTGCAAGGCTTCAACGAAAGCATTTGGTTCAGCTTGATGCCGCTGGCGGGCTGCCAGCACTGCTGACCCTGCTGTAACGCGATTGGATATTCGCCTTTTTTCAGCGCGGCCTGGCAGCGCCAGAGGCCGGTGCCGTCGTCAGTTAAAGGGGGAAAACCAGCGGCGGACCAGTCGGCGAGAGCGATGCCGGGAAGCAACAGCAGTAAAAACGCGGAGTGTTTCATTGGATGTCCCAGTGATGGCGATTTTCCCCAGTTTGCCACTCCGTTTAGCGGGGAAACTCCTCCCTGGTCGTAATCGCCAGGGAGGAGGGCGCAGGGTGAGCGATCGCGCATAGATTGTCGGTTTAGATTTGCGATAACCGCCACATTTATAAGAGATTGTCCGTTTTGTGTGCAGTTTCCTGGTGACATGATTTCAGAATTGGATTATTTCTGTACGTGCTCTTGCAGGCTATTTTTGGTATGATTTGAGATTCAGCTCTCAAAATCATGCAAAAAAGAAGGTGTTGGAATGTTCATATCCGACCAGGAGACCTAATGATATCGATACCCATGCGACGACTTGGGGCCACGATACTCATGTTTTCCACCTTGATATTTTCAGGTGGGGTGCTGGCGAAGACGCACACAGAAACAGCGAGTCACAAAGCCCACGTCACTAAGGCAAGCGTAAAAAAACAGGCAAGCAGTAAACAAGAGTATTCTCGCAATAGTGTAAAAAGTAGTTCACTTCCTGATTTGCGAAAATACCCTTCCGGAACACCAAGGAAAAAAGCGTTTCTCCGGACGGTAATGCCTTATATCACCAGTAAAAACTCTGCGATTACCGCCGAGCGTAACTGGTTGCTGTCAAAACAGTACAATAGCCAATGGTCGCCTGCCGAGCGCGCGCGTCTGAAGGATATTACGCAACGCTACAAAATCAGCTGGAACGGGAATACGCGCCGTATTCCATGGAACGCCCTGCTGGAGCGTGTAGACATTATCCCGGACAGCATGGTTGCGACGATGGCGGCAGCGGAAAGTGGTTGGGGCACGTCAAAACTGGCGCGTACCAACAACAATCTGTTTGGCATGAAATGTGCGAAAGGTGCCTGTAAAAACGGGGCTGGCAAAGTGAAAGGTTACTCTCACTTTAACTCCCTCCAGGAATCGGTGGATGCTTACGTCACCAACCTGAATACGCACACAGCCTATGCGTCATTCCGTAAATCCCGTGCGCAGCTGCGTAAAGCGGATCAGGAAGTGACGGCGACCAACATGATTCACAAGCTGAAGGGTTACTCAACCCGTGGCGAGAGTTACAACAACTACCTGTTTGCCATGTATCAGGACAATCAGCAGTTAATCGCCGCCCATATGTAATATCAGCTCTGTAAACGCCTTCCAGCCGGAAGGCGTTTTTCTTTGTGCTAAATAAGGATTTCGCTATAGCGGTCGCGATAGTCTTTTGGTGTGCTGTCGTACTCTTTACGAAACACCGAATAGAAATATTGCAGCGACGGGTAGCCGCACATCTGTGAGATTTCATTGATCGAGAGCGACGTTGATATCAGCAGGCTACGCGCCTTTTCCAGTTTCTCCGCATGAATTACCGCGTGAATCGTCTCACCGACCTCTTCTTTAAAGCGCTTTTCCAGGTTGGAACGCGAGATGCCAACGGCATCCAGCACCTGATCCACTTTGATGCCTTTACAGGCGTGATTGCGAATGTAATGCATCGCCTGAATCACCGCCGGGTCGTTCAGCGAGCGGTAATCCGTCGAGCGCCGCGCCACCACACGTACCGGTGGCACCAGCAACCGTTGTAATGGCATGGTTTCGTTATCCAGCAGACGATGCAGTAGCTTCGCCGCCTGGTAGCCCATTTGCCGGGTTCCCTGTGCCACGGAAGAGAGCGCAACGCGCGAGAGATAGCGGGTGAGTTCTTCGTTATCGATGCCAATCACGCACAGTTTTTCCGGCACCGGAATATGTAAATGGTCACACACTTGCAGAACATGACGTGCGCGGGCGTCGGTCACGGCGATAATGCCGGTCTGCGGCGGCAGCGTTTGCAGCCAGTCCGCCAGCCGGTTTTGCGCATGTTGCCAGTTCTCAGGCGCGGTGGTCAGCCCCTGGTAAACCACGCCGCGGTACTTCTCTTGCGCCACTAACTGGCAGAAGGCGTGCTCACGTTCTGCCGCCCAGCGTTTGCCGCTGGAGGACGGCAGGCCGTAGAACGCAAAACGGTGCACGCCTTTCTCTTTCAGATGCAAAAACGCGCTCTCCACCAGCGCGTAGTTGTCGGTCGCGATGTAATGCACCGGCGGGTAGTGCTCCGGGGTGTGATAAGAGCCGCCCACGCCGACAATTGGCACGTCGACATCCGCCAGCAGACGCTCAATGTCCCGATCGTCATAATCGGCGATCACGCCATCGCCCAGCCACTCTTTGATATTTTCAATGCGGGCGCGAAAATCCTCTTCAATGAAAATATCCCACTCGGATTGCGAGGCTTGCAAATACTCGCCGACCCCTTCGACAACCTGGCGGTCGTAGGCTTTATTGGCATTAAATAACAATGTGATGCGATGGCGCTTCTCAAACATGTTGGTTTGCTTCCTGACTTTCCATCCGATCTCATTATCATATTCATCAAACTGATGAATAAAAAAGATCCGGCCGTGTGATCGCGCCTTAATTCACAGTTTTCAGGCCCGCCGTTTGGTGGCGGAATCCATCCACACAGCCAGCAGCAAAATGGCCCCTTTGACGATGTATTGCCAGAACGTCGGCACATCCATCATGCTCATGCCGTTATCCAGCGACGCCATAATAAACGCGCCCATTACCGCACCCGCGACGCTACCAATACCGCCTGCAAGGCTGGTGCCGCCAATCACACAAGCGGCAATGGCGTCCAGTTCGGCGATATTCCCGGCGGAAGGTGAGCCTGCCCCGAGGCGCGAACTGAGGATCAAGCCGGCAATCGCCACCATCAGCCCGTTAATGGAAAATACCGCAAGTTTGGTGCGCTCGACGTTAATGCCGGAAAGCCGTGCTGCTTCCAGGTTGCCGCCAATAGCGTAAATACGGCGGCCAAACGCGGTGCGCGTCGCCATAAACATGCCCGCCAGCAGTAAAAAGGCCAGCAGCAGTACCGGAGTGGGGACACCCCGGTAATCATTCAGCAGCCAAATGGCTCCCAGCACGATCACTGCGATAATTGCCTGACGTCCAACCGCTGTTGATGAGGGTGACGTTGCCAGCCCCAGCGTCTGCCGACGCATACGCCCGCGCCACTGCCAGAGTACAAAAGCCACCAGGCCCAGCAAGCCTACGCCGAAACCTACGCCGTCTGGTAGATAGCTTTGGCCAATCTGCGACATTGCCGCGCTGGTGGGGGAAACTGTGGTGCCGTTAGTAATGCCGATCAGCACGCCGCGAAAAGCCAGCATCCCGGCCAGCGTGACGATAAATGAAGGGACTTTGCGATACGCCACCCACCAGCCGTTCCAGGCGCCAAGCAGCAGGCCGAGCACCAGTGTTACCGCCACGGTTAGCGGCAGCGGCCAGCCCAGCCAGACATCGAAAATCGCCGCCGCACCGCCGAGCAACCCCATCATGGAGCCAACGGAGAGGTCAATTTCGGCAGAGATAATGACAAACACCATTCCCACCGCCAGGATGCCGGTGATCGCGGTTTGGCGCAGCAGGTTAGAGATATTACGCGCGCTCAGGTAGGCGCCATCGGTCATGCCGGTGAAAAACAGCATGATCACCACAATGGCGGCAATCATCACAAATACTTGTAAGTTAAGGGACTTCAGCGCGGAAAAAGCCCCTGGTGAGGCGGTAGTTAATTTAATTTCAGACGGGTTGCTTTTCGACATGATGTTCGCTCCTCAGCGCCGCTTCCATGACCTGCTCCTGGGTCAGATTACGATTGATGAGATCGGCTTTTAGCTTGCCTTCATGCATCACCAGCACCCGATCGCTTAATCCCAGCACTTCGGGAAGCTCGGATGAGATAACGATGACGGCGATCCCCTGCTGCACTAATTGGTTAATCAGTTTGTAGATTTCGTATTTCGCGCCGATATCGATACCGCGCGTGGGTTCATCGAGGATCAGGATGCGCGGGTTGAGTAACAGGCAGCGGGCGAGAATCGCCTTTTGCTGGTTGCCCCCGCTCAGGCGGCCGATTGCCAGCTCCGGGGAAGACGTTTTCACTTTTAGCCGCTGGAGCGACTGTAAAATGCACGCCTGTTCGGCGGCGTCGTCCAGGCTGCTTAACACGCCGGTAAACTGGTTAAGCGCCGCCAGCGTGATGTTCTTACCCACCGCCATCACCGGCACGATGCCGTCTTTTTTGCGGTCTTCCGGCACCATGGCAATGCCAAAGTCGATAGCCTGCTGGCAGTTGTGAATCTGTACCGCTTTGCCATCAAGGAAAATTTGCCCTTCCCAGCGCCCCGGCCAGACGCCAAACAGGCACTGCACCGCTTCGGTCCGCCCTGCGCCGACCAGCCCGGCGATGCCAAGGATCTCGCCGCGCTTCAGGCTGAATGAAATATCGTTCACCCGTTTGATATGGCGGTTTACCGGATGCCAGGCGGTAAGATGTTCAACGCGCAGGATCTCCTCGCCTGTCGCATGCGGTTCATTGGGGTAGAGCGCGGTCAGTTCGCGACCTACCATCATCGTGATGATGTCGTCTTCGCTCATGCCAGCGGCATCACGCGTACCGATATGCTTGCCATCACGGATAACGCAGATGGTGTCCGATATCGCTTTGACTTCATTCAGCTTGTGGGAAATGTAAACGCAGGCGATATCGTGGTTGCGCAGGTCGCGGATGATATCCAGCAACACGGCGGTTTCCTGCTCGGTCAGCGAAGCGGTGGGTTCATCAAGGATAAGCAGCCGCACCTGTTTGTTCAGCGCTTTGGCGATTTCGACCAGTTGCTGTTGCCCGAGCCCTAAATCGCCCACCCGGGTATCCGGTGAAATCGACAGGCTCACCTGTTTGAGCAATTTTTCGCAGCGCAGTGTCATTTGGTCGTAATCCATCACGCCGTGACGCGTGATTTCCGTACCGAGGAAAATGTTTTCCAGCACGGTTAAATGTTTCACCAGCGCCAGCTCCTGGTGAATGATGGCGATACCTTTCCGCTCGGTGTCGCGGATATGGCTGGCTTGCAGGGTTTCGCCCGCAAAAATAATTTCTCCCTCGTAACTGCCAGCCGGGTAAATCCCACACAGCACTTTCATCAGCGTGGATTTACCCGAACCGTTCTCACCGCACAGCGAGAGCACCTCACCCGCGTTAAGGTGCAGGCTGACGTTATCTATCGCCTTTACGACACCAAAAGTTTTGGTGATATTTTTCATTTCAAGTAAATAAGGCATGGCTGCTCCACGTCATTCGCTGATATACAGCGCCTGAAAGAGATGGCAGCCGACGCGCCCGCAGGCGCGCCGACGGTTTTAGAGCTGATTTTTCTGATGGAAGCCGTCTTTGATGACAGTAGCGTCGATGTTGTCTTTGGTGACTTCAATTGGCGTCAACAGGCGGGCAGGGACATCTTTCAGGCCGTTATTCAGTGAAGCGTCCGCTTTTGGCGTTTTGCCGTTACCCAGTTCGACAGCGATTTCCGCCGCCGTATTCGCCAGTTGGGTGATTGGCTTATAGACCGTCATGGTCTGGCTGCCGTTAATCAACCGTTTCACCCCTGCGAGGTCGGCATCCTGGCCCGAAATCGCCACTTTTCCGGCCAGACCCTGGGCGCTCAGCGCCTGAATCGCGCCGCCAGCGGTGGCATCGTTGGAAGCAACCACCGCATCAATTTTGTTATTGTTGGCGGTGAGGGCGTTTTCCATAATCTTCAGCGCGTTTTCCGGTAACCAGCCATCGACCCATTG
Organism: Kosakonia sp. SOY2; assembly: GCF_027109175.1. Lineage (NCBI taxonomy): Bacteria > Pseudomonadati > Pseudomonadota > Gammaproteobacteria > Enterobacterales > Enterobacteriaceae > Kosakonia > Kosakonia sp. SOY2. Next base: position 119,127 of record NZ_JAPVXH010000003.1, read on the forward strand.
ATCGCCGACAATTTTAATTTTCCCGCTATCAATATAGGGTTTTAATACCTTCATTTGCCCAGCGCGGAATAACTTGGCGTTATTATCTACCGGCGATCCGCCCATTAAAAAGTAATTTCCCTGCGGGACTTTGCTTACCAGGCTTTGCGCCTGTAATTCCCCGACTTTTTCATTATCGAAAGAGATATAGAAATCGATATCGGCATTATTAATCATGCGATCGTAAGCCAGGACTTTAATTCCTTCCTGTTTGGCTTCTTTTATTACGTTACTTAACACCTGGCCGTTGTAGGGAATAATAACCAGTACGTCGACGCCACGGTTGATCATATTTTCAATTTGCGACATCTGCGTTTCTTCATTTCCGTTTGCGGATTGAACAAACACGTTAGCGCCGAGCGACTCGGCTTTTTTCACAAAGATATCGCGGTCTTTTTGCCAGCGTTCAAGGCGTAAATCGTCAATCGCCATGCCGATTTTCACCTCTTTGGCATGGCCGAAAGCGCTTGCCAGCAGCAGGGAGGCGCAGAGTGTAAGGCAAAGGTTCTTTATCTTCATAATAGTAATACCTTTTGTAGGGTGAAGGGCGAGATAAAAGAAACATGCACTGCTATAGACGAGCAAATTCTTAACGCAGAATTCTTCTCTGGCAATTACAGATTTTTATCCGGGCATTACGTTTTTTGGTTTATTTGCTGATTTATGACCGCGATCTTATTTTAAAAAAAGCAAAACCGATTTTGCATAAAAAACAGGAAGGCGCCTCGCAGCCGCAGATATCATTATTTTGCGAGCCAGCGCACGTTTGTGCATTCTCTTAATAGCAGTGTGAAATAACGTAATTGAGCGAGTCAGAGAGAGAATCCAGTATTAACGTCAGATTTGTACACTCGCCAATGGAGCTCATTATGCAAGCTTATTTCGACCAGCTGGATCGGGTTCGTTTTGAAGGTCCAAAAACCACGAATCCTTTAGCGTTTCGTCATTACAATCCGGATGAGCTAGTGCTCGGTAAGCGCATGGAAGATCACCTGCGTTTTGCTGCCTGCTACTGGCATACCTTCTGCTGGAACGGCGCAGATATGTTTGGTGTGGGCTCCTTCGATCGCCCATGGCAACAGCCTGGCGAAGCCATTGCGATGGCGAAGCGTAAAGCCGATGTCGCGTTTGAGTTTTTTCATAAACTCAATGTGCCCTATTACTGCTTCCACGATGTGGACGTTTCGCCGGAAGGCGCGTCGCTGAAAGAGTATCTGAACAATTTTGCGCAGATGGTGGACGTGCTGGCGGAAAAACAGCAGCAGAGCGGCGTGAAGCTGTTATGGGGCACGGCGAACTGCTTTACCAACCCGCGCTATGGTGCGGGCGCGGCGACCAACCCGGACCCGGAAGTATTCAGCTGGGCGGCGACGCAGGTGGTGACCGCCATGAACGCCACTCACAAACTTGGTGGCGAAAACTACGTGCTGTGGGGCGGTCGCGAGGGTTATGAAACCTTGTTGAATACCGATCTGCGCCAGGAGCGCGAACAGATTGGCCGCTTCATGCATATGGTGGTGGAACACAAACACAAAATCGGTTTTCGCGGCACGTTGCTTATCGAACCAAAACCGCAGGAACCGACCAAGCACCAGTACGATTATGACGCCGCTACCGTTTATGGGTTCCTGAAACAGTTTGGTCTGGAGAAAGAGATTAAACTGAATATCGAAGCCAACCACGCCACACTTGCCGGTCACTCCTTCCATCATGAAATCGCCACGGCCATCGCGCTGGGGCTGTTTGGTTCAGTGGATGCAAACCGCGGCGACCCGCAGCTCGGCTGGGATACCGACCAGTTCCCGAACAGCGTCGAAGAGAACGCGCTGGTGATGTATGAAATCCTCAAAGCGGGTGGTTTCACTACCGGCGGCCTGAATTTTGACGCCAAAGTACGCCGTCAGAGCACCGATAAATACGACCTTTTCTATGGTCATATTGGCGCGATGGACACCATGGCGCTGGCGCTGAAAGTGGCGGCTCGCATGGTGGAAGAGGGCGAGCTGGATAAACGCGTAGCGAAACGCTATGCGGGCTGGAATGGTGAGCTGGGCCAGCAAATTTTGCAGGGGCAGCTTAGCCTCGCGGAGCTGGCGAAGTACGCTGAACAGCAGAACCTGGCACCGCGCCACCAGAGCGGTCATCAGGAGCAACTGGAAAACCTGGTTAACTACTACCTGTTTGATAAGTAAACCGTTCTGCGCCGCCGATAACGCGGCGCACTAAAAAGGAGTGGTCACTATGTATATCGGGATCGATCTCGGCACCTCTGGCGTGAAGGCGATTCTGCTCGGTGAGCAGGGCGAGGTGCTGGCCTCGCATACGGAAAAACTCAGCGTGTCGCGACCGCACCCGTTGTGGTCGGAGCAAGATCCCGAAGCGTGGTGGCAAGCGACGGACCGCGCCATTCTGGCATTGGGCGAGGCGCACTCGTTACAGCAGGTAAAAGCGATGGGCCTCGCCGGGCAGATGCACGGCGCGACGCTGCTTGATAAAGATAACCAGGTGTTGCGCCCGGCCATTCTGTGGAATGACGGTCGCTGCGGCGAAGAGTGCGCGCTGCTGGAAGAAAAGGTCAAAAATTCCCGTGCGATTACCGGCAACCTGATGATGCCCGGTTTTACCGCGCCGAAACTTTTGTGGGTGCAGCGTCACGAGCCAGAAATATTTGCTCGTGTGGCGAAGGTCTTGCTGCCTAAAGATTTTCTGCGTTTGAAAATGTCTGGCGTATTCGCCAGCGACATGTCCGACGCGGCGGGAACCATGTGGCTGGATGTGGCGAAACGCGACTGGAGCGATGACATGCTGGCTGCCTGCTCGCTTTCACGTGCGCATATGCCTGCGCTGTTTGAAGGCAGCGAAATTACCGGCGAACTGTTACCCGAGATCGCCCGGCGCTGGGCGATGCCCGTCGTTCCGGTTGTCGCGGGCGGCGGAGATAACGCCGCCGGTGCTGTCGGCGTCGGTATGGCAGACGCAGGCCAGGCGATGTTGTCACTGGGCACATCCGGGGTCTATTTTGCCGTCAGCGAAGGGTTCCTCAGTAAACCCGAAAGCGCGGTACACAGTTTTTGTCACGCGCTGCCTGGCCGCTGGCATTTGATGTCGGTAATGCTTAGCGCGGCGTCGTGCCTGGACTGGGCGGCGAAGCTTACGGGGCTGGAGTCAGTTCCGGCATTGATTAACGCCGCGCAACAGGCGGACGATAACGCCGGGGATCTGTGGTTTTTACCCTACCTTTCCGGCGAGCGTACGCCGCATAACAACCCACAGGCGAAAGGCGTGTTCTTTGGTCTGACGCATCAGCATGGCCGCGAAGAACTTGCCCGCGCCGTGCTGGAAGGTGTCGGTTTCGCGCTGGCGGATGGTATGGATGTCGTCCACGCCTGTGGCGTCACGCCGCAGAGCATTACGCTTATCGGAGGTGGTGCGCGCAGCGCATGGTGGCGGCAAATGCTGGCGGATATCAGCGGATTGCAGCTCGATTACCGCACCGGCGGTGATGTTGGGCCAGCGCTTGGCGCGGCGCGGCTGGCGCAAATTGCCGTCAATCCGCAAACGCCTCTGGCGACGCTACTGCCGCAACTGCCGGTTGAGCAACAGCACGCACCGGATGCTGTCCGACATGCTCATTACGCGCCACGCCGCGAAACGTTCCGCCGTATCTATCAGCAGCTACTGCCGCTGATGTCCTGATTTTTCCTGCTTATCCAGCCCGCTGTTCAGGTGGGCTGGAATCACCATGATGTTGTCCTTTTTTGGTCTTAGCAGGCGCAAAACTCCTTGCCACAATAGCGTTAACCCTACTGAGCAAGGAGTCCTGAAATGTCCCGCACCGCGCTGATTAACATCGACACACAGCAATCTTTTTTCCATCGTGACTACTGGCAAGATACGGATTTCGCCGCGTTTCAGCAGGCCATCTCCACGCTTATCGCTGGCTGTGAAGCACGTGGCGTACCGGTAGTCGATATCTTTCATGTCGCCGACAGCGGGCCGTTTTCGCTGGAGAGCGGTTTTGTCACGCCGATGCCCTTCCTGCAACACCGCGCCGCCGTAACGTTTTATAAGCATGTGCACAATGCGTTTACCGATACCGGGCTCGATCACTGGCTGCGCAGCCGCGACATCAACCACCTGATTATTTGCGGTATTCGCACCGAGCAGTGCTGTGAAACCACCGCGCGCGTCGCATCGGATCTGGGGTATCGTGTGACCTTTGTCAGCGAAGCGACACTGACCTTCCCGATGACGCATAAAGGGGTTACGCTGGATTGCAACGCGCTGCGCCACCACACTGAAACCGTGCTGGAAGGCCGCTTCGCTGCCATTAAAACCGTCCACGAAATTCTGGAACTGTAATGACCACAGATGTCTGGTTTGTGATGTTGCCCGGCGTTCTGGCGCTGGATATGACCGGCCCGGCGGAAACCTTCGCGCTGGCAGGTAACGCTTTTCGCCTGCACTACGTTGGGCCGGAAGCGAGTGTGTCGACCTCGATTGGCCTGACGATGGGCAATATTGCACCGCTACCGGATACCTTGCCGGAAGGCAGCCTGCTGGTGCTGCCAGGTGTGTCAGATTCCTCACGGTTATTTGATACGCCGCAGGCGAACGCGGTGCGGCACTGGCTGATGCGCCTGCAACCGCTGATCCACAGCCAGAGCATTACGTTGATGTGCGTCTGTTCCGGCGCGGTGCTGGCGGCGAAGGCCGGTCTGATGAACGGCATTCAGTGCACCACTCACCATGATGTCATTGCCCGTTTACGCGCGGTGGCGCCTGCGGCGCTGGTCAAAGAGAACCGTATTTTCATTGAGGATCGCAGCATCTGGACCAGTGCGGGCATCACCTCCGGTATTGATCTGGCGCTGCATCTGATTAACCGGTTTTGCGGGCCGGAGACGGCGCTGGCGGTAGCGCGGGAAATGGTGGTCTGGTTCCGCCGTTCCGGGGAAGATCCGCAAATTTCACCGTGGCTGCGCTACCGTAACCACCTGCATCCGGCGGTGCATCGCGCACAAGATGCGTTGACGGCGGAGCCGCAAAAAGCCTGGCAACTGAGCGACATTGCCGAGCGGGCGCACGTCAGCCCTCGACATTTAACGCGCCTGTTCCAGCAACATCTCGGGATCAGCGTGCGTGATTATCTGGAGCAGCTGCGGCTGGTGATTGCCGAACAGTATCTGTTGCAAGGGCGCGGCACCGAGCAGGCCGCGCTCGCCGCCGGTTTCTCCTCGCCGCGCCAGCTACAGCGTGCGCGCCAGCGTGCCATTAACTGACGAAACGGCGTTTGTCGAGGCGTTGCACCAGCATCGACAGCGCCAGGCTCGCCAGCAGCGTGGCAGTGAAAATCCATACTATATCGAGCAGCGGTGAAGCGTGGATTTCAACGCCGCGCGTGCGCAGGGCGTGAATAATCAGCGCGTGAAAACCGTAAATACCCAGCGAATGGTGAGAAATGAGCGTCAACCCCGGCAGCGTGCGGCTATTCAGCGTGTTTTTGATGAGCGTAAACAGCGCGATGGCGCAAAGAAAGACCATCGGCCCGCAGTAGAGATACCAGGTATCGGCGAAATTACCGCGCCATTTCAGCTCATTGAGCGTACCACGTGAAATCACAAACACCGCGGCTAAAAACAGGGCGGCGCAGACCCAGCTTAATGCCCGTTTTTGCGTCTCCATCATGCCGATAGCGCGCCCCAGCATGCCGTACAGAATGTAGTAAAACGTATCCCCGCCAATATAAAGATTGACCGGCAGCCACTCAAAACCGCCGATTTTCTGCGGCACCGTATTCGGGTTGGCCACAATGCCAATCACCACCACTAATGCCAGCAACATTTTGCCGCTGAGCGCTTTCACCTGAATCAATGGCGACACCAGGTAAATGACGATAATGGCGAAGAAAAACCACAGGTGATAAAACACCGGTTTTTGCAGCAGGTTTTTCAACGACAGCTCGCTGTTAATCGAGGTGAACAGCACGATATAGAGCAGGGCGATAAGGCTGTAGAACACCAGACAAAGCGCGATGCGCAAGAAGTGGCGCGGCTGTGCGCTGCGTTCGCCAAAAAAGAGGTAGCCGGAAATCATAAAAAACAGCGGCACACTGACGCGGGAAGCGGAGTTGAGGATATTGGCGATATTCCAGTCGAAAGTGGTAATACTGGCAGGATTGGTGATGTACCAGGTAGTGGTATGGATCATCACTACCATTAAACAGGCTATCCCTCGCAGATTATCTATCCAGTAAATTTTCGACTGCATCAGTTCCTCTGTGTTCACGTTAAAGACAACTCCCTCAGACTGTAAGATTATCCGCCCATCTCATTAGATAATTCTGAGTTTTACCGCTCTTGCTTGTGCGTTTTGCGCAGATTTGCAAAATTTGCGTTCCCCCGCCTTTAAAAATAACAGCCCGCGAGCAGGCAGTGATAAAAATGATGAAGTGTATTGTCCCCGCGCTGGTGCTGCTATTAGCTGGCTGCAGCGCCTCTGCAGATATTCCCGCGCAGCAAGCGCAAAAAGCCAGACCCGGCCCCGAACATTCGCTGGATATGGAAAATTTGTGCAGACAAAACGCCGCTCGCCGTTACAACACCGGCGTACAGCAAATTGATGTCACTGGCTTTGAACAATTTCAGGGCAGCTATGAAATGCGGGGCATGACGCCGCGCCGGGAAGCCTTTGTCTGCACTTTTGACGCGGAAGGCCAATTTTTACACCTTTCGATGCGCTAAACCGCCAGATTCCCGCCCGACGGCGCGTGCTTTCCCCAATTTTCCTTAAACAAACCCGTTTCGTACTGTATATCTTGCAGCCAGCGGGTATACTGGGCGCTTCCTTTAAATCCACACGTATCCAGCACGAAAGAATATGCAAAAGTTTGATACCAGGACCTTTCAGGGTCTGATCCTGACCTTACAGGATTATTGGGCTCGTCAGGGCTGTACCATTGTTCAACCTCTGGACATGGAAGTGGGCGCCGGTACATCGCACCCAATGACCAGCCTGCGCGCGCTGGGGCCAGAACCGATGGCAACCGCGTATGTGCAACCTTCCCGCCGTCCGACCGATGGACGCTATGGCGAAAACCCGAACCGTTTACAGCACTATTACCAGTTCCAGGTGGTGATTAAACCGTCTCCGGATAACATTCAGGAGCTGTACCTCGGGTCACTGAAAGAGCTGGGTATGGATCCGACCATTCACGATATTCGTTTCGTGGAAGACAACTGGGAAAACCCGACGCTGGGTGCCTGGGGTCTGGGCTGGGAAGTGTGGCTGAACGGCATGGAAGTGACGCAGTTTACCTACTTCCAGCAAGTTGGCGGTCTGGAGTGTAAACCGGTTACCGGTGAAATCACCTACGGTCTGGAACGTCTGGCGATGTACATTCAGGGCGTGGACAGCGTTTACGACCTGGTCTGGAGCGACGGCCCGCTGGGTAAAACCACTTACGGCGACGTGTTCCATCAAAACGAAGTGGAGCAATCCACTTACAACTTCGAATACGCGGATGTCGACTTCCTGTTCACCTGCTTCGAGCAGTATGAAAAAGAAGCGCAGCAGCTGCTGGCGCTGGAAAACCCGCTGCCGCTGCCTGCCTACGAGCGCATTCTTAAGGCCGCCCATAGCTTCAACCTGCTGGATGCGCGTAAAGCCATCTCCGTGACGGAACGTCAGCGCTATATTCTGCGCATCCGCACGCTGACCAAAGCAGTGGCTGAAGCGTATTACGCTTCCCGTGAAGCCCTTGGTTTCCCGATGTGTAACAGAAATAAATAAGAGGCGGCCATGTCTGAGAAAACTTTCCTGGTGGAAATCGGCACCGAAGAGCTGCCACCAAAAGCCCTGCGCAGCCTGGCCGAGTCCTTCGCTGCCAACGTTACCGCTGAGCTGGATGCGGCGGGTGTCACCCACGGCGACGTGCAGTGGTTTGCCGCGCCGCGCCGTCTGGCGGTAAAAGTCGCGAAACTGGCGGCTTCCCAGCCGGATCGCGAAGTTGAAAAACGCGGCCCGGCAATTGCCCAGGCGTTTGACGCGGAAGGTAAGCCGAGCAAAGCGGCTGAAGGCTGGGCGCGTGGTTGCGGTATCACTGTCGATCAGGCCGAGCGTCTGACCACCGACAAAGGTGAATGGCTGCTCTATCGTGCGCATGTCAAAGGCGAAAGCGTGGAAACGCTGCTGCCGAACATGATTGCTAACTCGCTTGGTAAGCTGCCGATCCCGAAACTGATGCGCTGGGGCGCGTCGGATGTGACGTTTGTTCGTCCGGTTCACACCGTTACGCTGCTGCTGGGCGACACCGTTATTCCGGCAACCATTCTGGGTATTCAGTCCGATCGCGTGATTCGCGGCCACCGCTTTATGGGCGAGCCGGAGTTCACCATCGATAACGCCGATCAGTACCCGCAAATTCTGCTGGAGCGCGGCAAAGTGATCGCCGATTACGACGCGCGTAAAGCGAAAATCAAAGCGGATGCTGAAGAAGCGGCGCGTAAGATTGGCGGTAATGCCGATCTGAGCGACAGCCTGCTGGAAGAAGTGACCTCGCTGGTGGAATGGCCGGTGGTGCTGACCGCGAAGTTCGAAGAGAAATTCCTCGCCGTTCCGGCGGAAGCGCTGGTTTACACCATGAAAGGTGACCAGAAGTACTTCCCGGTGTATGGCAATGACGGCAAACTGCTGCCGAACTTTATCTTCGTCGCTAACATCGAATCGAAAGATCCGCAGCAGATTATCTCCGGTAACGAAAAAGTGGTGCGCCCGCGTCTGGCGGATGCCGAGTTCTTCTTCAATACCGACCGTAAAAAACGCCTCGAAGATCATCTGCCGCGTCTGCAAACTGTGCTGTTCCAGCAACAACTGGGTACGCTGCGCGACAAGACCGATCGTATTCAGGCGCTGGCGGGCTGGATTGCCGGGCAGATTGGCGCGGATGTGAATCACGCCACGCGCGCGGGCCTGCTTTCCAAATGCGATCTGATGACCAACATGGTGTTCGAATTCACCGACACCCAGGGCGTGATGGGCATGCACTATGCGCGTCACGACGGCGAAGCAGAAGATGTTGCTGTGGCGCTGAACGAGCAGTATCAGCCGCGTTTTGCCGGTGATGAACTGCCGTCGAACCCGATCGCCTGCGCGCTGGCGATTGCCGATAAGATGGACACCCTCGCGGGGATCTTCGGTATCGGCCAGCATCCGAAAGGCGATAAAGACCCGTTCGCACTGCGCCGCGCGGCGCTGGGCGTGCTGCGTATTATCGTTGAGAAGAACCTGGCGCTGGATCTGCAAACCCTGACCGAAGAAGCGGTGCGTCTGTACGGCGACAAGCTGACCAACGCGAAAGTGGTTGATGATGTGATCGACTTCATGCTGGGCCGTTTCCGTGCCTGGTATCAGGACGAAGGCTACAGCGTGGATACCATTCAGGCGGTGCTGGCGCGTCGTCCGACCAAACCGGCAGATTTCGATGCGCGTATGAAGGCGGTTTCCCACTTCCGTACGCTCGACGAAGCGGCGGCGCTGGCTGCAGCGAACAAGCGCGTTTCCAATATCCTGGCGAAATCCGATGAGACGCTGAACGATATCGTTCACGCCTCGGTGCTGAAAGAAGCGGCGGAAATTAAGCTGGCGGGTAACCTGGTAGTGCTGCGCGATAAGCTGCAGCCGTACTTTGCCGAAGGCCGTTATCAGGACGCATTAATCGAACTGGCGCAGCTGCGCGAGCCGGTGGATGAGTTCTTTGAGAACGTGATGGTGAATGCCGACGACAAAGACGTGCGTATCAACCGTCTGACATTGCTGTCTAAACTGCGTGAACTGTTCCTGCAGGTGGCGGATATCTCTCTGCTGCAGTAATCGTCATGGCAATAAAAAACCCGCTGCGGCGGGTTTTTTTATGTCTGGCGTCAGGGCTGTGGCGTGTTTTGTTCGCCGGGGTAAGGGTCGAACGTCGTAAACGTCGAATTGACGCGAACGTTGTTACGGCCTGCTCGCTTGGCTTCATACAGCGCATTGTCGGCGCTCTGGATAAGCTGCCCGTACTCGGTGTGGCTTTTCTGGCAAAGACTGGCGACGCCAATACTGACGCTGATGATACCGCCAGGGGAACTGGCGTGGGGCAAATCCAGCAACTGGACGCTGGTGCGGAGTGTCTCGGCGAGCTCAACGGCATCAGCACAGCGGGTTTCAGGCAACAGGGCGCAGAACTCCTCGCCGCCGTAACGGAACAGGACATCGGCAGGGTTTTTCAGCGCGCCGCGCATCGCGGTGGCGATTTGCTGTAAGCACTCGTCACCGCGCTGGTGACCATTGCAGTCGTTATAAAGTTTGAAATAATCCACATCAATCAGCAGCAGCGACAGCGGCTTGTTATTGCGCTTGCTGGCGCGCCATTCACGCTCAATGCAAAGATCGAAATAACGGCGGTTACCCACGCCGGTAAGCCCATCGGACAGCGATTGCGATAAAAGCTCATGCGCCTGTTCACGCAGTAAGGATTCGCGGCGCACGGCGGCGGTAACATCGACTATCTGAATCAGGCAATAACGTTCCGTCTCGCCTAACGGCACAATGGTGACCGCCTGGCTCAGGCGCGCGCCGGGGCGTGACGGTTCGGCGTAGAGCGGGAAGGGTGAACGGTGCAAAGATTGCGAAAGCAGGGCAGATAAATTGTGGCCAATAGCCTGACGAATCGCATCGCCGACACGGTGATACACCAGGTCGGGAAATACGCTAAAAAAATCCTCACCAACCGTGTCGCAGGCCGCACGCCCGGTGTGCGTTTCTAACCACGCGTTCCACAGGGCGATACGGTAGTGTGCATCAACAATGATCACACCGAGGCTTAAAGATGAAAAGGCATCAAACAGCAACGTATCTTTCATTTTCAATGCATTCCGTCTGGAACACTGCCGGTTTCTACGCGGCTGATATAAAGCCGGATCTGTTCACGTAAGTCACGCAGCGCGGACATATCAAGGATAAAGGCGAGATATCCCTGAATCTGCTGGCGCTCAAGCGCAAAATCGATGCGCAGCATCATCACCAGCGGGTCGTTGTCATCTTTATTCGGATTGAGGATCTGCTTGCTACTGCCCACACGAACGACGGGCAGCGAACCTTGCAGCTCTTTCTGGAACATATTGGCCAGCGTCCCGACGCAGGCGTTGAGCACAATATTGCCGATTTCGCTTATCGCTTCGCGTTCCATCTCGCCCAACTCATGCGCGGGGATCAGGTCGCCGACCATCATGCGCACAATTTCAAAACTGGCGGCTTCAGGAAACATCAAAATCGCTTCGGTGGCATACGCGCCCTGATAGTGCTGGCTAATACCGAATAACGAGATGCCCGCACCTAACTCTTCAGCGGCTTCAGAGCGCGGCGTAAAGCGGATCGTCGGCACCGACATACGCACTTCTTCATTGACGATATTGCTCATCGCGGCGGCGGCCTGGCCGACACCGATGTTGAAAATCTCCATCAGGCTGTCGGTTTCAATTTCGCTGATATCCGGCAATTCGCTCATGGATGTGCCTCCAGATCGTTCAACAACGCGTGGAGTTGCGGCTCTTTCAGCGGTTTTGGCAGGAAGCCAAGACCGAGCGTTTGCGCAGCGGTTTGTATGGAGTGCTGAACGTTGGCGGTGAGCAGAATGATATGCGTGCCTGGGTGCGTCTGGCGGATGCGCGAAGCGGTTTCCATGCCGCCAATACCCGGCATGTTTACATCCAGCAGGATCGCAAAAGGTGTGTGCGCCGATGCCAGTTCGATCGCCTCTTCGCCCGTTCCGGCTTCGTCGATTTTCCAGTCCTTGTGCAGGCTGAGCACATACTGGCGTGAAATCATGCGTGACAGGCGGCTGTCATCGACAATCAGGATATATTTCGACATCATTCATTCTCGTCTGGTGATTCATTGCCTGAAAAGGACAATGCACAGCGCCCGGGGTGGCTCTCTTCCCTGATGAATGCGGCTTAACGTCTCAACATCGTTATGTTTCACATAACGCGCTGTTTCGTATTTTCCTTTGTAAAATTCTCTTCCCGGTTTACACGCACGGCCTGCTGCTTTTGGTTAAGTCACCATATTCATCGGCAATAACATGCAAATGATTAGCCTCTTTATGACGAGATGGTGAAAATTTAGCCTTGAAGAGGGCAGATGATGCGGCTATTCTTTGCCGCGACGAACTTCTCGTCTCACCGGAGCGCTTTCTGAAAATGAACAAACACGACTGATGAACTCGGATCCTTGCTAAACGCGCAGGCGTCGGCAGGGGATGTATTGATTTCATTCAGGAGTGCTTATGGCTCATTGCGCCCAGATCCCCGCTTTTATTTTGCATCAGCTCACCTGTCAGTTCGCGACGGGCGAGACGCTTTTTGGCCCACTTACCCTCTCCCTTGAACCGTCACTGTGCGGCCTGGTGGGGCGCAATGGCGTGGGCAAAACACAATTACTCCGTCTGCTGGCCGGGCTAGCCACGCCTGCCGGCGGGCATATCGAACGCTTCGGCACGCATACGTATGTTGCACAGCAGCACGCGGTTTCCGCGCATACCACGCTTGCGGAACTGCTTGGTTACACAGACGTTTTCGCGGCCCGCGAGCGCGTCGAACAGGGCGCTTACCAGCCCGACGATCTCGACAAACTTGAAGGCTACTGGGATCTGCCGGAACGCCTGGCAGCGGCTTTTTCTGACGCCAGACTTCCCGCTTTTGACCCGAATAGACCTGCCATTACGCTGAGCGGTGGCGAGCGCGTGCGGGCACTGTTATGCAGTGCGTTTATCGCCAGGACAGATTATCTGCTGCTGGATGAACCGACCAACCACCTCGACAGGCAGGGGCGCGAGTGGTTTTACGCACAGCTGGCGCAGCGAAACGGTGGGGCGCTGGTGGCGACTCACGATCGCGAATTGCTGGCGCTGATGCCGCGCATTCTTGAGCTGACGCCCGCCGGGTTGCGCAGTTATGGCGGTAATTATGACGACTATCAGCGCCAGCGCGATGCGGAGCAGCAAGCCGCGCGGGCAATGCTTGAACACGCCGTCAACGAGCGTCGCCGTACCCGCAGCAGGATGCAAAAAGAGCATGATGCCAGTCAGCGGCGCTCGGCGCAGACGCTGCGAACGGTGGATTCGTTAAATATCGCCTCGTTTGAACGCGTAAAATACAAGAACGCGGCGAAAGAGCGCCCCGATAGCTGGCGCAAGCAGCACCGCGATCAGAATGACACGCTTAACACCGCCGTTAACCAGGCGCGCGAACGGGTGGAAGAGGAGATGCCGGTACTGTTTACGCTGCCTGGCAGCCATCTTCCTGAAGGTAAGCAGGTGCTGGTGATGGAGGATGTGCTGCTGCCGCACGTAGCGCTTCCTCCGCTTAACTGGCGAATGGATGGCCCGATGCGCGTAGCGGTGCGCGGGCCGAATGGTTGCGGTAAATCGACGCTGCTGAAAGTGATCCTCGGTGAGCTGGCTCCCCGCGCCGGACTGTGCCAGCGCGCGGTTACCTGCGCGTACCTCGATCAGCACTTATTGCAGCTCGATCTCTCGTTGTCGGTGCTGGCACATCTCGATGCTGGCGATACGCCGATGGAGGAGGGCCTGCTGCGCACCCGTCTGGCGCAACTGCAACTGGGGGCAGATAAAGTGGTGTTACCGATGGCGGCGCTGAGCGGCGGGGAGCGTTTAAAAGCGGCGCTGGCGTGCGTACTGTGGCGGCGTGATGCCACGCAGTTGCTGCTGCTGGATGAGCCGACGAACCACCTCGATCTGGCGTCAACGCAGGCGATTGAAGCGGCGCTGGCGACATTTCCTGGCGCGATGCTGGTGGTGTCTCATGATGCGTCATTTCTTCAGGGATTAAAGCTTACGCACAGTCTGGTATGGCGGGAAGAGGGCTGGTACTGCGAAGCGGAGTAAGGTGGACATTAACCCCCGGATTATCGGGGGTTCTACCATCACTATTTATTCAATTAACTGCTTACTGAGCGTTGGGTTCGCATGAATCAGACGCATCAGTTTCATCTCGGTGGCAGTGGGTTTTATACGTTGTGATTCCCATTCATGCACCATCGATACTGAGACTCCCATGGCACGAGCGAAGTCATCAATTTTAAGCCCGGTTCCACGTCGCAATTGTTCAAAGTCACTAAAGTAATTCTGCTTCTTGCTCAGGGTTACCGGCTGCGTTACGTCATTTTTAAAAACAATTTGTTCCAGGCTGCTCAACAGCTCAAATTCTGGATCTTTATATTCCATCGAGAACTCCTCGTAAAATCACACAGCGGGATCGTGATACAGCTCATTAAGAATAGTCGTGAAAATTCCTGGTGTGGTGGTTGCGCCAGTGATTATTTATGCGTCGAAACGTTTTGATGCTGTTGAAATGCACGTTTTGACTTTCCGTTACCGCTTAATTGCTTGATTACGCTCAGGCTGCTCTTATTCAGTATATTTTTGTAAACCTTCAGCAGAATTTTCGATTAAGAATAATCTGTACCGATTCGCGGAAAATTTCATGCCAGGTCGGTTTCGCGCGTTTAAGAATGCATTGAAGGGGTATCTTGCGAAGCAGACCTGGACTATTCTTGTAAGCCTTCAGGCACGCGTGTGCCGGTATGCGCTTTTATGGGTGAAAGGAGTAACAAAATGGCGACAGGAAAGTCCTGCTCTCGCTGGTTCGCGCCTCTTGCGGCGTTATTAATGGTAGTAAGCCTGAGTGGGTGTTTCGACAAAGAAGGCGATCAGCGCAAGGCGTTTATCGATTTCCTGCAAAATACGGCCATGCGCAGCAGCGAACGACTGCCCGCGCTGACGGCGGATCAGAAGAAACAGTTTGGCCCGTTTGTCTCTGATTATGCTGTGATTTATGGCTATTCCCAGCAGGTTAACCAGGCGATGGACTCCGGTCTGCGTCCGGTGGTGGACAGCGTTAATGCTATCCGCGTACCGCAGGATTATATGACGCAGCGTGAACCGCTTCGCCAGGCCAACGGTTCGCTGGGCGTGCTGAGCCAGCAACTGCAAAACGCAAAAATGCAGGCCGATGCGTCGCATGCCGCATTAAAGCAGGCTGATGATCTGAAACCGGTTTACGATCAGGTGTTTACCAAAGTGGTCACTAATCCGGCAAATGCTTTGCAACCGCTGATCCCGGCGGCGCAAGTATTTACCCAGCAACTGGTTCAGGTGGGTGATTTTATTGCTCAACAGGACACACAGGTGAGCTTTGTTGCCAACGGCATTCAGTTCCCGACGTCGCAGCAGGCCAGCCAGTATAACGCGCTGATTGCGCCGCTGGCCGCGCAGCATCAGGCGTTCAACCAGGCCTGGACAGCAGCCGTTACCGCCACGCAGCAGTAATCCGGCGCAGGCAAAAAAAAGAGGCGACAGGTTCGCCTCTTTTTTATTGCGCTTTGCGTTAGCGCGCCACTTGCGGGTTAACGCAGTTTTTCTCAACCTTACCGTTCAGCGCGTCGATCAGGTTATCTACCGCACACTCCGCCATGTTGTAGCGCGTTTCATGAGTTGCAGAACCGATGTGCGGCAGCGCCACGACATTGGGCAGCGACAGCAATGGCGAATCAACCGGCAGTGGCTCTTGCTCAAAGACATCCAGCCCGGCGGCGTGGATCTCGCCGTTTTTCAGCGCGTCGATCAGCACCGCTTCATCAACTACCGGGCCGCGCCCGGCATTAATAAAGATGGCCGATTTTTTCATCATCTCGAACTGCTTCTTGCCAATCAGATGATGCGTCTCGTCCGTCAGCGGCAGCACCAGGCAGACGAAATCGGACTCTTTCAGCAGCGTGTCTAAATCGCAATAGCGGGCCTGGAAACGCTCTTCCGCCTCGGTGTGGTGGCGACGCGCGTTGTAGAGGATCGGCATGCCGAAACCGAAGTGCGCGCGCTGTGCCAGCGCAAGCCCGATGCGCCCCATGCCAATAATACCCAGCGTTTTATGGTGCACATCAACACCAAACCAGTCTGGGCCAATGCCGGATGTCCATTCGCCCACTTTCACCCGCTCAGCCACTTCCACCACGCGGCGCGCGCTGCTCAGCACCAGCGCCATGATGGTATCGGCGACCGTTTCCGTCAGCACGGTCGGGGTGTGCATCAGCAGAATTTTGCGTGCGTTTAGCGCATCCACATCAAAGTTGTCATAGCCTACCGAGACCGTCGACGTGGCGCGTAGCTGCGGCATTTTCTCCAGCAGTTCGCTGTCCACTTTTTCGCTGGAACCCAGCAACCCTTGCGCGCTGGCGAAGGCTTCAGCGTGTTGCGCCACCGTTTCCGGTTTCAGGTTCGCCACGCGGGTCACGGTGAAATGCGTTTCCAGACGTTGCAGCAAATCATCGGGCAAGGCTTTGTACAGGATGATGGATGGCTTCATGCGGTTCTCCCTTGTGATGGTGCGCCTGCCGGAATCTGCTTATTGTTAGCAGGCTTAACAATTAAAGTAAGCCATACGGAGGCGAAAAGCGCCACCCCCATAAAAATGTACGATGCGGACGGGCTGCCGGTGGCGCCGTTGAGATAACCCACCACCCAGGAGCCGCAGAAGGAGCCCAGCGCGCCCATACTGTTGATGAGCGCCATCGCCCCACCGGCGACATTGCGCGGCAGCATTTCAGGAATAATGGCGAAGAAAGGCCCATAAGGGGCGTACATCGCCGCGCCAGCAACCACCAGCAGTGAATAAGAGACCCAGAAGTGGTTCGCGCCAACCGCCCACGAGCCGATAAAGGCAAACGCGCCAATCAGCAGCAGCGGCCAGACGAACAGTTTGCGGTTTTGCAGCTTGTCGGATGCCCACGAGGCGAGGATCATCGCCAGCGTCGCCGCCAGGTAAGGCACGGCGGAGAGCCAGCCGACTTCCACCATGCCCAGGTTTTCACCACCGCTGCGAATAATCGATGGCAGCCACAGGACAAAACCATAGACGCCAATACTCCAGGCGAAATATTGCAGGCACAGCAGTACCACATTGCGTGAGCGGAAGGCTTCGCTGTAGTTGCGCACCGCTTTAATGCCCTGTTGTTCTTTATCAAGCTGGGTTTGCAGTGCGGTTTTCTCACTGTTCGACAGCCAGTTCACCTGCGCGGGTTTATCTTTTACCAGCACCCACCAGCAGAACGCCCAAATCACCGCCGGAATACCTTCGATAATGAACATTTCGCGCCAGCCGAAGGACTGGATTAAATAACCGGACACCACCGACATCCACAACACGGTCACCGGATTACCGAGGATCAGGAACGTGTTCGCGCGTGAACGTTCGGACTTGGTGAACCAGTTGCTGATATAGATAAGCATCGCGGGCATCACGGCGGCTTCCACCACGCCGAGGATAAAGCGGATGGCGGCCAGCATCGGGATATTACTCACCATGCCGGTTAACGATGCACACCCGCCCCACAGGATCAGGCAGATAAAGATCAGCTTGCGCACGCTGCGGCGTTCGGCGTACACCGCACCCGGGATCTGGAAAAAGAAGTAGCCAAGAAAGAACAGCGCGCCTAACAGCGAGGAGACGCCTTTGGTGATGCCTAAATCGTCGTTAATCCCGGCAGCGGAAGCAAAGCTAAAGTTGGCGCGATCGAGATAGGCCAGGCTGTAGGTAATGAACACGATCGGCATGATATACAGCCAGCGTTTTGTTGAATTTGTAGCGTTCATAAGGTTGCCTCTGTGGTTGAGGTGGTAACCGCCTGTTTGTAGGGTACAGAGCGGTGAATCATGTTTTGGCGGCAGGGTGCGTTACAGCGCGCCCAGTTCCGCACGGGTTGGCAATCCTTCGCTGTCGCCCGGCACCTGGATAGCCAGCGCGCCAATGGCGTTACCGCGGCGTACCGCTTCGGGCAAGGTTTTGCCTTCCAGCAGGGCGCTTATTACACCCACGGCGAAGCCGTCCCCGGCACCGACCGTATCGACGACGTTCTCCACTTTTACTGGCGCAACGGCGCCCTGTTCTCCGCTGGCGGTTTTAAACCACGCGCCATCGGCACCGGTTTTGATCACCACCGCTTTGACGCCGCGTTGCAGATAGAAATCGGCGATCCCTTGCGGCGTGTTTTCGCCCGTCAGAATCATCCCCTCCTTCAACCCTGGCAGAACCCAGTCGGCCTGGAAGGCGAGGCGGTTGAGCTTTTCCACCATCTCAGCTTCGCTTTTCCACAGCACCGGTCGCAGATTAGGGTCAAATGAAATGGTTTTGCCCTGCGCTTTCATGCTTTGTGCAGCATGTTCCAGCAGTGCGTAAGAGGAGGCGGACAGCGCCGCCGCCACACCGCTGAGGTGTAAATGGCGGGCTTCGTTAAACAGCGCCGCGTGAAAATCGTCTGTCGAGAGGTGGCTGGCCGCCGAGCCTTTACGGAAATATTCCACGATGGGATCGGTTCCATTTTCGGCTTTAGATTTCAGTTGAAAGCCGGTGGCATAACGCCCGTCGAGCGTCACGCCAGCGGTACTGATATTTTCTTTACGCAGCGTATTGAGGATAAAGCGCCCGAAGCTGTCATCGCCGACGCGGCTTACCCAACAGACCTGCAAACCCAGGCGCGCCAGCCCGGTGGCGACATTCAGCTCCGCGCCTGCCGCCCGCTTGATAAACTGCCCGGCATCGGCCAGATCGCCGGTTTCGCTGGCGACAAACATCGCCATCGCTTCGCCAATCGTGATGACATCCAGCGGTTTATGCATGATGGGACTCCTCGCGTAACAAATTAACGTAATGACGGGTAACGGCGGTCAGATCCTCGCCCTCAAGCGGGAATTCGATACCGCGCGGCGCATCGGCCGGTAAGTTATTCAGCAGCGCCAGCCAGCGGGCATCGGCAGTGTCCGGCGGTACGGCGCGGAAACTGTCGCCATGGGTCACAGCGGCTTTGACATGGATATAACTGACCGCAGGCGCAAGCTGGCGTGCGGCGTTTTCAGGTGTTTCACCAACCCACAGCCAGTTACCGGTATCGAAGGTTAAACTCACCGGCAGCGCCAACGTATGACAGGCGGCTTTAAAGCGCAGCATCGGCGCGAGCTTGCCGCAGGCGGTCTGGTCGTTTTCCACCACCAGCGGCACCGGGCTGGTCGCCAGCCAGTCGCGCAGCGTTTCCAGCGTAGCGTGATGGCGAAAGTGGCCGAGCGAGACTTTTAACCACTGGGCTTTCAGCGTCTGCGCTTCTGCCAGCAGGGCCGGTAAGCGCGGGTTCAGTGCGCCATCCGCTTCGAACAGCGCTTCCGGCGCGGAATAACAGACTTGCAGGTTGTGCAGGTCGATGGCGAAGGCCAGCGAGGCCAGATGGGTTAACGCCTCTTCGCTTAACAGCTCGCGGCGAATCTCAACGCCGTCGGCTCCGGCTTCGGCAATAATCGGCAGCAGGGCAATTTGCCCGCCCAGCGCCTCGATGTGCGTGTGGCCGTAAGCGGCGGTGACGACGATAATTTTTCTCTGCATTGTCCGACTCCCGGGCGACTTTCTCGCTTTCGTATGTCTTTAACGCTAGATGGAACCGGTTCCAAAGAAAAGTGCACTGTGCCGGAATTATGATCGTCATCACGAAGGTTATTTAACGCGCTGTAGAACCGCGCACGATCAGTTCGCCGGAAAAAACGTGCTCGCGAACCGTGTCGCTGTGGCCTTCAATGCGCCGCACGACTTGCTCGACGGCGGCAAAGCCAATTTGCCAGGTTGGTTGTTTGAGGGTGGTAATGCCAACGCCTGCCAGCTCCGCCCACTCCAGCTCATCGAAACCGAGCAGACCAATGTCGCTGCCCCAGTTCAGACCGATACGTTTTAGTGAACGCGCCACTTGCAGGGTGAGCGCGCCGTTGGCGGAGATAACAGCTTTGCGCATTCCCCGGTGGCTGGCATGGAACTGGCGCAGGGTATTATCGAGCTGCGCGGCTTCATGCAGCACAATTTCGGCGTTTTCCGCCACCATGCCGGGGTAACGGGCAAGCGTTGCGCGAAACGCGGCCAGCCGTTCGCGGCGGGTATTCACCGAGCCCAGCGGTTCACTCAGGAACAACAGCGCTTCGAAGCCCTGTTCAATCAGGTGCTCGGTGGCGGTGGTGGCAGCCTGGGTGTTGTCCAGCCCAACCACATCGCAGGCGAAATCGGGGATTTTGCGGTCAATCAGCACCATCGGCAGCGAGGATTGTTGCAGCCGGTTTAGCCCCTCTTCACGCATCCCTACAGCGTTAACCACAATGCCCTCCACCTGGTAACTGCGCAGCAGGTCGAGGTAATGCAGCTCCTGATCGACTTCATTGTTGGTGTTACACATCAACGGTGTGAACCCTTTTTCGCGACAGGCAGCTTCAATGCCGCTCAGCACATGCACCGAATAGGGGTTGGTGATGTCAGCAATGATCAGGCCAATCAGGCGGGTACGACCGCGCTTTAACCCGCGCGCCATCAGGCTTGGGCGGTAGTCGAGATCGGCAACCGCCTGCTCAATACGTGCCAGCAGCGCGGCGGAAAGCAGATGTTTTTCACCATTCAGGTAGCGTGAAATACTGGTTTTTCCCGTTTTTGCCGCTTTCGCGACATCGCTGATTGTTGGCCGCGCCGTTTTCGCCATGGTTGCTTCCCTCACCGTGAATGGTTGCCCACACCTTAGCGCGAAATAGCGCGCAATCAAGCACTAAGCGAGGCTTATCACCCGCAGTGTGAGCGTAATGACGTTTAATTCTTTGCTATCGCGCTGCTGCTGTGGATGATAGAGCGCAAAACAAAATCGACACCACCTGCAACCTATCCAGGAGCACGCGTTGGCAAACTCTGCAATCAAAACTGTTCTCACGGCTGCCCACTGGGGGCCGATGCTGGTCGACACCGATGGCGAAAAGGTGCTCGCTTCGCGCGGCGCGCTGCCGACGCGTCACCCCAACTCACTGCAAACTGTTGTGCGGGATCAGGTCCACAGCCCAACGCGCGTGCGCTACCCGATGGTGCGTAAAGGGTTTCTCGCTTCACCTTCCAGCCCGCAGGGTGTGCGCGGCCAGGATGAGTTTGTGCGCGTTAGCTGGGATGAAGCGCTGACGCTGATTCATCAGCAGCACCAGCGCATCCGTAAAACTTACGGTCCCTCGTCGATTTTCGCCGGTTCTTATGGCTGGCGCTCCAACGGCGTGCTGCACAAAGCGGCGACCTTGTTACAACGCTATATGAGTCTTGCCGGAGGGTATACCGGGCATCTGGGCGATTACTCTACTGGTGCGGCGCAGGCGATCATGCCGCATGTCGTCGGCGGCAACGAAGTGTATCAGCAGCAAACCAGTTGGCCGCTTATCCTCGAACACAGCGAAGTGGTGGTGCTGTGGAGCGCGAACCCGCTTAACACGCTGAAAATAGCCTGGAACGCTACCGACGAGCAGGGCATTCCCTATTTCGATGCGCTGCGCAAAAGCGGTAAGCGGGTGATCTGCATCGATCCGATGCGTTCGGAAACCGTTGATTTCTTTGGCGACAGCATGGAGTGGATTGCGCCACACATGGGAACCGATGTCGCGCTGATGCTCGGTATTGCGCATACGCTGGTGGAAAATGGCTGGCAGGATGCGGATTTCCTCTCCCGCTACACTGTCGGTTATGACACGTTCGCTACCTACCTGACCGGCGAGCGTGACGGCGTGGCAAAAACCGCCGAGTGGGCCGCAGAGATTTGTGGCGTTACTGCCGACAAAATTCGCGAACTGGCGGCACTTTTCCACGAAAACACCACCATGCTGATGTCCGGCTGGGGAATGCAGCGCCAGCAGTTCGGCGAGCAAAAACACTGGATGCTGGTGACGCTGGCGGCGATGCTGGGGCAAATCGGTACGCCCGGTGGCGGTTTTGGTCTCTCTTACCATTTCGCCAATGGCGGCAACCCAACGCGCCGCGCGGCGGTGCTGGCCTCAATGCAGGGCACGGTGAAAGATGGCATTGACGCGGTGGATAAAATCCCCGTTGCGCGCATTGTCGAAGCGCTGGAAACCCCCGGCGCGCCGTATCAGCACAACGGTATGGATCGCCACTTCCCGGATATTCGCTTTGTCTGGTGGGCGGGCGGTGCGAACTTTACCCATCACCAGGATACCAACCGGCTGATTCGCGCCTGGCAAAAACCGGAGCTGGTGGTAATTTCTGAATGCTTCTGGACGGCGGCGGCGAAACACGCGGATATCGTGTTGCCGGCGACCACCTCGTTTGAACGTAACGATCTGACGATGACCGGTGATTACAGCAACCAGCATCTGGTGCCGATGAAGCAGGTCGTCGCGCCGCAATATGAAGCACGCGATGACTGGGAGGTGTTTGCCGAGCTGAGCGAACGCTGGGAAGCGGGCGGCCGCGAGCGTTTTACCGAAGGCAAAAACGACCTGCAATGGCTGGAGACGTTCTACAACATTGCTGCCGAGCGCGGTGCCAGCCAGCAGGTGACGCTGCCGCCGTTCGCCGAGTTCTGGCAGGCGAACCAGCTTATTGAAATGCCGGAGAGCGAGCAGAATGCGCGCTTCGTTCGCTTTGCGGATTTTCGCCGCGATCCGCAAGCCAACCCGTTGAAAACGCCGAGCGGAAAAATCGAAATTTTCTCCGAGCGGATTAACAGCTTCGGTTATGCCGATTGCCCGCCGCATCCAATGTGGCTGGAGCCGGATGAATGGCACGGTAACGCACAACCGCAGCAATTACAGGTGCTTTCCGCGCATCCGGCGCATCGCCTGCACAGCCAGCTTAACTATTCCCGCCTGCGGGAAATGTATGCTGTTGCTGGTCGCGAGCCTGTTACGCTGCATCCTGCGGATGCGAAAGCGCGCGGGATTGTTGCGGGGGATGTGGTACGCGTGTGGAACCAACGTGGGCAGGTACTGGCGGGCGCGGTGGTAACCGATGGGATTAAACCTGGCGTGATTTGCATTCACGAAGGTGCGTGGCCGGATCTTGACCCTGCGGCGGGCGGCATCTGTAAAAACGGCGCGGTGAATGTGCTCACCAAAGATCTGCCCAGCTCACGGCTGGGCAATGGCTGCGCCGGGAATACGGCGCTGGCGTGGGTAGAGAAATATCAGGGGCCGGCGCTTACGCTGACGGCGTTTAATCCGCCTGCCAGTTCATGATCCACGTCGGGTGGCGGGTTTCCTCCTGCCAGGCGCTATCTTCGATACGAAAGCCCTGGGCATGATAGAAATTCACTGCCCGCTCGTTTTTCTGATACACCTCGAGGCTTAGCCAGTTAAAGCGCTGTTTGGCGTGATCCATCAGCGCTTTGCCAATGCCACGGCCAATCGCGGCGGGGCGCACAAACAGCGCCCCGATAAACTGCGCGTCCATCACACTGATAAAGCCTTGTAACTCGCCGTTCTCTTCCCAGACCCAGGTTTTTGCCACCGGCAAATAGGCATCGCGCACCAGCGCTTCGCTGTCCTGCCAGTAGCGCACATCAATAAACGGATGGGCAAAGCTTGTGCTCTCCATCCACAGCGCGAGCAACGGCGACAGATCCTTGCTACGCCACGCGCGGATCATGCTTTCCTCCGGGATGACAGAAACAGCCGGTAATATGGTCGTTGACCAGCCCACACGCCTGCATAAATGAGTAACAAATGGTGGTGCCGACAAATTTGAAGCCGCGTTTTTTCAGCGCTTTTGATAACGCATCTGACGCCGGAGTGGAGGTGGGGATTTCCGCCAGCGTGGCGGCCTGGGTGAGTTGCGGGGTGTTATCAACAAAACCCCAGACAAATTCCGAAAATGGCTCGCCGTTTTGCGCCATCGCCAGATAGGCGCGGGCGTTGCCGATGATTGCTTCAATCTTGCCGCGATGACGAATAATGCCGGCGTCTTGCAGCAACATTTCTACCTCTTCGGCGGTCATTGCGGCGACGCTTTCAGGCTCAAATTGATGGAAAGCTTTGCGGTAGTTTTCCCTTTTTTTCAAAACGGTAATCCACGATAACCCCGCTTGTTGCCCCTCGAGGCAGATCATCTCGAACAGCTTTTTACCGTCCTTTTGCGCCACACCCCACTCGGTATCATGGTAGGCGAGATAAAGCGGATCCTGAGTAACCCAACCACAACGCTGCATATCCTTACTCCGTCTGTGATATGTAAAATAAACCTCTGCCTGTCTTGACGCACACCCCAGAAAGACAATATTTATTAAAGGGTCTTGACCCTAACAAACAACGATAACAATTACGCCGAATTCGGCTCTTCTCTGGAGTCGCAACTTGATGAAAATAAACCGCAGTGGCCTTTCGCTGGTGCTGCTGCCTGCTTGTCTGCTTTTTTGCCAGACGGCAGCGGCCTGGCAACAAGAATACAGTGGCAGCGACAAACTGAATGTGACCGCCGAACGCTACACCTGGGATAGCGATCGGCAGCCGCGTTATAACGACATTCTTGAAGAGCGCATCCGCTCGACGCAAAACTTGCCCGGCGTGGCGTTTAATCTGCCCGATGAAACCCCGCTGGATTCCATCAGCACCATGAGCATTGGCCTGAATATTCCGCTGGCGAGCAGCGTGACCACCGGCCCGGTTGCGGTGTGGCATTACGATGGCTCAATGACCTCAATGTATAACGAATTTGGCGACAGCGCGACCACCATGCAGTACAGCGATCCGCTGTGGCACGCCAGCGTAAGCTCGCTTGGCTGGCGCGTGGATAGCCGCTTTGGCGATCTTCGCCCGTGGGCGCAAATCAGTTTCAACCAGCAATTTGGCGAAAATGTCTGGAAGAGCCAGTCTGGTCTTTACCGCTTAACCGCCGCCAACCAATACGGCAACTGGATGGATGTCACACTCGGCGCGGACATGCTGCTGAATCCACATCTGGCGGCTTACGCGGCAATGTCGCAGTCGGAAAATGCCACCTTTGGGCAAAATTATCTCTACAGTATGGGCGTAAGCGCGCGGTTCTGATTGCTATTTAAAACAAACTTTTTACACTTAAGAAACAATCACCGCGCGTTTTATCACGATAGTATGTACTAACTCACATTCAGGTTTCGGCGCGTGAAGTGATGCCCGTGCCATTCATTCCCGCTTACGTGCATTTCATTCCTTCTGACGCGCATTTCATGCCTTTTTTAGCCAGGCGTGAAATGCGCTTCGTTATTGTTGTCGGCAGTGAATTCCTTCTCTTTTTTTGCAGGACAACTGCCATGAATACACCATCTGCTCATCACACTCGCTGGCTGACACTGGTCGGCACCATTATTACGCAGTTTGCCTTAGGGTCCGTTTATACCTGGAGTCTGTTTAATAGCTCGCTTTCGGAAAAACTGGGCGAGCCGGTAAGCCAAGTGGCTTTCTCGTTTGGTCTGCTGAGCCTTGGCCTGGCGCTCTCTTCTTCTGTCGCCGGGAAATTACAGGAACGTTTTGGCGTAAAACGCGTCACTATCGCTTCCGGCCTGCTGCTGGGGTTGGGTTTCTTCCTTACCGCGCACTCCAGCAACCTGCTGATGCTGTGGCTGAGCGCCGGTGTGTTGGTCGGTGTGGCGGATGGCGCAGGTTACTTGCTGACGCTTTCCAACTGCGTGAAGTGGTTCCCGGAGCGCAAAGGGCTGATCTCCGCCTTCTCCATCGGTTCTTACGGCCTTGGCAGCCTGGGTTTTAAATTTATCGACAGCCAGCTGTTAGCCAGCGTCGGCCTGGAAAGCACATTTATGATCTGGGGCGCGATTGTACTGGTGATGATCGTTTTTGGCGCGATGCTGATGACCGATGCGCCGCTGCAAAAAGTCTCCACTGCAAACGGCGTAGTAGAAAACGACTTCACGCTGGCGCAATCCATGCGTAAACCGCAGTACTGGATGCTGGCGGTGATGTTCCTGACCTCCTGCATGAGCGGCCTGTATGTGATTGGTGTGGCGAAAGATATCGCGCAGGGCATGGTGCATTTAGACTCGCTGACAGCAGCAAGTGCGGTGACCGTTATTGCCATCGCTAACCTCAGTGGACGTCTGGTGCTGGGCGTGCTGTCTGACAAAATTTCCCGCATCCGTGTGATTACGCTGGGCCAGGTGATTTCTCTGGTCGGTATGGCGGCGCTGCTGTTCGCACCGCTGAACGCCATGACCTTTTTCGCCGCTATCGCCTGCGTAGCGTTTAACTTTGGCGGTAATCTCACCGTGTTCCCGTCGCTGGTGAGCGAGTTCTTCGGCCTGAACAATCTGGCGAAAAACTACGGTGTGATTTATCTGGGCTTCGGTATCGGCAGTATCTGCGGGTCGATTATTGCTTCGCTGTTTGGCGGCTTCTATGTCACCTTCTGCGTCATCTTCGCCCTGCTGATTGTTTCTCTGGCACTCTCTACCACTATTCGCCAGCCGCAACGCCGCGTTTACAAAGAAGCGCACGCCTGAAGGTAAAACAGTGCAGAAACCGCCGCAATGTCGGCGGTTTTTCTGTATCTGCCGCACACTCCCGCCAGAGCGACTATCCTTATTGGTCAGGTTCTACCTACTAAAGGAGTCTCAAATGTCTTTAGAAAAAGTGGTTTATCGTGCGAAAGCGAAAGCAACCGGGGGCCGCGATGGTCGTGCAACCTCCTCTGATGGCGTGCTGGATGTGAAGCTGGGCGTGCCGAAAGAGATGGGCGGCGCGGGCGGTGAAGTGACCAACCCGGAGCAGCTTTTTGCCGCAGGTTACTCCGCCTGTTTCCTGGGGGCGCTGAAACATGTTGCGTCGGTAGAGAAGAAGAAAGTGCCGCAGGAAGCTTATATTGAAGGACAGGTAGGCATTGGCCCATTGCCGACCGGTTTTGGTATTGAAGCGCAGCTGGATATTCACCTGCCGGGCATGGATCACCAGGAAGCGGAAGCGCTGGTACAGAAAGCACACATCGTTTGTCCGTATTCGAATGCGACCCGGGGCAATATTGATGTGAAGCTGAACGTGATCACCTCCTGATAGCCCATTTCTGTTACGGTTTTCTGACCCCGGCCATATTTTTTTGTAAAGATATGGCCGGTTAGCACGTCCTCATGACACTTTTCCGCGCCGCTATGGTCTACTTAGCGCGCTTTTGAAGTTTCCAGGAAAACTTCCTTCGCGTTTTATCACCCTGCGGACGTTAGCGAATAACGCTCGCCAGGTGCTTTTTTCTTTCTTCAGAGTTGCTTGCATGACTTATATCAAAGCGATGACGCAGCAGAAGCTCAGCTTCCTGCTGGCGATATATATCGGTCTGTTTATGAATTGCGCTGTGTTCTACCGTCGCTTTGATGGTTATGCACAAGCGTTCACCGTTTTGAAAGGGATCTCGGCGGTTGTTGAACTCATTGGTACGGTGCTGGTCACCTTCTTTCTGCTACGCCTTTTGTCGCTGCTGGGTCGCCGGGTCTGGCGTGTGCTGGCCTCGCTGGTGGTTATTTTCTCCGCTGCCGCCAGCTATTACATGACGTTTCTTAACGTGGTGATCGGTTACGGCATTATCGCCTCGGTGATGACCACGGATATTGATCTCTCCAAAGAGGTGGTGGGCTGGCAGCTCATCGCATGGGTGGTGCTGGTCAGCGCACTGCCGTTGCTTTCCATCTGGAGTAACCGCTGTCGCGACACGTTGCTGCGCCAGTTGAGCACACCGGGCGCGCGCATTCGCAGCGTGAGCATCGTGCTGCTGGCTGGTTTAATGGTCTGGGGACCGATTCGTCTGCTCGACTTGCAGCAGAAAAACGCGGAGCGGACGTCCGGTGTCGATATGCCAAGCTATGGCGGCGTGGTGGCAAACTCTTATCTGCCATCGAACTGGCTTTCAGCGCTGGGCTTGTATGCCTGGGCCCAGGTAGATGAATCTTCCGACTACAAATCGCTGATCAACCCGGCGAAAAAATTTACTTATGTCGCGCCGAAAGATATCGACGACACCATGGTGGTGTTTATCATCGGCGAGACCACGCGCTGGGATCATATGGGGATGCTGGGCTACTCCCGCGATACCACGCCGAAACTGGCGCAGGAGAAAAACCTGGTGGCGTTCCGTGGTTACTCCTGTGATACCGCGACCAAACTCTCCCTGCGCTGTATGTTTGTGCGTGAGGGCGGGGCGGATGATAACCCGCAGCGCACGCTGAAAGAGCAAAACGTCTTCGCGGTACTGAAACAGCTCGGTTTTTCCAGCGATTTATACGCTATGCAGAGCGAGATGTGGTTCTACAGCAACACCATGGCCGACAACATTGCGTACCGCGAGCAGATTGGCGCCGAGCCGCGCAACCGTGGCAAAAACGTCGATGATATGCTGCTGATTAATGAACTGCAGGCCTCGCTGGATAAAGGTACTCGCGGTAAACGATTGATTATTATGCATACCAAAGGCTCGCACTTTAACTATACGCAGCGCTATCCGCGCAATTTTGCGAAATGGACGCCAGAGTGTGTGAGCGTGGATGATAAGTGCAGTAAGGAAGAGCTGATTAACTCCTTCGATAATTCGGTGACATATGTTGATCACTTTATCGATACGGTGATTGATAAGGTGCGCGATCGCAAAGCGATTGTGTTCTATGCCGCCGATCATGGTGAGTCAATCAATGAGAAAGAGCATCTGCACGGCACACCGCGCAAAATGGCACCGCCGGAGCAATTCCGCGTGCCGATGATGGTCTGGATGTCGGACAAATATTTGCAGGACCCGCAGAAGGCGCAGATGTTCGCGCAGCTCAAGCAGCAGGCGGCATTTAAAACGCCGCGCCGCCATGTTGAGCTGTACGACACCATCATGGGATGCCTGGGTTATACCTCGCCGAACGGCGGGATTAATGAGAACAACAACTGGTGCCATTTGCCGTCGCAGACGGCGAAATAAGCCGCTTGCTGGCTTTATCACCAGTCAGTTAGCTTTTTTACACGAAGGGATTGACGGGGCATGTCGGCGGCAGTAAGATGCGCCCCGCATTCGGTGATTGGCGCAGCCTGGTAGCGCACTTCGTTCGGGACGAAGGGGTCGGAGGTTCGAATCCTCTATCACCGACCAAATTCAGAAAAACCCAACCGTAAGGTTGGGTTTTTTGCTTTCTGCACCCGAAAGAGGATGAGAACCTGCGGGGGCAGAGGTTCGACCCGGGCGTAGCGAGAGAACGTTGCTTCAGCAACGGCCCGCAGGGTGAGCCACGCAGTGGCGAGTCATCCTCTATCACCGACCAAATTCAGAAAAACCCAACCACAAGGTTGGGTTTTTTGCTTTCTGCACCTGAAAGAGGATGAGAGCCTGCGGGGGCAGAGGTTCGACCCGGGCGTAGCGAGAGAACGTTGCTTCAGCAATGGCCCGCAGGATGAGCCACGCAGTGGCGAGTCATCAGAGATGATGTGTCTGCCTAACGCCTGATGAACGAAACTCCTCCTCCTGTGCCAACGTGTGGTTTCGCCACGGCGATGTATAAGCCTGCTTAACGCAGTAATACCTGGCAGAATGCAAAGCGGCAAATTTGCCGAAATCTCCCTTATCCCCATTTCCCGCTGCCAGTTCACTATTTTGTGCGATATTCCATTGTATTTTTTTATATATGTTTGAATCTTTTTTCGCGTTGCTTATGGATAGAGGCAGCATTTTCACCTGTGCGTTTTAACGTTCGCGGCATTAATCGCTCAGATATTCAGCATTTCGCAAGAATTTTTTCATTATCTGCATGAATGTTAATCACTGATTACGGAGAATTAATAAGCGCATTATTCTGGCATCTTGCCGCTAGCACAAATTTCCCTGCTGAAAACAGGCGTCTGAAGTTTTTTTTAACTTTGTTTACCGATTCTCACCGTCGTTGTAAATCCCGGTTACCTGTATTGACGTTTTGACATTCTGTTGACAGATTGTAGGGCGTGAGGGGCATTTCAAGGAGAATCTGCACTGCAACTCAGTCAACCTTGTGAAAGGAATCCCCATCTCTCATAACGCCTTCGGGCACAACCGACCAGACCGGGTAAAAATCTAATAAAGGGCTGTCGGATATACCCACTGCATGGGTAACAACACATATCACATTGGAGCAGAATCAATGAGTATTTCCTTGAAGAAGTCAGGGATGCTGAAGCTCGGTCTTAGCCTGGTGGCAATGACCGTCGCGGCTAGCGTGCAGGCTAAAACCCTGGTTTATTGTTCTGAAGGCTCGCCTGAAGGCTTTAACCCACAGCTTTTCACCTCTGGTACCACTTACGATGCCAGCTCCGTGCCAATCTATAACCGCCTGGTAGAATTCAAAACTGGCACCACGGAAGTGATTCCGGGTCTGGCTGAGAAGTGGGATATCAGCGCCGATGGCAAAACCTACACTTTCCACCTGCGTAAAGGCGTGAAGTGGCAGGACAACAAAGATTTCAAACCGACGCGTGAATTCAACGCCGATGATGTCGTCTTCTCCTTCGATCGTCAGAAAAACGATCAGAACCCGTACCACAAAGTTTCTGGCGGCAGCTACGAATACTTTGAAGGCATGGGTCTGCCGGACCTGATTAGCGAAGTGAAGAAAGTTGACGACAACACCGTTCAGTTCGTGCTGACTCGCCCGGAATCACCGTTCCTGGCTGACCTGGCGATGGACTTCGCGTCCATTCTGTCCAAAGAGTATGCAGACAACATGCTGAAAGCGGGCACCCCGGAGAAAGTTGACCTGGATCCGATCGGTACTGGTCCGTTCCAGCTGCTGCAATACCAAAAAGACTCCCGCATTCTGTACAAAGCGTTTGAAGGTTTCTGGGGCACCAAGCCGAAAATCGATCGCCTGGTCTTCTCCATTACGCCTGACGCGTCAGTACGTTATGCCAAACTGCAGAAAAACGAGTGCCAGGTTATGCCGTACCCGAACCCGGCTGACATCGCACGTATGAAGCAGGACAAAAACATTAACCTGATGGAACAGGCTGGCCTGAACGTCGGTTATATGTCCTTCAACACCGAGAAGAAACCGTTTGATGACGTGAAAGTGCGTCAGGCGCTGACTTACGCGGTGAACAAAGAAGCGATCATCAAAGCGGTTTACCAGGGCGCGGGTGTTGCGGCGAAAAACCTGATCCCGCCGACCATGTGGGGCTATAACGACGACGTTAAAGACTACACCTACGATCCTGAGAAGGCGAAACAGCTGCTGAAAGAAGCCGGCCAGGATAAAGGCTTTACCGTTGAGCTGTGGGCAATGCCGGTACAGCGTCCGTACAACCCGAACGCTCGCCGTATGGCCGAGATGATTCAGGCTGACTGGGCGAAAGTGGGCGTACAAGCCAAAATCGTTACCTATGAGTGGGGTGAATACCTGAAGCGCGCGAAAGCGGGCGAACACCAGGCGGTAATGATGGGCTGGACCGGCGATAACGGGGATCCGGATAACTTCTTCGCGACCCTGTTCAGCTGCGCAGCGGCTAAAGACGGTTCCAACTACTCTCGCTGGTGCTACAAGCCGTTTGAAGATCTGATTCAACCGGCGCGCGCCACCGACGACCACAACAAGCGTGTTGAACTGTACAAACAGGCTCAGGTTGTGATGCATGACCAGGCTCCGGCGCTGATCGTCGCTCACTCCACCGTTTACGAGCCAGTGCGTAAAGAAGTCAAAGGCTATGTGGTTGATCCGTTAGGTAAACACCACTTCGAAAACGTGTCTGTTGAATAATAAGCACGGTGCCTTTTCCCTCTCCCCTCTGGGGAGGGGGAATTTACATTTGTGAGCAATACAGACGCGCCGTCGCCAGGCGTAGCGTCACTACTGAGAATCCGGGTTATGTTGCAGTTCATTCTCCGACGTTTGGGGCTGGTTATCCCAACGTTTATCGGTATCACCCTTCTCACCTTTGCCTTTGTCCATATGATCCCCGGCGACCCGGTAATGATCATGGCGGGTGAGCGTGGTATCTCTCCTGAGCGTCACGCCCAGCTGCTGGCCGAGCTTGGTCTCGATAAGCCGCTGTGGGAGCAATACGTCAACTATGTGTGGGGCGTGCTGCATGGTGACTTAGGTATTTCGCTGAAAAGCCGTCTTCCGGTGTGGGACGAGTTCGTACCGCGTTTTAAAGCGACGCTGGAACTCGGCATCTGCGCCATGATTTTCGCGGTGGCCGTAGGCATTCCGGTGGGCGTAATGGCCGCTGTGAAGCGCGGCTCCATCTTCGATCACACCGCCGTGAGCCTCGCGCTGACCGGTTACTCCATGCCTATCTTCTGGTGGGGCATGATGCTGATTATGCTGGTTTCGGTACAACTGAACCTGACCCCGGTTTCCGGACGCGTCAGCGATATGGTGTTCCTCGACGACAGCAATCCATTGACCGGCTTTATGCTGATTGATACCGCCATCTGGGGCGAGGACGGAAACTTCATCGATGCCGTTGCGCACATGATTCTGCCCGCCATCGTGCTCGGTACTATTCCGCTGGCGGTGATAGTGCGTATGACGCGCTCGTCGATGCTGGAAGTGCTCGGTGAAGACTATATCCGCACCGCGCGCGCGAAGGGGCTGACCCGTATGCGCGTGATCATCGTTCATGCCCTGCGCAACGCCATGCTGCCGGTGGTGACGGTGATCGGCTTGCAGGTCGGCACACTGCTGGCGGGCGCGATCCTGACGGAAACCATCTTCTCCTGGCCGGGTCTGGGGCGCTGGTTGATAGATGCACTGCAACGCCGTGACTATCCGGTGGTGCAGGGCGGGGTACTGCTGGTCGCGACGATGATTATCCTCGTCAACCTGCTGGTCGACCTGCTTTACGGCGTGGTGAACCCGCGTATTCGGCATAAGAAGTAAGGGGCCATCATGTCACAAGTCACTGAAAATAAAGTTGTCTCCGCACCGGTGCCGATGACCCCGCTGCAGGAGTTCTGGCACTATTTCAAACGCAACAAAGGCGCGGTCGTCGGGCTGGTTTATGTGGTGATCATGCTGATCATCGCCGTGTTCGCTAACGTCCTGGCCCCGCACAACCCGGCGGATCAGTTCCGCGATGCGCTGCTTGCGCCGCCGGTCTGGCAGGATGGCGGCACCTGGTCGCACATCCTCGGTACCGATGACGTTGGCCGCGATACGCTGTCTCGCCTGATGTTCGGCGCACGTTTGTCGCTGCTGGTCGGCTGTTTAGTGGTGGTGTTGTCGCTGATCGCCGGGATTATCCTCGGTCTGGTCGCCGGTTATTTCGGCGGCGTTATCGACAATATCATTATGCGTATCGTCGATATCATGCTGGCGCTGCCGAGCCTGCTGCTGGCGCTGGTGCTGGTGGCTATTTTTGGCCCGTCGATAGTTAACGCCTCGCTGGCGCTCACCTTCGTGGCCCTGCCGCACTATGTGCGTCTGACGCGCGCAGCGGTGCTGGTGGAAGTGAATCGCGATTACGTCACTGCTTCCCGCGTGGCCGGTGCAGGCGCGATGCGCCAGATGTTCGTCAATATTTTCCCTAACTGCCTTGCGCCGCTGATTGTTCAGGCGTCGCTTGGTTTTTCCAACGCCATTCTCGATATGGCCGCCCTTGGCTTCCTTGGCATGGGTGCGCAGCCGCCAACGCCGGAGTGGGGCACCATGCTCTCCGACGTGTTGCAGTTCGCACAAAGTGCCTGGTGGGTCGTGACCTTCCCGGGTCTTGCGATCCTGCTGACGGTGCTGGCATTTAACCTGATGGGTGACGGCCTGCGTGATGCGCTCGACCCCAAACTGAAGCAGTAAGAGGCTCGAGATGGCGTTATTAAATGTAGATAAGTTATCGGTGCATTTCGGCGACGTTGGCTCCGAATTCCGCGCCGTAGACCGCGTAAGCTATAGCGTAAGCCAGGGCGAAGTGGTCGGCATCGTGGGCGAGTCCGGCTCCGGTAAATCGGTCAGTTCGCTGGCGATTATGGGGCTGATTGATTTCCCGGGCCGCGTGATGGCGGAAAAACTGGAGTTTAACGGCCAGGATCTGAAACGCATTTCGGAAAAAGAGCGCCGCAGCCTGGTGGGCTCCGAAGTGGCGATGATTTTCCAGGATCCGATGACCAGTCTGAACCCGTGCTACACGGTCGGTTTCCAGATTATGGAAGCCATTAAGGTACATCAGGGCGGGAATAAGAAAACCCGCCGGCAGCGGGCGATTGACCTGCTCAACCAGGTGGGCATCCCCGATCCGGCTTCGCGTCTGGACGTTTACCCGCACCAGCTTTCCGGCGGTATGAGCCAGCGCGTGATGATTGCGATGGCGATTGCCTGCCAGCCGAAGCTGCTGATTGCCGACGAACCGACAACCGCGCTGGACGTGACCATCCAGGCGCAGATCATCGAGCTTTTGCTGGAATTGCAGCAAAAAGAAAACATGGCGCTGATCCTGATCACGCACGATCTGGCGCTGGTGGCGGAAGCGGCGCACAAAATCATTGTGATGTATGCAGGCCAGGTGGTGGAAACCGGCGAAGCGAAGGATATCTTCCGCGCGCCGCGTCATCCCTACACGCAGGCGCTTTTACGTGCGTTGCCGGAGTTTGCGCAGGATAAAGCGCGTCTGGCCTCGTTGCCGGGCGTGGTGCCGGGCAAATATGACCGCCCGACTGGCTGCCTGCTGAACCCGCGCTGCCCGTATGCCACGGACAAATGCCGCGAGCAGGAGCCGGAACTGAACACCGTCGATGGCGGCCGTCAGTCCAAATGTCACTACCCACTCGATGACGCCGGGAGGCCGACACTATGAGTACGCACGAGGCCACCTCGCAACAGCCGCTGTTGCAGGCTATCGACCTGAAAAAACACTACCCGGTGAAGAAGGGGCTGTTTGCCCCGGAACGCCTGGTAAAAGCGCTGGACGGCGTGTCGTTCACCCTTGAGCGCGGCAAAACGCTGGCGGTGGTGGGCGAATCCGGTTGTGGTAAATCCACGCTGGGCCGCCTGCTGACGATGATTGAAACCCCGACCGGCGGTGAACTTTACTACCAGGGGCAGGATTTGCTCAAGCACGATCCGCATGCGCAGAAGCTGCGTCGGCAGAAAATCCAGATCGTCTTTCAGAACCCGTACGGTTCGCTGAACCCGCGTAAAAAAGTCGGACAGATCCTCGAAGAGCCGCTGCTTATCAACACGTCGCTCAGTAAAGAGGCGCGTCGGGAAAAAGCGCTGGCGATGATGGCGAAAGTCGGCCTGAAAACCGAACATTACGACCGTTACCCGCATATGTTCTCCGGTGGTCAGCGCCAGCGTATCGCTATCGCCCGTGGTCTGATGTTGGATCCGGATGTGGTGATCGCCGATGAACCGGTTTCCGCGCTGGATGTTTCCGTGCGTGCGCAGGTGCTGAACCTGATGATGGATCTGCAGCAGGATTTGGGGCTCTCTTACGTCTTTATTTCGCACGACTTATCGGTGGTTGAGCACATTGCCGATGAAGTGATGGTGATGTATCTCGGCCGCTGCGTGGAGAAAGGCACCAAAGAGCAGATTTTCTCGAACCCGCGACATCCGTACACCCAGGCGCTGCTTTCCGCGACGCCGCGCCTGAACCCGGACGAGCGCCGCGAACGTATCAAACTGACCGGCGAGCTGCCAAGCCCGCTTAATCCGCCGCCGGGCTGCGCGTTTAACGCCCGTTGCAGCCGTCGTTTCGGCCCTTGCACGCAGTTGCAACCGCAGTTGAAAGACTACCGCGGGCAACTGGTGGCTTGCTTCGCCGTCGACCAGGATGAAAACGGCGAAAAACCGCACGTTTAATCCCCACGTTATGCCTGGTGGCCCGGCGTTTACCGGATCTACGCAGTGTTGTAGGTCCGGTGATGGTGGTGCCATCAGGCATTATCGTTGCTGGCCTTTCCTTATAAACATTCCTGTTGTATTTAGAAATTTCCAAAAATAACCGGCAATGTCGTGGTGAAATAATTTCAAGGGGAATAATGAGTTGGGGAAATACTCCGTTTTAATACCACTCTAAATATTTCCAGATATTTCATATAGTAATATAAAATTAACAATAATTTAAAGGTTGATAGCGTATTTGTCTTTTTAACCATTTAAAAAAGATATTATAACTAAGTGATTTATCTTAAGTATGAATGTTGCTGGGTGATTTTTGTTTAATCGCGTCATTTACACTTTAATAGATTTCGCGTGAAAAAAAGATGGCGCATCTATAGCCAATGTTTATATATTTGCTGAAATTAAACAGCGTTTTAGCCCTACTAAACTTTGGCACGTAAAAACCAGGCTGAAAACCATCGCTGAAGTAAGACTTCGTACCCGCGTAAAACCGCACCGCCACAATTAAAACCCATCACTTGATGCTATCAGGACACCAATCCTGACGGTGATGGACGCAATTTTATTTTGTAAATCATGAGAATAACTATGGGTCATTACGATGATTTGCAGAGGTTTAAGGATAAGACTCGCAATCAGCAGCACGATTTTAAAGATCTCTCTGCACAGAACCTCGCACAAGACCAGAGCAGTTGGGCAATCATTAATCAACTTTCTCCCGCCACGGATGAATCCATGCTGGCGATGGGCGGTCATGTGTCACTGCCTGTCCCGCAATCCGTCGATCCTGAGGTGTTTGCCGCGCAACAACTTGCTGCGACAGTGGATGAGGTTGTGCCTGCACCTGCGCCAACAACCTCTCTGCTAAAAGACGTCGCCAGCCAGCTCGATGCAGTGGCTCCGGCGTTCAACGCCGCCGCCTACGCGCCTGCGCCTGCAAGCGTAGCACCGGTTATGCAGCTGCCATCGCCTGCGAATCCTTCTTCGGCCCCTGTCAGCTATGCCCGGCTTTTCGCGGCGAAAGCGGCGGAGGAGAAGCCCCGCGCGGAAAAAAATCAGCCCTTACACTCGTTGTTAGAAAGGATCGCTTCATGCCGTTGATTTGTGTGTGTTCGCCGAAAGGCGGTGTCGGAAAAACGACCCTGACGGCAAACCTGGCCTACGCCCTTGCCCGCGCAGGCAGCAAAGTGCTGGCGCTTGATTTTGACGTACAAAACGCGCTGCGTTTGCATTTTGGCGTACCGCTGTCGGACGGGCGTGGGTATGTGGCGCGCGCGGCGGATTACTCCGACTGGAGCCAGTTTGTGCTCACCGCGGGCGGCAATATTTTCGTGCTGCCGTATGGTGATGTCACGGAAGCGCAGCGCGTTGCCTTTGATGAGCGTTTAACCAATGACGAGCATTTTCTGACGCGCGGCCTGAATACGCTGCTCAACTATCCGGGCTTGATTATCGTTGCCGACTTTCCTCCGGGGCCGTCTGCGGCGCTGAAAGCGATGTCGCGACTTGCGGATGTGCATTTAGTCACGCTGCTGGCCGATACCGCCTCGCTCTCACTGCTGCCGTATATCGAAAATAACCGTCTTACCGGCGATGTGCTGAACCGCAAAGCGGGTCACTACTTTGTGGTGAACCAGAGCGACAACCGTCGGCTAATCAGCCGCGATGTTACTGCGTTCATGGAACAACGTCTGGGCAATCAACTGCTGGGCGTGTTGCATCGCGATGAAAGCGTCGCTGAAGCCAATGCTTCTCAGCAGTCGGTATTTGATTTCAGCCCGGCGTCCGCCGCGGCGTTCGATATCGAACTGATTGCTAAACGGGTCGCCGGAATTTTGGGCGTCAAAATCGGTGACGGCACGGTACACAACTCACCACGCATGTCAGGCTTCTAACGCTTCGGGCAACGTATGAAAAAGTTTCTCTCTATTTTGCTGGTTCTGGCAGTGCTGCCTGTTGCCCTGTTGGTGGTGATCACGCCCATGGACAGCCAAAAGCAGTACATTTTTGGCCTGATCAGCATCGGTATTCTCTGTTTAATGGGCTTGAGCAAAAAGCGCAGCATTTCGGTGATCATGGTGGTGATGTCGGTGCTGCTCTCAACGCGCTATATCTATTTTCGCCTGACACAAACCCTGCACTTTAATTCCGAAATTGAAACCATCCTCGGTATGGGGCTGTTTCTCGCGGAACTCTATGTCTGGGTAATGCTGCTGCTCAGCTACCTGCAAACGGTCTGGCCGCTGAAACGCGAACTCGTACAGTTGCCGGATGATATGGAGCTGTGGCCGACGGTCGACGTCTATATCCCGACCTATAACGAACCGCTGGATGTGGTACGCGATACGGTGCTGGCTGCGCAGTGTATGGATTACCCGCGCGATAAGATGAAAATCTATCTGCTCGACGACGGCAAACGCAGTGAATTCGCCGTGTTTGCCGCCGACGCTGGCGTCGGCTACATCACCCGCAACGATAATGCGCACGCCAAAGCCGGTAACCTCAACCATGCGATGAAGCTCACCAACGGCGAGCTGATCTGCGTTTTTGACTGCGACCACGTAGCGACACGCATCTTCCTGCAGGCCACGGTCGGCGGTTTCCTGAAAGACCCGAAACTGGCGCTGGTGCAGACGCCACACTACTTCTATTCGCCCGATCCGTTCGAGCGTAACCTCTCCGTCGGGCGCAATATTCCTAACGAAGGGGCGCTATTTTACGGCCCGATTCAGCGCGGCAACGACAACTGGAACGCCACCTTCTTCTGCGGTTCGTGCGCGGTGATCCGCCGTAGCGCGCTGGAAGAGATTGGCGGTTTTGCCGTGGAAACGGTCACCGAAGATGCGCATACCGCCCTGAAAATGCAGCGTCTCGGCTGGGGTTCGGCATTTATTGATATTCCGCTGGCCGCAGGCCTGGCGACCGAGCGTCTGGTGCTGCATGTGATTCAGCGAACCCGCTGGGCGCGCGGTATGACGCAGATTTTCCGTCTCGATAACCCGCTGTTTGGCCGTGGGCTGACCATCCAGCAGCGCCTGTGCTATCTGAGCGCGATGCTCTATTACCAGTTTGCGTTGCCGCGCATTGCCTTTGTCACCGCGCCGCTGGCATACCTGCTGTTTAACCTGAATATTATTCACTCTTCGGCCAGTCTGGTATTTGCCTACGCGCTGCCACACCTGTTCTTGGCGGTGTACGTTAACTCACGGCTGAATGGCCGCTTCCGTTACAGCTTCTGGGGCGAGATTTATGACCTGGTAATGGCGTTTCACATTGCGCTGCCGACCGTGGTAACCATGCTGTTTCCCAAACGCGGCAAGTTTAACGTCACCGACAAAGGTGGGCTGCTGGATGTCGGCTATTTCGACTTCAGCGTGGTGCGCCCGCATTTGATCATTGCCTTGCTGCTGGCTGCGGGCGTGGTCGCCGGGATTGTCCGCGCCTGCGCGCATGACTACTTTGGTGTGGATCCGCGCGTTATTGTGCTGAACGTTGGCTGGGGCTTGTATTGCCTGATCTTCCTGCTGGCGGCGATTGCTGTTGCGCGCGAAACCCGCCAGACCCGCAAAACCATCCGCATTGATGTCGATATCCCGGTGCTTATCCACTACGCCAGCGGGATCACGTCGCGCAGCCAGACGGCGGATTTGTCGATGGGCGGCTGCCGTATCGTGGCCCCGGACGATCGCCATTTGAATGATGAAATCGAAGCGATTGAACTGCTGCTGCAATCCGGCGCGATCACGATTCCGGTGCAGACCGTCGCCAGCGACGAGCAGCATATCCGTCTGATGTTCGACGATATTCCGCTGTCGCGCCGCCGTGAACTGGTGCGCGTGGTGCTCTCCCGCGCTGATGCGTGGATCAACCCGCCAAAGCCGCAGGACAACCCGTTCCGCTCCCTGTTGACCATTGTGCGTTGCGTCTTTGACCTTTTCTGGCTGACGTGGAAATCACGCCGCGAAAACCGCCGTTTACGCGCGCAGCATGCGGCAAAAGTTGCGCAGGAGGAGAGCGTATGAAACGGCTAACCGCACTTGCGGCGCTGCTTGGCGCGCTGTTTATCGCGCCGTTACACAGTGAAGAAACGACGGTTGAATCGCTGCTGCCGCTGGATCTGCCGCCGCCAACGATAGCGCAATCCACGCCGACATTTGTGCCTTCGGTGATGAGTAGTGTCAGCATCGCGCAGATGGGTCAGCCGCAAGGGATCACCCTCAGCGGCGGGCAATTCCAGGGCGGCGTTGATTTTACCCTGCCGGTCGACCAGGTAATGACCAGCGCCCGGCTGGCGCTCAACCTGCGCATCTCCCCGGCGCTGGCGGCACGTAACGCCACCATGCAGTTGATGCTCAACGGCCAACCGCTCGGCACTGTGCCGCTGACGGCGACCGACAGCGATCTGGCCCGTTACCAGCTTGATATTCCCGCTGCGCTGATGGTCTCCAGTAACAGCCTCAGCTTTAAGATTAACGATGGCGACGCCATGCAGTGTCAGCGCGACCTGAGTGACAAATATCGTGTCACTATCCTGCCGGATTCGCGTTTTGAACTGGAAGGGCAGCAACTGGATATTGGCGCGGATCTGAGCCATTTTCCGCGCCCCTTCTTTGACAGCATGCAGATGTCACCGGCGGCGATTGCGGTAGCATTCGCGTCAAAGCTGAGCCCGGATACCATTAGCGCCGGGGCGCTGATCGCCTCGTGGCTGGGGATTCAGGCCGATTATCGCGGCGTTTCGTTCGCGGCCTACCATGACCGTCTGCCGGAAAAAAACGGCATTCTGATTGGCCACCCCGGTGAGCAAATTGGTGGTTTAACACTGCCGCAAACCAGCCAGCCGCTGTTGAAAATTATCGATAACCCGGCGAACCCGGTTTACAAACTGCTACTGGTGGTGGGGAAAGATGAAAGCGAATTACGCGCGGCGGCATGGCGCTTAACACGCGGCAACTTTGCGCAGCAAACCCCGGCAGTGGATGTCGATGCCCAGACGATCCCGTTGAGCAAACCGTACGATGCGCCGCGCTGGATCCCAACCGATCGTCCGGTGAAGTTATCGGAGCTGATCCGTAAAGATCAAAGCCTGACTGCCACCGGGATCTGGCACCCGCCGTTGCAGGTGGCGTTCCGCGCCGCACCCGATCTGTTCTTGTGGGACGGTGAAACCATCCCGCTGCATATCGGTTACCGATTCCCGACGGAAAACTGGATTGACGAACAACGTTCGTGGCTGAGCATGACTCTGAACGACACGTTCCTGCACAACCTGCCGGTCAATAAGCAGGGGGCGCTGGAGACGCTGTGGCACAAACTCGGTGGCGATGCGCGTCAGGAGCAGTTTGATATGCCGCTGGAGCCGTACATGATTTACGGCGACAACCAGCTTTCGCTCTATTTCAACATCGTGCCGAAAAAGGACGCGCCGTGCAGCACCTTGCTGAATAACAACATTAAAAGTCGCATTGATGACGATTCGTGGATCGATCTCAGCCACACCCGCCACTTTGCGCTGTTGCCGAATCTTTCCTATTTCGTCGGGGCTTCTTTCCCGTTTACCCGCCTGGCGGATTACTCAGAAACGGTACTGATGCTGCCGGTTAACCCCAGCGAAACGCAGATCGCCACGCTGTTTGATATGGCGGCACGCTCAGGCAACGCCACCGGAACCGCGCTCGGTCACAACCGCGTGGTGTTCGGTGTGCCAACCGGCGGCAGTTTTCTGGAACTGCTGCGGGATCGCGATGTGCTGGCGGTAAGCGGTATGGATCAGCATGACTTTAACCGTGCGCTGCTGGCGAATTCGCCGTTTGTCACCCACGACAGCACGCTGGGCGTGCGTGAGCCTTCCAGCTGGCAGAAAGTGCAGCGCTGGATAGCGGGCGACTGGGCGGCTGAAGGGCTGGAAGCCGATCGCTACTTCTCTTCCAATGAAGCGTGGCGCGGCTTTATCAGTTTCCGCTCGCCATGGAACGATGCCCGACTGGTGGTGCTGGCGCTTGGCAGCAACGACGAGCAGTTATCGCATCTGCATGACGATCTGGCGTCGGCAAAAATTAACGCCGGTATTCGCGGTGACGCCGCCATCATCACCAATGAAAATGGCGTGCGCAGCTTCCGCGTCGGCGAGCAGTTCCCCAGCGGCGAAATGCCGCCCCATCTGAAAATTGTCTGGTACGCCAACCAGCACTCGGCGCTGCTGGCGATCCTGAGCCTGCTGGTCGGGTCGCTGGTGGGGGGAATGGTGTATCGCATGCTTAAAAAACGCGAGCGTAAACGTCTGGATGCGGGGAACAGCAAGTGAAAAGGGTGACAATAATGCCTAAAAAAACCGCCCGTCGGCTGACAACAATTTGCCTCTCCGGCGCGCTGACGCTGGCGACCTCTGGTATGGCGCAGGCCGCGCCAAATGACGCGGCGCTCAAGGCACTGTTTGATCAGGCGAACTACTGGCACGAAAAGTCCCACGACGACCTGGCGATGGAGTCGCTCAAAAAGGTGTTGATGGTCGATGCCAACAACACCCAGGCGATGTACCTGATGGCGCTGTGGGCGCAGCAAAATGGTGATTTACAAACCGCCGCGCAGTGGCGCGCCAGGCTGGCGAAAACCGCGCCGGACGATAGCGGTTTGCAGGCGCTGGATAATGCAAAACAGCTGGCGCAGGTGCCGCAAGGGCAGTTAACGCTTGCCCGTCAGCAGGCGCGCAGCGGCAATGTTCCGGCGGCGCTGGAAACCTGGCGCAGCCTGTTCAATGGCGACACGCCGCCGCCGAGCCTCGCGCCGGAATACTATTTAACGATGGCGGGCGATAAAGCGCTCTACCCGCAGGCGCTGGCAGAAATTCAGCGCTTCGTCGCCCAGCATCCGCAGGACAATGCCGCCCGCGTGGCGCTGGGCAAGATGTTGACCTGGCGCGAAGCAACGCGCCGCGACGGGATTTTGCTGCTGGAGCCGATGGCCAGCGGCAATAAAGAGGCGGATGAAGGGCTGCGTCAGGCGCTGCTGTGGCTTGCGCCGCAGGCT
Source organism: Kosakonia sp. SOY2 (assembly GCF_027109175.1). NCBI lineage: Bacteria > Pseudomonadati > Pseudomonadota > Gammaproteobacteria > Enterobacterales > Enterobacteriaceae > Kosakonia > Kosakonia sp. SOY2. Next base: position 161,898 of record NZ_JAPVXH010000003.1, read on the forward strand.
GGCGATGAACGCTTTTATGATACCTGGTTGCAGCGCCATCCGCAGGATAGCGAGATCCAGGCGTACTACCGTAAAAATGTCGGTGGCAGCGCGAAAGGCGCGGGCTTTAGCGCGCTGAATAGCGGCGACAGCAATGCCGCAAAACGCCAGTTTGAGCAGGTACTGCAAACCAACCCGGAAGACGCCGATGCGCTGGCGGGCATGGGTTATATTGCCCAGCGCAACGGTGATTACCAGGCGGCGGCACAGTATCTGAACCGGGCGGCGAGCCAGGGCGGCGAGGCTTCAGCAGAACGTAAAGCGCAGGCGGAAGACGCCGCGTTTTATGGTCAACTGGCGCAGGCGCAGCAAGCGTTAAAAACGGGCAATGTCAGCCAGGCGCTGGCACTTTCCGCGCCGCTGGCGCAGCAGAGCGGTGAGCGCGGCACCGCCGCCAAACTGTTCCGCGCCGATGTGCTGCGCCAGAACAAAGATTACCCGCAGGCGGAACAAGCGCTGCGCGAGATCCTCAACGAGCAGCCGCAGAATGCCCCGGCGCGGGAAAATCTCTACTACGTGCTGCGCGATCAAAACAAAGCGGCAGAAGCGCAAAGCCTGCTGCGCACGTTACCGGCGAGTTTGCAGGAAAAACTGCAACCGCGCATGGTGACGGGGACGCCTGGCGACCCGCTGCGTCGGCAGGCGCAACAACTGGCAGCCAGCGGAAATACGTCGCAGGCCATTGCCGTGCTGCGCCAGGGCGTGGCGCGTCTGCCGGATGATCCGTGGTTGCGCCTTGATTTGGCGCGTTTGCTGCAACAAGCGGGTCAGGAAAATGAAGCCGCGAACGTGATGCTGCCCGCGCAAAATCCACGAGCCGGAGCCAGCTCACTGTATGCAGCCGCGCTGTTCGCCAGTGAAAATGGCGGCTGGCAACAGGCCAGTTCGCTGCTGTCACGTATTTCGCCGGCCAGCCAGAACGGCCAGATGCGCGACCTGGCGCAGCGGGTTAATTACAACCTGCAAATGGCGACCGCCGAGCGCTACCTCGCTCAGGGCAATATGACGGCGGCATCCAATACCCTGAAAGCGCTGGCGGCCACACCGCCGAAAAGCCCGGTCGATGCCGGGAAACTGGCGCGAATGCTGGCGCAGACGGGCGATACCACCACCGCCGTCGCGCTGGTGCGTGAAAGTATGAAACAGGGCGTGCAGGGCAACATCGGCGATTATGCCGATCAGGTTGCGGTGCTGAACCAGGCGGGGCTTAACCAGGAGGCGCAGGCCTTTGTTTCCCGCCCGGACGTGCAGGCGCGCAGCACGCCAGCCCAGCTTGCCGGGGTGCGGAATGGTTATGTAATCAACGAAGCGGATCAACTGCGTGAGAAGGGCAATTATGCCGCCGCGTATGACAAGCTGATCCGCGCGTTGCAAAACGACCCGCAGAACACGGATTTGATGTTCGCGATGGGGCGTTTGTATCAGTCCGGCAAGATGAACAAAGAAGCGGGCGTGCTGTATGACTACCTGATGACGCGCGACAGCGAGGATCAGGCGGCGCGCGTCGGGGCGATTGATGTCGCGCTGGCGGAAAATAACGTCGACAAGGCGCAAACCTTAGCCAGCGGCCTGCGCAGTAATAATTCACCGGATCGCTTGTTGCTGCTGGCGCGGCTGGAAGAGGCGAAAGGCAATCATCAGCAGGCGATGACCTATCTGCGCAGCGCGCGGGGTAAGCTGGTGGGGCTGGAGTCGAACAACAGCGCGGCAACACCGACAATCGGCGGTGTGTTGCTGGCGGATAACCCGTTTACCACCACCAGTAAAAGCGCGGCGCCGCAGTCGCTGTATGGCCAAACGCTGCCGTGGCAAGTTGCGCAGGTGGCACACGAACCGGGCAGTAATTTGCCGGGCACCACGCGTACCGATCTGCCAGTCGAAACGGCGCAAACGCGAACACTGCGCCAGGTCGACGACATGATGCAGCAGATGAACGAGAAAACTGGCATGTGGTTGCAGGGTGGCGTGGAAATTCGTGGCCGCGACGGGGAAAACGGCACCAGCAAGCTGACGGAAGCCAAAGCGCCGCTCACCTGGTCCAGTTCGCCGTTTGGCGATGCACGCTTTGAATTTACCGCGACACCGGTTTCGCTCAGTTCCGGCAGCGCTTCTGGCGATTCATGGCGGCGTTATGGCGCGAACCCGCTGGCGAATGGCGTGAGTAACATTGCGGCCTCGATTAAAAACGCCAACCAATCCACGGCAACCGACGGCAGCGATAAATTTACCGATCTCGCCGGTTATGCCGATGCCAGCAAATTGTCGCCGTTTACCGAAACGGGTTACGACAATCTCACTTCGCTGCTGTCATCGAGCCGTTTGCAGAGTTTGAGCGCATCAAACTATAAGGCCAACTATAGCGATCCGATTAAGTCTTCCACCGATTCGCAAAACGCCAGCGGCGTGGAGCTGAATATGGCGCTGAGCGGCGACAGCTATAAGCTGGATATCGGCAGCACGCCGCTGGGGCAGGATTTAACCTCGCTGGTCGGCGGCGTGAAATGGTCGCCGAAACTGACCAATTACCTGACGCTTATCCTTACCGGCGAGCGTCGCGCGGTGACCGACAGTTTGCTGTCTTACGTTGGGCTGCGGGACGCTTACTCCGGCGAGCGCTGGGGGCAGGTCACCAAGAACGGCGGCAGCGTGCAACTGAGCTACGACGACGGCGACGCGGGGTTCTACATTGGCGGCGGCGGATACAGCTATCTCGGCAAAGATGTGGCGAGCAACACCAGCGTGAACGCCAATGCCGGGGTTTATCTGCGTCCGTGGCACGACGATTTCCGCCAGTTACAGACGGGGCTGAACGTTGGCTGGATGAACTACTCGAAAAACCTCAGTTACTTCACTTACGGCCAGGGCGGTTACTTCAGCCCGCAGAACTACGTGAGCGTGTCGCTGCCGGTTGATCTGTCGCAGAAAATTGATAACTGGAAACTCAGTATTGGCGGCGCGGTAGGCTACCAGTCCTATACGCAGGACAAGAGCAATTACTTCCCGACAGAACCGGAAGCGCAGAAGATGCTGCAACAGCTCGCCGATATGGGCTTTGTGAAAGAGGCACAGTACCAGGGCGGTTCACAGAATGGCATTGGCTATAACTTCCATGCCGGGCTCGATTACAACCTGAATAAAAATATGTCGGTAGGTGGAAAAGTCGGTTATGACACCTTCGGCAGTTACAACGAAAGCACTGCCGGGATTTGGCTCCGGTACATGCTGGGGGATAAATAATGACAACCAACACTGCTAACACGCTGCTGCTTGGCTATTTCCAGCAACAGCAAACGCCGCCGGGCTGGTTTGATTTGCTGAGCGTGATGATTGACGGCATGGTGCGAAACGTCGGCGAAGCGGAAAGCCTGCCGTTCCTGCGCCAGATGGGCGAAGCATTAGCGGACCGTGTACCGCTTCCGGCCTCATCGACGGTCGGCGAGCTGGAAGCGAACATTAATGCGCAACTGGCGGTGTTCAACTGGGGGTTTATTGATATCGAAACCACTGAGCACGGCATGGCGTTTCGCCACCAGGCGCTGCCGGTGGCGCGTGAAGAGGCCTACCAGACCCGCTGGTGCTATGCGTTTTGCGCCATTCTTGAAGGGCTTTATTCGCGCTGGCTGCGAAACCAGGGCGGTGAGGCGAGCCTCGTGTTTACCCGCGAAAGGCTCTATTCTGTGGCGGATGTTCTTTTCCGTTACGCTAACCCACAGTGAGTTTGCCCATGTTAAAGCGCGTTTTCACCGCAATGGTGGTGATGGTGAGTCTGCTATTTGCATCCGTTTCCCAGGCCGCTGGCGCCTGGGAGAGTTATAAAGCGCGGTTTTTGATGCCGGATGGTCGCATTGTCGATACCGGCAACAAAAACGTCTCCCACACCGAAGGCCAGGGGTTCGCCATGCTGATGGCGGTCGCCAACAATGATAAAGCGGCCTTTGACAGCATGTGGAACTGGACCAATAAAACGCTGAAAAACAAAGCCAATGGCCTGTTTTACTGGCGTTATAACCCGGTGGAAGCCGATCCCATCGCCGATAAAAACGACGCTACCGATGGCGATGTGCTGATCGCCTGGGCGCTGCTGAAAGCCGGGGAGCGCTGGAATAACGCCGCGTACCTTGCCGCGTCCGATGCGATAACCCAGGCGGTGCTCAAACATACGGTGGTGAGTTTTGCGGGTTACCGCGTGATGTTGCCGGGTGCTAACGGTTTTAACCTCAACACCTATGTGAACCTGAATCCGTCCTACTTTATTTTCCCGGCGTGGCAGGCTTTCGCTGAGCGCAGCCATCAGGTGGTGTGGCGCGATTTGATCAAAGACGGGCAAACGCTGCTTGGCAATATGACGTTTGGCAAAGCGCGCTTACCGACGGACTGGGTTTCACTTTCGGCGGACGGCAAACTGAATCCGGCGAAAGAGTGGCCGCCGCGCATGAGCTACGACGCGATCCGTATTCCGCTGTATGTGAGCTGGCAGGATCCGCACAGCGCGCTGTTAACACCGTGGCGCAACTGGTGGCAGGGTTTTAGCCGCAGCCAGACTCCCGCATGGGTGGATGTGGCGACCAACGATAACGCGCCGTACAACATGAATGACGGTTTACTGGCGGTGCGGGATTTAACGTTGGGTGTAACGCCCGCACAACCGCAGATCACCGCGCAGGATGATTACTACTCCGCCAGCCTGAAAATGCTGGTCTGGCTGGCGCAGCAGCGCTAAATCAATAACCTCTCCCCGCCAGGGGAGAGGTGTGCAGGATCACTGCGGGTAGGGCACCCAGTCACCGCCGTTCAGGCGAACATATGGCTTATTCTGGTACTGCAACACAATGGCGTTGGCGTTTTCGGACACCGGCGCGGTTTGCGGCAGATTACTGGTCAGTTGCTGCCAGTTGACGTTGTCCTCGGTAAAGATTTTGCCATCCAGCACGCGGGTAACAATCTCGGAGATAGCGAGGAAACTGCTCGGCTGCGTAATGGTTATCGGCGCGCCCTGATGCGGTGATTTCATACCAAAGAATTTAATCGCCGTCGGCACGTTGGTAATCGACGGGCTTGGGATATCGCGCAGGCCGGAAACCTGCATTTTATCGCCCTGTAGCGCCGCGCCGTGTTCTGGCACCAGCACCACCATCACTTTGCGCCCGGATTTATCCAGTTGCGTGAAGAACGCATCCAGCTCATCAAACAATTTTTGCGCGCGCAGTTTGTAATCGGCGGTTTTGCGATCGCCCGGATAGTGGTTGCCATCGTGCAGCGGCAGCAGGTTGTAGAAAGTCGCGGTGCGCTGGCCCTGTTTAAAGCTGTCGGACTCCATCCAGCGGTTCAGCACCGCTGTGTCGTCATAAATCGGCGAGCCGTCAAAAGAGAGCAGCACCGGCGGCAGATCCGCCTGGTTCATCAGCGGTGCCTGCATGCCGCCGTTGTCGCGCACTTCTTTGAGAAAACCGCCGAACTCACCGTTGTGATCCATCATCAACTGCTGGCTGAAGCCAAGTTTCGACAGGTTATCAAACAGATAGCACTGCGTGTTGGCCTGCTGGTAGAGGTTTTTATGCGACGGCTGGCCGCAGCTGGCGCGCAGCAGGCGAATCGCCGCCGGGCCGCTGTAGGCGGTCGCCGAGTTGAAGTTTTTGAACTCAATATCAAAGTGCGACCACAGCGGGTGCGAGGCCAGACCGGCCGCTTCAATATCAGCCCATGAGAGGGAACAGATGTTAATGAACAGCAGATCGAACGGTTGTGCGTCGGCCGGAAGCTGCGCCGGGAAGGTGCTCTGGCGCTTCTCCTCGGCGGCGTAGAAACTTGCCAGCCACGCATTCAGATTCTCTGAGGTCGGCGGCGCGGTTTGCGCGGGAATATCGCCAACCACCGGCGTATCGCCCGTTGCTGCGACCGTTGCCGCCGCCGAACCGCCAGTGGTGGTGACGGTCGTGGTCGGTTGGCCGGCGGGCCACAGAGTAAACGCCGGCCCGGTCAACGTCAGCACGTTTAACCAGATCATAATCGCGACGACAAACACGGTGACGCGGATCCATTGCGACAAGAACAGCCAGGCAATCAGCATCACGAAAATCGCGCCAATCATCTGCCAGTTGATAAAACGCGTCACCAGATCCCACAGGTAATCGGCGCTGAAGCCCGCGACCTGCGAGCCCTGGCTCATCATACTTTCAAGACCCGGCAGCCAGGTGTCGTGCCAGAACAGACCGAACCCGATGGGAATGGCAATCCAGTGACGTAAACGATGCAGGCGGACGCGCGGCAGCGGCATCAGCAGAAAAGCCATAAACACCAGATTCAACAGCGGGTGAAAGTTAAGGTAGCCCGCCCACAACAGACCGAATTTCACCAGAAAATAGAAATTCCAGCCGGAAAGGCCGCGCCAGTATTGCCACAAAGGCGAAGGCGTTGAAGTGGTCATAGTATGATTAGTCATGTTTTCGGTCTGCCTTGACGAACGATTCCCGGCGCAGCACGCCTGCCGGTTTTACATAGCGTGGTTTGGTAAACAGTATGCGCAACGCGCTGCGGATAGGGCGTATCCAGTGGCGTGTAAGGTAACCCAGCGGGAAAAAGATCAGGGCGCAAAGCACCACCAGCTGAATAATATCGCTGACTGACATCATGATGTGTGCTCCGTGGCTTTACTGAATAACCGCAACGGTTCCGGGATCCGACGCCAGCTTGTGCCGTCGTGCTCAGCGTTAATGATTTTCTTCTCTGTGGCGGTGACAGGCAGCGGTTTCGCCCATTTATCCGGTGACAGCGTGCGCATTTGCACCAGCTCTGCGGCAATCTGGTTATCTTCAAACCACACCACGCGATTAGAAAAAATATCTGCCGTTGGCAGCGGGAAAATGTGGTTCAGCGCCGTGTCGAGATCGTTAACCCGGCAGAACGACAAAAACAGCACCAGACGATTATCGCTAAGGCTGACAATATCGCCCACGCGGTTTGGGCGGCACAGCGTTAGCGCTTGTTCAACGCGGATGCCTGGCACCGGGCGCAGCGCGACCAGCACCCCTTTGCCATCGGCGGGCAACAGCGGGTTATTAACCATATTCCCGACGGCGTCGCAGAACACGTTCCACGGCTGAAAACTACGCAGTTTTAATGGCTGAGTCATGGACAGTAATGTGGTGATATCTTCCGGCACCAGACGGTTAAATTGCTGGCCCTGCACGCTTTCAATCAGCGTAAGACAACGGGAAAGAGGGGCGTTCCACGGGATCACCATATTGGCGCCACAGCCGAGCAATAAGCGTTCGTCGGTAGCACGCAGGCTGGCCTGGGTTTCACGGACAATAATTTTCAGCCCGCTGCCGCGCTGGCGGCGCAGCGTGTGCACCTGGCGTGCGATGTTGTCGATTTGATTGTTTCGCGCAAGGGTGAAAATCAACGTCGCCGCCTGGCTGGAGCGCGCTTCTTCAAATAACGCTTCGTTGGTATCAAATAAGGTCCAGTGTTCCGACAGCGGCGGTGCGCCTTCCAGCACGGCGACATTACTTAATATGCGTTTCTCATCGCTGCGGGGTTGCACCGACGTTTCTTCTTGCTGCGCGAGCTGCCAGCGACCTTGATGATGATTAAGCACTAATTGCTGGCGCGCGCTAATGCCCTTTTCATTGCACCACCAGGCAACATCATAAAGATACATATCGTTTCGGTAGCGTAAACTCGCCAGTCCAAACAACGAACGGTATTCACTCATTAAAATGGATGATTGTTTGTCGTTATTACTGCCAGGATTAATAACCAATAAGGAGCATTTATGATATTTCGCCCAGGCATGAGTTCTTTCTAACCATTGTTGTAAATCAGGCGCCGATATATTCTGCCAGGCATTATTTTCCCCCAGCAGAATCAGTAAATAGTTTTCAGGTTCAAATGAACAAAGTAAATCGCGGGTGAAAAAGTATAGACTATTATTCTGATTCGGCATTGTGAAAATTCTGATTTTGTCAGGACCATACTCTTTATCTAATTTAATGATTTTCCGCAGGTCCTGACCCATACCGATTGCCGCCACCTGTGCGTCTTTGTTCTGGGCTGCAAGGGTTTGATTTATGAGACTTATTGCATCTTGTTGACGATCGGTGTTTACCCACCAAACGCCGCCCGCGGGCATATGACGCAATTCGTCCCATAATGACTCAATGCCAATAGAAAATATGGGCTCCACGATGTCCCTCTTGATGCAAAATTGTCTGTATCTCAGTTTACTAGCGAAAGCCGAGAAATAAACCTAACATTGAAATTAAAGAACATCAGATTTAGCATGTAAACGAATTTTCTCGGGTGCGATGCCCTGCTACTTCTGTACTCTGTACATGTATTTCTTTTCAAAGGGATCGGGCCAGAATGCATAACAATGAACCTAAAACGCAGTCAGACCCTACTCTGGGCTATACATTCCAAAATGATTTTCTGGCGTTAAGTAAGGCATTTTCATTGCCTGAAATTGATTACGCCGATATTTCCCAGCGAGAACAGTTGGCAGCAGCATTTAAGCGCTGGCCGCTGCTGGCAGAATTAGCCCGTCAACAATAAGGGATAACCAGGATGGCCATCTTGGGATTACAGGGGATTCGCGGTGGTGTGGGTACAACATCGATCACCGCGGCTCTGGCCTGGTCATTACAAATTTTAGGCGAATCGGTGCTGGTGATTGATGCCTGCCCTGATAACCTTTTACGCCTGTCATTTAATGTCGACTTTGAACATCACCACGGCTGGGCGCGCGCGGTACTGGATGGGCAAGACTGGCGCGATGCCGGTATGCGCTATACTTCGCAGCTCGATCTCCTGCCTTTCGGCCATCTGGCGGCAAATGAGTGGGAAAACCTCCATTTATTACACGAACCCCTTAGCCAACTCACCACCATTTTGCAGGCGCTGAAAACGCAGCAAAGTTACCAGTGGGTATTAATCGATATCCCGCACGGCGTTTCACCGCTGACGCGGCAGTTCGTGGCGCAGTGCGACCATCTGTTTACGGTGGTAAAACCCGACACCAACTGCCATATCCGCTTGCACCAGCAGTTTTTACCTGCTGGCGCGCATATTTTGCTTAACGACCTGCGCATCGGCAGCCAGTTGCAGGACGATCTCTGGCAGGTATGGCTGCAAAGCCAGCGGCAGATCCTCCCGACCCTTATCCACCGCGATGAAGCGATGGCGGAATCTCAGGCGTCGAAACAGCCGTTGGGCGAATACCGGGCGGATTCGCTGGCGGCGGAAGAGATATTAACGCTGGCGAACTGGTGCCTGTTGCATTGTGCGCAACCGCAAGAAGTAAGCGGTGAGCAGGAAGGGAGCCCGCAATGAGCCGCCTTTCCGCCTGGTTGCTGATCCCGCCGGTGAGCGCGCGTTTAAGCGAGCGCTACCAGCGTTACCGTGAACACGGCGCTTCCGGGTTTAGCGCAGCGTCTGGCTGCTTCTGGGCGATCCTCGCATGGGTGTTTATTCCGCTGGAGCACCCGCGCTGGCAGCAACTCCGTGCGCAGCAGCATTTGTGGTTTCCGCATATTGATCCGGATAAACCGCGACCGCTCGATCCGGCGCGTTACCTGCTGCAAACCTTGTGGTTGCTGGTCATGCTGCCCTGGGGTGACAGAAAATCGCCTCGTCGCCAGCGTTTCGCCCGGGCGCGCGTGCTGCGCGGGCGCTGGTATCACTGGCTGGATACGCTGCCGGAGCGCGTAACGCATCGCACCGGTCATCTGGATGATAAAAAAGAGCTGGCGCATATTAGCCCGCGTACGCGCCGCTTTATTCTCGGCATCATTGTGGTGTTCTCGCTGATCCTCGCCATTCTGTGTATTACGCAGCCGTTTAATCCGCTTTCGCAGTTTGTTTTCCTGATGCTGCTATGGGGCGTGGCGCTGCTGGTACGCCGAATTCCGGGGCGTTTCTCCGCCCTGATGCTGATCGTGCTCTCGCTAACCGTTTCCTGCCGCTATATCTGGTGGCGCTACACTTCGACGCTGAACTGGGACGATCCGGTGAGCCTGGTATGCGGCCTGGTGCTGCTGTTCGCGGAAACCTACGCGTGGATTGTGCTGGTGCTTGGCTATTTCCAGGTGGTGTGGCCGCTTAATCGCCAGCCGGTGCCGCTGCCGAAAGATATGTCGCTATGGCCTTCTGTCGATATCTTCGTACCGACCTATAACGAAGATTTGAATGTGGTGAAAAACACCATCTACGCCTCGTTGGGCATCGACTGGCCGAAAGACAAACTGAAGATTTGGATCCTCGATGATGGCGGACGCGAAGAGTTCCGCCAGTTCGCCAAAAGCGTCGGCGTCGAGTACATCGCGCGAACCACTCATGAGCACGCAAAAGCGGGCAACATCAATAACGCGCTGAAACACGCGAAAGGCGAGTTCGTGTCGATTTTCGACTGCGACCATGTGCCGACACGCTCGTTCCTGCAAATGACCATGGGGTGGTTCTTAAAAGAGAAAAAGCTGGCGATGATGCAGACGCCGCACCACTTTTTCTCGCCGGATCCGTTTGAACGTAACCTTGGCCGTTTTCGTAAAACCCCGAACGAAGGCACGCTGTTCTACGGGCTGGTACAGGATGGCAACGATATGTGGGACGCCACCTTTTTCTGCGGTTCTTGTGCGGTGATCCGCCGTGGACCGCTGGATCAGATTGGCGGTATCGCCGTTGAAACCGTCACCGAAGATGCGCACACCTCGCTGCGGTTACACCGCCTTGGGCATACGTCGGCGTATATGCGCATCCCGCAGGCGGCGGGGCTGGCGACAGAGAGCCTGTCTGCGCATATTGGCCAGCGTATTCGCTGGGCGCGCGGCATGGTGCAGATTTTCCGTCTTGATAACCCACTGACGGGCAAAGGGCTCAAGCTGGCGCAGCGTTTGTGCTACGTCAACGCCATGTTCCATTTCTTATCGGGAGTACCACGGCTTATCTTCCTTACCGCGCCACTGGCGTTCTTGCTGCTACATGCCTACATCATTTACGCGCCAGCGCTGATGATTGCGCTGTTCGTACTGCCGCACATGATTCACGCCAGCCTGACCAACTCGAAGATTCAGGGCAAATATCGTCACTCTTTCTGGAGCGAGATCTACGAAACCGTGCTGGCATGGTATATCGCGCCGCCCACGCTGGTGGCGCTGTTCAACCCGCACAAAGGGAAGTTTAACGTCACTGCCAAAGGCGGCCTGGTGGAAGAAGAGTATGTGGACTGGGTGATTTCACGTCCTTACATCTACCTTGTGCTGCTCAACCTGTTAGGCGTACTGGTGGGGATTTGGCGTTATTTCTACGGCCCGGAAAACGAAATACTCACCGTCTTCGTCAGTATCGCGTGGGTGTTCTACAACATGGTTATCCTTGGCGGCGCGGTCGCGGTTTCTGTAGAGAGTAAACAGGTTCGTCGCTCGCACCGCGTTGAAATGTCGATGCCTGCGGTAATTGCCCGCGAAGACGGGCATCTTTTCTCCTGTACCGTGCATGATTTCTCCGACGGCGGGCTTGGCGTCAAGATTAACGGCCAGGCGCAGGTGCTTGAAGGGCAAAAAGTGAATTTGCTGCTCAAACGCGGCCAGCAGGAGTATGCGTTCCCCACGACCGTGGCGCGTGTTCACGGCAATCAAGTGGGCCTGCAACTGATGCCGTTGACGACCAAACAGCATATCGATTTTGTGCAGTGTACTTTTGCCCGCGCCGACACATGGGCGCTGTGGCAGGACAGCTTCCCGGAAGACAAGCCTCTGGAAAGTCTGATGGATATTTTGAAACTGGGTTTCCGCGGCTATCGCCACCTCGCGGAATTTGCTCCACCGTCTGTCAAAGTGATTTTCCGCTCATTCACCATGCTGGTGTCCTGGGTGGTGTCATTTATTCCGCGCCGTCCGGAGCGGAATGTGGCAGTGCAGCAACCGATGACGTGATTGGCTTAACAATGATGAAAACGCGATGAAAAGAAAACTTTCCTGGATTTGTGCAGTGGCTATGGGGACGAGTGTTTTATCTCCGGTGATGACGTATGCAGCGCCAGCCCCGACGGTTCCGGCTGTTGCGCCCGCCACTGAGCCGGTGGCAACGCCTGCGCCGGGACAAACGGAATCATTGACGCCAACCACGCCAACCGATGGTCAGAATGTTGTCGGACAGGTAATGCCGGGCGTACCGGGGGCGAATGCGCCGGTGGTCGCCGCCAACGCGCCGTCGCGCGATGTGAAACTGACGTTCGCCCAAATTGCACCGCCGCCTGGCAGTATGGTGCTGCGCGGTATCAACCCGGACGGTGGCGTTGAGTTTGGTATGCGCAGCGATGAGCTGGTTTCGAAAGCGGTGCTCAATCTTGAGTACACGCCATCGCCCTCTCTGCTGCCGGTGCAATCGCAGTTGAAGGTTTATCTGAATGATGAACTGATGGGCGTCTTGCCGGTCACCAAAGAGCAACTCGGCAAGAAAACGCTGGCGCAGGTGCCGATCAACCCGCTGTTTATCACCGACTTCAACCGCGTGCGGCTGGAATTTGTCGGCCATTATCGTGATGTGTGCGAAAACCCGGCCAGCAGCACGTTATGGCTGGATATTGGCCGCAGCAGTTCGCTGGATTTGACTTACCAGAAGCTGGCGGTGCAAAACGATCTTTCCCATTTCCCTATCCCCTTCTTCGACCCGCGTGACAACAGGGCGCTGACGCTGCCGATGGTTTTCGCTGGCGCACCGGATATTGAACAGCAGCAAGCCGCTGCGGTTATCGCCTCCTGGTTTGGCTCCCGCACCGGCTGGCGCGGGCAGAGTTTCCCGGTCACTTACAACGCGTTGCCGGACCGCAACGCGATCGTCTTCGCCACCAACGACAAACGTCCTGATTTCCTGCGTGATGCGCCGGCGGTGAAAGGGCCGACCATCAGCATGATCAACCACCCGAATAACCCGTACGTGAAGCTGCTGGTAGTGTCTGGTCGGGATGACAAAGATCTGATGCAGGCGGCGAAAGGTATCGCTCAGGGTAACGTGCTGTTCCGTGGCGATAGTGTCACGGTGGATGAGGTGAAACCGCTGCTGGCGCGCCAGCCTTACGATGCGCCGAACTGGATACGTACCGACCGCCCGGTTACCTTTGGCGAACTGAAAACCTATGAGGAGCAGTTACAGTCGACCGGGCTGGAACCCTCGGCGATTAACGTGTCGCTGAACCTGCCGCCGGATCTCTATCTGCTGCGCAGTACCGGTATCGATATGAACCTGAATTATCGCTATACCGCGCCGCCGACCAAAGACAGCTCGCGCATGGATATCAGCCTCAACAACCAGTTCCTGCAATATTTCAACCTGACCAGCAACCAGGACACGAACCGTCTGCTGCTGCATCTCCCGGTGTTGCAAGGGCTGCTGGACAGCAAAACGGATGTTTCTATTCCAGCGCTGAAACTGGGCGCGGTGAATCAGTTGCGCTTTGATTTCCAGTATATGAATCCGATGCCGGGCGGCACTATTGAGAACTGCGTGACCTTCCAGCAGGTGCCAAACCGCGTGGTGATTGGCGACGACTCCACCATCGATTTCTCGAAGTATTACCACTTTATTGCGATGCCGGACTTGCGCGCTTTCGCCAATGCGGGCTTCCCGTTTAGCCGCATGGCCGATTTATCGCAAACCATTGTCGTCACGCCGCCGCAGCCGACACCTGCGCAGATGGGTACGCTGCTGGATTCGCTGGGTGCGGTGGGCGCACAAACTGGTTTCCCGGCAATCAATGTGCAACTCACTAACGATGGTAACCAAATCAAGGATAAAGATGCCGACATCATGATCATCGGCACCATTCCTCCGGCGTTAAAAGACGATAAGAAAATCGATCTGCTGGTGAATGCGGCGCAAAGCTGGGTGAAAACGCCGCTGCGCCAGACGCCATTCCCGTCGATTGTGCCGGATGCCGCCGACCGTCAGGCCGATGCGCAAACCGGGATCACGTCCGATGGCCCGATGGCGGCGATTGTCGGCTTCCAGTCGCCGTATCACGATCAGCGCAGTGTGGTCGCGCTGCTGGCAGACAGCCCGCGCGGGTATGAATTGCTTAACGGCGCGATGAATGACAGCGGCAAGCGCGCGGCGATTTATGGCTCGGTGACCGTGATTCGTGAATCTGGCGTAAGTGGCCTGCGCGTCGGCGATATTTACTATGTCGGCCACTTGCCGTGGTTTGAGCGCATCTGGTACGCGCTGGCTAACCATCCGGTGCTGCTGGCGGTGCTGGCGGCAATCAGCGTGGTGTTGCTGGCGTGGGTGCTGTGGCGTCTGCTGCGGATCATTAGCCGTCGCCGTCTCGACCCGGATCACGAGTAACGAAAATGAGAACGCTACGTTGGTGGGTAATAGTGGCGTTGATGCTGGCGGCGGTAAATGTGCGCGCCGCCTGCACCTGGCCTGCCTGGGAACACTTCAAACAAGCCTATATCAGCGATGGCGGCCGGGTGGTTGATCCCAGCGAACAACGCAAGATAACCACCTCGGAAGGGCAGAGTTACGCGCTGTTCTTCGCGCTGGCGGCTAACGATCGTGACACCTTCGCCAGGGTACTGCAATGGACGCAAAACAACCTGGCGCAGGGCTCGCTCAGTACCCATCTTCCCGCCTGGCTGTGGGGCAAAAAAGAGGACAATAGCTGGACGGTGCTCGACACCAATTCGGCGTCCGACTCCGATCTGTGGATTGCCTGGTCGCTACTGGAAGCGGGGCGTTTATGGAAAAACGACGAGTATAGCCAGACGGGTAAGGCGTTGTTAGCCCTCATCGCCAAAGAAGAAGTGGTGACGGTCCCAGGGCTGGGATCGATGCTGCTGCCCGGTAAAATCGGCTTTGCCGAACCGACCACCTGGCGTTTTAACCCAAGCTATTTGCCGCCGCAACTGGCGAGTTATTTCAGCCGCTTTGGCGCACCGTGGTCGACGCTGCACGAAACCAATCTTCGCCTGTTGCTGGAAACCGCGCCGAAAGGCTTTGCGCCCGATTGGGTACGTTTTCAGAAAGAGGGCGGCTGGCAGCTTAAACCCGAAAAGACGCTGGTGAGTGGTTACGATGCCATCCGCGTTTATTTGTGGGTCGGCATGATGCATGACCGGGACACGCAGAAAGCGCGCCTGGTGGAAAAATTCAAACCGATGGCCAGCGTGACTACGAAAAACGGCCGCGTGCCGGAAAAAGTGGATGTGGCGAGCGGAAAAATTCTTGGGGATGGCCCGGTGGGGTTTGCCGCCGCGCTGTTGCCCTTTTTACAGGATCGTGATGCGCAAGCCGTACAACGGCAACGGGTCGCCGATCATTTCCCCGGCGACGATGCCTACTATAGCTATGTTCTGACCCTGTTTGGCCAGGGGTGGGACCAGCACCGTTTTCGCTTCACCCCTCGCGGTGAGTTACAACCTGACTGGGGCCAGGAATGCGCAACTTCACAGTAAGTTTACTCTGTTTCTCACTCGCGCTTGCGCTGGCTCCCGCCGCGCTTGCGGCCGATACTGGCGCGCAGCAACAACTGCTGGCGCAGGTGCGACTTGGTGAAAGCACCAAACGCGAGGATCTGGTGCGCCAGTCGCTCTACCGCCTTGAGCTTATCGCGCCGGATGACCCGGAAGTCATCGCCGCGCGCTTACGCTATTTGCTGCGCCAGGGCGATAACGCGGGTGCGCAAAAGCAGCTTGATCGCATGAAACAACTGGCACCCGACTCCAGCACTTATAAATCGGCGGTGACCACCATGGCGCTCTCCACGCCGGAAGGTCGCCAGGCGCTGCAACAAGCGCGTTTGCAGGCCACCACCGGCCATACGCAGGAAGCGCTTGCGGCCTACGACGCCTTATTCAAAGGTAACCCGCCGCAGGGCGATCTGGCGGTGGAGTACTGGATGCTGGTGGCAAAAGTGCCCGCGCGTCATGCGGAAGCGGTTAAACGTTTGCAGGCGTTAAATGCCGCTAACCCTGGCAACGATCAGCTGCAGGGCGGGCTGGCGCAAATGTTATTTGCCGACGGGCGCAGCGCGGAAGGGTATGCGGTGCTGGAACAGATGGCGAAAACCAGCAACGGCCGCGCAGCAGCAGCGAGCATCTGGTATCAACAAATTCAGGCGATGCCGACCAGCGACGCCAGCGTAAAAGCCCTTCAGCGTTTTCTGACGCTGTTTAGTTCAGGCGACACGGTAGACAGCGCCCGTACGCTGCTTGCCGCGCAGCAAAAACAGCTGGCCGACCCGGCGTTTCGCGCGAAAGCGACAGGGCTTGCAGCGGTGGATGCCGGGCAGGGCGCGAAAGCGGTGAGCGAGTTGCAGCAAGCGGTTAATGCTAACCGCGCGGACAGCGAAGCGGTCGGGGCACTGGGGCAAGCCTATTCACAAAGCGGCGATCGCGCCCGCGCGGTGGCGCAACTGGAAAAAGCCATCGCCATGGATCCGACCAGCGGCAATCGCAGTAAGTGGGACAGCTTGTTGAAAACTAACCGCTACTGGCTATTGATTCAGCAGGGTGATGCGGCGCTGAAAGCCAACAACGTGCAGCAGGCAGAGCGTTATTACCAGCAGGCGCGCAACACGGATAACACTGACAGCTATGCGGTGCTCGGGCTTGGTGATGCTGCCGCGGCGCGCAAAGATAATGCAGCGGCTGAAGGGTTCTATCGCCAGGCGCTGCGCATGGATAGCGGCAACAGCAACGCGGTGCGCGGTCTGGCGAATATTTACCGCGCGCAGTCGCCGGAAAAAGCGGAACAGTTTATTCAGTCGCTCTCTGCCAGCCAGCGGCGCAGCATTGATGATATTGAACGCGGGTTGACTAACGACCGGCTCGCGCAACAGGCAGAAGTGCTGGAAAACAGAGGTGAATGGGCGCAAGCGGCAGAGTTGCAACGTAAGCGGCTGGCGCTCGATCCTGGTAGCGTTTGGATAACCTACCGGCTGGCCAGCGATCTGCGCCAGGCGGGGCAGCGGGGCGAAGCCGATTCGCAGATGAACCGTCTGGTCACGCTCAAACCGCACGACCCGGAACAGGTCTACGCGTATGGCCTCTACCTTTCCGGCAATAACCAGCCACTGGCGGCGCTGAATCACCTAAATGCGCTGCCGAAAAGCCAGTGGAACAGCAATATTCAGGAGCTGGCCGACCGGCTGCAGGCCAACCAGTTGCTGGACAATGCCAACCGTCTGCGCGATGGCGGTCATGAAGATCAGGCGGTAGCGCTGCTGGCGCAGCAACCGGCGTCTTCACGCATTGATTTAACCCTCGCCGACTGGGCGCAGCAGCGCGGCGATAACGGCGAAGCACAACGTTATTACCAGCGTGTTCTGCAAAGAGAACCCGCCAATGAAGAGGCGTTGCTTGGCCTTGCGGAGCTGTATGCCGCAGACGGCAATCGCATGGCCGCGCGTGCGGCGCTGGCGAAACTGCCGGCAGCGACGCCCGCCCAGCCGCCGTCAATCAACACCCAGCGTCGGCTGGCGCTGGTGCAAACCCAGTTGGGCGATACCGCCAGCGCAAAACGGATCTTCGCAACCATCCTCTCGCAGGCAAAATCTCAGCCGCCGTCAATGGAGAGCGCGCTGGTCTTGCGCGATGCGGCACGTTTTGAGGTACAAAACGGCGAGCCACAGCAGGCACTGGACAGTTATAAAGATGCGATGGTGGCGTCTGGCGTCACGACGACGCGCCCGGTGGATAACGACACCTTTACCCGCCTGACACGCAATGATGAAAAAGATGACTGGCTGAAACGCGGCGTGCGCAGCGATGCCGCCGATCTCTACCGTCAGCAGGATCTGAATGTCACATTGCAGCATGAGTTTTCGGATTCCAGCGGCACGGGCGGGTATTCGGATTTGAAAGCGCATAACACCATGTTGCAGGTGGATGCGCCGCTGTCTGACGGGCGGATGTTCTTCCGGACTGACGTGATAAATATGGATGTCGGAACTTTCAGTAAACGCGATGACGGTACTTATAACCCCCGCTTTGGTACCTGTGTCGATGTGCCTTGCGTTGGCGGGAATCGCCACCAGTCTGATAGCGGTGCCAGCGTTGCGGTGGGGTGGCGAAACAATACCTGGTCGATGGATATTGGCACCACGCCGATGGGCTTTAACGTTGTGGATATGGTGGGCGGAGTCAGTTACAGCAGCGATCTCGGGCCGTTTGGCTATACCGTGGATTTACATCGCCGCCCCATTTCGAGTTCCTTGCTGGCCTTTGGCGGGCAACAAGATCCGAGCAGCAACACCGGTAAAACCTGGGGTGGCGTGCGGGCGAACGGCGGCACGTTGAGTCTCAGTTATGACAAGGGCGAAGCGAACGGCGTGTGGGCGAGCCTCGGGGCGGATACGCTGGAAGGCAAAAACGTTGACGACAACTGGCGCGTGCGTTGGATGACCGGCTACTACTACAAACTTATCAACGAAAATAACCGGCGCGTTACCGTGGGCCTGAACAATATGATCTGGCACTACGACAAAGATTTGAGTTATTACACCCTGGGCCATGGTGGTTACTACAGCCCGCAGGAATATCTCTCTTTTTCGGTTCCGGTGTTGTGGCGTGAGCGTACCGAGAACTGGTCCTGGGAACTTGGCGGTACGGTATCGTGGTCGCACTCCCGCACTAAAACGATGCCGCGTTACCCCCTGCTTAGCTTGATTCCTGCGAATTTCCGCACCCTGGCAAGCGAGCAGACCGAATCCGGCGGCAGCAGTAATGGCTATGGTTATACCGCGCGTGCGCTGATTGAGCGCCGGGTGACTTCCCACTGGTTTGTCGGTGCGGGTGTCGATATTCAGCAGGCCAAAGACTACACCCCAAGCCACGCGCTGATTTATGTGCGTTATTCCGGTGCGGGCTGGCAGGGCGATATGGATATGCCGCTCCAGCCTCTGGTGCCGCACGCCGACTGGTAAAAAAGGAGTATTCCTGGCGGGAAATAACGGTATAAAGCGACAAGTCTATCGTTGTTAACCGCCAGCGATTCAATAAGTTATCACCTGCTTTCCTGCAGTTTTCCGCTAAGTGAGATTCTGCTTAGCGGTTTATCTCAAGCGACGCGCGATAGAGTATACTCTGGCGGCTAAGTGCCCTTTTTTTCTGTTCTGCGCTCATTGTGTCTCTGGAGAGTGATTTTGCGTGTCAGCCGTTCTTTAACCATTAAACAAATGGCCATGGTTGCTGTTGTCTCTATGGTGTTTGTTTTTGTTTTCTGCGTCATTTTGCTGTTCCATTTCTTACAGCAGAATCGCTATAACACGGCCACACAACTGGAAAGCATTGCCCGCTCCGTACGCGAACCGCTTTCAGCGGCGATTTTAAAAGCCGACATCCCCGAAGCAGAAGCGATTATCAAACAGATTAAACCGGCGGGCGTTGTCAGCCGCGCGGATGTGGTGCTGCCGAATCAATTTCAGGCCTTGCGCATGAGTTTTATCCCGGAACGTCCGGTTCCGGTGATGATCACACGGATGTTTGAACTGCCTGTGCAGATCTCCTTACCCATCTATTCGCTGGAGCGCCCGGCAAACCCGCAACCGCTGGCCTACCTGGTGCTGCAGGCGGATTCATATCGGGTTTACAAGTTCGTCATCAGCACCTTATCAACGTTAGTGACGGCTTACTTACTGTTGACGTTAATGCTCACGGTGGCGCTCACCTGGTGTATCAACCGGCTGGTGGTTCACCCGCTGCGAAAAATTTCCCGGGAGCTTAACGATCTTCCGGCGTCGGAACTGGCCGGGCATCAATTGCCTGTGCCTCGTCTTCATCATGATGATGAAATCGGCATCATGGTGCGCAGTTACAACCGCAACCAGCAGTTGTTGCTGCGTCAGCAAGAAGAGCTGAACACCCAGGCGACGCATTTCCCGGTTTCTGAATTGCCGAATAAAGCCTTCCTGATGGCGCTGCTGGAGCAAACGGTGACCCGGCAAAATCCCACCGCGCTACTGGTAATCGCCTGCGAAACACTGCGTGATACCGCCGGTGTGCTGCAGGAGTCTCAGCGCGAGATGTTGCTGCTGACGCTGGTGGAGAAACTGAAATCAATACTGACGCCGAACAGGGTGCTGGCGCAGGTGAGCGCTTATGACTTTGCGATTATCGCCCACGGTGTGAGTGAGCCGTGGCACGCCATGACGCTCGGTAAGCAAGTGCTCACTGTAATTAACGAGCGTGTGCCGCTGCACGGCATCCAACTGCGTCCCAATGCCAGTATTGGTGTGGCGATGTTTTACAGCAACCTTTCTGCCGGGCAGCTTTACCACCGGGCCGCTTCCGCTGTCGTCAGCGCGCAGCGCAAAGGGAAAAACCAGATCCAGTTCTTCGATCCAGAGCAGATGGAGCGGGCACAGCAATGGCTGGCGCAGGAGAGCGACATTCTTACCGCGCTCGATGAGGGTCGTTTCGCGATCTGGTTGCAGCCGCAGGTGGATGCGGCGAGCGGCGAACTGGTGAGCGCGGAAGCGTTGCTCCGTTTGCGCCAACCAGATGGCAGCTGGGCATTACCGGAAGGGCTTATCGAACGTATTGAGTCCTGCGGATTGATGGTCAACGTCGGCTATTGGGTACTGGAAGAGTCCTGCCGCCTGCTGGCGGGCTGGCAAGCGCGCGGCATTATGCTGCCGCTCTCGGTGAATCTCTCGGCCTGCCAGCTGACGCATCCCACCATGCTGGCCGATATGCTGGATTTGTTGCAGCGTTACCGTATTGCGCCGCAGACGGTGATCCTCGAAGTGACCGAAAGCCGCCACATTGATGATCCCCAGGCCGCAGTGGCGATTTTGCGCCCGCTGCGTGATGCCGGGGTACGCATTGCGCTGGATGATTTCGGCATGGGTTATGCCGGGCTGCGCCAGCTGCATCATATGAAGTCGCTGCCGGTGGATGTGCTGAAAATCGACAAAATGTTTGTTGAAGGTTTGCCGGATGAAAACAGCATGGTGGCCGCCATTATCCATCTGGCGCGTAGTCTGGATCTGCGCATCGTCGCTGAGGGCGTGGAGAATGAAGCGCAACGGGCATGGCTGGCTGACGCGGGTGTGGATGTGGCGCAGGGCTTTTTATTTGGCCGCGCGGCGTCTGCCGAGGCGTTTGAACAGCAGTTCTTTGCCGGATCGGATAAGCCTGAAAACACGTAATTTGTTACGGGCTTGTGCGAGTCAGTTCAAAGTTTTTAACATTGTTGTTTCAGATTTGATGTAAGTTTATTTCTGTCATGTTTGACGGGTGTTATTTTTAAACCGCAGGCTAACTGAAAACCCTACAAAGCCTGAGGTTTAATCTCAAGGACACCTTATGAAAACCTCCCTGTTTAAAAGTCTCTACTTTCAGGTTCTGACCGCGATTGCCATCGGTATTCTGCTTGGTCATTACTACCCTGAACTCGGGGCACAGATGAAACCGCTTGGTGATGGCTTCGTGAAGCTCATCAAGATGATCATCGCCCCGGTGATTTTCTGTACTGTTGTCACCGGTATCGCCGGCATGGAAAGCATGAAGGCGGTAGGTCGTACCGGTGCGGTTGCACTGCTTTACTTCGAAATTGTCAGTACGCTGGCGCTTATTATCGGGCTGGTGATCGTTAACGTGGTGCAACCGGGCGCCGGAATGAACGTCGACCCTGCAACACTCGATGCCAAAGCCGTGGAGGTGTATGCCGAGCAGGCGCAACAGCAGGGGATTGTCGCCTTCCTGCTTGATGTCATACCGGCGAGCGTGATTGGCGCTTTCGCCAGCGGCAATATTCTGCAAGTGCTGCTGTTCGCGGTACTGTTTGGCTTCGCGCTGCATCGCTTAGGCCATAAAGGCCAGCTGATTTTTAACGTTATCGAAAGTTTCTCGCAGGTGATCTTCGGCATCATCAATATGATCATGCGCCTTGCGCCGATTGGCGCATTCGGGGCAATGGCGTTTACCATCGGCAAATATGGTGTCGGTACGCTGGTGCAACTCGGTCAGTTGATTATCTGCTTCTATGTCACCTGTATTCTGTTTGTGGTGGTGGTGCTGGGTACGATTGCCCGTGCAACAGGCTTCAGCATCTTCAAATTTATCCGCTATATCCGCGAAGAGCTGCTGATCGTTCTGGGCACCTCTTCATCTGAATCCGCGCTGCCGCGCATGCTGGAGAAGATGGAGCGCCTGGGCTGCCGTAAATCGGTGGTCGGGCTGGTTATCCCAACCGGCTACTCCTTCAACCTGGATGGCACCTCCATTTACCTGACGATGGCGGCGGTGTTTATCGCCCAGGCAACCAACAGCCATATGGATATTTTCCATCAGATCACGCTACTGGTCGTGCTGCTACTGTCCTCAAAAGGTGCCGCCGGGGTGACGGGCAGCGGGTTTATTGTGCTGGCCGCCACGCTTTCCGCCGTCGGGCATTTGCCGGTGGCAGGGCTGGCGCTGATTCTGGGCATTGACCGCTTTATGTCCGAAGCGCGCGCGCTGACCAACCTGGTGGGCAACGGCGTCGCGACTATCGTGGTGGCGAAGTGGGTAAAAGAGCTGGATCAAAAACAGCTGGTCGACACGCTGGATAACCGTTCCAGCGCGGCGAAAACCCCCGGAATTTCTTCATAATTTCGTGACTTATGACCGCAGTCCCTTGTCGGGCTGCGGGTACCTGCGCATAATTACCTCCTGGATCCGTCACAATTTACGATGAAATTTCGTGATAATTCACATCGCGATGTGACGTTTTGCATTTCCCGCGGTCTAAAAGCGAAGTGTTTTAACACGCTTTTAGCCCCTTTGCGCGGGCATACTTTTTAACCAGGAATGTTGATTAGGGGTTCACATGCAGGGCACAAAAATTCGACTGTTAACGGGCGGTTTGCTGATGCTGGCAGCTGTCGGTTATGTGCAGGCAGATGCGCTCCAGCCTGACCCGGCCTGGCAACAAGGGACGCTGGCAAATGGTTTTCAGTGGCAGGTTCTGGCCACACCCCAGCGCCCCAGCGATCGCATTGAGATTCGCCTGTCTATTGATACCGGTTCGCTCACCGAAGGCAGCCAACAGAGCGGTTTCAGCCACTTTATTCCCCGCGTTGCGTTGACCCACAGTGGTCGGCTCGAACCTTCCCAGGTACGCTCGCTGTGGCAACAAGGTATTGACCCGAAGCGCCCGCTGCCGCCGGCGCTGGTCTCCTACGAATACACGCAATATAACCTCAGCATACCGAACAACCGCAGCGACCTGCTGAAAGAGGCGATGGTTTACCTGGCGGATGCCGCCGGCAATCTCACCATCACGCCGGAAACGGTGAATCACGCTCTTGCCAGCAACGATATGGTTGCTACCTGGCCGCCCGACACCAAAGACAGCTGGTGGCGCTACCGCCTGAAAGGTTCGCCGCTGCTGGGGCACGATCCCGCCGGAACACTGAAAGAACCGGTCGATGCGGCGCAACTGAAAGGTTTCTACGAAAAATGGTACACGCCGGACGCGATGACGTTGATTGTGGTCGGGAATGTGGATAGCCGCGCTATCGCCGAGCAGATTGGTAAAACCTTCGGCGAGCTGAAAGGGAAACGCCAGACGCCTGCGCCGGTTGCGACGCTGTCGCCGCTGCCGCGCCAGTCGGTTAGCCTGATGAGCGAGGGTGTCACCCAGGATCGTTTGTCGATCATGTGGGACTCCGCCTGGCAACCGATTCGCGAGTCCGCCGCGCTTGAGCGTTACTGGCGTGCGGATTTGGCGCGTGAAGCCCTGTTCTGGCATATCCAGCAGAACCTGAGCAAAAACAACGCCAAAGAGATTGGTCTCGGTTTTGACTGCCGGGTGCTGTTCCAGCGGGCGCAATGCGCCATTAACGTTGATTCACCCAATGACAAGCTCAATACCAATGTCGGCGTGATTGCGCGTGAGCTGGCGAAAGTGCGCGAGAAAGGGCTGCCGGAAGAGGAATTTAAAGCGCTTATCGCGCAGAAAAACCTTGAGCTGCAAAAACTGTTCGCCACCTATGCGCGCGCCAGTACCGATATTCTGATCAGCCAGCGGATGCGTTCTTTGCAAAACCAGGTGGTGGATATTGCGCCGGAGCAGTATCAAAAGCTGCGCCAGAACTTCCTGAACAACCTGACGCCGCAGATGCTGAACCAGGATCTGCATCAGCAGCTTTCACAGGATATGGCGCTGGTGTTGCTGCAGCCGAAAGGCGAGCCGGAGTTCAACATGAAGGATTTGCAGGCAACGTGGGATGAAGTGATGGCACCGCCAGCGGATAACGCCGCAGCGCCTGCTGCCAGTAGTGACGAAAGCCATTCTGACGTCTCGGACATTCCCCCGCAGCAGTAGTTTAGCCACCCCTCTCCGGTAAAGGAGAGGGGTGCACACCGTTATTGCGGCATGGCATCGCGCGGAATAATCGCGCCGCGATACTGAATGACCGTGCTGGCGGTTAAATGCCCGCGTTTGGCCGCTTCTGTCGCATCGCCACCGGTCAGACGTACCGACAGGTAACCCGCGCTGAAGGAATCCCCGGCCGCTGTGGTATCAATCACTTTCTCTTTTGGCAGTTTCACCGCCGGAACTTCCACCAACGCTTCACCCGCAATCGCTACCAGGCAGGACTCTGCGCCGCGCTTGATAACCACTTCTTTTACGCCCGCGAGCTGCGTGCGTTCGATAACTTCTTCTACCGGTTTCTCGCCCCACAGCAGATCTTCGTCATCCAGCGTCAGGAACGCGATATCCGTGCAAGCCAGCATTTGCTGATAAACCTGACGCGTCTCTTCTTTGCTGGCCCACAGGCGCGGACGGTAGTTGTTATCAAAAATCACTTTGCCGCCATTTGCACGGCATGCCTGCAATAACGACAACAGTTTGTTGCGGCTTGCCGGGCTAAGAATGGCAAGGCTGATGCCGCTCAGGTAGAGGTAATCGAAGGTCGCAAGTTGTTCGCAGATAGCCGCAGACTGCTCGCTCTCCAGCCAGAATTTGGCGGCTGCTTCGTTACGCCAGTAGTAGAAAGTACGCTCGCCGGTGCTGTCGGTTTCGATGTAATAGAGGCCAGGCAGGCGGTTTTCCATACGTTGCGTCAGGCTGGTATCGACGTCCTCGCTTTGCCAGGCATCCAGCATCTGCTGGCTGAAATTGTCGGTGCCAAGCGCGGTAACATAGTGCACGGAAAGCGCCGCAGGATTGACCTGGCGGGCGATATAAACGGACGTGTTAAGCGTATCGCCACCAAAGCCACGGTTCACTTCCGTGCCTTTTTGTGACAGTTCAATCATGCATTCGCCAATGACGGCAATTTTCCTGGACATAGTCATCAACCTGGATCAGATAAATTAACGGTAGTGTGCGTTGTGGGTGATTCGTGGTCAACTATATTAAAACAACGTTCCAGTATTTTTTTGAGCTAAAGCCTGTTCCTGGCAGATTTCCCGTCGGCGGTTTTTAAATTTGCCCGCAGACGGAGCGTAAAGTTATCGACACGCCCGCCGATAACTCATTGACGAATTCCTCCCGGTCATCGCCTTCGACAGGACAGCAGAAATGAAGTTAAAGCAGGTCATCCAGCAGCTAAACATTCCGGAAGCAAGCATTGAAAGCTTGCAGGAGCGTCGTTATTGGCTGCAATGTGAACGTGCTTATACTTATCAGCCCATCTATAAAACCGATGGTCGTCTGATGGCGGTTGAAGTATTAACCATTGTCACCCATCCGTCGCAGCCGGAAACGCGCATTGCGCCGGATCGCTACTTTTCCGAAGTGGCGGTGCGCCAGCGCGTTGATGTGGTGCATGAGCAAGTGGCGCTGCTGGCGGAACAAAAAGCCTTCTTCCTCAGCAATGATGTGCTGGCCTCGGTGAATGTTGACGGCCCAACCCTGCTGGCGATGCGCCAGGATACCGATCTGATGGCGTTGATTAATTCACTGCCGTGGATCCGCTTTGAACTGGTCGAACATATCCGGCTACCGCAGGATTCGACGTTCGCCTCGATCAGCGAAATTGGCCCGCTGTGGCTGGACGACTTCGGCACCGGCATGGCGAATTTCTCTGCGTTAAGCGAAGTGCGTTACGACTACATCAAAGTGGCACGCGATCTGTTCATCATGTTGCGTAAAACGCCGGAAGGGCAAAACCTGTTCACCATGCTGTTGCAGTTGATGAACCGCTATTGCCAGGGCGTGATTGTCGAAGGTGTGGAAACGCTGGAGGAGTGGCGCGATGTGCAGGATTCACCGGCTTATGCGGCGCAGGGCTATTTTCTCTCCCGTCCGGTTCCTTTAGCCAAACTTGAACACGTAATACTCGAGCTGTAACCGCAGCCCTTTCTGCGAGCCTCTACTATCTTTATGACAGGTAAGGCTTTAAAGGAAAGGCAGAACGATGACAAAAACGAGTAAAGCGATTATCGCCGTCTTCGCGACGTTGCTGTTGCTGATTGTGGTCGCCATTATCATCATCGCCACATTCGACTGGAACCGCCTCAAACCCACCATTAACGAAAAAGTCTCCACGGAGCTTAACCGTCCGTTCGCTATTCGCGGCGATTTGGGCGTGGTGTGGGAACGACAAAAAGAGGAAACCGGCTGGCGCAGCTGGGTTCCATGGCCGCATGTTCACGCCGACGATATTATGCTGGGCAACCCGCCGGGTATCGACGAAGTGACAATGGTGCATTTACCCCGCGTTGAAGCCACCCTCGCGCCGCTGGCGCTGTTTACCAAAACCGTTTACCTGCCGTGGATCAAACTGCAACAGCCCGATGCCAGGCTGATTCGTCGCTCGGAAAAGCTCAACAACTGGACCTTCACGCTCGCCAGTGACGCCAACAAAGATGCCAATGCGCAGCCTTCCAGTTGGTCATTCCGGCTGGATAACATTCTTTTTGATCGCGGGCGTATCGCCATTGATGATGCGCTCAACCGCGCTGATATCGAGATTCTGGTAAATCCCTTAGGCAAGCCGCTGCCGTTTAGCGAAGTGACCGGCAAAAGCGACAGCAAAGTCAACGCCGGGGATTACATCTTTGGTCTGACGGCGAAAGGGCGTTACAACGGCCAGCCGGTGTCCGGCAGCGGCAAAATTGGCGGCATGCTGGCGCTGCGCAGGGAAGGCACACCTTTCCCGGTGC
This sequence comes from Kosakonia sp. SOY2, assembly GCF_027109175.1. Lineage (NCBI taxonomy): Bacteria > Pseudomonadati > Pseudomonadota > Gammaproteobacteria > Enterobacterales > Enterobacteriaceae > Kosakonia > Kosakonia sp. SOY2. The sequence goes on from NZ_JAPVXH010000003.1 coordinate 189,035, forward strand.
AGGCGGATTTCCGCTCCGGTAACACGCGCGTGGCGTTTGTCGGCACCATCAACGACCCGATGAACATGGGCGGTGCCGACTTGCAACTCAAGTTCGGCGGCAACTCCCTTGGCGAACTGTATGACTTAACCGGCGTGCTGCTGCCGGACACGCCGCCATTTGAAACCGATGGCCATCTCATCGCGAAGCTCAACAACGAAAAAGGGTCGGTGTATGACTATCGCGACTTTAATGGTCATATCGGCGAAAGCGATATTCATGGCACGCTGCGCTACACCACCGCTAAACCGCGTCCAAAACTGGAAGGCGACGTTGAATCGCGCCAGTTACGGCTGGCAGATTTAGGGCCGCTGATTGGTGTCGATTCCGGCAAAGGCGCTGAGCAGTCGAAACGCACCGAGCAGCAAAAGGGCGAGAAAGCAGGGCAACCGGCAGACAAAGTGCTGCCGTATGACCGCTTTGAAACCGACAAATGGGACGTAATGGATGCCGATGTGCGCTTTAAAGGCCGGCGGATTGAGCATGGCGCAACGTTACCCATCAGCGACTTGTCGACCCACATTCTGCTGAAAGATGCCGACCTGCGCCTGCAACCGCTGAAATTTGGTCTTGCGGGCGGCACCATCTCATCGAATATCCATCTCGAAGGGGATAAAAAACCGATGCAAGGTCGGGCGGAGATTCAGGCGCGGCGGCTGAAGCTCAAAGAGTTGATGCCTGATGTCGAGCTGATGCAGAAAACCCTTGGTGAGATGAACGGTGACGCGGAGCTTCGCGGCGTGGGCAACTCCGTTGCGGCGCTGCTGGGCACCAGCAACGGCAACCTGAAATTGTTGATGAACGACGGGGTAGTCAGCCGTAACCTGATGGAAATTCTTGGTCTTAACGTCGGCAACTATATTGTCGGTCAGTTGTTTGGCGATGACGAAGTGCGGGTAAATTGTGCCGCCGCGAATCTTGATTTAGTCAACGGCGTCGCGCGTCCGCAAATCTTCGCTTTTGATACGGAAAACGCGCTGATTAACATTACCGGCACCGCCAGCATGGCGTCGGAACAACTCGACTTAACCATTGATCCTGAAAGCAAAGGCGTGCGTATTGTCACGCTGCGTTCACCGCTCTACGTACGTGGCAGCTTTAAAAACCCGCAGGCAGGGGTGAAACCCGGGCCGTTGATTGCGCGCGGTGCGGTGGCGGCAGCGCTGGCAACCCTGGTCACCCCAGCGGCGGCATTGCTGGCGTTGATCTCGCCATCGGAAGGCGAGCAGAATCAGTGTCGGGCGATTTTGTCACAGATGAAACACTAGGAAGCACAACGGGAAGTGGCCCTCTCTTCAGCGAAGAGAGGGCAAAAAGGTTACAGCGACTGGTGTTTAGTTTCGTGGGTCAGCAGCAGCGCGATAAGCGTTAACGTGGCCATCGCGGCTAGGTAGAACCCGACATACATCAGACCATAATTGGCCTGCAGCCAGGTGGCGATATAAGGTGCCACCGATGCGCCGAGGATCGACGACACGTTGTAAGAGAACGACGCGCCGGTATAACGCACTTCCGTCGGAAACAACTCCGGCAGCAGCGCGCCCATCGGACCGAAGGTCAGCCCCATCAGGCTCAGGCCGATCAGCAGGTAGGCCATCACCAGCACCGGGCTACCGGAACCGAGCAGCGGCGGGAAGACAAACAGCGCGAACAGGATGATAAGCGTGGTGATGATCACCATGCTTTTGCGGCGTCCAAAGGCGTCCGCCAGCAGACCCGCCACCGGCACCATCACACCGAAGCCAATCACCGCCATCATCAGCATCCACAGCACTTCGTTACGCGGCAGGCCCAGGCCCTGCGGCGAGGTGCTGAAGGTCATGGAATAGACCGTCATGATGTAGAACAGCGTATAGGTCGCCAGCATGATAAAGGTGCCCAGCACGGTAACGCGCACATGTTTGGTCAGCAGCGTGCCCAGCGGCACTTTCACCTGCTTCTTCGCGGCAGCGACTTTGGCAAACACCGGTGTTTCATGCAGCGAAACGCGAACGTACAGGCCAATCAGCACCAGCACGGCGGAGAAGATGAACGGCACGCGCCAGCCCCACGCCATAAACTGCTCATCGGTCAGTAACCAGGAGAGCAGCAGGAAGGTGCCGTTCGCAAAGAAGAAGCCAATCGGCGCGCCCAGTTGCGGGAAAGAGCCGTACAGCGCGCGTTTGCGCGGCGGGGCGTTTTCCGTGGCCAGCAGCGCCGCGCCGCCCCATTCACCGCCCAGCCCCAAACCCTGGCCGAAACGCGCCAGTGCCAGCAGCAACGGTGCCATCACGCCAATGGTTTCGTACCCCGGCAGCAGACCGATCAGCACGGTTGAGATCCCCATCGTCAGCAGCGAGGCCACCAGCGTCACTTTACGGCCAACGCGGTCGCCGAAGTGACCAAACACGGCGGAACCAATCGGGCGCGCAATAAAAGCAATGGCGAAGGTCGCCAGCGACTGTAGCGTGGCGGCCGTCGGGTCGCCCTGCGGGAAGAAGATATGCGGGAATACAATCACCGCAGCGGTGGCGTAAATATAGAAATCGAAGAACTCGATGGCGGTGCCAATCAGAGACGCAACGACGACTTTATTACGTGAATTTACCGGGGGATTTTCCTGCTCGTTGTCGAAAGTTGTGGCTGTAGCTTGCATAGAATTTTCTTATTTTTGCGCGAACGAACGACCATATTAGCCACAGCAAAAGCGACATTTCAATCTGTAACAAACCGGGTTTTCGCGCAAAAAACCGGCAAAAAGCGAATAATTTTCAGACTCACGATTTACCTTCTATGAAATGCTTCACAGATTTTAATAATCAGAGAATAAAACTGGTTTTTGGTTAAATAAAAGTTACGGACTGGATTTTCATGCTGAAATCGCCAGGCGGGCTGAAATATTCCATTTCCTTCAGCCCGATAGCAGTGTTAGTGGTGGGTTTTATCCGGCATGCGCGGGTCACCTTTGTACTGCGCGGTGGCGATCCACGCGGCGCAAAACAGCGTCAGGCGAGCAAAGAAGTAGAAGAACGCCATCAGCCCGAGCACCGAGCCAAACGCCGCGCCGGAAGGCGATTTGACCAGCGATGGCAGGGTCCAGGTCATGATAATTTTGATCACTTCAAACCCAATCGCGGCGAGAAATGTGCCGCGTATCAGCGCCTTTTTACGCGGGCGGTGACGCGGCAAACGCCAGAAGATCCAGAAGAAGAGCAAATAGTTCGCGAAAATCGAAATAGCCAGGCCAATCAGTCGCCAGGCCGGTTTCAGCCATTCAATGTAATCCAGGTGCAGCGCGTTGATGATCAACTGCTGCGCGGAGCCCGCCACCGACGTTATGGAAAGCGTCACGATCAGCGCGACTAACAGACCAATCAGCGAAATGAAGTCGCGGAAATACTTTACCCAGATTTTTTCTTCATCCTGCGCGTTACGCTCCCAGACATCGCGCGACTGAGCGCGGATTGCCTCGCGCAGGTTGCCGGTCCAGTTGACGCCGGAATAGAGGGCGATAGCCAGCCCGACAATCCCTACCGTCGTGCGCTGCTGCACGGCAATATTGAGGGTGTTTTGCAGTGTCGAAGCCATCGTCGGATCGCTCACGCTCATCAGGATCTTATTGAAGATGTCCTGCAACAGCGTTGGGTGCGAGGCGAGCACAAAACCGGCGGCGGCAAACGACACCATCATGATGGGGATCATCGACAGAAACGAGAAGTAGGTAATGGCCGCGCCAAACTGGTTGCCCATGCGGTCGTTAAAACGTTCCGTCGCGCGGATCAGGTGCGCCACCACAGGCCAGCGCTGGATCTTTTGCACCATGTCGGTGAGGGATGCCAGCGTGGTACTGGCGGCTGAAGGGGCAGAGTGTTTCTTTTCGGTGGGCTGCTCAGCCATCTTCCTGACGGGTTCGTAGTCGAGGTCTTGCGTCGGGCGTTTTTCATGATTTTCCGGCGTCATCAGGTCTGTTTTCCTTCTCCTGAATGTGTGGTAACTGAAATTATAGCTGCTAGTGGTCGACGTAATCCTTCAGTACGGTCGCCAGCCACTCCATAAACAGATGCACGCGGCGCGATAAATTACGGCGGTGCGGGTAAATCAGCGAAACCGGCATCGGCTCCGCACGATATTGCGGCAGGATCTCCACCAGTTTCCCCGCCCGCAGCGCTTCGCGTACGCCAACGCGCGGCACCTGAATAATCCCTAATCCGGCCAGACAGGCAGCCTGGTATGTTTCGGTGCTGTTCACCGTCAGTATGCCGCCGGTTTTCACCCAGTGTGTCTGTTTATCCTGCCAGACCTCAAAGCCTGGCGGACGCGTACCAAGGTTAACGGCGTAATGCACCAGCGCGTGGGAGGATAAATCGTCGAGCGTTTCCGGGTAGCCAAAACGCGCCAGATAATCGGGGCTGGCGCAGTTAATGACCGACAGCCGCCCGAGCTGACGGGCGATCAGACCGGAATCTTTGAGCGTGCCAACGCGCACGACGCAGTCGAACCCTTCGCGAATAATATCCACCAGCCTGTCGCTGCTGCTGAGCTCCAGTTCAATGCCGGGGTATTGTTGCAGGAAAGCGGGCAGGCGCGGGATCAGCAGATTTTTCGCCACCCCGACGGGCATATCGACGCGCAAACGGCCGCTGATGCTTGATGGATCATGCAGGAACATGCCGTCGAGCTCATCCATATTCGCCAGCAGATCTTTCGCCCGCTCGTAGTAAACCATGCCGTCCTGCGTGAGCTGGACGCGGCGTGTGGTGCGGTGCAACAACTGGGTGCCGAGGTGCGTCTCCAGCGCCTGGATCTGGCGCGATACGCTACCCTTAGGAAGCCCCATCGAGTCCGCCGCGCGGGAAAAACTCTCCAGTTCCGCCACGCGGATAAACAGTTGCATTGCGTAAATTTTATCCATCATCACGCTCGATTGTTGCCTGTAATGAAACAGTGAAGCGTAATTTAGCACCTTTATTGTTTATTCGTCAGCTAATAAGCTCTTTTCACGGTCTCACATCAGCGAAAACGAGGTTTCTTATGACACAACATATTGCTTTAGTGACAGGTGGCAGCCGCGGTTTGGGTAAAAACGCGGCGCTGAAGCTGGCAGCGAAAGGAACGGGCATTATCCTGACCTACAACAATAACGCCGAAGAAGCGCAGAATGTGGTGCGTGAAATTGAGCAAAAAGGCGTGAAAGCGGTGGCATTGCAGCTTAACGTCGGTGATATCACCGGATTTGATGCTTTTGCGCGCAACGTGCAGGAACAATTGAAATCGGTATGGCAGCGCGAAACGTTTGATTATTTATTGAACAATGCTGGCATCGGTATCAGCGCAACTTTCGCCGAAACCAGCGTTGAGCAATTTGATCAGCTGGTGAATATCCATTTCAAAGGCCCGTTCTTCCTGACGCAAAGCCTGCTGCCGCTGCTGAAGAATGGCGGGCGCATCCTTAATGTTTCCAGTGGCCTGGCGCGTTTTTGCCAGCCGGGCTATGCGGCGTATGCGTCAATGAAAGGGGCAATGGAAGTGCTGACCCGTTACCAGGCGAAGGAGCTTGGCGCGCGGGGCATTTCGGTGAATATCATTGCACCGGGGGCGATTGAAACCGATTTTGGCGGCGGGGTAGTGCGTGATAATGAGCAGGTTAATCAACACATTGCTGCGCAAACCGCGTTGGGTCGTGTCGGCCTGCCGGATGATATTGGCGATGCGATTGCCGCACTGCTGAGCGACGAGCTGGCATGGATGAATGCGCAACGCGTGGAAGTGTCGGGTGGGATGTTCCTGTAAGACCGTCACGCCCGGCAGGGTTCACTGCCGGGCGTGCAGCTTTACTGTTTCTGAAAATGCGTTACCCGGATACGCACCGGTTGCTGTTTTTTATCCAGCGAGCCGCTGATGCCGACCAGTTCATCCGGCGACACGGATTTACCATCAAATATCGCCGCTGGAATATAGACCTGAACCTGATCGGTTTTGTCGCGGAACAGGTAAAGATCACCGCTCTCCTTCTCAACCAGGTTACCGCGCAGCGAGACGGACGCGCCATCATGCAGGGCTTTTGCCTGTTTGACGGTCATGGTGCGCGCATCTTCCATGCCGCGATAGCCGTCATCCATTTTATGCGGCGGTGGCGGCGCTTTGTCCGCTTTCAGACCGGGTGCATCTTCTGCGAATGCCGTCATGGAGAACAGCGCCACCAGACTGGCGGCAAGCACAATTTTCTTCATAACCTCTCCTGAATATTGCCGGAACACGTCCTTAAGCCTGGCAGAGCATAGCGAACTATGCTGACGAATTATCGTTTTTCGTCATATTCGTGGCGCAGTAAGCCAAACAGCCAGTCGTTATGCCAGCGTCCTGCCAGCCAGTAGGACTCGCGCAATTCGCCTTCGAGAATAAAGCCGGTTTTTTCCAGCAAGTGTCGGGACGCGTGGTTTCCCGCCGTTACGGTAGCGGTGAGTTTACGAATGTCGCCTTCGCTGAAGGCGTAATCACACAGCGCTTTTAGCGACTCCTGGCCATAGCCTTTGCCCTGTGCGGCAGACGCGAACAGAAAGCCGACTTCGGCGCAGTCATCCTCGCGGTGAATATAACCGGTGACGCCCAGCGGTTCGTTTGTCGCCGTGTCGCGTACCAGCAGGCAGAGCCAGTGTCGGCTGCCGGGGGACCAGGGGGCCAGCCGGGCGTCGAATGCTTCACGGATCTCATGTTCACTGCGGGCATCGGCAACGTAGCGCATTACCTGCGGATCTTGTTGCAGTGAAAGAAAGAATGGCCATGCTGCTTCTGTTATTGGCGAACAGGTCAGTCTTGGGGTAAAAAGCATTAACACAGTGAATATCTCCTGCTGTTTTTTTTTCGGCTTGAAACCACTATCACTGATAATAATCGTCAACTGAGCTATCTTTTACTTATTCATAAATAAAGAAAAAATTAAGCGCTCAGGTTGGCCAGTTAATTGTTTCTTCAGTTGTACTTAAAGGAAAATAATGACTCTTTCTGCCCCATTGAATACGGGTGAACAGTTTGAAAAATGCATTGCTATTATTCGCGAGGCGTCTGTTGAAATCTTATTGCTGCTGAATGTGCATTTTGATGAAGGTAAAGACCCTCGCTGGTTTTTGGAACAACTGGATGTTGCGCGCCTGAGTTTGGGTGGCTGGGGTGCGGTGGCTAAACGACTAAAACTCAACGATGCGGAATTAACACAGTTCACTTTACAGCTTCGTCACTTGCAGCAGCTCGTTCCGCGTTATGAGAACGGGCAGAATGTGACGGAAAATCAGCTTATTGCGGCGCTGCGATTTATCAGCGCGCTGGAAAACCTGCGTAATAAGCAGAAGTTGCTGAGCTACAACACCGCCTTGCCGTCGGATGATGCGCAGCAGCGGCAAGGGCTACAGCAGCTACGCGCCATGGAAACGATGATTAAATCGCTGGTGATGCAGGTGTGGCCGGATAGCGAAAAGCTGCGTAATCACCTGAAAACACAGTTTGGTGCCGATCGTGTGCGGCGCTGGCTACGGCTTGGCGATCACAACGATGTACTGAGCGGCATGCGGTTTAGCGAGCTGGCGCTGTTGCTGATAGATAAAAAAGAGTTTAGCCAGCGTTATGCCCGGCTGTTTAATGACGCCTCGGAACTGAACCTGCTACTGGAACCGCGCAAAACGTTGCAAACCTTTCTGGATGACATTCGCCAGATGCGTGCAAGCGTGGTGTCAGGACAGCCGCTCACCTCTAATCAGCTGCTCTTATTGAACAGCTATTATCCGCAAATTACCGGACCGGTTCAGCGCGCGTTCGACGAGGGGCGCACGCAAACCAATCCCGCTGAAATACTGCGTGAGGCCGGCGGGGATTTAGACGCTTACTGGGAGCAGACGCGGAAAAAAGACCGCGCTGCCGGAGGTGATGCGATGCCGATGCGTGACAGTATTGATAAACCTGCAAAACGGTCGGTGCGCAGCCGCGAAGAGCGCGACCAGATGCTCTCCGGCGTGCTGTGGAGCGCGGTCGGTGTGATGGTGTTGCTGATGGCGATTGGCGCCTTCTGGATGTTTACCAGCGGGATGTCTGGACCGGTGGCGCGTCAGGCCCGGGTTACCGTGCCGATTGCCGAGGATCGCGAACGCCCCTCGCCGAAAGAGGAACTCAGCCGCCTGGGGCTGCCGCGCGACGAAAATAACTTCCGCGCGGCGATTGATCGCAACGATACGCGCGTGGTGTCGCTGTTTTTACGCACCGGGATGAACTGGAAACTCTCCTGGACGGAAAACGCGGTGATAGCGGATTACAACGATGTGCTGGATCTGCTGCTGCGATATCGCCTGCAAATGGATGAAAACCGCCCTTGTCGCCGTTTTATCGCGACGCTGACCCATGAAATGGCGGTGAATAACAAAAAGCTGACCTCGATTACGCGCGACTATCTACGCGCGTTTTGTACCGTCAAGCCGGTGGTAGATCGCCAGCGGTATGAGATGGAGCAAGCGCAGTTACGTTTCGAAGCCGATCCGTCGGATGAAAACCGCAAGTGGTCGGATATTCAGACCTCGATTTATGAGGTAATTGATTAATTTTCGCAGGCGCATACTTTCGCGTTACGCACAACAAACTGGCACATCCTGGCGCTTACAAGCGTAAGCGACCAGGATGCACCAGCATAGCCAATGACGTGATAGCGCGCCGCTGAAGCGGCAGCTTACGGTTCGCCGTACAAACCGATAAGGCGGCGCACCACACCGTTCGTCCAGCCGAAACCATCCTGCAACGGGTATTCACCCCCGCCACCTTCTCGCGGCGTACTGCTGGCGATATGGTACTTCTCAATCAGCTTGTGGTGCTGCTGATAGTAGTGATTCACCGTCTGCAACCAGCTATGGGCGATCTCATTGCCCAGCGAGTCGTTACCGTACATTTTGAAGCCCTGAATCGCCATCCATTGCAGCGGTGCCCAGCCGTTGGGTTTATCCCACTGTTCGCTGGTTTCGTACTCTGTTGCCAGAATACCGCCAGGCGTCAGCAGGCGCGCTTTTACGGCGTCCGCCAGCCGCTCTGCCTGCTCATGGGTCGCCATGCCAACATACAGCGGGACAATACTGGCCGCAGAAAACAGCGCCATCTGCTCACGACGCCAGTCGTAGTCGCGATAACAGCCATTCTCGTCATCCCACAGATAGCGGTTCACCGCCGCGCGGCGATCGCTCGCTTTCTGGCGGAACAGCGCTTCGCGTTCTCTGTCGCCTTTCAGCCCGGAAATATTGGCGATAGCGCTTTCCAGTTTGAACAGAAACGCGTTCAAATCAATCGGGATGAACTGCGTGGTGCGAATGCTCGCCAGCCGTTGCGCATCGCGCAGCCAGCGCGAGGAGTAGTCCCAGCCGGACGCCGCACCCGCGCGCAAATCGCGATAGACTTCACTTGCCGGTCGCCCGGAATGACGCGCCGTTTCAACGTCCTCAAGCCAGGATTCATCACGCGGCGTGTCGCGGTCGTCCCAGTAACGGTTGAGCAACGAACCGTCCGGCATACGCACCGCGTGGCGGTACGCCTGGTTCAGCGCCAGCGATTCGGCGCCATCCATCCAGAACGCGTACTCCATTAACAGGTGATCAAGATAGCGCCGCGCACCGCGTACGCCGTCCTCTTCAAATAGCTCAACCATCAGCGCGAAAACTGGCGGCTGCGAGCGGCTCAGGTAATAGGTGCGGTTGCCGTTCGGAATATGACCGTAACGCTCAATCATCCACGCGAAGTTATCCGCCATACAGCGCAGCAAATCATCGCGCCCGCTCTCTGCAAGGCCAAGCATGGTGAAGTAGGAATCCCAGTAGTAGGTCTCGCGGAATCGCCCGCCGGGCACAATGTACGCCTGCGGCAGCGGCAGCAGGGAAGACCACGGAATGTGATCCTGTGGCTCGCGGGTGAGGATCGGCCACAACTGGTCGATATGCTCTTTTAATGAGTTCTCCGGGTTGGAGACGTACGCTTTGGAGTAGTCCTCCGGCATCCAGAAATGCGCTTTCACGAATTGGCGCAGATCGAACTCCGGTTTGCGTTTGATTTTGCGATAGCGAATCAGAATATCGAGCGGATCCATTTTCGGCGCGCAGTCGGGAAAGGTTTTGCTGTCGGCAAAAATACGCGACGACTGCACGTGTTCAAACAGTTCAAGATAACGATCGGCAGGGGTTAGCGCGTCGGACGCCGGTAACCCTTCGATCATTTCCGGCTCCGGCTCCGCCTCGATCATTTCATCCAGTTTTAACTCGCACGGATCGGTTTCGTAGACGATCTCTTCCTCAATCACGAACTCGACGGATTCTACGCTTTGTAGTTTCTGGTTGAACATAAGGATTATGGCCTCCGGATGTCGTCGTAAAAAATTACGGGTGTTGCCCGGCTATCTATTAAGCGTAGACATTCGCTTCGATCCGTGAAGGACGAAGTGTGCGGTTGATCACATTTTGGCGTGGTAAGAAATAAACGCAAAAACCCACAACCTACTGATTAATAGTGTATAAAACGTAATGAAGCTCATTTAACGCCGCCGCGAAATTAGGAGCATTCGTTTTGCAACGATTTGTGAACAATCGCCCGCAGAACCTAATCATGGGGTGTAGCCGGTTAGTACCCCCGCAATGACTGAGGAAAAGCCTTTGCAGCTCGTCTCTATTACGTTAGAGCAATGTCTCGATATCCGCCATACGGTACTGTGGCCGCATCTTGCCCGCAATGCTTCACGCGTAGAAGGCGATGAAGACGCCTTGCATTTTGGTGTGGCTGAAGACGGGAAAATTGTCAGTTGCTTATCGGTTTTTATGCTTGATGAACGGCGGTGTCAAATCCGTAAATTCGCCACCTTACAAGCGCATCAGCAGCAAGGTTATGGCCGTTTTCTGTTGCAGAGCGTGCTGGAAAAGTTAGTCCGGGCCGGCGCTGATTTTGTGCAACTGGATGCCAGAACGTCGGCGGCGGCATTTTACGCGCGCTTTGGCTTTATGCCGCAAGGCGAGCCGTTTTATAAACAAGAAGTGCAGTACATTCGTATGTCACGCACATTGTAAAACCCGGCGACGAACGCCGCCGGGGTAATGACTAACGCGGGATTTGCTGCGTAATGCAGTGGATGTTGCCACCGCCGAGCAAAATCTCACGCGCCGGAACGCCAGTGATGACGAAATCCGGGAACATCTCTTCGAACAGCGCCTGCGCTGCGCCATCGGTGGCCGGATCCAGCAGCGGGTAAATAATCTGTTGGTTACTGACCAGATAGTTAACGTAAGAACCCGCCAGGCGGTTGCCTTCGTGGCGCTCAATCGCCGTGCCTTTTTCGACATCACAGGTCTCTTCAGCACTGGCGAACAGCGGCAGCGGCGACGGCACTTTCCACACTTTCAGCGTGCGCCCTTGCGCATCTTTGGTGTTTTCCAGCACCTCAAGTGCGGCAACGGAGCGCGCGTACTGCGGGTCGTTCTGGTCATCTGTCCAGTGCAGGGCCACTTCGCCAGGACGGACGAAACAGCACATGTTGTCGATATGACCGTCGGTTTCGTCATTGAACACGCCTTCCGGCAACCAGATAATCTGCGTCACGCCCAAATAATCGCGCAGTTGCTGTTCGATCTGCGCTTTGCTCAGATGCGGGTTGCGGTTCGGGTTCAGCAAACACTCTGCGGTGGTCAACAATGTGCCTTCGCCATCGACATGAATGGAGCCGCCCTCCAGCACCAAATCGGTCTGATAGCACGGCATCTGGTGATAAGCCGCAACCTGCCCGGCCACCAACTGATCGCGATCCCAGCTTGCATACAAACCGCCATTCAGCCCGCCCCAGGCGTTAAATGTCCAGCTAATACCACGTTTTTCACCCGCGTTATTCATTACCACGGTTGGGCCGGTATCGCGCATCCAGGCGTCATCGCTTTCCATCTCCACCAGCGTCACGTCCGCTGGCATGGTCGCGCGTGCTTTGGCCATTTCGGCGGCAGGCACGCCCATGATCACCGGCGTGTTGCGTGAAATCGCTTTGGCGACAGCGGCAAACGCCCGCTGCGCCGGCGCGGCGTCAGCACGCCAGTTATCGGTGCGGTAAGGCCAAATCATCCATACCGCCTGATGCGGCGCCCACTCCGCCGGCATGGCGAATCCATCTTTTGTCGGCGTGGTTAGCTGTGACATCACTTAGCTCCTTACGCTGCCATCGGAGGTGGCAATCGCGCTGTACATATTCGGGCGGCGATCGCGGAACAGCCCCCATGCGGCGCGCTGCGCTGCAATGGCGTCGAGATCGAAGGTGTGCACCAGCACCGCTTCGTCGGTTTTGTTTGCCTGTTCAACCAGCGCACCGGTTTGATCGGCGATAAAGGAAGAGCCGTAGAAGGTCATTTCCAGGCCTTCGATGTATTTGCTGGTTTCGGTGCCAATACGGTTAGACGCAATCACCGGAATGACGTTCGCGGCGGCGTGGCCCTGCTGCACGCGCGTCCAGTGCGGCTGGCTGTCGATATCCGGGTAAGCGGGTTCAGAGCCGATCGCGGTCGGGTAGAAAATAATTTCCGCTCCCTGCAAGGCGAGAACGCGCGCGGTTTCCGGGAACCACTGATCCCAGCAGATGCCGACGCCGATTTTCGCATAGCGGGTGTTCCACACTTTGAAACCGGTGTCGCCAGGGATAAAGAACTGTTTTTCCTGGTACGCCGGGCCATTCGGAATATGGGTTTTACGGTAGGTGTCGAGCACGCTGCCGTCGGCGTCAATCATCACCAGCGAGTTGTAATAGGCGTTGTTGCACTTTTCAAACAGGCTCAGCGGCAGCACCACTTCCAGCTCTTTAGCCAATGCGGAGAAGTGCTTGATCAGGGGGCTATTCGCTACTTCCTGCGCCAGCGCGTAGTGTTCCGGGCTTTGATCGATACAGAAGTAAGGCGCGGCGAACAGCTCCTGAATCAGGATCACCTGCGCGCCTTTGCTGTGCGCTTCACGCACCAGACGTTCAGCGTTTTGAATGTTCTTATCCAGATCCCAGCTACACGCCATTTGCGTTGCGGCGACGGTTACATTTCTCATAAAAAACTCTCCCGTTGTTCTCGGTTCAGGCAGTGCAAATCGTCAGCACTTATTTTGCTGCAAACTATAGCAACGAAATACGTTATGCATAAAATGTATTGTTATCATGAAAACATGAACAGGATGCATAGTGGTGATCGACCTGAATTTGCTGCGGCTGGTGCCGATTCTGGCGAAAGAGAAGAGCGTGACTCGCGCGGCGCTGAAAGCGAATCTGTCACAATCTGCCTTTAGCCATGCCCTGAATCGCCTGCGTGAACAGCTCAACGATGAGATGTTTATCCGCACGCGCAACGGCATGGAGCCAACGCCCTACGCCGCGATGATGATCCCGGTGATTGAGAGCGCGCTCAGCAAGCTGGATACCGCCACGCGCGGGCCAAGCCATTTCGACCCGTTGCGCGACGCACACACGTTTTATATTGGCGCGGTGGACTATTTCGAGTTCATGTTTATGCCGGTGCTGACCGCGCGCTTTAAAACCATTGCGCCGAATGTGCGGCTTTCGGTGGATATTCTTTCAGAAACCATCAAGGTTGAGCGGGTGGAGCAGGGGCAACTGGATGCGTTTATCGGCGTCGATAACGTACAACACATTCCCCATTATTTTAATAAACATAAGCTTATCTCCGACCACTTTGTCGCTATCGCCTCGGTCGAACGTATCGATTTGCCGGAACAGCTCACCATGAAACATCTGGTGAGTGAAGCGCAAATCCATTTACCGGCGGTCAGCTCCGGCGCGGATCATATTGACAGTTGGCTGCTCGAACAGCACCTCTACCGGCCGCTGGCGACGGTGGTGCAAAGTTACGCCGTTGGCGGGCGCGTGGCGGTGGCGACCGGCTATTTAATGTGTGTGCCGTTTCGCATTGCCAGGGAGCTGGCAACCATGTTGCCGCTGCGCATTATGCAGTTGCCGGAAGGCGCGCCATCGTATGATTTGCTGCTGCTGACACACCGGTTGTTCGACTACCAGCCCGCAGTGCAGTGGCTGATTAACGAACTGAAGGCGGCGAGAATTTAGATGAAAGTGATTTTAATACGCCATCCGCAAACCGAGTGGAACCGGGCGGGTATCATTCAAGGCCGGCTCGATAGCCCGCTAACACCGCGCGGTCGCGAAGAGAGCCACGCTTTGCTTCGCGGGCTGCGGGAGGCGGGGATTCACCCTGGCGCTGTTTTCTCATCGACGCTCGGCAGGGCGCAGCAGATGGCTTTGTTAATCGCGGAGCAATATCACTGTGATATCTGCCTCGACGAGGCGTTACAGGAGCGGGATTTCGGTGAGTTTGATGGTCGACTGCTGAGCGATATTCGCCGGGAATATCCCCGTTTCGGTGATGATGAGGCTTTTCAACCGCCACAGGGTGAATCGCTGGGGCAGGCCGCGCAGCGGTTGCTCGACTTTTTACACCGCTTGCCGGATCTCTGCCCGCATGACACGGTAGCGCTGGTGTCGCACGGGCAAATTATGCAGGCGGCGATAGCGCAATTGCTGGAAAATTCCCTCGAAAATGTGGCGCGTTACCACCATCCCAATGCCAGTTATTCGTTGCTGGAGATCGACCACGACACCTGCCAGGTGGTGCGCTGGGGAGTGGCCAGCCATTTGCTGCGGCGAAAAAGTTTTTAACTTCAGCGCGCCATACTCACTTCTTAAAAAAACGGATGATCTTTTGCCACAATGACGTTTTGGTTGCAGAGCGTGCCCACGAAGGGTTGAGCAAATCCCCCGGCAGCAGATAGGGGCGATCATCATCATCGCGCAGGTGCGCATTTAAGGCTGTGGCAATCTCCAGCATTTTCTCGTAGAGCTGCTGCGTGGGCGATTTGCTGTAGATTTCGCCATCACGCCACTCCAGCCAGCAGGTTTCTTGCCCTTTCCAGATGGCGTAAAATTCGCCATTTCGCCGATCAAAGGCGAGTTCGTCATCGCTGTTAATCAGCGCTACCCACTCTTCGCTGCCGATCGGCTGCGTTTCGCTTTCCGCCCAACATTCCGCCCGGGTGATATGCATTTCCCAGCCCATTGAAGGTTCCTTTTTTGCTGCTGAATAATGTTGCTATTTTTTCAGAAAATCGCGCCGGTAAGACGGTAAAAAAGAGAAGCCCGCCGGGGGCTTCTCTTCGTGTTTAACACACCGTAAAAACGTGCAGCCGCTGCTTAACGCATGGTGACGAATTCTTCTGCGGCTGTCGGGTGGATTGCCACCGTATTGTCGAAGTCTTTTTTGGTTGCGCCCATTTTCAGCGCCACCGCGAAGCCTTGCAGCATTTCGTCCATGCCGGATCCGATACCGTGAATGCCGACAATTTTCTCCTCCGGACCAACGCACACCAGCTTCATACGGCACGGCTGGCGGTGAGTGGTGACGGCGGTATACATCGCGGTGAAGGATGATTTGTAGATTTTCACCTGGTCATCGCCGTACTGCTCGCGCGCCTGCGGTTCGGTCAGGCCAACGGTGCCAATCGGCGGATGGCTGAACACCACGGTCGGAATGTTGCTGTAGTCCAGATGCTCATCCGGCTTGTTGTTAAACAGGCGTTCAGAGAGACGACGACCGGCAGCCACGGCAACCGGTGTTAGTTCCACCGCGCCGGTGTTATCGCCGACCGCGTAAATGCCCGGTACGCTGGTGTTCTGGAATTTATCGACTTCGATATACCCTTTGTCGTTGGTTTTCACGCCAGTGACCGCCAGGTTGAAATTATCGGTTGCCGGTTCGCGGCCAATCGCCCAAATCAGGCTGTCCACGGTTTGTGAACGACCATCTTCCAGCGTCAGCGTCAGGCTGCCGTCAGCGTTTTTCACCACCTCTTTCGGCACCGCGTGGGTGTGCAGCGTCGGGCCTTCTGCCGCCATCACTTCCACCAGCGTTTCGGTGATGAGCGGATCAAAGCTGCGCAGCGGCGCATGTTTACGCACAAACAGGTGCGTTTCGGCACCCAGGCCGTTGATCACACCCGCCAGTTCCACGGCGATATAACCTGCGCCAACCACCGCGACGCGTTTTGGCAGCGCGGGCAGGGCGAAGAAACCGTCAGAATCAATGCCGTATTCCACGCCCGGAATGTTCGGGTGGCTTGGACGACCGCCGGTGGCGATCAGGATATGATCGGCAGTGATCGTTTCGCCGTTCACTTCCACGGTTTTGGCATCGACAAAGCGCGCGAAACCGCGGATCACATCGACATTGTTTTTACCGAGCACGTTATCGTACGAAGTATGAATGCGGTCGATGTAGGCGCTACGGCTGGCGACCAGTTTGCTCCAGTCGAAATGATTCACTGTGGTGTCGAAACCGTAATCCGGGCCGTACAGATGAATCGCTTCAGAAATCTGCGCCGCATGCCACATCACTTTTTTCGGCACACAACCGACGTTCACGCAGGTGCCGCCAAGTTCCTTTGCTTCGATCAGCGCGCATTTTTGACCGTACATAGCTGCACGGTTAATCGATGCGATACCGCCGCTGCCGCCGCCAATAGCGATGTAGTCGTAATGTTTGCTCATGGTTGTTTCCTTAATCCTGAACGAAGTCGAAAATATTCGCGATTGTAGCGCGCAGCCGAAAAGGTTCCACCAATGGCTGCGATTACTCCGGCACCACCTGGTGAATCAGCGTATGCCCGGTGCCGGCTGGCACCAGTTTGCTGTGCAGCCACGGCAGCACATTGTTCATCTGCGCTTCGAGTTTCCACGGCGGGTTAATCACAATCATGCCGGAAGCGGTCATGCCACGCTGGTCGCTGTCCGGGCGCACGGCCAGTTCGATTTGCAGAATGTTACGAATGCCGGTGGCTTCCAGATCGCGCAGCATGCGTTTGATTTGCTGGCGCATCACCACCGGATACCACAGCGCATAAACACCGGTCGCAAAGCGTTTGTGACCTTCGCTGATGCCGCTGACTACCGCCTGGTAGTCGGTTTTCATTTCGTAGGGCGGGTCGATAAGGATCAGACCACGACGCGAAACCGGCGGCAGTTTGGCTTTTAACTGCAGAAAACCGTCGGCGCGATCAACGCGGGTACGGCTATCTTTCTGGAACTCCTGGCGCAGCAGCGGGTAGTCGCTCGGGTGCAGTTCAGTCAGTTGCAGGCTGTCCTGCTCACGCAGCAGTTCACGGGCGATCAGCGGTGAACCGGGGTAATAACGTAACTGCCCGCTCCGGTTGAAATGGCGCACCACGTTCATATACGGCTCCAGCTCAGCCGGTAAATCATCCTGCTGCCAGATACGGGCAATGCCTTCCAGATATTCGCCAGTGCGTTCTGCATGTTCACCGGAAAGCTGATAGCGCCCCGCACCCGCGTGGGTGTCGAGATAGAGAAACGGTTTCTCTTTTTCTTTCAGCGCTTCGATGATCAGGCTCTGAACGGTGTGTTTAAGGACGTCGGCATGGTTGCCTGCGTGAAAGCTGTGGCGATAACTGAGCATGGATACTGAGATTCCGGAAAATAAACGAGATTTCGCACAGTTTACCGCAGATTAGCGCAGATTACTGTATGTACCCCTTACAACGAGGGATTAATGCGGCATGACGTTGATTCAATCTGACGAACCCAATTCACTATACTGAGTGAGGTTATATCGCCTAACGAAACGTAAAGAGAGGATAGTATGACGCTATTTACCGCTACGCCCTCAGTCGCGGTGTTTGGTAATCGCGGCCAGACGGTACGAAATATTACTTATTATCGTCACCCGGATGCACCGGATGCCACCGACGAACGCATCACCTTTCATCAGTATGATATGCACGGTTTTCTCGCCCAAAGCAGCGATCCGCGTCTGCATACGGCTGGTTTATCCAACATTAACTCTATTCATGATCTCAATGGCACCGCGTTGCGAACGCAAAGCGCAGATGCGGGCATAACTATCGCCCTGAACGATTCAGGCGATCGGCCTTTTTTAAATATTCTCAATGTAAATTCTAAAAATGATCGCAGTCAGGCCATCAAACGTACTTATCAGTACGAGGAGAATTCTCTGCCGGGGCGGCTGCTGTGCATCACTGAGCAGGGGAAAATCAGCGAACGGTTTGTCTGGGGCGGCGCTTCAGTGGATGAACAGAGCCACAATCTTGCCGGTCAGCTGGTCAGCCACTACGACCCGGCAGGTCTGCTCTCAACGACCAGTGTTTCGCTAAGCGGCGTGCCGCTTGCCGTCACCCGCCAGTTGTTGCCGGACGATGCCGACGCAGACTGGCAGGGCGCGGATGCTTCCGCGTGGAACGACCTGCTGGCGGGCGAAACTTACACCACGACCAGCACGGTGGACGCCGCCGGAAATGTCCTGACCACCACCGATGCGAAACGCAATATTCAGCGCGTGGCCTATGACGTGGCAGGGCTGCTGAAAGGCAGCTGGCTGACGGTGAATGGCGGTTCCGAGCAGATTATCGTGAAATCCCTGACCTGGTCCGCCGCCGGGCAGAAGCTGCGCGAGGAGCACGGCAACGGCGTGGTGACCACATATTCGTACGAAGCGGAAACCCAGCGGCTGGTTGGCATTAAAACGGAACGAGTCTCCGCCACAAAAGTGCTGCAGGACCTGCGCTACGAATACGACCCGGTGGGCAATGTGCTGGTGATTACTAATGATGCCGAGGAGACGCGTTTCTGGCGCAATCAGGAAGTCGTTCCCGAAAATCACTACGCCTACGACAGCCTGTACCAGCTGGTCAGTGCCAGCGGGCGTGAAATGGCCAGTGCGGTACAGCAGAACAGCACACTGCCTGATTACACCTCCTTCGATAACGCCACATACACAAACTACACCCGCACTTACACCTACGATAACGCCGGTAATCTGACGAAAATTCAGCACAGCGCGCCCGCATCCGGCAATAACTACACGACATCAGTTACAGTCAGCGACCGCAGTAACCGCGCAGTACTCAGCACGTTTACGGAAAACCCGGCGGATGTGGAGGCGCTGTTCACTGCCGGTGGTCAGCAGAAAGAGCTTTTACCGGGGCAGAGCCTGCTGTGGACGGCGCGCCAGGAGCTGCAGCAGGTCACACCCGTCACCCGCGACGGCGCAGCCGACGACAGCGAACGTTACCGCTACGACGCCAGCAGCCAGCGCATCGTCAAAATCACCTCGCAGCTGACCGGCAACAGCACGCAGACCAGACGGGTGGTTTACCTGCCGGGTCTGGAACTGCGCAGCAGCGCCACAGAGGAATTACAGGTGATAACCGTCGGCGTGGCCGGACGTGCCCAGGTGCGGGTGCTGCACTGGGAAAGCGGGCAGCCCGCCGGTATCAGCAATGACGCGGTGCGCTACAGCTACGACAACCTGACCGGCAGCAGCAGTCTGGAAGTGGACGCCAGCGGCGAGCTTATCAGCCAGGAGGAGTATTACCCGTTCGGTGGCACAGCGCTGTTTGCCGCGCGCAGTCAGCTGGAGGCGGATTACAAGACCATCCGCTATTCAGGTAAAGAGCAGGACGCCACCGGTCTTTATTACTACGGCTACCGCTATTATCAGCCGTGGGCGGGACGGTGGCTCTCGGCAGATCCGGCAGGGACGGTGGACGGGCTGAATCTGTTCAGGATGGTTCGCAACAACCCGATATCGCTCATCGATTCAGACGGCAGAATTAGCTTACCCGCAGAAATACTTATTGTTGATGTACTTAACCCGCTTTCAAAAGATCCGACCAATGCCTGGTTTGAAGAGCTGAAATGGAACCCAGAAACAAGCCGCTTAGAAACGACACCGGCAGTTTATACACGAGGAGGGAAAGTCCTGGAAGGTGAAACATCTCAATGGGAAAGCGCCACTGATTCACCCACGGCGTTCACGGTGTTTCAGGATCCATCAGGAGCTAATCGTCTTTTTGTGAGTACTTTCCAGCAACATATTGGCGTTAAACCCGGTATGGGTAACCCTTTGTATGCGGGGATATTGATGCCCAAAAGGGATCAACAAGGCAATTTGTTTTATCGAATAGATAATGAATCCGGACATTATCAACCTTCGGGAGATATCAACGCAGCCGAGCTATTCAGAACCATAGTGGGCGACGAAGGGTTAAGTCATTTCACCTTTTCCACATCAACGAAATCGTCAGCGCCCGCGAATACGCGGCTCGTACACTTAACCTCACCAGAGGAATATGGCGAGGCGGCCAGTCGGTTACGCCGGGAAGAGAACAAGCAGCAGAGCGTCATTGACTATCTTAATGAACATGGACTGTGGGAGCCGACAAAAAGCCAGCGTAGCCATATGCCGTGGGTCAATGAGTTAATGAGATGGGAAGCACAACAAAACCCAACTCCAGCCGTAGCACGGGCACCCGCGCCGGTGACAAACCGGAGGGCGACTGCACCTGAAACACCGCGTGTTTTTGCTGGGACGTCTCCCGGTAGATGGGCGCGCTTTAGAGGATGGATTTCAGGAATATTCAACCGTGCAAGGAACGTCTTCCGCTCCCGGGCGACTTCACTGGCTCATTAGTTTTGCTATCGGAATGGCTGCAAAAAAAGCAGCCATTCCGTTTTGATAAATGCGACAAATTTCCGCAGACACTTCTCCGATAAAAGTGTGCGTCTCTGGCATGAGCAACGCGTGTGCAAGCAGCAACCTCCGGGATTGAAATCTCCTACACTTAACCCCATGCTAGAAAACATTGCCAAGCGCCTAAGCGCTTTATTCACCTCATTCCAAGGACTGCGCATATGACCAACCCTTTATTGACGCCTTTCGTGCTACCGCCGTTTTCTCAAATCCTTCCTGAGCATGTTGTTCCCGCCGTGACCAAAGCGCTGGAAGATTGCCGGAACGCGGTGGAAAGCGTTGTCGCGCAGGGCGGCCCGTATACCTGGGCGAATCTTTGCCAGCCGCTGGCGGAAGTGGATGACCGTCTTGGTCGCCTGTTTTCGCCGGTCAGCCATCTCAATTCGGTGAAAAACAGCCCGGAACTTCGCGAGGCTTACGAACAAACGCTGCCGCTGCTCTCTGAATACAGCACCTGGGTAGGGCAGAACGAAGGGTTATACAACGCCTACCGCGATCTGCGCGATGGGGAGCATTACGCTTCGCTGAGTGTGGCTGAGAAGAAATCGGTAGATAACGCCCTGCGTGATTTCAAATTGTCGGGCATCGGCTTGCCGAAAGAGAAACAGAAACGTTACGGCGAAATCGCCGCGCGTCTCTCTGAGCTCGGCAATATCTACAGCAACAACGTGCTGGACGCCACCATGGGCTGGAGCAAGCTCATCACCGATGAAGCAGAGCTGGCCGGTATGCCGGAAAGCGCGCTGGCGGCGGCGAAAGCACAGGCGGAAGCCAAAGAGCAAGAAGGCTGGCTGCTGACGCTGGATATCCCGAGCTATCTGCCGGTGATGACCTACTGCGATAACCAGGCGTTGCGTGAAGAGATGTATCGCGCTTACAGCACCCGCGCCTCCGATCAGGGGCCGAACGCCGGGAAATGGGACAACAGCCCCGTGATGGCGGAAATCCTCGCGCTGCGTCACGAGCTGGCGCAACTGCTGGGCTTTGAAAGCTACGCCTTTAAATCACTGGCTACCAAAATGGCGGAAAACCCGTCACAGGTGCTGGAGTTTTTAACCGATCTCGCCAAACGTGCGCGTCCGCAGGGCGAAAAAGAGCTGGCGCAGCTGCGCGCTTTCGCCAAAGCCGAGTTCGGCGTGGATGAGCTGCAACCGTGGGATATTGGCTACTACAGCGAAAAACAGAAACAGCATCTTTACAGCATCAGTGATGAACAGCTGCGCCCGTACTTCCCGGAAGAGCGCGCGGTAAACGGCCTGTTTGAGGTGGTAAAACGCATTTATGGCATCACCGCGAAAGAGCGTAAAGATATCGACGTCTGGCATCCGGATGTGCGCTTCTTCGAGCTGTATGACGAGAGCAACGAGCTGCGCGGCAGCTTCTACCTTGATCTCTATGCGCGTGAGAACAAACGCGGCGGCGCCTGGATGGACGACTGCGTGGGGCAGTTGCGCAGAGCCGATGGTTCGCTGCAAAAACCGGTGGCTTATCTCACCTGTAACTTTAACCGCCCGGTCAACGGCAAACCGGCGCTGTTTACCCATGATGAAGTAATTACCCTGTTCCATGAATTTGGGCATGGCTTGCACCATATGCTGACGCGTATTGAAACCGCCGGCGTGGCGGGTATCAGCGGGGTGCCGTGGGATGCGGTCGAGCTGCCGAGCCAGTTTATGGAAAACTGGTGCTGGGAGCCGGAAGCGCTGGCGTTTATCTCCGGTCATTATGAAACCGGCGAACCGCTGCCGCAGGAGCTGCTGGATAAAATGCTGGCAGCGAAGAACTACCAGGCGGCGATGTTTATTCTGCGCCAGCTGGAGTTCGGCCTGTTCGACTTCCGTCTGCATGCTGAGTTCAGCCCGGAACAAGGAGCGAAAATCCTCGAAACACTGGCAGAAATCAAACGCCAGGTTGCGGTAGTGCCGGGACCGTCGTGGGGGCGCTTCCCGCATGCGTTCAGCCATATTTTCGCTGGCGGTTACGCGGCAGGTTACTACAGCTACCTGTGGGCCGATGTGCTGGCGGCGGATGCGTTCTCCCGCTTCGAAGAAGAGGGCATTTTCAACCGCCAGACCGGGCAGTCGTTCCTCGATAATATCCTCACCCGTGGCGGTTCGGAAGAACCCATGGAGCTGTTCAAACGCTTCCGTGGCCGCGAGCCGCAGATTGACGCGATGCTTGAGCATTACGGTATCGAAGGCTAACGCATTGAAAATTTGTTTGCTGGATGAAACAGGCGCCGGAGACGGCGCCTTATCTGTTCTTGCGGCCCGCTTTGGGCTGGAGCAGGACAATGACAACCTGATGGCGCTGGTGCTCACGCCGACGCATCTGGAGCTACGTAAGCGCGACGAACCGAAGCTCGGCGGGATTTTTGTCGACTTCGTGGCAGGCGGCATGGCGCACCGACGCAAGTTTGGCGGCGGGCGCGGTGAAGCGGTGGCGAAAGCTGTTGGTATCAAAGGCAGTTATCTGCCGGAAGTAGTGGATGCGACCGCCGGGCTGGGGCGCGATGCGTTTGTGCTGGCGTCGGTGGGCTGCCGGGTGCGGATGCTGGAGCGCAATCCGGTTGTCGCCGCGTTGCTGGAGGATGGTCTCAATCGCGGCTATGCCGATGCGGAGATTGGCCCGTGGTTGCGTGAACGGTTGCAGTTGATTCACGCCTCCAGTCTGACGGGGTTGGCGGATATTACGCCGCGCCCGCAAGTGGTTTACCTCGACCCGATGTTCCCGCATAAGCAAAAAAGCGCGCTGGTGAAAAAGGAGATGCGGGTGTTTCAGTCGTTGGTTGGCCCGGATCTGGATGCCGATGGTTTACTGGAGCCCGCGCGCCAGCTCGCCATCAAACGCGTGGTGGTTAAACGTCCGGATTACGCGCCGCCGCTGGCGGGGATCGCGACCCAATCGGCGGTCGTCACGAAGAGCCATCGCTTCGATATCTACCCCGGTTCGGGAGAGTAAACAGACGGCGGCATGGATTGCGCTCTGTAAGGGTGTACCAAAAACCTGCCACATCTGTGGGCTTAACCCGACAACGCGGCGCCAACGCTTGTTGATAGGCACGTGGAGTTTGCCGTGAGCAATAAAAAGCCCGGCCGCATTGCGCGGGCCGGGCGGTATTTAGCCTAACGTTAAGCCGTTAGCGAAATATCAGTCTTCTTCTTCATCCCGCAGCGGGACAATCAGCATATCAACGTGCACGGTGTTAATAAGCTGGCGTGCGGAAGACATCAGTTTGCTCCAGAAGTCCTGATGGTGGCCGCATACCACCAGATCCATATCGTATTTTTTAATCGCATCCACCAGCACTTGCCCCAGATCGCCGCTGCCGCTCAGGGTTTCAGTGATCGGGTAACCCGCGTTGGTGGAAAGCTCTGTCAGCGCCTGATGCGTTTCGTCGGAGATACGTTTTTGCATATCGCCGAGGTTAACGTCGATAAGGCCTGTATAAAGATCGGAGTAGTTTACATCGACATGAATCAGGGAAATTTTCGCGTTGTACGGTCGCGCCATGGATACCGCTTTCTCAACCAGCAATTTGCTTTCGGGGGAGAGATCGACTGCGATAAGGATATGTTTGTAAGCCATAGTGTTACTCCTTCCATAAGTTGTCGATGACCATCGGGGTTATACCCCCTGATGCTGTTGCACTGCGCCCGCATCCTGCGTTTCACGTGAGCGTAGCGCCCGGCCTTAAAGATCTCATTGTGAAGATATTTCTACCTTATAACGCTCTTTTAGCACCGTCAATCAACCTGGATCACGATTCACTTAAGCCAGATTTACAGCCAGATGCATTGATGATGGTGATGCTGGTGGCAAAAAAATAAACTGATCTCCTACACTATAAATAAACCGTACGGAAAACAGACGGTGTCCCTCAGTTGTCTGGCGCATGGAAGCGAAGTCAATTGTGGGACACCGCCTGTGTTGTCATCCCGTACGGCGATTAATACTCTTCGTTGTTTGGCTTGGTTGGGTATCCGGGAGCGAGGGTCCAGGAGCGAATCTCTGTGGGCGGTCGCCGGGGAGGGGATATGGTAATCAGCACTGTTGCGCTGTTTTGGGCTTTGTGTGTCGTATGTGTGATTAACATGGCGCGTTATTACTCATCGCTGCGCGCGCTGTTAGTAGTACTTCGCGGATGCGACCCTCTACTTTATCAATACGTGGACGGTGGCGGCTTTTTCACTTCCCACGGTCAACCGAGCAAACAGATGCGGCTGGTGTGGTACATCTACGCCCAGCGTTATCGCGATCATCATGACGATGAATTTATTCGCCGCTGCGAACGTGTGCGCCGTCTGTTCATTTTAACCAGTTCACTCTGCGGTCTGGTGGTGGTGAGCCTGATTGCGTTGCTGATTTGGCACTAAATTGAAACCATAAAAAAACGGGCCAGCAAGCGGGCCCGTTTTTTGTCGTGCGTGAAGCGCGTTAAATCAGATGCAGCGCCAGCCAGTACAGTACGCCGGACAGAATAATCGAGGCTGGCAGAGTGAAGACCCACGCCATCAGAATATTGGTCACGGTTTTACGCTGCAGGCCACCGCCGTCAACGATCATCGTCCCGGCAACGGAAGATGACAGCACGTGCGTAGTGGAAACCGGCATCCCGGTGTAACTCGCCAGACCGATAGAAACAGCGGCTGTCATCTGCGCGGACATGCCCTGCGCATACGTCATGCCTTTCTTACCGATCTTCTCACCGATGGTTGTCGCTACGCGACGCCAGCCGATCATCGTACCCAGGCCTAACGCCAGCGCGACGGCCATGATTATCCAAATTGGCGCGTACTCGATGGTGCTCAGCATATCGCCTTTCAGCTTTTTCAGCAGACGCTGGTCGTCAGCGCTGACTTCCGGCTGCTTCGCCACCTGGTCGGTGATATCAGACAGGCAGAGCATAATGCGACGCAACTGGCTGCGTTGTTCCACCGGCAGTTTGTCGTAGCTTTCAACGTTGGTCAGCATCGTTTTCGCGCGATCCAGCGCCATAATGGCGCGGCCCGGATGGCAATGGAACTCACCCGGTTGGGTAGCCACTTCTTCCGGCGTTGGGATGAGCGGATCGACACCGGTCACTTTTTGCAGCAGCGCCGGATGTTGCTGGAAGTACGTTTCCACGTTGTTGACGGCATCACGCGTACGGGTGATGTCGTAACCAGAGGCATTCATATTGACCACGAAGCCCGCAGGTGCAACGCCAATCAGCACCAGCATAATCAAGCCGATACCTTTCTGACCGTCGTTCGCACCGTGCGAGAAACTCACGCCAATCGCGGAGAGGATCAGCGCGATACGCGTCCAGAACGGCGGCTTTTTCTTGCCGTCGATTTTCTCGCGTTCAGCGGGGGTCATATGGATGCGCGCACGTTTTTTCGTGTTGCTCCAGTAACGACGCAGGATAAACACCAAACCGCCAGCGAAGACCAGGCCCACGATCGGTGAAACGATCAGCGAAGCGAAGATATTCAGCACTTTCGGGATGTTTAACGCGTCCACCACCGAGGTGCCGGTCATCAATGCATTGGTTAAACCAATACCGATAATCGCGCCAATCAGGGTGTGGGAGCTGGAAGCAGGCAGGCCCAGATACCAGGTGCCAAGGTTCCAGATAATAGCGGCCAGCAGCATGGAAAAGACCATCGCCAGACCATGCGCAGAGCTGACATTCAGCAGCAGATCGGTGGGCAACATATGCACGATCGCATACGCGACGCTCAACCCACCCAGCAAGACGCCGAAGAAGTTAAACACCGCTGCCATCACGACCGCCAGCTGAGAACGCATAGCGCGTGTATAAATGACGGTTGCTACGGCGTTGGCTGTGTCATGGAAGCCGTTGATGGCTTCATAGAACAGAACAAAAACCAGAGCAAGCAAGAGTAACAGCCCGGTATGAAGATCCAGGCCGGCAAACAAATGTACCATAGGTCGTTAAGCCATTTTGAGGACATGAACGCGGCGCATTATCAGGGACATTGGCAGCCTCGGCAAAGTGAATTATGTATTTTTTTTGACATTATTTCTTAAATTAAACTGACATTTTAAAATTAATTTATATTTTTCAATGCCCTGTTACCATTCGCGCGTATTCACGCTGGTGCGACCAGCGTGAACTCTTTACAATCCGCCACGATTTATCAATGAGGGTGAAGTTGTGGAAAAGTTTGATGCCATTATTATCGGCGCCGGTGCGGCGGGCATGTTCTGCGCGGCGCTGGCCGGGCAGGCGGGTCGTCGGGTGTTATTGCTGGATAATGGCAAAAAACCCGGCCGCAAAATTTTGATGTCCGGCGGCGGACGCTGCAACTTTACTAACCTTTATGTCGAGCCTGCGGCATATTTGAGCCAAAACCCGCATTTTTGCAAATCTGCACTGGCGCGCTACACCCAGTGGGACTTTATCGATCTGGTTGGTAAATACGGTATCGCCTGGCATGAAAAGACGCTGGGGCAGCTTTTTTGCGATGATTCAGCGCAACAAATTGTCGATCTGCTGGTGGCCGAGTGCGAAAAAGGGAACGTCATCCTGCGTCTGCGCACGGAAGTGCTGAGCGTTGAGCGCAACGACGATGGCTACACCTTGCAACTCAACGGCGAAAGCGTGCAGGCGAAAAATCTGGTCATTGCTTCCGGCGGTTTGTCGATGCCGGGGCTGGGCGCTTCGCCGTTTGGTTATAAAATCGCCGAGCAGTTCGGTTTAAAGGTGCTGCCAACGCGTGCCGGATTAGTGCCGTTTACCCTGCATAAACCGCTACTGGAGCAGATGCAGACGCTTTCCGGCGTCTCGGTGCCATCGGTAGTTACCGCCGAGGATGGCACGGTTTTTCGCGAAAACTTGCTGTTTACCCATCGGGGATTATCCGGCCCGGCCATTTTGCAAATTTCCAGCTACTGGCAGCCGGGTGAATTTGTCAGCATCAACTTGCTGCCCGATGTCGATCTGGACGGCTTCCTCACTCAGCAGCGCGATGCGCACCCGAATCAGAGCCTGAAAAATACGCTGGCGATGCAGTTGCCAAAACGGCTGGTGGAGTGTCTGCAACAGCTTGAGCAGATCCCGGATGTCACATTGAAGCAGCTCAATAGCCGCGAGCAGGAGAATCTGGTTGCGCTGCTGACGAACTGGCGTGTGCAGCCGAATGGCACCGAAGGTTATCGCACCGCAGAAGTGACGCTCGGCGGCGTCGATACCCATGAATTGTCGTCGCGCACCATGGAAGCCCGCAATGTGCCGGGCCTGTATTTCATTGGTGAAGTGATGGATGTCACCGGCTGGCTTGGCGGATACAACTTCCAGTGGGCGTGGTCGAGCGCCTGGGCCTGCGCACAGGCCTTAGCGGCGGAACCCTCGGCCTGAGCCCGCGTAACGCAGAAGAAAAAAGCCCAGCCCGGGCTTTTTTATCGCCGGTGAATCGCTAACGTTTCTTTTGTTACAGCGGCACGCCTGAGCCGGTGGAGACAAGTGTGCTGTCGGGGAGCGTGTGGCGCTGACTGAGATTGTATTGGTCCACTATCCCGAACATCTCGGCGAAAAGCGCATCGTCTTTTTTCGCCCAGAATGTATCTAAATCATCCCCGCCCCATATCTCATGGGTATGGCATACAAATTCAAGCAAACCGTTTTCATGCGGCGTGAAGTCGATACGTTTGGCGCTATTTGCCGCAATAATGTGTTGATAGAAAAGCACGATCTTACAGTCGCAACCTTGCGCGTTATACAACGACAGGAATTCATTGAGATGTTCCCGTAAAAGGCAGAGATCGGAATGCTCGGTGATACGGTGATGATAAAGAAACACAAAATCTTTTTTGCCCCGGTATTGTAGCTGGCGGGAAATACGGCGTTGAAAGGCGCGGCTGTCTTCTTTAATTCTTAGCGGGTCATGATGGGTGAATTCAAAACCCAGCATATGCCTTTCGCTGTATTGCCCTGTACATTTTTCGTAAAACGTTGAACGCACAACGGCATGCTCGCCATCCGGGAAATGTTGTAAATGCTCTTTTTCCAGCAAATGGCGATAGTCGTCTTTTTCCATTTGCAGAATATATTCAATATTCGAGCGCCCCGATGAAAAAACGGAACTGAAGGATTTTCGGTTATGTCGGCGAAGAATATCATCGGGAAGACAATTCTCACCCAATGAAATCCAAAGTACTTGCGAAGTGAAATTATTGCGATATTTCCATTTCTTATGCAGGTTACGCATCGTTCTTTTCAGCGATTTGAGGTTATCTCTTACGCGTTGTTTAATGGCTTCGCCTTTCATCAGGGGCACCTCATGTTGTTATTACACCATTCCGGATAAAGCGATGAGTGACCTTATCGCTGCTGATTTTATCTATTCCGCTGCCTCTGAATGTTTGTGCAGCGTTAAGGTAAGTTATTGTTATATTTATTTTTGTCTGACGCAGGGTTGCTATTCTGCGTAGGCGTTGTGAAATAAAGAAATTCGCTTTACTGACCGTGGTCAGTAAATAGCGGGCGAATGCGTGACATCCGCTATTACTTCTCTTTGCGGATTTTAAAATAGGAAATTTTTGTTGATGGCCTGGTGGTGATTATTTCTTTGGCAGAAGAAATAAATTATGCCAGCCATAATAATAAAGTTAGGTCATATACATGATATATCCTGAGTTATGCGCTTCATTAAGAAATTCCTCACGGCACGTTTCATTAGCACCATGAACAGGAGATAAATTTGATATAAAGACTCACACGCCGTTACATATTTTACACTTTGTCTTGTCTTTACCCCTCATCAGGAAAATCTCAAAATAGTCCGCCGGGCTTGATGCAGGTCGCGGAATGAAAATAACGCCGCGTCAATTTTTTGTGGAGCCGATTGTTTTTACGCCTTTAATGTTTGCCGCCATCTGCCGATAACGTCAGTACGCCCTCCGTTGCGCAATTAGTGAAAATACCTCTGACAAGGAATGAAAATGAAAACCGGCACGTTACTCCTGCCTGCACTGCTGGCTGTCGCTATTAGCGCACAAGCCACTGATTACCCTGAAATCCAGGGCAAAAAAATCGTCAGCAACACCGTAAACCCCTTACTGATGATGCGCGTGAATGACCGCATTTCCGCCCTGAACCAGCTGGTTTTCAGCGACGGGCAACACATTAACCGCTGGGATGGTTTTGATTGCACCACCAACAAAGCGGTGAAGCTGTACTGGGAAATGCTTGACGATCAAGAGGCGGTGATTCGTCGCTTCTACGGCGACAGCTACGAGCGTTACGCGGAACCCAAACCCCAAAGCGCGCTGGATGATATTGCTAAAAATCTTTGCCAGGCTTCCCGACTGAAAAACCCAAGCTGGGTTTATATCGAGAAAATGTCGAAATATGAGACGCCAATTCTGCTGGATACGGCTTCAGTGTTGCGGGTTAATGAGTTGGTGATCGCTAAAATTGGCTTTGAATACAGCGAGATCACTTTCGATCCGCCGTATGACGCGCCCTACGATTTGAAACTTGAAATCCATGGCTATAACTGTGAAACCCAGCATGACAATGTGATTGCCGGGCTGGATATCACGCCCGAAGGTTATGTCTCGGACAGCCTGACCGGTAAAGCGGCACAGCGTCGCGCGGACACGTTTGTCAACACACCGGCCACCGTCGCTGCGTTCAAACAGCTTTGCGCCATGAGCACGCCTGCTGCGTTTAAAGGGGAAGGGGTGTATGTTCCGTCAACGAAGAAAAAAAGCGTCTCCACCCTCCTTGGCCCAAGTCTGCCAGACTTCACCAACAATTCACCGCAATGGATGACCCAGTTCCCGCTGCGCGCAGATATCGAAAAGCAGGCTCTGCAAATCGTTAATCCATGGGCCACACCGCGCTTTAAAAAGCTGACATGGAACATGCAGTGGAGCGATAACGATGTCGTACCGATGCAACTCGATGTGCAACCCAACGGGCTCATGCTGCTGCTGGAAAACTACAAAATGTTCAAGGCGCAGCGCCTGACGATGGGCAACCTTGGACAGTTAAAAGGCGCCATCAGTCTGAGTTATTCACCAACGGTAACCAGTGAACTTCACACCAATCTGCGTTTTCCGCTGTACCAGGGGCAGAAATTTACCTTTGATACGGTTGCACCGAAAATGGGTAAAGGTGAGAAGAACACGGTGATTAATCGCCGGTGCGAAGTGAACGGCAGTGATGACGCGCGTCAGATCAATAGTGCGTTCAGCGGGCGTTACTGGAAAGTGGTCTGCGAGATTGAAAGTGATGGCGAAACGCATCAAGAGACGCTGGCCTGGCTGTCTGATTTGAATGTCTTTATGCCGTTAACCCAGTGGGAAAAAGGCAAAGAGACACCGGTGAAAGTGACCGATGTTGAGGTAACACGCTAGTTAAACGTAGACCTGAGCCGACCGGCTCAGGTACCACTGTTAACCAGGCCACCTGGGCGGGTTTCACCTGCCGGTGCAGGCAATGCAGAGCGTGTAAACGCGTTATTCGCAAGTGCCATGCGTTGAGGTATGAATCAACGCATGGCGCTATCAGTAGCGGCGGAATGAAGAGAGTTTATGCAACTGGCGACCACGACCGTCAAAGTTATTCTCGTTCAGCCAGCCATTCATCATTGAGGAGAGACCCGACCATTCGCGCACGGTAATTGAAAACACCGTAATATCGCTCAGTCGTCCTTTACGGATTTTCTTTTCGCGCAAAATCCCTTCTTTCACAAAACCAATGCGTTCCGCCGAATGAATCGCATCCGCGTTATAACTGCCGGTGCGCCATTCACATCTGCGATACTTCAATTGATCGAAAAAGTAAGACAAAACAAGATAAAGACTTTCAGTACTCATACGGGTTCTTTTCATTAACGGCGTCCAGTTAACGTCGCCAATATCGAAAGAACCATTTTCCTGATCGAATTTCCCGGTATAGAAAATGCCTTTTATTTGCTTATCGGCTTTATCTTGTACCGCGAAATAGATTCTGTCAGGACGTGACGCGAGATTTCTGAGATAGGCATAACATGCGGTCATATCTTTCGGCCGGGGATCTTCAAGATAAGTCCAGTCCCGGTCATCATCGATGCTTTGCCATTCCGGGAAGAGATCTTCCGCGTGATCCACGACAAGCGGTACAACGTCGCAGTAACGGCCTTTAAGCGAAATTTTTTCTGGCAGCGGGCGTTTTGTCCAGTCCTGGATTTCCTGACCAATGCGCTGTCCATACTGATTAAAAAATTCCATTATCCCCTCCTGATTATTACGAATTTAATCCTGCTTAACTTTTATTTAATGGGTGTTAAATGGTAATGATGTATAGAGCTATATTTTATCGGCATATAATTATGAGACTTTATATAATCACGGAAATAATATAACGGCGGGTGTTTTAAAAACTTATACTGCTTTTCATCTGGCGTGTCTGCGCTTTCGCGTGAAAGTGGGATAATAATCGCGAAACAGATATTGCATAATTTAACTTAGCCTTTTTGAATAACACGGCTGCAACAGCGCAATAGCAATTTAGCGGCATGAGATTTGGCCTAAGCGTCATTTTTTAGCGATTATTCAGTGTCTGCTTGTAAAAAAATGACTCTTTTTTTAGTAGGTTAATCGCGGATTAGGATAATTCCTGGCATTTCTTGCCGCGAAAAACCAGACAATATTGATCTTTTTGTTTACAGCAATCGTGCGGTAGCTTTTTCTCAAACCCGTAACGTTAAACTTCTGGACAGCACCCGGAATCGTGCATGTCCCTACGTCAGGATCCGATTTATGAGCAATCGAATTACTGTTCAGTTACCCGTCGATGGACTGCTTTTCTGGAAAATCTCCGGACGGGAAGCGCTGTCCGAAGCCTTCACCTTTAACCTGCAGTTGCTGGGCACCGACGCGCGAATGGACCGCAGCACGCTGCTGGGTAAATCGGTGACTGTCGCAATACCAACACAAACGCTGACCGGCGCGCCGCGCTACCTTAACGGCAAAATCACCCGCGTGGCGGTGAGCGCCGTTGAGCTTTCCGGCACCCGTTATGCGGTGTATCAACTCACCGTCGAGCCGGATCTCTGGCCGATGAAGCGCGACCGCAATCTGCGTATCTTCCAGGGCCAGACAGTACCGCAAATCGTCAAAACCCTGCTCGGCGAATACCAGGTCAACATTGAAGACAAACTGACCGGCAGCTATCGCACCTGGGACTACTGCGTGCAGTACCAGGAGAGCAGCTTTGATTTCATCAGCCGCCTGATGGAGCTGGAAGGCATCGCTTACCACTTCCGCCACGAAGCGGACAAACACACGCTGGTGCTGACAGATGCGGCGACTCAGCATGATCCCTTCAGCGGTTACGAAACCATCCCTTATCACCAGACCCCTTCCGGTGGCAGCACCGATGAAGAAGGCATCAGCCAGTGGGCGCTGGAAGATAGCGTAACGCCGGGGCTTTACAGCCTTGATGACTACGATTTCCGCAAACCCAACGCGTGGCTGTTTCAGGCGCGGCAAAACCCGAGTTCACCCACGCCGGGCACCATCGATGTTTATGACTGGCCTGGGCGCTTTGTCGAACACGGTCACGGCGAGTTTTATGCCCGCATCCGCCAGGAACGCTGGCAGGTGGAGCATCAGCAAATTGAAGGCACGGCGACAGCGATTGGTATTGTGCCGGGCAGTACGTTCCAGTTGACCAATGCGGCGTTCTTTAACGATAACGGCGAGTATCTGGTGACGGCGGCGAACTACTTTTTTGAAGAGAACCGCTACGCCAGCGGCGCTGACAGCGAAACCATTCACCGCATTGATTTCAGCGTTATCCCCTCATCGGTGGTGTTCCGCCCGGCGCAGCAAACCGCGTGGCCGCGCACGTACGGCCCGCAAACTGCGCGTGTTG
Source organism: Kosakonia sp. SOY2 (assembly GCF_027109175.1). Taxonomy (NCBI): domain Bacteria; kingdom Pseudomonadati; phylum Pseudomonadota; class Gammaproteobacteria; order Enterobacterales; family Enterobacteriaceae; genus Kosakonia; species Kosakonia sp. SOY2. The sequence goes on from NZ_JAPVXH010000003.1 coordinate 222,539, forward strand.
TTGGCCCGCAGGGGGAAAGCATCTGGACGGATAAATATGGCCGCGTGAAGGTGAAATTCCACTGGGATCGGCTGGCGAAAGGCGATGACACCAGTTCCTGCTGGGTGCGTGTCTCCAGCGCATGGGCCGGGCAGGGCTTCGGCGGCGTACAGATCCCGCGCGTGGGCGACGAAGTAGTGATCGACTTTATCAACGGCGACCCGGACCGGCCAATTATCACCGGACGTGTCTATAACGAAGCGAGTATGCCGCCGTGGGCGCTGCCCGCTGCCGCCACGCAAATGGGCTTCCTCAGCCGCTCAAAAGACGGTTCGGTAGACAACGCCAACGCCCTGCGCTTTGAAGATAAAGCAGGCGAAGAACAGGTGTGGATCCAGGCGGAACGTAACATGGATACGCACGTCAAAAATGACGAGACGCATACCGTCGGCGGTTCACAAAGCGTGAGCGTCACGCGGGATTACACCGGTTCAGTAGCGGGCAAACACACCCAGGCAACGCAGCTTTCGCACGAACAACTGGTTGGCGGCGGCTTTACACAGATGGTGCAAGGGCCGCTGGTGCAGGCTTCTGACAACAGCATTCAGCTGGTGGCGGGGCAATCGGTGCTGACGTTGGGCGCGAACGGCACCGTCACGCTGAAATGCGTGGATTTTCAGATCGATGCTATCGGTTCGGGGGCTATCAACACCGCAGGCCTGCTGGATTTAAACCTGACAAAACCAACAAAAGGTGAAGATGCGCAGCCCACCATTGCGCAGATCCAGGCGGCGGTAAAAGCGGCATTTAATCAAGGGACAGATAAATAATGGCGACGGCGCAATTTGTACTTTCCGAAGGCGAACTCACGCTGCCGGATGCTTACCAGGATCGCAGCATTAACGTGCTGAAGTTTAAAGAAAATAATGCCACGCTGGTGATCACCCGCGCGTGGGATATCAAACCCGGCGACGAAGAGAGTTTCCTGAACCAGCAGCTGGCGAAAGTGAAACGCAGCATGCGCAAAGTGGTGACGGGTGAAACGCAGGACAGCACGGTTGCCGGGCAGCCGGCCCGCGAAGTGTCGCTGCGTTTCGAAAACCAGGGCGCGGTGATATATGAAAAACTCGCCGTGACCCGCATTGACGATCACCTGCTGGTGCTGACGCTCAGCCGTACCATGCCCTTTGATACGGACGCAGATGCGTTCTGGACATCAATCCGTACAGGTTTACAGCTGAGGGCGTAAGGATGACGGATTACATCGCGGCCCGCATTGAAGATCCGCTGGTTCATAGCTCTGCGCTGGCGGATATGGTCAGTGGGCTGGTAGAAGGGGCGATTGTCCTGGGGATCATGTTCGTCGCCGGAACGGGCATTGGCGCCGTGGTGGGCGCGGTGGCGATTGGCGCACTGATGGTCAGCGGCACGCTGGGCAAAATTGGCGATGCGGCCGGGAAAATGGTGGATGCGCTCATCGACCCCGGACCGCCGGATGCGCATATCGTATCCGGCTCGGACGATGTCTTTATCATGAAGAAAAATGCCGCGCGCGCCGCCGCGACGGTAGACAGGGACTATTTACAAAACCTTGCCGCCGCGCCTGCCGATGAGAGCATCGACTGGGCTGCCATCGGCATGTTAGCCCTCGCTGGCGCCGCGGCGGTGATGAAAACCGCCCTGAACCCGAGTGCGGCGCTGCTGGCGGTTGCCGAACGCGCCAGCCATCTTACGCTCGACGACATGAAAAAGTGGGGCTCCAACCTGTGGGAAGATTTGACGCAGCCGATGGTGGAGAGCGCCGATCCGCATGCCACCCCGATGCCGAAAGATAATGTCGACTGCAAAAAAGGGCACATGGTTACCAGCAGTAATTTTGTCGCCCAGGGCTCCAGAACCGTTTTAATCAATAACCAGCCTGCCGCGCGCAACGGCGAGAAAAGTACCTGCGAAGCCGAAATCAAAGTCAAAGAAGATCCGCGCGTGCGCATCGGCGGTGAAACCATTACCGTGCGCGATATCCGCAGCGGCAAAAACCAGCTGGCTTACCTGATTGGTAACCTGCTGGGGAGCCTGGGTATTGGCGCGCTGTCGCGCCTGATCAAAATGGCCTGTGAGCGCCAGCTTATTCGCGGCCTGCTCAAAGAGATCATCTGCCCGCTCGGCGGAATGGCCATTTCACAGGTTCTTACCGCCGCAGCCATCAGCGCGGTGAATACCGCCTTCCCGGTGAACATTCCTACCGGCGCAAAAGTCCTCGCCAAAGAAGAGGATCTCGATTTTGTGCTGCCAGACCGTATGCCGCTTTACTGGCAGCGTATCTATCACAGCCGCAACCGCGCCACCGGCATGCTCGGCACCGGCTGGATGCTGCCGTTTGAAACACGATTGCTGCGCCTGGCCGATAACCAGTTGATCTTCCGTGATATGAGCGGGCGCGAGCTGGGGCTGGGCGAAGTGCTCAGCGGCGATATGATCTCCTACCCGGAAGACGGCCTGAAGCTGTTTTGCAGCCCGAACGGCGCAATGGTTATTCAAACCGGCGACGGCGAGCAGCAGATTTATGAGCCGGATACAACACGGCCCGGCGAGTGGCGTATGCACCGTCTGTATGACCGCCATGAAAACGCTCACTATTTTAGCTGGAACGAACAAGGCCAACTGGCGCGTATCTCCAGCGATAACGAAGCGCTGGACGTGGAGCTGGAGTACGAAGCAACGTTCGGACGACTGCGTGCGGTTTACCAGGTTTACGGCGGCGCGCGCCATCTGCTGGTGTCCTATCGCTATAACGAACAAGGACAACTGATTGCCGTTACCGACGCTGATGATATCGTTACCCGCCAGTTTGGCTGGGATCGCGCCAGCGATATGCTGGCCTGGCACGGCTTTTCGACCGGCTTAACCGTCCATTACCAGTGGCGACCCGCAGCCGATTCCAGCCACTGGCGCGTGAGCGCCTATCAGGTGCATGACGAGCAAGGCGCGGTGCTGGAAAACTGGCGTATCGACGCCGATGAAACCAAACGCTATGCCCGCGTCAGCAACGATGAAGGCGTGGTGAGTGAGCACCACTGGGATGCGCTGTACCGCATCACGGACTACACCGATGTGCACGGCGGCAACTGGCAATTTAGCTGGTCGGGGAAATCCGAGCAGCCGCTTGCGGTGATTCAGCCGGACGGCGGTCGCTGGGAATATGCGTGGGACGATCGCGGCAACATGACGCTGGAGCGCGATCCGCTCGATCGCGCGACGCTGAAAACCTGGCACCCGCTGTACGACTTCCCGCTGACCGAGGTGTTACCGGACGGCGCAAGCTGGCGCTATGAGTACAACCTGGCGGGCGATGTGGTGTCGTTGACCGACCCGGAAGGCGGCGTGACCCGCTTTGAGTGGAACGACCAGGGCGATTTGCTCCGCCGTATCGATGCGCTGGAAAACAGCCACCGCTTCTGGTGGGATGCGCTGGGGCAGTTGATCCGCGAAGAGGATTGCTCCGGCAACCTGAGCCGCCGCCAGTATGACGATGCCGGTCGGCTTGTGCTGACCACCGATCCGATGGGCAACACCGAACGCTATATCTGGAGCCCGGCAGGTCGCCTCAAAACGTTCATCCGCGCCGATGGCCGCGAAACCCTGTTCAGGTACAACAAAGCCGGTCTGTTATGCGGCCAGAGCGTAGATGGCGTCAGCGAGCGGAAAGTGACGCTTAACGCGCGCGGGCAAGTGACAGAAGCTGTCGATCCCGCCGGGCATGTTACCCGTTTCCGCTTTAACCGCGCGGGTCGCCTGGTGACGCTAACCAACGCCAACAACCAGCAATGGCGCTTTGATTACACCGCCACCGGTTTGCTGACGCGCCAGTATGATTACGCCGGGCGGCAAACCGAGTATCAGTACAACGCTCTGCAACAAGTGGCCACGCTGGTGCGCCACCCGGTTAGCGGCAGCAACCTGCCGCCGCAGGTGATGAACTACGAATATGACGCGCTTGGGCGCATGATTGCGCGGGAAACCGAGCAGCACCGCACCGAGTACCGCTATAGCGAACTGGCAACGGAAGTGCGCCGCTATGTCTACAGCGAGTGGCGTCAGGCGGCGATTGATATGCGCGAACCGGAAAACGCAGAAGTGATTGTTTTCCGGCGCAATAAACTTGGCGACCTGGTGAGCGAGGAGAACCACGCTGGCAAATTCGAACACCAGTACGACGCATTAAGTAACCTCAGCGCCACCACGTTCCCGGACGGGCGGCAGATGCAGTACCTGCGCTACGGCACCGGGCATCTGCTGGAGATGCAGCTCGTCTTCGGCGGCAAAACGCTGCCTATTACCGGCTACCAGCGCGACAAACTGCACCGCGAAACCCATCGCACGCTGGGCGCGCTGGAGCTGGAGACGCAGTACGATATCGCCGGGCGCATCACGCAGCGCCGCTGCATGGACAATGTGCGCGACCGGCTGGTCTTCGAACGCCGCTACCAGTGGGATCGCGCCGACCAGATTATCCGCCAGATGTATACCGACGGCGCGCCGCCAACCCCTGCGGAGAAATACCGTCAGTCGCTGTGGGGCTACGACGCGGCTGGTCGCATGACGCAGAGTATTCAGCCAACCGGCGAGGAGCGTTTCTGGTATGACGCGGCGGACAACCGCACCACGCCGGATTTATCGCCGGTGTGGGACAACCTGCTGAAACGGCTGGAGGGCGTGCGCTGGGAGTATGACGGTTTCGGGCGCATGACCGAACGCCACGACAACCATCGCGGCACGGTGCAGCGCTTCAGCTATGACGATGAACATCGCATCAGCCAGGTAATTATTGAGGGCGACGCAGAGTTCACCCGGGCCGAATACCGCTATGACGCGCTCGGTCGCCGCACGGAAAAACAGGTGTGGCGACGCCATACCCGCAACGCGGAACGCACGCAGTACGCATGGTCGGGGCTGCAGATGGTCGGCGAGTGCAGCGACAGCAACCCGGACGCGGCCGTGCAATATATCTACATGGAAAACAGCTACGAACCGCTGGCCCGCGTCGACAGCCGCGGCGAGCGCGCGGAGGTTTACTGGTATCACACGGAGCTGAACGGTCTGCCGGAAAAAGTGACCGACAGCAGCGGCGACGTTGTCTGGCTGGGCGTTTCCACTACCTGGGGACGCAGCGAGCGGGAAAGCAGCAACGTGGACTGGGATGTGCCGCAGAACCTGCGCTTCCAGGGGCAGTACCTCGATCGCGAAACCGGACTGCACTACAACACCTTCCGCTACTACGACCCCTGCGGCGGACGTTACACCCAGATGGACCCGATAGGGCTACTGGGTGGGCTGAATACCTATACGTATGTGGTGGATCCGCTGGTGTGGGTGGATCCGTTGGGGCTTTCGGCCTGTGCGTTTGGTGGTTATTTTAATCGCAAGGGACTAAGACGTGACGTGTACCGAGCCCAGAGACCTGGTAGTTATCACTCAATAAAACATATACAAGCTAAAACGGCGGAAGAAGCAAGATTGTTGAGTTTAGGTAAAGGGGCTCGTAAAGGTGACCCGGAAGCATCATATTTTCCAGAGTTCGCAAAGCAAGTCACGGGTTTTGAAAAGCAGGCTGCATACGATGCGATCAGGAATGGAAATGTCTTTGAACATGGAGGAACGCGTTTCATGTTTTACAAAAACCCGACAGGACCGGTTGGTTACAATGCTGGAAAAATGACCGAGTGGGTCCGTATTGAAATGACGAATACAGGTGTACCTGTAATACATAGTTTCCCTGCTTCGATTGAGCAGGTTGGAAAATACATACCAGGAGCAAAGTGATGACAGATAAAAAAACCAAACTCCAAAAACTAAGAATTCCAACAGGGTGGAGTATTGGAATTAATAACCTATACGAAGTGGACCCTGTTAGTGAGTATATTGATTATTATTATGGATCAGTTCTAATTAGTGGCGATAATAGGTTAATGCGACTCAGTTTTGATTCCCGATATGAGCCTGAAGGTCAGCCTGGAGGAGATTTTATTCTGGTCTTACAACGAAGCGATTATGATAAGAAAGGGAAGCTAACTGGCGTTGAGGTAATAGATATAAAAAAAACTAAAGATAAAAAATTGTTTGTTGAGATGCTAGAACGATTTATGGAGCAAGGGGTCGTTTAAGCCCCTTAAAGGCTCGATATCAAGCTGGCTATTTAAAAAGCTGGCTTGATAAAATATTGAGAGTCTGAATAGTCTGCTGGAAATGTACAGACCATTTTTACGTTGGATGCGGCAGTTGCAGACTAGAGGGAACTTATTCTTGGCGAAATATCTCCCGAAATTATTAAATTGCCATTGAGAGTATTATGTAGGAACAAATAAAGAAGCAAGCATTATTCAAATGCTTGTAAGCGTAATAAAACTAAGTGAACTAGCTTCACAGTTAAGCACTTCAGCGTTGTTCGTATTTATCACTGATGATGATGAAGCAGAAAATATTGAGAACATATCTGCTGATTTAATTAATGATGAGTCAATTAAATCCTATTTTCTTTCGAGATATGACTGATGTTATTTATATTATTCAGTAAATTAATTACTCTAAATGATATGAGTGAAATAAATGCTGGTACGCATGGGATGGTGCCAGCAAGATAATAAATTGAAGATGTATTTTCTTAAAATAATTGATTAATTCAGTTGTGCCGAGGGATTGCTTAATTTTAAAATTAATCTCTTAAAATTTCGGATGGCTTTAATTTCAATATCAAATATATAAAATAGCGTATGTTAAAAACGGCTCATCTGCAGTTTTCATTATATTACATACCATCCTTCTACTTTATATCTAACTTCTCAATCCAATATCATAAACCCGCTCTTCTGGTAACAACGCAAGTGCTTCATTAATGCGCTCACTCTCTACCAATTCATGAATTTTCGCGGCAAGTTCTGTAACATCGGTAATGTTTACAATCCATTTCTGACAGTAATCGGCGACCGCCTGATTGCGTAATCCTATCTGTATCGTGCGGTGCTCCAGTTTGTTCAAACGGATATCACGCTCCGGATCCCACTGGATCACCACATCTGACGCTTTTATTTGGCTTTGCCACTCAGCTTCTTCTGCGCCTGAGTGTCGGTGATGGCTCAAAATTCCCTGATTAAGGATTTGCTTAAACCCGTCATGGGTAAGATCAATTGCCAGAATCCGGTGCTGATTTGGATCTTTCTTTCCCCTGCCGGAACGGTACATCATCCACAGAAAAGAGGGCTTAATCCACGTCATGCGGGTCATACTGAAAGGCGGCGAGACGAAGGTGCCATGCGCAAGCGCGCTGTCTGCGATGGTGTCGGAATAAGCCTGGTAAACGCGGATAAAATCGTTGTTGTAAAATGCTCTTAATTGCTTTTCAGCAGTTAATTCATCTGCCTGGTTTTTTTTCATTATTCGTGTACTCATACTAGGTGAACATATTGCTTGGTCATTCTAGCACAGCGCTTAACGCCGAGGATAAGCACCATACCGAAGCATAAGAATCATTAGTGTTCGAATAATCTCAGTCATAAGCCAACCGCATTTCCAATCTGCTGATGTAACAAATTACATTCACCATAAAAAATATTAATCGACAATCTCTGGCAACGGAAAATGTTGTCGCTCTTAATTATGCCGCTAACTGTTTTGCATTCGATGTGATTGATAGCATAAGCAATGCATACGCCTTTCGGAAATTCCTTATCAGACTTGAAACGCATACCAGTGATAAAATGTGTTCGAAACGTGACGGGTAGACCTACCAATAACCGTAGTTTTTATAATGAAAATATAACGTATACGATTTGTCGTACATTATTTTATGGACATAACAGCCGTTATTCGATGAAAAAATATTTATAAAAGAAAAGCTAATGCATGCGCTACACTGCATAGAAAAGCGCATCCTTTCAAGGAAATGATAAAAGAAATTACTCGCATCTAGTATTGGTTTATCCTGGATTTACTTAATTTTATATATCGTGCATCAGAGATGGTTTAATGGTTACGGAAGGATGTTTATGGTTGACTTTAACGCGGATATTGTGAGCTTTATATCATTAGGTAATGTTCTTCTTGGCGATTCCATTGACCTTTACCTGGAAGATATTTTTAATAATTATACTGTGGAAATTAAGGAGTATTCTCTGCCTGCACCGTCCAGTGAAATCCGGTATGCTTATTCGATACAAAATGGCACGCTAATAATAGTAACCACCACGGATGATATTATTGTTTCAGTCGGCTGCAATGAAAAATATGCCGGAAAATATAAAAATAGATTGTATGCCGGTATAACCATGCAAGAACTTTCTCAGCGTAGTAAAGACCTGCGAATCCTGAATGGTGCGCTGATTGTTGACCAGGACTACGGTCTCTCATTTACGTTGCCGCCACCATATGATGAGATTGCCGATTCCCTTGGGCAAATCCCACAGGATTTATCACTTAATGAAATTTATGTGTGCGATCATTCCGGCTGGATAAACAGATAATAAGCCTCTTTTCGAAAACTCTGTTGATAATGATGTCTGAGACAATATTTTCGCGCTAAAGGCAAACTCAACAGAGTTTTTATATCGATATTAACAACGCCATCGTACCCAGCTAATACACAATACTATTGACCATTAATCGCAGCTGCTTGACCAGGCGACAATCCCTGCAGGCGCATGAATGCAGCAGGCGTTAACGCCAGTGCTGTGAGCCGACATGCTTTTTTCAGCTAAAACCTCAAAGCGGACGTCAGGCACGCTGACGGCGGTGATACCTTCCCCTATACTGCGGAAAACAAAAGAAAATAACCGCTCGCTACATTTACAGGGTAAAGAATGCATACGGCTGAATTCTTCGCGCAGCTCGCGCAACAACTGCTGCTCTCTGCACCGCTTTTTTTATTGATTGCACTGGGATATTGCCTCGGGCGCTTCGCCGGTTGGCCTGAATCGGTTAACGAAGGGCTCAACCGCTTCTGTTTTAACGTAGCCATTCCATGCATGCTGTTCAAAGTGATGAGTAAGTTCTTCGAAAGCCCGCCGGTGGATATGCGGCTGCTGATTGCCTACTTCGGCACCTGTTTTGTTATCTATGTGATTGGGCGCATCGCAGCGAAAAGCCTGTTCCGTATGGACGCGGTATCGGCCTCGGTGTTCGGCCTGGCGGGCATTTTTTCCAATAACGTGATGCTGGGCATTCCTGTGGCCATTATTTTACTTGGCGCATCGAGCCTCTCGTCGGTGGCGCTGGTGCTGGTGTTTAACAGCCTGATTTTATGGACCTTGGTGACCGTGTCGGTGGAGTGGGCGCAAAACGGCAGCTTCTCGGTGCGGGGGATTGGCAAAACGCTGGTGAGCGTGCTGCGCAACCCGATTATCATCGGTATCTTCAGTGGGTTCGCCTGGAGTTTTTTGATTCATCGCCCGCTGCCGCCGTTCCTCGATAGCCCGGTGAGCATGGTGGCGCAGGTCGCCGCGCCATTAACGCTCATCACCCTCGGCATGAGCTTGTCGCGCTACCAGATCCGCAAAGGATTAGCGGAAAGTTTGACCATCTGCTTGCTGAAACTGATGTTGATGCCTGCTTTGATTTGGTTGATTGCCTGGTTGCTGCATTTGCCGCGCGAAGAGAGCCAGGTGGTGGTGTTGCTGGGGTCGATGGCGGTGGGGATTAACGTCTATCTGATGGCGCAAAAATTCCAGGTACTACAGGGCGCGACGGCGACCAGCATGCTGCTTTCCACTCTGCTGTCGACCGTGACCACGCCGCTGTTTATGATCCTGATGACGCATTTCTATCCGAACTGGCCCTGAGGCCAGCCGGAAAGCCGTCAAACGATATCATCTACCACGCCGCCGTCCACGCGCAGCGCTGCGCCGGAGGTGGCGGAAGCCTGTTTCGAACAGACATAGACCACCATATTCGCCACCTCTTCCACGGTGGCGGCGCGCTGGATAACTGAACTCGGGCGATTGGCCATCACAAACTCTTTCGCCAGCGTTTCCAGCGATTTCCCGGTTTTCTCCATCTCCTCTTTCATCATGCCGGCAAAACCGTCTGACATGGTTGGTCCGGGCAGTACGCTGTTAACAGTGACGCCGCTGCCGGCGACAAATTTCGCCAGCCCGCGTGCCAGCGAAAGCTGCGCGGTTTTCGTCACGCCGTAATGGATCATATCCGCCGGGATATTCAGCGCCGATTCAGAAGAGATAAACACCACGCGCCCCCAGCCTTTTTTCACCATTGCGGGCAGCAGCGCACGCGAGAGGCGCACACCCGACATCACATTGGTTTGCCAGTAATTTTCCCAGGTCGCGTCGTCGGTGGCGTAAAAATCCTGCGGGCCGTAAATCCCGGCGTTATTCACCAGAATATCGACCTCGCCGCTCGCTTTCTGCAGCGTTTCCACGCCCTGCGCTGTGCCGAGATCGGCAACGGCGGTACGCAGCTTCACACCCGGTACCTGTTTTTCCAGCGCCGCTTTTGCCTCATTCACCGAACCTTCGCTGCGCCCGTTAAGGATCACTTCCGCGCCGCTTTCTGCCAGCCCTTTAGCAATGGCAAAACCAATACCGCCCGTTGAAGCGCTGACCAGCGCGACTTTACCGTCGAGTGAGATTTTCATTGTCTGCCCCTTATCCAATGGATTTCACAAATGTATTAAGGCTAGCAGTTGGGGCACAGCGCGCGTTGCCAATTGTTGCTCATAAAATGTGTGTGTCGGGTTAATACCCGCCACGGTATGACGGCGGCAACGTTACTCTTCGGCGGCGAGACACTGTAAATGACCATGACGCACGCCGCGCTGGGCGATAACGTCATCGGCGAAGTGCTGCACATCGCCCATTTTGCCTTTCAGCACGGCGATTTCGAGGCAGTCGTCGTGGCTGATATGCACGTGCAGCGTGGCGACAGATAAGTCGTGATGATGGTGTTGCGTGGCGACAATGCGGCTCGCCAGGTCGCGCTTCTCATGCTCATACACATACGACAGCACCGCGTAACCCTGCTGTTCATTGTTTTGCTCGGACTCCTGTGCCAGCGCGCCGCGCAAAATATCCCGCAGCGCTTCCGAACGGTTGTTGTAACCGCGCCGTGCGCTAAGGTTGTCCAGCGTATCGAGCAGGTCATCATCCAGTGTTATGGTCACGCGTTGCATGGTTGTGTCCTTTGTAATGAGAGGGGGAAGGCGGGCAGCACCGCCTGTTGCAGCGCCTGGCCTGCCGGTGAACGCAAGCGCAGCGGTGAAGTGACGTCGAGCGTTTCCACCAGCACGCCGGTCTCCATCACCAACACGCGCTGGCAAAAACGCTCCACCAGCCGCAAATCATGGGTGATAAACAGACAAGCCACGCCGGAACGCTGTTGTAGCCGCTGTAAGAGCCGGATAACGCCCGCTTGCAGCACTAAATCCAGGCTGGAAACCGCTTCATCGAGAATCAATAGCGTGGGTTCCACTGCCAGCGCGCGCGCCAGGCAAACGCGCTGCAACTGCCCACCGCTCAACTGCGGAGGGCGTTTATCGAGCAGGGAGGTATCCAGCTCGACATCTTCCAGCAATTGTTGGATACGTGCCTGCTGCTCGCTGTTGGGCAGTGATAACAGATGGCGCAGCGGTTCACGCAGAATATCGCGCACGGTTTTACGCGGGTTCACCGCGCTGACCGGATCCTGAAACACCATCTGGATATCGCGGCGAAACGCCTGGCGGGCGCGGGCGTTAAGCTGCTTCAACGGCGTACCCTGCCAGCGCACTTCGCCTTCGTCTGGCGATTCCAGCCCTACCAGCAGCCGCGCCAGCGTGCTTTTCCCGCAGCCGCTGCGCCCGAGCAGCGCCACGGTTTCCCCGCTTTTTAACTGAAAAGAGATATTGTCCAGCACCGGTTGCTGGTGGTAGGTGTGCGACACACCGCTCACATCAAGAAGGTTCATTGCGCCAGCTCCAGTCCATACAGCGCCAGGTGGGCCGCGACTAATTCGCGGGTCACTGCCTGTTGTGGCGCACTGAACAGGGTTTCCACCGCGCCCTGTTCGATAATGCGCCCGTTGTCCATTACCGCGACATCATCCGCCAGCCGCGCTACCACGCCCATATCGTGCGTAACCAGCAGCATGCCGGGCTGACGTTCGCGCATAATCTGCGCCAGCAAATCGAGAATGCGCGCCTGCGCCACCACGTCGAGATCGGTCGTCGGTTCATCGGCGACGATAAACGGCGCATTGCTCAGCAGCGCCATGGCGATCATCATGCGTTGCAACATGCCGCCGCTCATCTCGAACGGGTAAAGCGTGAGCACACGTTCGGCGTCCTCCAGCCCGACATCCTGCAATGCCGCGATCAGTGTGGCGTTATCGGCGGGTTTAGCGAGTGCCAGGCAGGTTTCCCGTGCATGAGCGGCCATGGTGCGCAGCGGGTTAAACGCGCTGCGCGGGTTTTGCATAATGGTGGCAACCGTCGAACCACGCAGTGCTTGCGGTGTGACGGGCTGATTATCGGCCAGCAGCCGACCGGCCGTTTGCCGTACGCCAGCAGGCAGCACGCCGAGCGCCGCCGCACAGGTTAATGATTTGCCGCTGCCGCTACCGCCTACCAGCGCCAGCACGCGCCCGCGTTGCAGGGTTAACGACACTTCCTGCACCAGCGGGCGTTCCGCGTGCAGGGTGATATTTTGCAGGCTCAGTTGTGCAGGCATCAGTGGGCGTGCTCCGTTTCCAGGTGGGGATCGAGATGGTCGCGCAGCGCGTCGCCCACCAGATTAAACGCCATCACGCTGATAAACAGCGCCAGCCCCGGCCAGACCATCTGCAGTGGCTGCGTCCAGATATATTGCCGGGCGTCGTTAATCATCACGCCCCATTCCGGTGTTGGCGCGGTGACGCCAAGCCCGAGGAACGACATCCCGGCGACGTGCAGCATCATATGGCCGATATCCAGCGTCGCCAGTACCAGCAGCGAAGGCACTACCGCTCCCGCCAGATGATCGCGAAACACATGCAGATAACTCGCGCCACTTAAACGCGCCGCCAGCACGTACTCGCGGCTACGCAAGGAGATCACCAGGCTGCGCACCATGCGCGCATACCAGGCCCAGTGTGAAAGCGCGATGGCGATAATCACGTTGGTCAGCCCTGTCCCAAGCACGCCGACCATAAAAAACGACAGGATCGAGGTGGGAAAGGTCATAAAGATATCCGCCACGCGCATGATGGCCTGATCGACGCGCCCGCCGAGCAGCCCGGCGCAGCCGCCTGCGCTTAAACCAAGCGCCAGCACCAACAGCAGACACATCATCACCGACCCCAGCGATACCCGTGTGGCAGCCATTAAACGTGAAAAAATATCCCGTCCCAGGTGATCGGTGCCGAGCCAGTGCTGACTGCCTGGCGGCAACAGGCGCGCGGGTAAATCGATGGCTTGCGGATCGTACGGCGTCCACCACTGGCAGGTCAGGGCAATCACCAGCAGTAACAGCAGGATCAGCAGCGCGAAACGCACCGGCCAGCGGGCCGTTTTTATAAAGTGCATCAGTGCGCTCCTTCATGGTGGCGAATGCGCGGATCGAGCGCTGCGCTCAGCAGATCGACTGCCAGATTGCACAGCACAAAAACCAGCACCATCACCAGCGTAAAGCACTGGATCACCGGGTAGTCGCGATTGAAGATTGCTGATACGGCATAGCGGCCAATTCCGGGCCAGGCGAAGATGCTTTCGATGATCATCGTACCGCCAATCAGCTCGCCGATATGCATCCCCAGCGCGGTGATCACCGGTAGGGACGCGTTACGCAGAATATGCCGCCGCTCGGTCTGTTTGTCGCTTAACCCGCGCAGCCGCGCCCACGTCACGTGGCGTTGCCCGGCGGCTTCCAGCATGCTGGCGCGCAGCAGACGGGCGTTGATGGCCAGCGACATAAAGGCAATCGACACCGCAGGCAGGATCAGGTGCTGCCAGCCGCCGTAGCCCATTGCGGGCAGCCACTGCAAATGCACAGAAAAAAACATCACCAGCAGGAAAGCCAGCCAGAAGTTCGGCATTGACACGCCAAGAAACGCTACCGCGCGTACCAGAAAATCCGGCAGACCATCGCGGTGACGCGCCGCCCAGATACCAAGCGGTACGGAAGTGAGCAGGATCAGCGCCAGCGCCGCGCCTGCGAGTTGCAATGTCGCGGGCAGAAAATGCAGCACATCGTCGAGCACCGGGCGCTGCGTGGCATACGAAATGCCGAAATCAAGATGCAGTGCGCGCCACAGCCAGTGCAGATATTGGCTGGCGAGCGGCTGATCCAGCCCCAGTTGAATGCGGGTGGCGGTAATCATTTCCGGTGTTGGCGGCAGGTTTGACAGGCGCAGATAATCCATCGCCGGATCCCCGGCGCCAAGGCGCAGCAGCAGGAAAATCACCACCGAGGCGGCTACGATCATCGGGATCAACAGCAGCAGACGGTGCAGTAAAAAGCGGCTCATGGCGCGGCGTCCGGGGTTATCTGATCAAACGGGATCTCCGAGGCGATCGGGGCAAACGGAATCGTGCCGAGCTGCGGTTTTGCCACCACCATCATCGAGATGTAACTGATGGGCAGATAAACCGCGTCGTTGTGCAAACGGGTGAGAATATCCCGGTACAGCGCCTGACGCGCGCTGTCATCGCTGGTGGTGAGCACCTCGCCAATCTCTTTGTCGATAATCGCTTTGTCCGGCAGGCCTAACTGCGCCTGATAATCGGCATGCGACGGCACGCGCATTGAACTCATAAACGCATGCGGATCGTACGGTGCGCCCCAGGTGCGGTTGAAAATCATGCCGAAACGGCCATCGCGCTGACGGGCATAAATACTGCTCTCTTCCTCACCGATCAGGGCGACATCTACGCCAATCTGGCGCAAGTTGGCCTGAATGATTTCGGCCATCGACTTACTCAGCGCATCGGTGCCGATATAGGCCAGCTCAATATGCAGTGGCTGGCCTGCTTTTTCGCGGATGGTTTTTCCGGCGGGCAGCAGCCAGCCCGCTTTATCGAGCAGCGCGCGCGCCTGCGCCGGATCGTACTGGCGCGGTTTCAGGCCGATATTGGCATACGGCACGGAAGAGGCGAACAGCGTGTCGGCAACCTGCTGCGTGCCATACAGCGCGCCATCGACCAGCGTTTTCTTATCCACCGCGTAGTTCAGCGCTTCGCGCACGGCTAACTCATTGGTTGGCGCATGCGTGGAGTTCAGCGCCAGCATTACTGTCTCCATTGGTGCAGAGAGCTGGGTACGCCAGGCGGGGTTCTGGCTGAAACGGGCAAACGTATCCAGCGGCAGTAAACCTTCGTTGCCGTAAAGCAGATCGATATCGCCGGTTTCAAATGCCACCGCGCGGCTGGTCGGGTCTGGGATCACTTTGACGATAATTTTGCCAGCTGCCGGTTTCGCGCCCCAGTAGTGTTCATTCCGTACCAGCACGTCGTACTGGTTCAGCTTTGATTCCTGCAACACCCACGGGCCGGTGCCGATGGGCGCTTTAATCCCGTTCAGTGTTTCATGGTCTTTAAACTGCGACGGGGCGATAAAGCGGAACGGGCGGGGCAGGGCGAGTTCTTGCAGGAAGGGGTAGTAGGCACTTTTCAGAGTGATTTGTAACTGCTTGGGGCTTAGGGCTTTGACGTCGGTGATTTGGTTGGCAAGCTCAAGCCAGGCGTGGCGCTGGCGGTTATCCAGCACGGCGCGGAAGTTCTCCGCGGCGGCGGCGGCGTCAAACGGTTCTCCGTTGGAGAATGTCACCCCGTCGCGCAGGGTGAAGACCCAGGTTTTTCCATCCTCCGAGTGCGTCCAGCTTGTAGCCAGCCAGGGTTTCACGCTGCCGTCGGCCTGGTATTTCACCAGCGGTTCATACACCATGCTTTGCGCGAACATCTGGTTTGGCGTGTAAAGATGCGGGTTGAGTGGGCCAACATTCACCGGCCAGGCGGTGGTTAGGGTGTTTTGTGCCGCGAAAACGGCAAAGGATGCGCAGAGCAGAAGCAGAGCGCCAGCCTGACGATAGAAAGACACGTTCGGTTTCCTGATGAAAAGTCGGTGGCGAGAAAAGTATGACGATTTTAGTAATTCATCATACGAATAGTATGTCTTGGATCAAAAGCCCTGTTTTTAACAGGGCTTTATCGCATTTAGCGTGAGGTGTATTGCTTACTGGCGAGACGAACAGCCGGAATGCGTAAGGTGATTTATTCGTCAGGGTTATCGCTTTGCTGGCGTAAGCATTGAGCGAGACGCATAAAGTGACGTTGATAAGCCGCTTGCAGACATTCAGGATGAGAGCGCTATCCCTTAAACAGTTGCAGCAGCATTTCTACCTGCTCATCAAGCGGCGCGAGGTCTTTTTTCACAATCAGGTGCAGCGGTGTGGCGCGGCGCGTACCGTGGCTGAGCGGCAGCGTTTTGAGTACGCCGCTATCGAGCAGTGGCTGGATGCGCTCCTCCGGCAGCCAGCCGTAACCCACCTGATACAGCACAGCTTCCACCGCCGCATCGATGGTGGAAAATGTCCACGACTCCTGCGCCACCGGGCTTTGGCGATGGTCGCTTTCGGCAATGCGGATCAGCGGCCAGCTGGCGAGCATCTCTTCGCTTACCTGTTCCGCCGCGCACAGCGGGTGATCGCGGTGTGCCACGGCGACAAAATCAATGTTCATCAGCCATTCGCCGCGCCCGGTCATATCCTGGCGGCGAGTCAGTATCATCACATCCGCTTGCGCATGCACCGGCAACTCGCTGGAGGCGGTCTCCAGCACTTCGGTCAGCCGCACCTGCGTTTGCGGATAACGCTGCTGAAACTGGCGCAAAATGGCAAACAGCCGCGCGCGGGGGAAAATGCTGTCGACCACTAAATCAAGCCGCGTGCGCATGCCATTGCGCAGCGTGGCGGCGCGGGTTTCTACCCAATCGAATGCCTTGAGCAACGGTTTTACCTGGTTGAGCAGCAACTCACCCGCCGGGGTAAGCACCGCGCGCCGCCCTTCCTGTACCAGCAGGGCAACGCCGAGCCGCTCCTGCAACAGCGCCAGGTTGTAACTGACCGATGACTGGCTGCGATGCGTCTCTTCCGCCGCTTTCGCAAAGCTCCCCAGCTCCACCACCTTTTGCAGCAGCGTCCATTGTTCCAGCGTCGTCTTGTGCATAACTCATCTAAAAAATGAATGAATTTGATGCAAATATAGCGTTATTCATTCGTTTTTTGCAGGCGTAGGATCATTTCAAACACCAGAGGAGAGTAAAAATGAGCACCTTTGATAAACATGATTTGAGCGGTTTCGTCGGCAAACATCTGGTTTATACCTACGATAATGGCTGGAACTACGAGATTTATGTGAAAAACGCCACGACGCTCGATTACCGGATCCACAGCGGTATCGTGGCGAACCGTTGGGTGAAAAATCAGCAGGCCTACATTGTTCGCGTTGGCGAAAGTATCTATAAAATTTCCTGGACCGAACCGACCGGCACCGATGTCAGCCTGATTGTGAACCTTGGGGATCGCTTGTTCCACGGCACCATTTTCTTCCCGCGCTGGGTTATCAATAATCCGGAAAAAACCGTCTGCTTCCAGAACGATCACATTCCGTTGATGGAGTCTTATCGTGCGGCTGGTCCGGCTTACCCTACTGAAGTGATCGATGAGTTCGCGACCATTACGTTTGTGCGCGATTGCGGCGAAAATAATGACAGCGTGATTAACTGCGCTGCCAGTGAATTACCGGCCAACTTCCCGCAGAATTTGTCATAAAAATTTCACGCTATTTAATATATTTTGCTGATAACGAATGAAATAATTCATTGCATAATGATATTAATTTTCGTGCATTCGTTGATGCGCCGTTTAAATAACTACGCTAACGCCTTTGTATGCATTACAGGGGCGTTAAATATTTCAGTTTTTTGACATTCATCACGTTAGGATTTTGCTGTTTTCATTTGTAACCTGTTGTTTGAGAAAAATTATTTTATATTTGTTAAGTTTATCATTTCCCCCTTTTCTTAATCTTGTCCTAATATTCAATTGGTAGCATTCTCCGACTAACCGTAACGAATAATAAATGCAGGAAACGCGCATTCATTATATTTTGGTTTAACTTTCATCCGCCATTTTACTCACTAGCCGCAACGTGTCTTTGTGGCGGTTCGTTAACGCGTCAGTGACGCCAAGGAAAAACGATGAGTGATTTTTTACCGTTCTCACGCCCGTCAATGGGGGATGAAGAGTTCGCAGCCATTCAGCAAGTGCTGGCATCCGGCTGGATCACGACCGGCCCCAAAAATCAGGCGCTTGAAGAGGCTTTTTGTACACTGACGGGCAACCGCCACGCCATTGCCGTTAGCTCGGCGACGGGTGGCATGCACGTCACCCTGATGGCACTTGGTATTGGCGCCGGGGATGAAGTGATTACCCCGTCGCTGACCTGGGTTTCCACCCTCAATATGATTGTGCTGCTCGGCGCGACGCCGGTGATGATCGATGTCGATAAAGAGACATTGATGGTCACGCCGGAAGCTATCGAAGCGGCTATCACGCCGCGTACCAAAGCAATTATCCCGGTGCATTACGCCGGTGCACCGGTGGATATCGACGCCATTCGCGCGCTTGGCGAGAAGCACGGCATTCCGGTGATTGAAGATGCTGCTCACGCCGCCGGAACGTACTACAAAGGCCAGCATGTTGGCTCACGCGGCACCGCTATTTTCTCCTTCCACGCCATTAAAAATATGACCTGCGCGGAAGGTGGGCTGGTGGTGACGGATGACGAACAACTGGCGAACCGCATTCGCAGCCTGAAGTTCCACGGCCTGGGCGTCGATGCTTACGACCGTCAGACTCACGGCCGCGCCCCGCAGGCCGAAGTGATCTCCCCAGGGTTTAAATACAATCTTGCAGATATCAACGCGGCGATTGCGCTGGTGCAACTGGGCAAACTGCCCGCCGCTAATGCCCGCCGCCAGGAGATCGCCCAGCGTTATTTGCAGGAACTGGCGGATACGCCGTTTCAGCCGCTGGCCTTGCCGTCATGGCCGCACCAGCACGCCTGGCACCTGTTTATTATTCGCGTCGATGAGCAACGTTGCGGTATCTCCCGCGACGCATTGATGGAAACCCTGAAAGCGCAAGGCATTGGCACCGGCTTGCATTTTCGCGCGGCCCATACGCAGAAGTATTACCGCGAACGCTTCCCCCTCTCTTTACCCAATACGGAGTGGAACAGTGCGCGTATCTGTTCGCTACCGCTTTTCCCGGATATGACCCATGACGACACAACCCGCGTCATTCACGCGCTCCGCAACATTGCAGGGCGCTGATATGTTTAATTTACCGCCTGTAGAAAAAGTTTCTGTGGTGATCCCGGTCTACAACGAGCAAGAGAGCTTGCCGGAGTTGATTCGCCGCACCACGGAAAGCTGCGATGTACTGGGCATCGATTACGAAATTTTGCTGGTGGATGACGGCAGTAGCGATAACTCTGCGCTGATGTTAAGTGAAGCGGCAGAACAACCCGGCAGCCACGTTGTCGCGGTGCTGCTGAACCGCAACTACGGCCAGCACTCGGCGATTATGGCCGGATTCAGCCATGTCACCGGTGATTTGATCATCACGCTGGATGCCGATTTGCAAAACCCGCCGGAGGAGATCCCGCGTCTGGTGGCGAAAGCCAATGAGGGGTATGACGTGGTGGGCACGGTGCGGCAAAACCGCCAGGACAGCCTGTTTCGTAAAATGGCCTCGCGCACCATCAACCGTCTGATCCAGCGCACCACTGGTAAAGCGATGGGCGATTATGGCTGCATGTTGCGTGCGTACCGCCGCCATATTGTTGATGCCATGCTGCACTGCCATGAGCGCAGCACTTTTATCCCGATCCTCGCCAATACCTTCGCCCGTCGCGCGGTGGAGATCCCCGTGCAACACGCGGAACGCGAGTTTGGCGATTCCAAATACAGCTTTATGCGCCTGATTAACCTGATGTACGACCTGGTGACCTGCCTGACCACCACGCCGCTGCGCTTGCTGAGCGTGTTTGGCAGCGTGATCGCCGTGTTGGGCTTTTCGCTCGCCGTGCTGCTGGTGGTGCTGCGTCTGGCGTTTGGCCCGCAGTGGGCGGGAGAAGGGGTGTTTATGCTCTTCGCCATTCTCTTCACCTTTATCGGCGCGCAGTTTATCGGCATGGGGCTACTTGGGGAGTATATCGGGCGCATCTATAACGATGTTCGCGCGCGTCCCCGCTACTTTATTCAACGTGTTGTTCGTCAGGAAAATGACGTTTCGCAAGAGGAAAAAAATCAATGAAAGCCGTTGTCTTTGCTTACCACGATATGGGATGTATCGGTACACAAGCGTTACTGGATGCAGGTTTCGAGATTGCGGCGATTTTTACCCATCCCGACAGTGCCAATGAAAACCACTTTTTCGGTTCGGTGGCGCGTATTGCCGCTGAACGCGGCATTCCGGTTTATGCCCCTGACGATGTTAACCACCCGCTGTGGGTCGATCGTATTCGCGATCTGAACCCGGATGTGATTTTCTCTTTCTATTACCGCAATTTACTGTGCGACAACATTCTCAATACCGCGCGGATCGGCGCATTTAACCTCCACGGCTCACTGCTGCCTGCTTATCGTGGTCGCGCACCGCTGAACTGGGTGCTGGTCAATGGCGAAAGCGAAACCGGCGTCACGCTGCACCGCATGGTTTCCCGCGCGGATGCGGGCGCGATTATCGCGCAACAGCGCGTAGCCATTGCCGAGAACGATGAAGCGCTGTCGCTGCACCGCAAATTAGCGGAAGCCGCAAAAGGTATGCTGGCCAGCGTGCTGCCGACGATTAAAACGCAAACCTTCAGCGAAACGGCGCAGGACGACAGCAAAGCCAGCTACTATGGCCGCCGTACGCCGGAAGATGGCCGTCTGGACTGGGAAAAACCCGCCCAAACGCTGCAAAACCTGGTACGCGCGGTTTCTGACCCGTGGCCGGGCGCGTACAGCTTTGCCGGTACGCATAAATTTATCGTCTGGAAATCCCGCGTACGCACCGACGTGGCTCCGGCTCGCGCGGGCACTGTGCTCTCTGTTTCGCCGCTGCTGGTCGCCTGTGGCGATGGCGCGCTGGAGATCCTCACCGGCCAGATGGACAACGGCGTGTATATGCAGGGCGCCCAGCTGGCGCAGTCGCTCGGCCTGGTGGCTGGCGCGCTGCTGACCAGCAAACCGGTTGTGGCGGTAAAACGCCGCACCCGCGTGTTGATCCTGGGCGTGAACGGTTTTATCGGTAACCATTTGACCGAACGTCTGCTGCGTGACGATAACTACGAGATTTTCGGTCTTGATATTGGATCGGATGCGATCAGCCGTTTCCTCGACAATCCGCGTTTCCACTTTGTGGAAGGCGATATCAGCATTCACTCCGAATGGATCGAATACCACATTAAAAAATGCGACGTGGTGCTGCCGCTGGTGGCTATCGCGACGCCTATCGAATACACCCGTAACCCGCTGCGCGTGTTCGAGCTGGATTTCGAAGAGAACCTGAAAATCATCCGTGACTGCGTGAAGTACAACAAACGCATCATTTTCCCGTCGACGTCGGAAGTGTACGGCATGTGCACCGACAACAACTTCGATGAAGACAACTCGAATCTGGTTGTTGGGCCTATCAACAAACAGCGCTGGATTTACTCGGTATCGAAACAGTTGCTCGACCGCGTGATCTGGGCATATGGCGACAAGCACGGTCTGAAATTCACCCTGTTCCGTCCGTTTAACTGGATGGGGCCGCGCCTGGATAACCTGAACGCTGCACGTATCGGTAGCTCGCGTGCCATCACCCAGTTGATCCTCAACCTGGTAGAGGGTTCGCCGATCAAGCTGATCGAAGGTGGTAAACAGAAACGCTGCTTTACCGATATCAGCGATGGTATCGAAGCCCTGTTCCGCATTATCGAAAACAAAGATGGGCGCTGCGACGGGCAGATCATCAACATTGGTAACCCGGACAACGAAGCGAGCATTAAAGAGCTGGCCGAGATGCTGCTGGCAAGTTTTGAAAAACACCCGCTGCGCGACCGCTTTCCGCCGTTCGCTGGTTTCCGCGAAGTGGAGAGCAGCAGCTACTACGGCAAAGGCTACCAGGATGTGGAACACCGCAAACCGAGTATCCGTAACGCCAAACGTTGCCTGCACTGGGAACCGACTGTGGATATGCGCCAGACCATTGACGAAACGCTGGATTTCTTCCTGCGTACCGTTGAACTGACGGATGAGAAATAAGCATGAAATACGTCGGCTTACGTATTGATGTCGATACCTTTCGCGGCACGCGTGACGGCGTTCCGCGCCTGCTGGAGCTACTGAAAAAGCACAACATCCAGGCGAGCTTTTTCTTTAGCGTCGGGCCGGACAACATGGGGCGCCACATCTGGCGCCTGCTTAAGCCGAAATTTCTGTGGAAGATGCTGCGCTCGCGCGCGGCATCGCTCTACGGCTGGGATATTTTACTGGCGGGCACCGCGTGGCCCGGCAGACTTATCGGTGAAGGCAACGCGGACGTTATCCGCAAAACCGCGCAGGCGCACGAAGTGGGGCTGCATGCGTGGGATCACCATGGCTGGCAGCGCTGGAGTGGTGTGTGGGATCAGGCCCATCTCGAAGCGGAAATTGAGCGCGGATTACTGGCGCTGGAGCTGATTATTGGCCGGTCTGTGAGCTGTTCCGCCGTGGCGGGTTGGCGCGCCGATCAGCGAGTGGTGAAAGCCAAATCGAATTTTAATTTCCGCTATAACAGCGACTGTCGTGGCACGCAGCCGTTTCGCCCGCTCATCGCCGAGAATACCTATGCAGCTCCGCAAATCCCGGTCACGCTACCCACCTGGGATGAGGCCGTTGGCATTTCGGTGGCGGCGGAGCACTACAACCGCTTCATTCTCGACGCGATGAAGCAGGATAGCGGCACGCCGGTTTATACCATCCACGCCGAGGTGGAAGGCATTATCGGCGCGGAAGGTTTCGATGAACTGCTGAGCATGGCGGCGCGCGAAGGCATCGCTTTTTGCCCGTTAAGCCAGTTGTTGCCGGAATCGTTAGAGACGCTACCAGCAGGCAAAGTGGTACGCGGAGAAGTGGCTGGCCGGGAAGGCTGGCTGGGTTGCCAACAACTGTTGAGTCCTGGGTTATGAAATCCATTCACTATGGTCTGGCGCTGGTTGCGCTGATCGCCCTCTACTATGTTGTTCCCCTGGAATATCGTCTGCTCTGGCAGCCGGATGAGACCCGCTATGCGGAGATCAGCCGTGAAATGCTCACCAGCGGCGACTGGATTGTGCCACATTTCCTTGGCCTGCGTTATTTTGAAAAACCCATCGCCGGTTACTGGATCAATAGCATTGCGCAGTGGCTGTTTGGCCATAATAACGTCTCCGTGCGCCTTGGCTCCGTTTTCTCCATCATCGTATCGGCGCTGCTCGTGGGCGCGCTGGCGTGGAAAATGTGGCGCGACAAACGCACTGCCGTGCTCTCGGCGGTAATCTTCCTGACCGCGTTTCTGGTGTATGGCATTGGCACTTATGCGGTGCTCGACCCGATGATCACGCTGTGGATGACGCTGGCGATGCTCAGCTTCTGGCTGGCTGCGCAGGCCAACACGTTACGCGGTAAGTTTGGCGGCTATGTCCTGCTTGGCGTGGCGTGCGGCATGGGCGTGATGACCAAAGGTTTTCTTGCGCTGGCAGTGCCGGTGATTGGCGTGCTGCCGTGGGTGATTGTGCACAAACGCTGGAAAGAGGTGCTGCTCTGGGGCTGGCTGGCCGTGATCTGCTGCGTGCTGACGGTGCTGCCATGGGGGCTGGCAATTGCCTCGCGCGAGCCTGATTTCTGGCGCTACTTCTTCTGGGTGGAACATATCCAGCGTTTTGCGCAGCAGGACGCACAACACAAAGCGCCGTTCTGGTATTACATACCGTTCCTGATTTTAGGTTCGTTGCCGTGGCTGGCGCTGCTGCCCGGTGCGCTGAAAACGGGCTGGCTGGCGCGTAAAGAGGGCGTGCGGGAAGCGTTTTATCTGCTGGGCTGGGTGGTGATGCCGCTGCTGTTTTTCAGCATCGCTAAAGGGAAGCTGCCGACTTATATTCTGCCCTGTTTCGCGCCGCTGGCGATACTGATGGCGCGTTATGCCATGCAGATGGCGCAAACCAACGGGCGCGCGCTGCGCGTCAATGCGTGGATTAATATCGGTTTTGGCCTGGTTGGCGTGATTGCCGCGCTGGTGGTGTCGCCTTTGGGCTTCATGAAACATCCGGTATGGACGCAAATTGAGGTCTACAAAGCGGCGCTGGCGGCGTTTGCTTTCCTGGCGTGGGCGCTGGTTGGGCTGTTTACCTTGCGAGCCAGCGCAGAGCGTTGGCCATACGCGGCGCTGTGCCCGCTGGCGATTGCGCTGCTGGTGGGGATCGTTATCCCGGATAAGGTGATGGATTCCAAGCAGCCGCAATTTTTGATCAACTTTGTTAACGAGCCGCTGACGCCGAGCCGCTATGTGCTGGCCGATAACGTCGGGGTTGCTGCAGGTCTGGCCTGGGAGCTGAAACGCTCAGATATCATACTGTTTGGCACGCGCGGTGAGTTAACGTACGGTATGTCGTACCCTGACGGCGAAGGGCGGTTTGTTCGCGAAGACGATTTCACCGACTGGCTGTCACAACATCGGCAGGAAGGGGTTATTTCACTGGTGCTGCACCAGTCGAAAAAGGATGACTTTACCCGCATGCCGATACCGAAACCGGACAACGTTTATGTACAGGGGCGTATGGTCTTTATTCAGTACTTTCCGCAATGATGAGTAAGCCGCAATGACCAGCTGGCTCTGGCTCGCGCTGGCAAGCCTGCTCAGTTGCGCAGGCCAACTGTGCCAGAAACAGGCGACACGCCCGGTGCCGATGGATAAGCGTAACAAGCATCTTGGCCTGTGGCTGGGGCTCGCACTGATGGCACTCGGCGCGGGCATGGCGCTGTGGCTGCTGGTTTTGCAGCGCATTCCTGTTGGCGTGGCATACCCGATGTTGAGCCTTAATTTTGTCTGGGTGACGCTGGCGGCGCGTTTTCTCTGGCGTGAGCCGGTAAGCGTTCGCCATGCGTTCGGCGTGGCGCTGATTATCACTGGCATTGTGTTGCTGGGGAGCTCGCTATGAAGGGGCTGCATTGGGCGTTACTCAGTGTGTTGCTGGTAAGCGGCGCACAACTGATGTTGCGCTATGCCATGGTGTCGCTGCCACCGGTGACATTTTCCTGGTCTTTTGTCTCGGCGCTGCTGCAACCGCAAAAAGGGACGCTGGCGCTGATGTTTGGGCTGTTTGGGTATCTGGCATCAATGGGCTGCTGGTACTTTGCTCTGCACCGTTTGCCGCTCAGTAAGGCTTATGCTTTGCTGAGCCTGAGCTACATCCTGGTGTGGGCGGCGGCCATCTGGCTTCCCGGATGGCACGAACCGTTTTCCCTGCGCGGCGCGTTGGGTGTGCTGGTGATTGTGGCGGGCGTGCTGGTTATTTTTCTTCCCCGACGCTCTCGATCTGGTCGGCAGCGAGAGTAAAAGGCGTGGGAGTGCAGACCGCGAGACTTAGCCCCGCACGGTGAGAATGGCTAAGGTGCAGGTTGAGAGGGTGGCAACTGTCTACGCTGACGATCTCCCAGACGCTGACGCCACGCTGTTTGATAATGGCCTCTTTACGTGTCCAGATGCGCCAGAACGCGTCCAGTTGCTGCGCAGGGTGTTCCTGCTCGATTTCATGATGTTCCGCCTGGCTAAACACCGCATTCGCCAGGCTACGCCAGTTGTTACGCGGGCGTATCACTTCGATATCGCAGCCGACTTCTCCTTCATCGCTCACCAGCAGAGCAATATGATCGCCGCTGTGGCTCAGGCTAAACCATAACGGCAGATCGCCAGCAAACGCGGGCTTACCCTGCTCCCCATAAACTATCTCCGGCAATGGGGAGATCACGCGGTTAAGCAAAAGCCGCCCGGCAAGCCACCTATTATGACGAACGCCGGATGGCGCCGCTGATTTTAGCTCGGGTGGGATCTCCTGCGCGCGCAATTCAGAAAGAGTAGCCAGTAAAACGCGATACATTGTTACGCCCAGCGTTTGATGATAATTGAGGTATTTATTCCGCCAAACGCAAAGTTATTGCTTTGCAGGAATTCACAATCAATATGCCTTGCTTCACCGCGGATATAATCCAGTTCGCCGCAATTTTCATCCGGTGTCGTCAGGTTTAGCGTTGGCGCAAACCAGCCTTCGCGCATCATTTGCAGGCTCATCCACGCTTCAAGCGCGCCACAGGCGCCAAGCGTATGACCGAAGTAGCTTTTTAATGAGGAGATGGGCACCGTATTGCCGAAGATAGCGGCGGTTGCCTGGCTTTCTGCAATATCACCCCGATCGGTAGCTGTGCCGTGTGCGGAAATGTAGCCGATATCCTGCGGGCTGAGCCCAGCGATATTAAGCGCCTGCTCCATACAAATTTGCATCGTCTCACGCTGGGGTTGAGTGATATGCGCGGCATCGCAGTTGGTGGCAAACCCGACAATCTCGCCATAAATGGTGGCACCGCGCGCTTTCGCATGTTCCAGTTCTTCCAGAATCAGCGTTCCTGCGCCTTCACCAATCACTAGACCATCACGACGGGCATCAAATGGAGACGGAGTGGTTTTCGGCTCATCATTACGTTGACTGGTGGCGAAAAGCGTATCAAAAACGGCGGCTTCCGATGGACATAACTCTTCCGCACCGCCCGCGACCATCACATCCTGATAACCGTGGCGAATGGCTTCCCAGGCGTAGCCTATCGCCTGGCTACCGGAAGTGCAGGCGCTGGATGTAGGGATCACCCGACCACGCAACCCGAAAAACAGGCCGGTATTAACCGCAGTGGTGTGCGGCATCATCTGTACATAGGTGGTGCCAGTGATGTTATTGGTGTGCTTTTCGGTCAGCATGGTCGCAAATTCACTTACCGGACCAGTGCTGCCAGTCGACGAACCATACGCAATACCGGTTCGGCCTTGGGTGAGAACCGGATCATCGATTAACCCTGCCTGCTCCAGCGCCAGTTCGCTGGCTCTGGTGGAGAGCAACGAGACGCGTCCCATCGCGCGGATGCGTTTGCGGGTGTAGTTTTCCGGTAGCACAAAATCATCAATGGGCGCACCCAGCAGAGTATGCAGGCCATCATAAATTTGCCATTCCGGCATTTTCCGTACGGCATTCTCGTAAGCCAGTAACCGCTTCGCAACTTCCTGCCAGTTTTGGCCAAAGGCGGTAACGCCGCCCATACCGGTAATAACCACGCGACGCGTCATAGCATGCCTCCGTTAATCGAAATGACCTGGCGGGTAACATAACCCGCAATATTGGACATCAAATAGCTGGCGAGTCCGGCCACTTCTTGCGTTTGGCCCATACGTTTCATCGGGATCAGGGACATCGCTTCTTTCAGTGCCGCCTCTTCCATCTCAATCATGCCGGTGTCAATCAGGCCAGGAGCAATACAATTCACGGTGATTTTGCGTTTTGCCAGTTCGATAGCCAGCGCTTTTGTCGCGCCAATGATCCCCGCTTTAGCTGCGCTGTAGTTGACCTGGCCACGGTTGCCCATTACGCCGGAAACCGACGAAAGCGTAATGATGCGCCCGCCGTTGCGAGCGGAGATCATGGGCATAATGCAGGGTTGGATCACATTGTAAAAGCTGTCGAGGTTGGTATGGATGACCATGTCCCAGTCTTCTTCGCTCAGCGCCGGGAAGGCTGCGTCGCGTGCAATCCCGGCATTACTGACCACTCCGTACCAGGCGCCGTGGCGGCCAATTTCGCTCTCCAGCACCTCACGACATTGCTCGCGGTTGCCAACATCGAAATTGAGCAGACGTCCGCTTCCCCCTGCCTGTTCAATCGCGTGCAGCGTTTGCTGCGCGCCTTGCTCATCACGATGGTAATGCACGCCGATCGTAAAACCGTCTGCGGCAAGTTGTTGGGCGATGGCACGGCCGATGCCTTTGCTGGCACCAGTGACCAATACGGAACGATTCATGCCGTTTTTCCTTGAATAAAAAGTGACGTTAACTCTTCCTTTGTCGGCTGGAAGGTATTGACTCGGCCCGAAGCTAGCGTGTCGGTTTGAGCCTTAATGGTGCAGTCGAAGCTGCCGAAACGTTCATCCTGCATCAGGAGCCTGACGTGGATATCCAGCACGGCATTTGCTGGCAGCGAATTCGCCGCACAGGTTAATTCTCTGGCACCCAACACCATACCGAGGGCGATATTTTCCTCACTGCGTTGCTGGCGATGCCAGCCCGACCAGACGCCAATGCTTTGCGCCATCAGTTCGAGAGCATACCAGCCAGGCAAGTGGCCTTCGGCATCAATAAACGGTGCAAGGACACCTTGCTTGTTAACGGTCACGCGGCAGTGGGCGCAATCGGCGCCGACAGCAATGACCTCTTCCAGCAGGATCATGGGTGCCTCATGAGGTAAATAGGCACCGGGTGCAAGGTAATGGCTCATGACACTCTCCCCAGCAAAATGCTGGCGTTGTTTCCGCCGAAGGCGAAGGAGTTCGACAAAATCACCGGGCGTGAAAGCGGCTGGGGGGCGCTTAGCAGGCCGCACTCTGGCAAGGTTGTGTCCCGCGGATAATGGCTGAAATCCTGCGGTGGCAATGGCAAATCGCGCAGCAGAATCAGTGCGCTCAGTGCTGCTTCAGTGATACCCGCCGCGCCAAGAGTGTGACCGGTCAAATGTTTAGTTGAACTACAGGGGATACGATCGCCAAACAGCGTATGCACGACCTGCGATTCAATTTGATCGTTAAGGATCGTGGCGGTGCCGTGCAGATTGATATAACCAACGTCGTCTGGCGTCAGGCCCGCCTGGGCGAGCGCCATGTTTATTGCGCGGATCGCGCCTTCGCCTTGAGGATGCGGTGCAGAAATATGCCAGGCATCGCTGGATTCTCCACAGCCTAACAGCGCCAGCGGCTGCGGTTCCCGTGTCAGAACCATCAACGCGGCAGCTTCACCAATAGTGATGCCGCAACGGTCACGGCCAAATGGCTGGCATAATGTCGGCGAGAAGGATTCAAGACTATTAAATCCGTTGATCGGCATCTGACTAAGTGTGTCTGCGCCACCAACGATGGCAACATCCGCGAGCCCCGCATTAATCAGGCGCTGACCATTAATGATCGCTCTGGCACTGGAGGAACAAGCGGTAGAAACCGTAAATGCCGGGCCGTCGAGAGCCAGCCAGCGGCTTAAAAAGCGCGACGGATCGCCTAGCTCCTGTTGCGAATAGCGCCATTCCAGGCTCTCTTCGCCGTTATGCAGGTAATTTACGTGTCTACCCCCTTCCTCCAGACCCGATGTGCTGGTGCCCAAAACGACGGCAACGCGATCGCGGCCATAGCGGGAAATCACCTCATCCACCGTCGGCTGGATTTGTTCCAGCGCGACCAACAAAAGCTGGTTGTTGCGGCTACGATGCGCCTGCCACTCCTCGGGCATCAGCGGAAGTTCT
This sequence comes from Kosakonia sp. SOY2, assembly GCF_027109175.1. Taxonomy (NCBI): domain Bacteria; kingdom Pseudomonadati; phylum Pseudomonadota; class Gammaproteobacteria; order Enterobacterales; family Enterobacteriaceae; genus Kosakonia; species Kosakonia sp. SOY2. The sequence goes on from NZ_JAPVXH010000003.1 coordinate 252,120, forward strand.
GTATCCACGCCGCCGAGCATGACTTCAGCATCGCCCTGTAACCAGCCTTTTCGGTTGATCATGCCCGGCGCGACGCCACGGCTCAAATTGGCAGCGATTTCATCGCAGGTGTTTCCCAGCGCGTTAATCATGCCAATCGCGGAAATGTAGATCATCTCAGTCACCCAGATATTGAATGGTGATGTGGTATTTAAAGACGTGCTGCTCAATGCTAATTGGCTCGCGTTTGCCTTTGCGCTGTAGGTAGGTGATTTCCGTCACCAGCTTTCCGTGTGCATTGTGCAGCTCGCGCTTGTCGCCTGTGTCGGTGAGCGTCCAGCCTTTCGGTAATTGCGGCTGCCAGACGGCGACAGGCCAGTGGCTGATCATTACATCGGCCAATACCTGGTTTGCCGGTGGTAACTGCGGTACGACAATAGATTGCTCAGTATGAATACCGTTTTCGTCGTAGGTGACGAGGAACAGGCGAATCCCTACGGAGGAGAGCCCGGCGAGCGTGATTTTTTTCTCGTCGGCGGTCATCATCACCAGCAGTGACTGCGTTTTCCCGTTAAAGCTCCCGGTGAGTAGCTGCTGGGAATTGACCGCCGGGTTAATTCCCGGTGCCGGTAACGTCACGCGCGTGCCGGGCTCCAGCCATGCTTGCGGGCGGGCGCTGTCTGAGGAGTGGGTGGTGGAACTGCATCCGGTAAGCAGTAGGGCAGTGGCCAGCGCCATGCCTGTCCAGAGGGTGCGGATCATCGTTTTCTCTCTTTTTTACCCGGCATTGCGAGTGGTGAAAGTAAAAAGGCGGTAAAAATGCCACTTACCAGCACGATGCCAAAACAGCTAATCGCCTGGGTATCGCTGAATACCAGCATGCCCAGCGTGAGGAGCGTTGTTACCATCGCCAGCGAGATCGCCAGTAGCGAGGTGAGCGGTGTGCCGCGTGGGTTACTGAAAAATAGCGTGTAATTAATGCCAATCCCTAACACCAGTACCAGCGCCAGCAGGGAGAAGAGATTGACAGAATGGCCGCTTAGCGACAATGCTGCCAGCCCGCAACCGAGTGACAACACAGAAGGGACAAGGCTGATAAGCCCCTTTTTCCAGCCAAGACGAAGTATGGCGCCCGCCGCGATCACTGCCAGCGCAACACACAACAGGCCGGTTAACACCAGACGATAGAGCGCGAAAAGCTCGTCGAAAGCGCTTTTTCGATCCACCCAGGCAATACCTGATTGCGCCTGTGCCAGCTTACTTAACGCTGCGCTATCTTTTACGCCATCAACGGGCACCAGAACGCCACTCTGCCCGTCTGGTATGGTCAGCCACAGCAAACGCCAGCCTTCACTGGCCGGACTGGCAAGCCACTCATCAACCGTGACCGTCATTGGGCTGAGATCGGGGGTAACCGCCTGCAAACCAGCGTTCTGCAAGGTATAAGCAACGGTGGGCGCGGCATTTTTGAGTAACGTCAGATCCTGCTGCTGGCGTGAGATCGAGTTGATCGGCACATAACGAAAACCCGAAATTGCGCCGTTCTCACGCACTTGTTCCAGACGTGGAATAAACGCTTCCAGACGTTCCAGTGTCTGCTGGGGATTTTCGCCATAAACCACAAACCATTTCTGATCGACGCTCTGTCCGGTGAGAGCAGTGATGGCTTTTTCCTGCGCAAGGATGTTCTGCGGTAATGCCTGTAACTGGCTGATATCGTCATTGATGCGCAGTGTCGACAACCCGGCAAGAGAAACCGCCGCCATTATCAGCGGCAATCCCACCGACAGTTTTTTATTGCGCCTCCAGGCTGCCAGCCAGCGCAGTAACAGCACCATCGCAGGCACGGGACGTACCGGTAAACCACGGCACAGCCAGGGGTGCCAGAAGACAACCGTCAGGCAAGAGGCGCTGAGTCCGGTAGCGGCGAAAATCGCCATCTGGCGAATACCAGGGAAGGGCGCCAGCATCATGATCAGATACGCCAAGACGGTCGTCGCCAGTGCCAGCAACAGCGCATTTCGTACTTTTTCCAGGCTTTGCCATGGCGATGACTCTGCGCCATGCACCATACGTTCGGTGAGATAGTAAAGTGTATAGTCCGCAGAGATCCCGATGATGCTCATGCTCATCACCAGCGTCATCAGGTGCAACTCGCCGAAGATCAGCAGCGTCACTACCGTGCCGGCCAGCGCACCAACGGCGATTGAAAGTAGGCATAACAGAAGTGGGCGCAAGGAGCGGAACACGGCAACAATCAACAACATGACGCCGACGATAGTTGCGATCCCCAACGTTGAAATGTCGCGCTTTGCCTGCTGGCTGGCGTAGTCGCTATAGAATACCGTGCCGCGTGATAGCAATTGCGCCTGTGGAAACTGCTTCTTGAGTTGTGTTTCCAGCGAGCCGAGCGTGGCGACAAACTGGTGTGTTTGCTGCATATCGAAGGAGGAGCCTGCCAGCTCGCCGTGGAGCAGATACCAGTAGTTGCCGTCGTTGTCCTGGGTGACTAACCACCCATCCATCAACCGCAGTCGCTGCGTATTTTGCGCCATCGCCAATTGTGCGCCGCGCATCAACATTAGCGGATCGTTTTGCAGCTCTTTACCCGATACGCCGGAAAAGGCCGAGTAGAGCTGAGTCAGCACCCATTGTGCCTGCGCTTCGCCGCCGTTTTGCAGACGCGCGCGGGTTGCGCTATCAAGCAGAGCGTTACGGTGCTGCCAGAAAAATGCGCCCCACGCTTGCTGACTCTTTGCATCCATCGCGCCTTTCAGGTGATTAACAACCTGCGATTGACCTAACAGCGTCAGCCAGTATTGCGCTACCTCGGGATTGGCCTGTTTACCAGGGCTGATCAACCAGACGAGTTGCTTATCGAGGCGTTGCATAAAGCCGTCATTCAATGCCGCAGGCAGCGCGCCCATGGTTTGTGCCGGAAGCATCGCCAGTACGCTACTGTTCATTCGCGCTTTGGGAAGCAGCACGAGCAGCATACCCAGCATCACCAGGCATACTGCGCCCCACAGTAGTGCCGGGCGTGGGGAATTAGTGCGTTGCAAAACGTTGGCGTTCGTCATCAGTCAGCGTCGTGGGCGTGAGTCGGTGTTGGGAGAAAGCGATATCGGTGAGATCGCCCTGTTTATCATTCAGGCGGATGCTGTCGAGATAGTGATCCCCGGCCAGGTCGATGGAGGTGAATATTTTATCCAGCGGCGTGGTGATTGGGGTCAACTTCAGGGTCCAGCGACCTTTCCCGGCATCGTTAAAGTCAATGCGAAAGTTCTGTTCCAGCACGGCGCGATCGGCCTGAAACAGGGCGCGCAGAAGATGGTTAAACTGGAACATTTGCGGGTTGTTTTGCGCAGTGATCACCTGCGGTGGCTGACCGTTAATGATTTGCACCATCCGCGAATCATCAAGCATTAGCATCATCGGGAACGGTGCGGTCTGATCCCACAATAATCCCTGCTCACGGGCGATAAGCATTTCGCCCTGCGAGCGCAGCGGCTGCGGCAAGTCTTTAATGGTGCGGGTTTGGGTGAAATGCGCACGTACCACCGGTTGTTGGGTAAAGCGCTGCTGTAATTCCTCCAGCGTTACTGCATTGACAAAGGGGGCGAACAATAGGATCAGCGGAGGCCAATATCTCATGGTGTGACCCCCATACGTTCAAACAGAATGGTCGGGCTGACGAAGCACATCTCCCGGCTTTTCTCCTCCACCGCCACCTGAATGGTGTAACCGGTGGTGGTCCGTTTGCCGCTGGCGGCGTCAATGATTTCATACGCGATTTTCAGCCGGTTTTCGAACTCTTCGATTCGGGCGCGTACGCGAAAATGCTGTTCAAATGTCAGTACGTCACGGTATTTCACACGCGTATCCACGACCGGCCACAAATACCCCGACGTTTTCATCTGGCGGTAGCCGTAATCAAACTGATTCAGTAGCGCCTCACGCGCTATCTCAAAGTAGCGAAAATAGTTGCCGTGCCAGACAACGCCCATCATATCAACGTCGTGAAAGGGAACGCTTAGCGCAACCTCGGCTGTGAAACGGGGATCGTTTAACACCTGTTACTCCTTATCCGTGGCTTGCGGTGCGTGGTCAGGCAACCGCCAGAAATCAAAAAAATTAAACCAGTCGAGTGGTGATTGCAGTGCGTAGTGTTCAAGGCGTGCAGCATAGTTGTCGACAGCCGCTTGCAGTGCCGCTTGACGGTTTGCGCGTGGCATAGGCAGCGGATCGGCAAAAGGTTCGCAATGCAGGCGCAATTTGCCGTTTTGGCGCAAAGCAAACATTAACAGCACCGGGCAGCGTAGCGCCGCCGCCAGAATAAATGGCCCTTGCGGGAAGGGGGCTGCGTGGCCCATAAACGTGCTCCAGCACACCCGCCAGTCGCCACCGCGCTGTGGGTTAACCGCAATACGATCGCCGACAATGGCCACCCATTCGCCCCGATCGAGCTTATCTTTCAGCAACATGGCGGTATCCGGGCCAATATGCGTTACCGGGATAAGGTGTACTCCTGCTTCGGGAGCCATCTCTTGCATGATCTGTTTAAAACGCTGTGCGTTCTCATGAAACACCAGCGCATTGATCACTTTGCTGTTATGTAATTGCGCCAGCGCACGGCAGGCTTCAACATCGCCCAGATGGGATGCCAGCAAGAGCTTGCCGTTGTTATCGTCCAGCCCCATGGCGGCTTCAGCACCGGGCGCGAATTCAACGTCACGGTCTAACTGGAGTTCGCCGCGCCAGCCTGCCACTTTATCCAGCATGGCTTCGGCAAAACGCAGAAAGTGGCGATAGCTACTGAGTTTTGCCGGTGACGGCAGCCCGCGCAGCGCCAGGCTGGTGCGCACACGCGCCAGCCAGAGCTGCGATGCCCGCCGCGCGTTACCGGCGCTAAGCCAATAGACGGCGACAACAGGATAGAGCAGCAGCGAGAATGCTCGGCGGCCAAACACTCTCCAGACCAGCAACATAAAGCGCATACCCCATAATCCCTTCCTCTCGTGCTGCTGCGCCCAGTGGGTATCAGCGCGGCGAAACAGCAGGGAAGGAATGCGCGGCAGCATGCCGAAGAATAAGCGGGTATGCATCAGCGAGATGCGAACATTGTCTTTCAGCGCATCAAAGTGAGAAAGACCGTCCTGCGGATATGTTACGCGTGTCGGGACAAAGTAGCTGGGAGTTCCCTGCCAGAAGAGGCGAACCATCACTTCTGTGTCGAAATCCATACGCCTGCCCAGCGTGACACGTTCAGCAAGCCGCAGCGTGGAAGCGATGGGATAGACGCGAAAACCGCACATGCTGTCTTTCAGTTGAAAAGACAATGTTTCTATCCACACCCAGACGTGTGTGACCCAGCGGCCATATCGCCGCGAACGGGGAATGGAGTCATCATAAACCGGCTGGCCTGAAATCAGCGCCTGCGGATGTTGCCTCGCCAGATCCAGTAATTTGGGAATATCTTCGATGGCATGCTGCCCGTCAGCATCGACCTGCACGGCGTGAGTAAAACCCGCGCGTGAGGCATTTTGCAAACCCTCGATCACTGCCTCGCCTTTACCGGCGTTTTGCGCAAGCCGCGTCAGGGTAAGCATTTCATTTCCTGCGGCCAGTGTTTCCAGCACCCGCTGCGTTGCCTCATCACTGCCATCATCAACGATAAAACAGTGCAGGCCTGTCGGTTGTAGGCGTTCAACCACGCGCGCCATCATTGCACCGTGGTTATAGCAAGGGATGACCACACAAGGATTAAAAGTTACTGACATAGGCGAATTTTCCCGCTGCTACAGGTATGGCGTTCTTCGCCCGCATGGCGCAGGTAGCTGAAACTCAGTTGCTGCTTCTGTTCCTGCCAGTCGAGTCGCAGCGTGACTCTGTTTCCCGGCAGGAGTGGGGCCTGGAATTTAACGTTTTGAATGCTGTGGAAGCGATAGCCCGGGGTGAGCATTAACGTGGCGTAATGCATCACCCAGTCGAGTTGCGCTACGCCTGGCAGCAACGGCTGAACCGCAAAATGACCGCGGAACCAGAACAGGTCCGTCTCCAGTAGGATATCGATTTCAGCGTGCGTCGGTGACACCTGACGGTGTGCAATTTCATGAGGTTTCATGAAATAACTCCTGTAGTTGAGCATAAACACGCTTGTTCATACTATTAACGGGGATCTCTTCCAGGATGCGCCAGTAACGTGGCACCGCCACCGGCTCCAGCCACGGAATCAGCGCTCTTCGCCAGGCAAGCTCCATTGCTTTGTTGTCACAATTAAGCCACTGGCGATGTGCCTCTTCTTCCAGCACCAGCAGCACGCCAACGCCCTGGCGCCCGCCACGAGACACAGGGAGAGCTGCGGCATCCCGAATACCCTCAAGCGCTAACACGCGTCTCTCTATTTCACTCAGCGAGATGCGCTTCTCTTCGATTTTAACAACGCGGCCACGACGCCCGGCGATGTGGAAAGTCCCGCCGTCATCAAAGATCAGGATATCATCGAGCAACAGGCCGTCTGGTTCGGGAATAATCGGCGAATGCGCGCGAAATGCCTCACCTTCCGGCACGATCGAAACCCCCGGAAAAGGTTTCCACGGGATGCTATCGTGCTGGCGATGCCGCCAGGCAAGAATGCCTGTTTCGGTGCTGCCATATATTTCATCTGGTTGAACACCGCACCAGTCAGCGGTTCCCTGAACATCTGTCCACGGCAGCATTCCACCAGCCGAGAGAATGATCGCCATCGGCGGTGGTGCGAGCCGGGGATCAAGGCGTTTTAAGAACGCGGGACTACTGATAAACGCATAGCGATGGTGGCTTTCCAGCGCGGCCAACTGCTCGGCGTAATAGAGCATTGCGGCGTGAAGTGGCAGTCCGAGCGACATTGGCAGAAAGATGCGGAAGGTTAGTCCGTATAAATGTTGCGGCACGACCGAAGCCACGACGCGACAGCCCGCCAGTTGGTCACTAAAACGCGCGGCGAGCAGCGTCGCTTCATGATCAAGACAGGCTATCGGTTTGATAACCCGGCGCGGCTGCCCGGTTGAACCGGAGGTAAAAAGCTCGATAAACGCCCCTTCGCGAAGGGGCGGAAAAACGTCGCCTTTCGCGGCTTGTGGTGCGTTTGCCTTTACCACACAATGCGGGCCTTCCCAGCGTAAAGGCTGATCGCTGAGTACTCCCTGAAAGAGCGTTTTTTGCTCGGCCAGCAATGATTCCCGGCAGTGCCCTGGAATTACAGGTGTTTTCCCGGCATGCAGCGTAGCCAGCAGCGCGACAATAAAAAGGTAGCTATTTTCAAAGCACAGCGCCCAGCGTTCATCGTCCTGCGTCTGTAGCCAGGTCATAAGCTGGGCGACATCGCTGCGCAGGTCTTCCAGCGTCCACGTCCGAACACCAAGCCAGGCGATGGGAGTATCATTGGCCCGCGAATGGCTGAGCCAGTCGGCGAAAGGAAGGGTTTTCATTGCATCTCTCGTTTTATCATCTGGCGGCGTATCAGCCATTCACCTGCCATCAGCAAACCCATCAGCAGGTAGGAGATCATGCCGTTCCAGAGCGTCCATAGACGCATATCGCCATACAGCGCTGTAAATAGCGCAATCCCGCCATTCAACACGAAAAAAACACACCAGACATGCGTCACGCGGCGGGTATAGCGTACGGCTTCCTCAGGAAGGTCGGGGCTGCGCAGGCGAGCCAGACGCTCGACCAGCGGCATTGCGCTCCACAGTGAACTGCCAAATACCAGTAACATGATGAAGCTGACGGCGACCGGGTAATAGAGCAGGAGCTGATGCGTTTTTAATAGCCAGCTCGCCGCGCACAGCCCGATACCGGTCAGGGCAATGCTGCGCGTGACAAAGCGCATCGGCGCAAGCCCCTGTCGGGCTTGCCGCAAACGGAAAAGCAGCATGACGGCCATCAAAGGGAGCAGCCAGTGCAGACTGTTATGCGCAAGGCCGAACCAGATCACAAAAGGCCAACAGAGCATCAATAACGCGGCGAGCAGTTTCAGGCCCGTTTCCAGGCGAGGTCCGTACACGGTGGCTTATTCTTCCCGCAGCAGATGTGCTACCGCATCGACGACATCCTGTACGGTGCGCACCGCTTTAAACTCTTCCGGTTTGATTTTCTTACCGGTCTTTTTCTGAAGATGCACAATCATGTCGACAGCATCAATGCTGTCGAGCTCCAGATCTTCGTACAGACGAGATTCGGGAGTAATATCCTGCGGATCGATTTCAAAGAGTTTGATAAGAAGAGCGGAAACTTCCTGATAAATTTCGTTTTTCTCGGTCATAGCGTATCCGTTTTTATGCGCGTTGGGCCTGAATAAAAGATGCCAGCGTGGCGACAGAGTAGAAATGCTGGCGCATCTCTTCGCTTTCCGCTGAAAGCACCACCGCGTATTGATTTTTGATCGCCAGACCAAGTTCGAGCGCATCGATAGAATCCAGCCCCAACCCATCCCCGAAGAGCGCGCTCTCGGTTTCGATGTCATCGGCGCTGAGTTCATCCAGATTTAAGGTGCTGATAATAAGATTTTTAATTTCAAGATAGAGCTGTTGCATCATCCGTTCCTAAAAAGGTGCAAAACCTGATGTTAATTGATGCAGAAGATGCCGGTTGAGCTGTCTTGCTGCCAGTGCCGGTTCTTGCGATTCCGCATCATAAAATTGTTTTATCGCCACGCGCTCCCGCACCTTAACGGTAAAAAGAGGTTTGCATGGCGGGACGTCATACCATCGGCTGTGTTTGTCCAGCAGATGTTCACTACAGTGGATAACCACGATGCGCAAATCACAACCGCAGCGCACGGCAATATTCGCCGCGCCGCGTTGCAGTGTCATTTTTTCGCCGGGACGCGTACGCGTTCCTTCCGGGAAAATTAAAATAGTTTCGCCGTGCCGAAGGCGCTCTTCGCAGGCGGAGAGCAGCGTATCCGCCTGGCTGTTGATCAAATAGTCTGCCGCTCTAATCACCCCGCTAACGAAGGGATTATTGAGCAGGGCGCCTTTGACCAGACAGTCTGTTTCGGGCATCACAGAGGCCAGCAGAACGTAATCGATCAAAGTGGGATGATTGGCAATGACCAGGCAACCGCGCTCGCCGCGCAGCGCGTCAATCCCTTCAATTCGGTAATCCAGCGCGCCAGTCAACTTTGCGGTGTTTAAAAACAGGCGAAAGCTGGCAGCAATGCTGCGGCGCGCCAACATGCGTCGCTTTGCTTTGTTACGTACCACGAGAATCAGCAGGTTAAACCACACCAGTGACAGCAACAAACCACCGATGCCGAACAGTGCAAAACACAACCCGGTCATGAGTAAACGCCATAGCCAGTTAATGCGGCTCATGCACGGCTCCAGCGCCAGTTGAGACGCTCGCCGGCAATGCTGAATTCAGACTCATTAAGCAGATAATGTTGCAAAAACTGCATACTTTGCGGCAAATGGGGTTCACCGTTCCATATCGCGGATTCGCTGACGCACTGCAGGGTATCGCCCGCTTCGATAACGAGCGCAACCGCATAGGCCCAGGTGGGCATATCCGGATGCAACCCCGGGTGATAAAACGCCGGAAGTGTGCCGTCGAAATCCACCATCAATACGCGTTTATAGCCCGCCTGTAAGAAACAGATCGCTTCACACAGCCCCTGCTGGAATGTGTCAAGCCCGGCTGAAACAGAAGAGGATGCAATCGACTGTTGCATGGCGATAGTGAGGTTCCCCACCGCGGAGTTATGCACTGACATCGCAAAATCGGTAGGGGAGATATCCTGGTCTGCCGCCAGCGCCTGAAGAATGCGATAGTTGCGTTCCAGTTCACCATGACGGCTGCTAAACACAACGGCATCCACCGTATGCTGGCGCATCAGCGTCATACCACATTCAACAGCCAGTCGGCTGCCTGAACTGAGGCGACGCGCGGTCATCATCGGCAACGCGGCGAGTTTCGCCTGCGCAAGCGCAGGATCAATAGCGCCACTATCCAGCGACCATTGCTGCCACTGTGTCGTTTCGCTCAGACCTGGCGCTCTGGCCAACCAATCCGTAATGTTTAGTGCAAATTTCATCAACGCGTATCCGCGAAAAACGGTTTTTCCAATGATGCCGGTAAGGCATCATGGCGGCACAGTCGCCGCCCTGTCTTATTTTTTATGACATATCAATAAGGTATGTCCCACCCCGAGATTATCGAGGCGTTTTTCAATGCTGAAACCGGCCATTTCCAGGTAGCGTAGAAAGTTCTCCGCGCTATAGAAACGGCTGTTACCGTTCGCCATACAGGTAAAATAGAGTGACGTTGCATTCAAGCTAAAGGCGGCAGCATCAAATTTTTGTGCGTCCCAGAAAAGCTCCATAACACAGAGTCTGGCACCCGGTTTCATGACCCCGGCTATTTTACTTAAGATGCCAACAATTTGTTCTGGTGAAAAGCAATCCAGGAATTGACTCATCCACCAAATATCCGCTTCACCAGGCAGCGATGCTTCGCTAAGCATATCGACCGGATGGAAGTGAATCCGTGATGAGAAGCCTGCGGCCTCGACATTTTTCTGCGCCAGTGCAATTTGTTCAGGCAAATCTAATAGGGTTACCGCGACATTTGCATCATATTTGCAACAAGTCATCGCCCATTTTCCGGTATTGCCGCCGACATCGTACAGGCTTACAGGCTGGCTTGCGAATATATGTGGCAGAGCCGCCGTAAATGCCGCATCGGAATAATAGTGATCAAAAGCGAACCAACTATCCCGTGCCGGGTTAGGCAATTGCGATAAAGCTGGATAAATCGTTGGCCAGTCACCAAATACGCGCAACCCTGCGGGTTTCCCTTCTTTTAAGGCATCCTCAAGGAAATACAGTCCCTGGTAACAAACATCCTGCGAGAAATCCATATTGACTCGCGTCATCGGATCGTGCAGCAGGAAATGCCCTATCTTCGCGATATAAAAACGCTCTTCACTGTGGGTGACAATCCGTCCACTCAGCGCCATATCAAGCAATACACTGGCGGCGTAAGCATCAACTTCGCAACCTTCGACAATCTCATCGAGCGTTGCGCCCTGCTTGCCTTGCTTATCCAGAAATTCCAGCAACCCAAATTTACGCAGACAAACCGCGGTCTGAAATAACATGGGGGCAAAAGCAATACGCTGCGCTTCAGCTATCGCTTCCAGCGCGCTGAAGGGATCTTGTTCATACATGGTGTGCACAACCTTAATTAAGAGCACATTGATTATCGGACCGTTCCCGGTCCGACTTTAGGCTGGATGACAATTAAAGCGCAGCACCTGATGATAAATTCAGCTGAATATCTTTGTCGAGGTTGTTAACCCAGCGGTTGTAATTCTTATGAATCTTCCCGTCTGAGGCTTTCAGATTCATGCTGTTTTCATAGTTAATTGAATAGCTGTTTGCAGAGTAGTTAATACGAATTTCTGCAGTATGGTCGCGGCTTTGCATGCGACCTTTGATAACGCCCGGACCTGCATCTGTCATGATCCACTGGCGTTGTTGGCCGGCTTTCAGAATGGCAGCACGTACCTGCGCCTGAGAATGGCCCGCACTGACCGGGGTGTTAATATTATGAATACTTGCAGTACGCGCGCAACCCGTTAGCGCACCTACGACAGCAATTGCAGTCAGTAACTGAACAATCTTTTTCATGAGAACTCCGTATCAAATAAATATAAGATTGGTGACACATTTAATAACGCAAACTTAGGCGAAATAATGATGCTGTTCTGAAAATAAATGGTACCACCTTGATTTTTATGCTGGAATCATAAGTATTTACAGAACGAGGATGAATGCGCGGACGATAAAATACCATTATGCTTTGCGCAACGGTAGCTTTTATTAGGAAACTGATAACCAAATTGATGCGTGGATCAGATAACCGCAAAGCTCCTTGATTAATAATCGGCTATTTAACCGCGTTATATATTTGTTATGTTTATTATCTCATCTTAAGGTAAATTTTCGCGATTTATCTCATTCGGGATTTCAAAATAAAAACGCCCATAATCTGATGGGCGTTTTTATTTTCTTAATATTAGCAGTTGTGATTACGGATATAAAACTACCCTGGTTGGTAGGTACTTTACCCAGGCAGGCGGCTTTTCGGCCTGCCTGGGCCCAGTAAAATCGCCAGCTTGCTGCCGCCGGTGGTGGTTTCCATCCAGATTTTACACACGCTGGTTAGCGGTACTGACAACAGCATTCCCACCGGGCCAAGCAGCCATCCCCAAATCAATAACGATAAAAACACCACCAGCGTCGACATCCCGAGGCGGTGGCCCATCATGCGGGGTTCCAGGATGTTGCCAAGCAACATATGCACCACAAGGAACAAGCCGCCCACCAGCAAACATTCGTACGTGCCGTTAAACAGCAGCGCCTGGATCATTGGCGGGATAGCGGAGATCACCGAGCCGATATTGGGTACGTAATTGAGCAGGAACGCCAGCACCCCCCACATCAGCGCAAATTGCACATCCAGAAACACCAGCCCGACCCAGACAATCAGGCCTGTCCACACGCTCAGCAGCGTTTTCAGTGCCAGGTAGTGGGAAACGCCTTTCAGCGCGCGGTGCAGTCCGGCGATATGAATTTGCGGGTTATGCAGCGCAAAGCGCAGCTTATAAGGTACGTGGCGCACTTCAAACAGCATAAACACCACGGTCATCACCAGCAGGACAATGCTGGCCATCGCGTTCGAGAGCTGAGTCGCCATGGTGGTGGCAAAGCCCATCACTCGCTCCGAGTCCATCCGTTGCAGCATACGTTCTGGTGACATGTGCAAACGAAGAAACGGCATCGCATCCTGTAACTGCATAAATTTCTTAGTGAATTCGCGGTTGTACTTTGGCAGCAGCGTCATGAAGTCGTTGACCGACGCGGCAAGCACGCCGAACAGCGCGGTGAGAAAAACCAGCATCACCAGCACCACAATACCGATCGCCACCGGGCGCGAAATGCCGCGCCGGAGAAACCAGGTAACTAGCGGATTGAGAACAATCGCGAAAAACAGCGCCAGAAGAAGCTGCACAATAATGTCGGCCGCAGCATGAATGCCGGCCAAAATGATCACCAGCGAAGCCAGCTTTAACAGAATATGTAAACCCGCCCGATCGGGTTGAGGATGTGTCATGGTTAATTCCTTTTGTCATCGGCCCGTTAAGTGTAGTGCCCCGCCACACCTTCGCCCGCCAGAGATATTCTTAAAGTGAATGCTGCTTTCTGTTTCATCACGTGGTAATAGTGAAACACTGTTGTGAAAAACTGAGTAAAACTCCATGCCTGAAAACGCCGCCGAACCGGCGCTAAGCGGATTGCGCCTCAATCTGCGGATTTTGTCCGTCGTTATGTTTAACTTCGCCAGTTACCTCACTATTGGCCTGCCGCTGGCGGTGCTCCCTGGCTATGTCCATGATGTGATGGGCTATAGCGCGTTTTGGGCCGGTCTGGTGATCAGCCTGCAATACTTCGCAACGCTACTGAGCCGACCGCATGCCGGACGCTATGCCGACCTGCTGGGGCCAAAAAAAGTGGTGATCTTTGGTTTATGCGGTGCGTTTCTCAGCGGCCTGAGCTATTTGCTGGCGGGCGTTGGCGGCAGTGTTGGCGTGTTAGGCCTGATATTGCTTTGTCTGGGGCGCGTCATTTTAGGCATTGGCCAGAGTTTCGCCGGAACCGGCGCGACGCTCTGGGGCGTGGGTGTGGTCGGGTCGATACATATCGGGCGGGTGATTTCGTGGAACGGTATTGCCACCTATGGCGCGATGGCCATCGGCGCACCGCTCGGAGTGGTCTGTTATCAGTACGGCGGGCTGCATGGACTCTCGCTGACCATTATGGGCGTGGCGCTGCTGGCAATATTACTGGCGCTGCCGCGTGCGGCGGTGAAAGCCAGCAAAGGCAAGCCGCTGCCGTTTCGCGCCGTGCTGGGACGCGTCTGGCTGTACGGGATGGCGCTGGCGCTGGGTACAACCGGTTTTGGCGTCATCGCCACCTTTATTACCCTCTATTACGATGCGAAAGGCTGGGAGGATGCGGCGTTTGCCCTCACTCTTTTTAGCTGTGCCTTTGTTGGCGCGCGTCTGCTGTTTCCGAATGGGATTAATCGCTTCGGCGGTTTAAATGTGGCGATGCTCTGTTTTGTGGTCGAAACTCTTGGGCTGGTGCTGGTTGGCCTGGCGGTGGAGCCGTGGATGGCGAAACTCGGCGTGTTCCTTGCCGGGGCCGGTTTCTCGCTGGTTTTCCCGGCGCTGGGCGTCGTGGCAGTCAACGCGGTGCCGCAGCATAACCAGGGCTCAGCACTGGCGACATACACCGTATTTATGGATTTATCGCTGGGGATAACCGGGCCGCTGGCGGGGTTGCTGATGGCGCAGGCGGGTGTCTCGGCTATCTATTTCGCCGCCGCAGGACTGGTGGCAATAGCCTTACTGCTGGCCTGGCGGCTGCGGCATAAGCCGGTGGCGGTTGCCGGGTAGAAAAAAGGGAACCGTCAGGTTCCCTTTTTCATGTTCAGAGCGGCTTATTTCACTACGATGGTGTTAATAATGTTTTCCGCCGTGGTTTGCGCCTGCTGCTGGTTATCCGCCGGCAGCGTCACCTGGATGGTCAGCAGTTTGTCATCAACTTTACCCAGCACCACTGAAGACCATGCCGTCTGGCCTTTCGCGGAGATAATGCTGTCGAGCTGTTGCAGTTTCTGGCCTTTCAGTTCGATGGATTTGTTGGTGACCACCTGCAACTGCGGGTCGCGGCTACGCTGCTGCTCTTCCAGACGTTTTGTCAGCGCGCTTAACTCTTCTGTCGTGTTGTCGCCGACAATCACAATTACCGCTTTCTGACCGGTGGCATCGGAATACACATGCATATTATTGGACTGCGTGCCCAGTTTACCGCTCTGATCGGTCATATCCGCAGGCAGCGAGAAGCTGAGTTTGCCGTCGAGCAGGGTTACCGGTTGACCGTTGGCGTTGCTTTCGGCGGCAGCACCCTGAACAGGTTTTTTGCTGTCGCTGTTATCACAGGCAGCCAGCCCAACAACCAGCAGGCCGATACCGACATATTTCACCAGATTGCGCATTGACTTCTTCCTTTCAATAAACAGCCATAACGGCTCATCGGCGCATCTTATCACATCTGATAAGCCGTACCTTTAACTCGCCTGCAACGCGCTAATTTCAGATTTGTCTGCCAGTCTTTTCAGCAACATATTCAACAACACACCATACATTGGCAGGAAGAACGCGATGCTGATAAGCACTTTGAAGCTGTAATCCACCAGCGCGATTTCCGTCCAGTGCTGCGCCATAAACGCATCCGGGCTGTGCCAGAAAGCGATAAAGAAAAAGGCGATGGTGTCGCTGGCGTTACCAAAAACCGTCGACGCGGTTGGCGCGAGCCACCAATGGCGGCTCTGGCGCAGGCGGTTAAAGACATGCACATCGAGAATTTGCCCCAGCGCGTAAGCCATAAAGCTGGCGGTGGCGATACGGGCGACAAACAAATTGAAATGCGCCAGCGCGCCGAAACCCTGCCAGCTGCCCATGTAGAACAGCGAGGAGATAACGTAAGAGGCAAGCAGCGCGGGCACCATCACCGCGAAGATAATTCGCCGGGCTAACGGCGCGCCGAAAATGCGCACGGTTAAATCTGTCGCCAGGAAGATAAACGGGAAGCTAAATGCGCCCCAGGTGGTATGGAAACCAAAGATAGAAACCGGCAACTGCACCAGATAGTTACTGGAGATGATCACCCACAGGTGAAAAAGCGAAAGCCAGACCAGCGCCTTCATGCGCTGTGCGTTTGAAAAGTGCGTCATATTGTGACCTTTTTGGTAAATGGGGTGAGGGAACCCAGTACTTTTTATGCTCTGTCGAGCAGAGCCGCCGCATGATACTGCAAACGCAGTGGGATGCAATGGTTAATTTTAGCGCAATCGTTAACCTCGCTTGCGTCACAAAAAAGGCGGCGTAAACTAATGCGGTTTTTTCCCTTGCGAGATGAAGATGACCGATCCGTTTTCCACCGCCGACCATACGCTGGATGCTCAGGGCTTACGCTGCCCGGAGCCGGTGATGATGGTGCGCAAAACCGTGCGCAATATGCAAATCGGCGAAACATTGCTGATTATCGCCGACGATCCGGCAACCACCCGCGATATTCCCGGCTTTTGCCGTTTTATGGAACACGAGCTGGTCGCCGGGCAAACCGAGTCTTTGCCGTACCGCTATGTAGTGCGTAAAAACCACTAATCTTTTGTGCGCAACAGGCGCAGCGCGTTGGCGGTTACCAGCACCGTGGCGCCTGTATCGGCCAGCACCGCCAGCCACAGACCGGTCACGCCGAGCAGCGTTGTCACCAGAAAAATCGCTTTTAAGCCGAGCGCCATGGCGATGTTCTGACGAATATTGCTGTGCGTGGCGCGCGCCAGGCGGATCATCTGCCCCAGGCCAGTCAGCCGGTTATGCGTGAGCGCGGCGTCGGCGGTTTCCAGCGCGACATCCGTTCCGCTTCCCATCGCGATACCGATGGTTGCAGCTTTCATCGCGGGCGCATCGTTAATGCCATCGCCAACCATCGCCAGGGGCGCTTGCTGGTTGAGCTTGTGTACCGCATCGACTTTATCTTCCGGCAGCAAGCCAGCGCGGAAATCCAGCCCCAACTGACCAGCAATGGCCGCAGCGGCGCGCGGGTTGTCGCCGGTGAGGATCACGCCCTGTACGCCTAGCGCATGCAGGGCGGCAACGGCTTCTCTGGCGTCATCGCGCAGCGTATCTTGCAAGCCGATCGTACCGATAACCTCGCCGCCGCGCTGTACCACCACCACGGTTTGCCCATGGCTTTCCTGCTGCGCAATCTGCGCCAGTACGGTGTCGTGAAGCGCGCCTTGCGGCAGTTTGTCCGGCGCGCTGATCAGCACCTGCTGCCCGTTAATCGTCGCCTCGATGCCTTTGCCCGCCAGCGCGCGCTGCGCCATAGCCTCCGGAATCGCCAGCGCACGTCGCTGCGCTTCCTGCACAATGGCCAGCGCCAGCGGGTGGGTGGAACCCTGTTCAACCGCGGCGCTCAGCGCCAGTAATTCGGCCTCTTCAGTACCGGAAAACGGCGTGATACTGGCGACTTGTGGTTTGCCGATGGTCAGCGTGCCGGTTTTATCAAACGCCACCTGACGAATGCTGCCGAGCTGCTCCAGTGCCGCACCGCCTTTAATCAGCGCACCGCGACGTGCCGCCGCCGCAAGGCCCGAGGTGATCGCCGCTGGTGTGGAGATCACCAGCGCGCACGGACAGCCAATCAGCAGCAGCGCCAGCCCTTTGTAGATCCACGCAAGCCAGGGCTGCGCAAACAAAAGCGGTGGAACGATGGCGACCAGCAGCGCCACGGCCATGATAGCCGGGGTGTAAATGCGGCTGAAACGGTCGATAAAACGCTCAATCGGCGCGCGGCGCTCTTCTGCTTCTTCAATCAGTTTCAGAATGCGGTCAATCGCGCTTTCACCCGGTTTAGAAACCACTTCAAGCTGCACCAGACGGTCAACGCTGGTGGCACCTGCCGGAACGCTTTCACCTTCTGCGCGCTCGACCGGCACCGATTCGCCCGTTAACGCACTTTCGTCAAAGCTGGCAAACGGCGAGACCAGCCGACCATCCGCAGGCAAACGCCCGCCCGCCGGGACTTCAATCACATCGCCCGGTTGCAGATCGCTTGCCGCGACACGCTGGCGCTCACCGTTGCGCAGACGTGTTGCGGTATCCGGTTTTAACGCCATTAACGCGCTGACACCGCGCCGCGCACGGCTGGCGGCCCAGCCTTCAAGCCGCTCGCCAATCAAAAACAGCAGCAACACCATCGCCGCTTCCGCCGTCGCGCCAATAAACAGCGCGCCGATGGCCGCCACGCTCATTAACGTTTCGATGGCGAACCAACTGCCGCTTTTCATTAAGCGCAGCGCCTGGCGGGCAATCGGCCACAGCCCGACCAGCGTGGTGGCGATAAACGCCATCTGGCCGAAAGGATGGTTGACCTGTTCCAGCCCCCAACTGAGCGCCATCATCACAATTAAAAGGAGAAGCGGCAGGTTTTCGCGCAGCCGTGAAGTTTCTGGCGCCGGTGCGTTTTCGCTGCGCAGTTGATATCCGGCCTGTTGTACGGCGCGTTCTACGCGCTCACGCACATCATCTTGCGCCACGACGATAAGTTTTTCGGTGGCAAAGGCAACCTGAACCTGGCCGACGCCTTCGATCTGGCGCACCGCATTTTCCACCTTGCGGGCGCAGGCGGCACAATCCATACCGTCAACCTGCCAGCTATAACGTTCGCCTTCGGCGGTCATTTCTGGCGTTTCGCGTTCTTCGCAGTGACCGTTGGTGCAGCAGGATGTCGTTTTTTCTTCTATCGGCCGCAGCTTAACCGCCGCGAATTGCGGCGCTTTTTTCAATTCAGGCGATGAGGTGGGGGCAGGCATGGCATCCTCCGGTGAATGATAATTTTCTCATTAACCGGAGTATGCACTCTGGAGTCGACTCCAGAGTCAAGCCTTTTAAATATACAGCGAGCGAACAATCAAAAAGTGCCCGGCAAAATAGCAGGCGGAAGCGATGGCGTTATCGGCGCTAAAGCGTTTGCGATAGTGGCTGCCAAGCCAGACCACGTTGCTGATCAGCAGTAGCGATGCGCCAACGAAAGCCGACAGTGCCGGGCTGGTCGGGCGGAAAAACCACAGCTCGCCTGCCAGCCACACCATCACCAGCGTCATGGCGATAAAGGTACAGACCGCCATGCGCAGTTCTTCGAGGCGCGACCAGATCACCGCTACCAGCAGCGCGCCGATAATCAGCAGCACCATCGGCAGCGGCCAGAAGAACGAAAGCGTCATCTGGCTGGCGAAATAGATGGTATAGAGCAAATGCGCGAGGAAAAACGCGCCGATGGCATAGAGCAGTTTTTGCCGCGGCAACAGCGTGAGCGCATCACCGACCAGCGAGGCACACAGACCCGCCAGCACCAGGTAGCTAATGGCATCGAACATGGGCGCTTGCCAGGCCAGTAACAGCAGGAGTAAGAGCGTAACGGGTTTGAAAACCCAGCGCTGCCAGACCGGGCCACGATACGAAGCGTCGACATATAGCCAGGCGGAAAGGCAGACAGCAATAAATGACCACAGCATAATTAAGTCCCTGTATCTGTTATTGTTGCGTAAATCTCTCTTACTCAGTGTAGTGGCGGGAAAAGGAGGATGACAACGCTATTTCCGCCGCGATAAGCTCAATTCCGCTTTTTCCGACAGGTATTCGCCATGAGTAAACCACCGCTTTTTTTCATTATCGCCATTGGATTGATTGTGGTTTTTGCCTCTTTCCGCTTTGTACAGCAACGGCGCGAAAAAGCCGAAAACGATAGTGCGCCGCAGCAGCAAAAAAGTGTGGTGGTGAGCAACAAACGGGAAAAACCGCTTAACCCGCGCCGTTCTCGCCAGCAACAGGTTACGCCCGCAGGAACCGCCATACGTTATGAAGTGAGTTTTAAACCGCAAGCCGGCGGGGCGGAGATGCGTTTTCGTCTGGATGAGCAGCAATATAATGCGCTGACGGTGGGCGACAGAGGCGTGCTGCGTTACCAGGGCTCGCGCTTTGTGAACTTTACGCCGGAAGCAGCCCGGTAAGCAGAACGCCACCGGGCGATGGGACTACTTCTTCTCTTTTAATTTCTTCTGCCAGATAAGCAGCTCAAACACGCCGAAGAGAAAAACACGAATTTGCTCCGCTTTGCTCATTTGTGGGCCGTCTTTCGGCAGCGCCGTTTTCAGCATGGTGGCTTGCAGCGCATGCATAAAGACGGTGAAGACAAGCGCGACGTTGACGAAAATGTTCAGCGGACGCGGAAAGGGCTTAATCAGGTTCAGAATCAGAAATGCCCAGATGCAGAGCATCAACAGACGCCCGAGGTTAATCAACAGCGGCATGCTTCTCTCCTTGTGCTTCGCGGTGGTACAAACGATACGCTACCTGCCCGGCGACTTTTTCCCGATGCAGTTGCCAGTGAGCGGGTACGGGCGGTAATCCATTTTCGACTTCGCTTTCGATATAAATCAACGCGTCGTCGGCGAGCCAGCCGTTGTTTTCCAGCAGGCGCACGGTCTCTTCCAGCATCCCTTTACGAAACGGTGGATCGATAAACGCAATATTGTGCGGTGTGCCTGGATTGGCTAAAAACGTCAGCGTGTTGGTGTTGACCACTTTCGCGTTGGCGGCTTTTAACGTGGCCAGGTTTTGCTGCAACTGCTGGGCGACACTGCGCTCCATTTCCAGCAAGGTTGCGCTGGCGGCGTAGCGAGAGAGCGCTTCAAGCCCCAGCGCGCCGCTGCCAGCGAAGCAATCGAGACAGTGGGCGTCTACCATTGACGGCGCCAGCCAGTTGAATAAAGTTTCACGCACGCGATCGGTGGTCGGGCGCAAGCCGGGGCTATCCGGAACCGGTAATTTACGGCCCCGCCACTGGCCGCCAATAATGCGGATCTGGCCGGTGGCGGCGCGGGTAGGTTTCTTCATGGTTATCGCTTTGCTCATCATTTCGACCTGCTATTCTAGCGGTCTGTCGAATGACGTTAAACCCTAATCCTCAGGCCGTGATGCAAGTTGAGGAAAGTGGTAGACTATCCGACTAATTAACAAATGTTTTCAGTCCCGGCCGTGCAGACGGGCTGCGCCATGAAACAATAGCGAGGAGTGTGGTCGCCAATGGCAAATGAGAAGAAACGTGGCTTTTTTTCCTGGCTTGGCCTTGGGCAGAAAGAGAAGGCTGAAGAGGCGCAAACCGAACAGCAACCTGTAGCTGAGCAGCCGGTTGAAGAAACCTCGGTTGCCGGGCCTGCTGCCGACAGCGAAAAATTCGCCGAAGAGGTTGTTGAGGTTAGCGAGCAACTGGTGCACGAAGAGGCGCCGGCGGAAGCTGAGAGCGAAGAAAGCCCGGCGGTTATCGAACATGAAGAACTGCCGCTGCCGGAAGAGGTGGCTGAGCAGGAGATCGGTGCTGAAGAGTGGCAGGCGGAAGCTGAACCGCTGGAAGAAGACGATGTTCCGCTAAGCGATGAAGAGCTGGACGCGCAAGCGCTGGCCGCTGAAGCGGCGGAAGAAGCGGTGGTTGTCGTGCCGGTTGAAGAATCCGTGCAGGAGCAGGAAAAACCGACCAAAGAAGGGTTCTTCGCGCGCCTGAAACGCAGCCTGCTTAAAACCAAAGAAAACCTCGGTTCCGGATTTATCAGTCTGTTCCGCGGGAAAAAGATCGATGATGATCTGTTCGAAGAGCTGGAAGAGCAGTTGCTGATTGCCGATGTCGGGGTGGAAACCACGCGCAAAATCATCACCAATTTGACGGAAGGCGCGAGCCGCAAGCAGTTGCGCGATGCGGAAGCACTTTATGGGTTGCTGAAAGATGAGATGAGCGAGATCCTCGCCAAAGTGGATGAGCCGCTTAACATCGAAGGTAAAACTCCGTTTGTGATTTTGATGGTTGGTGTCAACGGTGTAGGTAAAACGACCACCATCGGTAAGCTGGCGCGCCAGTTTGAGCAGCAGGGTAAATCGGTGATGCTGGCGGCGGGGGATACTTTCCGTGCCGCCGCAGTTGAGCAGCTTCAGGTGTGGGGCCAGCGCAACGATATCCCGGTGATTGCCCAGCATACCGGTGCGGATTCCGCTTCGGTGATTTTCGATGCTATCCAGGCGGCGAAAGCGCGCCATATCGATGTGCTGATTGCCGATACTGCAGGCCGCTTGCAGAACAAAGCGCACCTGATGGAAGAGTTGAAGAAAATTGTCCGCGTGATGAAGAAGCTGGACGAAGACGCGCCGCATGAAGTGATGCTGACGATTGATGCCAGCACCGGGCAAAATGCTATTAGCCAGGCCAAACTGTTCCACGAGGCTGTCGGTTTAACCGGTATTACGCTGACCAAACTTGATGGCACCGCCAAGGGCGGGGTTATTTTCTCGGTGGCGGATCAGTTTGGCATTCCTATCCGCTACATCGGCGTCGGCGAACGTATTGAAGATTTACGTCCGTTTAATGCGGGCGATTTTATAGAGGCACTTTTTGCCCGAGAGGATTAACAATGATTCGCTTTGAACACGTCAGCAAAGCCTATCTCGGTGGGAGACAAGCGCTGCAGGGGGTAACATTTCACCTGCAGCAGGGCGAGATGGCTTTTCTGACCGGGCATTCCGGTGCGGGGAAAAGTACCCTGCTGAAGCTGATTTGTGGGATTGAGCGGCCAAGCGCCGGGAAAATCCTCTTTGGCGGCCACGATATTACCCGTTTGAAAAACCGGGAAGTGCCGTTTTTGCGTCGTCAAATCGGGATGATTTTCCAGGATCACCACCTGCTGATGGACAGAACCGTGTTCGATAACGTAGCGATCCCGCTGATTATCGCGGGTGCCAGCGGCGATGATATTCGCCGTCGCGTCTCGGCGGCGCTGGATAAAGTCGGGCTGCTCGACAAAGCGAAAAGCTTCCCGATCCAGCTCTCCGGCGGTGAACAACAGCGCGTGGGTATTGCCCGCGCGGTGGTAAACAAACCCGCCGTGCTGCTGGCGGATGAGCCGACCGGTAACCTGGATGAAGCGCTGTCTGAAGGGATTTTACGTCTGTTTGAAGAATTTAACCGCGTAGGGGTAACAGTGCTGATGGCAACGCACGATATCGGGCTGATTTCCCGTCGTTCGTACCGCATGCTGAGCCTGAGCGACGGTCATTTGCATGGAGGCCTGGCGGGTGAATAAGCGCGATGCACTAAACCACATTCGGCAGTTTGGCAGCAAATTAGACCGTTTTCGTAAATCGTCCGCGTCCTCCAGCGAGGGCAACCGTAATGCGCCGCGTCGCGGCAAAGCGCCAGTTAAAGCGCCTTCGCGTAAGAGTAACGTCTTTAACGAGCAGGTACGCTACGCCTGGCACGGTGCGTTGCAGGATCTGAAAAGCAAACCGCTGGCGACGTTCCTGACGGTGATGGTCATTGCTATCTCTCTGACACTGCCCAGCGTCTGTTACATGGTCTACAAAAACGTTAATCAGGCTGCGTCGCAGTACTATCCGTCGCCGCAGATCACCGTCTATTTCGATAAAGCGCTGGACGACAACGCGGCGCAGCAGGTGGTGGGGCAACTCCAGTCCGAACAGGGCGTGGAAAAGGTCAATTACCTGTCACGCGAAGATGCGCTGGGCGAGTTCCGTAACTGGTCCGGGTTTGGCGGCGCGCTGGATATGCTCGAGGAGAACCCGTTGCCCGCCGTGGCGGTAGTGGTACCGAAACTGGATTTTCAGAGTACGGATTCGCTGAACACGTTGCGTGACCGCATTTCCCGCATTCAGGGTATTGATGAAGTGCGCATGGATGACAGCTGGTTTGCGCGGCTGGCGTCGCTGACTGGCCTGGTCGGGCGCGTGGCAGCCATGATTGGCGTACTGATGGTTGCGGCCGTGTTCCTGGTGATCGGCAATAGCGTGCGGCTGAGCATTTTCGCCCGCCGCGATACCATCAACGTGCAGAAACTGATTGGTGCGACGGACGGTTTTATCCTGCGCCCGTTCTTGTATGGCGGCGCGTTGCTCGGTTTCTCCGGCGCGTTTTTATCGCTGATCCTGTCGGAAATCCTGGTGATGCGCTTGTCGTCAGCGGTCACGGAAGTGGCGAAAGTGTTCGGCACGCAGTTTGAGCTGAGTGGGCTGTCGTTTGACGAGTGCTTGCTGCTGTTGCTGGTGTGTTCGATGATTGGCTGGATTGCCGCCTGGCTGGCAACGGTTCAACATTTACGTCACTTTACTCCGGACTAAAGAATCTCTGGTATACTCCTTCCCTGCACGTGAAGTATTCCCGTAGCAGGGAAGCGTAATATCCCTTCTGAGGTTCCTTGCTCCGGTTTATCATCCTGATGTCACATTTTGTGCGTAATTTATTCACAGACCTACAAGGAACTTGTGGATAAAATCACTGTCTGATAAAAATGTGAATGCTATTCTCGTTGCTCAAAAGCGCTGGCATGTTTGTTGCCTGATGGGGACAGACCGCCGCCAGCTGATAAGTGAATTGAGAGGATTTGAATGACCAAAGAAATGCAAACTTTAGCTTTAGCCCCTGTTGGTAACCTGGAGTCTTATGTCCGGGCTGCGAACGCATGGCCGATGTTGACGGCTGATGAAGAGCGGGCACTGGCTGAAAAGCTGCATTACCAGGGCGATCTGGAAGCAGCGAAAAAGCTGATTCTGTCTCACCTGCGCTTTGTTGTTCATATTGCTCGTAACTATTCGGGCTATGGTCTGCCGCAGGCGGATCTCATCCAGGAAGGTAACATTGGCCTGATGAAAGCCGTGCGTCGCTTTAACCCGGAAGTGGGTGTGCGCCTGGTCTCTTTCGCCGTGCACTGGATCAAAGCTGAGATCCACGAGTATGTGCTGCGCAACTGGCGTATCGTGAAAGTCGCGACCACCAAAGCTCAGCGTAAGCTGTTCTTTAATCTGCGCAAAGCCAAACAGCGTCTTGGCTGGTTTAACCAGGATGAAGTGGACATGGTAGCCCGTGAACTGGGCGTGACCAGCAAAGACGTGCGTGAAATGGAGTCGCGTATGGCGGCGCAGGACATGACGTTTGATATGTCCTCCGATGACGATGCGCACGATAGCCAGCCGATGGCACCGGTGCTCTATCTGCAGGATAAATCATCTAACTTTGCCGACGGCATTGAAGATGACAACTGGGAAGAGCAGGCGGCCAACAAGCTGACCGATGCGATGCAGGGGCTCGATGAACGTAGCCAGCAGATCATCCGCGCCCGTTGGCTGGACGAAGATAACAAGACCACTTTGCAGGAACTGGCCGATCGCTACGGCGTATCCGCCGAGCGTGTGCGTCAGCTTGAAAAGAACGCAATGAAAAAACTGCGCGCCGCGATCGAAGCGTAAGCGTATTGCAGTGAATAAGCCGGGTCGGCGCAAGCCTCACCCGGCTTTTTATTATCTGAATTATCCCGCCGCCACTATCTTCACATCATCATGCGTTCATTCGTCTTCTGTCACAACGCGGCAGGAAAGCTGTCTTGTCGGTGTCCCTGCGCTTGCGCGAGACTGAGTAAAACATCGCTTTATCAAAGGCGCTATATACTTGGTAAGCGGGCATACACAGACAGGGGGCAATCAAGGTGAATAACAATGAATTGAATCAGCGCCGTTTACAGGCGACGCCGCGTGGCATCGGGGTCATGTGCGGTTTTTACGCCGCAAAAGCGGAAAACGCGACGTTGTGGGATGTGGAAGGGAACGAAGTGATCGACTTTGCCGCCGGGATTGCGGTGCTTAACACCGGGCATCGCCATCCAAAAGTGATGGCGGCGGTGGAAAAACAGTTACAGGCATTTACGCATACCGCTTACCAGATTGTTCCTTACGAAAGCTATGTCTCGCTGGCAGAACGTATTAACGAACGCGTGCCGGTTGCTGGCCCGGCGAAAACGGCGTTTTTCTCGACTGGCGCCGAAGCGGTGGAAAACGCGGTTAAAATTGCCCGCGCCTATACCAAACGCCCCGGCATTATTACCTTTGGCGGTGGTTTCCACGGTCGCACTTTCATGACCATGGCGCTCACCGGCAAAGTCGCGCCGTATAAAATTGGCTTCGGCCCATTCCCCGGTTCGATTTACCACGCCCAGTATCCCAACGCGCTGCACGGTGTGAGCACTGACGAGGCGCTGAAAAGCCTGGAACGTATTTTTAAAGCGGATATCGCGCCGGATCAGGTGGCCGCCATTCTGCTGGAACCCGTACAAGGCGAGGGCGGTTTTAACGTCGCACCGAACGATTTTATGCAGGCGCTGCGCAAGTTGTGCGATAGCCACGGTATTCTGCTGATCGTTGACGAAGTGCAGAGCGGTTTTGCCCGCACTGGCAAGCTCTTTGCCAGCGAGTATTACGATGTGAAACCCGATTTAATCACCATGGCGAAAAGTCTGGCCGGTGGCTTGCCGCTTTCGGCGGTGGCCGGGCGTGCTGAGGTGATGGATGCACCTGCGCCGGGTGGTTTGGGCGGCACTTATGCGGGCAATCCGCTCGCTATCGCGGCGGCACATGCGGTGCTGGACGTGATTGAAGAAGAAAATCTTTGCGAACGGGCGAACCATCTGGGCCAGCATCTGGTGGAAGTACTGAACCGCGCAAAAGCGCAATGCCCCTATATCGCTGATATCCGTGCACAGGGCTCCATGGTCGCGGTGGAATTTAACGATCCGCAAACTGGCGCGGCATCGGCTGAATTTACTAAACAGGTGCAGGAAAAAGCGCTGGCGGACGGGCTGTTGCTACTGAGCTGCGGGGTTTACGGTAACGTTATTCGCTTCCTCTACCCGTTAACCATTCCGGAAGTTCAGTTCCGCAAGGCGCTGGATATTCTCTCCCAGTCGCTGACGGATTAATTATTCAGCCGCCTGATGGGCGGCTTTCTCATTTTCTGTCATCAGTCTGTCGTACAACCTTCAAAATTGTTATTCCATATTCCGAAAAATGGGGTATGTTTTAGCAGAGTATGCTGCTCAGGTACGGGCGGAACGGCTAAAAACTACTATCATATTCTTTGCTTATGATAATAAGCGAAATAATGTGCCACACAACAACATCACAACAAATGCAATAACCATAACAATGGGGAAACTCAGGATGAAAATGAAGGGCAAAGCGTTACTGGCAGGATGTATTGCGTTAGCAATGAGCAACGTGGCATTCGCCAAAGATATCAAAGTTGCCGTTGTCGGGGCGATGTCCGGTCCGGTTGCGCAGTACGGTGACCAGGAGTTTACCGGCGCTGAACAAGCGATCGCCGACATTAATGCCAAAGGTGGGATCAAAGGCGACAAACTGGTTGCAGTAAAATATGACGATGCCTGTGACCCGAAACAAGCGGTGGCGGTCGCCAACAAAGTGGTCAATGACGGTATTAAATACGTTATCGGCCACCTCTGCTCCTCTTCTACCCAGCCGGCGTCTGATATCTACGAAGACGAAGGCATTCTGATGATCACGCCTGCGGCGACAGCGCCTGAGCTGACCGCGCGTGGTTACAAACTGACGCTGCGCACCACCGGCCTGGATTCTGACCAGGGCCCGACCGCGGCGAAATACATTCTGGAGAAAGTGAAGCCGCAGCGCATCGCCGTTATCCATGACAAACAGCAGTACGGTGAAGGTCTGGCGCGTGCAGTTCAGGACGGGCTGAAAAAAGGCGGCGCTAACGTGGTGTTCTTCGACGGTATCACTGCCGGTGAGAAAGACTTCTCTACGCTGGTTGCGCGCCTGAAAAAAGAGAACATCGACTTTGTTTACTACGGCGGTTACCACCCGGAAATGGGGCAGATCCTGCGTCAGTCTCGTGCCGCTGGCCTGAAAACCCAGTTTATGGGACCGGAAGGCGTGGCGAACGTTTCCCTGTCTAACATCGCCGGTGAATCCGCAGAAGGTATGCTGGTCACCAAACCGAAAAACTATGACCAGGTTCCGGCGAACAAACCGATTGTGGATGCGATCAAAGCGAAGAAACAGGATCCAAGTGGTGCGTTTGTATGGACCACTTACGCTGCGCTGCAATCACTGGCTGCAGGCTTGGAGCAGTCTGCCGATCCGGCGGCTATCGCAACCTGGCTGAAAGGCCATTCAGTGGATACCGTAATGGGGCCGCTCTCCTGGGATGAGAAGGGCGATCTGAAAGGTTTTGAATTCGGTGTCTTCACCTGGCATGCGAACGGTACAGCAACTGACGCTAAGTGATTTGCTGGGCTGAGCGTCGTCTTTCGCGCCTCAGTGGCGTTGGCTGCACGCACTCACCCCGGTCACTGACT
Source organism: Kosakonia sp. SOY2 (assembly GCF_027109175.1). Taxonomy (NCBI): domain Bacteria; kingdom Pseudomonadati; phylum Pseudomonadota; class Gammaproteobacteria; order Enterobacterales; family Enterobacteriaceae; genus Kosakonia; species Kosakonia sp. SOY2. Next base: position 279,999 of record NZ_JAPVXH010000003.1, read on the forward strand.
TCAGTAAACTTCCGGGGATGAGCGAACTTGCTGCCTTCCTGCGATGCGAAAGTCCAGGTCAGAACTAATTGAAAAAGCCGGGAAAATCCCGGCTTTTTTTCTTTTTTTGAAGGCAGGTCTGTTAAGCATCGCGCCACCAGGCACATCCACAGCGCGGGCTTTATCGTTTTTCCCAGCCATTTTCCTGTGCGGTAAATCCCAGTCTCTGGGTGAAAGCAGCCATTACGGCCCGGTCTTCGACGCCGATATCGGCTATCCACCAACTGGTGATCGACGGGTTATCACGCATCACTTCTTCCACCAGATATTGCCCCACGCCGCGACGACGAGTGATATCGCGCACGCGCAGGGAATCCAGCGCCCCTTCGACGCCGAGTAGCGTCACGCGAACGGCAGCCAGCAGACGGTCATTAAAACGCGCCGCGTAGATACGGTGAGTGTCATCTACTTCAAGAGATGCAGAGGAGTATTCCGGCCAGACTTTCGCTAAATCAATATGATCCTGTTCGGTGAAGGTCACCAGTCGGACGATAGTCAATTTCATGTACAGCTTGTCCAAAACGCAAAACATTGTGTGAGTGTAATCAATTTCGCATGGCAGGGTTTGATCGTTTTTTATTTTTCATTCGACAGGCGAATAATTTTGCTGCAGCGGTTGGCGTAGTGTTAAACATTGGAGATCGAAAAACAGGCAGGATTTTAACCTAATTGGTAGCGTTTTATTCCGCTTTATGTGCCGTTATTTTATGCTGATGTCGGGGCTTTTTTTGTTTATCTCGGAAGAAATACAGAATATTATCTCTGCTTAATAGCCTGAAAAATAGAGGATTTAGTCTGGTTTTTGCTAAAAAACTGCGCTAAACCATTAAAGGCACTGGTAAAAATAGCGTTGTGCATTAAAAGTACAGAATGCTTTTTAACCATAATAAAACAAAATTATTACACGAATAATTCAGGCAACAGCAAGCCAACGTTCCGGCTGCCTGAGGCAGGAAGTGTAAACACGACATCACGAATGGGGATTTACAACAATGAAAAGGAACGCGAAGACATTAATCGCGGGGATAGTAGCACTTGCGATGTCTCACGCGGCCTTGGCGAAGGATATTAAGGTAGCGGTTGTCGGTGCGATGTCCGGTCCGGTTGCCCAGTGGGGCGATATGGAATTCAACGGTGCGCGCCAGGCTATCCACGATATCAACGCTAAGGGCGGGATCAAGGGCGATAAACTGGTCGCCGAGGAATATGACGACGCCTGTGACCCAAAACAAGCCGTTGCCGTGGCGAACAAAATCGTCAATGACGGTGTGAAATATGTAATTGGCCATCTTTGCTCATCATCAACACAGCCCGCATCGGACATCTACGAAGACGAAGGTATCCTGATGATCACGCCCGGTGCGACCAACCCGGAGCTGACGCAGCGCGGCTATCAACACATTATGCGTACCGCCGGGCTGGACTCCTCGCAGGGGCCGACCGCCGCGAAGTACATCCTGAACACCCTGAAACCGCAGCGTATTGCCATCATTCACGATAAGCAGCAGTACGGCGAAGGCCTTGCTCGCTCCGTGCAGGAAGGGCTGAAGGCGGGCGGTGCGAATGTGGTGTTCTTCGATGGCATCACCGCCGGTGAGAAGGATTTTTCTGCGCTGGTGTCGCGTTTGCAAAAAGAAAATATCGACTTTGTCTACTACGGTGGTTACTACCCGGAGATGGGACAAATCCTGCGTCAGGCGCGCGCCAGCGGTCTGAAAACCCAGTTTATGGGACCGGAAGGCGTGGGCAACGCCTCACTGTCGAATATCGCGGGGGCTGCGGCAGAAGGCATGCTGGTGACAATGCCGAAGCGTTATGACCAGGATCCGGCGAACCAGAGCATTGTCGATGCGCTGAAAGCCGAGAAGAAAGATCCGAGCGGCCCGTATGTGTGGATCACCTACGCCGCCGTGCAATCGCTGGCCACCGCGCTGGAGCGTGCCGGCAGCAGTGAGCCGCTGGCGCTGATTAAAGATTTAAAAGCCAACGGGGCTAAAACCGTGATTGGGCCGCTGAACTGGGATGAAAAAGGCGATCTGAAAGGATTTGAATTCGGTGTCTTCCAATGGCACGCCGATGGTTCGTCGTCCGTGGCGAAATAACTGTCATCCCTCTCCCGGGGCGCAATGTTCCGGGAGATTTTAGAAGGTTACGTTATGTCCGAGCAGTTTCTCTATTTCTTGCAGCAGATGTTTAACGGCGTCACGCTGGGAAGCACCTACGCATTGATCGCCATTGGTTACACCATGGTTTACGGCATTATCGGCATGATCAACTTCGCCCACGGCGAGGTTTATATGATCGGCAGTTATGTCTCCTTTATGATCATCGCCGCGCTGATGATGATGGGCATCGACTCCAGCTGGCTGCTGGTCGCGGCCGGTTTCGTCGGTGCCATTATCATTGCCAGCGCTTACGGCTGGAGTATCGAGCGAGTGGCCTATCGGCCGGTGCGCAACTCCAAACGCCTGATTGCGCTGATTTCCGCCATCGGCATGTCTATTTTCCTGCAAAACTATGTCAGCCTGACCGAAGGCTCCCGCGATGTGGCGCTACCAAGCCTGTTTAATGGGCAGTGGGTTGTCGGCAGCAGCGAAAACTTCTCTGCGGCGATCACCACTATGCAACTGGTTATCTGGATTGTGACCTTCGTTGCCATGCTGGCGCTGACGCTGTTCATCCGCTATTCCCGTATGGGGCGCGCCTGTCGCGCCTGTGCGGAAGACCTGAAAATGGCAAGTCTGTTGGGTATCAACACTGACCGTGTTATCGCGCTGACTTTTGTGATCGGCGCAGCGATGGCGGCGGTTGCGGGCGTGCTGCTTGGCCAGTTCTATGGCGTTATCAACCCGTATATCGGTTTTATGGCCGGGATGAAAGCATTTACCGCCGCGGTGCTGGGCGGTATCGGTAGCATTCCGGGCGCGATGATCGGCGGCCTGATCCTGGGTGTCGCAGAATCCCTCTCTTCGGCGTATCTGAGCACCGAATACAAAGATGTGGTGTCGTTCGCGCTGTTGATTGTGGTGCTGCTGGTGATGCCGACCGGCATCCTCGGTCGCCCGGAGGTTGAAAAAGTATGAAACCGATGCATTTTGCGATGGCGCTGCTCTCAGCGGCGATGTTTTTCATCCTGGCGAGCGTCTTTATGGGCGTGCAACTGGAGCTGAACGGCACCAAACTGGTGGTCGATACCGCGGCGGATATCCGCTGGCAGTGGATCTTTATCGGCACCGCGGTAGTGTTTTTCTTCCAGTTGCTGCGGCCTGTATTCCAGAAAAGCCTGAAGGGTGTTTCCGGTCCGAAATTCGTGTTGCCGGCAATTGATGGCTCTACGCTCAAACAGAAGTTGTTCCTGTTGGCGCTGCTGGTGATTGCGGTGGCGTGGCCGTTTGTTGTTTCGCGCGGCACGGTAGATATCGCCACCATGACGATGATCTATATCATCCTTGGCCTCGGCCTGAACGTGGTGGTCGGGCTTTCCGGTTTGCTGGTGCTGGGTTACGGCGGTTTCTACGCCATCGGCGCATATACCTTCGCGCTGCTCAACCATTATTACGGTCTGGGGTTCTGGACTTGCCTGCCGCTGGCGGGGCTGGTTTCTGCCGCCGCCGGTTTCCTGCTCGGTTTCCCGGTGCTGCGTCTGCGCGGCGATTACCTGGCGATTGTGACGCTGGGCTTCGGCGAAATCGTCCGTATCCTGTTGTTGAATAACACCGAAATCACCGGCGGCCCGAACGGCATTAGCCAGATCCCCAAACCGACCCTGTTCGGTCTGGAGTTCAGCCGTACTGCCCGTGAAGGTGGCTGGGACACGTTCAGCAACTTCTTCCATGTGGAATACGATCCCAGTGACCGCGTGGTGTTCCTCTACCTGGTTGCGTTGCTGCTGGTGGTGCTGACGCTGTTTGTGATTAACCGTCTGTTACGCATGCCGCTGGGGCGCGCGTGGGAAGCGCTGCGTGAAGACGAAATCGCCTGTCGCTCGCTCGGCCTGAACCCGACACGCATTAAGCTGACGGCTTTTACCATCAGCGCCGCGTTCGCTGGTTTTGCCGGTACGCTTTTTGCCGCGCGCCAGGGCTTTGTCAGCCCGGAATCGTTCACTTTCGCCGAATCGGCGTTTGTGCTGGCGATTGTGGTATTGGGCGGTATGGGCTCGCAGTTTGCGGTGATCCTCGCGGCTATCCTGCTGGTGGTATCCCGTGAGTTAATGCGTGATTTCAATGAATACAGCATGTTGATGCTGGGTGGTTTGATGGTACTGATGATGATCTGGCGTCCGCAAGGCTTGCTGCCGATGACCCGTCCGCAGTTGAAATTGAAAAACGGGCAAGCGAAAGGAGAGCAGGCATGAGTCAGCCACTGTTATCCGTAAACGGTTTGATGATGCGCTTTGGCGGTCTGCTGGCTGTCAACAATGTGTCGTTAGAGCTGCGCCCGCAGGAGATCGTTTCGCTGATTGGCCCGAACGGCGCGGGCAAAACCACCGTGTTTAACTGCCTGACCGGTTTCTATAAACCGACGGGCGGCACCATTATGCTGCGTGACCAGCACCTGGAAGGGTTGCCGGGGCAGCAAATCGCCCGTATGGGCGTGGTGCGGACTTTCCAGCATGTGCGTCTGTTTCGCGAAATGACGGTGATTGAGAATCTGCTGGTGGGGCAACATCAGCAGCTCAAAACCGGGGTTTTCTCTGGCCTGCTGAAAACGCCGGCGTTTCGTCGCGCGCAGAGTGAAGCGCTGGACCGCGCCGCAACCTGGCTGGAACGTATTGGTTTGTTAGCGCACGCTAACCGCCAGGCCAGCAACCTGGCTTACGGCGATCAGCGCCGTCTGGAGATTGTGCGCTGCATGGTGACGCAGCCGGAAATCCTGATGCTTGATGAACCGGCAGCCGGTCTGAACCCGAAAGAGACCAAAGAGCTGGACGAGCTGATTGTCGAGCTGCGTAACCATCACAACACCACCATCCTGCTGATCGAGCATGATATGAAGCTGGTGATGGGGATTTCCGACCGGATTTATGTAGTGAACCAGGGCACGCCGCTGGCGAACGGGACGCCGGAAGAGATTCGTAATAACCCGGACGTGATCCGCGCATACCTTGGTGAGGCATAAGATGGAAAAGGCGATGTTATCTTTTGACAAAGTTAGCGCTCACTACGGCAAAATCCAGGCGCTGCATGATGTCAGCCTGCATATTAACCAGGGCGAAATCGTGACGCTGATTGGTGCCAACGGCGCGGGGAAAACCACGTTGCTTGGCACGCTGTGCGGCGATCCGCGCGCCAGCAGCGGGCGCATTGTATTTGATGGCAAAGATATTACCGACTGGCAGACCGCGAAGATCATGCGCGAAGCCGTGGCAATTGTGCCGGAAGGTCGCCGTGTCTTTTCGCGGATGACCGTGGAAGAGAACCTGGCGATGGGCGGTTTTTTCGCCGATCGTGAGCAGTATCAGTCGCGTATTCAAAGGGTTTATGAACTGTTTCCGCGCCTGCATGAGCGCCGCATCCAGCGGGCTGGCACTATGTCCGGCGGTGAGCAGCAGATGCTGGCGATTGGGCGCGCGCTGATGAGTCAGCCGCGTTTGTTACTGCTGGATGAACCCTCGCTGGGTCTTGCGCCGATCATTATTCAGCAAATTTTCGACACCATTGAGCAACTGCGAAAAGAGGGCATGACCATCTTCCTCGTGGAGCAGAACGCTAACCAGGCGCTGAAGCTCGCCGATCGCGGATATGTGCTGGAAAACGGCCATGTTGTGCTGGAAGACACCGGCGACGCGTTACTGGCGAACGAAGCGGTGCGCAGCGCTTACCTGGGCGGGTAACTTGTTGATGTAATAGCATTTAAACCGGTCTCGCAAGGGCCGGTTTTTTGTCTTAAAAACGTTTTCCTGCGATGCGACCAGACGGCTTGATGGGATATGATGCGGGTGGCGCTTGAGGCTTTTTGCCTCATGACGGTAAAAAGTTGTGCGGCAGAAAGAAGAAAGCCCCGAAGGTCATTTTTCAATTAACCAACGAGGCCTGTCTATATGCTCGACACATGTAGAGTAGCCTCTTACCCGCCGAAAGGCAAGGAGCCGCAGGTTATGAAGCTACCGCAAGGAACCCTTATCTGGTGCGTGTTTATCGTGTGTTTCACACTGCTGATATTCACTTATCTGACACGGAAATCGCTGTGCGAAATTCGTTACAAAGATGGGTTCCGCGAGGTCGCGGCTTTCATGGCTTACGAATCCGGTAAGTAGCAACCTGGAGGCAGGGAGAAATCCCTGCCTTTTCAGGGGAAACGGTAATGTGCATACCTCTAAGCGCCTTTACAAAGGGCTTCTCTGTTTAACAGGGAAGCCCTTTTTCCTTTCTAAAGCGCGACGGCCGCCCCATTAACCGCCATTTTTCCTTCACCGTACCATCATCCTGGCGACATTTTGCTGACGCCTGGCTGTCATCTATTTGTAATTAAATGGTTATTTTTCTGTAATTCGAGCATGTCATGTTACCTCGCGAGCATAAAAACGCGTGAAATCGCGCATCCGCATAACAAGAGAGAGCACAATGACAACGTTACGACATACAGCTTTGGGTCTGGCGATGGGGTTAGTCTTTGCAGGTAACGCCATGGCGGTAACCACCATTCCGTTCTGGCATTCGATGGAAGGGGAGTTAGGTAAAGAAGTTGACTCCCTGGCGCAACGTTTCAATGACACCCACCCGGATTACAAAATCGTACCGATCTATAAAGGCAACTACGAGCAGAGCTTGAGCGCGGGTATCGCTGCCTTCCGTACCGGTAACGCACCGGCGATTTTGCAGGTTTACGAAGTTGGTACCGCCACCATGATGGCGTCTAAAGCGATCAAACCGGTCTACCAGGTGTTTAAAGACGCGGGCATCAACTTTGATGAAAGCCAGTTTGTGCCGACCGTTGCGGGTTACTACACCGATTCTAAAACGGGTCATTTGCTCTCTCAGCCGTTCAACAGCTCTACACCCGTGCTGTATTACAACAAAGACGCCCTTAAAAAAGCGGGTCTGAATCCGGATCAGCCGCCGAAAACCTGGCAGGATCTGGCCGAATACACCGCCAAACTGAAAGCGGCCGGGATGAAATGCGGCTACGCCAGCGGCTGGCAGGGCTGGATCCAGATTGAGAACTTCAGCGCCTGGCATGGTCTGCCGGTTGCGACCAAAAACAACGGCTTTGACGGTACTGACGCGGTACTGGAGTTCAATAAGCCGGAGCAGGTGAAACACATCGCCATGCTGGAAGAGCTGAACAAAAAAGGCGATTTCAGCTACTTCGGGCGTAAAGATGAGTCCACTGAGAAGTTCTATAACGGCGACTGCGCCATTACTACTGCCTCTTCTGGTTCGCTGGCAGATATTCGCCATTACGCCAAATTCAATTATGGCGTTGGCATGATGCCGTATGACGCCACCGTGAAAGGTGCGCCGCAGAACGCCATTATCGGCGGCGCAAGCCTGTGGGTGATGCAGGGTAAAGACAATGCCACTTACAAAGGCGTTGCCCAGTTCCTCGACTTCCTGGCAAAACCGGAAAACGCAGCGGAATGGCACCAGAAAACTGGCTACCTGCCGATCACTACCGCAGCGTACGATCTGACGCGTAAAGAGGGCTTCTATGACAAGAACCCGGGCGCAGATATCGCTACGCGTCAGATGCTGAACAAGCCGCCGTTGGCGTTCACCAAAGGTCTGCGTCTGGGCAACATGCCGCAGATCCGTACCATTGTTGATGAAGAGCTGGAAAGCGTATGGACCGGTAAGAAAACCCCGCAACAGGCGCTCGATTCCGCCGTTGAGCGTGGTAACCAGCTGCTACGCCGCTTCGAGCAGTCCACCAAGTCTTGATGTAGTGTTTTGCCGGGAGAAAAGTACTTATCCGGCAGACAAAGACGGCCTACTTTACGGTAGGCCGTTGCTATCCGGCCTATCTGAAAAGAGTTGCTTATGTCCTCATCCCGTCCGGTGTTTCGTTCGCGCTGGCTCCCATACGTGTTAGTAGCGCCGCAGCTGGCTATCACCATTATTTTCTTTATCTGGCCTGCGGCTGAAGCGCTGTGGTATTCGGTACAAAGTGTCGATCCGTTCGGCCTCTCCAGCCAGTTTGTCGGGCTGGATAATTTCGTCGCGCTGTTTCACGACAGCTATTACCTGGACTCTTTCTGGACCACCATGCGCTTTAGCGCGTGGGTGACGTTCAGCGGCCTGCTGGTTTCCCTGTTTTTTGCCGCGCTGGTGGATAACGTGGTGCGCGGCAGTCGCATTTATCAAACGCTGATGCTGCTGCCCTACGCCGTTGCGCCAGCGGTTGCCGCTGTGCTGTGGATTTTTCTCTTTAACCCCGGTCGCGGCTTGCTTACCCATTTTCTGGCGCAGTTTGGCTATGACTGGAACCATGCGCAAAACAGCGGCCAGGCCATGTTCCTCGTGGTTTTTGCTTCGGTATGGAAGCAGATCAGCTACAACTTCCTGTTCTTCTTTGCCGCTTTGCAGTCCATTCCGCGCTCACTGGTTGAAGCCGCCGCCATTGACGGTGCCGGGCCGATCCGTCGCTTCTTCAAATTGTCACTGCCGCTCATTGCGCCGGTGAGTTTTTTCCTGCTGGTGGTTAACCTGGTGTACGCCTTTTTCGACACGTTCCCGGTGATCGACGCCGCGACAGCCGGTGGCCCGGTTCAGGCGACGACGACGCTGATTTATAAAATTTACCGCGAAGGTTTCGCCGGGTTGGATCTCTCCACGTCTGCGGCACAGTCGGTGGTGCTGATGTTTTTGGTGATAGTGCTGACGGTGGTCCAGTTCCGTTATGTTGAAAGTAAGGTGCGCTACCAATGATTGAGAATCGCCCCGGGCTGACGTTATTCAGCCATATCATGCTTATTCTCGGGATTGCGGTGGTGCTGTTCCCACTGTATGTCGCCTTCGTAACGGCGACGCTGGATATCAACGCCGTGTACGACACGCCCATGACGCTGATCCCCGGCACCCATTTGTGGGAGAACCTGCGCAACATCTGGGTCAACGGTATTGGCGCGAATAGCGCGCCGTTCTGGTTGATGCTGACCAACAGCTTCATCATGGCGTTTGTCATCACCGTCGGCAAAATCGCCGTATCGATGCTCTCCGCCTTCGCCATTGTCTGGTTCCGCTTTCCGCTGCGCAACCTCTTCTTCTGGATGATCTTCTGCACGCTGATGCTGCCGGTTGAGGTGCGTATTTTCCCAACGGTGGAAGTGATTGCGAACCTGAAAATGCTCGACAGCTACACCGGTTTGACGCTGCCGCTGATGGCCTCCGCAACAGCAACGTTTTTGTTCCGCCAGTTCTTTATGACCTTGCCGGACGAGTTGATGGAAGCCGCGCGAATTGATGGCGCATCGCCAATGCGTTTTTTCCGCGACATCGTGTTGCCGTTGTCAAAAACCAACCTCGCGGCGCTGTTCGTCATCACCTTTATCTACGGCTGGAACCAGTATTTATGGCCGCTGCTAATTATCAGCGACGTCAATCTTGGCACCGCCGTGGCGGGGGTAAAAAGCATGATTGCCAGCGGTGAAAGCACCACGCAATGGAACCAGGTCATGGCAGCGATGTTACTGACGTTGATCCCCCCGGTCGTTATCGTTTTAGCCATGCAGCGCGCCTTTGTGCGTGGCCTGGTCGACAGTGAGAAGTAGGTTGTACGTGACGTCGACGCTGAGCCGAAACCGCGTAATCAAGGCGGAGGATGATGGACATAGTGGGCCTATGTCCAAATCCGACAACGCAGAGTACGCGGTTTCGGCACGCGTCCCGAAGGGCTGGGGCCATTTTTGCCCAAAGCTTCGTTACTCGCGTTTTATTTGGGCCCACCAAACTTCGCCGCTCGCGCCTTGCCTTGGGCAAAAATGGCCGCCAGCGACGTTCACGAACAATCAAGAGATGCAACCTTATATGGCAGGATTAAAATTACAAGCGGTCACCAAGAGTTGGGACAGCGGCAAAACCCAGGTGATCCAGCCGCTGACGCTGGATGTCGCCGACGGTGAGTTTATTGTGATGGTTGGCCCGTCGGGCTGTGGTAAATCAACGCTGCTGCGCATGGTCGCAGGCCTGGAGCGCGTAACCAGCGGGGATATCTGGATTGATACCCAGCGCGTCACCGAAATGGAGCCCAAAGATCGCGGTATCGCGATGGTGTTCCAGAACTATGCGCTCTACCCGCACATGAGTGTGGAAGAGAATATGGCGTGGGGGCTGAAAATTCGCGGCATGGGCAAAGAGCATATCGCCGGGCGTGTCGCGGAAGCGGCGCGTATTCTTGAATTAGAGGGCCTGTTAAAACGCCGCCCGCGCGAACTCTCTGGCGGCCAGCGCCAGCGTGTAGCGATGGGCCGCGCGATTGTCCGCGATCCAGCGGTGTTTCTCTTCGATGAACCGCTTTCCAACCTTGACGCCAAGCTGCGTGTGCAAATGCGCCTTGAGCTGCAACAACTGCATCGTCGTCTGAACACTACTTCACTGTACGTTACCCACGATCAGGTGGAAGCAATGACGCTGGCGCAGCGCGTGCTGGTGATGAATAAAGGCGTGGCGGAGCAAATTGGTACGCCGGTTGAGGTGTATGAAAAACCCGCCAGCCGCTTTGTGGCGAGCTTTATCGGTAGCCCGGCGATGAACCTGCTTGATGGCCGTATCAGCAGCGCCGGTACGCACTTTGAACTGGAGAGCGGCATGGCACTGCCGATCAACTGGTACTATCGCGGGTATGCAGGCCGCAAGATGACGCTGGGTATCCGCCCGGAACATATTGCGCTAAGCTCACAGGCCGCAGGCGGTGTACCGCTGGTGATGGACACGCTGGAGATCCTCGGCGCGGATAACTTAGCGCATGGTCGCTGGGGCGAGCAGAAACTGGTGGTGCGTTTGTCGCATCAGGATCGCCCGACGGCGGGCAGCACGTTATGGCTCCATCTGCCGGAAAATCACCTGCACTTATTTGATGGTGAAACAGGACAACGAGTATGAGCAACTGGCCATATCCCCACATTGTCGCCCATCGCGGCGGCGGTAAACTGGCACCGGAAAACACACTGGCAGCCATTGATGTTGGCGCGCGTTACGGGCACACGATGATTGAGTTCGATGCCAAGCTGTCGAAAGATGGGCAGATTTTCCTGCTGCATGACGACAATCTGGAGCGTACCAGTAACGGTTGGGGCGTCGCGGGCGAACTGGCGTGGAATGATCTGCTGAAAGTGGATGCAGGTGGCTGGTTCAGCGGTGAATTCAAAGGCGAACCGCTGCCGCTGCTCTCCCAGGTGGCCGAGCGCTGTCGCCAGCACGGCATGATGGCGAATATCGAAATTAAACCGACCACCGGCAGCGGGGCGCTCACCGGTAAAGTGGTTGCGCTGGCCGCGCGCGATCTGTGGGCCGGAATGACACCGCCGCTGCTTTCATCGTTTGAAATTGATGCGCTGGAAGCGGCGCAGCAAGCCGCGCCGGAACTGCCGCGCGGCCTGCTGCTCGATGAGTGGCGTGATGACTGGCAGGTGCTCACAGAACGGCTGGGCTGCGTATCGATCCATCTGAACCATAAACTGCTGGATGAAGCCCGCGTACGCATGTTGCGCGATGCGGGCTTGCGCATCCTGGTCTATACCGTCAACCAGCCCGCACGGGCGGCGGAACTGCTGCGCTGGGGCGTTGATAGCATCTGCACCGATAAAATTGACGATATCGGTCCGCATTTCCAGTACTAAGGTGTTGTCGACGGCGATGTGCTTTGCAGCATGTCGCCGTTTTGCGTTTGCGGCAGCATATGTTGCTGCGTCATACCGCTGCTAGTTGTTCCCCCGCTGAGCATCCCGGGGCTGTTGTTGGGGAGCACTTGCTGGCCGCCGGGATTGAGCTCCCCCGGCTGCGCCTGCCTTACCCGTTGGGAATTGTTGTTCATCTGCATCTGCAATTGTTGCTGTTGTAGCTGGGTTTGCGTTTGCATCTGTTGTTTCAGCATTCCTTGATGCTGTTGCTGCTGGTTGAGCATCTGCGTTTGCATTCGCTGCTGGCTTGGGATCACATACCCAGGCTGGTGCGGATCATTGGTGGTGTTTAATGGCTGTGCGAAGGCGCTAAAGGGCAGCAGCGCCGCCAGAATCAGTAATCGTTTCATCGTCCTGTCCTCCATTGAGGTTTCCTATCAGTTTACTCGCTTTCATTCGTGACAATGCATTTTTAAGAGTTGTGAACCAGGCTTAAGCGGGGACTGTAGCCCTTACTCGGGAGAACGACGATGATGAAACAGAAGTTTGCGCGTTGGCTGGCGATTGCCGCGCTGATGGCGGGAGGATGTTTTGGCGTTGCGGCGGCGCCGCCAGAAGGGCAGGCGACCGCGCCGCCTCCGGTATCTTACGGGGTTGAAGCCGATGTCTTTCATCCTGTTGTAGCGAAACAGGGCATGGTTGCCTCGGTGGATGAAACTGCCACGCGCGTCGGTGTCGATATTCTCAAGCAGGGCGGTAACGCGGTGGATGCAGCGGTGGCGGTTGGTTACGCACTGGCGGTTACGCATCCGCAGGCCGGTAACCTCGGCGGTGGCGGTTTCATGCTGATTCGTAGCAAAGAAGGGAACGTCACGGCGATTGATTTCCGTGAAATGGCCCCCGCTGGCGCGACACGCGATATGTTTCTCGACGATCAGGGCAACCCGGACAGTAAAAAATCCCTGACTTCTCATCTGGCGTCCGGCACGCCCGGCACCGTTGCAGGTTTCTCGCTGGCGCTGGAAAAGTACGGCACGCTGCCGCTGAACAAAGTGGTGCAACCGGCGATCAAGCTGGCGAAACAGGGCTTTGTGGTGAACGATGCGCTGGCGGGCGATTTTAAAACCTATGGCAGTGAAGTGTTGCCCAACCACGAAACCAGCAAAGCCATTTTCTGGAAAGATGGCGAGCCGCTGAAAAAGGGCGACAAGCTGGTGCAAAGCAATCTCGGCAAAAGCCTTGAGATGATTGCGGAGAAAGGCCCGGACGCCTTCTACAAAGGCGCGATTGCTGAGCAAATCGCCCAGCAGATGAGCAAAAACGGTGGGCTTATCACCAAAGAGGATTTAGCCAACTACAAAGCCGTGGAGCGCACGCCGATAAGCGGCAGCTATCGCGGTTACGAGATTTACTCCATGCCACCGCCCTCATCAGGCGGGATTCATATCGTGGAAATCCTCAATATCCTGGAAAACTTCGATCTGGCGAAGTACGGCTTTGGCAGTGCGGATGCGATGCAGGTGATGACCGAGGCGGAGAAGTATGCCTATGCGGACCGTTCGGAATATCTGGGCGATCCGGACTTTGTCAAAGTGCCGTGGCAGGCGTTAACCAACAAAGAGTACGCCAAATCGATCGCCGCGCAGATTGATGTCAACAAAGCGCGCCCCTCCAGCCAGATCCGCCCCGGCAAGCTGGAACCTTACGAAAGTAACCAAACCACGCACTTCTCGGTGGTGGATAAAGATGGCAATGCAGTTGCGGTCACTTATACGCTGAATACGGTATTCGGCACCGGGATTGTCGCTGGCAATACCGGCATTCTGCTGAATAACGAAATGGATGATTTCTCTGCCAAACCGGGCGTGCCGAATGTCTACGGGCTGGTGGGCGGCGATGCGAATGCGATTGGGCCGGGCAAACGCCCACTCTCTTCAATGTCGCCAACCATTGTGCTGAAAGATGGCAAAACCTGGCTGGTCACCGGCAGCCCCGGCGGTAGCCGTATTATCACAACAGTGCTGCAAATGGTGGTGAATAGCATCGATTTTGGTATGAATGTCGCCGAAGCTACCAACGCGCCGCGTTTTCATCATCAATGGCTGCCGGATGAACTGCGCGTCGAGAAAGGCTTTAGCCCGGACACGTTAAAACTGCTTGAACAGAAAGGGCAAAAAGTAGCCGTGAAGGAAGCGATGGGCAGTACGCAGAGCATTATGGTCGGGCCGGACGGTACATTGTATGGCGCGTCGGATCCGCGCTCGGTAGATGATTTAACCGCCGGATACTGAACAATTCCTCTCCCCGTTTGGGGAGAGGAATTTCTTAGCCTTTCATTCGTGCCATATAGTACGAATCAACATACTCGCCGTTACGCAACGCATAACGCTTGCCTGTACCCTCAATCTCGAAACCAAATTTACGGTACACGGCGAGCGCGGGGGCGTTATCAGCAAACACCGTTAACTCAATGCGTTCGATGCGCAACCAGTTATCGCACAGGTTAATCATTTCACGCATCAGCGCACTGGCGACGCCCCGGTTCTGGAACGCCGATGATACCGCCATGCCAAAAAAGGCGACATGGCTACGGCGCGGATTTTGTTCCACCATTAACGTCAGGTTCCCGACGACTTGCTCGTCAATGCAGGCAACCAACTGGCGGCGGCCGGGTTGCGGCTTCAGGCGATCTTCCCACAGTTCTGCAGGGGGATGAGGTAGCTGTAGCAGGTTATGATACACCTCGGGTTGCGCATAAAACTGACGTAAAGATTCTGCATCGCGCGCTTCGGCATGGCGTACCACTATCTTGCTCATCCTGCTTCTCCTGTTGATGGGGTAGACAGCTACCTTCCTGGCTTTCTGGCGAAGCGTCAACTGCCATTTTTTGCAAAAAAAAGTGGACAGGTGCGAATGATAATGATTATTATTGCCATGCGTTCAGGGAAACCGTTGCGGTAATCCTGAAAGCACGACATTGCTCACATTGCTTCCAGTATTTCTTAGCCAGCCGCGTGCTGGCTTTTTTTTGCCTGCGATTTGCCTTCCCGTTTGCCGCCCTTTTGGGAAAAGGGTCAGGGACACGTCCTTTGCAGATGCGCTATGGTTGTAAGAGTCAACTTGATAAGGACTGGATTATGACGCTACATTGCGCCTTTATCGGCTTTGGTAAAAGCACCACCCGTTATCACCTCCCGTATGTTCTGCACCGCAAAGACAGCTGGCATGTGGCGCATATTTTTCGCCGCCACCCGAAGCCGGAAGAGCAGCATCCGCAGTATCAACACATTCACTTCACCAGTGATATTGACGACATCTTTAATGATCCGCAGGTCAAACTGGTGATCGTTTGTACTCATGCCGACAGCCATTTCGACTACGCTAAGCGTGCGCTGGAAGCGGGTAAAAATGTGCTGGTGGAAAAACCATTCACCCCAACAATGGCGGAAGCGGTAACGCTGTTTGAGCTGGCAAAACGCAAAGGCCTGACGGTGACGCCGTACCAGAATCGTCGTTTTGACTCCTGCTTCCTCACCACGAAAAAGGCGATTGAAAGCGGCAAACTCGGTAACATCGTGGAAATCGAAAGCCATTTTGATTACTACCGCCCGGTAGCGGAAACCAAACCTGGTTTGCCACAGGACGGCTCATTTTATGGCCTTGGCGTGCATACGATGGATCAAATCATTTCGCTGTTTGGCCGCCCGGATCATGCCGCGTATGACATCCGCAGCCTGCGTAATAAAGCCAACCCGGATGATACTTTCGAAGCCCAGCTGTTTTATGGCGATTTAAAAGCCATCGTCAAAACCAGCCATCTGGTGAAGATTGATTACCCGAAATTTATCGTCCACGGCACCAAAGGGTCGTTTATTAAATACGGTATCGACCAGCAGGAAACCAGCCTGAAAGCCAATATCATGCCGGGCGAACCCGGTTTTGCCGCTGACGACAGCAAGGGCGTTCTGGAATATGTGAATGCGGCGGGTGAAACGGTGCGGGAAGAGGTCGCTCCGGAAACTGGCGACTATGGTCGCGTCTACGATGCGTTGTACGAAACGCTTTCAAACGGTGCGCCAAATTACGTCAAGGAATCTGAAGTTCTGACCAACCTTGAACTGCTGGAGCGCGCCTTTGAGCAGGCTTCTCCTGCCACGATAACCCTCGCGAAATAACTGAAAAAGACTCCTCGCAACTTGTTCACTTTTTTTGAACAGAGGAGTCAATTTTCACCCTCTATGATCGTTGGTCAATTGCGTCCACACTTACTCCATCGAAAACATACGGGGGTAAACAAGATGATCTTCTTACGCAAAGCAAATGACCGTGGCCATGCAAATCATGGTTGGCTGGATTCCTGGCACACTTTCTCGTTTGCCAACTATTACGACCCAAATTTTATGGGCTTCTCGGCACTGCGTGTGATTAACGATGACGTTATCGATGCAGGCCAGGGCTTTGGCACTCACCCGCACAAAGACATGGAAATCCTGACGTATGTGCTGGAAGGGGCGGTTGAACACCAGGACAGCATGGGCAACAAAGAACAGGTTCCTGCGGGCGAGTTCCAGATTATGAGCGCCGGTACTGGGGTGCGCCACTCGGAATACAACCCGAGCAAAACCGACCGTCTGCGCCTGTATCAAATCTGGATCATTCCAGAAACTAACGGCATCACGCCGCGCTATGAACAGCGTCGCTTTGATGCGGTGCAGGGCAAACAACTGGTGCTATCGCCGGATGCGCGTGATGGTTCGCTGAAAGTGCATCAGGATATGGAGCTTTACCGCTGGGCGCTGCTGAAAGATGAGCAGTCTGTACACCAGATTGCCGCTGAACGCCGCGTGTGGATCCAGGTGGTGAAAGGCGAAGTCACTATCAACGGGACAAAAGCCACCACCAGCGATGGTCTGGCCATTTGGGATGAGCAGGCTATCTCGGTGCATGCCGATAGCGACAGTGAAATCCTGCTGTTCGATCTGCCGCCGGTATGATGTTGGTTAAATAAATGACGCAACCTCCTGGTTTTGGCCGGAAGGTTGCGCGTTGTCCGTGATAAACTGAGGAAATCTCTTACTCAGAAAAATGTCAGGACGATGAAAAAGAAAAGACCCGTACTTCAGGATGTGGCCGATCGCGTTGGCGTGACCAAAATGACCGTCAGCCGTTTTTTGCGTAACCCGGAGCAAGTTTCCGTCGCGTTACGGGGCAAAATAGCTGCTGCGCTTGATGAACTGGGTTACATTCCAAATCGGGCTCCCGATATTCTCTCCAACGCCACCAGCCGGGCGATTGGTGTGCTTCTCCCTTCCCTGACCAACCAGGTTTTCGCCGAAGTGTTACGCGGCATTGAAAGCGTGACCGACGCGCACGGGTATCAAACTATGCTGGCGCACTACGGTTACAAAGCCGAAATGGAAGAAGAGCGCCTGGAATCGATGCTCTCATGGAACATTGACGGCCTGATCCTTACCGAACGTACCCATACCCCGCGCACGCTGAAAATGATTGAAGTTGCTGGGATTCCGGTGGTGGAGCTAATGGACAGCCGCTCGCCTTGCCTCGATATCGCCGTTGGCTTTGATAACTTCGAAGCGGCGCGGCAGATAACGACCGCCATCATTGAGCGCGGCCACCGTCGGGTTGCTTATCTCGGCGCACGCCTGGACGAACGTACTATCATCAAACAGAAGGGTTACGAGCAGGCGATGCTGGAGGCAGGTTTAACGCCGTACAGCGTGATGGTGGAGCAATCTTCCTCTTATACCGCCGGTATCGAACTGATGCGCCAGGCGCGCCGCGAGTACCCTCAGCTTGACGGAATTTTTTGTACTAACGATGACCTTGCCGTTGGCGCGGCGTTTGAGTGCCAGCGTCTGGGGCTGAAAATTCCGCAGGATATGGCAATCGCCGGGTTCCACGGTCACGACATTGGCCAGGTAATGGAGCCGCGTCTGGCAAGCGTGCTCACGCCGCGTGAACGCATGGGGCGAATTGGCGCTGAACGCTTACTGGCGCGCGTTCGTGGTGAGTCAGTTACGCCGAAAATGTTAGATTTAGGTTTCACTTTGTCACCGGGCGGATCTATTTAGTCTGACAAATTTGAGCTAGCTCACACTTATTTATCTCTGGCACGAATGGATATTGCTTCTCCGTTACCCCAGCAGGACAATGTTACCGATAACAGTTACCCGTAACAATTCACTCTTGCACCAGTGGGGGCTACCCTTGAGCACGACTAACCTTGATCACCACGTTTATGTTCTGATGGGCGTTTCAGGCAGCGGTAAATCCGCTGTCGCCAGCGAAGTGGCGCATCAGTTACATGCCGCGTTTCTCGACGGCGACTTCCTCCATCCGCGCAGCAACATCACCAAAATGGCGTCCGGTGAACCGCTGAACGACGATGACCGCAAACCGTGGCTGCAGGCGCTGAACGACGCCGCTTTCGCTATGCAGCGCACCAACAAAGTGTCGCTGATTGTTTGCTCGGCGCTGAAAAAACACTATCGCGACCAGCTGCGCGACGGTAACCCAAACCTCTCGTTCATCTACCTGAAAGGCGACTTCGACGTGATTGAAGGCCGTCTGAAAGCGCGTAAAGGGCACTTCTTCAAAACGCAAATGTTGGTAACGCAGTTTGAAGCGCTGCAAGAACCGGGCGCGGATGAGCCGGATGTTCTGGTTGTGGATATTGACCAGCCGCTGGAGGGTGTTGTTGCCAGCACCATTGAAGTCATTACTAAAGGCAGTGCTAAGTGAGTACATTAACGCTTGTTTTAACAGCAGTAGGCTCGGTTTTGCTGCTGCTGTTTTTAGTGATGAAAGCGCGTATGCACGCTTTTGTTGCTTTGATGGTGGTTTCCATTGGCGCAGGGCTTTTTTCCGGGATGCCGTTGATTAAAATCGCGCAGACCATGGAAAAAGGGATGGGCGGTACGCTCGGCTTTCTGGCGATTGTGGTCGCGCTCGGCGCGATGTTCGGCAAAATCCTTCACGAGACCGGCGCGGTGGACCAAATCGCCGTCAAAATGTTGCGATCCTTTGGTCACAGTCGCGCGCATTACGCGATTGGCCTCGCCGGTCTGATTTGCGCGCTGCCGCTGTTTTTTGAAGTGGCGATTGTGCTGTTGATTAGCGTGGCGTTCTCTATGGCGCGCCATACCGGCACCAACCTGGTGAAACTGGTTATTCCGCTGTTCGCAGGGGTTGCGGCAGCCGCGGCGTTCCTGCTACCGGGGCCTGCACCGATGCTGCTGGCATCGCAGATGCACGCAGATTTCGGCTGGATGATCCTGATTGGCCTGTGCGCGGCAATTCCGGGCATGTTGATTGCCGGTCCGCTATGGGGCAACTTTATCAGCCGCCATGTGGAGCTGCACATTCCTGATGATATTAGCGAGCCGCATCTGGGCGAAGGCAAAATGCCCTCGTTTGGTTTCAGCCTGTCGCTGATTTTGCTCCCGCTGGTGCTGGTGGGGATGAAAACCATCGCCGCGCGTTTCGTTACCGAAGGCAGCAATTTGTACGACTGGCTGGAGTTTATCGGTCACCCGTTCACCGCGATCCTCGTTGCGTGCCTGGTGGCGATTTATGGCCTGGCGATGCGACAGGGGATGCCGAAAGATCGCGTGATGGAAATTTGCGGTCAGGCGCTGCAACCGGCGGGCATTATTCTGCTGGTGATTGGTGCGGGCGGCGTGTTCAAGCAAGTGCTGGTGGATTCCGGCGTTGGCCCGGCACTGGGCGAAGCGCTGACCGGCATGGGCTTGCCTATCGCGATCACCTGTTTTGTGCTGGCTGCCGCGGTGCGCATTATTCAGGGTTCCGCCACGGTTGCTTGTCTGACGGCTGTCGGCCTGGTAATGCCGGTTATTGAACAGTTGCATTTCAACGGCGCGCAGATGGCAGCACTCTCCATCTGCATCGCGGGCGGTTCGATTGTGGTAAGCCACGTGAACGACGCCGGTTTCTGGCTGTATGGCCGTTTTACCGGCGCAACCGAAGCGCAAACGCTGAAAACCTGGACCATGATGGAAACCATCCTTGGCACCACCGGTGCGATTATCGGGATGATTGCGTTTTCACTGTTGAGCTAAGTTTACCAACCCTCTCCCGTCGGGAGAGGTTCGTTTTACCCCTTCATCCACACCCGAATCCCATCCAGGAACATCTGGGTGGCGAGCATCACCAGGATCAGACCCATCAGCCTTTCCAGTGCGTTAACCCCTTTCTCGCCGAGCAGGCGCAAAAACAGCGACGATTGCAACAAAATAGCCACCGTGCCGCCCCAGGCAATCAGCAGCGCAATCACCAGGTGGCTCATTTGATTCGGATATTGATGGGAAAGCAGCATTAACGTTGCCAGCAGCGTTGGGCCTGCCACCAGCGGGATTGCCAGCGGGACGATAAACGGCTCTTCGCCAGCGGGCAGGCCAGAACTGCTGCCGGATTCGCTGGGGAAAATCATCTTAATGGCAATCAGGAACAGAATAATGCCGCCGGAGATAGAAACCGTCTCCGCGCGTAAATTGAGTAGCGCGAGGATTTTTTCCCCGGCGAAGAGGAAGATAAACATCACCAGCAGCGCAATGAGCAGCTCGCGGATCATGATCGCCCGTCGGCGCTTCGGCTCGGTGTGTTTCAGTACCGACATAAAGATGGGCAGGTTGCCCAGGGGATCCATAATCAGGATCAACAACACGGTGGCGGAGATGATATCAGTCATTCACTCTTATCCCTGACGCAGTCGGCAAAATTACAGTAATTAGCTGCATTTCTGATACGTTCGCGATCATTGATTAATTTCACTTGCGACTTTGGCTGCATTTTGTAATGTGGCTATTCCCAGTGGGATACTGGTTCGTATACACAGCACACACCTTCGCAGGAACTTCGCTATGAAAAATGTTGGTTTTATCGGTTGGCGCGGAATGGTCGGCTCCGTTCTCATGCAGCGCATGATTGAAGAGCGCGATTTCGACGCCATTCGCCCTGTCTTCTTTTCCACTTCCCAGTTTGGGCAGGCTGCACCCGCGTTTGGCGGAAGTACAGCAGGCACGCTTCAGGACGCGTTCAATCTGGAAGCGCTGAAGGCACTCGACATCATTGTCACCTGCCAGGGCGGCGATTATACCAACGAAATCTATCCAAAGCTTCGTGAAAGCGGCTGGCAGGGTTACTGGATCGACGCGGCTTCCTCTTTACGCATGAAAGATGACGCCATCATTATCCTCGACCCGGTTAACCAGGCGGTGATCAACGACGGCCTGAACAACGGCGTGAAAACCTTTGTCGGCGGTAACTGCACCGTCAGCCTGATGCTGATGTCGCTCGGCGGGCTGTTTGCCAACGATCTGGTGGAGTGGGTATCAGTTGCCACTTACCAGGCCGCATCCGGCGGCGGCGCGCGCCATATGCGTGAACTGCTGACGCAAATGGGCCAGTTGCACAGCCATGTTGCCGCCGAGCTTGCCGATCCGGCGTCAGCGATTCTGGATATCGAACGTAAAGTGACCGCGCTGACCCGTAGCGGCGAGCTGCCGGTCGATAACTTTGGCGTACCGCTGGCGGGCAGCCTGATCCCGTGGATCGACAAACAGCTTGATAACGGCCAGAGCCGCGAAGAGTGGAAAGGCCAGGCTGAAACCAACAAAATTCTCAACACCGCGAATGTGATCCCGGTCGATGGCCTTTGCGTGCGCATCGGCGCGCTGCGCTGCCACAGCCAGGCGTTCACCATCAAGCTGAAAAAAGATGTGTCGATTCCGACTATCGAAGAGCTGCTGGCGGCGCATAACCCGTGGGCGAAAGTGGTGCCAAACGATCGCGAAATCAGCATGCGCGAACTGACGCCTGCCGCCGTCACCGGTACGCTGACCACGCCGGTTGGTCGTCTGCGTAAACTGAACATGGGGCCGGAGTTCCTCTCAGCCTTTACCGTTGGTGACCAGCTGTTATGGGGCGCGGCCGAACCGCTGCGTCGTATGTTGCGCCAACTGGCGTAACAGAGTTCACCACCACAAGGGGCGCTACGGCGCCCTTTTTTTGTGCTTTTTTGCCAGAAAGAAGCACAGATGTGTTTATTTTCTCAAGTGTTGAAAAGTGTTGGCTATGCTTTAGACAAGGTGTCGGAACATCTTGCCTGAAGATGGGACGGAGCAGAGAGGATGCACATTTGGTGCTGCGCCGTTCAGGTCAAAAAAGTGTCGCAACCGGACTTACTACGGTGGAAGGTGCGATGCCACAACAACAGGATGAGAACCATGTCCGTTCGTGTTGATAAAGACGTCATTAACGCGCTTATTGCGGGTCATTTTGCTGATCCTTTTTCGGTGCTGGGGATGCACCAGACTGAAGCGGGTCTGGAAGTACGTGCGCTGCTGCCTGATGCCACCGAAGTGTGGGTTATCGAGCCGAAAACCGGGCGCAAAGTGGGAAAACTGGAGTGCCTGGATTCCAGGGGATTCTTTAGCGGCGTGATGCAACGCCGTAAAAATCCTTTTTATTATCAGTTCGCCGTTATCTGGCACGGCCAACAAAATCTGATTGATGATCCTTACCGTTTTGGCCCGTTAATCCAGGATATGGATGCCTGGCTGCTGAGCGAAGGCACGCATATGCGGCCTTACGAAACGCTGGGAGCGCATGCCGATACGGTCGATGGCGTGGTGGGTACCCGTTTCTCCGTCTGGGCGCCGAACGCGCAGCGCGTCTCCGTGGTAGGGCAGTTTAACTACTGGGATGGCCGCCGCCACCCGATGCGCCTGCGTCGGGAAAGTGGTATCTGGGAGCTTTTCATCCCCGGTGCGCTCAATGGGCAGCTCTACAAATTCGAGATGATTGATGCGCAAGGTAAGCTGCGTATCAAAGCTGATCCTTATGCGTTTGAGGCGCAAATGCGGCCCGACAGCGCGTCGCTGATTTGCGGCTTGCCGGGCAAGAAAACGCAGAGCGAAGAGCGCAAACGCGCCAATGAATTCGATGCGCCAATCAGTATCTATGAAGTTCATCTTGGCTCCTGGCGTCGTCATACCGACAACAACTTTTGGCTCAGCTACCGCGAGCTGGCGGACCAGCTCGTGCCTTACGCGAAATGGATGGGCTTCACCCATCTTGAGTTGATGCCCGTGAATGAGCACCCGTTCGATGGCAGTTGGGGGTATCAACCTACCGGTTTGTACGCGCCAACCCGCCGCTTTGGTACGCGCGACGATTTCCTGCACTTTATTCACACCGCGCACGCGGCTGGTTTAGGGGTGATCCTCGATTGGGTGCCGGGCCATTTCCCGTCCGATGATTTTGGTCTGGCGGATTTCGACGGCACCAAACTCTACGAGCACAGCGATCCGCGTGAAGGCTATCACCAGGACTGGAACACGCTGATTTACAACTATGGTCGCCGGGAAGTGAGCAACTATCTGGTTGGTAACGCGCTGTACTGGATTGAACGCTTCGGTATTGACGCCCTGCGCGTGGATGCGGTGGCGTCGATGATCTACCGCGACTACAGCCGCAAAGAGGGGGAATGGATCCCCAATGAATACGGTGGTCGTGAGAACCTGGAAGCGATTGAGTTTTTGCGCAATACCAACCGCATTATCGGTGAACAAGCACCCGGCTCCGTCAGCATGGCGGAAGAGTCTACCGATTTCGCTGGCGTGTCGCGCCCGCCGTCGCTGGGCGGGCTGGGCTTCTGGTACAAATGGAACCTCGGCTGGATGCATGACACGCTGGATTATATGAAGCTTGATCCGGTGTACCGCAAGTACCACCACGACAAGATGACCTTCGGTATTCTCTATAACTACACCGAAAACTTTATCCTGCCGCTTTCCCATGACGAAGTGGTGCACGGCAAGAAATCCATTCTTGATCGTATGCCCGGCGATGCCTGGCAAAAGTTCGCCAATCTGCGCGCCTATTACGCCTGGATGTGGGCGTTCCCCGGTAAAAAGCTGCTGTTTATGGGCAACGAATTTGCGCAGGGGCGCGAGTGGAACCACGATGCCAGCCTCGACTGGCACCTGCTGGAGGGCGGTGATAACTGGCATCACGGCGTGCAGCGTCTGGTGCGCGATTTGAACCAGGTTTATCGCCATCACAAAGCGCTGCACGAGCTGGACTTTGACCCCTACGGGTTTGAATGGCTGGTGGTGGACGATCATGAAGCCTCGGTGTTTGCCTTTGTGCGCCGTGATAAGCAGGGCAATGAAATTATCGTGGTCAGCAACTTTACCCCTGTCCCGCGCCCCGGTTATCGCATTGGTATCAATCAGCCGGGTCGCTGGCGCGAAGAGCTGAACAGCGACTCAATGCATTACCACGGTAGCAACACCGGCAATGGCGGCGTGGTACACAGCGACGCGATCGCTAATCGCGGACGTGAACACTCTCTGCTGTTGACCATACCGCCGCTGGCGACTATCTGGCTGGTGCGGGAGGGCGAATGAGCAAGCTGACGGCCGGAAAAGCGACACCTCACGGCGCACATGTGCAAAGAGACGGCGTGAACTTTACGCTGTTTTCCGCCCATGCAGAGCGCGTGGAGCTGTGCCTGTTCGATGATGAAGGTAATGAACAGCGTGTCGACTTACCTGGCCGCACCGGCAATATCTGGCACGGTTTTCTGGCAGGGGCGAAGCCTGGCTTGCATTATGGCTACCGTGTTCACGGCCCGTGGGAGCCCGCTCGCGGGCACCGTTTTAACCCGGCCAAATTACTGCTCGACCCTTGTGCGCGGCGTGTTGAAGGCGAAACGCTCGACAACCCGCTGTTTCACGGCGGTTATGACGCGCCGGATCCCCACGATAACGCCGCGCTCGGCTTACGCAGCGTAGTGGTGCATGACAACTATGACTGGGAAGAGGATGCGCCGCCGCGCATCCCCTGGGGTAACACCGTTATTTACGAAGCACATGTCAAAGGGCTGACGTGGTTGCACCCGGCGCTGCCGCAGGAAATACGCGGCACCTACAAGGCGCTGGGCCACCCGGTGATGATCAACTGGTTTAAACAACTGGGGATCACCGCGCTGGAATTATTGCCTGTCGCGCATTTTGCCAGCGAGCCGCGCCTGCAGCGGCTGGGGCTGTCTAATTACTGGGGTTATAACCCGCTGGCGCTGTTTGCGCTGGAACCCCGCTACGCCAGTAACCCGGCGCAGGCAATTAATGAGTTTCGCGATGCGGTAAAAGCGCTGCATCGGGCGGGCATCGAAGTGATCCTCGATATTGTCCTCAACCATAGCGCCGAAAGCGATCTCGACGGACCGACTTTTTCCCTGCGCGGTATCGACAACCGAAGTTATTACTGGACTCGTGAGGATGGCGATTACCACAACTGGACCGGCTGCGGTAACACGCTGAATTTGAATAACGGCGATGTGGTGGATTACGCACATGCCTGTCTGCGGTACTGGGTCGAAACCTTTCATGTGGATGGTTTCCGCTTTGATCTGGCCTCGGTGATGGGACGCACCCCGGAATTCAGCCAGCAGGCACCGCTGTTTAACGCCATTAAAAACGACCCGCTGTTGCGCGTTCTGAAGCTGATTGCCGAGCCGTGGGATATCGGTCCCGGTGGTTATCAGGTGGGGAACTATCCGCCGCCTTTTGCCGAGTGGAACGATCATTTCCGCGATGCGACGCGCCGTTTCTGGCTCGAACAATCCCTCTCATTAGGGGAGTTCGCCGGGCGCTTTGCCGCTTCCAGCGATGTGTTCAAACGCGATGGTCGTCTGCCATCGGCCTCGGTCAATCTGATCACCGCGCATGACGGTTTTACGCTGCGGGATTGTGTCTCTTTTGACCATAAACACAACGAAGCTAATGGCGAAGACAACCGCGACGGCACCAACAGTAATCACAGTTTTAACCATGGAACAGAAGGACTCGGTGGCAGCCTTGATGTGATTGAAAGACGGCGTGCGAGCATGCACGCGCTATTAACCACGTTACTGCTTTCGCAAGGTACGCCGATGTTGCTGGCGGGCGACGAAATGGGGCATAGCCAGCACGGCAATAACAATGCTTATTGCCAGGATAACGCATTAACCTGGCTTGACTGGAGCCAGGTGGATAGCGGGCTGGTGACTTTTACCGCCGCGCTTATCCATTTGCGCCAGCGTATTCCTGCGCTCACGCGTGACGCGTGGTGGGAAGAGGGTGACGGCAACGTCGCCTGGTTAAATGACGAAGGGCAACAGCTAACGCCGCAGGCGTGGCAAAACGGGGTGCACCGCTTACAGATCCTGTTATCTGACAGCGTGTTAATCACCCTTAATGCCACCGCAGAAGTTGCAGAAATGGCTTTACCCGCAGGTGAATGGTGCGCCATTCCGCCTTTTGCCGGAGAGGACAATCCGGTCATCGTCTCTGTCTGGCACGGGCCCGCGCATGGAGTGTGCGTATTTCAGCGGTCATAAAAAAGGAGTTAGTCATGGTGAGATTAGATAAGAACGACCCAACAATGCTGGCGCGCCAGTTGCCGCTAAAATCTGTTGCCCTGATCCTGGCGGGCGGCCGGGGGACGCGTCTGAAAGATTTAACCAAAAAACGCGCCAAACCGGCGGTTCACTTCGGTGGCAAGTTCCGCATCATCGACTTCGCGCTTTCCAACTGCATTAACTCCGGCATTCGGCGAATTGGCGTCATCACGCAGTACCAGTCGCATACGCTGATTCAACATATTCAGCGCGGCTGGTCATTTTTTAATAACGAGATGAATGAGTTTGTCGATCTGCTGCCCGCTCAGCAGCGTGTGCATGGTGAAAACTGGTATCGCGGTACGGCAGATGCCGTCACGCAGAATCTCGACATCATTCGTCGTTATCGTGCGGAGTACATCGTCATCCTGGCGGGCGATCACATCTACAAGCAGGACTACTCGCGCATGCTGATTGACCATGTGGAAAAAGAGGCGCGCTGCACCGTTGCCTGCCTGCCGGTGCCCGTACATGAAGCCACCGCTTTTGGCGTAATGGCCGTTGATGAGAACGACAAAATAATCGACTTCGTAGAGAAACCCGCGTCGCCGCCCTGTATGCCAGGTGACGACAGCAAGGCGCTGGCCAGCATGGGGATCTATATTTTTGATGCGGAGTATCTGTACGACCTGCTGGAGCAGGACGATGAGAATGAAAATTCCAGCCATGATTTTGGTAAGGACATCATTCCGCAGATAGTGAAGTCTGGCATGGCGTATGCGCACCCTTTCCCGTTGTCCTGCGTGCAGTCCGATCCTGATGCTGGGCCATACTGGCGGGATGTCGGCACGCTCGAAGCCTACTGGAAAACGAACCTGGATTTAGCCTCGGTGATGCCGGAACTGGACATGTACGATCAAAATTGGCCTATCCGTACCTATAATCAATCTTTACCCCCGGCGAAATTCGTCCAGGACAGGTCGGGCAGCCACGGCATGACGTTGAACTCGCTGGTTTCCGGCGGTTGCGTTATTTCAGGATCGGTTGTTGTGCAGTCGGTGTTGTTCTACCGCGTGCGCGTCAACTCATTCTGCAATATCGACTCTTCGGTCTTGCTGCCGGAAGTGTGGGTGGGGCGTTCCTGTCGCCTCCATCGCTGCATTATCGACAGAGGCTGTGTGATACCGGAAGGCACGGTGATTGGTGAAAATGCGGAAGAAGATGCGCGTCGCTTCTACCGTTCCGAAGAAGGCATTGTGTTGGTCACACGAGAAATGTTGCGCAAATTAAAAGCTGAAAGCATCTGATTATAACCTTGCGCGGAAGGGGTCCGCGCGCTGTTTCCCCCTTTCTGGCGTCAAGGCCAACGGGTTTTGAACAGGAGCGATAATGCAGGTTTTACATGTATGTTCTGAGATGTTTCCGTTGCTGAAGACCGGGGGTCTGGCAGACGTGATTGGCGCGTTGCCTGCGGCACAAATTGCCGGTGGTGTTGATACTCGCGTTCTGTTACCTGCGTTCCCTGATATTCGTCGTGGTGTGAGCGATGCGAAAGTGGTGTCCCGGCGTGAGACGTTTGCCGGCCACATTTCGCTGTTATTCGGTCACTTCAACGGGGTGGGGATTTACATGATCGATGCGCCGCATCTGTACGATCGGCCCGGGAGTCCCTATCACGACACGAATTTGTTCGCCTATACCGACAACGTACTACGTTTTGCGTTACTTGGTTGGGTCGGCAGCGAAATGGCCAGCGGACTTGATCCATTCTGGCGCCCGGATGTGGTGCACGCGCACGACTGGCATGCAGGGTTGGCACCGGCGTACCTGGCGGCGAAGGGGCATCCGGCCAAGTCGGTGTTTACGGTGCATAACCTAGCCTATCAGGGCATGTTTTATGCACAGCATATGAATGACATCGAACTGCCATTGTCGTTCTTTAATATGCACGGGCTGGAGTTCAACGGACAGATTTCGTTTCTCAAGGCGGGGTTGTATTACGCGGACCATATTACCGCCGTCAGCCCGACGTACGCGCGTGAGATCACCGAACCGCAGTTCGCTTATGGCATGGAAGGGTTGTTGCGCCAGCGTCAACAGGAAGGTCGCCTGAGCGGCATCCTCAATGGCGTGGATGAAAAAATTTGGGATCCGGCCACCGATTTGCTGCTCGGTGCGCGCTACACGCGCGATACGCTGGAAGAAAAAGCGGAAAACAAACGCCAGTTGCAAGTGGCGATGGGGCTGAAAGTGAACGACAAAGTTCCGTTGTTTGCGGTGGTGAGCCGCCTGACCAGCCAGAAAGGGCTGGATCTGGTGCTCGAAGCCTTGCCTGGGCTGCTGGAGCAGGGTGGTCAACTGGCGCTACTCGGCGCGGGCGATCCGGTGTTGCAGGAAGGGTTCCTCGCCGCCGCCGCGGAACACTCCGGGCAGGTGGGGGTGCAGATTGGTTACCACGAAGCGTTCTCGCACCGCATTATGGGCGGGGCGGATGTGATTCTGGTGCCGAGCCGCTTTGAACCCTGCGGCCTGACGCAATTGTATGGCCTCAAGTACGGCACGCTGCCATTAGTGCGCCGCACGGGCGGGCTGGCGGATACGGTTTCCGACAGTTCGCTGGAAAACCTGGCGGATGGCGTCGCCAGCGGTTTTGTCTTTGAAGATAGTAATGCCTGGTCGCTGCTTAGGGCCATCAGGCGTGCTTTCGTGTTGTGGTCCCGTCCATCGCTTTGGCGTTTTGTGCAACGTCAGGCGATGGCGATGGATTTTAGCTGGCAGGTCGCCGCGCAGTCATACCGCGATCTTTACTTTCGGTTGAAATAGTTTTCCAGGAATCACTTATATGAATGCACCTTTTACTTATGCTTCACCTACGTTAAGTATTGAGGCGTTAAAACATTCGATTGCCTACAAACTGATGTTCACCATCGGTAAAGATCCGGCTGTCGCCAATCGCCACGAATGGCTGAACGCCACGCTGTTTGCCGTGCGCGATCGGCTGGTGGAGCGCTGGCTGCGTTCCACCCGTGCGCAGCTCTCTCAGGAAGTGCGTCAGGTTTACTACTTATCGATGGAGTTTCTGATTGGTCGTACCCTTTCTAACGCCTTGCTCTCACTCGGTATCTATGACGATGTGAAAAATGCGCTGGATGAAATGGGGTTCGATCTTGAAGAGCTGATTGATGAAGAGAACGACCCCGGCCTTGGTAACGGCGGGCTGGGTCGACTGGCGGCCTGCTTCCTGGATTCGCTGGCGACGCTGGGATTGCCCGGTCGCGGCTATGGCATTCGTTACGACTACGGGATGTTCAAGCAGAACATCGTCGACGGGCGGCAGAAAGAGTCGCCGGATTACTGGCTGGAATACGGCAACCCGTGGGAGTTTAAACGCCACAACACGCGCTACAAAGTGCGGTTTGGTGGGCGCATTCAGCAGGAAGGCAGAAAGAGCCGCTGGGTTGAAACCGAAGAGATCCTGGCGGTTGCCTACGATCAGATTATCCCCGGCTACGATACCGACGCGACTAACACGCTGCGTTTGTGGAACGCGCAGGCGAGTAGTGAAATCAACCTCGGCAAATTCAATCAGGGTGACTACTTTGCCGCCGTGGAAGATAAAAACCACTCGGAAAACGTCTCCCGCGTCCTCTACCCGGATGATTCAACCTACTCCGGTCGTGAGTTGCGTCTGCGTCAGGAGTACTTCCTGGTCTCCGCGACGGTGCAGGATATCCTCAGCCGCCACTATCAGCTGCACCAGACTTTTAGCAATCTGGCAGATAAAATCGCCATTCACCTCAACGACACCCACCCGGTGCTGTCGATTCCTGAGCTGATGCGTCTGCTCATTGACGAACATAAATTCGAATGGGATGACGCCTTTGAGGTGACCTGTCAGGTCTTCTCTTACACCAACCACACGCTGATGAGTGAGGCGCTGGAGACCTGGCCGGTAGACATGCTGGGTAAAATTTTGCCGCGCCATCTGCAAATCATCTTTGAGATTAATGATTATTTCCTCAAAACCTTGCAGGAACAGCACCCGAATAACACCGATTTGTTGAGCCGCACGTCGATTATTGACGAAGCCAGCGGACGCCGGGTGCGTATGGCCTGGCTGGCGGTGGTGGTGAGCCATAAAGTGAATGGCGTTTCCGAGCTGCATTCCAATTTAATGGTGCAGTCGCTGTTTGCCGATTTCGCAGAAATCTTCCCGATGCGTTTTCTCAACGTTACTAACGGCGTGACGCCGCGGCGCTGGCTGGCGCTGGCGAACCCGTCGCTTTCGCATGTGCTGGATGAAAATATTGGCCGCACATGGCGTACCGATCTCAGTCAGTTGAGCGAGCTGGAGCAGCATATTGATTACCCGACGGTGAACCAGGCGGTGCGCCAGGCGAAGCTGGAGAATAAAAAGCGGCTGGCGGTCGTTATCGCCCAGCAACTTAATGTGGTAGTGAACCCGAAAGCGCTGTTCGATGTGCAGATCAAACGCATTCATGAATATAAGCGCCAGCTAATGAACGTGTTGCACGTTATTGTTCGCTATAACCGCATCAAGGCCGATCCCACGGCGCAGTGGGTGCCGCGCGTCAATATCTTCGCCGGTAAGGCCGCGTCTGCTTACTACATGGCGAAACATATTATCCATCTGATCAACGATGTCGCGCAGGTGATCAACAACGATC
Source organism: Kosakonia sp. SOY2 (assembly GCF_027109175.1). Taxonomy (NCBI): domain Bacteria; kingdom Pseudomonadati; phylum Pseudomonadota; class Gammaproteobacteria; order Enterobacterales; family Enterobacteriaceae; genus Kosakonia; species Kosakonia sp. SOY2. Next base: position 310,930 of record NZ_JAPVXH010000003.1, read on the forward strand.
CGCAGATTGGTGACAAACTGAAAGTGGTCTTTATCCCCAATTACAGCGTCAGTCTCGCGCAGGTTATTATTCCGGCGGCGGATCTTTCCGAGCAGATTTCACTGGCGGGCACGGAAGCATCCGGCACCAGTAATATGAAGTTTGCCCTCAACGGTGCGCTGACGATTGGCACGCTGGATGGCGCGAATGTTGAGATGCAAGAGCACGTTGGCGAAGAGAATATCTTTATCTTCGGTAACACGGCGGATGAAGTCGAAGCGCTGCGGCGCAAGGGCTATAAGCCGCGTGAATACTACGAGAAAGATGAAGAGTTACATCAGGTGCTGACGCAAATCGCCACTGGCTTATTCAGCCCGCAGGAACCCGGGCGCTACCGCGATCTCGTCGATTCCTTGATTAACTTTGGCGACCATTATCAGGTACTGGCAGATTTCCGAAGCTATATCGACTGCCAGGAAAAAGTGGATGAGCTTTATCGACACCCGGAAGAGTGGACTAATAAAGCGATGCGCAACATCGCCAATATGGGGTACTTTTCATCGGATCGCACCATTCAGGAATATGCTGATTATATCTGGCATATCAAACCGGTTCGGCTGTAATAAAAAACCTCTCCCGGTTGGGAGAGGTTTCTTCTCTCGCAATGCCGCTCTCCCGTTGGGAGAGGTTTCTTCTCTTGCGATGCCACTCTCCCGGTTGGGAGAGATTTCTTCTATTGCAATGCCATTCTCCCGCTGGGGAGAAGCGGATTCTGTTACGACGCCAGCGACAGTTCCGTTTTATGATGACGGGTTAACCATTGCGCCACGCGCGACTGCTCTTCCGCATTCAGCCACATGCCGAGTTTGGTGCGACGCCAGATCGCGTCGTCCAGGCGTCTGACCCATTCGTGTTCGACCAGGTAACGCAATTCGGCTTCATACAGTTCGTGGCCGAAATGCTCGCCTAACGCTTCCAGGCTGGTGGCATTCGCCAGTATCAGTTCGCTGTTGCTGCCGTAAGTGCGGGCATAGTGGCGCGCCAGCGATTCGCTGATAAACGGATAACGGCGGCGCAATTTGGCGGCGTAATCATCGCGGTCGCCTGCAATATCCCCGCCTGGTAACACACAGCTTTTTGTCCATGCCGGACCAATACCTTTGTAGTACGGCGTCAGTTTTTCCAGCGCATGTTCGGCCAGCTTGCGGTAAGTGGTCAACTTGCCGCCAAACACGGAGAGCAGCGGTGCTTTGCCGTTTTCGTCGTGGATATCCAGCGTGTAGTCACGCGTGATAGCCTGCGGCGAATCGGATTCGTCATCGCACAGCGGGCGTACGCCGGAGTAAGTCCACACAATATCCTCGCGGCTTAGCTGTTTCTTGAAGTGACCGTTATAGACTTTCAGCAGGTAATTGATCTCGTTTTCGTCGATCTCCACGTGCTTCGGATCGCCTTTATACTCCACGTCCGTGGTGCCGATAATCGAAAACTCATCCATCCACGGAATCACAAAGACAATACGCTTATCTTCGTTTTGCAGGATATACGCCTGTTTTTGCGCGTGTGCTCGCGGCACCACAATATGGCTGCCTTTGATCAGACGGATGCCGTAAGGGGATGGCAGATGCATACCGTCATCAAAGAACTCTTTCACCCACGGGCCGGTGGCGTTAACCAGACCGCGCGCCTGCCAGCTAAATTTTTCTCCGGTGTCGATATCTTCCGCTTCAACAATCCACATGCCGTTTTCACGGCGTGCGCTGGTGGCGCGGGTGCGGGTCATCACTTTACCGCCTTTTTGTTCCACCATCTGCGCATTGGCGAGTACCAGACGCGCATCGTCCACCCAGCAGTCAGAATATTCGAAACCGCGCACGATTTCCGGTTTCAGCACCGATTCTGCGCCAAAACGCAAACCGCGCGATGCAGGCAAACTGGTGCGTTTACCCAGATGATCGTACATAAACAGACCAATACGGATCATCCACGCCGGGCGCAGGTGCGGGCGGTGCGGCAGACGAAAACGCATCGGGAAAGCGATGTGTGGTGCCATTTTCAGCAGCACTTCGCGTTCGGCCAGCGCTTCGCTCACCAGGCGGAATTCGTAGTGTTCAAGGTAGCGCAGGCCGCCGTGAATCAATTTGGAGCTGTTGCTGGATGTCGCGCAGGCGAGATCCTGTGCTTCCAGCATCAGCACGGACAAACCACGCCCTGCGGCGTCAACCGCGATACCGGCACCATTAATGCCCCCGCCTATCACAATCAGATCTTTGGTTTCCATGCTGTCCTCATGCACTTTCGTTATAGCTCAAAAATGTTCGATATCGCTCATAATAGCAAAGGAACGCGCTTTTGGTAACATCAAAAAAACAATTTAGAGTGATATGCATAACATAATGGCGCTAACCCGCTGTCACGACGTACACTTGACGGCAGGATAGCCATTAACTGTGTCAATTAAGAGAACGTCATGGATCACTTTGAGTGTATTAACGTAGAAGAAGCCCACCAAAAATTGCACCAGCAGCAGGCCGTGCTGGTGGATATTCGCGACCCGCAGAGCTTTGCGATGGGGCATACGCCAGGCGCGTTTCATCTCACCAACGACACGCTGGGCGCGTTTATGCGTGATAACGACTTCGAAACGCCGGTGATGGTGATGTGCTATCACGGCAACAGCAGTAAAGGTGCTGCGCAATATTTATTGCAGCAGGGCTACGATCAGGTCTACAGCGTGGATGGCGGTTTCGACGCCTGGCATCGCCACTTTCCGTCTGAAGTGATGCACGGCGCGCTGTAGGCATTGCGCTCGTCTTCGGTATACTGTCTTTTTTTGTAGGGACTAAACGACGCCTGCCATGTTGATGATTACCTCTTTTTCCAACCCTCGCGTCGCCCAGGCGTTTGTTGATTATATGCAGACCCAGGGTGTGATCCTCACCCTTCAACACCATCAGCAAAGCGATGTCTGGCTGGCAGATGAAAGCCAGGCGGAGCGCGTGCGCAGCGAACTGGCGCGTTTTATGGAAAACCCCGGTGACCCGCGTTATCTGGCGGCGAGCTGGCAATCCGGGCAAATCGATAGCGGCTTGCACTATCGCCGCTTTCCGCTGCGGGCGGCGCTGCGTGAGCGCGGCGGGCCATTAACGTTGCTGATGTCGGCGCTGTGCGTCGTGGTGTTTGTGATGATGAGCATCATCGGCGATCAAACGGTGATGATGTGGCTTGCCTGGCCGTGGGACGCAAGCGTGCAGTTTGAAGTCTGGCGCTACTTTACCCATGCGGTAATGCACTTTTCGCTGGTGCATATCATCTTCAACCTTTTCTGGTGGTGGTATCTTGGCGGCGTGGTTGAAAAACGTCTGGGCACCGGAAAACTGGTGGTCATCACCCTCATTAGCGCTTTATTGAGCGGTTTTGTGCAGCACCAGCTTACTGGTCCGTGGTTTGGCGGCTTATCCGGCGTGGTTTATGCGCTGATTGGCTATGTCTGGCTGCGCGGTTTACGTGACCCGGAATCGCAGATTGCGTTACCTAACGGATTGTTTATCTTCACCGTTGTGCTGATGGTGGCGGAGTGGTTTGGTTTGACCGGTTTCGCGATTGCTAACGGCGCGCACACGGCGGGGATGGTGATTGGGCTGGCGATGGCGCTGGTCGACACGAAAAATGTGCGAAAACGAACATAATTATCCAGGGACAATTCATGAAACAAACACAGCGTCATGACGCAATTATTGAACTGGTTAAACAGCAGGGATACGTCAGTACCGAAGAGTTAGTCGAGCAATTTTCCGTTAGTCCACAAACGATTCGCCGCGATCTGAACGATCTGGCGGATCAAAATAAAATTTTGCGTCATCACGGCGGCGCGGCGCTGCCATCGAGCTCGGAAAACACCTCCTGGCACGATCGCAAAGCGACACAAACGGCGGAAAAAGAGCGTATCGCCCGCAAAGTGGCGGAACAGATTCCCAACGGCGCCACGCTGTTTATTGATATCGGCACCACGCCGGAAGCGGTCGCCCATGCGCTGCTCAACCACAGCGATTTACGCATCGTCACCAACAATCTGAACGTCGCCAATACATTAATGAAAAAAGACGATTTCCGGGTGATTCTGGCGGGCGGTGAGTTACGCAGCCGGGACGGCGGGATTGTGGGCGAGGCGACGCTCGATTTTATCTCTCAATTCCGCCTCGATTTCGGCATCCTCGGCATTAGCGGCATTGATGCCGATGGCTCATTGCTGGAGTTTGATTACCATGAAGTGCGCACCAAACGGGCGATTATTGAAAACTCGCGGCATGTGATGCTGGTGGTGGATCACTCGAAGTTTGGCCGCAACGCGATGGTCAATATGGGCAGTATTAGCATGGTGGACGCGGTTTACACCGATACCATGCCACCCGCCAGCGTGGTGCAGGTGATTACCAGCAACAATGTGCAACTGGAGCTGTGCTAAACCGCCTTGCGGCGGTTTTTACACCCCGTAGCCCATGATCTTCAGCAACTGCTGCGCATGCTGAACCGCATCCTGGCGATGGGCGACGCCGAGTTTCTGATAGAGGTTGCGGATATGGGTTTTAATGGTCGTCGCCGCGACAGCCAGTTCGCCCGCAATCTGTTCATTACTGTAGCCAGAATAAATCAGCCCCAGCACCTGCCATTCGCGCTGGGTCAGCGGGCTGGTGCGGATCAGTTCCGGTACTTCCGGGTGAGTTAGCAGCCGTTCGACAAAGTTCTCGTCAAAATGCGCGAACTTATGTCGATGATGCTGATTAATGTCGCGCAGAATGCGCTGGGCGCGGTGCTGATCCAGCTCCGGCAGCGTGTTGAGCTGAATTAACTGACGCAACTGCTGCGCCATCGCTTCACCTTCAATCACGAAGTGGCTGATAAATCCGGTGCGGTTAGCCAGTTGTAAGGCCTCCAGCAACACCCGCTGCGCGTCATTTTTACGTCCCGCCTGCCAGTAAAGCTGGTTCAACAGCAACAGGTTACGGTTGATATCACTCATCAGACGCAGGCTGCGCGCGTTTTCGTTTAGCTCTTCAAGCACCATCTCAGCCGGGTCGAAATCACCAAGCAGGATCTGCGCGCGGGCAATATTACGCCACTGGCTTTGCAGGAAGTGGTTATTGGCAAATTCTGGTTTAGGCGTCTGGCGCAGCCATTGAGCCGCCGCTTTTTTATCGCCGGTCATTTGCCAGTAGATCACCCGCACTTTGTCGGCGTTCGACACCCAGTCGCTATGGTACTGACCATTGCCGAGCAAGTTTTCCAGCCGGTGCAGGTGACTACGGGCATTATCGAGATCGCCACGCGCCAGCGAGTTTTGCACCAGCAACGCCAGACACTGCAACTGCTGCTGCGGTTGCAGGGCGGAAAGCACCTCCATACCCTGGCGTGCCGCCGCTTCGGACTCGTCCAGCCGCGCCCACGCCCACAACAGTTGCGCGCGGATGCGCAGTAAAAATTCATGCATCGGCAGTTGTTCAAGATGCTGCTCACGGATAAGCGTGAAAGCCTTCTCTTGCATCTCCCAGGCCGCTTGCAGGAAGCCCTGGGCGAACAGAATTTCGCTTTGCTGAATAAGGCTCCACAACGCGTAGTGCCAGACATCGTGGCGACGCGCCATCTGCTCGGTTTGCTGCATAACCGACAGCGAATTAGTTAACTCGCCTTTGCAGTGCAACACTTCGCCGTGAACCGAGGTGGCCACAATGCGGCTGTAGTAATTTGCCAGCGGCAACTCTTCGAGCGCCACCATCGCCAGCCGTTCGGCTTCCACCGGATCACCATCGTTGATGGCGACCTGCGCGCGCAACGCGTTGAAATCGCCATGCAGCGAGGCGTCCATTTGCGTGGTCATCTCCTGTTCGGCGCGCGCCAGCAGGGTGTTCACTTCGCTGTAGCGGTGCTGGCTTTGCATCAGCCAGGCTTGTAACAGCACCAGGCGAGGGTTTTCCAGCAGGCTTTCCCACGGCAGCGCTTTCAGCGACTCTTCCAGCACACTCAGCTCGCTGTGGTTGAATAGCCCCCAGGCGTGATGCAGCAGAATATCGCGCAGCATAATGCCATCGCCCGCCGCTAGCGCATGGTGAATAGCTTCGCTCGGGAAGCCTTGCGCCATCCAGCTTTCCGCCGCCGCGCGGTGAATATCCGGTAACTCTGTCGCCAGTTCCCACTGGCAGCGCTGGCGCAGGAAGTTGCCAAACAGCGGATGGTAGCTAAACCATTCGCCGGAATCGTCCATCCGTTGCAGGAACAGGCCCTGGCGCTCAATCTCTTCCAGCCGCATCTGCCCGTTCTCTTCGCCGGTCACGCGCACAATCAGCGCATCGTTCATCGAACGCAGCAGCGCGCTTTTCAGCAGGAAATGACGGGTATCAACATCGACATTATCCAGCACTTCATCAACCAGATAATCCGAAAGATGGCTGGCGTTAATGCCCGCCAGACGGCGCGCAGACTGGTGCGGTGCGCTGTGATTTTGCCGGGCAGAAAGCGCGATAAGCTGGAGCGCCGTTGCCCAACCGGCCACGTCGTCGCACAGGCGGCTGCTCTCTGCCGCTTCAATAGGTGAGGTCAGGCGACAGTCAAAGAACTGTTTGGCTTCCTGGTGGGTAAAGGCAAGCTGGTGGCTGCCAATTTCCAGCAACTGCTCGCGCACACGAAGATTCGCGATGCCTAACTGCGGCAAGTTGCGCGACAGCACAATCAGCGTCAGGTTTTCTGGCTGATGGCGTAAGAAAAAGCGCATCGCATCGTGAATGACCGGGTTGGTGACGAGATGGTAATCATCAATCACCAGATACAACGGGCGCTGCCATTCGGTCAGCTCAATAAACAGCTGTGAAAAGAGTGACGGCAGACTGGCGTACTGGCGCTTTTGCGCCATCACTTCACTGCTGACGCAGTGCCCGCCCGTCGCCTGCTGGACGGCGGCGATAAAATAACTGGCAAAGCGTTCTTGCTGGTTGTCTCCTTCATCCAGCGAATACCAGCCAACGTCGTTCTTACCTGCCGCCCACTGCGAAATGAGCGTGGTTTTGCCGTAACCCGCAGGGCTGGTTACCAGCGCAAGCCGATAATTGTTGGCGCCGGAAAGTTTAGCCAGCAGCCGTTCCCGCACCACCGTGTGGTCGAGACGAACCGGGCGACTTAATTTGGACGGAATCAACATAGTTATCACTTCACTGTGCGAAAAACGGAGGGGACGATTTTTTTTGCGCTTCGTAATTAATAGTAATAAGGTCGGCCAGATGAAGAAATATTGCAAGTTATGTCCGAATCTGGCGATTGTGAATTTGCACCATGTCACATTTCTATTTATGTCGTGAATAAAGAAAGCACAATAATGGCAAAAGAGGGGGAGCCAGGACTGGCGGGCGATGCAGACCGGGTTATTAAATACTATTGGCAACTATAAGGTCTTTATTAGAAATATTAAGACATTGGCTGACATAAACGCACAAATAGCAAAAAACGAACAATTCCGCTCAGCGAAATATTATTTCGCTAAATTTTCACCGGTCAGCAATAGTTATTCTCTCCGAAACGACATTTCATTTTTCCTGCCCGCATGCGGAATTTCTCATCTTCTGTTGCTGCTTTTTTGATTGAGTAATGTTCAAAAAAGACGCTACCTTTAGGTGGCGGCGATCACACTTTTCGCTCATCCCCGCTACTCCTCCCCGGCTAATCCCTGGCAGGATGAGGAAGTCACCTGTTGAGCCAGGCACACTAGCGCAAACGTCGATTTACTTCATTACAGGACCCGGATTCTTTATGTCAAAGCCAACGTTTAATAAAGCGGAATTTGAAACGGCTCTTACGCGCCAGTGGCAGCGTTTTGGGGTTCAGGCCGCGAGCGACATGACAACCCGTCAGTGGTGGCAAGCGGTCAGCGGTGCGCTGGCGGAATTGCTGGCGGCGCAGCCCGCACCGAAAACGGCGAAAAATCAGCGCCACGTCAACTATATCTCCATGGAGTTTTTGATTGGTCGCCTGACCGGCAACAACTTGTTGAATCTGGGCTGGTATCAGGACGTTGGCGAGGTGCTGCAACACCACAACATCAACCTCACCGACCTGCTGGAAGAGGAGATCGATCCAGCGCTCGGCAACGGTGGTTTAGGGCGCCTGGCGGCCTGTTTCCTCGATTCGATGGCCACCGTTGGTCAGTCGGCCACTGGTTACGGTCTGAACTATCAATACGGCTTGTTCCGCCAGTCTTTTGTTGACGGGCAACAACACGAAGCGCCGGACGACTGGCATCGCCGTAGCTATCCGTGGTTTAGCCATAACGAGCAATTAGATGTGCAGGTGGGCATTGGCGGGAAAGTCAGCAAAGAAGGCCACTGGCAACCGGCTTTCACGATTGCAGGCGAAGCCTGGGATCTGCCGGTTATCGGTTATCGCAATGGTGTCACTCAGCCGCTGCGTCTGTGGCAGGCGACCCACGCGCATCCGTTTAATCTCACTAAATTTAACGATGGTGATTTCCTGCGTGCCGAACAAACGGGTATTGATGCGGAAAAACTTACCAAAGTGCTCTACCCGAATGACAACCATCAGGCAGGCAAAAAGCTGCGTCTGATGCAGCAATATTTCCAGTGCGCCTGCTCGGTGGCCGATATTTTGCGCCGCCATCACCTGGCCGGACGCAAGCTGGCGCAACTGCCGGACTATGAAGTCATTCAACTCAACGATACGCACCCGACCATCGCCATACCGGAGCTGCTGCGTGTGCTGATCGATGAACATCAGCTGGGCTGGGATGATGCGTGGGCGATCACCAGCCGCACTTTCGCCTATACCAACCATACGTTGATGCCAGAAGCGCTGGAGCGCTGGGACGAAACGCTGGTGAAAGCGCTGCTGCCGCGCCATATGCAAATCATCAAGCAGATCAACGACAAATTTAAAGTGCTGGTCGAGAAAACCTGGCCGGGCGACAAAGCGGTGTGGGAAAAACTTGCGGTAGTGCATCACAAGCAAGTCCGCATGGCGAACCTGTGCGTGGTTGGCGGTTTCGCGGTCAACGGCGTTGCGGCGCTGCACTCGGATCTGGTGGTAAAAGATCTGTTCCCGGAATACCACCAGTTGTGGCCGGGCAAATTCCATAACGTCACCAATGGCATCACTCCGCGCCGCTGGATTAAACAGTGCAACCCGCAGCTGGCTGCGTTGCTTGATAAGACGCTGAAAAAAGAGTGGGCCAACGATCTCGACCAGTTGATTAACCTGGAGAAATACGCCGACGACGCGGCGTTCCGTAAACAGTACCGCGAGATAAAACAGCACAACAAACAACAACTGGCGGCGTTTGTGAAAGCGCGTACCGGCATCGAAATCAATCCGCACGCGCTGTTTGATATCCAAATCAAGCGCTTGCATGAGTACAAACGCCAGCATCTTGGTTTGCTGCATATTATCGCGCTGTATAAAGAGATCCGCGAAAACCCGCAAGCTGACCGTGTACCGCGCGTGTTCCTGTTTGGTGCGAAGGCCGCGCCGGGTTACTACCTGGCGAAAAACATTATCTATGCCATTAATAAAGTGGCGGAAGTGATTAATAACGATGCCAGCATTGGCGACAAGCTGAAGGTCGTTTTCTTGCCGGATTATTGTGTATCGGCGGCGGAAAAATTGATTCCGGCGGCGGATGTTTCCGAGCAGATCTCCACGGCCGGTAAAGAAGCCTCCGGCACCGGCAACATGAAGCTGGCACTGAATGGCGCGTTAACCGTCGGTACGCTGGACGGTGCCAACGTCGAGATTGCCGAACAGGTGGGCGAGGAGAATATCTTTATCTTCGGTAACACCGTTGAGCAGGTGAAAGCGCTGAAAGCGAAAGGTTACGACCCGCTGAAGTGGCGCAAAAAAGACAAGCAACTTGATGCGGTACTGAAAGAGCTGGAAAGCGGTAAATACAGCGATGGCGATAAACATGCCTTCGACCAGATGCTGCACAGTCTCGGCAAGCAGGGCGGCGACCCGTATCTGGTGCTGGCGGATTTCGCCGATTACGTAGCCGCGCAAAAACGTGTCGATGTGCTCTACCGTGACCAGGAAGCCTGGACGCGTGCCGCAATCCTGAACACCGCGCGCTGCGGTATGTTCAGCTCCGACCGTTCGATCCGCGATTATCAAACCCGTATCTGGCAGGCGAAACGCTAAGGAAGGGTGATGGAGAGTAAACGTCTGGAACAGGCCGCGCTGGCGGCGGGGATCAGCCCGAACTACATCAATGCGCACGGTAAACCGCAATCCATTACCGTGAAAACCAAGCAGCGTTTGCTGGATGCGATGCATCCGGCGCCTGCGGTGGCAACCAGTGCGCCGCCGGTGCCCGTGGTACAGGTGTTTATCCATGGCAAGAAAAAGGTGCTGCCGGTTGTTGGTAAAGGTGATTTCCAGTGGCAACTCACCACGGAAACGGGCAAGCAGTACCAGGGCGAGGTGCGCGGTGGGGCGAATTTGCCGCTGCCCGCTGGCCTGGCGCTGGGTTATCACACGCTGAGCGTGACGCAGAAAAATCAACACTGGCAGTGCCGGGTGATCATCGCGCCAGCGCGGTGTTATGAACCTCAGGCGCTGCTCGACGGTAAGAAACTGTGGGGTGCCTGCGTGCAGCTTTACACCCTGCGTTCTGAGAGTAACTGGGGGATTGGTGATTTCGGCGATCTGAAAAAGATGCTCGGCGAGGTGGCCAGCCGTGGCGGTGCGTTTATCGGGCTTAACCCGATTCATGCGCTCTATCCGGCGAACCCGGAAAGCGCCAGCCCGTACAGCCCATCATCGCGCCGCTGGTTGAATGTTATCTATATCGATGTCAATGCGGTGGCGGATTTCCGCGACAGCGAAGAGGCGCAGGCGTGGTGGAATTTACCCACCACGCGCGAAACGCTACAGGCCGCCCGCGATGCACAATGGGTGGATTACGCCACCGTCACTGCGCTGAAACTGGAGGCATTGCGCATGGCGTGGCAGCGCTTTCGCCAGCGTGCGCAGAGCGATGAACAGGCTGTGGCGTTCCAGCGTTTTGTGCAGCAGGAAGGCGAGAGCCTTTACTGGCAGGCGGCGTTCGATGCGATTCATGCTAATCAGGTGAAAGAAGATGTGCTGCGCTGGGGCTGGCCGGTGTGGCCGGAAGGGTATCAGAATACGAACAGCCCGCAGGTGAAAGCGTTCTGCAAAGAGCATGAAGATGAGGTCAATTTCTACCTCTGGCTGCAATGGCTGGCTTACACCCAGTTCGCCGAATGCTGGCAAACCAGCCAGGGTTACGCGATGCCGATTGGTTTGTACCGCGACCTGGCCGTGGGTGTGGCGGAAGGTGGCGCAGAAACCTGGTGCGATCGCGAGTTGTATTGCCTGAAAGCATCCGTTGGCGCGCCGCCGGATATTCTCGGCCCGTTGGGGCAAAACTGGGGCTTGCCGCCGATGGATCCGCATGTGATCCACGCCCGCGCTTATGCGCCATTTATCGATCTGCTGCGTGCCAATATGAAAAACTGCGGTGCGCTGCGGATTGATCATGTGATGTCGATGCTGCGTCTGTGGTGGATCCCGTATGGTGAAACGGCGGATCACGGCGCGTATGTGCAGTACCCGGTCGATGACCTGCTCGCCATTCTCGCGCTGGAAAGCCAGCGTCATCAGTGCATGGTGATTGGTGAAGATCTGGGAACCGTACCGGTGGAGATCGTCGGTAAACTGCGTAGCAGCAGTGTGTACTCTTACAAAGTGCTCTACTTCGAAAACGATCATGAAAAAACGTTCCGCGCGCCGCAGGCGTACCCGCAACAGTCAATGGCGGTGGCGACAACGCACGATCTTCCAACCCTGCGTGGCTACTGGGAAAGCGGCGATTTGACGCTCGGTAAAACGCTGGGGCTCTATCCGGATGAAGTGGTTTTGCGCGGGTTGTACCAGGATCGCGAACTGGCGAAACAGGGGCTGCTTGATGCGCTTCATCAGTACGGTTGTTTGCCACAGCGTGCCGGACATAAAGCGTCGCGTATGCCAATGACGTCGGTACTCAACCGTGGGATGCAGCGTTATATCGCCGACAGCAACAGTGCGCTGTTGGGGCTGCAACCGGAAGACTGGCTGGATATGGCCGGGCCGGTGAATATTCCGGGCACCAGTTATCAGTATAAAAACTGGCGGCGGAAGCTGGCGGTGTCGCTGGAGGCGATGTTTGCCGATGAAAAGGTCAATAAGTTATTAAAAGACCTCGATCGACGCCGTAAAGCGGCGGCAAAGCGGAAATAAAAAAGGCCCGGTTATCCGGGCCTTTTTACGTGCAGCGACTGAATTAAACCACCATGCCCAGCAGCAGGCAGCCAACCAGACCGCACACGGAAATGATGGTTTCCAGCGCCGACCAGGAGCGCATGGTCTCGCCGATGGTCAGGTTGAAATACTCTTTGAACAGCCAGAAACCCGGATCGTTAACGTGAGAGAAAATCACGCTACCGGAACCGACTGCAATCACCATCAACTCCGGGCTTACGCCGGTGGTGGCAATCAACGGCGCCGCAATACCACCTGCGGTGATTGCCGCAACGGTGGCGGAACCCAGCGCGATACGCAGCACTGCGGCAATTGACCACGCCATAAACAGCGGGGAGAGATTGGTGGAATGCATCATTGAAGCGATGTATTTATCGACGCCGCTATCAACCAGAACCTGTTTGAACGCACCACCACCACCGATGATCAGCAGCATCATGGCAATGATTTTGATGGAGCTGGTCAGCGTTTCGTTGATGTCGTCCATCGAACGGCCACGGTTCAGGCCGAAGGTGAATACCGCAATCAGCACCGCAATCATGGTTGCCATGACCGGGTCGCCGAAGAATTCAGCGTAAGGCAGCAGCGCATGGCCTTTCGGCAGCAGCATTTCTGCTACCGCGCGCAGTGCCATCAGGATCACCGGTACCAGCGATGTCCAGACGCTGACGCCAAAGCCCGGCATCTCTTCTTCGGTGAAGGTTTTCGCGTTGTAGAGACCATCCGGGATCGGTTTATCAATGCTTTTCAGGAAACGGGCATAGACCGGGCCAGCAAGGATAACGGTTGGGATACCGAGCAGTGTTCCGTAGAGCAGCGTTTTGCCCATATCCGCATGGAAAATGGTCGCAATCGCTGTTGGGCCCGGGTGTGGAGGCAGAAAGCCGTGCGTCACTGACAGTGCTGCCGCCATCGGGACACCCACATACAGCAGCGGAATACGTGCGGATGCCGCAATGGTAAACACCAGCGGCAGCAGCAGTACGAAGCCGACTTCATAAAACAGCGCGAAACCGACGGTAAAACCGGTCAGCACCACTGCCCACTGAATGTACTGGCGACCAAATTTTTCGATAAGCGTGGTGGCAATGCGCTGTGCGCCGCCGCAGTCCGCCAGCAGTTTGCCGAGCATGGCACCAAAACCCATGATCAGCGCAAGGCTGCCGAGCGTACCGCCAACACCATTTTTAATGGATTTAATAACGGCATCGAGCGGCATGCCCTGCATCATCCCCACGGCGAGCGCCACAAGGATTAGGGCGATAAATCCGTTCAGTTTGAAGCGGATCATTAACAGGAGTAAGAGAGCAACACCGATAGCGACTATGACTAATGGCATGATTTACCTGGCCTTTAATTTGTTATGGGTAACGTCAGTATTTCTGGCAGCCGCTGAAAATTCCCGAAAGAGGAAGGAGCGAGCTGCGGCACCGTTGCGGCTGACATCCATTGCTAAAAATTGTAGTCGGATGTTTTTTAAGTTGTCGGTGCTGGCAGGAATGATACGGGTAACATCCACGAAAAGAGAATCACTCTGGCGATCTAAATGTAAGATCTGAGACATGCGTCATATTAACGCCAGGAAACTAAACAGGTATGAAAAGAGAAATGTGGGCGGGGAGATACGGGTAACACACGGGTTAACGTTGTAGACCCGGCAGGCAGAACGCCGCCGGGCAATCTACAGCAGAAAGCAGGCTTAGTAGTAAGAGTGCTCGCCGCGCTGATGTTCGGTCAGATCGCGCACACCTTTCAGCTCCGGGAACTCGGTCAGCAACTGCTTTTCGATACCCTCTTTCAGCGTCACGTCGACCATGGAGCAACCGTTACAGCCACCGCCAAACTGCAGAATGGCGTAGCCTTCATCGGTGATCTCCATCAGCGAAACACGACCGCCGTGGCCGGCTAACTGCGGGTTTATTTGCGACTGCAGCAAATACTCAACGCGCTCCATCAGCGGCGCGTCGTCGGACACTTTACGCATTTTGGCGTTCGGCGCTTTCAGCGTCAGCTGGGAACCCAACTGGTCGGTGACAAAATCGATTTCCGCATCTTCCAGATACGGCGCGCTCAGCTCATCGACATAGGCAATCAGTTGTTCAAATTTCAGCGCGGTGTCGGTGGCTTCAACCGCGTCCGGCGGGCAATAAGAGACGCCACACTCAGCGTTGGGTGTGCCGGGGTTAATCACAAATACGCGGATTTGTGTCCCTTCTTCCTGATTTGCCAGCAGTTTGACAAAGTGCGCTTGGGCAGCGTCGGAAATACGGATCATAGCAATGGCCTAATAGTTGACTATTTTACTTGGTTATAATACGCCCATCATCGAGGGTCTACAAGGTTCGACACAGGCACCAGACCTGAACAGTTGCTGCGCCGCTGCGTAATAGCAGCCGGGTGATTTCCGCAACGGTGCTGCCGGTCGTGACGACATCATCCACCACGACGATATGGAGACCTGCAACGGGCAATTCAAGACGAAAGGCATTTTTCAGGTTCTGCTTGCGCAAACGGGCATTGAGTTGATGCTGCACAGGCGTTGCCCGCACCCGGCGTAGAGCGCCGGAAGAGTATGGGCATTGCAACCAATGCGCCAGCGCCCGGCACAGGAGATCGCTTTGATTAAAGCCTCTGCGCCACTGGCGACGCGCATGTAGCGGTACGCTGAAGATAATATCCGGCGCCTGCCAGTTTCCGCTGCGGCGTGCGTTTAATACGGCTAACACCAGCAGACGGGTCAGCGCGCGGGCGATTTCCAGGCGAGGCATAAATTTAAACTGCTGCACCAGCGGACTAAGCGGTGGTGCATAACGGCTGACGGCAATCAGCCGCTGCCAGGGCGGCGGTTTTTGCAGACAGCGCCCGCAGGCAATGTCGTCGCGAGCGGCGGGTAAACCGCACAAAGGGCAAACTTTTTCGCGCACTTCCATGGTGCGCGTGCAGCCGGAACAGACTCCCCACTGGCTCAGCATCAATGGCATTCGACATAGCCAGCATAAGCCTGGCACTGTTAGCATGTGCCACCTCCTTGTGTGAAAGAAGAGAACGATAGCTGATGAAGAACATCTGGTGGCAAACCAAAGGCGAAGGAAATTGTCATCTTGTGCTGCTGCACGGATGGGGGCTGAATGCGCAGGTCTGGGATTGCATTACACCGGAACTGAGTTCGCAATTTACGCTGCATTTAGTGGATCTGCCGGGCTATGGCAGAAGTGAAGGATTTGGCGCACTGGCGCTGCAACAGATGGCGGATATCGTGTTATCTCATGCGCCAAAAAAGGCGATATGGCTGGGCTGGAGCCTGGGCGGGCTGGTGGCGAGCCAGATTGCGTTGCAATCACCTGAACGCGTCAGTGCGTTGGTTACGGTTGCTTCATCTCCCTGTTTTAGCGCGCAGGGCGATTGGGCGGGTATTAAGCCTGAGGTGCTGGCCGGTTTTCAACACCAATTGAGTGAGGATTTTCAGCGTACCGTTGAGCGTTTCCTGGCATTGCAGACGCTCGGCACTGAAACCGCAAGGCAGGATGCGCGCGAGCTGAAAAACGCGGTGTTGTCGCTTCCGATGCCGCCAACGGAAGTGCTGAACGGCGGGCTGGAGATTTTAAAAACGGTAGATTTACGTGAAGCACTGAGTGGACTGACGCTGCCGTTTTTACGTATGTATGGCCGTCTTGACGGACTGGTGCCGCGTAAAATCGTTCCGTTACTGGATGATATGTGGCCGCAGAGCGAGTCGTTGATTTTCCCGAAAGCGGCACATGCGCCGTTTGTTTCCCATCCTGCCGCGTTCTGCGAGGCGTTGCTGGCGCTGAAAGCCAGGCTTGTTTAACGCAGCGCCCACCACTCGCGAGAGCAGGCGCTTTTCCCTTCCGGGCACTGCTTGCAGCTACCGGTTAAACAACCGGTAGCCTCTTCCTGAATACGCACGGCTTTACCCATGGCTTCCATGCGAGCGAGCATGGCGTCGATCATCGCGCGCGGCGTATGCAGCGCGGCGCTCAGTTGCTGAGCCTCCATCCGGCCTTGCAATGCCAACAAATCACGCACTTCAATTAACGACGTCATCGTTGTTGCTCCTTAGTGACAATCGCCCGCCGGGCTGTCGCAGCAGCTGGCGACGGTTTTACGCGTAGCCAGCAGGCTGACGTCCACCCGGCTTCTGGCGCGGCGAAGGGCGCTAATTACCACCACGTTAAACAGCAGAACCGCCAGAATACAGATCAGGCTGTAGACCGGGTGCTCGCTGAAGGTCGCCGTCTGGTAAAAGAGCGTGGCGAGCGAGTAGGCGATATTCAGCCCCCACAGCACCGAGAAGCCCATCCAGCCACGGCTGGATTCGCGGGCGATAGCGCCCATCGCGGTGATACACGGTACGTAAAGCAGCACAAAAATCAGGTAGCTGTAAGCGGCTGCCGCACTGCCGAATTTTTCGCTCATTACGCCCATGGTACCGGTCGCCATTTCGCCATCGCCTTTGCTGGCTTCGATTGGGTTAGCCAGTACGCTCAGGCTAAACGTCTCTTTCACGCTTTTCGCCGTATCTTCCAGAGCGGCAATCAGCTCACCCGTCAGGCTGAATTCCGCCGGGTTAAAGGCTTCCTGCTCAATATTTTCCGCGGTGTAAAGTGAGTTCAGCGTACCGACGACCACCTCTTTCGCCATTGCGCCCGTAACAAGACCCACGGTGGCTTGCCAGTGGTCGCCATGCACGCCAATCGGCTCCAGCAGCGGGGTAAAGACGCGGCTGACTGAGGCCAGTGCAGATTCATCAATTTTGTGTACGGTACGACCATCCAGCGAGAAGCTGTTCATCGCGCTGAGGAAAATGCTGACGATGATAATCACTTTACCCGCGCGGATGACAAAGCCTTTCAGACGCTGCCAGGTTTGCAGCAACAGGCTTTTCAGATGCGGCACGTGATACACCGGCAGTTCCATCACAAACGGTGATGCTTCGCCGCGCAGCAGCGTATGTTTCAGCACCAGACCGGTAAGGATCGCCATCACGATACCAATCACATACAGCGAGAAGACGGTGAGCGCTCCTTGCTGGCCGAAAAAGGCGGCAGCGAACACCGCGAAAATGGCCAGACGCGCACCACAGGACATAAACGGCGCCATCATGATGGTTATCAAGCGCTCACGCGGCGCGTCTAATGTGCGTGCGCCCATCACTGACGGTACGTTACAGCCGAAACCGACAATCAGCGGTACGAAAGATTTGCCCGGCAGCCCCAGCGATTGCATCAGACGATCCATCACAAACGCGGCGCGCGCCATATAACCGGAGTCCTCAAGAAAAGACATAAACAGGTACATCATGCCGAGCTGCGGCACCAGCGGCAGCACGGTATTCACGCCGCCACCAAGCCCTTGTGCGAGGAATACGGTCAGCCATTCCGGGAAGTGCAGCGTATAACCCAGCCACTGAATACCGTGAATGAAGATCGCGACTGAACCTGCGTCGAAAATCGGCTGGAACGCGCCGCCGATGTTAATCGCGAACAGGAACATCAGATACATGACGAACAAAAAGATCGGCAACCCTAAAAAGCGGTTAATGATGATGCGATCAACCGCGGCGGTGAACTGGCTTGGCTCAGCGGTGAGCGTGTTGCTGACGGTATCGCAAATCGCCGCAATCGATTGATAACGCGCATCAGCAATATGCAACGCCGGATCGTCCATTTCCGCTCCCAGGCGAGCGAGCGAGGCAGCCAGTTGCTGTTCGTTTACGCCAGAATTGGCGCGGCTGTAGATATCACCTTCCAGCATTTGCAGGCCCATCCAGCGACGTTGCTGCAACGGCACATCATCGGCCATTTGCTGCGCCAGCGCGTCTGCTTCGCGGGAAAGGGGGTGGGCGTAATGCACCAGTTCAACGTTGTCGTTGTGTTGGTGACGATCGACAGCCATTTTTAGCGCTTCAATCCCGCGACCACGCGTGGAAACCAGCGGGATCACCGGGCAGCCAAGGCGTGTGGCAAGACCATCGATATCAATACGGACTTTCTGTTTTTCCGCGATATCCAGCATGTTGAGGGCGATAATGCACGGCACGCCCAGCTCCAGCAATTGCAGCGTCAGGTAAAGGTTGCGCTCAAGATTGGAAGCATCGACCACGTTGATCACCAGATCGGCGTCACCGCTTAAAATGTAGTGGCAGGCGATTTGCTCATCGAGCGACGTTTGCGCGGAAATGGTAGTGAGCGAATAGGTGCCGGGAAGATCGACCAGCGTCACCTGGTGGTCGGTCGTGTTGAACTGTCCCTCTTTGCGCTCAACGGTTACGCCGGACCAGTTTCCCACCCGCTGACGCGCGCCGGTGAGCTGATTAAATAACGTTGTCTTGCCAGAATTAGGGTTACCAATTAAGCCAATGGTCAATTTTTTCATTTTTACTTAGCACTCTTTGTAACAACTGGCTGATTAACGAGATACCGCTTCCAGTTCAAGGAACGCGAGATCTTTTTTCCGTAACACTAAATTAACGCGGCGGGTTTCAATATGAATAGGGTCACCCAAAGGGGCGACGCGCACCACATTAAAAGAGGAGCCGGGCAACATCCCTAATGACAGAAGTTTCTGTCGCCAGGCCGGACTTATTTCTTGGGAGAAACCGGTAATTTTCCACGCACTGTCTGGAGAGAATTGCATAGAGCCTACTTATTTACGCTGCGAGCCAAGAGTTTCCACGCGCCGTCTGGCGCACTGTTCATCATCGAAGGAGTGGAGAAATAATCTACTGATCCAATGATAATGAGAATAGTTTTTATCATCAATCATAAAAATGCGTTTGCCGGGGGCAGAAATGAGAATTTGATTCTCTTTTGACGTAGCTCAAAAATTTGTTGGGTTGTGTATTACCAGCGCAAAACGAGAAAATATTACCGCCAGGTTAAAAAGGTAATTTTTATTTTACAAAGTTAATTCGCGTTTAATGTTTGTAATATGCGCCGCGCAAGGAAAATAACGCCGCTGCCGATTGCGTAATTAAATACAGGTAGTGATTAGTTAATAATTTTGAATAGTAAATAACAGCTGAAATAACGAGTTAATTGCTTTTCGTTCATCATTTGACAGATTTAATCTGGACTTTTTCGAACGTGTTTGCAAAAAATACCCCTCCCGGTGAAGGGAGGGGTAAAGATTAACGTTTTTTACCCATTGCCGCAGCGAGTGCATCCATCATTGCACTGTTGCCACCTGGCGGGTTGTCGCGACCGCGTGGCGCTTTCGCCGGACGAGCCGAGTTGCGGTTCGCGTTATCGCGATTGCCCGTGTTGCCGCTTCCTCGACGGGAATTGGTCTCGCCTGGCTGTTCGTCCAGACGCATGGTCAACGCGATTCGTTTGCGCTGTAAATCCACTTCCAGCACTTTGACCTTCACGATATCGCCCGCTTTCACCACGGTATGCGGATCTTCGACGAACTTATCCGCCAGCGATGAAATATGCACCAGACCATCCTGATGCACGCCGATATCAACGAAGGCGCCAAAGTTCGTCACATTGGTGACCGCGCCTTCAAGCACCATGCCCGGTAGCAGGTCATTCATCGTTTCCACGCCTTCGGCAAAGGTCGCGGTTTTAAACTCCGGACGCGGATCGCGGCCTGGTTTTTCCAGCTCTTTGATAATGTCGGTGACCGTCGGTACACCAAACTGCTCATCGGTAAAATCGCTGGCTTTCAGCTTGCGCAACTCCGCGCTATTGCCCATCAGATCGCGCAGTGACTGCTCGGTTGCCGCCAGAATACGTTCAACCACCGGGTAGGTTTCCGGGTGAACGGTGGAGGCGTCCAGCGGGTTGTCGCCGTGGTTAATACGCAGGAAGCCCGCGCACTGCTCAAAGGCTTTCGGCCCCAGACGGCTCACTTTCAGCAACTGCTGGCGGTTCTGGAACTGACCATTTTCATCGCGCCAGGCGACAATATTCTGCGCCATCATGCGGGTTAAACCGGCGACGCGCGTCAGCAGCGGCACAGAGGCGGTATTCAGGTCGACGCCGACGGCGTTCACGCAATCCTCCACAACTGCATCCAGTTTGCGCGCCAGTTGCGTCTGGCTGACATCGTGCTGGTACTGGCCGACACCGATAGATTTCGGATCGATTTTCACCAGCTCCGCCAGCGGGTCTTGTAACCGGCGGGCAATAGAGACCGCACCGCGCAGTGAAACATCCAGATCCGGGAATTCGAGCGCCGCCAGTTCGGAAGCGGAATAAACCGATGCGCCCGCTTCGCTGACAATCACTTTCTGCGCGGCCACGTTCGGGAACTGTTTCTGCACATCGAGGTAGAAGCGTTCTGTTTCGCGCGAGGCGGTGCCGTTACCAATCGCCACCAGTTCAACATTGTGTTTTTCACACAGCGCTGCGACGGCTACCGCCGCTTTTGCCGCTTGCCCGGTATGCGGATAGATCGTGTCGGTGGCGACCAGTTTGCCGGTGGCATCCACCACCGCGACTTTCACACCGGTACGCAAGCCCGGATCAAGACCCATCGTGGCGCGCAGCCCGGCAGGGGCGGCCATCAGCAGATCGTGCAGGTTACGGGCGAAAACATTGATGGCTTCGTCTTCAGCGCGTTCGCGCACCGTGCCCATCAGCTCCGTTTCCAGATGCATCAACACTTTGATACGCCACGTCCAGCTCACCACGCCTTTACGCCAGCTGTCCGCTGGCGCGTTGTTCAGGCGCAGGCCGAGGTGGTCGATAATAATTTGCTCGCAGTGGCTCTCTTTTGGCGGCTCATCAAACTGCGGATCGGCGTTCAGCGCCAGTTGTAGCACACCTTCGTTACGCCCGCGAAACATCGCCAGCGCGCGGTGCGAAGGAACAGTCGAAATCGGTTCGTGATGATCGAAATAGTCGCGGAATTTCGCGCCTTCATCCTCTTTGCCGCTAACCACGGTGGAGACGAGATGGGCGTTTTTCCACAAATAGTCACGCACTTTTGCCAGCAACGCGGCATCTTCCGCGAAGCGTTCCATCAGGATATAGCGCGCGCCATCGAGTACCGCTTTGCTGTCGGCGACGCCTTTGTCGGCATCGACAAACGTTGCGGCCAGTGTTTCCGGATCTTGCGACGGGTCATTCCAGAGGGAATCTGCCAGCGGTTCCAGCCCTGCTTCAATGGCGATTTGCCCGCGCGTGCGGCGTTTTGGTTTGTACGGCAGGTAGAGATCTTCAAGCTCGGTTTTGCTCAGCGTACCGTTAATGGCTTTTGCCAGCTCATCGCTGAGTTTGCCCTGTTCGCCAATCGATTTCAGAATCGCCTGGCGGCGCTCTTCCAGCTCGCGCAGATAACCAAGGCGGGTTTCGAGCTGACGCAATTGCGTGTCGTCCAGACCGCCGGTGACCTCTTTACGATAGCGCGCGATAAACGGCACTGTGTTCCCTTCATCAAGCAGGCGAACGGCGGATTCCACCTGTTCGGTTCGTGCCTGAAGTTCACCCGCAATAATGCGGCAGAGCGAATCATTCATCATGTCATTTCATCTTCTGAACAAAAATCAGGGGATAGTTATACGGACTGGCATCGCAAAATGCCAGCCGCACAGGGCTTCTCGGACGGTTCTGGGGGCTATTTCACGTATTCAATTTGATTGACGTACCAGGTTGCTTCACCGCCGGGCGTTTGCACTACCGCCACGTCGCCTTCCTCTTTCTTGAGCAGGGCGCGCGCCATCGGCGAATCGATAGAGATGTAATCTTTGCGGCCGAAAATTTCGTCATAACCCACAATGCGAAAACGCAGTGTATCGCCGTCGTCGTTTTCGATTTCCACCCAGGCGCCAAAAAAGACTTTGCCTTCCTGCTGAGGGGAGTAATCAACGATTTTGAGATTTTCCAGGCATTTGGTGAGATAGCGCACGCGGCGGTCAATCTCGCGCAGGCGCTTTTTGTTGTACTGATAATCGGCGTTTTCGCTGCGGTCGCCGAGGCTGGCCGCCCAGGTGACTTTTTTGGTGACTTCCGGGCGCTCCTGACGCCAGAGAAAATCGAGTTCCTGCTTCAGTTTTTCATAACCTTCGCGGGTAATCAGGGGCGTTTTCATTCTTGGGCCTTATTTCCGTGACGTTCTTGCCTGCACACACGTTACAAACGCGATAGTGTAAGGTGCAGATTAATCATGCTTTCTGTGATGACATATGCATATAAGCTGCTGTTAAATATGCTTTGTAACAATTTCGACTAGAATGTATACCAGATTTCGCTGGTCGTGAACGCGCACTTTTCTAGAATACGGAAACATTATTGTCGGAACCTTTGGGAGTATAAACAATGCAAGAGAATTATAAGATTCTGGTCGTGGATGACGACATGCGCCTGCGCGCATTGCTTGAGCGTTACCTTACCGAGCAGGGCTTCCAGGTTCGCAGCGTGGCTAACGCTGAGCAGATGGATCGTCTGTTAACCCGTGAATCTTTCCATTTGATGGTGCTGGATCTGATGCTGCCAGGCGAAGATGGCCTCTCTATCTGCCGCCGTTTGCGCAGCCAGAGCAACCCGATGCCGATTATTATGGTGACGGCGAAAGGCGAAGAAGTGGACCGCATTGTGGGTCTGGAAATTGGTGCCGACGATTATATTCCCAAACCGTTTAACCCGCGTGAGCTGCTGGCGCGTATTCGTGCTGTGCTGCGCCGCCAGGCGAATGAATTGCCGGGCGCGCCGTCTCAGGAAGAAGCGGTAATTGCGTTTGGTAAGTTCAAGCTGAATCTTGGTACGCGCGAAATGTTCCGCGAAGATGAACCGATGCCGCTGACCAGCGGTGAATTCGCGGTGCTGAAAGCACTGGTGAGCCATCCGCGTGAGCCATTATCGCGCGATAAGCTGATGAACCTGGCGCGCGGGCGTGAATACTCGGCGATGGAGCGTTCTATTGACGTGCAGATCTCGCGCTTGCGTCGCATGGTGGAAGAAGATCCGGCGCACCCGCGCTATATCCAGACCGTTTGGGGCCTTGGCTACGTTTTTGTACCGGACGGCTCTAAAGCATGATGCGAGTGCGTTTCTCGCCGCGCAGTTCTTTTGCCCGCACCCTGTTACTTATCGTCACCTTGCTGTTCGCCAGCCTGGTGACGACCTACCTGGTGGTGCTGAACTTCGCCATTCTGCCCAGCCTCCAGCAGTTTAATAAGGTTCTCGCCTACGAAGTGCGTATGTTGATGACCGATAAACTGCAACTGGAGGACGGCACGCAGCTGGTGGTACCTCCGGCGTTTCGCCGTGAGATTTACCGCGAGCTGGGCATTTCGCTTTACTCCAACGAGGCCGCAGAAGACGCCGGTCTGCGTTGGGCGCAGCATTACGAATTCTTAAGTCAGCAAATGGCGCAGCAGCTTGGCGGCCCGACCGAAGTGCGCGTTGAGGTGAATAAAAGCTCGCCGGTGGTGTGGCTGAAAACCTGGCTGTCGCCCAATATCTGGGTGCGCGTACCGCTGACCGAAATTCATCAGGGGGATTTCTCCCCGCTGTTCCGCTACACGCTGGCGATTATGCTGCTGGCGATAGGCGGTGCCTGGTTGTTTATCCGCATTCAGAACCGCCCGCTTGTTGACCTGGAGCACGCTGCGCTGAAGGTGGGTAAAGGGCATATTCCGCCGCCGCTGCGTGAATATGGCGCGTCGGAAGTGCGCTCGGTCACCCGAGCTTTTAACCAGATGGCCGCCGGGGTGAAACAGCTTGCCGACGATCGCACGTTATTGATGGCGGGCGTCAGCCACGATCTGCGTACGCCGCTCACGCGTATTCGCCTGGCGACGGAGATGATGGCGGAAGAAGATGGCTATCTCGCTGAATCTATTAATAAAGATATTGAAGAGTGCAACGCGATTATCGAGCAGTTTATCGATTACCTGCGTACCGGGCAGGAAATGCCGATGGAAGTGGCTGAACTGAACGCGGTGCTTGGGGAAGTCATCGCGGCAGAAAGTGGCTACGAGCGTGAAATCGATACCGGGTTGAAAGAGAGCGAGATTTTCGTGCGTATGCACCCGCTTTCCATTAAACGCGCGGTTGCCAATATGGTGGTTAACGCGGCGCGCTACGGCAATGGCTGGATCAAAGTCAGCAGCGGTACCGAGCACAATCGCGCCTGGTTCCAGGTTGAAGATGACGGCCCGGGCATCAAACCGGAGCAGCGCGAACATCTGTTCCAGCCGTTTGTCCGCGGTGACAGCGCGCGCAGCACCAGCGGTACGGGCCTGGGGCTGGCAATCGTGCAGCGTATTGTGGATAACCATAACGGCATTCTTGAATTGGGTACCAGCGAGCGGGGCGGGCTCTGTATTCGCGCCTGGCTGCCGATTCCGATTGCCCGGCTGAGCGGGCAGAATAAAGAAGCGTAAAAAAACCCGCCATCTGGCGGGTTTTGTTTCTCTTGCGTAGCCAAATTACACTTTTGGCCCGGCGCTGACTAACGCGGCACCGGCGGCGGTATCGGTGTACTTCTCGAAGTTTTCAATAAACAACGTTGCCAGCTGCGCGGCTTTCTCCTGCCACTGCTCCGCAGACGCGTAGGTATTGCGCGGGTCGAGAATGCGCGTATCTACGCCCGGCAGCGAAGTCGGGATGGCCAGGTTGAACATCGGCAGGGTAAAGGTTTCCGCATCGTCCAGCGAGCCATTAAGGATCGCGTCGATAATCGCCCGCGTATCCTTGATAGAGATGCGTTTACCGGTGCCGTTCCAGCCGGTATTGACCAGATACGCCTGCGCGCCTGACGCCTGCATTCTTTTCACCAGAACTTCCGCATATTGCGTTGGATGCAGTGATAAAAACGCGGCACCAAAACAGGCCGAGAAGGTGGGTGTCGGCTCGGTGACGCCGCGTTCGGTTCCGGCAAGTTTAGCGGTAAAACCAGAAAGGAAATGGTACTGCGTCTGGCTGGCGGTCAGGCGTGAAACCGGCGGCAGCACGCCGAACGCATCTGCCGTCAGGAAGATAACTTTCGTGGCGTGGCCTGCTTTGGAGACCGGTTTTACGATGTTCTGAATATGGTAAATCGGGTACGACACCCGGGTGTTTTCCGTTTTCGACGCATCATCATAATCAATGCTGCCGTCGGCGCGGACGCTGACATTTTCCAGCAGCGCATCGCGACGGATGGCGTGGAAGATATCCGGTTCAGCCTCTTCCGAAAGCCGAATAGTTTTGGCGTAGCAACCGCCTTCGAAGTTGAAAACGCCGTCATCATCCCAGCCGTGTTCATCGTCGCCAATCAGGCGGCGTTTCGGGTCGGTGGAGAGGGTGGTTTTGCCGGTACCGGAAAGCCCGAAGAACACGGCAACATCGCCTTTTTCACCGACGTTTGCTGAACAGTGCATCGAGGCGATGCCCTGTAACGGCAGCAGGTAGTTCATGATTGAGAACATACCTTTCTTCATCTCGCCGCCGTACCAGGTTCCGCCAATCAACTGGATGCGTTCGGTGAGATTAAAGGCGACAAAGTTTTCCGAGTTGAGACCTTGCTCTTGCCATTGCGGGTTGGTGCATTTCGCGCCATTCATCACGATAAAGTCTGGCGTAAAGCTTGCCAGCTCTTCTTCGGTCGGGCGAATGAACATGTTCTTCACGAAGTGCGCCTGCCAGGCCACTTCGGTGATAAAACGCACCGAGAGACGCGTGTCCGGGTTTGCGCCGCAAAAGGCGTCAATAATAAACAGACGCTTGCCGGAAAGCTGCCTGGTGACCAGGCCTTTTAGATGTTGCCAGACCTCAGGCGAGATCGGCTTGTTGTCGTTCTTGCCTTTGCCTTTATCGGACCACCACACGGTATCGCGGGTGGTGTCATCACGCACAATATACTTATCCTTCGGCGAACGGCCGGTAAAAATACCGGTGTCGACGGCGACAGCACCAGAATTCGTCAGCACACCACGCTCATATCCTTCCAGGTCTGGACGGAGCTCCTCCTGATACAGCGTATCGTAATCGGGGTTGTAGACGACATCCTGAACATCGTTGATACCATAAGCCTTGAGATCCTGCGGGGTTAAGCTCTTAACGCGCATGTCACTGCTCCTTAGCCAATATGTACTGCCTGAAATTGTAGGGTTGTTTTTTACCCGCTTACCGGGACGAGGCTCATAGATTTACCTAACTCGACAAACCCAGACTGACGGAAAACACTGTGATTGTGGTCACGTAACGAGACGGATTATGGCAAAAATAGTCTCATTTATGGGGTAAATGTTCCAAAAATGGCGTAAGACGACATTTTTAACCGCGGCTTTGTGACTGTAATCGCTTTCATGAAAGTAAGTTACGTAACACTTTCATTGAGGATTTTAGCGGAAACGTGACGAGTCATGCAAAAGCGCCGCCCGCAGGCGGCGTGAGGAAGGATGTTTAATGCACCTGTGGATCGGCAGGGGAGGCGTTGTTGCGGATCTCGGCAATATCCATCGCGTTAAACAGATAGTGGCTGCCGCAATAGTCGCAGTGCATGTCGATTTCGCCTTCTTCAGCGAGGATGCTATCCACTTCTTCGTCCGGCAGTGTCTTCAGCGCACCCGCACAGCGTTCGCGCGAGCAAGTGCATTTGAATTCCACATCTTGCGGATCGTACAGCGTGACTTCTTCTTCGTGATACAAGCGCCACAGCACATCTTCCGCCGCCAGCGTCAGCAACTCTTCCGCTTTGATGGTTTCCGTCAGCACGGCCAGATGCTCAAAATCTTCGGCCTGCGTTTCCTGTGCCGGTAATACCTGCAGCAGCATGCCGCCCGCTGCGGGTTGGCCATCGACCTCGCCGGTGCGGATAAACAAGCGCGTTGGCAACTGCTCTGAACGCATAAAGTAATCTTCCAGACAAGCCGCCAGCGTATCACCTTCAAGACCCACAACGCCCTGATAACGCTCGCCCTCTTCCGGCGTAATGGTGATAACCAAATAGCCGTTACCCACCAGCGTTTTCAGATCCGCATTTTCTGGCACATCGCCCTGAACACGCGCCACACCGCGCATTTGCTGGCGATTGTTACCGTTGATCACCGCCAGGCTCATCGGGCCGTCACCCTGCAACTGCACGGTGATATCACCGGCAAATTTCAGCGTTGCGGTCAGCAGGCTGGTGGCAACCAGCAACTCGCCGAGCACCGTTTTTACCGGCAGCGGATAGTTGTGGTTTTCGAGGATCTGTTTCCAGGTATGGGAAACGGTCACCAGCTCGCCGCGAACAGCGTAGTTTTCAAAAAGATAGCGGTGTAATTGGTCTTGAATGTCCATGATTATCTCTCTTGCGGGTGAGTGTTATTCGCTGTCACCCAATTTAAATTTTATAAGATCGCGACGTTCTTTCTTATCCGGGCGGCGATCGGGGTGGGGCATGGTGAGCGCGTTAAGTTTGCGGGCCAGCGCCATTTTTTCGCGTTTCTCAATGCTTTCTGCCGTCTCTTCATACAGCTCGACAGCTTCATTTGCCGGTCGGCGCTGCTCCGTAATGCCTTTAATGATCACGGTTCGCTCATCATTTCCCTGACGCAGCGTGAGCGTGGCGTTCAGCTCGACGATTTTACTCGGCTTGCTGCGCTGCCCGTTGTAATGCACTTTGCCGCCGTCAACCATTTCGCGGGCAAGGGCGCGAGTTTTATAAAAACGCGCGGCCCACAGCCACTTATCCAGACGAACCTCTTGCGCAGGCTGCTGTTTCATCACATCTCCTTGAGAAGTGAGGGGATCATGCCGCGGTAGTCATTAGTGCCTGGATGGCGCAGATAACGTTTTTCCGCAAGCCCGGAATCCGGGTTGGTGACGCCCAGGCAATAGCGGATGCCAAATTTCGCCGCCGCATCAAGAATCGGTTCGCTGTCATCGATAAACAGCGTCCGTTCAGGATTAAGCCCGGTTTCCTGCGCGACAGCCTGCCACAGGCGCTGATCCTCTTTCGGATAACCAAATGTATGGGTGGAAAGTAATAAATCAAGGTGCGACGCAAGACCCGTGTGCTCAAGTTTGACCGCCAGATTATGCGGATGCGCATTGGTCAGTAAAATGCGGCGTTTACCGCTTTTTTGTAACGCATCCAGAAACGGCACCGTATCTTCACGCAGCACCGCGCGCGGCCCCTGCTGGGTGGTCATGGCGCAAATATCCAGGCCCAGGCGTTCGCTCCAGTAATCCAGACAGTACCAGTTTAGCGTATGCTGCACGGCGTGATACTCCTGACGGAGAACGTTCTGCGCTTCTTCTGGCGTTAAGCCTTGTTTGACGCCAAAGGTTTCCGGCACCAGTTTTTGCCAGAAGAAGTTATCAAACGCGAGATCGAGAAGCGTGCCGTCCATATCCAGCAAAACGGTATCGACGTCCTGCCATGCGATATCAAGGTGCATTAAAAACTCCAGCCAGAGAAAACGTGCGCGACAGGTTAACACAGCTCGCACGACAGATCGTTAGCTGCTGAGGCTATCCTGGGTGGGCAGAAACTGGGGGTTCAGACAGCTTGCGTAATACTGCTGAATCTCTTCGATACGTGTGCGATTGCGCTGGTAACGCCGAAGCGCCAGCACACCGTTGTAAAGGCTGCAAATCACCATCGCGACCAGCAGAAGTGTGGTTCCCGCATAACGCCACAGGCCGCTGGCATCCGGCATGCGGTGCAGGCTGATGTGCCTGGTGCCGTTAGCATCGGTATAGATATTGGTAATGATCCCTTCCGCGCGAAACGGCGTCTGCATCAGCATTTGCGCCAGCCGCTGAAATTCCTTCCATTGTTCCTGTGCAGGGTAGTCATACAGGGCAATCGGCGGCCAGGGTTGATCAACCAGCTCGCTACCTTCTTCACTGCTAATCACAAAACCGCCAGGTGCCGGGCTGTTCAGCGCCTGCGCGGCGCGGGTCGTTTCCCGCATAATGAACGGCGCGGTGGAGGTGGTAACCAGATTATCCAGCGACTCGGCACTTACCGGGCGCAGCAAGACGTTCACGCCGGTGAGTTTCCCGTCGCTGGCGCGTTTGGTCAGAGTTTCCCAGTCTTTACTGTTTCCGAGGTTGACCAGCGCGTTTTTCAACCGCAAACACTCATCCTGGTCGGCACACAAATCTTGAGTTTTCAGTACGATATCGGCGAAATCATCCAGCAGCACCATGCCGGATTTCTGAATGGCTGAGCGCAACACCGGGCTCACGCGGGAATCTTCTTCGGTAGTGGGGTGAAGCTGGCGGCTGACCGCCTGAGCAAGCGCGGTGGCTTTGTTCACAATATCGGATTCTGGCAACGGCAGGGGTGGGGCGTTGTTCCAGATAATTTGCGAGCAGTCGAACGGCGTAAACGGCGACGTCTGGCGCGAGGTCCAGTTATTTTGCATGTGAATATTACACATGCCGGTACCGCTGATGCGCAACGTGTCACCAATCCGCAACCCGGCAGCTTCAAGCTGATTCACACTGCTCGCTTCAACGGTCTGCGCGCCTTTAATCCACGACACGGTAAATTTGATCGGCATATCCAGCGGCACCCAAATCAACAACATCGCCAGCACCACCAGCGAACCGATGGAAATGACGGCGCTGCGCACCCAGTGCTGCAGCGGGAAATTTTTCACTTCATCGTGCAGGGAGAGAAAACGCCCCTGGCGCACAACGTGGCGATCGAGGTAGATATCAATATCGGTTTGCTGGCCCAAATCCTGTGTGACGAAGGGCTGCCAGTGACGCGGATAAATCAGGTCGATAATACCTAACGAGATATTATTCATTTGCTCCTGATTATTCTCACCGAACAGCCCCCAGCGCTTTGGCGTGCCACGCAGACAATGAATCTCCCGCAGTGTGTTTTTAGCCGGTGGCGCATATAACCCCCAGAGCCCGGCGGCAAGCAACATCACGCCGCCGCCCGCCAGCCACGGGATAAAGACATCGGGCGAGGCCAGACAGAAGAAAAACAGTAAAAACGAGACCGAAATCAGCAGCGCTTCGCGCATGCCGTCCGGGCGGCTTAATGCATATTCTTCCGATGTTTCCCGGCGAATATTCAGCAGCTCAATTTGCTCGCTTTCTTCGCCACGGATGGCGGATTGACTCGACGAGACGCGTTCCAGTTCACCGCCGCGCTCTTCGCTCATGTATTCGCTAAGCGTATGCCCGTTAAGCGAAATAACCAGCGGCATTGAGTCGGTGCGGATCAGTTCAACATTGTTTTCGTCGGTAATGTACTGCTCCCATGAAGGGGGCAAGTGCACTTCGACGGAATCAAGGTAGTAGCGCCATTTATTCGGGGCGTCAGTGGTGATGCCATAGCGGGTGATCGAGTGCGTGACATACAGCACCGTGTTGCTATGTGCGTTAAGGCTGATGGAGACAGGGGCGGCAGTCGCGCCCGTCGGGGCGAGATTGTTTTGCGTGCGGGAGAGCGTTTCCAGATAGCGTTCCGCCGTTTCACGCTCTTCAGGTGTTAATTTACGGGTAGTCGCGCCAGTGAATGCCTGCAAATAAGGCAGTCGATACCGACGTTGCGACCTGAACCTGAAAATCCATCCGGCGAGGAATGCGCAGGCCAGCATAGCAGCGAAAAAAATCAAAATGGTGCTCATGCTTTCCCCATCTTACTTTTTCTAACAGGTGTAGTCAGTTGCACCCTTCCCGTAACAATCTAATGTGGTTGGCCTTTTAAGCAAGCAATTAACTTGAGTATTTTTAAGCGCATACCAATGTCAAAGAGAATAGCAAAACCACCCTAACGGGAATATCAGCAAATTCTTAGTTTTATTTCAAGCTATTGACTTTTGGGTTAAATTGGGAATTGATTTCGAAGAGGTTGCAGGAATGTAAATTAGCGGCAAAGTACATTGCCCAAACAGTGCGTAGTGTCGCACAATAACGAAAGTTTCTCTGCAAAGACCGATAATAATGAGCGAATCATTGCAAAAACCCACCATTCTTAACGTAGAAACGGTCGCGTCTTCACGACTTTTTAACGTAGAACGTGTGGATCTGGAATTCAGTAACGGCGTGCGCCGTGTTTATGAACGTATGCGCCCCTCTACGCACGAAGCCGTGATGATTGTGCCAATTGTTGACGATCACCTGATCCTGATCCGCGAATATGCGGTTGGCACTGAATCCTACGAACTGGGATTTTCCAAGGGTCTTATCGATCCGGGTGAGAGTATATACGAAGCGGCGAACCGTGAACTAAAAGAAGAAGTCGGATTTGGCGCAAAAGAGCTTACTTTTCTGAAAAAACTCAGTATGGCGCCTTCTTACTTCTCCAGCAAAATGAACATTATCGTGGCAGAAGATCTCTATCCTGAGTCGCTGCCGGGTGATGAACCAGAACCGCTACCGCAGGTACGCTGGCCGCTGAAGCATTTGATGGACCTGCTGGAAGATCCTGATTTCAACGAAGCCCGCAATGTCAGCGCGCTGTTTTTGGTTCGCGAATGGCTAAAAGGCCAGGGGCGGCTCTGAACGCACAAAAGAATAAATGAAAAGGGCGCATTCGCGCCCTTTTTGCTGTCTGTCAGCCGGGACAAGCCCGGCGCCGAGTTAAAACAGCTCGTGAGACTCACCGTTATCCATTAACGTGGTGCCCACTTCATGGACGGCTTGCTGCGTTGGCTGCGTCCCTTCGATAAAGTACTCCTGGCGGCTGCTACCACCGTTCGCCAGTTGGCCGGTGCTGCGGTCGATATTCACCGTCACTATGCCTGGCGGCGGGGTTAATGGCTCTTCAGGAACCCCATCCAGCACGACTTTCATATACGCATCCCAGGCAGGTTGTGCGCTTTTCGCGCCGCCTTCGTAGCCGGAAATCTGATCTTTAATCGCGCCGGAGGCGGTAGTACGCCCCAAATCCCTGCGATGATCGTCAAAGCCGATCCAAACGGAGGTCACCACACCCGGGCCATAACCCGAGAACCAGGCATCTTTCGAACTGTTCGTGGTCCCGGTTTTACCGCCAATATCATTGCGTTTGAGATCACGACCTGCGCGCCAGCCTGTGCCCTGCCAGCCGGGCTCGCCAAAGATGTTACTGTTCAGCGCGCTTTTGATCAAAAACGACAGCGGAGTGCTGATAACATGTGGCGCGTACTCTTCGGCGCCGCTTCTTTGCACCAGCGCCTGGTTGGCTTGCTCAAGCTGCGGCTGCGGTACGGCTGCGTTCTGCTGCTCTTGTGAGGTGGCGACGTTTTCCATGTCTTTGTTTTCCAGCACGTTCGATTTCGGCGTATCGCCGTAAATCACCGGAATATCACAATCGGCACAGGCGATTTTCGGACGTACTTCAAACAGCACATTGCCCTGATCGTTTTCGATTTTGGTAATGAAATACGGATCGATCAGGAAACCACCGTTCGCCATCACCGAATAACCACGGGCAACCTGCATTGGTGTAAAAGAAGCAGAGCCCAACGCCAGCGATTCGGTGTGAACAATGTTTTGCGCCGGGAAGCCGAAACGCTGCAGATATTCCGCCGCGTAATCCACACCCATTGCGCGCATTGCACGCACCATCACCACGTTTTTAGACTGCCCCAAACCCTGGCGTAAACGAATCGGACCGGCATATTCGTCCGGCGAGTTTTTGGGTCGCCAGTCGGAGCCTGCGCCCGCGTCCCAGCGGGAAATTGGCGCATCATTCAGAATGCTCGCCAGCGTCAGGCCCTTATCCATTGCCGCGGTGTAAAGGAACGGCTTGATGTTAGAACCCACCTGGCGCAGCGCCTGTGTCGCGCGGTTAAACTTGCTTTGGTTGAAATCGAAGCCGCCCACGAGCGCCAATACGGCGCCGTTACGTGGGTTGATGGAAACCAGCGCCGAGTTAACGTCCGGCACCTGTGCCAGCCACCACGCGTCATCCACCTGGCGAACCCAAATCTGCTGTCCGGCCTGCACCACGTCGGTGACTTTGCGCGGCGTTGCGCCTTGTTGCGTATCGGAACGATAAGGACGCGCCCAGCGCATGCCTTCCATGCGCAAAGAGACCGAGGTGCCATCTGCCATCATCGCCGTCGCTTCTTGCGGATTGGCACTGGTCACCACTGCTGGCGAGAGCGGGCCATAAGACGGCAGCGTTTTCAGGGAATCGGTGATTTTTTTACTGTCCCACGCCGCTTCGCCCACTTTCCACAACACATTCGACGGGCCGCGATAACCGTGGCGCATGTCGTAATCCATCACGTTATTACGCACGGCGGCCTGCGCGGCCTGCTGCACTTTGCGGGTGATGGTGGTGTAAACGCGGTAGCCATCTTCGTAGGCTTTATCGCCATAGCGATTGACCAAATCCTGGCGCACCATTTCGGAAAGGTAAGGCGCGGAAAAAGCGATTTCCGGCGCATGGTAATTGGCATCGATAGCTTCACCGCGCGCTTGATCATACTGCTGCTCGGTGATGTAGCCTTCGCTCTCCATACGTGCCAGCACCACATTACGGCGCGCGGTAGCGCGATCAAGTGAATAGAGCGGGTTAAACGTAGACGGTGCCTTTGGCAGACCGGCAATCACCGCCATTTCACTCAGCGTTAACTGATCGACCGATTTCCCAAAGTACACCTGTGCTGCAGCGCCCACGCCGTACGCGCGGTAACCGAGGTAGATCTTATTGAGATAAAGCTCAAGGATCTCATCTTTGCTCAGCAACTGTTCAATGCGGATCGCCAGGAACACCTCTTTAAGCTTACGCATCAGCGTGCGTTCCGGGCTTAAGAAAAAGTTACGTGCCAGCTGTTGGGTAATCGTACTTGCGCCCTGCGACGCACGTCCGGAAAACATCGCCACGCTGGCGGCGCGGAAAATCCCCACCGGGTCAACACCGTGATGTTCATAAAAACGGCTATCTTCCGTGGCGATAAACGCTTTAACCATTTCAGGCGGGATTTGATTCAACGTCAGCGGAATACGGCGTTTTTCACCATATTGCGCGATCAATTCGCCGTCAGCGCTGTAGACCTGCATCGGAATTTGTAGCCGCACGTCTTTCAGCGTGGCGACGTCAGGTAGCTGTGGCTCAATATATTTGTACAGACCGTAAATCGAGCCTGCTCCCAGCAGAATGCAACATACTGCAAGGATGAATAAATACTTTACGAACTTCACTGGAGATTTCCCATTTAGAGTCATTTGGGCAGTTTATAAACAACCGCGCGGTAGTATAAAGGCAAGCCTGATGCATTGATATAGCGTCATCCAGCGAGACGATAAGGAGATCGGGATTTATGGCATTCAGGCACTGGCAAATTGGTTTGCATATTCAACAAGATGGCATCTTCATTGTCGCCCTTGCCGCCGGGCGTCGCGGCCAGGCGCTGCGCCGTTGGTGGCACCTTCCGCTATCCCCTGGCGTCGTAGTGCAGGGGCGAATAAAAGCGCCAGAAGAACTGCTCAATGTTTTGCGGCCCTGGCGGCAAACCCTACCGCAACGCCATTGCGTACGCATGGCATTTCCTGCGGGGCAAACCCTGCAAAAAAAGCTGCCGCGACCGGCAGTCACGCTGCGCGAACCTGCTTTAACAAGTTGGGTTTCGCAGG
Organism: Kosakonia sp. SOY2; assembly: GCF_027109175.1. NCBI lineage: Bacteria > Pseudomonadati > Pseudomonadota > Gammaproteobacteria > Enterobacterales > Enterobacteriaceae > Kosakonia > Kosakonia sp. SOY2. The sequence goes on from NZ_JAPVXH010000003.1 coordinate 345,696, forward strand.
CAATGGCGCGCGAACTGGAGATGGCAGAAAACGATCTCTGTTTCGACTTCACCGAAGATGAACCCGGCAAAGCGTACGGCGTTACTGCTGCGCAAAATAAAGATGTGGCGTCACTGCTGGAGATAGCACAGACATTATCCCTTCATCTTTCCTCTATTACCCCGGATGCCAGTGCATTACAGCCATTGTTACCCTGGCTTACTCCACCGGCTCGTTGTCTGGCCTGGTGTGATGAGCGCCAGTGGCTGTGGGCCACGAGAGAGAGCTGGGGGCGACGTGTGCGCGAAGAGGCTGAAAATGCCGCCCGGCTTGCCGCCGTGCTTGGGCTGCCCGCAGACGAAATCGCGCAGTGTGGTGGGATGCCCGGAGGATTTGACTGCTGGAGCGCGGTCCCGTCGCGCCAGGCACCATTACCCGATGGCGGAGAACGCTACGCGATAGCGCTGGGACTGGCTGTTGCCAGGGGATACTGATGCAGCCCGTCGTGAATTTTCTCCCCTGGCGGCGTCAAAAGCGGTTGCGCTGCATGCGTCGCTGGTGCGCGGTTTTTATCGCAACAGCGGTGGTGATTGTGCCTGGCGGCGCATTATGGCGGGCATCCGCTGTGGCTGGTCTGCGCCAGGCCACGCTGTGGCAGCAATCTGATGCCGCCTTACTTGCAGGGTTGCACGCCGCTGAGCAGCCGTTGCAGCTTCGACACCAGCGCTGGCAGCAGGAGCAGGCGCAGCGATTACGGCTTCAGCGTACCGAAGCGTGGCGACAGACGTTGCTTACCCTGGCGGAAAATCTGCCGCCCAATGCCTGGCTTACTGCTCTGCGCTGGCAACAAAACCAGCTTGAAATCACTGGCCTGGCCGGCTCTTTTAACGCATTAAGCGGGCTTGAGCAACGGTTGCAGAAAACGGCAGGGTTTCAGCTGCAACCCGCAGGCACCGTAGAGCGTGATGCGCAGGGGCGCTGGCAATTCCACTACCAACTGAACCGGGAGCGTGATGATGCTCAACCCTGATGTTTGGTTTGCTTTATCACTACGAACGCGTGTGCTTTGTTGGCTACTCAGCTCACTTTGCGCGCTGGCACTTTTATGGTGGCTGGCGATAAGTCCAGTCAAAGAGACGCAAATGCGGCTGGTTGATCAACAACAGCAACAAAACATGAAGCTGCGCGCGCAGTGGCAAAAGTTACATGCGTTGGTGCCGCCGTCAGAATCCGTGATCTTGCCGCAACGCCGGGCATTTAGCCCGCTGGATTTTCAGTCGCAGGGGCGCCAGCTTGCCCGCTGGCAGCCTGCTCAGGGTGGTGGAGAGTTAGTGCTTGCGACCGGCTGGGAAGGCGTGGTTGAGACGTTTTCACTGCTAACGGCGAGCGGCATGCAGGTTCCTGCGTTTTCATTAATGGCTGGTGAAGGCGCGCTGAATTTTACGTTGCGAGTGGAGCAGGACAATGCGAATTAGTCGTCTGTTACTGGCCGCGCTGCTCAGCCTGCTTCTGTGCGGCATGCGCGACCCTTTCCAGCCACCGCCGGATATCTGCCGAACCGCCCAGCTCAGCAACTGGCATTTTCACGGCGCGGTGGCGGGGGATCAACCGATAGGGATCGTGCGTGATGCCACCGGGCGCTGGTATCGCTTTATTGTCGGCGAAACGCTGCCCACCGGATGGCGCGTTGTCGCCATCCAACAGGATGAAATGCTGATTGAGATTGGCGAAGAGTGCACACCAGCGCAATGGCGCTGGCAACGAGAAGGAACTCAACATGCGAAAATGGATAGCGAGCGCGATGCTCTTTAGCTTGCCGCTTGCCAGCGCGCAGACATCACGTGTCGTCACAATGACCGTCGACGACGTGCCTGTCACCCAGGTATTGCAGGCGCTGGTTGCGCTGGAGAAGCAGAACATGGTGATTTCACCTGAGGTCAGCGGCACGGTGTCGCTGAATCTCAAAGAGGTCCCCTGGCAGCAGGCGCTCCAAACCGTTGCCGCAAGTGCCGGATTAACGTTACACCAGCAGGGCAACATCTGGCAGGTTCATACGACGGCATGGCGGCAGCAAAAGCAGGCGGAGCAGGAGGCGGCTCAGCGCCAGCGCAAGCAGAACATACCCTTGCAAACACGCAGTTTTGTGTTGCGCTATGCCGACGCGGTAGAGCTGGCAAAAGCCGGAGAAAAACTGCTCAGCCCACAAGGGGCGATGACGGTTGATGTGCGGCTTAACCGGTTACTGGTGCGTGATAATAAAGAAGGGCTCGCCGCACTGGAAAAATGGGTCACACAGATGGATCTACCGGTCGAGCAGGTAGAGCTGGCGGCTTATATTGTCACCATTAATGAAAAAAGCCTGCGCGAGTTGGGGGTGAAATGGGGACTGGCGCAGGATAAACCCGCAGCGCGTGGGCGACTTAGCGGTGTTTCTGCCGATCTCTCGGTTCCGGATGCCAGTACGCGCGTCAGCTTTAATATCGGCAGTATCAACGCCCAACTGCTGGAGCTGGAGTTGTCAGCCCTTGAGCAAAAACAGCAGCTTGAAATTATCGCCAGCCCACGCTTGTTGGCTTCTCACCGCCAGCCGGCGAGTATTAAGCAGGGAAGCGAAATACCTTATCAGGTTGCCAGCGGCGATAGCGGTAGCACGGCGGTAGAATTTAAAGAGGCGGTGCTGGGGATGGAAGTTACACCGACGGTGCTGCCCGATAACCGTGTGCGGCTGAAGCTGCGCATTAGCCAAAATATGCCAGGCCAGGTGCTACAGCAAGCAGGGGGCGAGGCGATGGCGATTGACAAGCAGGAAATTGAAACGCAGGTAGAGGTTAAAAGCGGCGATACGCTGGCGCTTGGTGGGATCTTCTCACAAAAGAACTCCGCCGACAGGGCGCAGGTTCCTGGTTTAGGCTCAATTCCAGGTATCGGCAGGTTATTTCGCCAGGACGCCAAAGATAATGAGCGGCGCGAGCTGGTGGTGTTTATTACGCCCAGGTTGGCGGCGGTACATTAAATCTGCCGTAACTCCCCCTTTTTCAATGGAACTTGGTTCATGTGTTTGACGTGAGACATGATTTAGCTTACAAGGAGTACCGATTTGAGCGTCAGTGGTCTCCGTCGAACAATGAGCAGCATGAAGGATTGCGTGTTTATTCAGTTGCCAAACAAGCCGGAGTACTGAGATAATTTTCGATCTGACTCTCGCACTATCGCATATGAGGTTTCAGTTCATGTCCTGCTACGCCGAGTCTTTGCGAAGCGGGTTTATCATCAACGAATAGTCTTAGTAGTACCGAAAAAATGGCAGAGAAACGCAATATCTTTCTGGTTGGGCCTATGGGTGCCGGCAAAAGCACTATTGGGCGTCAGTTAGCTCAACAACTCAATATGGAATTTTACGATTCTGATCAAGAGATTGAGAAACGAACCGGAGCTGATGTGGGCTGGGTCTTCGATGTTGAAGGTGAAGAAGGCTTCCGCGATCGCGAAGAAAAAATCATCAATGAGCTGACGGAAAAACAGGGCATCGTACTGGCGACCGGCGGTGGCTCTGTGAAGTCTCGCGAGACCCGTAATCGTCTCTCCGCCCGTGGCGTAGTGGTTTATCTGGAAACCACTATCGAAAAGCAATTAGCTCGCACTCAACGTGACAAAAAACGCCCGCTTCTGCAGGTGGATACGCCGCCGCGCGAAGTACTGGAAGCGTTGGCCGACGAACGTAATCCGTTGTATGAAGAGATTGCCGACGTGACCATTCGCACCGACGATCAGAGTGCTAAAGTGGTGGCAAACCAGATTATTCATATGCTGGAAAGCAACTAATTCTGGCTTAATTCACACGCCTGCGGGTTTAAGCAACTAAGGTGGATGTCGCGTCATGGAGAGGATCACAGTCACTCTCGGGGAACGTAGTTACCCTATCACCATCGCGGCTGGTCTGTTTAACGATCCAGCTTCCTTCTCGCCCTTGAAGTCTGGTGATCAGGTTATGCTGGTCACCAATGAAACACTGGCTCCGCTCTATCTTGATAAAGTCCGCCATGTTCTTGAACAGGCTGGCGTGAAAGTGGATAGCGTGATTCTGCCGGATGGCGAGCAGTACAAAAGCCTTGCGGTGATGGACACGGTCTTTACCGCATTGTTGCAAAAACCCCATGGGCGCGATACCACACTGGTCGCGCTGGGCGGTGGAGTGGTGGGTGATTTGACCGGCTTCGCGGCCGCCAGCTATCAGCGCGGTGTGCGCTTTATTCAAGTGCCGACCACGCTCCTTTCTCAGGTTGATTCCTCTGTTGGCGGCAAAACAGCGGTGAACCACCCCCTCGGCAAAAACATGATCGGCGCGTTTTATCAGCCTGCGTCGGTGGTTGTCGATCTTGATTGTCTGGCTACGCTTCCTGCCCGCGAATTATCGTCCGGCCTCGCGGAAGTGATCAAATACGGCATTATTCTCGACGGCGAGTTCTTTGACTGGCTGGAACAGAACATGGATGCGTTGCTGCGCCTTGATGGTCCGGCGATGGCGTACTGTATTCGCCGTTGTTGTGAGCTGAAAGCAGAAGTTGTTGCCGCCGATGAGCGGGAAACAGGCTTACGTGCTTTACTGAATCTGGGGCATACCTTCGGCCACGCTATTGAAGCGGAAATGGGTTACGGGAACTGGTTGCACGGTGAAGCTGTCGCGGCAGGTATGGTGATGGCGGCGCATGCATCTGAACGTCTTGGCCAGTTCAGCAAAGCGGATACGCAGCGTATAAAAGCGCTGCTGAAACGCGCAGGTTTGCCGGTACAAGGCCCGCAGGAGATGTCTGCGCAGGCTTATTTACCGCACATGATGCGCGATAAAAAAGTGCTGGCGGGAGAGATGCGTTTAGTGCTCCCGTTGGCAATAGGGAAGAGTGAAGTTCGCGGCGGAGTGCCGCACGACGTAGTACTTGGCGCTATTGCTGATTGCCAGCAGGCGTAACTATTAGAAAGGTCTGGTCACGCACCGCGTGGCGTTTAACTTCGGGCGGGATGCATGATGTGGCATACGCCTTTGTGTGGGGTGTTAAATGGATGAATTCAAACCAGAAGACGAGCTGAAACCCGATCCCAGCGATCGTCGTACTGGTCGTTCTCGCCAATCTTCCGAGCGTGTCGATGAACCGCAAATCAACTTTGATGATGTTGATGTCGATGCGGACGAACGCCGCCCTTCTCGCAGCCGCCGGGCGCGCGATGAGCGTGAAGAAGAGAGCTATGAAGAAGATGAAAACGCGTATGACGAGGAGCGCGAAGAGCGCCGTCCGCGTAAACGTAAGAAAGCGGCAGCCGCGAAACCCGCTTCCCGTCAATATGTGATGATGGGCGTCGGCATTCTGGTTCTGCTTCTGTTAATCATCGGCATCGGTTCCGCGCTGAAATCCCCCGCACCGACAACGAGTAATGAACAAAACGCACCGGCGGAGAAAAGCATCGATCTCTCTGCAGGCAATAACAACGCCAGCAATACCGGTGCCGCAGATCAGGCAAATGGCGCACAGCCAGCACCTGCTCAGCAACCCACTTCAGGCAATGCACCTGCGCAGCAGGATGTCTCGCTGCCACCGATTTCTTCTACACCATCACAAGCTGAAGCTCCTGCCGCGCCTGCGGGCCAGCAGCGTGTTGAAGTGCAGGGCGATCTGAATAACGCACTGACTCAGCCACAAAATCAGTCGCAGATGGATAACGCGGTGAATTCGACGCTGCCAACTGAACCTGCAACAGTTGCGCCGGTACGTAACGGCAATGGCGCTGCTGCGCGTCAGCAACAATCTGCTGCAGCTCAAAGCCATACCGCTGCGCCGCGTGCCGAACGCAAACAGATGGTGATCGAGCCGAAGGCGGTTGCTAAAGAGCCAGTGGCGAAAGCAGAACCGAAAGCCGAATCCAAACCGGTTGCTCAGCCGCCGAAACGCACTGAAACCGCCGCGACCTCGCCGGTAAAAGCGCCTGCGGTAACATCGTCACCAGTGCAAACTCAGGCTAAAGCTGCGACTGCACCTGTAGCCAGCGCCGCGCCTGCGGCAAGCGCTGCTGCCGCCACCGGGAATGTTGGAGCGTTAAAATCTGCGCCGGGTAACCACTACACGCTGCAGCTGAGCAGTTCCTCGAACTCTAACAACCTGAATGCATGGGCGAAGAAAGAGAACCTGAAAAACTTCGTGGTTTACCAGACAACGCGTAACGGCCAGCCGTGGTACGTGCTGGTGAGCGGTGTGTACGCATCTAAAGACGATGCGAAACGCGCTGTCGCGGCGTTGCCGGCAGACGTACAGGCGAAAAATCCCTGGGCCAAACCGATACATCAGGTTCAGGCCGATCTGAAGTAATGTATAAAGCGCAGGATGCTGTCGGAGCTTTCTCCACAGCCGGAGAGAGTGTAAGTAATCAGTCAGCATGAAAAAGAATCGCGCTTTTTTGAAATGGGCAGGGGGGAAATACCCCCTGCTGGACGATATCGGAAGGCATCTGCCGCAGGGTGAATGCCTTATCGAGCCGTTCGTCGGCGCGGGTTCGGTGTTTCTCAACACGTCGTTCTCCCGCTATATCCTCGCTGATATCAACAGCGATTTGATTAGCCTCTATAACATCGTTAAAGACCAGCCTGACGAGTATGTGCGCCAGGCGCGGGCGTTGTTTGCCCCTGCGACAAACCAGTCCGTGGTTTACTATCAGCTACGCGAAGAGTTTAACCAGTGCCAGGATCCTTTCCGGCGCGCGCTGCTGTTTTTATACCTCAATCGTCATGGCTACAACGGCCTGTGCCGCTATAATTTGCGCGGTGAATTTAACGTGCCGTTCGGGCGTTATAAGAAACCCTATTTCCCGGAAGCGGAGTTGTATCACTTCGCCGAAAAAGCGCAGAATGCCTTTTTTTACTGCGAGTCTTACGCAGATAGCATGGCGCGCGCGGACGAGAACTCCGTGGTCTACTGCGATCCGCCTTACGCCCCGCTGTCGGCGACGGCCAATTTTACGGCGTATCACACCAACAGTTTCAGTCTTGAGCAGCAGGCGCATTTGGCGGCGATTGCCGAAAGCCTGGTGCAAAACCGGATCCCGGTATTGATTTCCAACCACGACACGCTATTAACGCGTGAGTGGTACAGTCAGGCAAAATTGCACGTGGTAAAAGTGCGGCGCAGTATCAGCAGTAACGGTGGTACACGTAAAAAGGTGGATGAGCTGCTGGCACTCTATCGCCCGGCTCCGCGATAATTCGCATTCACCGCGCTGCCTGCCGAACCCTACTTTCTCAAGGAGATGCGGATGAAACAGTATTTGATTGCCCCTTCGATTCTGTCGGCTGATTTTGCACGCCTCGGCGAAGATACCGCCGCCGTACTGGCTGCAGGTGGTGATGTGGTGCATTTCGACGTAATGGATAACCATTACGTGCCGAATTTGACCATTGGCCCGATGGTGCTCAAAGCGCTGCGTAATTATGGCATCACCGCGCCTATTGATGTTCACCTGATGGTGAAACCGGTTGATCGGCTGATCCCGGACTTCGCCGCCGCTGGCGCAAGCATTATCACCTTTCATCCCGAAGCCTCCGAACACGTCGATCGCTCCCTGCAGCTTATCAAAGAACACGGTTGTAAAGCGGGACTGGTGCTTAACCCGGCAACACCGCTCAGCTACCTGGACTACGTGATGGATAAACTGGACGTGATCCTGCTGATGTCGGTAAACCCCGGCTTTGGCGGCCAGTCTTTCATTCCACACACGCTGGATAAGCTGCGTGAAGTGCGTCGTCGCATTGATGCCTCAGGCTTTGATATCCGTCTCGAAGTCGACGGCGGTGTGAAGGTGAGCAATATCGGTGAAATTGCCGCAGCGGGCGCGGATATGTTTGTCGCAGGCTCGGCAATTTTCGATAAACCGGATTACAAACAGGTTATTGATGAAATGCGTAGTGAACTGGCAAAGGTAAGTCATGAATAAAATGCAGTCGATTCAGGGTATTGCTTTTGATCTCGACGGTACGCTGGTTGATAGCGCTCCGGGTCTGACCGCTGCTGTTGATAGCGCGCTGTATGCGCTTGAGTTACCGCAGGCGGGCGAAGCGCGCGTGGTGACCTGGATTGGTAACGGCGCGGATGTGTTGATGGAGCGGGCGTTTAACTGGGCTCGCCAGGAGCGCACCAGCCAGCGCGCGGCGCAAGGTAAGCCGGATGTGGGTCACGACATTCCACAAGAAGAGCAGATACGCATGCTGCGTAAGTTGTTCAATCGTTATTACGAAGAGACGGTGGAAGAGGGCAGTTTTCTCTTCCCGGACGTGGCACAAACGCTGGCAGCTCTGCATGCTAAAGGCTTGCCACTGGCGCTGGTGACCAATAAGCCGACGCCGTTCGTGGCACCGCTGCTGGAGGCGCTGGGTATTGCGCAATATTTCACCTTTGTGGTCGGCGGCGATGATGTGGTAAACAAAAAGCCGCACCCGGAACCGTTGCTTCTGGTGTGCAAAAAGCTCAATATTCAACCTCATGAATTGCTCTTCGTCGGTGATTCGCGCAATGACATCCTGGCGGCAAAAGCGGCTGGAAGCGTCTGTGTCGGTATGACTTACGGTTATAACTACGGCGAAGCGATTACCGCCAGTGAGCCGGACTACGTGTTCGATCACTTCAAAGATTTACTGCCCGCACTCGGGCTTTCGCACAGTGAAAATCAGGAAACGAAAAATGACTAAGCCCATCGTCTTTAGTGGCGCACAGCCCTCAGGTGAATTAACCATTGGCAACTATATGGGTGCGCTGCGTCAGTGGGTGAACATGCAGGACGACTATCACTGTATCTACTGCATCGTTGACCAGCACGCGATTACCGTGCGCCAGGATCCGCTAGCGCTGCGTAAGGCGACGCTGGACACGCTGGCTCTTTACCTGGCGTGCGGCATCGATCCGCAAAAAAGCACCATCTTCGTTCAGTCCCATGTGCCGGAGCATGCACAGCTCGGCTGGGCGCTGAACTGCTACACCTATTTCGGTGAACTGAGCCGCATGACCCAGTTCAAAGACAAATCTGCGCGCTATGCGGAAAACATTAACGCCGGTCTGTTTGATTACCCGGTGCTGATGGCGGCAGACATTCTGCTGTATCAAACCAACCAGGTGCCGGTGGGTGAAGACCAGAAACAGCATCTGGAACTGAGCCGCGATATCGCCCAGCGTTTTAACGCGATTTATGGCGATATCTTTAAAGTGCCTGAGCCGTTTATTCCAAAATCTGGCGCACGCGTGATGTCGCTGCTGGAGCCGACCAAGAAGATGTCCAAGTCGGACGATAACCGCAACAACGTTATCGGCCTGCTGGAAGATCCGAAATCGGTAGTGAAAAAAATCAAACGCGCGGTGACCGACTCCGACGAGCCGCCGGTGGTTCGCTACGACATCGCCAACAAAGCCGGTGTTTCCAACCTGCTGGATATTCTCTCTGCCGTAACCGGCCAGAGTATTGCCGAGCTGGAACAGCACTTTGAAGGCAAAATGTATGGTCATCTGAAAGGGGAAGTGGCGGATGCCGTTTCCGGCATGCTGACCGAGCTGCAAGAGCGTTATCATCGCTATCGCAATGATGAAGCCTTCCTGCAGCAGGTGATGAAAGACGGCGCGGAAAAAGCCAGCGCGCGGGCATCGGAAACCCTAAAGAAAGTCTACGAAGCGATTGGTTTCGTTGCTAAACCGTAATCGTTGACACCATTAAAAAGGGCAGGTTTACCTGCCCTTTTTCTGTTTTTAAAACCATTTAAGCTTATCGCGCAGTCCCACCACGCGACCAACGATGATCAGCGCCGGGCTTTGCACCTGCTGCGCCAGTTCGCCCAGTTGCGTCAAATCACCACTCACGACTTTCTGTTGTACCGAGGTGCCGTTTTCCACCAGCGCCACCGGCATATCTGCCTGCATTCCATGCTCTATTAATTGCGCCTGAATCGTCGCCGCCTGATTCAGCCCCATATAGAACACCAGCGTTTGCTTTTCCGCAGCCAGATTGGCCCAGTCCAGCTCACCACCGGTTTTCAGGTGCCCCGTCACCAGCCGCACGCTTTGTGCGTAATCTCGGTGGGTTAACGGAATGCCGGAGTAGGCCGAACAGCCGGATGCCGCCGTAATGCCTGGCACCACCGAAAAAGGGATACCCGCGTGGCAGAGCGTTTCCAGCTCTTCGCCGCCGCGACCGAAAATAAACGGGTCGCCGCCTTTGAGCCGGACAACGCGTTTACCGCTTTGCGCTTCGCGCAGCAGGATCTGATTGATCTCCTCCTGCGGTACACAGTGATAGCCCGCGCGTTTGCCAACAAACACCCGGTCAGCGTCGCGGCGCACCAGGTTCATGATCTCATCGGAAACCAGCCGGTCATACACCACCACATCGGCTTGCTGGATCTGCTGCAAACCTTTTAAGGTCAGCAGCCCGGCGTCGCCAGGCCCCGCGCCAACCAGTACCACTTCACCACGATTATCCAGTGGCTCGGCCAGCAGTTGTTCGGTTATTTTTTCCACGGCGTTGGTGTCCTGGTTCGCCAGGGATTGCGCCAGTCGGTCATTGACGAACAATTTTTCCCAGAAGCGGCGACGCTCGCTCATGCTGGCGAACTGTTTCTTGACCCGGCTGCGTAGTTTGCCTGCGTAATGGGCGACGTGGCCCAGATGCTGCGGCAACAGCGATTCGAGTTTTTCACGCAGCAGACGCGCCAGCACTGGCGATGTGCCGCCGGAAGAGACAGCCACCATCAACGGCGAGCGGTCAATGATTGACGGCATGATAAAGCTCGCCTGTTTGGGCGCATCGACAACGTTACAGAAGATACGGCGCTGCTCTGCGGCATCGCTGACGCGCTGATTAACCGCTTCGTCATCCGTTGCGGCAATCGCCAGCCAACACGCGTCTAACAGCGTTTCGCTAAATTCGCCTTCAACCAGCGTCAACATGCCTTCTTCGGCCCAGACGGTGAACTGAGGAACAAATGTGAGCGCGTTAACGGTAAGCCGTGCACCCGCATCCATTAACAGCCGGGCTTTACGTTCTGCGACATCGCCTCCACCGACAAGCAGGCACTGGCGATCGCGTAGCTGGCAAAAAATTGGCAAATGGTCCACGACATTACCTCAACATTTTAGTTATTCGCTGTAGCCTGGCTTGCCACGCGGGTGACCGCAGAAGGACGCTCAGATTTCGGCGTAGCATACCAGTAACCTAACCCCATAAATACCGCACCAGAGAGAGTATTGCCAAGCGTTACCCACAGCAGGTTATGACCGATACCGGAGAGGGTATACGCCTCGCTGTGATGACCAAACCAGGAGAGGGCAAAGAGCGTCATATTGGCGATGGAGTGTTCGTAACCCGAGGCGATAAACGCCAGCAGACACCACCAGATAGCGAGGAATTTTGCTGCGCCTTCGGTACGGATTGCCATCCAGATAGCCAGGCACACCAGCCAGTTACACAGCGCCCCCTTAAAGAACAACACCGTTGCTGGCGCACTGGTTTTCGCCAGCGCTACCGCATGCACCAGACTCGTATCCACCGGTAACAAACTGCCGCCACCCCAGCTATACAGCAACGCGACGAACACTGATCCGAGCAAATTACCGAGCCAGGTTTGTGGCAAAATAGCCCACATTTGCCCGTGGCTGATGGTGCCCGCTTTGACGCCCAGCGTCAGAAACATGGTGTGACCGGTAAACAATTCAGAACCGGCGATAATCACCAGCGTTAAGGCGATACCGAACGTCGCGCCCATCACCAGCGGGCGCAACGTCGGATCAAGCAGGTTACCAAGGGTAAAAATCAGGATGATGCCGAGGCCAACATAAGCGCCCGCCATGGCAGAGCTTATCCAGAAACCCAGCGGATTTTGTGAAGAGAGGCGAGCGATACGCGCAGCGTTAGCCGCGCACTTATTAATAGTGTCGGTAAACATGATGTTGATTATCCAAAGTTAAAAGAAAATGTTTAAAAGGAAAAAATGAAAACGAAAAAGTGAAACAGCGGGAGCATTGCGCCCCCGCAGGGGTATTACGCTTTAATCTGTACTTCGCCGTCTTTCACGCGCGCATCGAAATGCGCGACAGAGCGGCTTTCATCTTCCATGCATACGCCGTCGCGCAGGCGGAAGCGCTGTTTTTTCAGCGGGCTGGCAACCCATAACTCGCCTTGATGTTCAGCGATAAGGCCGCGAGAGAGCACGCTGGACTCAAAAAACGGGTCGATATTGCTGATGGCATACACTTGATCATCATGGCGCGGGCGGAAAATCGCGATTTGCTGACCTTTCACCAACGCACACACACCGGTCGCCGGGATGATGTCGTCGATTTTGCAGACGGTGTTCCACTGGCTCATGCGTTATCCTCCACTAACACCACCGGAATTCGTTCATACGGGGTTGCCGGGCGATGTTGCTGACGCTCTGGCACTACCTGCACGTTCGGATCGCGGCGGTCGCTGTTGATAAAGTGTTTGAAGCGAAGCTGCGCAGAAGGCGTGTTCACCGTTTCAGTCCATTCGCAGACTACCGCTTCACGCAGGCGGGTCATCTCTTCTTCAAGCTGCGCGTCAAAGCCCAGTTTGTCATCGATAATCACGCTCTTCAGATATTCGATGCCGCCTTCCATGCTGTCGAGCCAGGAGGCGGTACGCGTCAGTTTGTCGGCGGTACGGATGTAGAACATCATAAAGCGGTCAAGATAGTGCAGCAGGGTTTCGCGATCGAGATCCGCCGCCAGCAGGTCCGCGTGGCGCGGCTTCATGCCGCCGTTACCGCACACATACAGGTTCCAGCCTTTTTCCGTGGCGATGATCCCCACGTCTTTACCCTGTGCTTCGGCACATTCACGGGTACAGCCAGAGACGCCGAACTTCATTTTGTGCGGGGTCCGAATCCCTTTGTAGCGGTTTTCCAGCTCAACGCCGAAGCCCACACTGTCACCCACACCGTAACGGCACCAGGTCGAACCGACACAGGTTTTCGCCATACGCAGCGCTTTGGCGTAGGCGTGCCCGGTTTCAAAGCCCGCGTTAATCAACTGACGCCAGATTTCCGGCAGGTCGTCTTTTTGCGCGCCAAACAGGCCAATACGCTGAGAACCGGTGATTTTGGTGTAGAGATTGAATTCATGGGCAATACGGCCCACTTCCATCAGCCCTTCCGGGGTGATTTCGCCGCCTGCGGAGCGCGGGATCACGGAATAGGTGCCATCTTTCTGGATGTTGGCGAGGAAGTTGTCGTTGGTATCCTGCAACGGTGTGTGCTGCGGTTTCAGGATGTACTCATTCCAGCAGGAAGCCAGCAGTGAACCGATGGTCGGTTTACACACTTCGCAACCATAGCCTTTGCCATATTTTGCCAGCAGTTCGTCGAAGGATTTAATACCTTCCACGCGGATCAGGTGGTACAGCTCCTGGCGTGAGTAAGCGAAGTGCTCACACAGATTATTGGTTACTTCGATACCCTGTTTCGCCAGTTCGGCGTTCAGCACCTGGGTTACCAGTGGGATACAACCGCCGCAGCCCGTACCGGCTTTGGTTTCTGCTTTCAGTGCGGCAACGGTGTGACAGCCTTTGTTAATCGCGGCAATCAGGTCGCCTTTGGTGACGTCGAAGCAGGAGCAGATCTGCGCGCTGTCCGGCAGCTTATCCACGCCGATAGAGGGTTTACCGCCTGCCGCATGGGCCGGCAGGATCAGCGCATCCGGGTTTTCCGGCAGTTCAATAGCGTTCAGCACCAGTTGCAGCAGGTTGCCGAAATCACTGGTGTCACCCACCAGTACCGCGCCGAGCAGGGTTTTGTTATCCGGGCTGACAATCAGACGCTTGTAAACTTCTTTGCTTTCGTCGAGATAGACATAGCTGCGAGCGCCTGGCGTACGACCATGCGCGTCGCCGATACCACCAACGTCGACGCCGAGCAGTTTCAGTTTGGCGCTGAGGTCTGCACCTTCAAAGGCGTTGGCGGTGCCGAGGATATGATCCACTGCCACCTGCGCCATTTTGTAACCTGGCGCGACCAGACCGTATACGCGGTTGTTCCAGCTGGCGCACTCGCCGATGGCATAGATATTCGGATCCGAGGTCTGGCAGCTATCGTTGATCACGATACCGCCGCGCTGCGCCACTTCCAGGCCGCACTGGGTCGCCAGTTTGTCGCGCGGGCGAATACCGGTGGAGAAGACGATAAAGTCGACTTCCAGTGCGCTACCATCAGCAAAATGCATGGTTTTACGCGCTTCGGTGCCTTCCTGCACAATCTCTTTGGTATTTTTGCTGGTGTGCACGCGCACACCCATGCTTTCAATTTTGCGCTTCAGTTGCTCGCCGCCCATCTGGTCGAGCTGTTCTGCCATCAGCATTGGCGCAAATTCAATGACGTGGGTTTCCACGCCTAAGTTTTTCAGCGCTCCGGCCGCTTCCAGACCGAGCAAACCGCCCCCGACGACCGCGCCGCGGCGGCTGCGACGGGCGCAGGATTCAATGGCGTTCAAATCTTCAATGGTGCGATAAACGAAGCAGTCTTGTGTTTCGGAACCTTTGATCGGCGGGATCCACGGATAGGAACCGGTAGCCATGATCAATTTGTCGTAATAAACCGTGCGTCCGGCGCTGGAGTGGATCACTTTTTCCTGACGGTTGATAGTGATAGCGCGCTCGCCGACCAGCACTTTTACGCCGTGTTTCTCGTAAAAGCCCTCGCGAACCAGCGACAGCTCTTCAGCCGTATGGTGGGAAAAATAGGAAGAGAGGTGGACGCGGTCGTAGGCTTTACGCGGCTCCTCACAGAAGACGGTAATATCGAACTGGCTGGCGTCGGCTTTATCGAGGAGATCCTCAATAAAACGGTGACCGACCATGCCGTTACCGATAATAGCGAGTTTGACTTTGCTCATTTTTGCCTCGATTTCTTTTCTACTACCACCTACCTTAACGATTCAGCTACCCGGCTTATTGATGTACATCAAATACACCTTCGCATACCACTTAATGGGTAGATGTTTGATTTTTATTGGTTTTTATAAGTCGCGGATATCACTGGTTTTTATGGTTTGCGGAATTTGTGTACAAAAAAAGAGGGTTTTTGCACGCCCGTCTGATACAAATTATCGGAGGGAAACAGAGGGAGTCACACTATGTCGGCAGCACCGATTTGGTTAGTTCAGAATGTGCATTTACCCGATCGCGAAGGGTTATGGCAAATCGCGATTGAGAATGGTCGCTTCGGTGAAATCACTCCGATGAATGAAACACACAGCGATAGCCTGGAAGTGCTGAATGCGCACGGTGGGCTGGCGCTACCGCCGTTTGTCGAACCGCATATTCACCTGGATACCACGCAAACTGCCGGAGAGCCGAACTGGAATCAATCCGGCACGCTGTTTGAAGGCATTGAGCGCTGGGCGGAACGCAAAGCGCTGCTGAGCCACCAGGATGTCAAAGCGCGCGCCTGGCAAACATTGAAGTGGCAAATGGCCAACGGCGTGCAGCATGTGCGGACCCATGTTGATGTTTCCGATCCCAGCCTGACAGCGCTGAAAGCCATGCTGGAAGTAAAAGTCGAGGTCGCGCCGTGGATTGATCTGCAAGTCGTTGCTTTCCCGCAGGAAGGAATTCTCTCCTATCCCAACGGCGCTGCATTGCTGGAAGAGGCGCTCCAGCTTGGCGCGGATGTGGTTGGCGCGATCCCGCACTTTGAATTTACCCGCGAATATGGTGTTGAATCGCTGCACATTGCGTTCGCACTGGCGCAAAAATATGACCGCCCGTTGGATATTCACTGTGATGAAATTGACGACGAGCAGTCGCGATTTGTCGAAACCGTTGCCGCGCTGGCGCTGAAGATGGGCATGGGCCCGCGCGTCACCGCCAGCCATACCACGGCGATGCACTCTTACAATGGCGCATACACCTCGCGGCTGTTCCGTCTGTTAAAGCTTTCCGGCATTAACTTTGTCGCTAACCCGCTGGTAAACATTCACTTGCAGGGGCGCTTTGACGATTATCCAAAGCGCCGGGGAATTACGCGGGTGAAAGAGCTCCTGGCGGCGGGAATAAATGTCTGCTTTGGCCATGACGATGTGTTTGATCCCTGGTATCCGCTTGGCACCGGCAATATGTTGCAGGTGCTGCATATGGGGCTGCACGTTTGTCAGCTAATGGGCTACCAGCAAATTAATGATGGGTTGCGTCTTATCACGCATAACAGCGCCAGAACGTTTGGTTTAACGCAATACGGGATTGAAACGGGTTACCCGGCGAACATGGTCATTTTGCCCGTTGAAAGCGGTTTTGATGCGGTGCGCTGCCAGTCGCCGGTACGCTGGTCGATTCGACAAGGGCGGATCATTGCCAGCACGCAACCTGCGCAAAGCTGGATTCAGATGGATAACGGTGGTGAAGCGGTGCTTTTTAGCCGTTATCGTTCAGGTATGTAGCCTTCGTGAAGCGGGTTGTGAGCGGTCTGGCGTTACATCTGTTACTAAATACGTAAAATTAAGTAAAAGGCTGGCCTGCTGGCTGACTGCTCTTTAGAATCAAGCCACTCGCTTTCTTTACTGCTCTTCGTTAAGGAAACCTTATGGTTAAATCGACTCTGGCGGCTGTTGCGGCTGTGTTTGCCCTTTCTGCTTTCTCTTCTGCTGCGCTGGCGGCAAAAGGCGATCCTCATGTTCTGCTCACCACTTCCGCCGGTAACATTGAACTGGAGCTGAACAACCAGAAAGCCCCTGTGTCGGTGAAAAACTTCCTTGATTACGTAAATAACGGTTTCTATAACAACACCACGTTTCATCGTGTGATCCCGGGATTTATGGTGCAGGGCGGTGGTTTCAACGAACAGATGCAGCAAAAGCAGCCTAACCCGCCTATTAAAAACGAGGCTGACAATGGCTTGCGTAACACGCGTGGCACCATTTCGATGGCGCGCACTGCCGATAAAGATAGCGCAACCAGCCAGTTCTTTATCAACGTGGCTGACAACGCTTTCCTCGATCATGGCCAGCGCGACTTTGGTTATGCGGTGTTTGGTAAAGTGGTGAAGGGCATGGATGTCGCCGACAAAATTTCCCAGGTACCGACGCACGATGTCGGGCCTTACCAGAATGTTCCGTCAAAACCGGTCGTTATTCTCTCCGCGAAAGTGCTGCCGTAAACTTCCCCCGCACGGGGTATTCACCCCGTGCTTCCTGAGCTTCCCTGCGTAACCTGTCATTTCTGCTTATAATTTGGGCACCGACATGTGAAACAGGGAGGCGCTATGGCCAAAAAACTCACCGACCGGCAAAAATCCCGTCTCTGGGAACAGCAGCGCAATGCCAATTTTCAGGCCAGCCGACGGCTGGAAAATGTCGACAGCGAACTGGTGACGCTAAGTCGCGCGGAAGCCGATGCGCGCCTTGAAGAACTGCGGAGGCACTATGAGCGATAAATTCGGCGACGGGCGCGATCCGTATCTCTATCCTGGCCTGAATGTGATGCGCAATGAGCTGGGGCTTCGCCAGGCGCAGAAACTGGAGCAGGCGGCTTATCAGTTCACCGCCTTACGCGCCGCCACACTGGATCTTGGCCCGATGGTGCGCGGTCTTCCTCATTTATGCGCCATTCACCACCATCTTTATCAGGATGTGTTCGACTGGGCCGGGCAGATCCGTGAAGTGGATATTTACGAAGGCGATACCCGGTTTTGCCACTTCGAGTATATCGAGAAAGAGGGCAATGCACTGATGCAGCAACTGGAAGATGAAGAGTGGCTGTGCGGGCTGGAAAGAGCGGCGTTTATTGAGCGGCTGGCGCACTACTACTGTGAAATCAACGTGCTGCACCCGTTTCGCCTTGGCAACGGTATCGCTCAGCGCATATTCTTTGAACAACTGGCGCTGCACGCGGGTTTTTCGCTCGACTGGCGTGGCATCGATCCTGATGAGTGGCGCGAGGCAAACCAGGCAGGCGCAATGGGCGACTTAGCGCCGCTTTGCACCATCTTCAGCAAAGTGGTGAGCGAAGCGGTCGAAAGCGAGTAAACTAGCGCGGTTTCCGACACCAGAGGCCGCTATGATCCTGCTTATCGACAATTACGACTCCTTTACCTGGAACCTGTATCAATATTTTTGTGAACTGGGGGCAAGCGTAGAGGTGCGGCGTAACGATGAGATCGCGCTTGCCGATATTGCTGCGCTGGCACCGGAAAAGATCGTGATTTCGCCCGGTCCCTGTACGCCGGATGAGTCCGGCGTTTCGCTGGCGGTTATCCGCCATTACGCGGGGAAATTGCCGATTCTTGGCGTTTGTCTTGGTCATCAGGCGATTGCGCAGGTCTTTGGCGCGACTATCGTTCGTGCGGCAAAAGTGATGCACGGTAAGACATCGCCTGTCACCCACAACGGCACTGGCGTATTTAGCGGGCTTAATAATCCGTTAACCGTCACCCGTTACCATTCCCTGGTTATCGATCCGCCTACATTACCGGCATGCTTTGAGATTACCGCCTGGAGTGATAGCGGCGAGATCATGGGCATTCGCCACCTGGAGTGGGATCTGGAAGGGGTGCAATTTCACCCGGAAAGTATCCTGAGCGAGCAGGGACATCAGTTATTGAAAAACTTCCTCGAATGCTGATTTGTGGTTGCCATTAACTGATTTTTTATGCATATTTCGTGATTATATTTTCATAATCAATGCAACGTAAAACTGGATGGGCAAGCCATGGCAACTCAGCAAGACGCGGTAACGCGTGCAAACTTCGATGACGTTATTCTGCCAATTTACGCACCGGCCGAGTTTATCCCGGTAAAGGGTAAAGGCAGCAGGGTGTGGGATCAGCAGGGTAAAGAGTACGTTGATTTTGCAGGTGGAATTGCGGTTACTGCGTTAGGGCACTGCCATCCGGCGCTGGTGGAGACGCTGAAAACGCAGGGCGAAACGCTGTGGCACACCAGCAATGTTTTTACCAACGAGCCTGCTCTGCGCCTGGCGCGTAAACTCATTGACGCCACGTTTGCCGAGCGTGTGGTGTTTATGAACTCCGGCACTGAAGCTAACGAAACAGCATTCAAGCTGGCGCGTTTTTATGCATCTACGCGTCACAGTCCATACAAAACAAAAATCATCGCGTTTCATAATGCCTTCCACGGCCGTTCGCTGTTTACCGTAAGCGTGGGCGGCCAGCCGAAGTATTCCGATGGCTTTGGCCCGAAACCGGCGGACATTATCCATGTGCCGTTTAACGATCTGCATGCGGTTAAAGCGGTGATGGACGATCACACCTGCGCGGTAGTGGTAGAGCCTATTCAGGGCGAAGGCGGCGTTACTGCCGCCACACCGGATTTCCTGAAAGGTTTGCGCGAGCTGTGCGATCAGCACAACGCTCTGCTGGTGTTCGACGAAGTGCAGTGCGGCATGGGCCGCAGCGGAGAGTTGTTTGCTTACATGCACTATGGTGTGACGCCGGATATTCTGACCAGCGCCAAAGCGCTCGGCGGCGGTTTCCCTATCAGCGCGATGCTGACTACACATGAAATTGCCAGTGTCTTCCACGCCGGTTCACACGGCTCTACTTACGGTGGCAACCCGCTGGCCTGCGCCGTCGCAGGAACCGCATTCGACATTATCAATACGGCGGAAGTGCTCAGCGGCGTGAATGAAAAACGTCAGTTGTTCGTTAAACATCTGCAGCAAATTGGCGAGAAGTTTGACCTGTTTAGCGATATTCGTGGCATGGGGCTGCTGATTGGTGCTGAGCTGAATCCGCAATATAAAGGCCGCGCGCGCGACTTCCTCTACGCCGCTGCCGATGCGGGCGTCATGGTGTTGAATGCTGGCCCGGACGTCATGCGTTTTGTGCCTTCGCTGATTATTGACGCGCAGGATATCGAAGAAGGGATGAAGCGCTTCGCGAATGCGGTGGCGAAAGTGATCAACGGTTAAGGCGGCGGTTTAACCAAATGCCGTGATGCGGGCGCTGACGCCATGCTACCGACGAAATGGTGTGCATGGTGCTCAGATGCCCGATAATCCGCTGTAAATGCTGCTCCAGCGTACTCATTGGCCCGTGCGTTAATGCTTCCGGGGCTTCGAGAATATTCACATCGCCGGATCCTCCCGGCCCGTCATACTCCAGCCGCTGCTGGCAGCGCTGCAGGGCAATTTCGCAGGATTGCAAATAACGTTGCGCCAGCTCCGGCGTCAACATCGTATGTTCACGTGCCAGCGTCGTCATTGCATTAATATGCTCAACGATAAACTGGCTGTGCGTTACCCACAGTTTCATATCTTCCAGATAACGCGTATTGAAGCCCGGTTCCTGCATCGCCTGGTTTAGCGAGTTAAACAAAGCGTTATGCGCCTGGTTTACGCGCATGCGCTGCCAGGCAAGCGGAGTGGGCTGCGGGTTATCGCTTAAGATCAGGCGAATCGCTTCCTGATCTGTTTCCAGCGCATCGTGCGCATTCTGCCGCAGCAAGCCACTTTGCCACTGCGGCCACAGCCAGACCATGCCGCCGAAAGCAATCAGGCAACCAATCAACGTGTCGATAAGGCGAGCGACAATAAACTCCTCACCATTGAGCGTCAGCAACTGCAAGGTGTAGACGGCGGTAATGGTAAAACCCACCATCGCCCAGCCGTAGTTTTTCCGAATAATGAGATAACTGACCAGCGTAATCATCAGCATCGCGGCCAGCGTAAAACCGAGTGGAACATGAAAGTGCAACGTCGCCCCGGCAATCACCAGCCCCGCAATGGTGCCCGCCGCCCGGTGGACAATGCGAACGCGCGTTGCGCCATAACCGTTTTGCGTGACAAACATCACCGTCATCATGATCCAGTAGGGTTTTGGTAAATGCAGGGCGCTGCCCATCAGGCTGGCGATACTGAGCATGACGCTGATTCGCGCGGCATTACGCAGCGCCGCAGATTTCAGTGATAAATAGCTTTTTAGCGCCTGGAAAAGGGGCAAGCGACGCTGCTTTTCCGCCATCAGATCGCGGGCATAGAGCGGGCGCTGAGTGCGCAAGACGCGCGCGATACGGCTAAAATGCCAGGCGCAGAACTGCCCGACCGGGTTATCCGGGTGCTGGCGGGCGATTTTTTCCAGCGCGCCAATCTGCTTATCCATGTTGAAGCGCGTGGGATAGCGGTGATAGAGAATGTCATCTGCCAGCACGCGCAGGCGAGCGGCGACAGTTTGCGCGTTCCAGCGGATCACCTGTTCGGCGTGGGTTTGTTCCACCAGTTTTTGCACTTCTTCCGGCTGGTGCAAACTCACCGAAATGTGCTCTTGCAAATCAATCCCTACCTGGAAAACCCGTAGTAGCCGTTTGTAATCGTTGTGTTTATTGGCAGCCAGCATATGCAGTTGTTGATAGCACTGGCTTATCATATCCACCGCTTTCTGCTGGCGGGCAAGCAACGGCGGCAGCGCTTTTTCCGGGT
This sequence comes from Kosakonia sp. SOY2, assembly GCF_027109175.1. Classification (NCBI taxonomy): domain Bacteria; kingdom Pseudomonadati; phylum Pseudomonadota; class Gammaproteobacteria; order Enterobacterales; family Enterobacteriaceae; genus Kosakonia; species Kosakonia sp. SOY2. The sequence goes on from NZ_JAPVXH010000003.1 coordinate 367,134, forward strand.
CGGCATGCTGCGTCAGCAAGCTGTATTTCGCCTCGCAGTAGTCTGCCAGTTGTCGGTAGAGCAGGCTGAGCGATTCGCGCAGCGGTTGCTCGCGCCACATCCAGAACCAGAACCAGTTGAACAATCCGTACCACAGCGTGCCCAGCGCATAGATAAGTATCGGCTCCCATACCGGCATGTTACCGGCGAGGCTGAGCGTAAAGATGGCGGCAATGAGCGAAGCCGGGAGCAGGCGACCGTGCAGCGCACTGATTTCGGCGGTTACGCCTAAAACCAGCGTCAGCCCGGTGAGGATCAGCGGCAATGGAAGATCTCTCGCCAGCAATAGCTGCACCGCCAGGCTGCTGCCTGCAAACAGCGTTCCGCCAATGATCAGGCGTTTGAAAAAACGTTTATGTGGCGTATCAAGCCCGGCAATGTTGCAGCAGGCGGGAACGAGGGAAAACAGCAGACCTTGTTGCAGATGACCAGTAACCAGACCAATGGCCACAGGTAAACATAACACCAGCGTTTGTCGCAGTGCGTAGTTGATTTCGGGGTGATAAATCAGCCTGCGCCACATGAGGGAAGAAAAACGACGCAGCGCGTAAGCTGCGCCGTTTTACAGATTAACGCGTTCCGTATACGACGATGGTTTTACCGTGGGCGGAAATCAGGTTCTGATCTTCGAGCATTTTGAGAATGCGGCCCACTGTTTCACGGGAACAACCGACGATCTGACCAATTTCCTGGCGAGTAATTTTAATTTGCATGCCGTCCGGATGGGTCATTGCATCTGGCTGTTTCGCCAGGTTTAACAGCGTTTGCGCGATACGGCCGGTTACATCGAGGAAGGCGAGGTTACCCACTTTTTCTGAAGTGACCTGCAGGCGACGCGCCATTTGCGAGGAAAGACGCATCAGGATATCCGGGTTAACCTGGATTAACTGACGGAATTTTTTGTACGAGATTTCAGCCACTTCACAAGCAGTTTTAGCGCGTACCCATGCACTGCGCTCCTGACCCTCTTCGAACAGGCCCAGTTCACCGATAAAATCTCCCTGGTTCAGGTAGGAGAGGATCATCTCTTTACCCTCTTCGTCCTTGATCAGCACTGCCACTGAGCCTTTAACGATGTAGTACAGCGTTTCCGCTTTTTCACCCTGGTGAATCAGCGTGCTCTTCGACGGGTACTTATGAATGTGGCAATGAGACAAGAACCATTCAAGCGTCGGGTCTGTTTGTGGTTTGCCAAGCACCATGCGCGATTATCCTCTGTTATAAGCTGTCTCAGACACAGGATGAGCCCCTACGTCTGGGGTTGCAATCTAAGCTTCCCGCATCCAGGGAAGTGGACCGTCAGCGTCATCTGCGGTCTCTAAAGTATGATGTCATGCATACATGCGTAACATCCATTTATCTCTGTAGCATCCAGAGTGTTTTAGCATAGCTTTTACCGCCTGTCTCCTGGTGTCTCGCTTCAGCATGACGCAGGTCGCCTTCCGTTGCGAGTTTTGTTATGTACGCGTAATCTGTAAAGAAAATTGCCACTCCGGAGTGAAGAAAATGCAGGCACGTGTGAAATGGGTTGAAGGGTTAACGTTCATCGGTGAGTCCGCATCGGGCCACCAAATCCTGATGGACGGCAACTCCGGCGACAAAGCGCCAAGCCCGATGGAAATGGTGCTGATGGCGGCGGGCGGATGCAGCGCCATTGATGTGGTTTCTATTTTACAAAAAGGGCGTCATGACGTGACTGACTGCGAAGTGAAGCTGACCTCAGAGCGCCGTGAAGAAGCGCCGCGCCTGTTTACCCACATCAATTTGCACTTTATCGTCACCGGTAAAGATCTGAAGGATGCTGCGGTTTCCCGCGCGGTGGATTTATCCGCGGAGAAGTATTGCTCCGTGGCCTTGATGCTCGAAAAAGCGGTGAACATCACCCACTCTTACGAAGTTATCGAAGCCTGATGTGAAAAGCCCGGTAAGCAGCACACCACCGGGCTTTCTGCATTATTTGATCTTTTTACCTTCCATCAGCCGTTGCACCAGCGGTGTCATAATCAACTCCATCGCCAGCCCCATTTTTCCGCCAGGCACCACCAGCGTATCCATATGCGAGATAAACGAGCCTTGCAGCATTGCCAGCAACCACGGGTAATCAATCCCTTCCAGATTGCGGAAATGGATCACCACAAAACTCTCGTCTAGTGAGGGAATGCCTTTCGCGGCAAACGGATTGGACGTATCCACCGTTGGCACGCGCTGGAAGTTAATGTGCGTACGGGAAAACTGCGGCGTAATAAAATTGATGTAATCCTCCATCGAACGCACGACAGAATCCATTACCGCTTCCCGCGAATGCCCGCGCTCGCTGGTATCGCGGACAAGTTTTTGAATCCATTCCAGATTGACGATCGGCACCACGCCCACCAGCAAATCCACATGACGCGCGACATCGTTTTGCGGCGTCACCACGCCGCCGTGCAGACCTTCATAAAACAGCACATCGGTCGGTTCCGGCAGCGGTTGCCACGGCGTAAACGTGCCCGGTACCTGGTTCCAGGGAACGGCTTCATCGTAGGTATGCAGGTATTTGCGCGCCTGGCCTTTGCCGGTTTGGCCATATTCGATAAACGTCTGTTCCAGCAGGCCAAAATCATTGGCTTCCGGGCCAAAATAGCTGATATGCCGCCCAAGATCGCGGGCCTTACGGATAGCCATATCCATTTCCGGGCGGGTATAGCGATGGAAGCTGTCCCCTTCCACTTCTGCCGCGTGCATATTGAGCTGGGCGAAGATCTTACGAAAGGCGAGGCTGGTGGTGGTGGTTCCCGCGCCGCTGGAGCCTGTAACGGCGATAACCGGATGTTTGGCGGACATAGCAACTCCCTGAATAAACGATTATTTCAGTATAGCCAGCCGCCATGTACCTGTTCAGTCGTGGAACTGCCCGCGCGGCATGATATTGACCGTCTCGTGCAGTTCCGACCACACCAGTACGGCTTCGCCGCGTTGCAGCTGCCGTTTAACGTCGGCGACCTTTTGCTCAAGTGAACGCTCATGTTCACCATAATCAGTGCCTTCGCGCAAGACAAAGCTCTCAATCAGATTGTCCAGCGTCTGCACATCAATCTCTTGCCAAGGAATAATCATCGTCTTTCCAGGTAAGCGGATAACCAATCTGGAATACGCTTTTCCAGCCACATTTCCGGGTGGCGCAAGGTTCCGCCAACAAACCCGACATGGCCGCCGTGTTCCGTCAGTTGGTATTCAATATTCGCCGGCAAATGTCCGGCATCCGGGATCACATTGTGATCCATAAACGGGTCATCTTTCGCGTGGATAATCAGCGTCGGTTTACGAATATCCGGCAAAACCGGCATCGCGCTACAGCGGCGATAGTAATCCAGCGCGTCGGCAAAACCGTGGATTTTCGCGGTGATCAGATCGTCGAACTCGCGAATACGACGCAGCTTACGCAGCGCCGGCAAGGTGGTTGGCAGCGAACCAGGATAAGCGCGTGATTTGCGCGCGGCGTTCGCTTTCAGCAAATTCAACAAATAGCGCTGATAAACCCGGGAAAATCCCTTATCCATATGATAACTGCAGGCTTCCAGCACCAACGGAGCAGAGACAATCACCGCCGCATCGACGGGCAAGTCGTCATCGGCTTTTGCCAGCAAACAACCGAGCATGTTCCCGCCGAGCGAATAACCCACCGCTGCGGTTGGCGCGGGCCCGAATTCCTGATGTAACCAGTGCAAGAACCAGGTGCCATCTTCGGTTTCGCCCGAGTGATAAATGCGGTTCAGACGATTTGGGATGCCGCTACAGCCGCGAAAATGCATCACCACGCCAAGCCAGCCGCGCTGTTTCGCCGCATGCACCAGTCCATGCGCATATGGGCTGTGCAGGCTGCCCTCCAGTCCATGGAAAACCACCAGCCGCGGTTTATGTTTCGCCTGATTCGGCTCTTCGCTCCAGGCCAAATCAACAAAGTCTCCATCCGGCAGCTCAAGGCGCTGCCACCAGGGTTCAAACTGGAGGCGTCGACGTAAAATGCGTGGCAGCATCGTTTGTAGATGCGGATTACGCGCACCTGGCATTGGATGAAAGTTAAGCGAGTCTCCCTGATTTTCAAGGAAATTTGCAGGTGTAATATCTGCCATCTTGTCAATAAACGTAAGTAAATAGACGATTATTATACTTGTTAATAAATGGGCTGTTTAATACTTTGCTGCTGTTGTACCGTATATGCCTTTGCAGTCGGCCCGATAACTTTCTAAGAAATCTATTACTTTCATTGGATTACTGCCGTCTGCTTTTAAATCATTGAGGATGTATTAGATGACAGACAATACCTCGCGTGACCTTGCAGCGTCACCGTCCCTGGGCCAAACCATCAACGACTTACCCGGTAGTAAAGATTTAACGCCAGCCGAGCAGACGCAAATCCAAAATATTGTCGACGAGATTAATATTAACGACCCGGTGTTTTCGCTCTCTTTTGGCGCGAAAACTATGAATAGCATTTCGCAATTCTCTGATTCGCTGATGCAAGAAGTTCGCGCAAAAGACGCGGGTGTTATCGGTGCGCAACTGACTGACTTACTGATGAAAATCAAACAGGTAGATATCAGTCACTTTGAGCAGAAACCGGGCTTTCTTGCCTCGCTTCCGCTGCTGGGTTCGCTGTTTAATCGTATTGAGCGCACCATGCTGGAGTATCAGACGCTGGCGAAGCAAGTCGATACCATCACCGAAAAACTCAATCAGGCAATGGTGGATCTGCTGCGAAATATCTCTGTACTGGAGATCCTCTTTGAACGTAACCGCGATGTTTTCCAACAAATCACGCTGCATATCATTGCCGGTAAGCAAAAGCTTGAGGAGATAAAGAGGAATGAAGTGCCCGCATTACAAGCTCAGGCGTCTGATCCAATGAACGCACAGCGTTTGCGCGACCTGATGGAGGGTATCCAGCGTTTTGAACGTCGTCTGCATGACTTAATGCTGTCGCGCACCATTGCTATGCAGAGCGCCCCGCAAATTCGTCTGATGCAAAGTAACAGCCAATCGCTGGCGGAAAAGATCCAGAGCAGCATCCTCTCCACCATTCCTGTCTGGAAGAGCCAAATAGCGCTGTCGATGTCGCTACAGACTCAGCGTCAGGCAGCGAAACTGCAAAAAGACGTTGCTGATACCACCAATGACCTGCTTCGTCGTAATGCGGAAATGTTGCAAACCGGCACCCTGGAAACGGCGCGAGAAGTTGAACGTTCTATTGTCGATATTGAGACTTTGCGCGACGTACAGTCACGCCTGCTGAACACCCTTGAAGAGTCAGTGAAAATTGCCTCTGATGCGCGCCAACGTCGTGCAGAAGTAGAAAAAGAGCTGGTTACGATGGAAAACGAAATGCGCACTCGCCTGGCTGACATTGCCAGCAGCAAGGCTGCACAGCCGTAAGAGAAACGGAATAAGTTATGTTACAGAAATTACTCCTCCCCTTTGATCACATACGTGACAGCCGATGGATGCGCGTTTTTTTCCATTTGTTCATTTTCATTCTGGCAATGATGTTTCCCTCCTTCTTTAGTGCCATACCTACAGACGTCCAGCCCACTTTGCTGGAGAACGCACAGTGGAAAGGTGCATTAAGTACGCTGTACTGGTTTGCGTTCATCATCTTATGCAGGGGGCTTATTTACGATCGCTCCTCACTGGTTATGGGCATCATCGCTGGAACAATATGGTTATTTTTTGGTGATGCGGCAGCCATGCCTTTCTGGGCGGCAATAACAACGCTGGTTTTTCATTTTTGCCGAAGCCGACACAGTCTCATGAATGTTCATGGGTGGTATCTTTTCGTCGGCGTACTTATGTTTATGGCCTACCAAAAACTTTTTGTTTTCAACGTACCTCCCCTTTTCCTGATCCTGTATGGCCTGATGTTCGTCTCCCTCTTTTTAATAAAAAAATATGCGCAGTACATTGAAGTGCGTAATCAGCAGCGGCTCAAAATCAAACAAGCCCAGGTTAAGTTTGAAGAACAGCGCGAGCAGGAAGTAAAAAGTGCGTTGAGTAGGCAGATTTCTCGTCTGGAAGGCATCGGTCATCTACCTGTCGCATTAAAAAAAGAGCTGAACGTCATTACTAACACCGCGCGGTTAATTGAACTTTGTATGCAGAGAGATGAACGGGATGAACAGCCAGGACGGTTATTTCTTGAGCGTTATTTACCGATGGTTGAAACGATTGTTACTAAAGGGCTCTCACTCTCCAACCAATTGAAAGAAGATCAGCAGCAACAGTCGCTTAACGAGCAACTGGAGGCGTTAAGAACGTTAGGTCTTGCCTTTCAGGAGAAGCACCAGGAGCTGTTAATAAACGATCAAACTGATTTAAAAACAGAACTCTCCACGCTGGATAAAATGCTAAAAACCGACGGTTACCGCAAGTGACCCTCGTGTGGCACCCGCACTTTTGCGGGTGCCGATAGCGTTACCCATCCGCCAATAAATTCCGCGAAAACAGATGTATGTCGACGCCAGGTTTGCGCCGCCATAAACGCGCTTTACGCGCGCCGGTCGCCACGCTTTCGCCGGTCTCTTCAAACATGCCGGAGGCTTCAAAGCGGCGAATCAAACTTTTACGCTGAATCGGCTGACCAAGGATTATCTCCGTCGCTTCCTGCAATTGCGCCTGGGTAAAGCTCTCTGGCAAACAGTAAACCGGCAGTAACGAATACATGGTTTTCTGCCGCAGCCGGTGCAGCGCCGCCTGAATAATTGCCCGATGATCAAAAGCCAGTTCAATGGTATCCAGCTCACTCACCGGCACCCATTTCGCATCGCTAACGCTTGCGATATGCGGCGCGCAGGAGACCCACGAAATCAGCGCAAACCAGGCGATGGTCAGGCTCCAGCCACGCGGATCGCGCTGCGGGCCGGAAAAGGTATCCAGCTGTTCCAGCCACGATGGGGAAACACCGGTTTTTTCCGTCAGTTTGCGCAGCGCCGTGGCGCGCGTGGAATCATCCTGCGCCATATCGATAAACCCACCGGGCAATCCCCAGCGTCCTTGCTGCGGCTGGCTGGCTCGCTGAACCAATAACACACAAAGCACCTGCTGATGCAGCGTAAACAGCACGCTATCCACCGTCACCAGCGGTGAGGGGAAACGGCTGGCATCATACGTTTTCAGATACTCTGCTTCACTGATCATCGCTTACTCACTCCTTTTTACACGCCACAAGTTTATCAGCCTGCCCTGGTGCGGCAAGTTAACTTTTATCTCATTAATTTTCAAATGGTTAACTGTTTAATTTATGAATACATAAAAAAACGCTTGCCTAATAAGTGTCTTATAGACAATATTAAAAGTGTCCAAGAGACATTAATTATTGCGTCGAGGTGAAAGATGGCGAGCAGAATCGAATTATTCATTGATAACGAGCAGGTTGCACTGAGCCATGGCGTCTTTCCGGACGGAGCCGTCTGGCTCAAAGTGACCGGTAAACTTCCTTCATTCGGCCAACAGATGCGGGTGCGTGTTGCGGCGATGCGCGATATGAACGACTTTATGCTGCTGGCACAACTGGTCGACGCCGTTCGTCACGCCGCTGATATCGCGGTGAGCCATCTGGAGCTGGCGTGGTTGCCATGGGCGCGTCAGGACAGGCATATGGTGGCCGGCGACAGCTTCGCGCTGAAAGTGTTCGCCAACTTCCTCAACACACTCAATTTCAACAAAGTTTTTATACTTGACCCGCACAGCGACGCCGCTGCCGCAGCCATCACTAACTGCGTAGCCATTGCGCAGGAAAGCTGCTTAATGCAGAGCGAAACCCTGCGTCGCGCCATTGGCAAAGGCGAGCTGATGCTGGTCGCGCCGGATGCCGGTGCGCTGAAGAAAATCCATAACGTGGCAAAAGCCAGTGGCGCGCAAGAGTACGCGATCCTCACTAAAGAGCGTGATGTCGCCACCGGAAACCTGACCGGGTTTGCGCTGGTCGCCGGTGATGTGGCGGGAAAAAATGTGCTGATTGTTGACGACCTTTGCGATGCAGGCGGCACATTTATTGGTTCATCCCAGGTGCTGCGTGATGCCGGTGCCCGCAGCGTCAGCCTGTATGTCACACACGGTGTCTTTTCCAAAGGGGTAGAGAACCTGCTCAATAACGGTATCGACGCGATTTACACCACCACATCCTTCACCTCGCCTGCGCTTGCGGATCCGCGAGTTGAACTGATCGACATTGACGCTATTTTTCGCGCCTGAGGGAGACAACATCATGAATATCAATCCGATTCTGGCTATCGACGGTTACAAAGTTTCACACCGCGTGCAGTACCCGCAGGGGACAACGCAGGTTTACTCCAATTTCACGCCGCGCAGCGACCGCTTTTTCCAGTCGCCGGTGGCCGACGGCAAGCTGGTGTTCTTCGGTCTGCAGGGTTTCCTGAAGTGGTTTATGGTTGATCTGTTCAACGACGGCTTTTTTGCCCGCCCGGAAGAGGAAGTCGTTAACGAATACAAGCAGGTGATGGATAACTATCTCGGCAGGGACGCCGTGGCGGTCGATCACATTCGCGCGCTGCACCGTTTGGGCTATCTGCCGCTGCACATTAAATCGCTGGATGAAGGCAGCAAAGTGCCGATGAAAGTGCCGGTTCTGACCATTACCAATACCCGCGAGGAGTTTTTCTGGCTGGTGAACTACCTGGAAACGGTGCTTTCCGCCGAGCTGTGGAAAGCCTCCACCAATGCCACCATTGCGCACCACTACCGGAAAATTTGCGAACAATGGGCAGCAAAGACCTGCACGGATTTGTCGCACCTCGATTTCCAGTGCCACGACTTCTCGTTTCGCGGCATGGCTGGCCTGCATGATACGGCGCAGGCGGGCGCGGGGCATTTACTGAGTTTTAAAGGCACCGACAGCATTCCCTCACTGCTGTATGCCCGCGATCACTATACCGGTGGGGAAGCGTATTTTATTGGCGCCAGCATTCCGGCGACCGAGCACAGCGTGATGTGCATGGGCGAACACGACCACGAAATCGAAACGTTCCGCCGTCTGATTGCCGACCTCTACCCGCAGGGATTTGTCTCTATCGTCTCCGATACCTGGGACTACTGGCGCGTATTGACGGAATATACCCGCGAACTGAAACAGATCATTCTGGGCCGTGACGGGCGCGTGGTGTTCCGTCCGGACAGCGGTGATCCGGTAGAAATCCTTTGTGGTACAGGCGCGGATGATGACACGCGGGCAGAACGTAGCCCGGAGGAGAAAGGCTCGGTCGAAGTGCTGTGGGAAATCTTTGGCGGCACGGTCAATGAGAAGGGCTACAAAGTGCTGGATCCGCATGTCGGCCTGATTTACGGAGACTCCATTACCCTGGCGCGCGCCAATGAGATCCTGCGCCGTCTGGAGGCCAAAGGCTTCGCCAGCTCTAACGTGGTGTTCGGCGTCGGCTCGTTTACCTATCAGTACAACACCCGTGACACCTTTGGTTTTGCGATGAAAGCGACCTGGGGCGCGGTCAACGGTGAAGGGCGGATGATCTTCAAAGAGCCGAAAACCGATAACGGCCTGAAACGCTCGGCGCGCGGGTTATTGCGCGTGGATCGCGATGCGCAAGGCGAACTGCAACTGCACGATGAGCAGAGCTGGGAGCAGGAAAAAGGCGGGGAGCTGAAAACCCGCTTCCTCGACGGCAAGCTCTACCAGACCGAACATTTTGAACAGATTCGCCAGCGCCTGGCGAACCAGCGTTAATCCTCAGCTGGCGGTACGCTCGTACCGCCAGCGCCATAAACCTTTCTTTCGATGTCGAAATTGACGCACATCACAATTACTTTCCTTTGATTATTACTCTCAGGCTAATGATTTAGCCGCCTCCTTAATTGATGACTTTCTCATCACGGCGCACACTGAGTTCAGTGTTAAGCAAGTCAAAATGATGAGCTGAATCAGGAGGTTAATAATGTTATCTGGGCAAACGCCAGCACAGGTATGGAACACGCGGCGCAGCGAGAAACAGCGCCGCCTGGCGTCCATTCCCGTGCAGGGCAAGGTACTGCCGACCGGCGACCTTGTCGCCATGCTGGAAAAGCTGATTGCACCGGGCGACCGTGTGGTGCTGGAGGGGAACAACCAAAAACAGGCGGATTTCCTCTCGCGAACACTTGCCGAAGTCAATCCGCAGAAAGTCCACGACCTGCATATGATTATGCCGAGCGTCGGGCGCAGCGAACATCTGGATATTTTTGAAAAGGGCATTGCCCGCAAGCTGGATTTCTCCTTCTCCGGCACCCAGAGTCTGCGCATCTCGCAACTGCTGGAAGATGGCCTGCTGGAAATCGGCGCGATCCATACTTACATCGAACTTTACTCCCGCCTGTACGTTGATCTGTGCCCGAATGTGGCGCTGATTGCCGGTTATAAAGCGGACCGCAAAGGCAACCTTTACACCGGCCCAAGTACGGAAGATACCCCGGCGCTGGTGGAAGCCGCCGCCTTCCGCGACGGCATCGTTATCGCCCAGGTCAATGAGTTGGTGGATGACGAATGTGACCTGCCGCGTGTTGATATCCCTGGTTCCTGGATCGACTACGTAGTGGTCGCCGACAAACCGTTCTTTATCGAGCCGCTGTTTACCCGCGACCCGCGCCTCATCAAGCAAGAACACATTCTGATGGCGATGATGGCGATCAAAGGCATCTACGCCGAGCATCAGGTGCAGTCGCTCAACCACGGTATCGGTTTTAACACCGCGGCGATTGAATTGCTGCTGCCGACCTACGGTGAGCAGCTCGGCCTGAAAGGCAAAATCTGCAAACACTGGACGCTGAACCCGCACCCAACGCTGATCCCGGCGATTGAAAGCGGCTGGGTGGAAAGTGTGCACTGCTTCGGCGGCGAGTTGGGGATGGAAGAGTACATCCGTGCCCGCCCGGACGTGTTCTTCACCGGTTCCGACGGCTCCATGCGTTCTAACCGCGCGTTCTGCCAGTTAGCGGGTCAGTACGCGGTCGATATGTTTATCGGCTCGACGTTACAAGTCGATGGCCTGGCAAACTCCTCGACCGTAACGCGCGGTCGTCTCTCGGGCTTTGGTGGTGCGCCAAATATGGGCCATGACCCGCACGGTCGCCGCCACGCAACACCGGCCTGGCTGAACATGATCACCGAACCTGACCCGATGCAGCGCGGTAAAAAACTGGTAGTGCAGATGGTGGAAACTTTCCAGGCCGGTGCGAAACCCACCTTTGTGGAAAAACTCGACGCCGTGGACGTGGCGAAAACCTCCGGCATGCCGCTGGCACCAGTAATGATTTATGGCGATGACGTGACGCACGTGCTGACCGAAGAGGGGATTGCTTACCTCTATCGCGCTGAAAGCCTTGAAGAGCGCCGGGCGATGGTCGCGGCGGTGGCGGGGATCACCGATATCGGTCTGGGCGTTGACGCCAAACGTGTCGCCCAGCTTCGCCAGAGCGGCAAAGTGGTCTACCCGGAAGATATGGGCATTCGCCGCACAGACGCCACCCGTTCACTGCTGGCTGCCAGCAGCGTAGCGGATCTGGTGGAGTGGTCCGGCGGGCTGTACAACCCACCTGCGAAATTCCGGAGCTGGTAATGAAACTTCTGCCACGGATTGACGCTGAAGGCGGTGCCGAATGGTTGGCGCGAACCGCCACACTGTGTCTGATTGACGAAGCACGATTAAGCCCGAAGCCCGGTCTGGTGGACAGCCGGGGGAACGGCGCGCATCACGATTTAACGCTCGAACTGATGGAGCGTTCCGCGCATAGCCTGACCCCCACGTTTCAGGCGCTGGCGCAACAAAGCTGGCGGCGGCCAGCGGATGTGGCGCTCAGACAAACCATTGGGCGATTAGGTCGGGAAGGTGAGCAGCAGATGATGGCGGCCACCGGTGGCGTGAATACTCATCGCGGCGCGATCTGGGCATTGGGGCTGCTGGTGAGCGCGGTCGCCATGTTGGGCGGTAGCGCACCGGCACAGGCGATTGCCGCCACGGCCGCGAAGCTGGCGCAACTGCCGGATGACGCAGCGCCGAAGCTCTTCAGTAAAGGGCTGCGTGCCACGCACCGTTACCGGGTGCCTGGCGCACGTGAGGAGGCGCAGCAAGGCTTTCCGCACATCATCAAGCTGGCGCTGCCGCAGTTGCAGCACAGCCGCCAGCGCGGCAGCAACGAAGCGCAGGCCAGGCTTGATGCGCTGATGGCCATCATGACCTCGCTCAGCGATACCTGCGTGCTTTCCCGCGCGGGTCTGGAGGGGCTGGATGCGATGCGCCAGGGCGCGAGCGCGGTGCTGCAAGCCGGGGGCGTTGCGTCAATGGCCGGTCAGCAAGCGTTAGCCGAACTGGATGCGCGGATGCTGGCGCTGAACGCGTCGCCGGGCGGCGCGGCAGATTTACTCGCGGCGACACTGTTTCTCGATCGCATGACCACGCCTTATTTAGCGAATTAAGAGGAAGTTATGGAACACATTACTATAACCGTGCCTGCTGGCCGCGCATTACGCGGTAAAGCGCTGGCGGGCGTTGTGGGCTCCGGGGATATGGAGGTGTTATTCACCGCCGACCAGGGGCAAACACTGACAATTGAGATCACCACCTCCGTGGATAACAGCCGTGGACGCTGGGAAGCGTTGTTCAACCGTCTCGGTCTGGTAAGCACGCTGCCTGCGGGCCAGCTTGTGATCCACGATTTCGGCGCGACGCCCGGTGTGGCGCGCATCCGTATCGAACAGGTATTCGAAGAGGTGAGCTATGCGTGACGATCGCAGTTTTATCGAACTCAAAGCGCGCCAGCGCGCGCAGGCACTGCTCGATGACGGCAGCTACCGCGAATTGCTGGATCCGTTTGAAGGCATTATTTCGCCGTGGTTAGGCCCGCAGGGCATTGTACCGCAGGCCGATGACGGCATGGTGGTCGCCAAAGGCACCATCAACGGTCAGCCGGCGGTTGTGGTGGCGATTGAAGGCGCGTTCCAGGGCGGCAGCATGGGCGAAGTTTCCGGCGCGAAAATGGCGGCGGCACTTGAGCTGGCGGCGGAAGATAACCGTAACGGCATCCCGACCCAGGCGGTGCTGTGCCTCGAAACCGGCGGCGTGCGCTTGCAGGAAGCCAACCTTGGACTGGCGGCGATTGCCGATATTCACGCGGCGATTGTTGACCTGCGCCGTTACACGCCGGTTATCGGCATCGTTGCCGGTACGGTTGGCTGCTTCGGCGGGATGTCTATCGCCGCTGCGCTCTGTAGCTACCTGATTGTGACGCGCGAAGCCCGTCTTGGTCTGAACGGCCCGCAGGTTATCGAACAGGAAGCCGGGATTGAAGAGTACGACTCCCGCGACCGTCCGTTTATCTGGAGCATGACTGGCGGCGAAGTGCGTTATCGCAGCGGGCTGGTGGATGCGCTGGTCGGCGATGGCATCCATGCGGTGAAACAGGCGATGAATGAGGCGATTGCCAAAGGCGTACCGGCCAAACATCGCACCGATAACTACGACGATTATCTGCAACGTCTGACCCACTTCGACACCCGCAAACAAGCGGATGCCGAACAGATCAGCGCGTTGTTTGCCGGGGAGGGGAAAGCATGAGTACGACAGTAAGCCGCGGCGCGTTATGGCTGGAAAAACTGGCGCCGAATGCAACACGTCTGAGCGGGCTGTGCCCGTCCGTACGGGCAGCCGATGGCAAGGTTAATGGCGAAGCAGTGCGTTTCATTGCTGTGGTGCCGGATGCCAACAACCATTATCCGCGTGCGGCAAAAGGTGAAGTCGGTCTGCTGGAGGGCTGGACGCTGGCGAAAGTGGTAAGCGAAACCGTTGCCGCCGATGCCAACAACAGCGTGAAGCGCCCAATCATTGCGGTGATTGATGTGCCAAGCCAGGCCTATGGTCGTCGTGAAGAAGCCTTTGGTATTCACCAGGCGCTAGCCGGTGCGGCTGCGGCTTACGCCAATGCGCGGCTGGCGGGGCATCCGGTGATTGGTTTGATCGTCGGTAAAGCGATGTCCGGGGCGTTTCTGGCCCACGGCTACCAGGCGAACCGCCTGATCGCCTTTAACGATGCCGGTGTGCTGATCCACGCCATGGGCAAAGAGTCGGCGGCGCGCATTACCTTGCGTACCGTGGAGGCGCTTGAAAAACTGGCGGCCACCATTCCGCCGATGGCTTATGACATCAGTAACTACGCGACACTGGGGCTGCTTGCCGATCTGCTGAACATCAGCAACCCGGACGCGCCGTCAGACGCCGACCTGGCGCAGGTGCAGAGCACCTTGCACCAGGCCATCAACAACGCTCGTCAGGACACCACGTTGAAAAACCGTCTGGGTGCCGACAACCGCCGCAGCTCCGCTCTTGTGCGCGAACGCATGAAAGCGAGCTGGTAAGTAAAAAGAAACCTGCCAGATAGCAACGCATGGGCGCGCACGCCGCGCTCATGCGCTACTGAAAATAATAACCATCGCGCTAGTGCTATTTCTTTTCCTTTTAAAGGCTTACAGGTGATTTATGACTTACGTAATTGTTCATGCCCTCGCACCGATATTTGTCATCATGTTGCTGGGTTTCTGGGCGGGAAAGGCCAAAATGGTCGACAACAAAAACGTTTCCCTGCTGAATATCTTTGTAATGGATTTTGCTCTGCCCGCTGCGCTGTTTAGCGCTACCGTGCAGACGCCGTGGACCGGGATCATCGCGCAGTCACCGCTGATTCTGGTGCTGACCCTCTCCATGTGGATTACCTATGCCGCCATCTATTTTCTGGCGACCTCGGTTTTCAAAAAATCGCCGCAGGATGCCGCCGTACTGACGCTGACTGTCGCGCTGCCGAACTACGCCGCGCTCGGCCTGCCAATTCTGGGCAGCGTGCTGGGTGAAGGCCCGTCGACATCGCTCTCCGTTGCAGTTTCCATCGCCTGTGGTTCCGTGCTGATGACGCCGTTCTGCTTACTGATCCTTGAGCGTGAAAAAGCGCGAGCCGCGGGTGACAACACCGGTTCTACGCTGGCCATGCTGCCGGTACTGATGTGGCGCTCGGTGAAAAAACCGATTGTCTGGGGGCCGCTGCTGGGCGTGGTGCTCTCCGCTATCGGTATCAAAATGCCGGAACTGGTACTGGCATCCATCAAACCGCTTGGTCTCGCTGCGACGGCTGCGGCGCTGTTCCTGACCGGTGTGATCCTCTCGGCGCGAAAACTGGCGATTAACACCATGGTTATTTCTGCCACCATCACCAAGCTGCTGATCCAACCAGCGATTGCGTGGGGAATTGTGCTGGTGTTGGGTCTGCACGGTTCGGTGGCAATCACCGCTATCCTGATGATTGCCCTGGCGGCAGGTTTCTTCGGTGTGGTATTTGGTAACCGCTTTGGCGTGCAATCGCCGGATGCAGAAGCCGTGCTGCTGTTGAGCTCTGTGCTCTGTATCCTGTCGCTGCCGCTGTTTATCTCGCTGACTTCAGGAATGTAATCATGACCGCAACATTACGCCCACACGATCTGCTCTGGCTTCGCGCACAAGATGCGCTGGAAGGGGTAACCGAACCCTGGGTCGCAGAGATCTGGCACGCCGGTTTACCGGTGGTGGTGCGGCGTGATGTTGCCCAAAACGGACGCATCCCCGTTGGCGTACGCGGCCTGCGCCGCGACCAGCGCGCGGCGGGGTGGGTAAAGCCTGAACAGGTTATCCGTGTGGTCTCACCCGAACAACTGGTCGCACCGCAAGAACTGCCGCGTTCGCCGTTTATCTCCCAGCCACCGGTACAACTGGCGCTGCAACTGGCGCAGTTTAGCTGGCCGTGGACGTGGGGAGTGACCGGCAGCAGCGGTTATGCGCTGGCGACCGGCATTCCGGTTATCCATGCGACCAGCGATCTCGACTTGCTGATCCGCGCGCCGGAACCGCTCTCCATTCGCGATCTGGCCCGCTGGCAACAGCAGCTTAGCGGCGGGCTTTGCCGGGCGGATACCCAGGTGGAAACGCCGAACGGCGGCTTTGCCTTAGCCGAGTGGCTGCGTGACGGGCGGGTGATGCTGAAAACCAACCACGGACCGCGTCTGGTGAGCGATCCGTGGCAAAGGGAGGATTCATGAAGATCATCTTTACTTTTCCGGGGCAGGGGACACAACGCCCGGGCATGTTACAAGCGCTTCCCGGCAGTGAAATGGACCAGGCCCGCGACCTGTTGGGTGCGGAAATCGACACCCTCGATACCGCCGAATCGCTAAAACATACCCGCGCGGTTCAACTGGCGCTGCTGATTGCCGGTGTCGCCTGGGCGCGCGAATTACAGCGGCGGGGCGTGCAAGCGGATATCACCAGCGGCCTGTCGATTGGCGCGTATCCGGCGGCGGTCGTGGCCGGCGCGCTCGATTTTCAGGATGCGCTGCGCCTGGTGGCCTTGCGTGGTGATTTAATGGAACAGGCGTATCCGCATGGTTACGGGCTGACGGCGATCATGGGGCTGACGTTGCCTACGGTGGAAACGCTGATCGAAGGCAGCGGAGCCTATATCGCTAATCTCAATGCCGAAACGCAGATTGTTATTGCCGGCAGCGATGAGGCGATGGCGCAGGTGGCGCAACGGGCATTAGCAAAAGGGGCCAGCAAGGCGCAGCGCCTCGCGGTCAGCGTACCTTCCCACTGTGCATTGCTGGAAAAACCCGCCGAAAAACTAGCGCAGGCGTTTGCAGATGTGACGCTCCGCCGCCCGCAGTGCGCTTATTTAAGCGGTAGCACCGGGCGCGTGTTATGGCAGCCGGAGAAAATCGCTGACGATCTGGCGTGGAATATGGCGCGCACCGTGCGCTGGCAGGAGGCGGCCGTTGCCGCTAATGAACGTGACGCGCGGCTGGCGATTGAAATGCCGCCGGGCGGTATTCTGACCTGCCTGACCCGGCAAGCCGCGTGGAACGGCGAAAGCATTTCGCTGGAGCGCAGCGGTGTGGAGGTGGCGGTACATCTGGCGAATCGCCTCAGGATGCAGGCGTAATGTTTTCTTGCAGGCT
Organism: Kosakonia sp. SOY2; assembly: GCF_027109175.1. NCBI lineage: Bacteria > Pseudomonadati > Pseudomonadota > Gammaproteobacteria > Enterobacterales > Enterobacteriaceae > Kosakonia > Kosakonia sp. SOY2. The sequence goes on from NZ_JAPVXH010000003.1 coordinate 384,178, forward strand.
GCGGGCGTACATGCGGCCTTCCGCCGCCAGCGCCAGCAAGTTGGGATCGCGCTCGCGATTGCGGGAAAAGACAATGGCGATCAACTGCTGCATTTGATACGGCTCGGCGAGGCGCAACATTTGCACTGATCCTTCGTAGACTTTCTTCATTCTTCCCGGTATCAGCGTAAAGCCGACGCCCGCCTGCACCAGGCTCAGCATAGAGAAGATGTCATTGACGCGGGTGACAATTTCCGGCTCAAAACTGGCAATATGAAACGCTTCCTGAAAACCGGCATAGGTGGCGAAGCCTTCGGCCAGCGAGACAAATTTTTGCGTGCGGTAGTCGCGCAGATCGGCCAGCGTATCGGTTTCAAGCGTTGCGCTCGCCGGTGCGGCAAGGAAGATGTCGTCATGAAACAGCGGCAGAACTTCGAGGTTGTTGCGGTCGATTTCGCTTTCTGAAATGGAGATCAAAATCGCGTCGAGCCTGCCTTCCTCAAGCATCTGCAACAGCGCTTCGTTCGAGCCCATCGTCAGATCCATCTCCAGATCCGGACGCCGCAATTTCATTCCCATTATCAGCCGCGGTACGGTTTCCAGCGTCAGGGAGTAGAGCGTGCCAACGCGCAACCGCCCCTGGCCAACGCCGGCAGTTTTACGCGCCTCATCCAGCCCACGCTCCATTAACTGCGTCACTTCCTGGCAATACTCCAGCAGCGTCCACGCGGCAGGCAGCGGGATCAGGTTACGGCCTTTGTGGGCAAACAGCGGACAACGGACATTTTCTTCCAGCGTGTGCAGCGCACGGTGTACGCTCACGCCGCTGAGATTGAGCGCTTCGGCGGCACGCGCAATATTGCCTTTTTCCATAAAGGTCATGAAGATGCCCAGCTTGCGAAACGTAATGTCGTTGGTGATATCCAGATTCATAAGCTCTCCCGCCGCCGTTGTTGCGTGTTACTCCCCTTGCAACATGGCTTCCAGTTGCTCGTGCGCTTCCAGCCAGGCCATCTCGCACGCTTCGAGGCCCGATTTTGCCGCCGCCTGTTGTTGCAGACAGGTGGTGAGCTCTGCTTTACGGCTTTGATCGTAAAGCCCGCTATCACCGAGTTTCTCTTCGGCCTGGGCAAGCTGGGTGTTAAGTTTTTCCATCTCTTTTTCCAGCCGGGCAATCTCTTTGCGCAGCGGCTGAGTTTGCGTGCGCAGCTCGGCTTCCCGGCGCTTCTGATCTTTGCGCGCCTGGGCGCTGTTGGCGCTCTCTTTCACCGTATCCGCAGGCTGGCTCTCCTGTTTTTGCACGTCGCTCAGCCACTGCTGATAATCTTCCAGATCGCCTTCGAACGGCTCTACTTTGCCGTCGTGCACCAGGTAGAGATCGTCTGTGGTGGAGCGAATCAGGTGGCGGTCATGCGACACGACCACTAACGCGCCTTCAAACTCAATCAGCGCTTCGGTCAGTGCCTGGCGCATATCGAGATCGAGGTGGTTGGTCGGTTCATCCAGCAGCAGCAGGTTTGGACGCTGCCAGACGATCAATGCCAGCACCAGACGCGCTTTTTCGCCGCCGGAGAAGCGCTCGGTTATTTCCGTGACTTTATCGCCCTGGAAACCAAAGCCGCCCAGGTAATCGCGCAGTTTCTGCTCCAGCTCCTGCGGTGCGAGGCGCGCCAGGTGCTGCAACGGCGATTCGTCGGCGCGTAAAAATTCCAGTTGATGCTGGGCGAAGTAACCGAGCTTAATACCTTTTGCCAGCCCGATTTCACCGCTCTGCGCCGCCAGCTCACCGGCCAGCAGTTTGATAAGCGTGGATTTACCCGCGCCGTTACGCCCCAGCAGGCCAATGCGCGAACCCGGCACCAGGTTGAGCTTAATGGCGTTCAGAATGGTGCGATCGCCGTAACCGGCGCTCACTTTTTCCATCTTTAATAGCGGGTTAGGCAGACTTTCCGGCGGGCGGAAACTGAAGTGGAACGGGTTATCAACATGCGCCGGGGCAATCAGCTCCATACGCTCAAGCATTTTGATACGGCTTTGCGCCTGCTTCGCCTTGCTGGCTTTCGCTTTGAAGCGGTCGATAAAACTTTGCAGATGGGCAACGCGCTGCTGCTGGCTTTCGTAAGTGGCCTGCTGCTGAGCAAGGCGTGTGGCGCGCTGGCGCTCAAACGAGCTGTAGTTGCCGGTATATTCGAACAGGCTTTGCTGCTCAATATGCAGAATTTTGTCCACCACCGGATCGAGAAAATCACGGTCGTGGGAAATCAGAATCAGTGTCCCCTGGTAGCTTTTCAGCCATTTTTCCAGCCAGATCACCGCATCGAGATCGAGGTGGTTGGTCGGTTCATCAAGCAGCAGTAAGTCGGAGCGGCAAATCAGCGCCTGCGCGAGGTTTAAACGCATACGCCAGCCACCGGAGAAGTCGCTTACCGGGCGCTCCAGTTGCTCGTTGCTGAAACCCAGACCGTGCAGCAGACTGGACGCGCGCGCGCGAATAGTCCACGCGTCGATGGCGTCGAGCTTTCCGTGCACGGTGGCGATGGCGTGACCATCGTTACGTTCGTTGGCGGCGTTCAGTTCGGCTTCAAGCTGGCGGTATTCGCGATCGCCATCGATTACATAGTCTATAGCCGCTTCATTCAGCGCTGGCGTTTCCTGGTTCACCCATGCCAGTTGCCAGGTGCCGGGAAACGTGAAGCTGCCGCCGTCGGCACCGATCTCGTTTTTCAATAGCGACAGCAGCGTTGATTTGCCGCAGCCGTTTTTACCCACCAGGCCTACTTTCTGGCCCGGGTTAATGGTGGCTGTGGCGTTATCCAGCAGGACACGCACGCCGCGACGAATTTGTAACGAGGAGAAAACAATCATAAGGCGCCGTATGTTCAGACTATGTTAATTTGTCATTATGATAATGTAAGAGTGCGGCCAAAAGACGCACCGGGGCCGCAATGGTAGCCCAAAATGAAGATGATAGACAAAATCATTCTGGCAGCGCCCACAGGCCGCTCGCCAGAGTTTGACACCCGGGAGGGGAATGATGTCGCAGACAGCGAAAGTGTTGCTGCTGTATGCCCATCCGGAATCACAGGACTCGGTGGCTAACCGGGTTTTGCTTAAGCCGGCAACGCAGCTGCAAAATGTCACGGTGCACGATCTTTATGCCCGTTACCCTGACTTTTTTATCGATATTCCTTATGAACAGGCGTTGCTGCGTGAGCATGACGTCATTGTGTTTCAACATCCGTTATATACCTACAGTTGCCCGGCGCTGCTCAAAGAGTGGCTTGATCGTGTGTTAAGCCGTGGCTTTGCCAGCGGCATTGGCGGGAACCAACTCGCGGGAAAGTATTGGCGTAGCGTGGTCACCACCGGGGAACCGGAGGCCGCGTATCGCCACGATGGGCTTAACCGCTACTCCATGAATGATATTTTGCGCCCCTTTGAGCTGACTGCCGCCATGTGCCGCATGCACTGGTTAAGCCCGATTATTGTGTACTGGGCGCGCCGGCAACAGCCGCAGGAGTTGGCGAGTCACGCCAAAGCGTATGGTGACTGGCTGGCGTCACCGTTGCCTGTGGGAGGCCGTTAATGGAAGGTTCCGCGCTTTTACTGGCCGGTGTGTTATTTCTTTTTGCGGCGGTGGTCGCTGTTCCGCTTGCCGCGCGTTTAGGGATTGGCGCGGTGCTCGGCTACCTGCTTGCGGGTATCGCGATTGGCCCGTGGGGGCTGGGGTTTATCAGCGATGTTGATGAAATCCTCCATTTCTCCGAGCTGGGCGTGGTGTTTCTGATGTTTATCATCGGGCTGGAGCTGAACCCGCGAAAACTTTGGGAACTTCGGCGCTCCATCTTTGGCGTCGGCGCGGCGCAGGTGCTGCTGAGTGCGGCGATCCTCGCCGGGCTGCTGATGCTGACGCAATTTTCCTGGCAGGCGGCGGTGATTGGCGGTATCGGCCTGGCGATGTCTTCCACCGCGATGGCGCTGCAACTGATGCGCGATAAAGGCATGAACCGCAGCGAATCCGGCCAACTGGGATTTTCGGTGCTGCTGTTTCAGGATTTAGCTGTGATCCCGGCGCTGGCGCTGGTGCCGTTGCTGGCGGGCAATGGTGATGAGCATCTCGACTGGATGAAGGTTGGCATGAAAGTGCTGGCGTTCGCGGGCATGTTGATTGGCGGGCGTTATTTGCTGCGGCCTGTGTTTCGCTTTATTGCCGGTTCCGGCGTGCGTGAAGTGTTTACCGCCGCGACCTTACTGTTGGTGCTTGGCTCGGCGCTGTTTATGGATGCGCTGGGGTTATCGATGGCGCTGGGAACCTTTATCGCCGGTGTGTTGCTGGCTGAAAGTGAATATCGCCACGAGCTGGAGATCGCCATCGAGCCTTTTAAGGGGCTGTTGCTGGGGCTGTTTTTTATTTCCGTTGGCATGGCGCTGAACCTTGGGGTGCTCTATACCCATCTGTTATGGGTGGTACTGAGCGTTGCGGTACTGGTGGCAGTGAAATCACTGGTGCTGTACGGGCTGGCGCGAATATACGGTTTGCGCAGTTCGGAGCGTATGCAGTTCGCCGGTGTGTTAAGCCAGGGGGGTGAATTCGCGTTTGTCTTGTTCTCCTCGGCGTCTTCTCAGCGCTTGTTCCAGAACGATCAAATGGCGCTGCTGCTGGTCACCGTCACGTTGTCGATGATGACCACACCGCTGCTGATGCGCGGCGTGGATAAACTTCTCTCCCGGCGTTTTAACACCCCGGAAGATGAAGATGAGACTCCATGGGTGGAAGACGACAAACCGCAGGTGATTGTGGTGGGGTTTGGGCGTTTTGGCCAGGTGATTGGCCGCTTGTTAATGGCGAACAAGATGCGCATTACCGTGCTTGAGCGCGATATCAGCGCCGTCAACCTGATGCGTAAATATGGTTATAAGGTCTATTACGGGGATGCAACCCAGGTTGAGCTGCTGCGCTCGGCGGGCGCGGAGGCGGCGCAATCGATCGTCATCACCTGTAATGACCCGCTGGATACGATGAAGCTGGTGGAGATTTGCCAGCAGCATTTTCCGAACCTGGCAATCCTGGCTCGCGCCCGTGGGCGTGTGGAAGCACATGAACTCCTGCAGGCCGGTGTGACGCAGTTTTCCCGCGAGACCTTCTCCAGTGCGCTGGAGTTAGGACGCAAGACGCTTATTTCGCTGGGGATGCATCCGCATCAGGCTCAGCGTGCGCAACTGCACTTTAAACGTTTAGATATGCGTATGCTGCGCGAGCTGATGCCGGTGCATACCGATACGATGCAAATTTCCCGTGTCCGCGAAGCGCGGCGCGAGCTGGAGGAGATTTTCCAGCGTGAAATGCAGCAAGAGCGTCGCCAGCTGGATGGCTGGGACGAGTTTGAATAAGGGGAATCGAATGGCTGTACGAAAACGTTTTATCGCCGGGGCGGTTTGCCCGGCATGCCAGGCGAAGGACTCAATGGCAATGTGGCGTGAGAATAATGTTGATATTGTTGAGTGCGTTAAGTGTGGGCACCAGATGCGTGAAGCGGATAAAGAAGCCCGCGAGCATGTTCGCAAAGATGAGCAAGTGATTGGCATTTTTCATCCGGACTAGCGAGATCGGGCAGCTTTTTTTAAGCTAAAGGGTACACGGGTGCAGAATTCCGCTACAATCTGCGCCAGTAATTTTCCCACGCTCAGGAGATATCATGAAAGTAGCAAAAGACCTGGTGGTCAGCCTGGCCTATCAGGTACGTACAGAAGACGGTGTATTGGTTGATGAGTCTCCGGTGAGTGCGCCGCTGGACTACCTGCACGGTCACGGTTCCCTGATCTCTGGTCTGGAAAACGCGCTGGACGGTCACGAAGTCGGCGACAAATTCGATGTGGCTGTTGGCGCGAACGACGCTTACGGTCAGTACGACGAAAACCTGGTGCAGCGCGTACCGAAAGACGTCTTTATGGGCGTTGACGAGCTGCAGGTTGGCATGCGCTTCCTGGCGGAAACCGACCAGGGCCCGGTACCGGTAGAAATCACCGAAGTGGAAGACGACCACGTTGTTGTTGACGGCAACCACATGCTGGCTGGCCAGAATCTGAAGTTCAACGTTGAAGTTGTCGCTATCCGCGAAGCAACCGAAGAAGAGCTGGCTCACGGCCACGTTCACGGTCCGCATGGTCACGATCATGACCACGACCACGATCATGACGGTTGCTGCGGCGGCCACGGTCACGATCACGGTCATGACCACGGGAAAGGTGGTTGCGGCGGTAACGGTGGCTGCGGTTGCCACTAATACGCGTCGTCTTTCGCGTCGCAGGGGCGTTGGCTTCGCTTTTAAACCCCGGTCGCATAGTTTTCTGTGCTCCCGGGGATTTTCAAGTTTGTCGCCTGCCTGCAACACGAAATCCATAGCGTCAGTGATGAGCGGGGAAACCCGCTTTTTTTACGCCTTAATAATGGGGCGGCGGCGTCTCTTCGGAAGGGGATGCCATGTGCGAAGGCTGGCTGGCTTTGAGCTTTTCTGCCATTAACCGCAGATGTTCGCGCAGCTTCGCCATTTCCAGTTCATGGGCGACAACCGTCTGGTTCAATTCCTCAATGGTCTTCTCCTGAAAAGCCAACCGGCTTTCCAGTTCCGCCAGTCGCGCTTCTATTGTTAACTCATGCATACATCACCTCTGGATTGCGTCCGGCCCGATTTTCATTAAACGGGCGAATTTTACTTAACTTTGCCGCCAGGTACAGCTCTGGCAAAGAAAAGCAGAAACTTATTTAAACAAAAATAGTCAGAAAACAGGTGAATTCAGGTGGTGTCCTTATGTTGATTTCCACCGCAACGCTTTATAGTACGTCTCTTACTTTTTGTTTAACCCTGGGGCGAGATGCCCCGGCCCCTGGAGAAATGGATGAAATCACTGTTTAAAGTCACGCTGCTGGCGACCACGATGGCCGTCGCCCTTCACGCACCGATCTCTTTCGCTGCCGATGCTGCTGCAAAGAAAGAACCGGCTGCAGCAGCTGACAGCAAAGCGGCATTTAAAAATGACGACCAGAAATCCGCCTATGCGCTGGGCGCTTCGCTGGGCCGCTACATGGAAAACTCGCTGAAAGAGCAGGAAAAACTGGGCATCAAACTGGATAAAGCTCAGCTGATCGCTGGTGTTCAGGACGCGTTTGCCGATAAGAGCAAACTGAGTGACCAGGAGATCGAACAAACCCTGCAAGCGTTTGAGACCCGTGTGAAAACTGCCGCGCAGGATCGCATGGAAAAAGACGCTGCTGACAACGAAGCGAAAGGCAAAGCCTTCCGTGACACCTTCGCTAAAGAGAAAGGTGTGAAAACGTCCGATACCGGTCTGCTGTACAAAGTAGAGAAAGAAGGTACCGGCGATGCGCCGAAAGACAGCGACACAGTTGTTGTGAACTACAAAGGTACGCTGATCGACGGTAAAGAGTTCGATAACTCTTACACCCGTGGTGAGCCGCTCTCTTTCCGTCTTGATGGTGTTATCCCAGGCTGGACTGAAGGCCTGAAAAACATCAAAAAAGGCGGCAAGATCAAACTGGTTATCCCGCCGGCACTGGCTTACGGAAAAACTGGCGTTCCGGGTATTCCGGCTAACTCCACGCTGGTATTCGATGTTGAGCTGTTGGATATCAAGGCCGCGCCGAAAGCCGATGCCGCAGCGCCGAAAGCTGACGCCCCGACGGCAGATGCTGCTCCGGCAGCCGGTGATAAAGCTGCAGACGCGAAAGCCGCAGACACCAGTAAGAAATAAAATTTGCAATAACGCCGCCTTCGGGCGGCGTTTTTTTTTGCAGCAGGGATATAATTCTGGAAAGCTTAACCTACGATGTATTAATTTATATCCCCATATAAATACTGAGCCTGCCCTGAAAACATAACGACAGGTTCCTGAAAAGGAGTGTTTTTTTTCATGTCCAGGTCGCTATTAACCAACGAAACCAGTGAGCTTGATTTACTGGATCAACGTCCTTTCGATCAGACCGACTTCGATATCCTGAAATCCTATGAAGCGGTGGTGGACGGGTTAGCGATGCTCATTGGCAGCCACTGTGAAATCGTTTTGCACTCCCTGCAAGATTTGAAATGTTCCGCAATCCGTATTGCCAATGGCGAACACACAGGGCGTAAAATTGGCTCGCCCATCACCGATCTCGCCCTGCGCATGCTGCATGATATGACCGGTGCCGACAGTAGCGTATCGAAGTGCTACTTCACGCGTGCGAAAAGCGGTGTGCTGATGAAGTCCGTCACTATTGCTATCCGTAACCGCGATCACCGCGTGATTGGCCTGTTATGCATCAACATGAACCTTGATGTGCCGTTCTCACAGATCATGAGCACCTTTGTGCCGCCGGAAACGCCTGATGTTGGCTCTTCGGTGAACTTTGCTTCCTCGGTGGAAGATCTGGTCATGCAAACGCTGGAGTTCACCATTGAAGAGGTCAACGCTGATCGTAACGTTTCCAACAACGCCAAGAATCGCCAGATCGTACTGAACCTCTACGAGAAGGGAATCTTTGATATCAAAGATGCTATCAACCAGGTCGCCGATCGCCTCAATATTTCCAAGCACACCGTTTACCTCTATATCCGCCAGTTCAAAAGCGGCGATTTTTCCGTACAGGATCGTTAATGCGTTTTGCCCTGATGGTCACCGGCCCGGCGTATGGTACGCAACAGGCCAGCAGCGCGTACCAGTTTGCGCAGGCGCTACTGGATGCCGGGCATACACTAGCCAGCGTCTTTTTTTATCGCGAAGGGGTGAGCAATGCCAACGCGCTCACTGCGCCCGCCAGTGATGAATTTGACCTGGTTCGCGCCTGGCAACGCCTGAATGAGGAACATCAGGTCGAGCTGCATATCTGCGTTGCCGCCGCATTGCGTCGTGGCGTTGTTGATGATGCCGAAGCACAACGTCTGGCGCTGCCTGGTGCAAATCTGCAAGCCGGTTTTTCACTGACCGGCCTTGGCGCGCTGGCGGAAGCCGCGCTCTCTTGCGATCGGGTGGTGCAATTCTGATGCAACGTATCGCCTTTGTATTTACTTCAGCGCCGCATGGCTCCTCTTCTGGTCGCGAAGGGCTGGATGCGTTGCTGGCGACTTCTGCGTTTACCGACGATATTGGCGTGTTTTTTATTGGTGATGGTGTATTCCAGTTGCTGGCCAATCAGCGGCCGGATGGGGTATTAGCGCGCGATTACATCGCGACGTTTAAAGTTCTGCCGCTTTATGATATCGAACAGTGCTGGCTGTGTGCAGATTCGCTACGTGAGCGTGGGTTAGGCGAGGAGACAACCTTCGTGTTGCCGGCTCAGCGCCTGGAACCGGACGCGCTGCGCGAAAAGCTCGATAGCTACACCGTCGTTCTGACCTTTTGAGGCATTTATGCTGCATACCTTGTCCCGCTCTCCCTGGCAGTGTGATATGGCGTCGATGCTCCGTTTGCTGCGCCCCGGCGACGATCTGCTGCTGCTTTCAGATGGCGTAACGGCGGCCTTGCAAAATGGGCGCTATGTTGAGTTATTGCTAAACGCCCCCATAACTGTGCACGCGCTGAAAGAAGATATCGATGCCCGTGGTCTGGGTGGTCAAATTTCAAGCAGCGTTGTCAGGGTTGGCTATACTGATTTCGTTAGCCTGACGGTGAAAAACGCTGTTCAGATGCATTGGTAATGTGTGATCGCTGTATATTTCTTGACACCTTTTAAGCACAGCCATAAAATTCTGCGTCCTCATATTATATGAGGTCGTTTTATTACGTGTTTACGAAGCAAAAGCTAAAACCAGGAGCTATTTAATGGCAACAGTTAACCAGCTGGTACGCAAACCACGCGCTCGCAAAGTTGCAAAAAGCAACGTGCCTGCGCTGGAAGCATGCCCGCAAAAACGTGGCGTATGTACTCGCGTATATACTACCACCCCGAAAAAACCGAACTCCGCACTGCGTAAAGTATGTCGTGTTCGTTTGACCAACGGTTTTGAAGTGACTTCCTACATCGGTGGTGAAGGTCACAACCTGCAGGAGCACTCCGTGATCCTGATCCGTGGCGGTCGTGTAAAAGACCTCCCGGGTGTTCGTTACCACACTGTACGTGGCGCGCTCGACTGCTCCGGTGTTAAAGACCGTAAGCAATCTCGCTCCAAATACGGCGTGAAACGTCCTAAGGCTTAATGGTTCTCCGTTAAGTAAGGCCAAACTGTTTTAACTTTAATGTCAAACTAAACTCTTAGAGTTTTGGACAATCCTGAATTAACAACGGAGTATTTCCATGCCACGTCGTCGTGTTATTGGTCAGCGTAAAATTCTGCCGGATCCGAAGTTCGGATCAGAACTGCTGGCTAAATTTGTCAATATCCTGATGGTAGACGGTAAAAAATCTACTGCAGAAGCAATCGTATACAGCGCGCTTGAGACCCTGGCTCAGCGTTCTGGTAAAAATGAACTGGAAGCTTTCGAAGTAGCTCTCGAAAACGTGCGCCCGACTGTCGAAGTTAAGTCTCGCCGCGTTGGTGGTTCTACTTATCAGGTTCCGGTTGAAGTTCGTCCGGTTCGTCGTAATGCTCTGGCAATGCGTTGGATCGTTGAAGCTGCTCGTAAACGCGGTGATAAATCCATGGCTCTGCGCCTGGCGAACGAACTTTCCGATGCTGCGGACAACAAAGGTACTGCAGTTAAAAAACGTGAAGACGTTCACCGTATGGCCGAAGCCAACAAGGCGTTCGCACACTACCGTTGGTAATCCCTTCGGAGTTTTAGTCACATGGCGGGCGCTTCAAGCAAGTGGCCCGCCGTTTGGCAACTTAAATCTGAACGCCTAAAGAGACAAACGAGGAATCAAATGGCTCGTACAACACCCATCGCACGCTACCGTAACATTGGTATCAGTGCGCACATCGACGCCGGTAAAACCACGACTACCGAACGTATTCTGTTCTACACCGGTGTAAACCACAAAATCGGTGAAGTTCATGACGGCGCCGCAACCATGGACTGGATGGAGCAGGAGCAGGAGCGTGGTATTACCATTACCTCCGCAGCGACTACTGCATTCTGGTCTGGTATGGCGAAGCAGTATGAACCGCATCGCGTAAACATCATCGACACCCCGGGGCACGTTGACTTCACCATCGAAGTAGAACGTTCCATGCGTGTTCTTGACGGTGCGGTAATGGTTTACTGCGCCGTTGGTGGTGTTCAGCCGCAGTCTGAAACCGTATGGCGTCAGGCAAACAAATATAAAGTTCCGCGCATTGCGTTCGTTAACAAAATGGACCGCATGGGCGCTAACTTCCTGAAAGTTGTTGGTCAGATCAAAACCCGTCTGGGCGCGAACCCGGTTCCGCTGCAGCTGGCAATTGGTGCTGAAGAAGGTTTCACCGGTGTTGTTGACCTGGTGAAAATGAAAGCCATCAACTGGAACGATGCAGACCAGGGCGTTACCTTCGAATACGAAGATATCCCGGCTGAGATGCAGGATCTGGCTGACGAATGGCACCAGAACCTGATCGAATCCGCTGCTGAAGCTTCTGAAGAGCTGATGGAGAAATACCTGGGTGGTGAAGAACTGACTGAAGAAGAGATCAAAAAAGCTCTGCGTCAGCGTGTTCTGAACAACGAAATCATCCTGGTAACTTGTGGTTCTGCATTTAAGAACAAAGGTGTTCAGGCGATGCTGGATGCGGTAGTTGACTACCTGCCGTCCCCGACTGACGTACCTGCGATCAACGGTATCCTGGACGATGGTAAAGATACTCCGGCTGAGCGTCACGCAAGTGATGAAGAGCCGTTCTCTGCGCTGGCGTTCAAAATCGCTACCGACCCGTTCGTTGGTAACCTGACCTTCTTCCGTGTTTACTCCGGTGTGGTTAACTCTGGTGATACCATCCTGAACTCCGTGAAAGCTGCACGTGAGCGTTTCGGTCGTATCGTTCAGATGCACGCTAACAAACGTGAAGAGATCAAAGAAGTTCGCGCTGGCGACATCGCTGCTGCTATCGGTCTGAAAGACGTGACCACTGGTGACACCCTGTGTGACCCGGATCATCCGATCATTCTGGAACGTATGGAATTCCCGGAACCGGTAATCTCCATCGCGGTAGAACCGAAAACCAAAGCTGACCAGGAAAAAATGGGTCTGGCTCTGGGCCGTCTGGCGAAAGAAGACCCGTCATTCCGCGTATGGACTGATGAAGAATCTAACCAGACCATTATCGCCGGTATGGGTGAGCTGCACCTCGACATCATCGTTGACCGTATGAAACGTGAATTCAACGTTGAAGCGAACGTCGGTAAACCTCAGGTTGCTTACCGCGAAGCGATTCGTGCGAAAGTTACCGATATCGAAGGTAAACACGCTAAGCAGTCTGGTGGTCGCGGTCAGTATGGTCATGTTGTTATCGACATGTACCCGCTGGAGCCGGGCTCAAACCCGAAAGGTTACGAGTTCATCAACGACATCAAAGGTGGTGTAATTCCTGGCGAATACATCCCGGCCGTTGATAAAGGTATCCAGGAACAGCTGAAATCTGGTCCGCTGGCGGGTTACCCGGTAGTTGATCTCGGTGTGCGTCTGCACTTCGGTTCTTACCACGACGTTGACTCCTCTGAACTGGCGTTTAAACTGGCTGCGTCTATTGCCTTTAAAGATGGCTTTAAGAAAGCAAAACCAGTTCTGCTTGAGCCGATCATGAAGGTTGAAGTAGAGACTCCGGAAGAGAACACCGGTGACGTAATCGGTGACCTTAGCCGTCGTCGCGGTATGCTGCGCGGTCAGGAATCTGAAGTTACTGGCGTTAAGATCCACGCTGAAGTTCCGCTGTCTGAAATGTTCGGATATGCAACTCAGCTGCGTTCTCTGACCAAAGGTCGTGCGTCTTATACTATGGAATTCCTGAAGTATGATGATGCGCCGAACAACGTTGCTCAGGCCGTAATTGAAGCCCGTGGTAAATAAGCCGCAGGGTTAAAACCAAAGTCCCGTGCTCTCTCCAAAGAGGGAGAGTACTATAGTAAGGAATAAAGCCGTGTCTAAAGAAAAATTTGAACGTACAAAACCGCACGTCAACGTCGGTACTATCGGCCACGTTGACCATGGTAAAACTACT
>NZ_JAPVXH010000004.1:0-321098 GCF_027109175.1 Kosakonia sp. SOY2
CCCGAGCTGAATGACAAGCGGAAAAACACATTTTTATTTCAACCGCTCATCTTTTCGTCATAAAGGCTATTTTTGGTGCTTTTTGATGGCTGCTGGCAGCTCCGCAAGGCTATTAATCACCCAATCGGCGCTATTTTCAGCTTCCGGCGTGACGGGTTTCCCGGTGCGTACCAGTACTTTTGTTCCTACTTGTGCAGCAGATGCCGCCTGCATATCTTCCAGCTTATCGCCAACCATATAAGAAGCGGCCATATCAATGTGCAGAAAATCGCGCGCCGAGATGAGCATGCCCGGGTGCGGTTTACGACAGTCACAAACCTGACGGAACTCTTCTACTGTTCCCTGCGGGTGATGTGGACAATAGTAGATGCCATCCAAATCAACGCCGCGATCGGCTAAAGACCAGTCCATCCATTCGGTTAACGTTTCAAACTGCGCCTCGGTGAATTTGCCGCGTGCAATACCAGACTGGTTAGTCACCAGCACCAACGCATAACCCATTTCTTTCAGTTCGCGCATGGCGTCAATAACACCTTCAATAAATTCAAATTCGTCGATCTCATGAACGTAGCCGTGATCAACATTAATAGTGCCATCACGATCAAGAAAAATAGCGGGTACAGACTTTGCCACGGGTTTGCTCCTGAAAAAGGCATATGTCCTTAGTATCTCATGTTTCGCTACACAGGAAAGTGCTCATCGTTGATGAGTGACATTGATTTAGACGTCTGGATGCCTTACCATCCGCTCTGTTTACGGCTGAAAGTCGTAACAGGCAGAAGAAAATGCCACGGCTAACTCTCATACGATAAAAATAATCTAATGATTAAACTTTCGAATATCACCAAAGTGTTCCAGCAAGGGAACCGTACGATTCAGGCGCTGTACAACGTAAGCCTGCACGTTCCAGCTGGTCAAATTTATGGCGTTATTGGCGCGTCAGGGGCGGGGAAAAGTACGCTTATCCGCTGCGTCAACTTACTTGAACGTCCATCACAGGGCAGCGTTCTGGTTGACGGCCAGGATCTGACGCAGTTGTCAGAGGCGGAATTAACCAAAGCGCGCCGCCAAATTGGCATGATCTTCCAGCACTTTAACCTGCTCTCTTCGCGAACCGTTTTCGGTAACGTTGCTTTACCGCTGGAGCTGGATAACACCTCGCGCGACGACATCAATCGCCGGGTAACAGAACTTCTCGATCTGGTAGGTCTGGCAGATAAGCACGACAGCTACCCGGCCAATCTTTCCGGCGGGCAAAAACAGCGCGTCGCCATTGCTCGAGCGCTGGCCAGCAACCCGAAAGTGTTGTTATGTGATGAAGCCACCAGCGCACTGGATCCGGCAACCACACGTTCTATTCTTGAATTGCTCAAAGACATTAACCGTCGCCTCGGGCTAACTATCCTGCTCATTACGCATGAAATGGATGTGGTAAAACGCATTTGTGATTGCGTGGCGGTAATCAGCAACGGCGAACTGATTGAGCAGGATACGGTGAGCGAAGTGTTCTCCCATCCGAAAACACCGCTGGCGCAGCAGTTTATCCAGTCCACCCTGCACCTCGACATTCCGGAAGATTACCTGCAACGCTTACAGGCGCAGCCGCAAACGGACAGCGTACCGATGCTGCGAATGGAGTTTACCGGTCAATCCGTCGATGCCCCGCTGCTGTCGGAAACGGCGCGTCGTTTTAACGTGAACAACAATATTATTAGCGCGCAGATGGATTACGCGGGCGGCGTGAAGTTCGGCATTATGCTGACCGAAATGCACGGCACCCCGGAGGATACCCAGGCCGCAATCGCCTGGCTGCAAGAACACCACGTAAAAGTAGAGGTACTCGGTTATGTCTGAGGCAATGATGTGGCTTTTTGCCCGCAGCATCTGGGAAACGTTATTTATGACCTTTGCTTCAGGCTTGCTGGGTTTTATCGTCGGGCTGCCGTTTGGCGTGCTGCTATATGTGACGCGTCCGGGTCAAATCATGCAAAACCCCGGGCTGTATCGCGTGATTTCCGCGCTGGTGAATATTTTCCGATCCATCCCATTTATCATTTTGCTGGTGTGGATGATTCCTTTCACCCGCGTGATTGTTGGTACATCTATTGGTCTGTATGCCGTCATCGTTCCACTGACAGTAGGCGCCGCGCCGTTTATTGCCCGCATGGTAGAAAATACTCTACTGGAGCTGCCAGCGGGTCTGATTGAGGCATCACGCGCCATGGGCGCAACGCCAATGCAGATCATCCGCAAAGTTCTGCTGCCGGAAGCGCTGCCGGGGCTGATTAACGCGGCGACCATTACGCTGATTACCCTGGTGGGTTACTCAGCGATGGGCGGTGCCGTTGGTGCGGGTGGTTTAGGTCAGTTGGGTATCCAATACGGCTATGTGACCTACAATCCATTAGTGATGAATACCGTACTGATATTGCTCGTGGTTCTGGTTTACTTAATTCAGTTCGCTGGCGATCGTATCGTCCGGGCTGTGACGCATAAATAACGTTACACACAACATAACGACTCAGATAGAAAGGAAAATATCATGGCTTTTAAATTCAAGACCTTTGCAGCAGTTGGTGCTCTGCTGGGTTCTCTGGCGCTGGCTGGTTGCGGCCAGGACGAAAAAGATCCGAATCACATCAAAGTCGGTGTGATTGTGGGCGCCGAACAGCAAGTTGCTGAAGTCGCACAGAAAGTCGCAAAAGAGAAATATGGCCTGGACGTTGAGCTGGTTACCTTTAACGACTACGTGCTGCCGAACGAAGCGCTGAGTAAAGGCGACATTGACGCGAACGCCTTCCAGCATAAACCGTATCTGGATCAGCAGATAAAAGACCGTGGCTTCAAACTGGTTCCGGTCGGCAATACCTTCGTTTACCCGATCGCCGGCTACTCGAAAAAAATCAAAGCCCTGTCTGAGCTGCAGGATGGTTCTCAGGTAGCCGTTCCGAACGACCCAACCAACCTCGGCCGTTCCCTGCTGTTGTTGCAAAAACAAGGTCTTATCAAACTGAAAGATGGCGTGGGTCTGCTGCCAACCGTGCTGGATATCACCGAAAACACGAAAAACCTGAAAATTGTTGAACTGGAAGCCCCGCAACTGCCGCGTTCCCTGGACGATGCGCAGATTGCGCTGGCGGTCATCAACACCACTTACGCCAGCCAGATTGGCCTGACGCCGGAAAAAGACGGCATCTTCGTTGAAGATAAAGACTCCCCGTACGTCAACCTGATCGTTGCGCGTGAAGATAACAAAGACGCGGAAAACGTGAAGAAATTCGTCCAGGCTTACCAGTCTGACGAAGTCAGCGAAGCGGCAAATAAAGTCTTCAACGGCGGCGCAGTGAAAGGCTGGTAATCTCCTCAGTCTGTAATATCATTCAAGGCGGGCGCAAGCCCGCCTTGTCATTTGTGCACGCGCCTGATTCAATAAGCGGCGTTAAGAAAATTACTTCGAGGATATATTATGCGTGCTTTACCGATCTGTTTATTAGCACTCATGTTAAGTGGCTGCTCCTTGCTAAGCAGATCTCCTGTCGAACCTGTAAAAAGCACCGCTGCGGCGCCAAAAGTAGAACCGGAGAAACCGAAAGTCACGCGCCCTGTCCCTGTACGGGTCATTACGGATGCCACCGAGCTGGTCGGTAAACCGTTCCGCGATCTGGGCGAAGTTACCGGTGAATCCTGCCAGGCCAGCAATCAGGACTCTCCGCCGAATATTCCTACCGCGCGTAAACGCATGCAAATCAATGCATCTAAGCTGAAAGCTAACGCGGTTCTGCAGCACAGCTGCGAAGTGACCAGCGGCACGCCGGGTTGCTACCGTCAGGCGGTTTGCGTAGGTTCTGCACTGAATATCTCATCCAAATGAGTACATTTGCTTTCGAGCAAATCGGCGTTATCCGCTCACCGTATAAAGAGAAGTTTGCCGTACCGCGCCAGCCAGGTCTGGTGAAACACGGCGGCGGCGAACTTCACTTGCTTCCTCCTTATAACCAGCCCGATGCCGTGCGTGGCCTTGAAGAGTTCAGCCACCTGTGGGTGCTTTTCGTGTTTCATCAAACGATGGAAGGCGGCTGGCGACCAACCGTGCGCCCGCCCCGGCTGGGAGGAAACGCGAGAATGGGGGTTTTCGCCACGCGTTCAACCTTTCGGCCTAACCCGATCGGCATGTCGCTGGTTGAGTTGCACGGCATCCGCTGCCAGAAAGATCAGGTGATTTTACAACTTGGCAGTCTTGATCTGGTCGATGGCACGCCGGTGGTGGATATCAAGCCCTATTTGCCGTTTGCTGAAGCCTTGCCCGATGCGCAAGCTAGCTACGCGCAACAGGCACCTTCTGCTGATGTAGCCGTCACTTTTACGCCGGATGTCGAAGCGCAGCTTAGTGGGCTTGAAAAACGCTACCCGCATTTCAAAACCTTTCTGTGCGAAGTGCTGGCGCAGGATCCGCGCCCAGCTTATAAGAAAGGGGAAGAGCAGGGAAAAACCTACGCCGTCTGGCTGTTGGATTTTAACGTGCGCTGGCGCGTAACCGATGGCGGCTTTGAAGTGTTTGCGCTCGAAGCGCGCTAATTTTATCCCCCTCTCTTTTGGCATCTCTGCCAGGCTGATAAACTAAACCACTTTTTTCTGTGTCAGGCCTGTCTTAGGCCTGTTCCGATTGTCCAAATGGAACCGTAACAACATGCGTACTAGCCAATACTTGCTCTCCACTCTGAAGGAGACGCCTGCCGACGCCGAAGTCATCAGCCACCAGCTGATGCTGCGCGCCGGGATGATCCGCAAACTGGCCTCCGGGTTATACACCTGGCTGCCAACCGGTTTGCGCGTTCTGAAAAAAGTCGAAAACATCGTGCGTGAAGAGATGAATAACGCCGGTGCGATTGAGGTGTCCATGCCAGTAGTGCAGCCCGCCGACCTGTGGCAGGAAAGCGGCCGCTGGGAGCAATATGGCCCGGAACTGCTGCGTTTTGTCGATCGCGGCGATCGTCCGTTTGTCCTCGGCCCAACGCATGAAGAAGTGATCACCGACCTGATTCGTAACGAGCTGAACTCGTACAAGCAGTTGCCGCTGAACTTCTTCCAGATCCAGACCAAGTTCCGTGATGAAGTGCGCCCGCGTTTTGGCGTCATGCGCTCACGCGAATTCCTGATGAAAGATGCCTACTCTTTCCATACATCTCAGGAATCGTTGCAGGAGACGTACGATGCAATGTACGCCGCCTACAGCAAAATCTTCAGCCGTATGGGTCTGGATTTCCGCGCCGTACAGGCAGATACCGGCTCGATCGGCGGTAGCGCCTCGCACGAATTCCAGGTGCTGGCGCAGAGCGGTGAAGACGATGTGATCTTCTCTGACTCCTCCGATTTTGCCGCCAACATTGAGTTTGCCGAAGCGCTGGCACCAAAAGAGCCGCGCGCCGCGGCAACGCAGGAAATGACGCTGGTTGACACACCGAACGCCAAAACCATCGCTGAGCTGGTTGAGCAGTTCAACCTGCCGATTGAAAAAACCGTGAAAACCCTGCTGGTTAAAGCGGTTGAAGGCAGCAGCTCCCCGCTGGTTGCGCTGCTGGTGCGCGGCGATCATGAGCTGAACGAAGTTAAAGCGGAAAAACTGCCGCAGGTTGCCGCGCCGTTGACCTTCGCCACCGAAGCGGAAATCCGCGCGGTAGTGAATGCAGGCCCGGGCTCGCTCGGCCCGGTGAACATGCCGGTTCCGGTTGTGATTGACCGTACCGTTGCGGCGATGAGCGATTTTTCTGCTGGCGCGAATATCGATGGCAAACACTACTTCGGCATCAACTGGGATCGTGATGTAGCGACCCCGGAAGTGGCAGATATCCGTAATGTTGTTGCTGGCGATCCGAGCCCGGATGGCAAAGGTACGCTGCTTATCAAGCGCGGTATCGAAGTCGGTCACATCTTCCAGCTGGGCACCAAGTACTCCCAGGCGCTGAACGCCGCCGTGCAGGGCGAAGATGGTCGTAACCAGATCCTGACCATGGGTTGCTACGGTATTGGTGTAACGCGTGTTGTGGCTGCGGCCATTGAGCAGAACAACGACGAGCGCGGGATCATCTGGCCTGACGCCATTGCGCCGTTCCAGGTCGCGCTGCTGCCAATGAACATGCACAAATCTTATCGCGTGCAGGAACTGGCGGAGAAACTCTACGCCGAGCTGCGTGCGCAGGGTATTGAAGTGCTGATGGACGATCGTAAAGAGCGCCCGGGTGTGATGTTTGCCGATATGGAACTGATCGGTATCCCGCATACGGTGGTAATTGGCGATCGTAACCTCGACAACGACGATATCGAATATAAATACCGTCGCAATGGCGAGAAGCAACTGATCAAAACCGGGGATATCCTCGATTATCTGGTCAAAGCCATCAAAGGCTAAGCGCTCCAACAAAACGCCCCGCAATGCGGGGCTTTTTTATAACTACCGAAATACCACGTGACGGGCATCTGGTTTTGGCGCTGCCTTATTATTACTGGGTTTAAATCAAGCATGATCAACAGAGGTTTCATTTTAAGCGCAGGTTTCGCATGCCCTTCACGCTAATCATGCCGCCTTCTGTGAAGGCGGATTTTGCGCTGCTAATGCTTAATCATCACAGCCTTTATTGGGGCTAAACTTACCGCGTTTATTCGTCACCAGCACTTTCTGCGCCGCACCGGTGTCGGGGTTTGGCTCAACGGTGAAATGCCCTTCGACCACCAGCAGAATCGGTTTGGTTTCTGTTCCGCGCGCTGCCGCATAGTCGCGCTCAAGCTGCGCATTGCTGGCAACGGTTACCTTCTTGCCGGTTGCACAATCGGTAAATACTGCCGCATCAGCCATATACATATACATGCCGCGCATCGCCATTGGCGTTGCCGGTAGCGCGGCTTTTACTGGCTGTAACGTGTAATTGAGCTGAGAAGTGATGGGATTGCCTTGCTGGTCCAGCATCTCCAGCGCATCGCCTTTGGCGCGGAAAAAGGTTTTATCACCGTGCGTATCAGTGAGGATCAGTTTATCCGCCGTGCGCGCCCAGTTACCATACGTGGCAAACACCGAGGGCGCTTTTCCTCCCTGATAGCGCTGGTTCATCACCCAGCTCCCGTCTTTCTCCAGAAACAGAGAGGTTTCAATCCCTTCGCAATCCGCGCAGGGCAAAACACCGCGCCAGCTTTGCTGCATCGGTTTCAATTCTTCAACTTGTGTTGGCTGTACCGTCTCAACATCGCCACGGTTGTTACATCCGAAAAGCGCAAAGAGCGTACACCCCGCCAGCACCGCTAAAATCGCTTTTTTCACACCCAATTCCTTATGCCCGATTCTGTTATTACCCGTCAGCCTTCATGACCCCGAACTTTACCGCGTAGCGCTTTTACCGACGACTTTTGCGCCTTGCCCGATAACCGGCGCTCTTTCGATGCGCGGGTTGGGCGCGTTGCCCGACGGCTCTTTTGCACGACAGTTAATTCTTTAATTAACGCCACCAGGCGAGCGATTGCTGCTTCGCGGTTCATCTCCTGGCTGCGATATTCCTGTGCTTTTATCACCACCCAGCCTTCGCTGCTAATCAGATGGTGCGACGCCTCCAGTAAACGCGCTTTGTAATACTCTGGCAGGCTTGAAGCCCGGATGTCAAAACGCAGGTGGATCGCCGTTGAGCTCTTATTGACATGCTGACCGCCCGCGCCCTGCGCACGCACCGCCGTGATTTCCAGCTCTTCGTCAGCAATGGCGACCGAACGGGAGATCTCAATCATTGCGGCTGCTGCCAGGCTTCAAGGTGGATCTCCAGATTCTGGCTCTCAGCCGATAACCAGATAGCGCCATCCTGTAACGTCGCTTGCAGCGTCATGGTACGATCGCTGGCAAACGCGCTCAACCCGGCCAGTTGCACATCATCCAGATACCAGATGCTCAGATTGCTAAATGCCGCGCAGCGCGACTGGTTCTGCTGCCACCAGATCTGCGCCGCGCGTGAATTATAGGTAAAAAGCGCCACTTCTTTCGCCTGTGAGCAGGCTTTCTTCAGCCGTTTTTCCTCCGGCAGCCCCAGCTCAATCCACAGATCGATACCCAGATAATCATTGCGTAGCCACAGTTCCGGTTCATCGTCAGCACTGAGACCGCGGGTAAATTGCAGGCGTTCATCCGCATATTTCATCCACGCCAGCAGGCGCAGCATCATGCGTTCTTGCGTCTCAGAAGGATGGCGAGCCAGCGTCAGCGTTGCATCTAAAAACTGATTACGATCCAAATCGGCAACGTTCACCGTCGCTTTATAAATTGTCGCTTTTAATGCCATGTCACCGCTCCTTCATAAAATGGTCGCTATTGTAGCGAATATAAGCATAAAGCGCTGTTATCTCTTGTCGCAGTGGATATTCATCGCCCTGATAATGATGAATAAGCTGTGGTATAGTCACCTTGCTAAACAGAGTTTAACTTCGTAGGCTTAGTGTTATCTCACAGTAAAGTCAGGTTGCTGACAGGAGGTGATGTGAACAATTATTGTGAGTTAGTACGCAGACGTTATGCGGAAATCGCCAGCGGAGATTTAGGGTATATCCCGGATGCGCTGGGGTGCGTGTTGAAAGTGCTGAATGAAATGGCGTCGGATGACACCCTTTCAGAGTCGGTCAGGGAAAAGGCGGCGTATGCTGCCGCGAACTTACTGGTGAGCGATTATGTCAATGAATGATGCCTATCAACCCATCAACTGTGATGACTATGACAACCTTGAACTCGCCTGCCAGCATCATCTTTTATTGAAGCTGGAAATGAAAGACGGCGAGGTGCTCAGCGCCAAAGCCAACGATTTAGTCTCACGTAAAAATGTGGAGTATCTGGTGGTTGATGTCGCAGGCGCCGCGCGCGAACTGCGTCTCGATAAAATTGCCAGCTTCAGCCATCCTGAAATCGGCACCGTTGTGGTGAGCGAGTCCTGACATTTTGCGGGCAGCGCCTGTTGCCCGTTATCTTCGCCACGCCAGCCGTACGCCTTTTTGCTCCGCGCTTTTCGCCCCTTCTCGCGTAACGAATAACCCCGCCGCCGCCATCAACGTTTCACCATAAAACAGCAGCGGCGTGGTATCGCGCCGCCAGGGCGCCACGCCAAGTTCCTGCCAGATTTTCTTCAGCTTGCGCCCGCCGCTGCGCCCGACGATATGCAACATACCGGGTGCCTGAAAGCGGATCGAAACCGCCTCATCAGCGTTGGGGGGGCGAATTTCCCCCCCCGCCACTAGCGACAGCTCACCAAGACCCGCCGGTAATGTTAGCGGCTCGAAAGGTGCCAGCCACGGCAGTTGCGTATCACGCTGGCTTTCAATGGCGCGGATCCACCACAAGCACGACTGATAGCGACGCACCTCGAACTCACCAAGTTGCAGACACGGTGAGGCATCTTCTCGCGCCAGCGCCACTTCCTGCCACAAGCGATCAAGCATGGCGCGTGACGGCATGACCGCGCCGCGCTGCGCCAGCCAGCGACGCAGCAGCGCCCGACGGCGCGCATCGCTTAGCGTATAAAGAGGGACAAGCTCCAGCGCCCCTTCAGCCGTCGTCGCCGCATCAAGTTCCGCCGCCAGTAGCTCATCAAGTAACTGCTCTTGCTCGCCACACAGCGCGGCACTTCGCGCAACAGCGTCGGCGAAATGTGGCCAGCGCGCCGCCAGCACCGGTAAAACCTGCAAGCGTAAAAAATTGCGATCGAAGCTGGTGTCGGCGTTACTTTCATCCTCAATCCATGACAGCGCATGGTGAAGCGCCCACTGGTGCAGCTCATCGCGAGTTTGTGTCAGTAAGGGTCGAATAAGCTGAGTGCCGGCAAAAGGCATACTTTCGGGCATGGCCGCCAGCCCGGCAGGCCCGCTGCCGCGTTTTAACGCCAGCAGGAACGTTTCACACTGATCGTCCAGATGCTGAGCCGTTACCAGCACGTCACCGGGCAGCAGTGCCTCCGCAAATGCCTGATAACGCGCGTTGCGCGCCTGCGCTTCAATCCCTTCCCCGGTGTTCACCAGTTGAACGCGAACGACGCTGAGCGGGATCTGCCAGCGCGCGCAAATATCCTCACAATGCTCCGCCCAGGCGTCGGCGTGCGGGCTAAGCCCGTGGTGAATATGAATGGCGCGCAGTTTGAGTTCGGGAAATTGCTGACGCCAAAGCATCAATTTATGCAGCAGGACGGTTGAATCCAGCCCACCGCTAAACGCCACCAGAAACTGGCGCGATGTGGTCGGCATTGATGCAAAAAAGGGCGTGGTCATAGCGATTATCAAAACGGAGTAATGCCCGGCACGTTACCGGGCATTAGCGGAAGTGGCAAGTATTACTGCTGGTAAAGCTCGAGCGGCAGGCCATCAGGATCGGTAAAGAAAGTGAAGCGTTTATCGGTGTAAGGATCGATGCGGATCTCTTCGCACTGCACACCGTGAGCCGCCAGATGCGCCACCGCCTTGTCGATGTCATCAACGCTAAACGCCAGATGGCGCAGCCCGCAGGCTTCTGGTCGGCTTGGGCGCGCAGGCGGGAACGGGAAAGAAAACAGCTCAATCACATACTGGCCGTTCAGCGCCAGGTCGCCTTTCCATGAATCACGTGCTTCGCGATAGACCTCGCTTTGCAGCGTAAACCCGAGGATATCGCAGTAAAACGCTTTGCTCTTCGCGTAGTCCGTAGCAATGATGGCAATATGATGAACCTGTTTTAAACCCAGCATAGTCTCTCCTTTTTTGATGCCAGAACGTTACGCCTGCCGGTGTTTGCCCGCAATAGCTCAGCGGTTTTTTAGGACTCGTACCCGATAAACGCCCTCTTCGTCCCGCTTCGCGCCATGAATATCCGTCTCAAAACCGGGATAGTGGCGGCCAATAGCGCAAAGCATCAGCAGGAAATCCAGCACGGCTCTGCTCGCTTCGGTGATCATTTCACCGGGCATCACCAGCGGCACGCCTGGCGGATAAGGCAGGATCATATTCGCCGAGATTCGCCCTATCAGTCGCTCAAGCTCAATGGTTTCCACCTCGCCCTGAATTTGCCGCTGCCAGGCCTGGTGCGGCGTCAGTTTCATTTCCGGTAATACATCAAACGCTTGCAGCATTAAACGTGGAAGATCGTGCTGGCGGATGAGCTTATGGATCCCCTGCGCCAGATCCTGAATGCGCATATTGCGGTAGAAATCCGGATCTTCGGCGTAGAGATCCGGCAGCATATTCTTCACGCGCAGATTCAGATCGTAGGCGCGTTTAAACTCCATCAATCCGCGCAGCAACCCCATCGCGCGGGTTTTATCAATGCCAATACTGAATAAGAACAGCAGGTTATATGGCCCGGTTTTCTCGACTACAACGCCGCGCTCATCGAGGAACTTCGCCACCAGCGCCGCCGGGATCCCCTCGTCGCTCATGTTCCCCAGCTCGTCCATCCCCGGCGTCAGGATGGTCACTTTAACCGGATCGAGAAACATATGGTCGGCATCCGCATCGCGAAAACCGTGCCATGCTTCACCGGGCGCAACCGGCCAGCAGTCCGCCTCTTCAATCTCTTCTGGCTGCCAGATATCAAAGAACCAGCCATCGGCTTCATCTTTCAGCCGCTGAACTTCTTTACGGAAATGCAGCGCGCGCTCGACGGAACGGTTAATCAGACGTTTGCCGGGATTACCGCGCAGCATCGCAGCCGCCGTTTCGATGGAGGCCACCAGCGGGTAACTCGGCGAGGTGGTGGTGTGCATCATAAATGCTTCGTTAAAGGTGTCTTCATCATATTCACCTTTAATATGAATCAGCGATGCCTGTGAAAATGCCGCCAGCATTTTGTGCGTCGACTGGGTTTCAAAGAACACTTTTCCCGGCACCCGCTCGCCGCTCATGCCGCTTTTCCCGGCGTAAATCGGGTGGAAATTGGTATAAGGAACCCAGGCAGAATCGAAGTGGATCGACGGCACATCAAGCGTCTTTTTGATCCAGTCAGTGTTATACAACAGTCCGTCATAAGTGGAGTTGGTGATCACCGCATGTACCGGCCAGCGTGCGCCCGCTGTTTTTGCAACCTTCTGTTCGATGCTGGCATGGGTAAATTCACGACGAGGGATCCCACCCAGAATCCCCAGCGCATTGCGCCCGGGTTTCAGCCATAGCGGCGTAACGTCGCTCATCATCAGCAGATGTGCCAGTGACTTATGGCAGTTACGATCAATCAACAATGTGCTGCCGGCCGGTGCGGCATACATGCCGACGATTTTATTCGAGGTGGAGGTGCCGTTGGTCACCATGTAGCTCTGCTCCGCGCCAAAGGTGCGGGCGATATACTCTTCGGCTTCCAGATGCGGGCCTGTGTGATCCAGTAACGAGCCCAGCTCCGTGACCGAAATAGAGACATCTGCTTTTAACGTATTGCCACCGAAAAAATCGTAAAACAGGCAGCCAACCGGGCTTTTCTGATAAGCTGTGCCCGCCATATGCCCCGGTGTACAAAAGGTATATTTGCCTTCTTTAACGTAGGTAAACAGCGCGCGGGTAAACGGCGGCGTGATGGTTTCGAGATACTCGCGGGTGTACTGACCGATACGCGTAGCAATATCCTCGGACACACCCAGCGCATACTCGAAAAACCACAGCGCCATGCGCATATCCTGGATGCTGACGTCCATCGTCGAGTGAGTATTGATAAAGGCGTACAGCGGGAGATATTCGTTAAGCTGATTGATTTCGCTGCACAGATCGAGGGAGTACTCATCCCAGTCAAAGATAACGCCGCAGATGCGCGGGTTGTGTTCGATAAATTTCAGTAAGTCGGTGCTGTTTTGCGGCCAGATAAGTTGAAAGCCCTGGGCCTGTAATGCCTGCTCCAGCTCCTTAATTGGCTCATCTTTATAGAAAACGCCATGTGGTCCCATGATGGCAATAATATTCACGGCTACCTCCGTTAAAAACCTTAGCTAAGCATAGTTGAGGTAAACGGCAGGTATAAAAAAAGCCGCACAGCGGTGCGGCTTTTCAGAGTGGGATGAGGATCAGGCGTAGCCGTAGCTCATCAGACGCTGGTAACGGCGGTTACGCAGATCGTCTTTGCTCAGCACATCCAAATCGGCCAGATCGGCCAGCAGTTGTGCTTTCAGCGACGCCGCCATCGCTTCCGGGTTACGATGAGCACCGCCCAGCGGTTCCGAAATGATCGAGTCGATCAGTTTCAGTTCTTTCAGACGCGGGGCGATAATCCCCATCGCTTCGGCAGCCAGCGGCGCTTTATCGGCGCTTTTCCACAGAATCGATGCGCAACCTTCCGGGGAGATAACAGAATAGGTGCTGTATTGCAGCATATTCACTTTATCGCCCACACCAATCGCCAGTGCGCCGCCGGAGCCGCCTTCGCCGATCACGGTGCAGATAACCGGCACACTCAGGCGGGACATTTCACGCAGGTTACGCGCGATCGCTTCAGACTGACCACGCTCTTCCGCGCCCACGCCCGGATAAGCCCCCGGCGTGTCGATAAAGGTAATGATCGGCATGTTGAAGCGTTCTGCCATTTCCATCAGGCGCAGCGCTTTGCGATACCCTTCCGGTGCCGGCATACCGAAGTTACGGCGGATTTTTTCTTTGGTTTCACGGCCTTTCTGGTGGCCGATGATCATCACCGGACGCCCATCCAGACGCGCGATACCGCCAACAATGGCTTTATCGTCAGCGTAAGCACGATCGCCAGCCAGTTCGTCGAACTCGTCGAAAGCCAGGCGGACATAATCCAGGGTGTATGGACGCAGCGGATGGCGAGCCAACTGCGCGACCTGCCATGCGCCAAGATCGGCGAAAATTTTACGTGTCAGCTCAACGCTTTTCTCACGCAGACGATGCACTTCTTCGTCGATGTTAATATCCAGTTTTTCATCCTGACGGCCAACGGCGGTCAGAGAATCGATTTTCGCTTCCAGCTCAGCAATCGGCTGTTCGAAATCAAGGAAATTCAGACTCATAGTATTCCTGTATTAGTCAAACTCCAGTTCCACCTGCTCCGAACCTATGAGGCCACGCAGATCGTTGAGTAAACGATCGCTCGGAGAGACGCGCCACGTTGCGCCGAAGCGTAATCGCGCGCGCGCATCCGTCCTCTGATAGTAGAGATGTACTGGAATGGTTCCCGAACGGTGGGGTTCCAGAGACTGACGGAGTCGGTTTAAAAGCTGGTCATCAATTTGCCTGTCCGTCAGCGAGATAGCAAGCCCACGGGCATATTTTTCCCGGGCTTCGTCAATGTCCATCACTTCGCGGGCGGTCATTTTAAGCCCCCCACTGAAGTCATCAAAGCTGACCTGTCCGCTGACGATAAGTATGCGGTCTTTTTCCAGCAGTTGCTGGTATTTATCCAGGGCGTCAGTGAACAACATCACTTCAAGACGCCCGGAACGGTCATCCAGGGTACAGATGCCGATACGATTGCCGCGCTTGGTGACCATAACCCGCGCGGCAATGACGAGCCCCGCCGCCGTGGTCACTTTCCCACGTTCGGTCGGATGCATGTCTTTCAGCCGGTAGCCTCCGACATAGCGCTCAATTTCTTTTAAATACTGGTTAATCGGGTGACCTGTCAGGTACAACCCTAACGTTTCACGCTCGCCATCCAGCACCACCTGTTCCGGCCACGGCTGGCAACTGGCGTAGGACTGCTCGATCTGCTCCGGCTCTTCTGCCAGCACGCCAAACATATCCGCCTGCCCAATCGCCTCGGCTTTTGAGTGCTGGTCGGCGGCTTTCAGCGCATCGCCCAGCGCGTTCATTAGCGCAGCGCGATGCGGGCCAAGGCGATCAAACGCCCCGGACATAATTAGCTTTTCCAGTACCCGACGATTGAGTTTTTTGATGTCGGTACGGGCGCAAAGATCAAACAATTCGCGAAAGTAGCCACCGTTGTTGCGCGCTTCAATGATCGCCTCGATCGGGCCTTCCCCCACGCCTTTGATCGCGCCGATGCCGTAAACAATTTCGCCATCGTCATTAACGTGGAAATGGTACAGACCCGAGTTGATATCCGGCGGCAGAATTTTCAGCCCCATGCGCCAGCACTCATCGACCAGGCCAACCACTTTCTCGGTGTTGTCCATATCGGCAGTCATTACCGCCGCCATAAACTCGGCCGGATAGTGCGCCTTCAGCCACAGCGTCTGGTACGACACCAAAGCATAGGCGGCAGAGTGCGATTTGTTAAATCCGTAACCGGCGAATTTTTCCACCAGGTCGAAGATTTTCATCGCCAGTTCGCCGTCGATACCGTTTTTCTTCGCGCCATCTTCAAAAATCGAGCGCTGCTTGGCCATCTCTTCCGGCTTTTTCTTACCCATCGCACGGCGCAGCATATCTGCGCCGCCAAGGGTGTAACCCGAAAGCACCTGCGCAATCTGCATCACCTGTTCCTGATACAAGATGATGCCATAGGTTGGCTCCAGCACCGGCTTCAGGCTCTCGTGCTGCCACTGAACATCCGGGTAGGAGATCTCTTCACGCCCGTGTTTACGGTCGATAAAGTTATCCACCATGCCTGATTGCAGCGGACCCGGACGGAACAGCGCCACCAGAGCGATCATATCTTCGAAGCAGTCAGGCTGCAGGCGTTTGATCAGGTCTTTCATGCCGCGGGATTCAAGCTGGAAAACCGCCGTGGTTTCCGAGCGTTGCAGCATGTCGAAACTTTTCTTGTCATCCAGCGGAATAGCGGCGATGTCCAGCGGCGGCTCGCCGTTATTCTCGCGCCGGGCGTTAATCATCTCCAGCGCCCAGTTAATGATGGTCAGCGTACGCAGCCCGAGGAAGTCGAACTTCACCAGGCCCGCATATTCCACGTCGTTTTTATCGAACTGGGTAACCGGATGCTGACCGGCTTCATCACAATACAGCGGCGCAAAGTCGGTAATTTTGGTTGGCGCGATAACCACACCACCGGCGTGTTTCCCGGCGTTTCGCGTCACCCCTTCCAGCTTGCGCGCCATATCGATCAGCGCTTTGACCTCTTCGTCGGCTTCGTAAATTTCTGGCAGTTGCGGCTCGGCTTCAAACGCTTTGGCCAGCGTCATGCCCGGATCCGGTGGCACCAGTTTTGAAATTCGGTCGACAAAGCCATACGGGTGGCCAAGCACGCGGCCAACGTCGCGGATAACCGCTTTCGCCGCCATGGTACCAAAGGTGATGATCTGCGATACCGCATCGCGCCCGTACATATCCGCCACGTGCTCGATAACCTGGTCGCGTTTTTCCATGCAGAAATCGACGTCGAAGTCAGGCATCGACACACGTTCCGGGTTAAGGAAACGTTCGAACAGCAGGTCAAACTCCAGCGGATCGAGGTCAGTAATTTTCAGCGCATACGCCACCAGCGAACCCGCACCGGAACCACGTCCCGGCCCTACCGGCACGCCGTTGTCTTTCGACCACTGGATAAATTCCATCACGATGAGGAAGTAGCCCGGGAACCCCATCTGGTTGATAACCTGGAGTTCAATATCGAGACGTTCATCGTAAGGCGGGCGCTTTTCGGCGCGCACGTTTTCATCCGGGAAGAGGAATGCCAGTCGTTCTTCCAGACCCTCTTTGGATTTCGCCACGAGGAAATCCTCGGTGGTCATATCCCCCGTCGGGAACTGCGGCAGGAAATATTCGCCAAGACGAACGGTGACGTTACAGCGTTTGGCGATTTCGACCGTATTCTCCAGCGCTTCCGGGATATCCGAGAAGAGCTCGCACATCTCCTCTTCGCTGCGCATGTATTGCTGCGGCGAATAGTTACGCGGGCGTTTGGGATCGTCGAGGGTAAAACCGTCGTGGATCGCCACGCGGATCTCATGGGCGTCGAAGTCGTCGGCATCAATAAACCGCACATCGTTGGTCGCAACAACCGGCAAGTCATGCTCTTCTGCCAGTGCGACAGCGGCATGCAGGTAAGACTCTTCGTCCGCTCGCCCGGTACGGATCAGCTCCAGGTAGTAGCGATCGTGAAAATGGGTTTTATAGAACTCAAGACACTGCTCAACCAGTGCACTATTGCCGCGCAGCACGCTTTTACCCACGTCGCCCATGCGCCCGCCGGAAAGCAGAATCAGCCCTTCATTGAGCTCCAGCAGCCAGTCGCGGTCAATCCACGGGCCGAGCGCGCCATAACCACGCTGGTAGGCGCGCGAAATAAGCAGCGTCAGGTTTTGATAACCGGTGTTGTTGATAGCGAGAACGGTGAGCTGCGTCAGCTCGTCGCCAAGCAGATCGCTTTGCACATGAAAATCAGCACCGACGATAGGCTTCATCCCGGCACCGTGCGCCGTTCCGTAGAACTTCACCAGACCACACAGGTTGGTAAAATCGGTGATCGCCAGCGCAGGCATGCCGAGCGCGGCCGCCTTTTTCACCAGCGGTCCGGTTTTCGCCAGCCCGTCAATCATGGAATAGTCGCTATGCACCCGCAGGTGTACGAAACGTGGTTCAGCCATTTTTAGATCCCAGCCTGGTTTATTTCACGTACACAAGAATCAGCACGCAAGACCCAACGCGCGTTTGACCGGCGCAAAGCTGCGTCGGTGATGCTCGGTTGCGCCGTGCTCCGCCAGTCTCTCCAGATGGAAAGCCGTAGGATAGCCTTTATGCTGCGCAAAGCCATATTGCGGAAAAATGATATCGAGTTCGGCCATCTCCGCATCGCGGGTCACTTTGGCGAGAATCGACGCGGCGCTGATTTCTGCGACGCGGCTATCGCCTTTTACCACCGCCAGCGAAGGCATCGGCAAAACCGGACAACGATTACCGTCGATCAGCACGAACTCAGGCGCAATTGCCAGCCCGGCAACAGCGCGCTGCATAGCCAGCATGGTGGCATGCAAAATGTTCAACTCGTCAATTTCATGCGGTTCCGCGCGGCCCAGGCTCCAGGCCAGCGCCTTCTCTTTGATCTCATCGCAGAGCGACAAACGGCGTTTTTCGGATAATTTTTTAGAATCGTTCAGACCGATAATAGGACGTTCAGGATCGAGGATTACCGCCGCTGTTACTACCGCGCCCACCAGCGGGCCGCGACCGACTTCATCCACACCCGCGACCAAATGCGTATGCGGATAAACAAACTCTATCATTGTGCTAACTCCAGTACGGCGTCAGCCGCCTGTTCATCGGCATTGCAGCGAATCTGCAAATGCAATTCGCGGAAAATGTCGTGCATCTCGTGGCTGGTTTTGCCGTTGGCCAGTAAGGGTTCCAGCGCGGCAGCAAGCGCCCGGGGATTGCATTCATCCTGGAGCAACTCTTTAACCAGCTCACGCCCGGCAAGCAAGTTTGGCAGCGACACATAGGGCGTTTTTACCAGACGTTTTGCCAGCCAGAAAGTGAATGGCTTCATACGATAGCCAACTACCATCGGGCATTTCGCCAGCATGCACTCCAGCGCAGCGGTTCCCGAGGCCAGCAGCGCGGCGTCTGCGGCGATCATCGCTTCCCGCGCCTGGCCATCAAGCATATGCACCGGCAGCTCGGGTGCGACTTCCGCTTTAATGCGCTCAAACTGTTCACGCCGTTTCGCATTGACCAACGGCACAATCACTTCAAGATCGGGGTAGCGCTCACGCAGCAACTGGGCGGTGCGCAGGAAGTCCGCACTCAGCATTTCGACTTCCGCCCCGCGACTGCCCGGCAGTAAAGCCAGACAATGCACGTTATCAGCAATCCCAAGGTGCGCCCGCGCCGCGTTCTTATCGGGATCCAGCGGCATGGCATCCGCCATGGTATGGCCGATAAAACGGCACGGTACGTTAAATTTATCGTAAAACGCTTTTTCGAAAGGCAGAAACGCGAGCACCAGGTTGGTGGCTCTGCCGATTTTGAAAACGCGTTTTTGTCGCCACGCCCAGACGGACGGACTGACATAGTGGATGGTTTTAATACCCTGCTTTTTCAGATTGCCCTCGAGGGTAATATTGAAATCCGGCGCATCGATGCCGACAAAGACATCCGGTTTCAGTTCGCTAAAACGACGGGTTAAATCGGCGCGGATATTCAGCAGACGGCGCAAACGCCCCAGCACCTCAACGATGCCCATTACCGCCAGCTCTTCCATTTCATACCAGGCTTCGCAGCCTTCGGCCTGCATACGCGGCCCCGCGACGCCGACAAAACGAGCATTCGGCAGGCGAGCTCGCAGCGCGCGGATAAGACCGGCACCAAGAATATCGCCGGAGGTTTCTCCGGCGACGAGGGCTATCGTAAGAGGACGCGCGTCGATCATTAACGGATCAAACCACGTGTTGAGCGCTCAAAGAACTGCATAAATGCGTCAACTTCCGGGTGCTTCGCAGCAAGCTCAGCAATTTCCGGTTTCGCCTCTTCCAGCGTTTTACCGCTGCGGTACAGCAATTTGTACGCATTACGAATAGCCACTAACGCTTCTCTGCTAAAGCCGCGACGTTTCAGACCTTCAATGTTCACACCAAACGGTGTGGCATGGTTGCCCTGAGCGATCACGTAAGGCGGTACGTCCTGGGCAACGCCAGAACACCCGCCAACCATCACGTGCGCACCGATAATGCAGAACTGATGCACTGCGGTCATGCCGCCGATGATGGCAAAGTCGTCGACGGAAACATGCCCCGCCAGCGTCGCGTTATTTGCAAGGATACAGCGATTTCCAACCGTACAATCGTGCGCAATGTGTGCGTTGATCATCAGCAGGTTATCGCTGCCCACCTTCGTCAATCCACCACCCTGTACTGTGCCACGGTGGATGGTGACGCTTTCGCGGATGCGGTTGCGATCGCCAATTTCCACACGAGTCGGTTCACCAGCATATTTCAAATCCTGGTTCACCTCGCCGATGGAGGCGAACTGATAAATCTCGTTGTCACGACCAATGGTCGTATGACCATTCACCACGACGTGAGATTTCAGTACGGTACCCTCACCAATTTCAACGTGAGGTCCCACAATACAAAATGGGCCAATATGAGCGTTAGCACCAATAACGGCACCGTCTTCAACAATGGCAGTAGGATGAATAAAGGCGGTTTTATCAATCACGTATCAGGCCTCCCGGCTACGTGCACACATCATAGTAGCTTCACAAACAATTTTACCGTCTACCAGCGCAACCCCTTTAAAACGGGTCAGGCCACGGCGGGTTTTTTCGAAAGTGACTTCCATGATCATCTGATCGCCTGGCACAACAGGACGCTTAAAGCGCGCTTCGTCGATACCGGCGAAGTAATACAGCTCACCCGGCTCCAGTTTACCAACGCTTTTAAACGCCAGAATACCGGTTGCCTGCGCCATTGCTTCAAGAATCAGCACGCCCGGGAAAATCGGTTTGCCAGGGAAGTGCCCCTGGAAAAACGGCTCGTTTACCGAAACATTTTTGACTGCGCGCAGAAAACGACCTTCTTCAAAATCCAGCACGCGATCAACCAGTAAGAACGGGTAGCGGTGCGGCAGAAGCTCCAGGATCTCTTCAATGTGCAGAGTATGAGTGTCAGTAGTCAAAATACTCTTCCTGTCCAAATATACTAAAAGGCAATAATAACACGGCCCGCGGCAATCATAAGAATGCCAACAGGCCGGGAAGTATATACACTTTATTCTTCGAGGTGCAGAGGCTTTTCTGTCCCGCGAATTCTTCTGTGTACAAGCGTTATGCGGATGAATTATTCGTCTTGTTGATTAACCTTGCGCTCGATAGCTTTCAGGCGCTTGCTCATATCATCAATATTCATCACCAGGGCTGCGGTTTTTCGCCACACTTTGTTCGGTTGCAGCGGGATACCTGAGGAGTAAATACCCGGCTCAGTGATAGGACGCATGACCATCCCCATCCCCGTTACGGTAACCTTGTCGCAAATTTCCATGTGCCCGTTGATTACGCTGGCGCCGCCAATCATGCAATAGCGACCAATTTTTAAACTACCCGCCATGATGACGCCACCGGCAACCGCAGTATTGTCGCCAATCACAACGTTATGTGCAATCTGACACTGGTTATCAATGATGACGCCGTTACCAATGCAGGTATCATCCAGCGCACCACGATCGATGGTCGTACATGCACCGATCTCAACGTTGTTGCCGATAATAACGCGACCAAGCTGCGGGATTTTAACCCAGTTGCCACGATCGTTGGCATAGCCAAAGCCATCGGAACCTATCACCGTGCCGGATTGGATCAGGCAATTTTCACCGATCTCAATCTCATGGTAAATGGATACATTGGCCCACAGACGCGAACCCGCGCCAATTTTCGTATTTTTCCCAACGAAGCAACCCGGACCGATGACCACGTTATCGCCCAGGCTAACGCCAGATTCGATCACGGCGTTCGCGCCAATTGCTACGTTACTACCCAGCTGAGCCGTAGGATCAATCACTGCTCCAGGCGCGATGTTCTGCGCAGGCTGCGGCGTGGTATCAAGAATTTGCGCCATACGTGCGTAGGTCAGGTAAGGATTTTTTACGACCAGCGCAGCGCTGTTGGCAAAGGGAAGATCGTCCTGCGTCATTACAACGGCAGAGGCCTGACATGCGGTCAGGTGTTCACGGTACTTAGGATTGACCATGAAAGTGATGTGGCCCGCTACGGCAGATTGCATGGACGCAACGCCGGTGATGACGATATCGCCATCACCGTGTAGTTCTGCATCCAACTGCTGAGCTAAATCAGCCAGTCGAATTGAAGGCATTACTTATTTAACCTGTTTCAGTACATCAGCGGTGATGTCTTTTACATCGTTGCTGTTGTAAATAACGGCGTTGGAAGGAATAACCAGATCAACACCCTGATCAGAAGCCACTTTTTTCACTGCGGTCTGGATACGAGTCACCAGCTTGCCGCGTTCTTCATTAGAACGACGGGCCTGATCCTGCTCGAAAGCCTGCGCTTTTTGAGCGAATGCCTGGCGACCAGAAGTGATGTCTTTTTCCAGCTTGCTGCGATCGCTTGCCTTCATCGTGGAACCATCGCGCTGCAAACGCTGTGCTTTTGCTTGCAGGTCGGATTCCATGCTTTGCAGTTCGCTCGCGCGGCCGCCGAATTCGTTTTTCATGGTCTGAGAAACGCCGGAAGTCTGCGCAACCTGCTGCAGCAGGCTACCCATATCAACAATCGCAATTTTGTCAGCGGCCTGGGCTGACGCAGCCATTGCCAAACCGAAACCTGCAGCTAATAACAACTTTTTCACAATTAACTCCTTACCATCCCGTTTGTACCCGGAGGTACAGTTCTTTGCGTGGCCGGGCTTTCCATTGAAAGCCTCAACCATCACTACACTGCTGGTGCATTCCATTGCAGTACGGCGTTACCAGGTTTTACCGATGTTAAACTGGAACTGTTCCGCTTTGTCTCCATCGTACTTTTTAAACGGCTGGGCGTAGGAGAAAACCAACGGCCCCAATGGGGACATCCATTGTAATGCGATACCGGCAGACATGCGGATATTGCTCGGATCGCTATAATCCGGAATACCCAGCGCTTTCATCTGCGCGGTATTTTGCCAGTTTGTATCCCACACGCTACCCGCATCCCAGAAGAACGAGGTCCGCACAGAGTTGGCGTATTTATCACTGATAAACGGCGTTGGTGTAATCAGCTCGGCGCTGACAACGCCCATTGCGTTACCGCCCACCGCATCATTAGACTTACAGAGCGAGTCTGCAACGGTATTCTTACAGTTGCTTTGGTTGTTGCCACCGTAGTAAACCGCTTTCGGACCAATGTTGTTGGACTGGAAGCCACGCACAGTGCTGGAGCCACCTGCGTAGAAGTTCTCATAGAACGGCAGCTCTTTGCCACCTAAACCGTCACCGTAACCCCAACGTGTACGGCCTAAGACCACCCATTTGTGATCGTCGTCAATCGGGAAGTAAGACGCGGTATCGACAGTGACTTTGTAGAACTCGTTATCCGAGCCCGGAACCGTCACTTTACCGTTCAGGTTGACGCGTGAACCTTTCGTCGGGAAATAACCGCGGTCAAGGTTGTTATAAGTCCAGCCGTAGTTAAAGGTGAAATCATCCGCCGAATAACCGTTGCTGTCGTTCTGCGTGCTGGCATTCTGCCCCACGGAATCCAGGTAACGCCACATTGCCACCTGCGGTTCCATCTTCGACAGGCTGTTATGAACATAGCCTAAACCAGCGCGCAGCGTGTTGTATTCGTTGATCGGGAAACCGAGCGTACCATCAAGACCGTAGCTCTTGTTGGTATAGGACGACAGATCCGCATCGTCAGCTTTAAAGTCGTTATAGAAGATACGACCGCCAAGGCTCACGCCATCAACCGTAAAGTACGGGTTGGTAACGGAGAACTCGGAGTAGGTCTGGTAGTCGTTTTTGGTTCCGCTGATACCAACGGAATAACCGGTACCTAACCAGTTATCCTGCTGAACGCCAACCTGGAAGCTGACGCCGCTTTCGGTACCGTAGCCAACGCCGAAGTTGAAGCTACCGGTGTTACGCTCTTTCACCTTATAGACCACATCAACCTGGTCCGGGCTACCCGGGATACGCTGGGTTTCCGTATCGACAGTTTCAAAATAGCCCAGGCGGTTCAGACGCTCTTTACCCTGATCGACCAGATCGCTGCCCAGCCACGCACCTTCCATCTGACGCATTTCGCGACGCAGTACGGAATCTTTAGAGGTGTCGTTACCTTCAAAGCGGATCTTACGCACGTAGAAGCGGTTGCCAGCATCAACGTTGATATGCAGCTTAACCGTTTTGTCCGTGTCGTTGATTTCAGGCTGCGACTGAACGCGCGGGTAGGCGTAACCATAGCGACCGAGAAGCTTTTTAATGTCATCTTCCATTTTGGTCACTTTGGCGCCGTTATACAGCTCGCCCGGCTCGATTTTCGTCAGGCTTTCAATTTCCGCAGAGTGGCCTGCGAGATTACCGCTAACCTGCACACCAGAGAGTTTGTACTGATCGCCCTCGGTCACGTTAACAGTAATGTAGATGCCTTTTTTGTCCGGCGTCAGGCTAACCTGCGTCGAATCAATGTTGAAACGTGCGTAACCGCGATCCAGATAGTAGCTACGCAGCGTTTCCAGGTCGCCCGCCAGTTTCTGTTTCTGGTATTTACGATCGCCGACAACGTTCCACCACGGCACTTCATCACGCAGCTGGAATGTGGAGATCAGCTGTTCCGTCGTGAAGGCATGGTTGCCGACAATATTGATCTGTTGGATTTGCGCGGAAACGCCTTCCTGGAAGACCAGCTTCAGGTCAACGCGGTTACGCGGCAATGGGGTGACGACAGCTTTGACGCTGGCGCTGTACTTACCCACGCTGTAGTAGAAGTCTTCCAGCCCTTTTTCGATATCGGAGAGGGTGGTGCGATCCAGTGATTCACCCACACGGACGCCAGAAGCTTCAAGGTTCTGTTTCAGCATGTCATCTTTCACCGACTTGTTGCCGGAGAAGGTGATGCTGGCGATTGTCGGGCGTTCTTTCACCTGAACGAGGAGCGTATCACCATCACGCAGGACACGAACATCCTCGAAGTTGCCGGTGGCAAACAACGCGCGAATGGTGTTACTGATATCTTCATCATTCACCGTATCGCCAGGACGAACTGGCATACTGAGGAGGGCCGCACCAACGGCGACACGCTGTAGGCCTTCGAAATGAATATCCTTCACTACGAATCCATCAGCACCGTATACGGTGGCGCTGCTAAACAGCAGCGACGCTATGAGCAACTTTTTCATCGCCATCGTTATTATGCGTTCTTCCTAACAAACTCTCTTACAAGCGAGAGAAATCATTGAAAAGTGCAAGCCCCATTAACAGCACCAGCAAGATAGAGCCAATGCGATAACTAAAGTCTTGAACTCGCTCGGATACCGGTCCGCCCTTCAGCTTCTCAATCGCCAAAAACAGCAGATGCCCGCCATCAAGAACAGGCAGAGGGAACAGGTTAATGATGCCTAAGTTCACGCTGATCAAAGCGAGGAACATCAGGTAGTAAATCAACCCGAACTCCGCTGACATCCCAGCCCCCTGAGCGATAGAAATCGGCCCACTGAGGTTGTTCAGTTTTACATCACCGGTGATCAATTTCCCCAACATACTGACCGTTAGCTTCATCAACTGCCAGGTTTTATCCGTGGCTTCAACAATGGCGCTAAATGGCCCGTACTGGCGTACTGTTTTGTATTCATCTGGCAGAGGAATGACTTTGGGCACCACGCCCGCAAACCCTTCTGCCTTGCTACCGGGCTTTGTATCCGGTATCAACGTCAAAGACAAGGGAGCCCCTTGTCTTTCAACTTCCAGCGCTAACGACGTACCTGGGTTATCCCGTACCAGCGTAACGAACGTCATCCACTGCGTTAACTGCTGACCATCGACTTTAACGATCCTGTCGCCAGCTTGCAAACCCGCTTTGCTGGCAGCGGAACCGGGTTGCACCTCCGCAAGCACCGGTTCAAGCTGTGCCGCACGGGGACGGATCCCCAGCGACATAACCGGATCGTCTTTATCAGGCGCAAAGGCCCAGTGACGTAAATCCAGCACCTTATCCTGACGATTGTTACTGCCGAATGGCGCTACGCTGACGGTCGTCTGGCTATCGCCGATTTTAGACACCAACTGTAAACGCACAGCATCCCAATCAGGCGTTTCGATGCCATCAATCGCTTTAAGTTCCGTGCCAGGTGCAATTTGCGCGTTTGCAGCGATAGAGTTGGGCGTTATTTCACCAACAACCGGACGAACGCCAGGGACACCGATGATAAACACCAGCCAGTAAGCGAAGATGGCAAAGATAAAGTTAGCGATGGGACCGGCAGCGATAACGGCGGCACGCTGGCCGACCGTTTTATTATTGAAAGCGTAGTGGCGCATTTCCGGCGTAACCGCCTCAACGCGCTCATCCAGCATTTTGACATAACCGCCCAGGGGGATCAGGGCGACGACAAATTCGGTACCGTGTTTGTCGGTGCGACGCCAGAGCGCTTTACCAAAACCGATGGAAAAACGCTCAACCCGCACGCCACAGCGGCGAGCAACCCAGAAATGGCCAAATTCATGCACGGTGATCAATACACCAAGCGCAACAATGAACGCCGCCAGATTCCAGAGAATGCTCAGCATAAAACCTTCCGTCAAATCGTCCTGAAAACCAGCAATAACAGGCAGGCAAATACAGGAACTGCCGCTGTCAGGCTGTCAATGCGATCCAGTATACCGCCATGACCCGGAATAAGATGCCCACTATCTTTAATTCCGGCTTCACGCTTGAACATACTTTCCGTGAGATCGCCCAATACTGAGGCTAACGCCGCGACCACCGAGCAAATAAAGAGCGTAGATGAGGTTACATCCAGGTTCGCCCAAGCACCATAACCCCAGGAGATAATACCCGCAGTCAGCAGGCCTCCCAGGAAACCTTGCCAGGTTTTCCCCGGCGAGACTTTTGGTGCAAGTTTATGTTTGCCAAACAGTTTGCCGAACATATAAGCGCCTGAATCTGCACCCCAAACGAGGATCATCACGTACAACAACCACAGCGCGCCGCTGTAGTGGTTTACATCGTAATGCCACACGCGCAGCGCCAGCATGCCCCAGAAAAAAGGGATAATCGTCAAGATACCGAAAATCAGGCGCAAAATTTTAGAGTGACGCCACGCCGCAGCGGATGACGGGTAACTGAGCACCAACACCAACGCCACCAGCCACCAGGCCAGAGAGGCCCAGAGCGAGAACGTCACCAGCGGATGATGGGTATTATGGTGATATTCCGGCAACGTAAATAGCATAAGGGCGAGTAAAAACCCGCATAATACGGCCAACCAAACCCGCTGAGTCCGGGACGTAAAGCCGCTCAGTTGCCCCCACTCCCACGCAGCGAGCATGCAAACAGCGAGCGTAACGATCGCAAATCCCACCGGCGGCAGCAAAAAAAGCGCTGCAATAACAATGGGTATCAATACAAAAGCAGAAATCAGGCGATACTTCAGCAAAAGCAACCCCCATCAGGCTTTGTCGCCACCTGGCTCGGTACCGCCGAAACGACGCTCTCGATTGGCAAAGGCATGCAGCGCACCTTCAAAGTCTTGTTCATCAAAATCGGGCCAAAGAACATCTGTAAAGTAAAGTTCGGCATAGGCAATTTGCCAAAGTAAAAAATTACTTATGCGATGTTCCCCACCAGTCCTAATCACTAAATCCACAGGAGCCAGCTCATGCATGCAGACTTGCTTATTGAGCGTTTCTTCATCAATTTGATCCGGGCGCAACAGCCCTTCCTGCACCTGCTCGGCAAGCTGCCGGACTCCCTGTACGATATCCCAGCGCCCACCATAGTTCGCTGCGATATTCAGCGTCAGCCCGGTGTTCTGGGCAGTTAACGCTTCCGCTTTGCGGATTCTCTCCTGCAAACGCGTATTAAAACGACTGGTATCGCCAATAATGCGTAAACGCACATTATGGCGGTGCAGGCTTTTTACTTCGCTATCCAGCGCCCACACAAACAACTCCATCAGCGCACTTACTTCCTGCGCCGGGCGATTCCAGTTCTCGCTACTAAAAGCATAAAGCGTCAGTGCATCAATACCATTATTGGCGGCAAAAGAGACCGCACGGCGTACAGACTTCGCTCCGGCCCGATGACCAAAAGCCCGAAGTTTCCCTTGTCTTTTCGCCCAGCGACCATTGCCATCCATAATTATCGCTACATGGCGGCAGCCATGCGTTGGCAAACTTTCGCTTATCGGTTGGTTAGCAGACAACATAACGCGTTTTAGTCCCTGAAAAGGATTTAGCGGTACTCAGGAATACAAAAGCCTTTACGCAAAAAAGCCGTGTAAACCACGGCTTACACCAAACGCCATAATACCAACTGGCAATTTTGTGGCGCAGACTATATCACCGAAGCCCAACGCTAACAAATAGCACCGTCACTCATCGCTGTAATATCACTGGCTTGCGAGGCGCATCACTTGTTTTTGCGCAACATCGCGTGCCTGTGCATCCACAGCCAGCACGTCATCAATGCTCTGCGGTTCGCGCAAATCCATCTGTTCAAGCACAGAAAGATTCAGGGCAGCAATATCTGTGAAACGGATAGCCGATGCCAGGAATGCCGAAACAGTGACCTCATTCGCCGCATTGAGCGCCGTTGTTGCCGCCTGCCCTTCGTCAGAAGCATCAATGGCGAGCTTCAGGCAAGGATAGCGGTCAAAATCGGGCTGCGCGAAACTTAACGAACTTAGTTTGCAAAAATCGAGGGCATTAACACCTGACGGCACTCGTTCCGGCCAGGCCATCGTATGAGCGATGGGCGTACGCATATCCGGCTCACCCAGTTGTGCCAATACACTGCCATCCTGGTAACGCACCATGGAGTGGATCACCGATTGCGGGTGAATCAACACTTCCATCTGGCGGGCAGAGGCATTAAACAACCAGCGCGCTTCAATGTATTCCAGACCTTTATTCATCATAGTGGCGGAGTCAACGGAGATCTTGCGCCCCATTGACCAGTTCGGGTGCCGACACGCCTGATCCGGCGTCATTGCGGCCAGATCGGAAAGTGGGGTCTCCCGGAACGGGCCACCAGACCCGGTAAGCAGAATAGACGAAACGCCATTCTGCTCCAGATCAGCGTACCCCAGGTTATGTTGAATTGTTTCCGGTAAACTCTGAAAAATAGCGTTATGCTCGCTGTCTACCGGCAAAAGCTGCGCCCCGCTCTCCTTCACCGCCTCCATAAACAGACGGCCGCACGTCACCAGAGCCTCTTTATTCGCCAGCAGCACCGTTTTCCCGGCACGAATAGCCGCAAGCGTTGGTACCAGGCCCGCAGCGCCCACAATGGCCGCCATCACCTGATCGACGCCGCTTAGCGCCGCCATTTCACAGGCTGCCTGTTGGCCGCTCAGCACGTCTGTTCGGCTACCATGTTCCCGCAAAGCACGCTTTACCTGTTGCGCGCTTTCGTCATCGTCCATCACCGCAAATTTGGGAGAAAACTCAAGGCACTGCTCAACCATGCGGGTAACATTTTTACCGGCAACCAGCGCAGTAACGGAGAAACGATCGGGATTGTGGCGAACCACGGCCAGCGTGCTGCAACCAATAGAACCCGTTGAGCCCAGAAGAGTTAAATGCTTCATGAAACGCTCGCAACGTTGCAAGGATAAAAAGCAAAACGCCGCCAGCAAAGCCACTCTCGCGGCTCTCTGTACGGCGTTTTAGTCGGTTTGTTTCGAATCAGAACTGCATCAGTTCCGCTTCTTTATCCGCCAGCGCCGCATCCACTTTTTTGATTGCAGCATCGGTCAGCTTCTGTACGTCATCCTGAGAACGACGATCGTCGTCTTCACTGATCTCTTTATCTTTCAGCAGTGCTTTCACTTTATCGTTCGCGTCACGACGAACGTTACGAACCGCAACGCGCGCTTGTTCAGCTTCGCCGCGTACAACTTTGATCAGATCTTTACGACGCTCTTCGGTCAGGGCCGGTAGCGGAACGCGAATATCGCTACCCGCAGAGCTCGGGTTTAAACCGAGATCGGAGGTCAAAATGGCTTTTTCAACAGCCGGGCTCATTGAGCGGTCAAACACGTTGATTTTCAGCGTACGGGAGTCTTCAACGGTAACGCTCGCCAGTTGGCGCAGCGGAGTCGGCGTACCGTAGTATTCCACAACGATGCCATCGAGCAGACTCGGGGAAGCGCGACCAGTGCGCACTTTGCTGATTTGAGTTTTGAACGCTTCGACGCATTTATCCATGCGTACTTCAGCATCTTTTCTGATATC
This sequence comes from Kosakonia sp. SOY2, assembly GCF_027109175.1. Classification (NCBI taxonomy): domain Bacteria; kingdom Pseudomonadati; phylum Pseudomonadota; class Gammaproteobacteria; order Enterobacterales; family Enterobacteriaceae; genus Kosakonia; species Kosakonia sp. SOY2. The sequence continues at coordinate 29,782 of NZ_JAPVXH010000004.1, forward strand.
GCTAATCACGTTACGGATCCTTGAAATCTTGTCGCAGGCAGGCCATACGGCGGGTGTGCTAAGTATAGCCTGTTCAATTTTTGGCACCCTGAAGATGCCAGAAAGAACTGCTCAATAAATTAAAGCGGAATCTTACCTTTATTTATTGCTTACGGGAATTATTCCGTAATCAATGTGCCTTCTTTTTCGCCCATGACAACGCGACGCAGCGCGCCAGGTTTGTTCATGTTGAACACGCGAATCGGCAGTTTATGGTCGCGAGCCAGCGTAAAGGCCGCCAGATCCATCACTTTCAGTTCTTTATCCAGCACTTCGCTGTAGCTCAGCTGTTCGCACAGCGTGGCGGTCGGATCGAGCACTGGATCGGCAGTAAACACGCCGTCTACTTTGGTCGCTTTCAGCACTACATCCGCTTCAATCTCAATACCGCGCAGGCATGCTGCAGAATCGGTAGTAAAGAACGGGTTACCTGTACCGGCGCTGAAAATGACCACGCGGTTGTTACGCAGCAGGCTAATCGCCTCTGCCCAGCTGTAGTTGTCGCAAACGCCATTTAACGGGAACGCGGACATCAGACGTGCGTTCACATAGGCACGATGCAGCGCATCACGCATTGCCAGGCCGTTCATCACGGTCGCCAGCATACCCATGTGGTCGCCCACTACGCGGTTCATCCCCGCTTTCGCCAGACCCGCCCCACGGAACAGGTTGCCGCCACCAATCACCACGCCAACCTGAACACCCAGTTCAACCAGCTCTTTAATTTCCTGCGCCATACGGTCAAGAATGCTTGCGTCAATACCGAAGCCTTCGGATCCCTGGAGCGCTTCGCCGCTCAGCTTAAGCAGAATGCGTTTGTAGACGGGTTTTGCATTGGTAGCCATGTTTCTTTCCTGAGACTGTCAACAATTGGACGGGGGTTAATACCGGCGCTTATGATACGTCGCCTGCCAGCGCAAACACTAGTGTGCTGGCTGATTTTCAGATGAAGGGCATAAAAAGAAGCCGCCCTCAGGCGGCTCCTTTTATTGATTAAGACTGCTTGGACATGGCAGCAACTTCTGCTGCGAAGTCAGTCTCAACTTTCTCGATGCCTTCGCCCACTTCGAAGCGGATGAAGCCAGTTACGTCAGCGTTGTGCTCTTTCAGCAGCTGAGCAACAGATTTGCTCGGATCCATAACGAAAGGCTGGCCAGTCAGAGAAACTTCGCCGGTGAATTTCTTCATGCGGCCTTCAACCATTTTCTCTGCGATTTCTTTCGGTTTGCCAGACTGCATGGCGATGTCCAGCTGAACCTGGTACTCTTTTTCTACGACTTCAGCAGATACGTCTTCCGGTTTAACGAATTCCGGCTTGCTTGCAGCGATGTGCATTGCCAGCTGTTTAACCAGCTCGTCATCAGCGCCTTTAGCCGCAACCAGAACACCGATACGTGCGCCATGCTGGTAAGAACCCAGCACTTCGCCTTCCAGCGCAGAAACGCGACGGATGTTGATGTTCTCACCGATTTTAGCAACCAGTGCAACGCGCTCTTCTTCGAACTGCGCTTTCAGAACTTCAACGTCAGTGATTTTGCCAGCAACCGCTGCGTCCAGAACTTTGTTAGCAAATGCCTGGAAACCACCGTCTTTTGCCACGAAGTCAGTCTGGCAGTTAACTTCCAGAATGATGCCGTAGGTGCCGTCGATTTTGGTGATGATCACGCCGTCAGCAGCAACGTTGCCTGCTTTTTTCGCCGCTTTGATCGCACCAGACTTACGCATGTTCTCGATCGCCAGCTCGATGTCGCCGTTCGCTTCAGTCAGCGCTTTTTTGCAATCCATCATGCCTGCGCCAGTACGTTCACGCAGCTCTTTTACCAGGGATGCGGTAATTTCAGCCATTCTTTATTCCTCGGGAGAGATATGACCTGCACGGTTTGCAACCAAACAGGCTTAAAAGTGAAAAAGGGGGCCATTAACAGGCCCCCTAACCAAACTCGGTACTACCTGCTCAATAAGGGGCTCAACGAGCGTGCCTTATTACTCAGCTTCTACGAAGCTTTCTTCCGCCTGAGTAGCCAGATCCGAAGAACGGCCTTCACGAACGGTAGCAGCAACGGCATTCAGGTACAGGCTAACAGCACGAATTGCGTCATCGTTACCCGGGATAACGAAGTCAACGCCGTCCGGATCGGAGTTGGTATCAACGATAGCAAATACCGGGATACCCAGGTTGTTTGCTTCTTTGATTGCGATGTGCTCGTGGTCAGCGTCGATAACAAACAGTGCGTCCGGCAGACCGCCCATGTCTTTGATACCGCCCAGGCTGTTTTCCAGCTTGTCCAGCTCACGAGTGCGCATCAGCGCTTCTTTCTTGGTCAGCTTGTCGAAGGTACCGTCTTGAGACTGAGTTTCCAGGTCTTTCAGACGTTTGATGGACTGACGAACGGTTTTCCAGTTAGTCAGCATACCGCCCAGCCAGCGATGGTTCACGAAGAACTGGTCGCAGCTCTGTGCAGCTTCTTTCACCGCTTCGCTTGCAGCGCGTTTAGTACCAACGATCAGGATTTTGCCTTTACGAGCAGCAATTTTGTTCAGCTCAGCCAGCGCTTCGTTGAACATCGGTACAGTTTTCTCAAGGTTGATGATGTGAACTTTGTTACGCGCACCGAAGATGAACGGCTTCATTTTCGGGTTCCAGTAACGGGTCTGGTGACCAAAGTGAACACCAGCCTTGAGCATGTCGCGCATGGAAACAGTTGCCATGTTTAAAACCTCTATATAAAAGTTGGGGTTATGCCTCCACGTATCCCATATTACCGACCCCGAAGGGCACCCCGGAATATGTGCCGATACGTGTGTGTTATTACACAAAGTGAGATTTGTGGCTCCCATCCCAAAACAGGAACGGAAGTCCGGCGCGCTTTATACCATAAAACACCGCCGGAAACCAATAGTTGTTGACGCAGAGTGCTGTTAATGATTCTCGATTTGGCACAACACTTGCCCGACTGTTACCATTGACAGCACTAATCCTGGTATAGTCGAAAAAATCGACACTGATGGACACATTCCATGGCTATCTCTATTAAGACACCTGAAGAAATCGAAAAAATGCGCGTCGCGGGCCGGCTCGCCGCCGAAGTGCTGGAAATGATTGAACCGTACATTAAGCCGGGCGTCAGCACGGGTGAACTCGATCGCATCTGCAACGACTACATTGTCAATGAGCAGCATGCCATTTCCGCCTGCCTGGGTTATCACGGTTTCCCGAAATCGGTGTGCATCTCTATTAACGAAGTGGTGTGCCACGGTATTCCGGATGACGAAAAACTGCTGAAAGATGGCGATATCGTCAACATCGATGTGACCGTGATTAAAGACGAGTACCACGGCGACACCTCCAAAATGTTTATCGTCGGTAAGCCGACCATTCTGGGGGAGCGTCTGTGCCATATCACGCAAGAGAGCCTCTATCTGGCGCTGCGCATGGTCAAACCGGGTATCCGCCTGCGCACCCTTGGCGCAGCAATTCAGAAATATGTTGAAGCCCAGGGCTTCTCTGTCGTGCGCGAATATTGTGGTCACGGTATTGGCCGCGGCTTCCATGAAGAGCCGCAGGTGCTGCACTATGATGCTGATGATGGCGGTGTGGTGCTGCAAGCGGGCATGACATTTACCGTCGAGCCGATGGTAAACGCGGGCGATTACCGTATTCGCACCATGAAAGACGGCTGGACGGTGAAAACCAAAGACCGCAGCCTGTCTGCGCAGTATGAGCACACGATTGTCGTTACTGAAACCGGCTGCGAGATCCTGACGCTGCGCAAAGATGACACCATCGATGCCGTGCTAACCGCCGCCTGATTCTGACATTGCTAAATACGATAAACGGTCCGCTCTGCGGGCCGTTTTTTTTACCACTCTCCCCTGCAGCGTCATACATATAAACGACTTTTCATTTTTCATTATCTCTTTTAAGTTGTTTTGCTATGCATATGCACTCCAGACGGGTGGCCCATAATGAGCAACATCACTTCAGAACAATTTGTCAGCGCGGTACAACCCACCCTTCCCGGCCAGCCTGAATATCCAGGCGTTTGGTCACAATACGAATTCCAGTGCGCCAACATCAAAGCGCATATCGAGGCTTTCCAGCAGTGGCTCGGGCACGTCTTTGACGCCGGTATTTCAGCCGAGCAATTAATCGAGGCGCGCACCGAATTTATTGATCAACTTTTGCAACGCTTATGGCTGGAGTACGGTTTTGGCGACGTCAGCGATACTGCGCTGGTAGCGGTCGGCGGTTACGGTCGCGGTGAGCTGCATCCGTTATCGGACATTGATTTACTGATCCTCAGCCGCAGCAAACTTTCCGACGAACAAGCGCAGAAGATTGGCGAACTGCTCACGCTATTGTGGGATGTCAAACTCGAAGTGGGACACAGCGTCCGTACGCTGGATGAGTGCTTACAGGAAGGGTTATCAGATCTCACGGTCGCGACCAACTTAATTGAATCACGTTTGCTGATTGGCGACGTCGCGCTGTTTCTGGAACTGCAAAAGCATATTTTTAGCGACAGCTTCTGGCCGTCGGAAACTTTTTTCCCGGCAAAAGTGGCGGAACAAAACGAGCGCCACCAGCGTTATCACGGCACCAGTTACAACCTGGAACCCGACATAAAAAGCAGCCCTGGCGGGCTGCGCGATATTCACACCCTGCAATGGGTTGCCCGCCGTCACTTTGGTGCCACATCGCTGGATGAAATGGTGGGCTTTGGCTTTCTGACCGAAGCCGAGCGCAATGAGCTGAACGAATGTCTGCACTTGCTTTGGCGTATCCGTTTCGCGCTGCATCTGGAAGTGAGTCGCTACGACAACCGCCTGCTGTTCGACCGCCAACTGAGCGTAGCGCAGCGTCTGAATTATGTTGGTGAAGGCAACCAGCCTGTCGAACATATGATGAAGGATTTCTTCCGCGTCACCCGCCGCGTCGCGGAACTGAACCAGATGCTGTTACAGCTTTTCGATGAAGCGATTCTGGCGTTGACCACCGACGAGAAACCGCGCCCGATTGACGATGAATTTCAACTGCGCGGTTCGCTTATCGATCTGCGTGACGAAACGCTGTTTATCCGTGAGCCGCAGGCCATCCTGCGCATGTTCTATATTATGGTGCGCAACAGCAACATTACCGGCATCTACTCCACCACGCTGCGCCACTTGCGTCACGCCCGCCGCCATCTGACACAGCCGCTGTGCTATATCGCCGAAGCGCGCTCAATTTTCCTCAGCATGTTGCGCCATCCAGGCGCCGTCAGCCGTGGTCTGCTACCAATGCACCGCCACAGCGTGTTGTGGGCCTATATGCCACAGTGGTCGCACATCGTCGGTCAGATGCAGTTTGACCTGTTCCACGCTTATACCGTGGATGAGCACACCATTCGCGTATTGCTGAAACTGGAAAGTTTTGCCAAAGAAGAGACGCGCAATAAACACCCTCTATGCGTGGAACTGTGGCCGCGTTTAACCCACCCGGAGCTGATCCTGATTGCGGCATTGTTTCATGATATCGCCAAAGGTCGTGGCGGCGACCACTCGGTGCTGGGTGCACAGGATGTGCTGAAGTTCGCTGAATTACATGGACTTAACTCACGCGAAACCCAGCTTGTCGCCTGGCTGGTGCGTCATCATCTATTGATGTCGGTCACCGCCCAGCGCCGTGATATTCAGGATCCGGAAGTCATCAAGCAGTTTGCCGAAGAGGTGCAAACGGAGAACCGTCTGCGCTTCCTTGTCTGCCTGACCGTGGCGGATATCTGTGCCACCAACGAAACCCTGTGGAACAGCTGGAAGCAGAGCCTGCTGCGCGAACTCTATTTCGCCACTGAAAAACAGCTGCGTCGCGGCATGCAAAATACGCCGGATATGCGCGAACGCGTGCGCCATCACCAGCTTCAGGCGCTGGCGCTGCTGCGTATGGACAATATTGATGAAGAGCAATTGCATCAGATTTGGGCGCGCTGTCGGGCGAACTATTTTGTTCGCCATAGCCCAAACCAGCTTGCCTGGCATGCGCGCCACCTGCTGCAACATGATCTGAGCAAGCCGATGATTTTGCTCAGCCCACAGGCCACGCGCGGCGGCACCGAGATCTTTATCTGGAGCCCGGATCGCCCGTATCTGTTTGCAGCGGTGTGCGCCGAGCTTGATCGTCGCAACCTGAGCGTTCACGACGCGCAGATTTTTACCACCCGCGACGGTATGGCAATGGACACCTTTATTGTGCTGGAACCGGACGGCAGCCCGCTCTCCGCCGATCGCCACGACGCGATTTGTTTTGGGCTGGAACAGGCCATTACGCAGCACACCTGGCAACCGCCGCAACCGCGCCGTCAGCCTGCCAAACTGCGCCACTTTACCGTCGATACCGAAGTGAATTTCCTGCCGACACATACCGACAGAAAATCGTTTCTTGAATTGATTGCCCTTGACCAGCCAGGGCTACTTGCCCGCGTCGGGCAGGTGTTTGCGGATCTGGGAATTTCGCTGCACGGGGCGAGAATTACAACCATTGGTGAGCGAGTAGAAGATTTATTTATAATCGCGACTGCCGACCGGCGTGGCCTTAATAATGCGCTGCAAAAGGAGGTACAACAACGGTTGACAGAGGCCCTCAATCCAAACGATAAAGGGTGATTATTTTTTTACACAGATGGAAAGAGTAAACAATGCAGCAGTTACAGAACGTTATTGAAGCCGCTTTCGAGCGTCGCGCAGAGATCACCCCGGCAAATGCCGATACCGTTACCCGTGAAGCGGTGAATCAGGTTATTGCCCTGCTCGATTCCGGCGCGCTTCGCGTCGCAGAGAAAATCGATGGTCAGTGGGTCACCCACCAGTGGCTGAAAAAAGCGGTTCTGCTCTCTTTCCGCATTAACGATAACCAGGTTATCGACGGTGCGGAAAGCCGCTACTTCGACAAAGTCCCGATGAAATTCGCCGACTACGACGAAGCGCGTTTCCAGAAAGAAGGCTTCCGCGTAGTGCCGCCAGCAGCGGTGCGCCAGGGCGCGTTTATCGCCCGCAACACCGTGCTGATGCCGTCTTATGTCAATATCGGCGCCTATGTTGATGAAGGCACCATGGTTGACACCTGGGCGACCGTAGGCTCTTGCGCGCAGATCGGTAAAAACGTTCACCTCTCAGGCGGCGTAGGTATTGGCGGCGTTCTGGAACCGCTGCAGGCAAACCCGACTATCATTGAAGATAACTGCTTTATTGGCGCACGTTCTGAAGTAGTCGAAGGTGTTATCGTAGAAGAAGGTTCTGTCATCTCGATGGGTGTGTACATCGGTCAGAGTACGCGTATTTACGATCGTGAAACCGGCGAAGTGCATTATGGCCGCGTACCGGCGGGCTCAGTGGTTGTTTCCGGCAACCTGCCGTCTAAAGATGGCAAATACAGCCTGTATTGCGCAGTAATCGTGAAAAAAGTGGATGCGAAAACGCGCGGTAAAGTAGGTATTAACGAACTGCTGCGCACTATCGATTAAGTCTGTCCCTCTTCCTGTCCGGAAGAGGGTGATATATCCCGCCTTTTTTGCATTCACAGGTGGCAAAAATAGATTTTTTCGTTAATTATTCATAGGTTATGTTGAGCTTAAGGGTACCGCTATGTACGATAATCTGAAAAGTTTAGGCATCACCAATCCCGATGAAATCGATCGCTATAGTCTCCGCCAGGAAGCCAATAACGATATTCTGAAAATCTATTTTCATAAGGATAAAGGCGAGTTTTTTGCCAAGAGCGTCAAATTCAAATACCCGCGCCAGCGTAAAACCGTTGTCGCCGATGGTGTCGGCCAAGGTTACAAAGAAGTGCAGGAAATCAGTCCTAACCTGCGCTATGTAATTGATGAATTGGATCAAATCTGCCAGCGCGATCGCACGGAAGTGGATCTGAAACGTAAGATCCTGGACGATCTGCGCCACCTGGAAAGCGTTGTGACTAACAAGATCAACGAAATCGAATCCGATCTTGAAAAGCTGACACGCGGGAAGTAAATCGCGGGGTCTATCGCATTGTGCCGGGCTAACGACCCGGCACAACATCACTTTAATGTTGTTCGTCTAACTGCAGCGCCACATACAGCAGCAACCTGTCGTCGAAGTTTCCTAAATCCAGCCCGGTCAGTTCCGAGATGCGGTTCAAACGATACTCCAGCGTATTGCGATGGATAAACAGCGCCTTAGACGTTGCCAGCGGCTGCACATTGTGGCGAAACCACGCCGCCAGCGTACGGCGCAACAAGCCGTTATTATCCATCGCTTTTAGCCGCGACAACGGGCGTGCCAGCTCGTTGGCCTGCCAACCACCGCGTAAGCTGTCGAGCAACACCGGTAACATCAAATCCTGGTAAAAATAGCTACGGCTTTCCGGCATACGCTGTTTACCCACCATCATGGTGGTGCGCGCCGTGCGGTAAGAACGGGCAATGCTGCCAGGGCCGGTGAAGTAATTACCCAGCGCGACACGAAAACGCAACTGGCCGTTCTCTTTCATGCGCGTGATCAGCTGTTCCACCCGCTTGCGGTGATCTTCGGCATCCCAGCGACCAAACTGGTTAAGCGCTGGTTTCAGCACCACCATTTCGGTCAGCGAAACAATAGCAATCAGGTTGTTGCGCTCAGGGGTGGTGAGGGCATTTTGCAGTTGCTGCAACTCGGCCATGGCGCTATCCACGCCCAACTGGCCGCTATCCACTTCCACCACCGCCACCACGCGCGGCTGGTTTAAATCAATGCCTAAACGCTGCGCCCATTCGGTCAATGCGGGCGTGTGCTCTTCCGCCTGGATCAGGTTCATGACCAGCTCTTCGCGCAAACGGCTATCCTGCGCCAACAGATGCATCAGACGGGATTGTTCCAGCATCATCTCGGCGGTCATGCAGACTAATTCGCCGTATTTGCGCAACGTTTCCGGTTCCCCCGTCAGGCCAATAACACCCACGATTTCCCCTTCAAGACGTAACGGCAGGTTGATACCCTGACGCACACCATGCAGATGGCGGGCAACCGCATCGTCGATATCCACCACGCGGCCTTGCGAGAGCACCAGTAACGCGCCTTCGTGCAATTCACCAATACGTTCGCGGTCACCACTACCAATGATGCGACCCCGTGCATCCATCACGTTAATGTTCGTATCAATGATGCGCATCGTGCGCGCCACGATATCCTGAGCCATTTTGGTATCAAGATGCCAGCCAGCCATGTAACCCTCCCGTGTGCAGAGCCCAAGCATAGGGAAGAAAATTCCCGTACGCACTGTGCAAATGCACAAAGCGGCATTCAGAAGTATGGAGTTGTGGAAGGCTTCACAAAACAGAGGAGAGGCCCTCTTCCCGTGATCCGGGAAGAGGGTTTACAGCGGATTACTGCATCAGCAGATAGATAGAGGTGTCACCGCGTTGAATGTTCAACGCCAGCACCGAAGGTTTACTGTCGAGGATTTTGCGCAGCTCAGCGATATTTTTCACCGGCTGCTGGTTCGCGCCGACAATCACATCGCCTTTTTTCAGGCCAATCTGCGCAGCCGGGGTATTGGCTTTCACCGAATTAACCACCACGCCGCCGTCTTTGCCTTTGTTGCTCATTTCCGCGCCTTCAATACCGCTGAAGATGGTGCTGGAATCAACCTGGTTCTGGCTGCTCTGCTGCAACTCGAGCGTAATATTCACAGGTTTGCCATCACGCAGCAGGCCAAGTGCGACTTTGCTGCCAATCGGCATAGAACCGACTTCCGCACGCAGCGCAGCAAAACTGCTAATCGGTTTACCGTTCAGAGATGTAATCACATCCCCTGCTTTCACACCGGCTTTCGCGGCGGCGGAATTCGGCATTACCTGGCTGACAAACGCCCCGCGCTGCGCATCGACTTTCATCGCTTTCGCCAGCTCGGAATTCAGTTCGGTACCCATAATGCCCAGCTCACCACGGCGAACCTGACCGAACTCGACCATCTGCCCGGTGAGGTTTTTCACCATGTTACTTGGGATCGCAAAACCGATACCGATGTTGCCGCCATCCGGTGCGAGGATCGCGGTGTTAATACCGATCAGTTCGCCGTTCAGGTTCACCAGCGCGCCGCCGGAGTTACCGCGGTTGATCGCGGCATCCGTCTGGATAAAGTTTTCATAGTTTTCCGCATTCAGGCCGCTGCGACCCAGTGCGGAGACAATCCCGGAAGTGACCGTTTCACCGAGACCAAACGGGTTACCAATCGCCACGGTGTAATCCCCCACGCGAAGGGCATCGGAGTCCGCCAGTTTAATCGCGGTCAGGTTTTTCGGGTCCTGAATCTGAATCAGCGCAATGTCGGAACGCGGGTCTTTACCCACCACTTTGGCGTCAAATTTACGCCCGTCACTTAATTGCACTTTGATGGTGTTAGCGTTATCGACCACATGGTTGTTAGTCACCACATAGCCTTTCGCCGCATCAATGATCACGCCGGAACCCAGCGCCATAAATTTCTGCTGCTGGCTATCGCCCTGCCCGCCCGGTGCGCCGCCGCCCTGACAGAACGGTGAGCTCTGGAACGGAGAGCCTTCCTGGCAGAACGGTGAATTATCACCAAAGAACTGCTGGAAGTTACGCGGCATACGCGGCGTGTTTACCGTGGTGCTGCCTTCAACATTGATACTCACCACCGACGGCATCACTTTTTCCAGCATCGGCGCGAGGCTAGGCATTTGTTGTGATGTCGCAGCTGTAGACGATGCTGTTTCCGCTGCCATAGCCGACAGAGGAGACAGCGCTAAACTTAAACTCAAAGCCAGTGCACTCATTGCTAACGTGGTTTTTTTCATGTCTCTCACTCTTTACCGATTAACGCAAACTGCTGTGTATGTGTCACTCAGAGTCGATTTATAGCGTGAAGTTCCGGCATTAAGTGTCTGGAAAAAGTAAAAATTTATTGTCGTTCTTTACAATTCAACGGTATTATTCCACCGCCATCAAACGACGATATTCATCCCATGAATATAGATCCGTCATCCCGCTAATATAATCCTGAATTAATCGACAACGGTGATAATACTCCAGCACCGGGTACTCTGCCGCGTCGGGCGATAATTTGCTCACCGCCTCAACGTAGGCTAGCCGGTGGCGCGTCGAAAGTTTTTGAAACAGGCGCGATTCAATCGGGAAACGACGCAAACGCTCTTTTTCCACCAGCTCGGCAAAATCCGCCGTCGATAATTGTAACAGCGGACGGTAAATATCCAGCAAACCACTGATAACGCGATAGCCCTGTAATTCGAGCTGCTCAACGTCGGGATGGCTGAACACCTGTTTTATGGCGACATTTTTATATAATTCAAGTAGCTGACTAAAGCTGCTTTCATCTTCCAGTAACGCGTGATTGAATTCACCGTTGAAAATCTGCGGCAAGTTATCAATAAAACGCTGTGCCGCGTACGGCACCAGTTTATTCAGCGTATTGACGCGCAGATACATGAAAAATTGATCTTCCGCGCTGCGGCTCATCGAATTAGCGCGTGATTTATCCCACGCGTTTTCGACCACCTGCGCAAACAACGATCCTTTTTCATGCTCCCCCCAGGCGTCATAAAGATGCTGATAAAGTTGTTCCGCGCTAAATATCCGTTTTTCTACCGCATCTTCTAAATCTGCCACGCAATAGGAAATATCATCCGCCGCTTCCATTATCCACGTCAGCGGAAAGCGACTGTAAGTATCGAGGTTTAATTCTTTACGCAGCCGTTCTACATAGCCTTCTTCAGAAAAATAGTAGCCCGGTTTTTTCATTAAATAACTGTGTGAGGCTGGCGGCTCGCCAATCCACCACGCCGGGCGCGTATATTTTAAAATACAGCCGACCTGCGCCCAGGTCAGGTTCATACGCATTAATGTATGCACCAGGCGGATCCCCTGCGCGTTACCTTCAAAATGGCTTAAATCATGGCGCACTTTCCGGCGTAATGCGTTCAGCGTGTCTTCGCCTTCACGCAATTTAAGCGCCACCACTTCGCAGCGATCGTCCGACAGCGGTTGGCTCACCGCATCATCCGGCGCCAGGCGCTGGCGGAACCAGTCATTGATTGCCGCCTCGCCGAAATGGCCAAAAGGCGGGTTGCCGATATCATGCATCAGGCACGCCATCTCAACGATGCTTTCAAACGGCCCGGTCAGTTCATCCAGACCGTAGGTTTCCAGCAGGCGCTGCTCTTTCAGGCGGCTCAAAATCTCTTTGGCGATATAACGCCCCACTTGCTGAACTTCCAGCGAATGCGTCAAACGCGTGCGCACCGCCGCGTTACGCTCGAGCGGGAAGACCTGTGTTTTTTGCTGTAAACGTCGGATGGCGGCAGAGTTGATAATGCGCCCACGATCGCTTTCAAAGATGCGCAGTATTTCACGTTCGGTTTTTACACCCTGCGGCGAACGGTAGCGGCGGCGCCAGTTTATCTTGTTGCGAAAGTCGATCTCTGCCATTTCCTCTCCTGTGCTTAGCGTCACGGGATATCATGCAATTGTGTATGCCATGATAGACTATGCCCTGAAAACGTAATCCTGTCTTATCACATTAGCGAGTATCTCCATGAAAATTGGCATTATTGGTGCAATGGAAGAAGAAGTTACGCTGCTGCGTGACAAAATCGAGAACCGTCAGACGCTGAACGTCGGCGGGAGCGAAATCTACACCGGTACGCTGAATGGTACAGAGGTTGCGCTACTGAAATCCGGCATTGGTAAAGTGGCTGCCGCCATGGGCGCGACGCTGCTGCTGGAGCGCTGCCAGCCGGATGTGATTATCAACACCGGTTCCGCCGGTGGCCTTGCAGCAACGCTGAAAGTGGGCGATATCGTGGTTTCCGACGAAGCGCGTTATCACGATGCTGACGTGACCGCTTTTGGCTATGATATTGGTCAATTACCCGGTTGCCCGGCGGGTTTCAAAGCGGATGACAACCTGATTGCCGCAGCAGAAGCCTGCATTGGTGAGCTGAACCTGCATGCCGTACGCGGCCTTATTGTGAGCGGAGATGCCTTTATTAACGGTGCCGAAGGCCTGGCGAAAATCCGCCATAACTTCCCGCAGGCGATCGCCGTTGAGATGGAAGCGACCGCCATCGCGCACGTTTGCCATAACTACAGCGTACCGTTTGTGGTGGTTCGCGCTATTTCCGACGTGGCGGATCAGGAATCCCACCTGAGCTTCGACGAATTCCTGGTTGTGGCTGCGAAGCAATCCAGCCTAATGGTTGAAACCCTGGTACAGAAACTGGCGCGTGGTTAACTCTCTTTTCAGGGCGCTTGCCGCCCTGCTTATTCTGCTTCCGGCGTGGCTTTTCGCCGCGCCGCGTGTTATCTCACTTTCGCCAGCCAATACCGAACTGCTTTTCGCTGCGGGCATTACGCCTGTCGGCGTCAGTAGCTATTCCGATTACCCGCCACAAGCCGCGCAGATTGAGCAGGTGGCAAGCTGGCAAGGGATGAATCTGGAACGTATTGTCGCGCTGAAACCGGATCTGGTGCTGGCATGGCGTGGCGGCAACACCGAACGTCAGGTGAATCAGCTCAAGCAATTCGGTATCACCGTGATGTGGGTGGATGCGATCACCATTGAGCAGGTCATCGAGACGCTGCGTAAGCTCAAAGCATATAGCCCGCATCCGCAGCAGGCGGAACAGGCGGCGCAGAAGCTGCTTTCCCAGTACAACGAATTGAAAACCCGCTACGCCAGCCTGCCGAAAAAGCGTGTGTTCCTGCAATTTGGCGCGCAGCCGCTGTTTACCAGCGGAAAAGGCTCGATTCAAAACCAGGTGCTGGAGCTGTGCGGTGGGGAAAACATCTTTGCCGCCAGCCGAGTTCCCTGGCCACAAGTGAGCCGTGAACAGGTGCTGGCGCGCCAGCCGCAGGCGATCGTGGTGGCAGGCGATGAAAAAGAGATCCCGCGAATCGAACAGTTCTGGCGAAATCAGCTCAATGTACCGATTATTTCTCTGCACGGTGACTGGTTTGAACGGGCAAGCCCGCGTATTATCCTCGCCGCTCAACAACTCTGCACTGCCCTTGCGCAGGTGAAATAACCGGGGAATTCACCATGCTGGTTTACTGGCTGGATATTATCGGCACCGCCGTATTTGCTATATCAGGCGTTCTGCTGGCGGGAAAACTGCGAATGGATCCGTTTGGTGTGCTGGTACTCGGCGTCGTGACCGCCGTTGGTGGCGGGACGATCCGTGATATGGCGCTGGCGCACGGCCCGGTGTTCTGGGTTAAAGATCCAACGGATTTAGTGGTGGCGATGGTGACCTGCATGTTGACCATTGTGCTGGTACGCCAGCCGCGCCGCTTGCCGAAATGGATATTACCGGTACTGGATGCCGTCGGGCTGGCGGTGTTTGTCGGTATTGGCGTGAATAAAGCCTTTCTCGCCGAAACCGGCCCGCTGGTGGCGATTTGTATGGGCGTGGTAACCGGTGTTGGTGGCGGTATCATTCGTGACGTGCTGGCGCGCGAAGTGCCGATGATCCTGCGTACCGAAATCTACGCCACCGCCTGTATTGCGGGTGGCATTGTGCATGCAACGGCGTATCACTTCTTTGCCGTAGCGCTGGAAACGGCAAGTATGCTGGGCATGGTGGTCACGCTGGTTATCAGGCTGGCGGCGATTCGCTGGCACCTGAAGTTACCCACGTTTGCGCTGGATGAATCAGGCAGATAACAAAAAAGCCGTGTTACTGACACGGCTTTTTATATATGAAGGATTCATTAAATACTGAATGAAGAGCCGCAACCACAAGTGCTGGTCGCATTCGGGTTAGTCACCACAAAGCGGGAACCTTCCAGACCTTCGGTGTAATCGACTGAACCGCCAACCAGATATTGCAGGCTCATCGGGTCAACCACCAGGCCAACGCCCTGCTTCTCAATGGTCATATCACCATCGTTGATTTGATCGTCAAAGGTAAAACCATACTGGAAGCCGCTGCAACCACCACCGGTGATGTAGACACGCAGCTTCAGATTTGGGTTATCTTCGTCCGCAATCAGGTTTTTTACTTTGTTGGCTGCTGCGTCGGTAAACTGCAGCGGCAACGCTACGTCATCACTCATGTCTTGCTCCCGTTGATACTGCGATCTGGTCAAATAGTAACCCGACCTTTTCAGCTATTATCCAATACGCTACTAAATCGTTCAAGTATTCTCCCGCGGCAACTCGCGTTCGCGAGCCGCATCCTGCCTGGCAAGCGTACGTGCCAGGATCGCGGAATAGAGCGGTTTTCCGCCCAAAAACTGTGCTAACAGTGTCGCACCAAGACAGGTAATGATCATTGGCAAAATAAGCTGATAATTGTCAGTCATTTCCAGAACTAGCACGATGCCGGTCAGCGGCGCACGCAGCGACGCGGCCAGTAATGCGCCCATTCCGGCAATGGCAAATGTCCCCGCATCGAGCTGATAATGCGGAAAAATCGCGGCACTCGCGCTGCCAAACGCCATGCCTAATACCGTGCCAAGCGCCAGCATCGGCGCAAATATGCCGCCCGGCGCGCCAGAGCTAAAACAGAGTAACGTGGTTGCCACACGAATCAGGAAAATAAACAGCAGTGCGCCAACGGTATAGTTTCCGGCGGTCGCAATCGGGATAAGCGCAAAACCCCCGCCGGAAAGCGCAGGTGCAATCAACCCAAGCACGCCACAACAACCGCCGATGATACCGCCAATCAGCACCCATTTCCCGGTATGCCCGCCGTGGATACGCTGAAACAGATCCTGGGTGCGCAACACCAGCGTGTTAAATAGCGGTCCGATGCCGCCAAAAATCATGCCCAACACCAGATAGAGCCACAGTGTATTAACCGGCGCATTGCTGAGCTTACCGACGTCAATTACCGCCGCCTCGCCGTTAAACACGCGAAAGACAATGCTCGACATAATCACGCCGGTGAACACGGCTTTAATTGAGATCAGGTTGTAATGAAACTGCGAACGCATCTCTTCAATGATGAAAAGAATACCCGCCAGCGGCGCATTAAACGCGGCAGAAAGCCCGGCTGCCGCGCCGGTCGCCAGCAACGTATGACGTGCTTCACCGCTGCGCAGGCGAAACAGATCGCTCATCATGCGCCCGATATTGCCGCCGATCTGCACGGTCGGCCCTTCCCGCCCCAGCACCATGCCCGCGCCAAGTGTTCCCATCCCGCCGAAAAACTTAACCGGTAAGACTCGCCACCAGCGCACCGGACGCAGTTCCTCCAGCGCACCTTCAATTTCCGGGATCCCCGAGCCGCCGGCTTCGGGCGCGAATCGCCGCACCAGAAAATAGCCAATCATCGCCAGCACTGCCGAGCCAATAAATGCCAGCGGCCACACCAGTGCGCTGTCCGCCATCTGCGCCAGCGCGCCAATACGTGCGTTCAACACCGCATTCACGGCTTTTTCAAAAAAGACGCCCACTAATCCTGTGACTGCGCCCGCGACGGCGGCAACCAGCAAAATCGCCAGTGGCGTTTTATCGCGTTGCAGCATCTGGCGCATGATGTTGCGGCGTCGCCGTTGCTCAACCTGCTGCTGTTCAAATGAAGGGATTTGCGCTGACATTGATTTTCGATAAGTAATACAAAAGGGGCATTTTACCCGGCAAGCCTCGGCGCGTCGCGGGTAAAATCCCTGCAAAATATGTCGTTTCACCGGGGCAAAACTTTCATAACATTCCCGTAATCACATAGAATGACCGGCATTGATTTTTCCACGAACCAGGAATGAAAAGCATGAGTAAGTCTGAAAACCTCTATAACGCAGCGCGTGAGCTTATCCCGGGCGGTGTGAACTCACCGGTACGCGCCTTTACCGGCGTGGGCGGTACGCCGCTGTTTATCGAGCGTGCTGACGGTGCTTATTTGTATGATGTCGACGGCAAAGCCTATATCGATTACGTCGGTTCCTGGGGCCCTATGGTGCTCGGTCACAACCACCCGGCAATTCGCAACGCGGTGATCGAAGCGGCCAGCCGCGGCCTGAGCTTTGGCGCGCCTACCGAAATGGAAGTCAAAATGGCGCAGCTGGTCACTGAACTGGTGCCGACCATGGATATGGTGCGCATGGTGAACTCTGGCACCGAAGCGACAATGAGCGCTATTCGTCTGGCGCGCGGGTTTACCGACCGCGATAAAATTATCAAATTCGAAGGCTGCTACCACGGCCACGCCGACTGCCTGCTGGTGAAAGCCGGTTCCGGTGCGCTGACGCTCGGTCAGCCGAACTCACCGGGCGTTCCGGCCGATTTCGCTAAACACACCCTGACCTGCACGTATAACGATCTCAGCTCGGTACGCGCGGCGTTTGAGCAATATCCGCAGGATATCGCCTGTATCATCGTCGAACCGGTCGCCGGAAACATGAACTGCGTGCCGCCGCTGCCGGAATTCCTGCCGGGCCTGCGCGCGCTGTGCGATGAGTTCGGTGCGCTGCTGATTATTGATGAAGTAATGACTGGTTTTCGCGTCGCGCTGGCGGGTGCACAGGATTATTACGGTGTGACACCGGATCTGACTTGCCTTGGCAAAATTATCGGTGGCGGCATGCCGGTCGGCGCATTTGGCGGGCGTCGCGAGGTGATGGACGCGCTGGCACCTACCGGCCCGGTCTACCAGGCGGGTACGCTCTCCGGTAACCCGATTGCCATGGCGGCAGGCTATGCCTGTTTAACCGAAGTCGCCCAGCCGGGCATTCACGCCACGCTGACCGAACTGACCACGCAACTGGCCAACGGTCTGCTGGATGCCGCGCAGGAAGCCGGCATTCCACTGGTGGTCAACCATGTCGGTGGGATGTTTGGTCTGTTCTTTACCGATGCCGAAAGCGTGACCAGCTATCAGGATGTGGTGAAGTGCGACGTAGAACGTTTTAAACGCTTCTTCCATTTGATGCTGGAAGAAGGCGTATACCTTGCGCCGTCGGCGTTTGAAGCGGGCTTTATGTCTGTCGCGCATAGCGAAGAGGATATTGACAACACCATCGACGCTGCACGTCGCGTGTTCGCCAAATTGTAATCGGCAAAGCCTCTCCCCGGCGGGAGAGGCTCTCTTTTAGCGGCTCTGCTTTCTCAGCAAATAGATAAAATATGGCGCGCCGATAAAGGTCGACAGCAACCCGGCGGGGATCTGAAACGGAAACAGCAGCATCCGCCCGCACCAGTCAGCAAACACCAGCAGTACTCCCCCCACCAGCGCTGAAATCACCATATGCGGCATTGTGCGACGAAACCCCATCATCCGCGCGATATGCGGTGCCATCAGGCCAACAAAACTCAGCGGGCCAATGGTCATGGTCGCCGTTGCCGTGAGCGCTGCCGCCAGTAACAGCAGGCCGACGCGCGACGGTGTCAGCGCCATCCCGACTGAACGCGCGGTATCACCACCGAGCGGTAAGATCGTTAACCAGCGGCGACACAGCGGTGTCAGCGCCAGCAACATCACCATCATCACGCCAGTACGCCAAACCTGTTCGCCTGAGGCATTGTAAGTGCTGCCGGAAATCCACGTCAGGATCTTTGCCATGCGCGGGTCACCGCTTGCCTGTAACATCATCAACAACATGGTAAACGCCGTGCTCAACGCCATCCCTGCCAGCAGCATGCGGTGCGGCGAAAAGCCACCGCGCCCGGCGGCAACCATGATAATCAGCAACGTCACCGCGGCCCCCAGGCTCCCGGCGGGCATCAGCCAGCCAAACGCGTTACCCGGTACGAAGAACAACATCAATACCACGCCAAACGCCGCGCCTGAGCTTATCCCCAGCACTTCCGGGCTGGCCATCGGGTTGCCGGTCAGGCGCTGAATAATACAACCCGCCACCGCCAGCATCACGCCGGCGGTGAGCGCAGCGACAATGCGCGGCCAGCGCCACGGCATCAATTCGTCGAGCAACTGTCCACTGGCAAAATGCCAGCCTGTCGCGTCACGCCCGAACGTCAGCGCTAACCCCATCGCCAGCAACAGAAGTACGAAACCGCCCAGCGCAAACCACTGAATGTGCTGGCGCTCAGCCGCCACGTTATCTCCGGCGTCCATCGCGGGTGCGCTCATGCTGCGCAGGCGCGGCAACAACCACAACAGCAGCGGCGCGCCAATCAGCGCAGTGATCGAACCGGTGGAAACTTCCATCCACACGCGAGTCAGCCACCAGATAACTTGATCGGAGAGCCAGAGGATCAGCGCGCCAATCAGCGGTGCCAGCAGCAAGCGCGACAACAAGCGACGCGCGCCGAGCATTTTCGCCAGCAGCGGCGCAAACAGGCCGATAAAACCGATAATGCCGACCGCATTGACCAGCAACGCACTCAACGCAATCGCCAGCGTCAGGGCCGCCAGGCGCGCCAGCGACAGCGCCAGGCCAAGATTACGCGCAACGCCGTCATCCAGCCCCATCAGCGTTAGCGGGCGCAACAGCAGCAGCGTTAACACCGCACAACCAAGCAGCTGCGGCCACAAACGCTGCACGATGCTCCAGTCGGTTTGCGTTAGCGTCCCGGTGCTCCATAAAAACATGCTTTGTAGTTGATCGTGATGGAACAGCGCCAGCAGTTGGTTAATCGCCCCGCAATAGAGGCTCACCACCAGACCGGCGAGGATCAGCGTCACCGGCGACAAACGCTTTCCCCAGGCCACGCCAAACACCAGCGCGCCGACTGCACATGCCCCGGCAAGCGCGGCAAACTGTGAAGCCAGCACGCCGGGGATCGACCACAGCGTGGTAATGGTGATGCCCAGTTGCGCCCCGGTTGCCACGCCCAGCGTTGTCGGTTCGGCAAGCGGGTTCCGCAGCACCTGCTGAAACAGCACACCGACCAGGCCAAGCCCGGCACCGACCAGCAGAGAAATCACCAGACGCGGCAACAGGCTGTAGTGAAACAGCATCTGATCGATAAGGTTGATGTCCGGCGCGACGAAGGCCTGCGCCCACTGCGCGCGCGGCAAAGCGACGGTTAAATTGTTCCAGCTAAGCACGGCGGCGGCGATAAAAAGCACCGTCAGCAGCAACGCGGGAAAAGGCGAAACACGTCGGTTCATGCCCGGCCTCCCAGCGCATTATCCAGCACGCGGGTAAAATGCATCGCCGACAGCGTCGCGCCATAAAACCAGACCGCCGGCACCCGCTGGAAACGCCCGGCACGCACGAAGGGCATCGCCTGCCACAACGGCGTCGCCATCAGTTTTTGCATATCCTGCTCGTTACCGTGATCGAAACAGATAACATCAACGTCTTTGTATTCCGCCAGCCGATCGATACCCACCGCCACGCTGCCCCAGAAAGAGGTTTCGCCGTGCCAGGCGTTACGAATGCCCACGCTATCGAGCACTTCCTGGAACAGGCAGTTCGGCCCAAACGCCAGCACATGGCGCGGGTCGAGCAAGGTGATCATCAATAAAGGACGATCGCCGCGACGTGCAAAATGCGGTTTTCGCGCTTCAATGAGGGCATCAAATTCGTCGAGATGTTTTTTCGCGGCGGTTTCCAGATTGAGGATCTGCGCCATCTCGTTTAACGAGTGCTTCGCCATGGCGAGCGGCTTTTTGCCATCGCTAAACGTGAAGCCGCGCCCCGGCGCGATTTGCGCCAGCTTCGCTTCGGAAGGGCCATAACCTGCCGACCATACCAGCCAGGAGGGTTTCATTTGCGTCAGCAATTCGAGATTCGGCTCGGTACGCAGCCCAACGTCAATCACCGAAGCGGGCAACGCAGGCTCGTTGACCCACAAGTTGTAACTCTGCACATCCGCAACGCCATAAGGCGCGATGCCGAGCGCCAGCAGCAATTCAACCGGCAACCACTCCAGCGCGACAATGCGCGTCGGATCGATCGCCGCGGCGTGCGCGCTGCGCATGTTCCACAACAGGGGAGAGAGCGCCATCGCCGTCAGTAAGCGACGACGGCTAATGTGATGTAATCCAGCCATCAGTAGACAAAACTCACCGGTGCTGCCCCCGCAGGATGCGGCAGGATCCCCATCGGGATGCCGTAAATGTGTTCCAGCGTTTCGGCGCGCATTAATACGTCCGGCGTGCCTTCGGCGATCATCTCACCACCGCGCAGCGCCACCAGATAATCGCAATACCGCGCCGCCATATTGATATCGTGCAGCACGGCAATCACCGTCAGCCCGCGCTGCTGGCTCAAGCGGTGCACCAGCGCCAGCACATCCACCTGATGGGCGATGTCCAGCGCCGAGGTAGGTTCATCCAGCAGCAGGCAGCGGCTGTCCTGCGCCACCAGCATGGCGATCCACGCGCGCTGGCGTTCGCCGCCGGAGAGGCTATCGACCAGGCGGTGCGCCAGCGGTTTTAAGCCCACCAGCGCAATCGCTTCTTCCACTTTTTCTCTGTCGGCAATGCCAAAGCGCCCCAACGCCCCGTGCCACGGGTAGCGGCCAATCGCCACCAGTTCACGAACCGTCATCCCTTCCGCCTGCGGCAACTGCTGCGGCAAGTAGGCCACTTTGCGGGCAAAGGCTTTGCTGCTCCAGCTAGCGAGCGGCTGCCCATCCAGCAAAATATCACCGTCCGAGGGCGGCTGGTGGCGGCCAAGCATTTTCAGCAATGTGGATTTTCCGGAGCCGTTGTGGCCAATCAAACCAGTGACTTTACCCACCGGAAAGGTCAGCGACAGCGGGTGCAGCAGCGTGCGACCGGGCACACGAAAGGTGACATCGCTGAGTTGAAAGGTGGTATCGGGAAGCGCGTTGTTTTCCTGCATGATTGCCAACTTATAAATGGGCACGGCGAACCGTGCCCGAAGAGAGATTAGAAGCGGAAGGTTGCCGTCGCCACCACCTGGCGTTCTGCGCCCCAGAAGCAGCCGTAAGTGTTAAAGCAGCTTGCGACGTATTCACGATCGAGCAGGTTGTTGACGTGGACCGCCACGTTGGAGCCAGCCATACCGAAGCGAGCCAGATCGTAACGAACCAGCGCATCGACAACCGTGTAGCTACCCACCTTGAAGGAGTTCGCCGGATCGCCATAGCTGGAACCCGTCAGGCGAGCGCCGGTGCCTAATGTCAGGCCCGAGAGCGCGCCGTCGTAGAAGGTGTAGTCGCCCCACAGCGATGCCATGTGTTTTGGCACCTGCGCCGGGGTGTTGCCTTTGTAATTGGTGTCGGTAGTGTATTCCGCCTGCGTATAGGTGTAAGAACCGACCATATTCAGGTTGGCTGACAGCGCCGCTTTGGCTTCGATTTCAACGCCGCGCGCGCGAATTTCACCGCCTTCAACCGACCAGAAAGAACCTGCTGGATCGGCCATCAGGTTGTTGCTCTTGGTGAGCTGATAGACCGCGCCGGTCAACACAACAGGACGATCTTTGGGGCTGTATTTCACACCGGCTTCGTATTGCTTGCCTTTCGACGGCGCGAAGATCGCACCGCTCGCCCCTGAAGTGGACGCCGGTTCGAACGATTCGCTGTAGCTGAAATACGGCGTTACGCCGTTGTCGAACAGGTAATTAACGCCACCGCGCCAGGTGAACTGGTTATCGTCGCGTTTCGTTGTGGTGTCGGAGGTGCGGTTGTACGCGCTCTGTTTAGCCCAATCGTAACGTCCGCCCAGCGTCACCAGCACTTTATCCCACTGCGCCTGATCCTGAGCATAAAGCCCCGTTTGCTGCTGGCGGTTCAGGATCTGATACGCACCGGAAGGCGTGGAATGCGCGTCGAAGTCGAAATCGCTGCGATCCAGATTGTAAATATCCGACGGCGCAACAGAACCGGCATAACCAAACCATGAATTGATGTCATTGCGCATACGCATGTAGTCGACACCGGTCAGCAGGATATGATCGATATCACCGGTGGAGAAGGTGCTTTGCAGTTGCGTATCAACAGAGAAGTTCTCCAATTTCTCGCTATCAATCACGTACTGGCGCGTCAGGTAGTGTCCCCATTCAGACTGGGCGATACCTGCACACGGGCTGGTTGATGGATTGCCGGAATAGAGTGGATCCGAGCACATGCCATAACCGTACACGCTGTTTTGCGAGGTTTTATTTTGCGCGTAACGCAGATTCTGGCGCACGGTAAAGGTGTCGTCGAACGCGTGTTCGAAGCTGTAACCCACCATTTTCTCATTACGCGAATAGGTGTTGTTCTTCGCACCTTCGTTGAAATCGGTCGATAAACGCTTGCCGTTTGGCAGCGGCTCAACGGTACCCTCTTTCGGCAACCAACCGTAATAACCGGTATCCGGCTCGTTCTGGAAATAGGACAAGAAAGTGAAGTTGGTCTTGTCATCAGGACGCCAGCTAAACGATGGCGCAATGGTGTAGCGCTGTTCTTTTGCCCCTTCCTGCTGTGCGTTAGCAGAACGCGCCAGCCCGGTTAAGCGGTAGGAGAAAACACCGTCATCATCCAGCGCGTCGCTAAAATCAAAGCCGGTCTGGAACAGGTTATTGGTGCCGGCTTTAAACTGTACTTCATACAGCGGCGTGGTGGTCGGGCGCTTGCTGACCATATTCAACAGGCCGCCCGGGCTGCTTTTTCCGTACAGCACGGAAGTGGGGCCGCGCAGAATTTCCGCACGCTCAACCATGTAAGGATCAATTACCGCGTCGTTATAGAAGTTGCCCTGCATCTTCAAACCGTCGAGGTAGTTGTTCTGGCTCTGCCCGTCGGCGGCAAAACCACGAATAATCAGGTAGTCATAGGTATTGGAGGCGCCACGCGTACCGACAGCGACACCCGGCGTATAACTGAGGGCTTCTTTCACGGATTTCGGCTGATGCAGCGCGATCTCCTCGCTGGTCACCACCGAGATGGATTGCGGCGTTTTCTCCAGCGGCATATCGGTTTTTGTTGCCGTCGCCGTGTGTTTCGCGGCGATGGTCGCCGCCGGTCCCCATGCGCTTTCCTGCGGAGCGGCGCTGGTGGTAACGGTGATGGTTTCTTCTTTTTGGGTTGTTGCAGCCTGTGCGTAAACAGACATGCCGCTAACCGCTGTGGCTACTACAACCGCGATTTTACGCAGCGTAGTGTTGACTGGCTGAGCAGTGTTAGGACGCGCCATTAGTTTATCTCTGATTCAAATGAGTGAACGATAACGTAAACGAGAATTATTATTATGACCGCAGCATAATATGCGAAGCGCTGTGCGCATAGCAAGCAGTAAGCCGCCTGAAACGGCCTGAAGGATGAAGAAATAACCAGACGAAAA
This sequence comes from Kosakonia sp. SOY2, assembly GCF_027109175.1. Taxonomy (NCBI): domain Bacteria; kingdom Pseudomonadati; phylum Pseudomonadota; class Gammaproteobacteria; order Enterobacterales; family Enterobacteriaceae; genus Kosakonia; species Kosakonia sp. SOY2. Next base: position 54,003 of record NZ_JAPVXH010000004.1, read on the forward strand.
GCAGGTGGTTAACAGGGGTTTATTACAACGTTATTTGCATGTTTAGGGCGTTAAAAAACCCCCGATGTTGCCATCGGAGGTTTCAGGTTTTGTCACGGCAGAAAGTTAGTTACCGCCGAACATCTCTTTGATCCAGCCTGCGACACCATCGCTTTTCTGCTCCTGCTGCGGCGGCTGTTGAGGCTGCTGCTGCGCGGGTTGCTGCGGCTGCTGGGACTGATCAAACGGGTTACCGGTTTGCGGCTGCACCTGGTTTTGCTGGCACAGCGTTTCCGGGCTGGTCGTCCAGACCGGAAGCTGGCGCACACCGCCACCGCCGCAAACGAAATTACCCATGTCATCAACCCCCATATTGGTGATGTCTTCCGGCGGCGTCAGATCCAGCGGTATCGGCGACTGGTTTTCCAGATAACGCTGGTAAATCGCCATCGCGCCGCTGGCACCGTACAGCTTCGTCGGCTGGTTATTATCGCGACCAACCCAGGTAATGGTCACTTCGCGCCCATCGATTCCCGCAAACCAGGTATCGACGTTGTTGTTGGTAGTACCGGTTTTACCCGCCAGATGCAGGCCCGGATACTTCGCGCCAAGCTGGCGACCAGTGCCGCGCTGGACAACCTGCTGCATCGTCCACAGCGTCATGTACGCCGCCTGCGCCGGTACGGCACGCTCGGCCTGCGGGAAGCTCTGATACAGCACCGTGCCATCTTCAGCAATAACCGAACGCAGCGCGGAAAGTGGTGCGCGGTTACCGCCGCTGGCGATGGTCTGGAAAGCCTGCGCCACTTCAATTGGCGTCAGGTTCAGCGCACCAAGCAGCATAGACGGCATGCCGGTCAGCTGATCTTTCGGCGCGCCGAGTTTCTGCCAGGTGTCCGTCACCGCAGGCAACCCAACCGCCATCCCGAGGTTCACCGTCGGTACGTTCATCGACCGGGTCAGCGCATCGACCAGCATCACCTGGCCGCTAAAACGACGGTCATCGTTCTGCGGTGCCCACACCTGGCCGTTAGACAAGCGCAGTGAAATCGGCGCATCGGCAATCCAGGTATTCAGGCGATAGATGTTCGGCTGGCTCAGCGCCGTCAGGTAGGTTGCCGGTTTCGCCAGCGAACCAATGGAGCGGCGCGCCTGCATCGCACGGTTATAACCCGCGAATTGCGGCGTCGCACCGCCGACCATTGCGCGCACTTCACCGGTGTAACGGTCGACCACCACCATTGCCGTTTCAAGATCGGTCAGCTTGCGCTGCTTGATCAGCAGCGGAATACCTTCCACGGCGGCTTTTTCGGCGGCGTCCTGCGCCACGGAATCAAAAGTGGTGAAGATCTTCACGCCGGAGAGATCTTTCACTTTATCACCGAGCTTCGCTTGCAACTCCTGACGCACCATCTGCATAAACGCTGGCTGCGGTGAAATCACCCCGCCGCGCGGCTGCACGCCGAGCGGGCGCGCGCTCAGCATGTCATACAGCTCCTGGTCGATAACGTTCTGCTGTTGCAGCAAGCGCAGCACCAGGTTACGACGCTCCAGCGCCAGTTTCGGGTTACGCCACGGGTTATAGATTGACGCACCTTTAACCATCCCCACCAGCAATGCCTGCTGATCAAGGCTCAGCTCTTCCACCGGGCGGCCAAAATAGTAGAGGCTCGCCAGCGGGAAACCGCGGATCTCGTTGTCGCCGCTCTGACCGAGGTAAACCTCGTTCATATACAGCTCAAGAATACGATCTTTGCTGTAGCGGGCATCCATAATCAGCGCCATATAGGCTTCGTTGGCTTTACGCCAGTAGGAGCGCTCGCTGCTGAGGAACAGGTTTTTCACCAGCTGCTGCGTCAGCGTACTCGCCCCCTGCACGGTGCGTCCGGCGGTCAGGTTCGCCAGCACCGCACGGCCAATGGAGTAAAAGCTGATGCCGTCGTGCTCGTAAAAGTGGCGGTCTTCGGTCGCCAGCAGCGTATCCACCAGCAGATCCGGGAATCCATTGCGCGGCACGAACAAACGCTGCTCGCCATTAGGCGAAGAGAGCATGGTGATCAGGCGTGGATCGAGGCGGAAGAAACCGAACTGGCGGTTGCTGTCCATATTCTCGATGGTTTCCAGACGAGAGCCGTCAAAGGTCAGACGCGCACGCACCTGCCCCTCTTTACTGTCCGGGAAATCAAATGGACGGCGGATCATCTCAATGCTTTTCGCCTGCACAGTAAACTCGCCGGGACGCGTCATCTTCGTCACCTGGCGGTACTGCGTGGCTTCCAGCAGTTTCACCATCTCGTTTTTACTGATTGCCATATCCGGTTCGAGGTTGACCATACGGCCATACACCGCGGCAGGCAGTTGCCAGACTTTTCCGTCGATACGGGCACGGATTTTTTGATCCAGATACACGCCATAAATGGCGCACAGCACGGCCAGAACGATGGCAATTTTTAACAGCAGCCAGAACCAGCCGCGTTTGCCGCGTGGCTTCTTGCCTTTGCCTCTTCCTTTTTTCGGCATCGGTTCCTCGTCTTCATCGTCATCTTCATACTCGTCGTACTCCTCTTCCCGAAGTCGACGACGGCTGATTTTCTCTTTCGCCGGACGCGCTGGTTTACCCTTGCGTCCAATTGGCTCGCGGTCATTCCCCGCCATGCTTTACTCTCCGCAACTTTCAGGCGCAAGGGCCTGATTCTCAACTCTTCCGCACCGGGGCAGAAGAAGAAATCTCTCAATTTATCGCACGGTTCGATGGCGAAAAGCCCATCCCTGTTACGAATACTTTTTAGTGCGCCGCGTCGGTGCCGTATTGGCCGGATCGTCCGGCCAGACATGCTTCGGGTAGCGCCCTTTCATCTCTTTTTGCACTTCGCGATACGCGCCTGCCCAAAACGCGCTTAAATCACGGGTGATTTGCAGCGGACGTTGCGCAGGGGAAAGCAGCTCCAGCACCAGCGCCACGCGCCCTTGCGCGATGACAGGCGTTGTCGCTTCGCCAAACATCTCTTGCATGCGCACCGCCAGCGCCGGCGGGTTATCTTCGTGATAACGAATCGCTATCCGGCTTCCCGTCGGCACAGTGTAATGCGCAGGCAGCTCACTATCCAGACGTTGACGTAATGACCACGGCATCGCATTTTGTAACGCCTGGCTTAAATCGAGCGCTTTCAGCTCACGCAGCGAACGAATACCGCTCATTTGCGGCAATAACCACTGCTCAAGGTTCTCCAGCAACGAAGCCTCATCGACCGCTGGCCAGCCCACTTCCGGCAGCCACTTCGCCGCACAATGCAGACGCAAACGCAGTTGCTCGGCGTCCGACGTCCAGTTCAGCACGCGCAAGCCTTTATCACGGATACCGTTCAGCATCGCCCGATGCAACTCCTCTTCGGAGGGTTTCGCCAGCGGTTGTACTTTTAATGTCAATTGGCCTATCTGGCTGCGGCGAAAGGCTTTTAACGTGCCCTGCACCTCGTCCCACTCAACCGTGTCGGACTGCTGCAATAAATGTGGGCAGCGAGTGACAAGCGCGTCGATATCCAGCGGCAGCGCCAGCAAAATCCGTGCATCCGGTGATGCGCTACCCTGCAACAGCAGTGGTGCTATCAGCCATTCGTGACGGTTGAGCGCATCATCGGCGTCCAGCGTTGCGCCCATGCCGTTCGCCAGTTGATAGCGACCTTCCTGTCCGCGCCGGCGGGCAATGCGATCGGCAAAGGCGCTTGCCAGCAACGGCGCAAGTACGGTGTTGTCCGGCTCGCCATCGCTGCTTTTCAGGCGGCGAGCCAGCTGGCGCGCGCGCTGCTGCCAGTTCGGCTGGTTGCGTGAAAACGCCGCGCTCAAGTCACTGTTTGCGCCGCGTGGTGGCACTTCCAGAATCGCCGCCAGCTTCGCCGCCGTGGCAATTTCATCGCGACCATTTGCCGCCGCCAGCATCGCAGCCAGGCGCGGATCGTTACCGGGCGCCGCCATGCGCTGCCCAAACGGCGTCAGTCGCCCGTCCTCAAGCGCCTGCAACTGGCTGAGCAGCTTGCGCGCCGCCGCGAGATTCACCGCTGGCGGCAGATCCAACCATTTGAGCTGGGCAGGATCCTGGCATCCCCACTGGATTAATTCCATTAACAGTCCGGATAAATCACTACTCACTATTTCAGGGCTGCTCTGCGCCGCCGCGCGTTCCGCCTGCTCTTTACTCAGTAAATGCACACAAATGCCAGGCTCAAGACGACCGGCACGTCCGGCACGCTGCGTCATCGAAGCAACACTAATGCGCTGCGTCACCAGCCGGGTTAAACCGCTGCGGGCATCAAACCGCGCGACGCGCTCCTGGGCGCTATCCACCACCAGGCGAATGCCTTCAATGGTCAAACTGGTTTCGGCGATATTAGTCGCTAGCACTACTTTTCGCTGCCCGACGGGCGCGGGCAAAATGGCTTTGCGCTGCTCATTGAGCGGCAGCGCACCATAAAGTGGGCAGAGGAGAACATCGCTGCCGACACGGGAAGCCAGTTGCTCCTGCACACGCTGGATTTCCCCGACGCCCGGTAAAAACAGCAGCAGCGAACCGGGTTCATTACGCAGTAATTCAGCGGTCGCCTGGGCGACGGCTTCATCAAAACGAAGATGAGAAGGCAACGGTTGATAACGCTGCTCAACGGGGTACGCCCGCCCTTCAGACACAATGGTCGGGGCCTCAGGCAACAACGCCTGCAAACGGGCATTATCGAGCGTTGCCGACATCACCAGCAGTTTGAGGTCATCGCGCAGCCCTTGCTGCACGTCTAACAGCAATGCCAGAGCGAGATCCGCTTGCAGGCTGCGCTCATGAAATTCATCGAGGATCACCAGTCCCACACCGCTGAGTTCCGGATCTTGCTGAACCAGCCGCGTTAATATGCCTTCCGTCACGACTTCGAGCCGGGTATTTGGCCCCACGCAGGTTTCCGCACGCATCCGGTACCCCACGGTTTCGCCTGGCTTTTCATCCAGCAGCTCCGCCAGCCGCTGTGCCACATTGCGCGCCGCCAGCCGACGCGGCTCAAGCAGCAAAATACGGCCAGTAATGTCGCCTTGTTGCAGCAGCTGCAACGGCAACCAGGTCGATTTCCCTGCGCCGGTGGGTGCGCTTAACAGCACCTGTGGCGCGGTGCGCAGGGCAGAAAGAATGTCGGGCAGAACGGCGGCGACTGGCAGTGAGGACACAAAAGCTCCGGAGGGTTAACATAAGCCGGCCAGCAGTATAACATCGCCGTAAACCTTTGACCTCGAGCCCGCCATGTCTGAACCAAAAAGGCTGTTTTTCGCCCTTGAACTCCCTGCGGATATTCAGACGCAGGTGGTGCAATGGCGTGCGCAACAGTTCCCGCCGGATGCGGGGCGGCCGATTGCAGCGGCGAATCTGCATCTGACGCTGGCGTTTCTCGGCGAAATCAGCGCGGAAAAACAGCGCGCACTGGAAGCGCTGGCCGGCCGGATACGCCAGCCCGTTTTCACGCTCACGCTGGATGATGCCGGGCAATGGCTGCGTTCGCGCGTCGTCTGGCTCGGTTCACGCCAGCCGCCGCGTGGGCTGCTGCAACTGGCGGATATGCTCCGCGCCCAGGCGTCCCGCAGCGGATGTTACCAAAACCCGCAGCCGTTTCACCCGCACATTACGCTACTGCGCGATGCCAGCCACGCTGTCACGATCCCACCGCCGGGTTTTCACTGGTCGTTTCCGGTGACGGCGTTCGCATTGTATGAATCACAATTTATCCAGGGTCGAACCCGCTACACGCAGTTGCATCGCTGGACGCTTAAAAAATAAGGATTTTCCATGGATTTTTCCCCGCCGCTTAAATCCGCCACGCTGATTCAGCGTTATAAACGTTTTCTTGCGGATGTGATCACGCCTGAAGGGGAAACCCTCACGCTGCATTGCCCGAATACCGGTGCGATGACCGGTTGCGCGACGCCAGGCGACACGGTCTGGTATTCCACGTCGAATAATCCTAAGCGCAAATATGCCCATACGTGGGAATTATCCCAAACCCAACAGGGGGCATTTATTTGCGTCAATACTCAGCGGGCAAATATGCTGACAAAAGAAGCAATACTTGCTGACCAGGTGCCTGAACTCAGCGGATATAGCGCGCTGAAAAGCGAAGTAAAATATGGTGCGGAAGGTAGCAGAATTGATTTTCTGTTACAGGCGGATGACCGGCGCAACTGCTATATTGAAGTGAAATCGGTCACGCTCGCCGAGCAGCAGTCAGGCTACTTCCCGGATGCCGTCACCCTGCGTGGGCAGAAGCATTTACGGGAATTAATGAGCGTCGCGGCCAACGGCGATCGCGCGGTAATTCTGTTTGCCGTTCTGCACTCCGCCGTTGAACATTTTTCTCCGGCACGCCATATTGACGAGGAATACGCACGATTATTGAATGAGGCACAACACCGGGGGGTAGAAGTTATCGCTTATAAAGCGGAACTTTCTGCCGATAATATCACTCTTAAGTTGCCACTACCTTTTACGGTATAAAGGCAAGCTTTTGACGAGTAAGTGATTTGGTCGCGTGCGCAAATACGCTTTTCTTCACAGGGTTGTCAAGTGTTACGTTTAGATATTTGCCATCCGTAAAAGCATCTGCTATTTATAGCGGCCTGATTTTTCCCCCACACGGGGATCGATAGTGCGTGTTAAGGAGAAGCAACATGCAAGAAGGGCAAAACCGTAAAACATCGTCCCTGAGTATTCTCGCCATCGCTGGGGTGGAGCCGTATCAAGAGAAACCGGGCGAAGAGTATATGAACGAAGCCCAGCTGGCGCACTTCAAGCGTATTCTTGAAGCATGGCGTAATCAACTTAGGGATGAAGTCGATCGCACCGTCACGCACATGCAGGACGAAGCAGCTAACTTCCCCGATCCGGTCGACCGTGCCGCGCAGGAAGAAGAGTTCAGCCTCGAACTGCGTAACCGTGATCGCGAGCGCAAGTTGATTAAAAAGATCGAGAAGACGCTGAAAAAAGTGGAAGACGAAGATTTCGGCTTCTGCGAATCCTGTGGCGTTGAAATTGGTATCCGTCGTCTGGAAGCACGTCCGACTGCCGACCTGTGCATCGACTGCAAAACCCTGGCGGAAATCCGCGAAAAACAGATGGCGGGTTAATCCCCTGACGTCTTCAACGGCGCACCGCTAAGGCGTGGTGCGCCCTATACGGCGGGATCGATTCCCGCCTATATTTTTGCCAGCGACATGCCTGAATCACACTATATTGGGCGCTTTGCGCCATCCCCATCCGGTGAACTGCATTTTGGTTCGTTAATTGCTGCTCTCGGCAGCTATCTGCAAGCCCGCGCCAGCCAAGGCACCTGGCTTGTTCGCATCGAAGATATCGATCCCCCCAGAGAAGTTCCCGGCGCGGCAAACACCATTCTTCGCCAGCTTGAGCATTATGGTCTGCACTGGGACGGCGATGTGCTATGGCAATCCCGTCGCCATGACGCCTACCGCGAGGCGCTCGCCACCTTACAACGCAAAGGCCTGAGCTATTTTTGTACCTGCACGCGCGCCCGTATCCAAAGCCTCGGTGGCACCTACGACGGGCATTGCCGGACATTACAAAATGGCCCGCAAAACGCCGCCGTACGGCTGGTACAGCAGCATCCGGTGCTGCACTTCGACGATAAATTACGCGGGCGCATCACCGCCGACGAAAAACTGGCGCGGGAAGATTTTATTATTCACCGCCGCGACGGGCTGTTTGCCTACAATCTCGCGGTGGTGGTCGATGACCATTTTCAGGGCGTCACAGAAATTGTGCGCGGCGCGGATCTGATAGAACCCACGGTGCGGCAAATCTCCCTTTATAACCAGTTTGGCTGGCCAGTGCCGACATACGTTCATTTGCCGCTGGCGCTCAACGAGCAGGGAAATAAGCTTTCCAAGCAAAACCACGCCCCCGCGTTGCCTGAAGGCGATCCGCGCCCGGTAATAATCAGGGCTTTACAATTTTTGAACCAGGATGTAACAAATGAGTGGCAGGATCTGCGCATCGACGCGCTGCTGCAAAAAGCGGTGGAAAACTGGACGCTTTGCCGTGTGCCAGATGCCGCGGATGCGAATACAGCATTCTCAAACGGCTCGCGCTGAGCTATGATTAGCCGCTATTTTTTTGTCCTGACGTTTGACACTACCGAGGTGTACTATTTTTACCCGAGTCGCTAATTTTTGCCGCAAGGTGCTAAGCCGCGAAGAGAGCATGGTCGTTGAGGCTATGGCCCAACCGCAGATGACGGTTATTCCGCGTGAGCAGCACGCTATTTCCCGCAAAGATATCAGTGAAAATGCGCTCAAGGTGCTCTATCGTCTGAATAAAGCGGGCTACGACGCTTACCTGGTAGGCGGCGGCGTGCGCGATTTATTGCTGGGCAAAAAACCAAAAGATTTTGACGTGACCACCAGCGCAACGCCGGATCAGGTGCGTAAACTGTTCCGCAACTGCCGCCTGGTCGGCCGCCGTTTCCGCCTTGCACATGTGATGTTCGGGCCGGAAATTATCGAAGTCGCCACCTTCCGTGGTCATCACGACGAACAACAAACCGATCGCACCATCTCCCAGCGCGGGCAGAATGGCATGCTGCTGCGTGACAACATTTTCGGTTCCATCGAAGAAGATGCCCAGCGCCGCGACTTCACCATCAACAGCCTTTATTACAGCGTTGCTGATTTCACCGTGCGTGATTACGTCGGCGGTATGCGTGACCTGGAAGAGGGTGTGATTCGCCTGATTGGTAACCCGGAAACCCGCTATCGCGAAGATCCGGTGCGCATGCTGCGCGCGGTGCGCTTTGCCGCCAAGCTCAATATGCGTATCAGCGAAGAGACCGCCGAGCCAATCCCGCGCCTGGCAACGCTGATTAACGATGTTCCTCCGGCGCGCCTGTTTGAGGAATCGCTGAAACTGCTGCAGGCCGGTTACGGTTACGAAACCTACCGTTTACTGCGTGAATATGGTCTGTTCCAGCCGCTGTTCCCCAGCATCACCCGCTACTTCACCGAAAAAGGCGACAGCCCGATGGAGCGGATTATTGACCAGGTGCTGAAGAATACCGACAACCGCATTCGCAACGACATGCGCGTCAATCCGGCGTTTTTGTTTGCTGCGATGTTCTGGTATCCGCTGCTGGAAAACGCCCAGCGCATTACCCAGGAAGGCGGTCTGGCCTATTACGACGCTTTCGCGCTGGCGATGAACGATGTGCTGGATGAAGCGTGCCGTTCACTGGCGATCCCAAAACGCATCACCACGCTGATCCGTGATATCTGGCAGTTGCAATTGCGGATGTCCCGTCGCCAGGGCAAGCGCTCGTGGAAACTGATGGAACACCCGAAATTCCGCGCGGCCTATGATTTACTGGCGCTGCGCGCCGAAGCCGAAAATAACGGCGAGCTGCAACGTCTGGCGAAATGGTGGGGTGAATTCCAGGTTTCCGCACCGCCAGCCCAGAAAGATATGCTCAATGATTTAGGTGATGAACCGGCAGAACGCCGTCGCCACCGCCGCCCGCGCAAACGCGCGCCGCGCCGCGAAGGTAGCGCATGACCCTCGCGTATATCGCGCTCGGTAGCAACCTGGCGTCACCGCTCGACCAGGTTAACGCCGCGATGACCGCCCTCGGAGAGATCCCACAAAGCCGCATCGTGGCGGTCTCTTCGTTATATCGCACTCCCCCGCTTGGCCCGCCGGATCAACCGGACTATCTCAACGCCGCCGTGGCACTGGAAACCGACCTTACGCCAGAAACGCTGCTCGATCACACGCAACGCATTGAACTCCAGCAAGGCCGCGTACGTAAAGCAGAACGCTGGGGACCGCGCACGCTCGATCTCGATATCATGCTGTTCGGCAATCTTACCCTGAATACCGAACGCCTGACGGTGCCGCACTACGACATGAAAAACCGTGGCTTTATGTTGTGGCCACTGTTTGAAATTGCGCCCGATCTGCACTTCCCGGACGGCACATCGTTGCAGGAAATTCTTGCGAACCTGAACGCGCCGAAACCCGACGCCTGGTAATTTCCCGCTTTCGTCACGCCCCGCGCTCACCGCTTGCCTAAAATCATTGCCCACCTGATGGTTGCTGCTAGAATGCGCCAGAATCGCTTTCGACTATCAGGAAACGCTATGAAACCCACCACCATCTCCTGGCTGCACAAGTGCAAGCAGGAAAAGAGACGCTTCGCCACTATCACCGCATACGACTACAGCTTCGCGAAACTGTTTGCCGAAGAAGGGATTAACGTGATGCTGGTTGGTGATTCGTTAGGGATGACGGTACAAGGTCACGACTCCACTCTGCCGGTAACGGTTGCCGATATCGCTTATCACACCCAGGCTGTTCGCCGTGGCGCACCGACCTGCCTGCTGCTCGCCGATCTGCCGTTTATGGCCTACGCCACGCCGGAGCAGGCGTTTGAAAACTCCGCAGTGGTCATGCGTGCAGGTGCCAATATGGTGAAAATCGAAGGTGGCCGCTGGCTGGCGCCGACGGTGAAAATGCTGACCGAGCGCGCCGTGCCGGTGTGCGGCCACCTGGGTTTGACGCCGCAGTCTGTTAATATTTTCGGCGGTTATAAAGTTCAGGGGCGCGGCGACGCGGCACAAGGGCTGCTTGACGATGCGCTGGCGCTGGAAGCCGCTGGCGCGCAACTGCTGGTGCTGGAGTGTATTCCGGTCGAGCTGGCGCAGCGCATCACGTCGGCGTTAACCATTCCGGTAATTGGTATTGGCGCAGGCAATGTCACCGACGGCCAGATTCTGGTGATGCATGACGCGTTCGGCATTACCGGCGGGCATATCCCGAAATTCGCGAAAAATTTCCTCAATGAAGCAGGCGACATGCGCGCAGCGGTCAGGCAGTATGTTGCCGACGTCGAATCCGGAGCCTATCCGGGTGAAGAACATAGTTTCCATTAAGGAGCCTTACTGTGTTGATTATTGAAACCCTCCCGCTGCTGCGCCAGCACATCCGCAGACTGCGTCAGGAAGGTAAGCGTATTGCGCTGGTGCCAACGATGGGCAACCTGCACGATGGCCATATGAAGCTGGTCGACGAAGCGAAAGCCCGCGCCGATGTGGTGGTTGTGAGTATTTTCGTTAACCCAATGCAGTTCGACCGCCCGGATGATTTAGTGCGCTACCCACGCACCCTGCAGGAAGATTGCGAGAAGCTGAACAAGCGCAAAGTCGATCTTGTTTTCGCCCCCGCACCAGCAGATATCTACCCGCAGGGCACCGACACCCAAACGTATGTTGATGTGCCGGGTATCTCCACCATGCTGGAAGGCGCAAGCCGTCCTGGCCATTTCCGTGGCGTGTCGACTATCGTCAGTAAGCTGTTCAACCTGGTACAACCGGATATCGCCTGTTTTGGCGAGAAGGATTACCAACAGTTGCAGTTGATCCGCAAAATGGTGGACGACATGGGCTACGACATTGAGATTGTCGGCGTGCCGACCGTGCGCGCAAAAGATGGCCTCGCGCTGAGTTCGCGTAATGGCTATCTCACTGCCGAACAGCGCAAAATTGCCCCGGCGCTCAGCAAAGTGATGAATTCGATTGCCGATAAACTGCTGGCGGGCGAGCGCAATGAAGAAGAACTGATTGCCATTGCCGGGCAGGAGATCAACGACGCGGGTCTGCGCGCCGATGATATTCAGATCCGCGATGCAGATACGCTGCTGGCGCTGTCTGAGGACAGTAAACGCGCGGTGATTTTGATGGCGGCATGGCTTGGTCAGGCGCGGCTTATCGACAACAAAGTCGTTGAGTTAGCCCGCTAGACAGGGCGAAAAAATCGGGCAATACTCCACTCCTGGCTTGCCCTTACGCCCGCCAGGACGTGGCGCGAGCACACGAGGGATTCGCAGGGAGCCGCCCTCCATTTTCAGGTTAATTATCAGTAATGAAGGTTTAACTTATGATTCGCACGATGCTGCAAGGCAAGCTCCACCGCGTCAAAGTGACGCAGGCCGACCTGCACTACGAAGGTTCCTGCGCGATTGACCAGGATTTCCTTGAGGCGGCCGGTATTCTGGAATACGAAGCCATCGATATTTATAACGTGACCAACGGCAAACGCTTTTCTACCTACGCGATTGCCGGCGAGCGCGGCTCACGCATTATCTCGGTTAACGGCGCGGCAGCGCACTGTGCGGACGTCGGCGATATCCTGATTATCGCCAGCTACGTCACCGTGCCGGATGAAGTTGCCCGTAGCTGGCAGCCGAAAGTGGCCTATTTTGATGGCGACAATGAGATGAAACGCACCGCGAAAGCCGTGCCGGTTCAGGTTGCCTGATGCCCTACCCCTGCGGCTGATTACTGATCAGCCGCGACATTGTCTCCAGCGAATCCGTTCTCAGCACGTACAGCCTTTTCAGTAAAAACGGGTTATCTCCCGGTTTCACCTTGCCACGCACCGTGGTCACCGCCAGATGAAAACCGGCGTCATTCGCCGCTTTCACCGCTTTGTCGTCATACGCGCCAAAGGGATAGGCAAGGTAAAGCACATGCGGGTTGAACTGCGCCAGTGCGCGGCGCGAGCGTTTAAAATCGAACAGAATATTGTGATAGTTGCGGCTGAGCAAAATCGGGTGCATGGCATCATCAACCCGGTGCAGGAAATGGGTATGTGACTGCACATCGAACACATCCTGAATCTGATTAAGCTCCGACACGCTCATAAACTGCAGGAATTTCGGATCCCACGGCTGCGGCTTGAGCTTAATGCGTGACGAAATGATAAACGCTGTCGCTTTAAAACCGTACTCGCGCAGGATTGGCCAGGCGTAACGGCTGACCGACTTCAGCCCATCATCAAAGGTGATCACCACCGAACGCGCGGGCAAATTCATACGGTTACGCACATAACCTTCCAACTGGTACATCGACAACGTGGTGTAACCCTGATCGCGCAGCCAGGTCATCTGGTTGGTAAAAGCACGCACCGAGGTGGTGGTCGAGGTGTGGCGAAAGCGGGTATTTTCTTCATCGCGCAAGATGTGATGATAAGTCAGCACCGGAATGCCGCTATCTTCTTGCGCATCCAGGCTGCTGATCCACGCCAGCCGGTTGCCGATGCGGATCTGAAACCAGGTCTGGTTCAGGCGGTCTTTTAGCTTATCGATTATCGGGTAACGCAGGTTTTCCGCCAGCGTGCCAACCTGTTTACTGGTGATATCCGGCGACGTGTAGAGCGGCGTATCCTGCCAGGTGATCAGATTTTGATTACTGAGCGGCTTATTCAGATCGCCCAGCGTATCTTCTACCCGCTCATTACCTGACACCGTGCCAAGATGGCCTCTGTCGATAAACCCGCTGCCGAAACCAAAGCGAAACGCGTAATAATCTTCCGCCCCCGGCACCACCGCCAGGATCTGACCGGCGCGAATATTGCCGACGGTAACGACTCTGTCCCCCACCTGCGCCCAGATATTGGCATCTTCGGTGGTTTGCATATAGCGCGCGGGAATGCGTTGTTCACTGACAATACTGGCAGATGCGTTCAAGGCAACCAGCAACAGTAAAAGGGTAATCAAACGAGACATGAGACGGACCGAATAGAAAAACTGCACCTATTGTAGCAACAGAACGGGAGAAACCAACGGCAATGAGCAGGCTAAAAAACAGCCTAATCCTGAGGATTGGCTCTCTTCCAGAGAAGAGAGCCGTTGCGAACGGGATCAGCTACGCAGCCCGCGTCCGCGGTTAATCAGATACCAGCACAGCAGGTAAAAGACGATGATAAACACCACTAAAACCCCCACGGTGGTAAACAGCGGCACATCGGAAATGCCGAGGAAACCAAAGCGGAAGCCGCTAATCATGTACACGATCGGGTTGAGGTGCGACAGCGCCTGCCAGAATGGCGGTAGCAGCGTCAGGGAGTAAAACACCCCGCCCAGATAAGTCAGCGGCGTCAACACAAAGGTCGGGATCAGGCTGATGTCATCAAAGGTTTTGGCAAATACCGCATTCAACAGCCCGGCCAGTGAAAACAGCACCGCCGTCAGCAGCAGCGTCAGGCCAACAAACAGCCATGAATGTACCTGAAACGGCACGAAAAATAGCGAAACCGCCGTGACCAGGATGCCCACACACAGCCCGCGCGCCACGCCGCCGCCAACATACCCGGCGATAATGACATGCGTCGGCACCGGTGCCACCAGCAGCTCCTCGATATTGCGCTGGAACTTGGCGCTAAAGAATGACGACGCCACGTTGGCATACGCGTTGGTGATCACCGCCATCATGATTAAGCCCGGAACGATAAACTGCATGTAGGTAAAGCCGTGCATTTCACCGATACGCGAACCGATCAGGTTGCCGAAAATAATAAAGTAGAGCGTCATGGTGATCACCGGCGGCACCAGTGTTTGCACCCAAATGCGCATAAAACGCTGGATCTCTTTGTACCAGATACTCTTCAGCGCCACCCAGAACAGCTGCATCATGCGCTTTCTCCTTTTCTGTCATGAACCAGCGTGACAAACAGCTCTTCGAGACGGTTGGCTTTGTTACGCATACTCAATACCTGTACACCCTGCGCGCTAAGCTGGCTGAACACGCTGTTCACCCCCTGCTCACGCAGCACTTCCACCTCAAGCGTGGACGTATCCACCAGCCGGTATTGATACCCTTCCAGCTTTGGCAGCGGGCTTTTCGGCGCTAAATCGAGAATAAAAGTTTCCGATTTCAGCTTCGACAGCAGCGCTTTCATCGAGGTGTTTTCAATCAGATCGCCACGCTGAATGATGCCGATGTTGCGACACAGCATCTCGGCTTCTTCCAGGTAGTGCGTCGTCAGAATGATGGTGGTGCCTTTGTCATTGAGATCTTTCAAAAAGCCCCACATTGAGCGGCGCAGTTCGATATCGACACCCGCGGTTGGCTCGTCGAGGATCAGCAGTTTTGGCTCGTGCATCAGCGCGCGGGCAATCATCAGACGGCGCTTCATACCGCCGGAAAGCATCCGCGCACGTTCGTTGCGTTTTTCCCACAGATCAAGCTGAGTCAGGTACTTTTCGCTACGTACGAGGGCTTCTTTACGATCAACGCCGTAGTAACCCGCCTGGTTAACCACTATCTGTTGCACGGTTTCAAACGGGTTAAAGTTGAACTCCTGCGGCACCAGCCCCAGTTGGCGCTTCGCGTTCACCACGTCTTTTTCGAGGTCGTAACCAAAGACGCTAACGCGCCCGGAAGATTTATTTACCAGCGAACTGATAATGCCAATGGTGGTGGATTTGCCGGCACCATTTGGTCCGAGAAGCGCATAGAAATCGCCCGCTTCTACTTGTAAATCAATGCCGCGCAGCGCCTGAACGCCGCCCGGATAGGTTTTTTTAAGCTGCTCAAGCTCCAGTGCAATGGTCATGAATTATCACTTACCTGTTTTCTCACACTCGATGTGTGGTTTAAAAAGACGGAGAGTTCACCTATATTAGCGCAACGCACTTATCTGGTTACAGGTCGTTAACCTCCATGAAAGACATAGATACACTCATCAGCAACAATGCACTATGGTCAAAAATGCTGGTGGAAGAAGATCCTGGATTTTTCGAAACACTGGCGCAAGCACAGAAGCCGCGCTTTCTCTGGATTGGATGCTCCGACTCACGCGTACCCGCAGAACGTCTTACCGGGCTCGAACCGGGTGAACTGTTTGTACACCGTAATGTTGCAAACCTGGTTATCCATACCGATCTGAACTGCCTCTCCGTGGTGCAGTACGCGGTGGATGTGCTGGAAGTTGAGCACATTATCATCTGCGGTCACTACGGTTGCGGCGGCGTGCAAGCGGCGGTTGAGAACCCGGAACTGGGCCTAATCAACAACTGGCTGCTGCACATTCGCGATATCTGGTTTAAACATAGCTCGCTGCTGGGCGAAATGCCGCCGGAGCGTCGTCTCGACACGCTGTGCGAGCTGAACGTGATGGAACAGGTCTACAACCTGGGCCATTCAACCATCATGCAATCCGCATGGAAACGTGGCCAGAAAGTGACCATTCACGGCTGGGCCTACGGCATTCACGATGGTCTGCTGCGCGATCTGGACGTCACCGCCACTAACCGCGAGTCGCTGGAACAGCGCTATCGCCAGGGCGTGTCAAACCTGAGTCAGAAGCACAGCAACCACAAATAACAATCGGGGCCGTTATTGGCCCCGTTTTTTTTACTCGTCCAGCATCACCACTTTGCCGACATACGGCAAATGGCGATAACGCTGCGCGTAATCAATACCGTAACCCACCACAAACTCGTCCGGGATAGCAAAACCGACGAATTCGACCGGCACATCCACTTCACGACGCGACGGTTTATCCAGCAGGGTACAAATCGCCAGCGATTTTGGCTCGCGCAGGCGCAGGATCTCGCGCACTTTCGACAGCGTGTTACCCGAATCGATAATGTCTTCCACGATCAGCACATCTTTGCCACGAATATCTTCGTCGAGATCTTTGAGGATTTTCACATCGCGGGTGGTGGACATGCCACTGCCGTAGCTGGAGGCGGTCATAAAGTCGACTTCGTGCGACACCTGCACTTCACGGCACAGATCAGCCATGAACATAAACGAGCCGCGCAGCAACCCAACCAGCACCATTTCGCTGCCGCTATCTTTATAACGCTCAGTGATTTGACGACCCAGCTCCGCGATACGCGCTTTGATCTCCGCTTCCGGGATCATCACTTCAACAGTGTGTTTCATTTTACTAACCATATGATTTAAAGAGTAAATCACTCAATACCGGTGCTTAAACCAGTGATTGAAACGCAAGGTGCGCAGTATACCAGCAAAAAGATTGTTGCGGGTTATTCCGCTACAAAGCTCATTTTGTGATGACGGTCACACTTGTTAACTCCTATAATTACTTGCTATCAAAATATTAACAAATCAACGGATGTGTTTTATGGCGGAAACAAAAACTCAACGGTCGCGGCTGCTTGTCACGCTGACGACGCTCTTTGCAGCCTTCTGCGGGCTGTATCTTTTAATCGGTGGGGTCTGGCTCGTCAGCATTGGCGGTTCCTGGTACTACCCCATCGCCGGTCTGGTCATGCTCGGCGTGACATGGCTGTTGTGGAAAGGGAAGCGCGCCGCGCTGTGGCTGTATGCCGCCCTGCTGCTGGCAACCATGATTTGGGGCGTGTGGGAAGTCGGTTTCGACTTCTGGGCGCTGACGCCGCGTAGCGATATCCTCGTCTTCTTCGGCATCTGGCTGATTCTGCCGTTCGTCTGGCGGCGGTTGATTGTGCCTTCCAGCGGTGCGGTAGCCGCGCTGGTGGTGGCACTGTTAATTAGCGGTGGCATTCTCACCTGGGCGGGTTTTAACGATCCGCAAGAAGTTCACGGCACCCTGAGCGCCGATGCCACACCGGCAGCGCCGATTTCACAGGTGGCCGATGGCGACTGGCCAGCCTATGGGCGTAACCAGGAAGGCCAGCGCTACTCTCCGCTGAAACAGATCAATGCCGATAACGTGAAAAACCTGAAGGAAGCCTGGGTGTTCCGCACCGGCGACCTGAAAATGCCAAACGATCCCGGTGAAATAACCAACGAAGTGACGCCAATTAAAGTGGGCGACACGCTGTTTCTGTGTACCGCGCACCAGCGTTTGTTTGCGATTGATGCCGCCACCGGCAAAGAGAAGTGGCACTTCGATCCGCAGCTGAACACCAATCCTTCGTTCCAGCATGTGACCTGCCGCGGTGTTTCTTACCATGAAGCGCGCGCCGATAACGCCAGCCCGGATGTCGTTGCTGACTGCCCGCGCCGCATTATTCTGCCGGTGAACGATGGTCGTCTGTTTGCGCTGAATGCGGATAACGGCAAGCTGTGCGAAACTTTTGCGAACAAAGGGATCCTGAATCTGCAGACCAATATGCCGGATACCACGCCGGGTCTGTATGAGCCGACGTCTCCGCCGATCATCACCGATAAAACCATCGTGATTGCCGGTTCGGTAACGGATAACTTCTCCACCCGTGAAACCTCCGGTGTTATCCGTGGTTTCGACGTGAATACCGGTAAACTGCTGTGGGCCTTCGATCCGGGCGCGAAAGATCCGAACGCGATCCCGTCGGATGAACACACCTTCACCTTTAACTCGCCGAACTCGTGGGCGCCTGCGGCTTATGACGCGAAACTGGATTTAGTTTATCTGCCGATGGGCGTCACCACCCCGGATATCTGGGGCGGCAACCGCACACCGGAGCAGGAGCGCTACGCCAGCTCGATCGTCGCGCTGAACGCCACCACCGGTAAGCTCGCCTGGAGCTATCAGACCGTACACCACGATCTGTGGGATATGGATATGCCGTCCCAGCCGACGCTGGCGGACATTACCGTGAACGGCAAAACCGTACCGGTTATTTATGCGCCGGCGAAAACCGGTAACATTTTCGTCCTCGATCGTACCAACGGTAAGCTGGTGGTTCCGGCACCGGAAAAACCGGTTCCGCAAGGCGCGGCAAAAGGCGACTACGTAGCCAAAACCCAGCCCTTCTCCGAGCTGAGTTTCCGCCCGACGAAAAACCTGAGCGGCGCGGATATGTGGGGCGCCACCATGTTCGACCAACTGGTGTGCCGCGTGATGTTCCACCAGATGCGCTATGAAGGTATCTTCACGCCGCCATCTGAGCAGGGCACGCTGGTATTCCCGGGTAACCTGGGGATGTTCGAATGGGGCGGTATCTCCGTTGATCCAAACCGTCAGGTGGCGATTGCCAACCCAATGGCGCTGCCGTTTGTGTCAAAACTGATCCCGCGCGGTCCAGGCAACCCGATGGAGCCGCCGAAAGATGCGAAAGGTACCGGTTCGGAATCCGGTATTCAGCCGCAGTATGGCGTGCCGTTTGGCGTGACGCTGAACCCGTTCCTCTCGCCGTTCGGCCTGCCTTGTAAACAACCGGCCTGGGGCTACATTTCCGCACTGGATCTGAAAACCAACCAGGTGGTATGGAAAAAACGTATTGGTACACCGCAAGACAGCATGCCGTTCCCGATGCCGGTTCCGGTGCCGTTCAATATGGGGATGCCGATGCTCGGCGGCCCAATTTCCACCGCCGGTAATGTGCTGTTTATCGCCGCGACCGCAGATAACTACCTGCGCGCTTATAACATGAGCAACGGTGAGAAACTGTGGCAGGGTCGTTTGCCGGCTGGTGGCCAGGCAACACCGATGACTTATGAAGTGAATGGCAAGCAGTACGTGGTCATTTCCGCAGGCGGTCACGGTTCGTTCGGTACCAAAATGGGCGATTACATTGTCGCTTATGCGCTGCCGGATGACGCGAAGTAATCTCTCTTCTCCCTGACCGGAAGTCGTTATAAAAAATCCCCTCTGCCATCTGGCATGAGGGGATTTTCTTTTCTGCGACCGCCTGCCGCCGGAGTAAAGCGGAAAGTGAAGCGCTAAACCGTAAAGCCTAACATCATCCCGGTATCTTCATGCTCCAGCAGATGGCAGTGCGCCATATAGGCAAATTCTTTCGGCGCGTCATGCTGGAAACGGACTAACACTTCGCTGCGCGCGCCATACACTTCAACCGTATCTTTCCAGCCTGCGCGATGCGCCGCTGGCGGTTTGCCATTTTCCGACAGAATGCGGAACTGCGTACCGTGAATATGGAACGGGTGCAACATCATGTCGCCCTCGCCGGAAATCACCCAGCGCTCATATTGCCCTTTCTGCGCGGCAAATTGCGGTGTCGCCATATCAAAGGCTTTGCCGTTGATGCGGTTGGCATTATGGAAATCAAAACCGTTGCCGCCGTGGTTCATCTGGCCGCTACCCATTTGCATGTTACCCATTTGACTATGGTCCATCTGACCATTATCCATTTGCATCTTGCCCATCTGGCTATGGTCCATCTGACCATTATCCATTTGCATCTTGCCCATCTGGCTATGGTTCATCTGGCCATGACCCATTTGCATATTCCCCATCTGCCCGTGGCCCATCATCCCGGCCATCGCGCTATCGCCATACTTCTGCTGTAGCGCCTGCATACCCATCATGTCGAGCATCGGATCCATCGACAGTTGCAAGGTGCGCTGCGTTAATCCTTCAAGCGCGGGTAAACCCGGCAGCGTCGCCAGCGTATCCGGTAACGTGCCGGAAGCGGTCACCTGTAATGGCTGGATGCGCAGCACCGGTTGCGGCTGGTCAAACGGCGCAACGGTCATTCCCATCTGCTGAACCGGTAAGGTCAGCAGATCAAATGGCTTACCATTGCTGGTATCGACCAATACTTCAAAGCGCTCGCCCATCAGCACCGGTAACTCGCTCACTTTCACCGGCTCCCCAAGCAAACCACCGTCGCTTGCTACCACATACAACGGGCGTTGATCGCTGGTGGCAAACTTCAGTGAACGCGCATTGCAGCCGTTCAACAATCGCAAGCGCAGCCAGCCGCGCGGGGCGGAATGTTGCGGGTAAATGGCACCGTTGGTGAGCAGCGTATCGCCAAACCAGCCAACGGCTGCGCTCATCACATCCAGTTGGTAATCAATCTGGCCGTTGGCGGCGAATTTTTTGTCCTGCACAATGACCGGTACATCATCAATGCCCCACTGTTGCGGCAGGCGCAACTTACGGCTGTTTTCATCCTCAATCAGCACCAGCCCTGCTAACCCCATCGCCACTTGTCGACCGGTTTTGCCGTGTTGATGCGGGTGGAACCAACATGTCGCCGCCTGCTGTGTCGGGGTAAAGGTCACGGTTCGGCTACCACCGGGTTTAATAATGCCTTGCGGCCCGCCATCGACTTCGCCCGGCACCTCAACGCCGTGCCAGTGCACGGTGGTCTCTTCGGCCAGCGTATTGCGGATCTCAACGGTGACCTCACGCCCCTGACGGAGCTGAAGCGCCGGGCCTAACAGCGCACCGTTGTATCCCCAGGTAGCGGCGCGTTTATTGCCAAACAGGGTTTCGCCTGCCTGCACCGTTAACGCGATACGGTTTTGCGCGTCGGCGGCGAGTAACGGTGGTACAGGCAATGCGGGGCGCTCAGCGGCGAACAGCGAACGGCTCCATAACGGCAGCGCGCTCATCACCCCCAGCGCAGCGGAATATTTCAAGAAATCTCGGCGTTGCATGGGCATTTCCTTATCGATTGCAGGTCATCTTTTGAGCTTAAACCCTCCCCCTGCCGGAAGGTCAAGAAAAGAGACAATAATAAATATCGTCGCCATATCCGGACTGTGCTAACGTTTAAATTCCGTTACGCCGTGGTAGAAATAATGAAGACGTTTTTCAGAACAATTGTCCTGGGCAGCTTGCTGGCTGTCTCCGCCAACAGTTATGCACTGAGTGAATCCGAAGCTGAAGACATGGCCGATCTCACGGCAGTGTTTGTATTTTTGAAAAACGACTGCGGTTATAACAACTTACCGAATGGGCAGATCCGCCGCGCCCTGGTTTTTTTCGCCCAGCAAAACCAGTGGG
Source organism: Kosakonia sp. SOY2 (assembly GCF_027109175.1). Classification (NCBI taxonomy): domain Bacteria; kingdom Pseudomonadati; phylum Pseudomonadota; class Gammaproteobacteria; order Enterobacterales; family Enterobacteriaceae; genus Kosakonia; species Kosakonia sp. SOY2. The sequence goes on from NZ_JAPVXH010000004.1 coordinate 75,484, forward strand.
ATCTCAGCAACTATGACACGTGGGACATGAAATCGCTTGGTGAAGAGAGTTACCGCGATCTGAGCGGTATTGGCATTCCGACCGCGAAAAAATGTAAAGCCCTCGCCCGCGACTCCCTGAGCCTGCTTGCCTACGTAAAATAACGGTGAACTTTTGACCGTGCATCGCTAATCAGAGTTAGCTATGATGTTGCGCCCGTTTTTAGCGGGTGTTAACAGAGGAGCTACCGATGGCCGATAACAACGTATGGCAAGAGACGCTGCACGACCATTTTGGTCAATACTTTGCCGTTGATAAGGTGCTGTATCACGAAAAGACCGATCATCAGGATCTGATTATTTTCGAGAACGCCGCTTTTGGCCGCGTTATGGCGCTGGATGGCGTGGTGCAAACCACCGAACGTGACGAATTTATCTATCACGAAATGATGACCCATGTTCCGCTGCTGGCACACGGCCACGCGAAACACGTGCTGATCATTGGCGGCGGCGACGGCGCGATGCTGCGCGAAGTCAGCCGCCATAAAAATATTGAAACCATCACCATGGTAGAAATCGACGCTGGCGTCGTCTCTTTCTGCCGCCAGTATCTGCCAAAGCACAATGCAGGCGCCTATGACGATCCGCGTTTTACGCTGGTGATCGACGACGGCGTGAATTTTGTTACTCACACTGACCAGACGTTTGACGTGATTATCTCGGACTGTACCGATCCTATCGGGCCAGGCGAGAGCTTGTTTACCTCTGCGTTTTATGAAGGCTGCAAACGCTGCCTGACTCCTGGCGGGATCTTCGTCGCGCAGAACGGCGTCAGCTTCTTACAGCAAGATGAAGCGGTCGACAGCTACCGCAAGCTCGGCCACTATTTCAGCGATGTCGGCTTCTATCAGGCGGCGGTGCCAACCTATTACGGCGGCATTATGACGTTCGCCTGGGCCACGGATAACGAGGCACTGCGCCATCTCTCCACCGAGATTATTGCCGCTCGTTTCCGCAACGCCAATCTCACCTGCCGCTACTACAACCCGGCGATTCATACGGCAGCCTTTGCCCTGCCGCAATATTTACATGATGCACTGGCTGCACAGTAACACTAAGGGGGTGATAAAAATTGAAAAAGCTTAAACTACATGGCTTTAACAACCTGACCAAAAGCCTGAGTTTTTGTATCTACGACATTTGCTACGCCAAAACCGCAGAAGAGCGTGATGGCTATATTGCCTATATCGATGAACTCTACAACGCCAACCGTTTGACGGAGATCCTCACGGAAACCTGTAACATCATTGGCGCGAATATTTTGAACATTGCCCGCCAGGATTACGAGCCGCAGGGCGCGAGCGTCACCATTCTGGTCAGTGAAGAGCCTGTCGACCCGCAGCTTATCGACAAAACCGAGCACCCGGGCCCGCTGCCGGAAGCCGTCGTCGCGCATCTGGATAAAAGCCATATCTGCGTACACACCTATCCGGAAAGCCATCCGGAAGGCGGTTTGTGCACCTTCCGCGCGGATATTGAAGTCTCAACCTGCGGCGTGATTTCACCGCTGAAAGCGCTGAATTACCTGATCCACCAGCTCGAATCCGATATCGTCACCGTCGACTACCGCGTGCGCGGCTTTACCCGCGATATCAACGGCATGAAACACTTTATCGATCATGAGATTAATTCGATTCAGAACTTTATGTCGGATGATATGAAATCGCTGTATGACATGGTGGACGTCAACGTGTATCAGGAAAATATCTTCCATACCAAGATGTTGCTTAAAGAGTTCGACCTTAAGCACTACATGTTTCATACCAGACCGGAAGATTTGACGCCGCTAGAACGTAAAGAGATCACCGAAGCGCTGTGGAAAGAGATGCGCGAGATCTACTACGGCCGCAATATTCCGGCCGTGTAACGCACCAGGGGCGCAAGGACGCGCCCTGATTAACGCTGCTGGAGGAACTGCCGGTAAGCCGCCACCACCTGAAGAAAATCCTCAACGCCACACAGCGACAGGCTCTCTTCGTCGTAGTAACTCATTCCCTCTTCCATTTCATCGCCGGAAAATTCCAGCTGGTTCGCGCGGATCATCACCTCTTCGCCATCCAGCCACAGCGTGTATTCATGGCCCGCGCGTTGCCAGGTACGCTCGCTGCCTTTCACCGTTTTCGCCGCCTGCTCCACTTCATCGAGCAGCGCCAGGTTCTCTTTCACTTCTTCATTGAACCAGTGCCCCACCACTTCGTGGCCCATCGACATGCGCACCTTTACCACTCCGGTGATATCACGCAAAAATTCGTAATCCATAATCGCTTCCTCATGCAGGCCAGATAGCCGCCTATGCAGTAATTATCGCAGCACAATACAAGAAAAAAAGCGCAGCGGCCGGAAGCGAGGAAAAATAACCGCTCAGGCGTGGAGAAAATAAGCGCGGCAGGCGTTTTAGCGACGGGAATAACAACAGGCGGGCAAAAAAAAGCCACCCCGCAGGGTGGCCTTCGTTATCAGACGGCAGTCTGGAAAATCACGCCGTCCGCTTTTTCGGTGTACTGGTTCAACTGGTCAAAGTTGAGGTAACGGTAAGTATCGACAGCGGTTTTATCCACCTGCGCCATAAAGTTGAGATACTCTTCCGGCGTTGGCAGTTTACCGATTAGCGCCGAAACCGCCGCCAGCTCCGCAGAAGCCAGGTAGACGTTCGCACCGGTACCTAAACGGTTCGGGAAGTTACGGGTTGAGGTGGACACCACCGTCGCGCCGTCTGCAACACGCGCCTGGTTACCCATGCACAGGGAGCAACCCGGGATCTCAATACGCGCTCCGCTCTTACCAAACACGCTGTAGTAACCCTCTTCGGTTAACTGCGCGGCGTCCATACGGGTCGGCGGCGCTACCCACAAGCGGGTCGGCAACTGGCCTTTATGGCTGTCCAGTAGTTTACCGGCAGCGCGGAAGTGACCGATGTTGGTCATGCAGGAACCGATGAACACTTCGTCGATGCTTGCGCCCTGAACGTCAGAGAGCAGACGCGCATCGTCCGGATCGTTCGGTGCACAGAGAATCGGCTCTTTGATTTCCGCCAGATCGATCTCGATCACCGCCGCGTATTCCGCGTCGGCATCCGCTTCCAGCAGTTGCGGATCGGCCAGCCATTTCTCCATGCCCTGGATGCGGCGCTCCAGCGTACGGCGGTCGCCGTAGCCTTCGGCAATCATCCACTTCAGCAGCACGATGTTGGAGTTCAGATACTCAATAATCGGCTCTTTGTTCAGCTTAATGGTACAACCAGCAGCGGAACGCTCAGCAGAAGCATCGGTCAGCTCAAACGCCTGCTCGACTTTCAGATCCGGCAGACCTTCGATCTCCAGAATGCGGCCGGAGAAGATGTTTTTCTTACCTTTCTTCTCAACGGTCAGCAGACCCTGTTTGATCGCGTACAGCGGGATCGCATGCACCAGATCGCGCAGTGTAATACCCGGCTGCATTTTGCCTTTAAAGCGCACCAGCACCGATTCCGGCATATCCAGCGGCATCACGCCGGTCGCAGCGGCAAACGCCACCAGACCTGAACCCGCCGGGAAGGAGATACCAATCGGGAAACGGGTATGCGAATCGCCACCGGTACCAACCGTATCCGGCAGCAGCATACGGTTCAGCCACGAGTGGATAACACCGTCGCCCGGACGCAGCGAAACACCGCCACGGTTCATAATGAAGTCCGGCAGCGTGTGGTGCGTGGTCACGTCAACCGGCTTCGGATACGCCGCCGTGTGACAGAAGGATTGCATCACCAAATCGGACGAGAAGCCCAGGCACGCCAGGTCTTTCAGCTCATCACGCGTCATCGGCCCGGTGGTGTCCTGAGAACCCACAGAGGTCATTTTCGGTTCGCAGTAAGCACCAGGGCGGACACCGGCCACACCGCAGGCACGGCCAACCATTTTTTGCGCCAGCGAATAACCACGGTTGCTTTCCGCCACGTCTTTCGCCTGACGGAAAACGTCGCTGTGCGGCAGGCCCAGCGCTTCACGCGCTTTGGTGGTCAAGCCACGACCGATAATCAGCGGAATACGGCCACCGGCGCGCACTTCGTCAATCAGCACCTCGGTTTTCAGCTCAAAGCTCGCCAGCAGTTCGCCGGTTTCGTGATTACGGACTTCGCCTTTGAACGGGTAAACGTCAATCACGTCGCCCATGTTCAGGCTGTTAACATCCACTTCGATCGGCAGCGCGCCGGCATCTTCCATGGTGTTAAAGAAAATTGGCGCGATTTTGCCGCCGAGCACCAGGCCGCCGCCGCGTTTGTTCGGCACAAACGGAATGTCGTCGCCCATAAACCACAGCACCGAGTTGGTGGCGGATTTACGCGAAGAACCGGTGCCCACAACGTCGCCCACATAGGCCAGTGGGAAGCCCTTTTTCGCCAATGCTTCAATTTGCTTGATCGGGCCAACGCTACCCGGCTGATCCGGCTCAATGCCTTCACGGGCGTTTTTCAGCATCGCCAGCGCGTGCAGCGGGATATCCGGGCGCGACCAGGCATCCGGTGCCGGGGAGAGATCATCGGTGTTGGTTTCGCCCGTGACTTTGAACACGGTAACGGTGATTTTCTCGGCCAGCGCCGGGCGGCTCAGGAACCATTCGGCATCGGCCCAGGACTGCATCACCTGTTTGGCGTACACGTTGCCCGCTTTCGCTTTCTCTTCCACATCGTAGAAGTTATCGAACATCAGCAGCGTGTGGGACAGGGCTTTGGCGGCGATCGGCGCGAGCTTTTCGTTGTCCAGCGCGTCAATCAGCGGGTGAATGTTATAGCCGCCCTGCATGGTGCCCAGCAGTTCGATCGCTTTTTCAGGGGTAACCAGTGGGGAGGTGGCATCGCCTTTGGCGATAGCGGCAAGGAAACCCGCTTTTACATAGGCAGCTTCATCAACGCCTGGTGGGACACGGTTAGCCAGCAGGTCAATCAGAAATTCTTCTTCGCCAGCAGGCGGGTTCTTCAGCAGCTCGACAAGCCCTGCCATTTGGGTTGCATCTAATGGTTTTGGCGCAATCCCCTCAGCGGCACGTTCAGCTACGTGCTTACGGTATTCTTCTAGCACGACGGTTCTCCTCGCTCTCATTGTCATAATGCGGCAGGCGTTTCTCTTCACGCTCCTGTGAGACAGCAGTTTGTAGGGTAAATCCGCGAACCGCGTCGGGCAGCATAGCAGGATTTTCAGGGGGTGTTAATCTGTTTACAAAAAAGCAACATTAAATACTTGCTGAATCGTTAAGGACGGAATAAAGCAGGCGGGAGAAGGTTTTAACGACAGAGAATCCTCGCCCACCGGAATGAAAAACGGCCCCGCAGGGCCGTTTGGTTACATAGCTGTTACGCCGAACCTAACAACGAACGCACATTACTGTTGGCATACTTTTCCGGGGTGACGGTTTGATCCACCAGCTTACCCAGTACGTATTTTTGCACCGTTGAGCGGTTGTTCACCTGCTCGTTATGACCGACGCTTGCCAGTTGCCCGCGACCGTTATAGTTGAGCGTGGTGGTGTTCTCTTCATCGTTTTCAACCAGATGGTAGAAGTAGTTTTGCGACGACTTCATTTTGTTCAGCGCCAGCGGAATCGACGGGTCGATAGCCTCATGCCAGGCGGCGCTCAGATGGCTGCGTGCCGTCTGCTTCACGGTTTTTGAGCCGTCATCACGTGTCTGCTCTTCAGAAGATTGCGAGGCGGTATAAGCGAAGCGATCTTTCTCTTCGTCATGCAACGGGTTAGGTGATTTCTCGGTTTGCACGAGCGACAGCGAAAAATCATTCAGCCCGCTTAATTGCGAAACGCCACTCGTATCAAGAGTGAGATTTTGCCCTGGGGTGACTTTGGCGCTTTCCGCATCGCGAGTGGTGTTCAGCGCGCGGAATACAGATTTCATCGCTTCCATCTGGCCACGATCGCCATTTCCGGCAATACGCGCTTTATCGAATTTATCGTCATACGCCTTCAGCGCCAGCTGCTGTTGGCCGTAGCTGCCGGCGAGCGCAGGTTTGGACATATCGCTGCTCATCTTCAGCGAATAGTCGCCATCCTGGTAGGCAACGGAGCGCGCTTTGTCATCGGCATGGAAATTAAGCGACTGCAGCGAATCATCGCCATTGCGTATATCGGTTTTCAGATCGACGGATTTCAAGCGGTTGCTATCAAAGTTGGTTAAACCGGAGATATCCAGTTTCGGCGGTTGCTGCCCCAGTCCGCTGAGCGCTTTGCTTAACGCACTGCCGAGGTTCGCCACTGCCGCCGCATCATCATCATTTAGCGCCTCGCCCTCCGTTTTCACCTCAACCGCGATGCCGTTGTCCTGCTGGGTCATCGTCAGGTGAACAGTCGAGCCGGATTTGGTGGCGATACTGAGCGTCACCGCTGATTTGTTCGCACCGGCGCTGGCGCTGGCCCCCATATCTGTGCTCACCCCGGTCAGTGCCTGGGTGAAATCGCCACGGTTCTCCTTCAGATTGCCAAGCAGCGCGCTGCCAAGGCCAGCCATCGAGGAAACCGAAGCACTGCCCAGTGCCGATTGCATCAGCCCCTCAATAATGGGGTTGGACTGCTGTGCAACACCGGTGCTCATTTTTTTCGGTGACAGGCTATAAACCGCCGAAATCTCTGAGGTCTGGCTACCGAACATCACTTTCGCCGAGGTGTTATTGTTAGCGACGGCGTTATTACTGCTGGCGGCTCGTACAGCAGCGCCAACCTGTGTTGTCGCGTTCACGCGCGTAACAGAAGGCAGCTGTAAGGCAAAACTAAGTCCGCGGATCATGACGATGAAACTCCCTCTCTCACCGATAGTGGTAGTCATCTACCATCGGCAGTTTTTGCACAATCTTTATACTTTGCGGATGAAAACCCTGAATTCATCACGAAACACAATAAAAAAAGCGAGCCAGTTCCCTGACTCGCCTATTTCAGGCTACCCATGCATTCATCATGTGGAATGCAAAGGCGGCTTACATAATGTTAGCGACAGATTTCGCCAGCTGCGCTTCGAGAACCGGTTTGGCTTCTTCGAATTTCAGGTTCACTTTGTTCGCGTTAGACACAACACGCGTCTGGTATTTCGCGCGGTTACCTTCTTCGGTGCTGGTCTGCAGCTTGATACCGGAAGTACCCTGACGCAGCGCTGCACCTTCGTAACCACTTTTCCGGTATACCAGGGTTTCACGCAGATCCATTTTGTCGACTTTCAGCACGCTGGCCAGGCTCCAGTCAACGGGAAAAAGGCAAAAAAAAGCAGCCCGCAGGCTGCCTTATCTTAAACTGGCGAAACTTACTTTTTCTTCGCTTTCGGGTTCGGCAGGTCGGTAATGCTACCTTCGAACACTTCAGCCGCCAGACCGACGGATTCATGCAGCGTCGGGTGCGCGTGAATGGTCAGCGCAATGTCTTCCGCATCACAGCCCATTTCGATAGCCAGACCGATTTCACCCAGCAGCTCGCCGCCGTTGGTGCCGACAATCGCGCCACCGATAACACGGTGCGTCTCTTTGTCGAAAATCAGTTTGGTCATACCGTCAGCGCAGTCAGAAGCGATAGCACGGCCGGAAGCAGCCCACGGGAAGGTGGCGGTTTCGTAGCTGATGCCTTTCTCTTTCGCTTCTTTCTCGGTCAGACCCACCCATGCAACTTCCGGCTCGGTGTAGGCGATAGACGGGATAACTTTCGGATCGAAGTAGTGTTTCTTACCGGCGATAACTTCAGCGGCCACGTGGCCTTCATGCACGCCTTTGTGCGCCAGCATCGGCTGACCGACGATATCGCCGATAGCGAAGATGTGCGGCACGTTGGTGCGCAGCTGTTTATCAACACGGATAAAGCCGCGGTCGTCCACTTCCACGCCTGCTTTGCCAGCGTCGAGGTTTTTACCGTTCGGCACACGGCCGATAGCCACCAGCACGGCGTCGTAACGCTGCGCTTCAGCAGGGGCTTTTTTGCCTTCCATGGAAACGTAAATGCCGTCTTCTTTCGCTTCAACGGCGGTCACTTTGGTTTCCAGCATCAGGTTGAATTTCTTACCGATGCGTTTGGTGAAGACTTTAACGATGTCTTTGTCTGCGGCCGGGATAACCTGGTCGAACATTTCAACCACGTCAATCTCTGAACCCAGCGCATGGTACACAGTACCCATTTCCAGACCGATGATACCGCCGCCCATAACCAGCAGGCGTTTCGGTACGGATTTCAGTTCCAGGGCGTCGGTAGAATCCCATACGCGCGGATCTTCATGCGGAATGAACGGCAACTGGATCGGACGGGAACCCGCCGCGATGATAGCGTTGTCGAAGTTGATCACGGTTTTGCCGTTTTCGCCTTCCACTTCCAGGGTGTTCGCCCCGGTGAATTTACCCAGACCGTTAACCACTTTCACTTTACGGCCTTTGGCCATACCCGCCAGACCGCCGGTCAGCTGAGTGATAACTTTCTCTTTCCAGGTACGAATCTTGTCGATATCGGTTTTCGGCTCGCCGAAGACGATACCGTGTTCAGCCAGCGCTTTGGCTTCTTCGATAACTTTTGCAACGTGCAGCAGCGCTTTAGAAGGGATACAACCCACGTTCAGACAAACACCGCCGAGAGTGTTGTAACGTTCAACGATGACGGTTTCCAGACCTAAATCAGCGCAACGGAAGGCAGCAGAGTAACCTGCCGGGCCTGCCCCAAGTACCACGACCTGAGTTTTGATTTCAGTACTCATCATGACCTCTTATTGATTTCCGGCGGTCAGGGGTACTTCATGTCGCCCTTCATCCACCGGGACGTTCTATCCGCCCGCAGTTTACAAAATTGTTAACAATTTTGAAACAACAAACGGCAAACGATTTGTCCTTTTGCCCCTGATAACCCCAACAGCCCTATGAGATTACCAGAAAAAAGCCGGCCGTCAGGCCGGCTTCTTCGATTACATCACCAGACGGCGAATGTCAGACAGCATGTTATTGATGATGGTGATAAAACGCGCCCCATCAGCACCGTCAATCACACGGTGGTCGAAGGAGAGCGAAATCGGCATCATCAAACGCGGTACGAACTCTTTACCGTTCCAGACCGGCTCCATTGCAGATTTGGAGACGCCCAGGATAGCGACTTCCGGCGCGTTCACAATCGGCGCGAAGTGGGTAGTTCCCAGGCCGCCGATGCTGGAGATGGTGAAGCAACCGCCCTGCATTTCGCCTGCGGTCAGCTTACCGTCACGCGCTTTCTTGGAAATCACCGTCAGTTCGCGGGACAGCTCGGTAACGCTCTTCTTGTTCACGTCTTTAAAGACCGGAACAACCAGACCGTTCGGGGTATCCACCGCAACACCGATGTTGATGTATTTCTTCAGTGTCAGGCGCTGACCGTCTTCAGACAGCGAGCTGTTGAAGCGTGGCATTTGTTCAAGCGCGGCAGCGACGGCTTTCATGATGAAGACAACCGGGGTGAATTTCACATCCAGTTTGCGCTTCTCAGCTTCGGCGTTCTGCTGTTTACGGAACGCTTCCAGATCGGTGATATCGGTTTTGTCGAAGTGCGTAACGTGCGGGATCATCACCCAGTTACGGCTCAGGTTCGCACCAGAGATTTTCTGGATACGGCCCAGTTCCACTTCTTCGATTTCGCCGAACTTGCTGAAGTCCACTTTCGGCCACGGCAGCAGACCCGGCAGAGAACCGCCAGTCGCGCCAGCGGCAGGTGCGGATTCAGCGCGTTTCACTGCGTCTTTCACGTAAGCCTGAACGTCTTCGCGCAGGATACGGCCTTTACGACCGGTGCCTTTCACTTTTGCCAGGTTAACGCCGAATTCGCGCGCCAGGCGGCGGATCAGCGGAGTAGCGTGGACGTAAGCGTCGTTTTCCGCGAAGTCAGATTTACCTTCTGCTTTCGCAGCCGGTGCCGCAGCAGGTTTAGCAGCCTGAGCCTGAGCCGGGGCAGCAGCAGATGCCGGAGCGGCAGCCGGAGCCGCGGCAGGCGCAGCGCCTTCCACTTCGAATACCATGATCAGCGAGCCTGTGGAGACTTTGTCGCCCACGTTCACTTTCAGCTCTTTAACAACACCGGCGAACGGTGCCGGGACTTCCATAGAGGCTTTGTCGCCTTCTACGGTGATCAGAGACTGTTCAGCGGAGACTTTGTCACCCACTTTCACCAGCACTTCGGTCACTTCTACTTCGTCACCGCCGATGTCAGGTACGTTGACTTCTTTCGCGCCAGCCGCAGCTGCCGGTGCGCTCCCCGCAGCCGGAGCGGCTGCCTGAGCCGGAGCGGCTGCCTGAGCCGGAGCGGCTGCCTGAGCCGGAGCCGCAGCAGGTGCAGCACCCGCCACTTCGAAGATCATGATCAGCGAGCCGGTAGAGACTTTGTCGCCGGTGTTGATTTTGATCTCTTTCACGGTGCCTGCGAACGGCGCCGGAACTTCCATAGAGGCTTTGTCGCCCTCTACGGTGATCAGAGACTGTTCTGCCGCAACGGTGTCGCCCACTTTCACCAGAATTTCGGTGACTTCAACTTCGTCACCGCCGATGTCAGGGACGTTCACTTCTTTCGCTGCCGCGGTTGCTGGCGCAGCAGCGGCCGGAGCGGCTTCTTTCTTCTCTTCTGCCGGAGCAGGTGCAGCGGCTGCTGCACCATCGGCGGAATCGAAAATCATGATCAGTTTGCCCGTCTCGGTTTTGTCGCCAACAGAGACTTTGATCTCTTTAACAACGCCAGCCTGCGGAGACGGAACTTCCATAGAGGCTTTGTCGCCTTCTACGGTGATCAGCGACTGTTCAGCGGAAACGGTGTCGCCCACTTTGACCAGAATCTCGGTGATTTCAACTTCATCAGACCCGATGTCCGGTACTTTGATTTCGATAGCCATTATCTCTTTACCTCTTACGCCAGACGCGGGTTAACTTTTTCTGCATCGATGTTGAATTTGGTGATTGCTTCCGCCACCACTTTCTTGTCGATTTCGCCACGTTTAGCCAGTTCGCCCAGTGCTGCAACCACCACGTAAGAAGCATCAACTTCGAAGTGGTGACGCAGATTTTCACGGCTGTCGGAGCGACCGAAGCCATCAGTACCCAGTACGCGGTAGTCATCAGCCGGTACGTAAGTACGAACCTGCTCGGCGAACAGTTTCATATAGTCAGTTGATGCCACAGCCGGTGCGCCGTTCATCACCTGAGCGATGTACGGAACGCGCGGCGTTTCCAGCGGGTGCAGCATGTTCCAGCGCTCACAATCCTGGCCATCACGCGCCAGTTCAGTGAAGGAGGTGACGCTGTACACGTCAGAGCCCACGCCGTAGTCGTTCGCCAGGATCTGCGCTGCTTCACGCACGTGACGCAGGATAGAACCGGAGCCCAGCAGCTGAACTTTACCTTTGCTACCGGCAACGGTTTCGAGTTTGTAGATACCTTTGCGGATACCTTCCTCGGCACCTTCCGGCATCGCCGGCATGTGGTAGTTTTCGTTCAGCGTGGTGATGTAGTAGTAAATGTTCTCTTGCGCTTCACCGTACATACGTTGCAGACCGTCATGCATGATGACTGCCACTTCGTACGCGTAAGACGGGTCGTAAGAGATACAGTTCGGGATAGTCAGCGACTGAATATGGCTGTGACCATCTTCGTGCTGCAGACCTTCGCCGTTCAGGGTCGTACGACCAGAAGTACCACCGATCAGGAAGCCACGAGCCTGCTGGTCGCCAGCCTGCCAGCACAGGTCACCGATACGCTGGAACCCGAACATGGAGTAGTAGATGTAGAACGGGATCATCGGCAGGTTGTTGGTGCTGTAAGAAGTCGCAGCCGCCAGCCAGGATGCGCCAGCACCCAGTTCGTTGATGCCTTCCTGCAGGATCTGACCTTTCTCGTCTTCTTTGTAGTAAGCAACCTGCTCACGGTCCTGCGGGGTGTACTGCTGGCCGTTCGGGCTGTAAATACCAATCTGACGGAACAGACCTTCCATACCGAAGGTACGCGCTTCGTCGGCGATGATCGGCACCAGGCGATCTTTGATCGACTTGTTCTTCAGCATCACGTTCAGGGCACGCACGAAAGCGATAGTGGTGGAGATCTCTTTATTCTGCTCTTCCAGCAGTTGGGAGAAGTCTTCCAGCGCAGGCAGATCCAGTTTTTCGGTGAAGTTCGGCTGACGAGACGGCAGGTAGCCTTTCAGCGCCTGACGACGTTCGTGCAGGTATTTGTGCTCTTCAGAACCTTCCGGGAAGGTGATGTAAGAGAGGTTTTCAACCTGCTCATCGGTAACCGGAACATTGAAACGATCGCGGATATAACGCACGCCGTCCATGTTCATTTTCTTAACCTGGTGAGCGATGTTTTTACCTTCTGCGGTATCGCCCATGCCGTAACCTTTGATGGTGTGGGCCAGGATAACAGTCGCTTTACCTTTGGTTTCACGCGCTTTTTTCAGTGCCGCGTAAACTTTCTTCGGATCGTGGCCGCCACGGTTCAGGGCCCAGATCTGCTCATCAGTCCAGTCTGCAACCAGCGCTGCGGTTTCCGGGTATTTACCGAAGAAGTGCTCACGCACATACGCGCCATCTTTGGATTTGAAGGTCTGGTAATCGCCGTCGACGGTTTCGTTCATCAGCTGGATCAGTTTACCGCTGGTATCTTTACGCAGCAGCTCATCCCAACGACCGCCCCACATCACCTTGATAACGTTCCAGCCAGCACCTGCGAAGATGCCTTCCAGTTCGTTGATGATTTTGCCGTTACCGGTTACCGGGCCATCCAGACGCTGCAGGTTACAGTTGATGATGAAGCACAGGTTGTCCAGTTTTTCACGGGTGGCGATGGTGATAGCGCCTTTGGATTCCGGCTCATCCATCTCACCGTCGCCGAGGAAGGCGTAAACGGTTTGCTCAGAGGTATCTTTCAGACCACGGTGTTCCAGATATTTCAGGAACTTCGCCTGATAGATCGCACCAATCGGGCCCAGGCCCATGGATACGGTCGGGAACTGCCAGAATTCCGGCATCAGTTTCGGGTGCGGGTAAGAGGAGAGGCCTTTACCGTGAACTTCCTGACGGAAGTTGTTCATCTGCTCTTCAGTCAGACGACCTTCCAGGAATGCACGTGCGTAGATGCCCGGAGAGATGTGGCCCTGGAAGTACACCAGGTCGCCGCCGTCTTTCTCGTTACGCGCGCGGAAGAAGTGGTTGAAGCAAACTTCATAAACGGTCGCGGAAGACTGGAAGGACGCCATGTGGCCGCCCAGCTCAAGGTCTTTTTTGGACGCGCGCAGAACCGTCATGATGGCGTTCCAGCGGATAGCTGAACGAATGCGGCGTTCCAGTTCCAGATTGCCCGGGTATTCCGGTTCATCTTCAACGGCAATAGTGTTTACATAGTTGCTCGCCCCTGTGCCAGCTGCCACTTTCACACCGCCTTTGCGGGCTTCAGAAAGGAGCTGGTCAATCAGATACTGAGCACGCTCAACACCTTCTTCACGGATGACCGATTCGATCGCCTGTTGCCAGTCGCGAGTTTCGATCGGATCCACGTCATTTTGGAAACGTTCTGACATGGGGGGTATTCCTTATCTATCTAATACGTTGATTTGTCTGGAACCTGTCCCATTGCATTCTCATGCCTTTTCGTTCAAACCACAAAAGTGCAATAAGACAGGTTCTGCGTTTAGTTGCCGCGCTCTAAAGTTTGGCGCTGGTGTTACAACTCTTCCGGTACAACCTGCACCAGAAAATCTTAATTCTTTCTCTGCTCTAACCGGCGAAGCGAGCGTTCACGACGGCTCTGCTCACGGCTACGATCCAGCAAAATCTCTTCAATAAACGCCAGGTGACGGTGCGACGCTTCACGCGCCTCTTCCGGCTTCCCGGCCATGATCGCCGCGAAAATACTCGAGCGATGGTTGCTGACAAGCGGCAGCATTTCGCGGCGCGCGTACAGCAATTCAAAGTTCTGACGAACGTTTTGCGCCAACATGGGCTCCATGCAGCGTAGCAGATGAAGCAGCACAACATTATGTGCCGCCTCGGTTACGGCTATTTGATACTGCACGACGGCACTGGATTCCGCGTCCAAATCCCCGGACTGCTGCGCCCGCTCAATGGCCTGGTGCAGCTCGCTGATCCGCGCTTTGTCTTCATCGGTGCTGCGCAGCGCCGCGTAATATGCAGCAATGCCTTCCAGCGCGTGGCGGGTTTCAAGCAGGTCAAACTGGGATTCGGGATGATCGGCCAGAAGCTCAACCAGCGGATCGCTGAAGCTTTGCCACAGACTGCTTTGGACAAAAGTACCGCCACCCTGGCGACGAAGGAGCAGGCCTTTCGCTTCGAGGCGCTGAATGGCCTCGCGCAGTGAAGGACGAGAAACATCGAACTGTTTGGCCAGTTCGCGCTCTGGAGGCAGTTTCTCGCCGGGACGCAACGTACCTTCGAGAATCAAAAACTCCAGTTGCTGCTCAATCACATCGGAAAGTTTTGGTTGGCGGATTTTGCTGTAGGCCATTGTTCCCTGTCTCTACCACTCGCCCGGAGTAAATTGGTCTTACCAATTTCATGTTCTTGACGCTAAAGTAACAAAGTATTCACCTTCTGTCCATACAGGTTTTGATTGAAATCAGGAAACCACGCACATTTTAACAATGTTACAGAAATAGCGTTTCAAAGATGTAACCTTGCACAAATGCCTCGTTTACCACGAAAGAGGCAGTTTTAACTTTCCTGAAACGCCAATTAAGGCATATGAACCGATTCAGTTCGCCAATATATGAATAAATATTCTTTTAATGCGCATAAAACAAAGAAATAAGGCCATTGAGGGAGTAGATGGGGTACGCAGAAACGGTTTCTTTTTTATCCGCTCGTCATCAGAGTTTCATAAAGCAGATGCATTCCCGCGCACTTATCACTATTCTGAGCCCTATGAAAGGGATTGACGAAAAAACACGTCGACATTTCGTAAACAAAAAAATACAAAAAACGGAATTTATTTATTACACGCAAACCGCAGCGTACAAATAACAACCACACACGAGGTTTCATAATGGAAGGTCAACAGCACGGCGATCAGCTAAAGCGCGGCCTTAAGAACCGCCACATTCAGCTTATCGCGCTGGGTGGCGCTATTGGGACTGGCCTGTTTCTGGGCAGCGCATCCGTCATTCAATCTGCCGGTCCGGGGATAATTCTGGGTTATGCCATTGCCGGTTTTATCGCGTTTCTCATCATGCGCCAGCTTGGCGAAATGGTGGTTGAAGAGCCGGTAGCAGGCTCATTCAGCCACTTCGCTTACAAATATTGGGGCAACTTTGCAGGCTTTGCTTCCGGCTGGAACTACTGGGTGCTGTACGTGCTGGTGGCGATGGCGGAGCTTACCGCCGTCGGAAAATATGTGCAGTTCTGGTGGCCAGAAATTCCAACATGGGTTTCCGCCGCCGTATTCTTTGTCATTATCAACGCCATCAACCTGACCAACGTGAAAGTGTTTGGTGAGATGGAGTTCTGGTTCGCCATTATTAAGGTTTTCGCGGTTGTCGCGATGATCGTATTTGGCGGCTGGTTGCTGTTTAGCGGCAGCGCTGGCCCCCAAGCCACCGTGCGTAACCTGTGGGAACAGGGCGGTTTCCTGCCGCACGGCATCGGTGGGCTGGTGATGATGATGGCGATCATCATGTTCTCCTTCGGTGGTCTGGAACTGGTGGGGATCACCGCCGCAGAAGCCGATAACCCGGAACAAAGCATTCCGAAAGCCACCAACCAGGTTATCTACCGCATTCTGATTTTCTATGTGGGTTCGCTGGCTGTGCTGCTCTCCCTGCTGCCGTGGACGCGTGTTACGGCTGACACCAGCCCGTTTGTGCTGATCTTCCATGAACTGGGTGACTCGTTTGTGGCCAACGCGTTGAACATTGTGGTGCTGACTGCCGCGCTCTCTGTTTATAACAGCTGCGTGTACTGCAACAGCCGTATGCTGTTCGGTCTGGCGAAACAGGGCAACGCGCCGAAAATACTGCAACACGTGGATAAACGCGGCGTGCCGGTGAACACCATCATCACCTCTGCGCTGTTTACCGCGCTGTGTGTGCTGATCAACTACTTCGCCCCGGAATCCGCGTTTGGTCTGCTGATGGCGCTGGTGGTTTCCGCGCTGGTGATCAACTGGGCAATGATTAGCCTGGCGCACATGCGTTTTCGCCGCGCCAAGCAGCAGCAAGGGGTTACGCCGCGTTTCCCGGCGCTGTTCTACCCGCTGGGGAACTGGATCTGCCTGATCTTTATGGCAGCGGTACTGGTGATCATGCTGATGACAGACGGCATGGCGATCTCCGTCTATCTGATCCCGGTGTGGATTGCCATCCTCGGCGTCGGCTACCTGCTGAAACAGAAAAACGCCAATGCCGTGAAAGCGCATTAATCCTTACCCACTCCCCCTCTCCCGCCCGAGAGAGGGGGGTTATCACTGTGTTACCTTCCTCACACTTTCCTTCCCATAGCCATTTTGTCCATCTCTGCGGCCTGATCCTGCTACGCAAACAAAAATTTACAGACAAATACTTCATGCCATATCTCAAAGGGAGAACCGGCAATGGACAACAACAAACTGTCTGTTAAAGAAAAGATTGGCTATGGCATGGGCGACGCCGGATGCAACATTATCTTTGGCGCTATCATGCTGTTTGTTAACTATTTCTATACTGATATCTTCGGCCTCGCACCTGCGCTGGTTGGGGTATTACTGCTGTCGATTCGCGTGATTGATGCGGTGACTGACCCGCTAATGGGGGCGCTCGCTGACCGGACACAAAGTAAATATGGCCGTTTTCGCCCGTGGCTGTTGTGGATAGCCGTACCTTACGCCGTCTTCAGCGTGCTGATGTTCACCACGCCGGAATGGACTTATAACAGCAAAGTTATCTATGCCTTTGTCACCTATTTCCTGTTGTCGCTGACCTATACCGCGATCAATATCCCCTACTGCTCGCTGGGCGGTGTTATCACTAACGACCCGAAAGAGCGCGTTGCCTGCCAGTCGTATCGCTTTGTGATGGTCGGTATTGCCACCCTGCTGTTGTCGCTCACGCTGCTGCCGATGGCCGAGTGGTTCGGCGGTGCGGATAAAGCCAAAGGCTACCAGATGGCGATGACGGTGCTGGCGTTTATCGGCATGTGTATGTTCCTGTTCTGCTTTGCCACCGTGCGCGAACGTATCCGCCCGGCAGTACCAACCAATGATGATCTGAAAAAAGATTTCAAAGACGTGTGGAAAAACGATCAGTGGGTGCGCATCCTCCTGCTGACGCTCTGCAATGTTTGCCCTGGTTTTATCCGCATGGCGGCCACCATGTATTACGTCACCTGGGTGATGGGGGAAAGCACCCATTTCGCGACGATGTTTATTAGCCTTGGCGTGGTCGGCATGATGCTCGGCAGTATGCTGGCAAAAGTGCTGACCGACCGCTGGTGTAAACTGAAAGTCTTCTTCTGGACCAATATCGTGCTGGCGGTCTTCTCCTGCGCCTTTTACTTCTTTGACCCGCACGCCACGGTGCTGATTGTGGTGCTCTACTTCCTGCTGAACATTCTGCATCAGATCCCTTCCCCGCTACACTGGTCGCTGATGGCGGATGTCGATGATTACGGCGAGTGGAAAACCGGCAAACGCATTACCGGTATGAGCTTCTCCGGCAACCTGTTCTTCCTGAAAGTGGGGCTGGCAGTTGCCGGGGCGATGGTCGGTTTCCTGCTCTCCTGGTATGGCTATGACGCCGGAGCCAAACAGCAAAGCGCCAGCGCCATTAACGGCATCATGCTGCTGTTTACCATTATTCCGGGCGTCGGCTACCTGATCACCGCAGGCGTGGTGCGCTTACTGAAAGTCGACCGTGAATTGATGAAACAGATTCAGGCGGATCTGGAAAAACGCCGCGTCAACTACCATGAACTGACCGAAAATCAGCATTTACCGGCGGGCGATAACGTAAGGAATGCATAATGAATAACTGGCCGAACCCGTTTATTGAACAGCGCGCCGACCCGTTTATCCTGCGCCATCAAGGCGAGTATTACTTCGTTGCCTCGGTGCCGGAATATGACCGGCTGGAGATCCGCCGCGCCAGTAAGCTGGAAGGCCTGCGGGATGCCGAGGGCGTGGTAGTCTGGCGCAAACCGCAAAGCGGCCCAATGAGCGAGCTTATCTGGGCACCGGAGCTGCATCACATTGATAGCAAATGGTATCTCTACTTTGCCGCGACCTCGACCAAAGCGCTGGATGCGCTGAATATGTTCCAGCACCGCATGTTCGTTCTGGAGTGCGCGGATGCCGATCCGCTCAGCGGTCGCTGGGTCGAAAAAGGCCAGGTAAAAACGCCTTTCGATACCTTTGCGCTCGATGCCACCACCTTTGAGCATCAGGGGAAACGCTGGTATTTATGGGCGCAAAAAGCGCCGCATATTGCCGGGAACTCCAACCTCTACCTGGCGGAAATGGAAAACCCGTGGACGCTGAAAGGCGAACCGGTAATGTTAAGCAAACCGGAATTTGACTGGGAGTGTCGTGGTTTTCTGGTCAATGAAGGCCCGGCGGTATTGTTCCACGGCGATAAACTCTTTGTGAGTTATTCCGCCAGCGCCACCGACGAAAATTACTGTATGGGCTTGTTGTGGATCGATATCACCGCCAACCCGCAGGATCCCAAAAACTGGCATAAATCGCCGCAGCCGGTGTTTAAAACCAGTTATGAAAACCGCCAGTACGGCCCGGGGCACAACAGTTTTACGCAAACGCCGGAAGGGGAAGATGTGCTGGTCTATCACGCACGGAATTACACCGAAATTGAAGGCGATCCGCTTTACGATCCCAATCGCCATACCCGCCTGAAAACAATTCGCTGGCAAGAAAACGGGATGCCCGATTTCGGCATCCCGGCAGCGGATAATCAGTGATACTGCGGCACGCGGTTAAATCAGCGTGCCGTAAATCGTTAACAGCGCCACCACGACCACCAGCACCAGCGACGTTTTTTTCGCCATTGAGACAGCGGCTTTCGGCGTTTCGACTTTATCGGTGTGCGGCTCGCGCGCCAGCGAGAACTGCGCAAGACGCGTCAGCACCTGGTATTGTGAAGTATGGCGATCGCCCAACGAGGCAAACCAGGCCGGGAGCGCTTTTTCACCGTGTCCGACCAGCGCGTAGACCACACCCGCGAGGCGCACCGGTATCCAATCCAGCAGATGCAAAATGGCGTCAATGCCAGACTGCTGACGCTCGTTTGGCGTTTTGTAACGCGCCAGCCAGTATTGCCACGCACGCAATGAGGCGTAACCGACCAGCAACACGGGTCCCCACGACGCACCGACGATAAACCAGAACATTGGCGCGAGATAAAAACGGAAGTTGATCCACACCAGCGCGTTTTGCAGCTCGCGCAGAAACTCGCGCTCGTCGCAGCCTGGCGGCACGCCGTGGATCAGCGTCAGCTCATTCGCCATTGCCGTGTGAGCATGTGCGTCATTGCGCGCTGCCGCTTTCAGATAGGCGTGATAGTGCAGCCGCACTTTACCCGCGCCGATACACAACACGCCGAGCAAAATCCACACCACCAGCAGCGGAACATTGAAAAACAGCCCATACAATGCGCGCAAAATCAGGAAGGTGACCAGCATCGCCAGCGCGGTCATCAGCAACGTTCTGAACATCGAGTAGTGTTTTACCCGCCGGAACAGCACTTCCATCCGATGATCCAGTTGCCAGTGCTCGCCCAGTTTAAACAGCCGTTCTGCTGCTAATACCAGCAACAGGGTGAATAACGTCATGGCATCTCCTTTTCTGACATACCGGCAACCAGCGCACGAAATCTCGCCCAATCAAAAGCCGGCCCGGGATCGGTCTTGCGTTCGGGGGCGATATCGCTATGCCCGGTCATATTGTCGGCAATCGACGGGTAAAGCTCAATCACCGTTCGTGTCACCGCCGCCAGTTGGCGGTATTGCGCATCGGTATAAGGCAGATGATCGGTGCCCTCAAGCTCGATACCAATGGAAAAGTCGTTACAGCGTTCCCGCCCATGATACGAAGAGACGCCCGCATGCCAGGCGCGTTTATCAAAAGGCACATACTGCACAATCTCGCCATCACGGCGAATCAGGCAGTGTGCGGAAACGCGCAGATGAACAATCTCTTCGAAGAACGGATCGGCGCTGGCATCCAGCGTGCCGGTGAACAGCGCGTCTATCCACGGGCCGCCAAATTTACCGGGGGGCAAGCTAATATTATGTACCACCAGTAATGAAGGCTGTTCATCGTCCGGGCGGCAATCAAAATGGGGAGACGGCACATGCCGCGCCTCAACCAGCCAGCCCTTGCGTAACTGCATAAGGAACTCCTTATAGAGGATGGTGCTGAAACACGCTTCAGAGTAGCATGTTTGCACTGTGTCCCGTAATGGCGTTGCCAGCAGGACATCACCTAACTTTGTGATTCGTTACCCTTTTTGGAGTTTATCATGCCGCCTCGCCGCTATAACCCCGATCACCGACGTGACGCGCTGCTCGAACGCATCGAGCTGGATATCCCCGCCGCCGTGGCTCAGGCCCTGCGTGAAGACTTGGGTGGAGAAGTCGATGCAAATAACGACATTACCGCGCAATTGTTACCGCCAGAGAACCGCTCTCATGCGGTGATCATCACCCGTGAAGACGGCGTATTCTGCGGCAAACGCTGGGTTGAAGAGGTCTTTATTCAACTGGCGGGCGATGATGTCGCCATCACCTGGCATGTCGCGGATGGCGACGTGATTCACGCTAACCAGCCGCTATTTGAGCTTGAAGGCCCTTCGCGCGTGTTGTTGACCGGCGAGCGTACCGCGCTCAATTTTGTCCAGACACTTTCCGGTGTCGCCAGCGAAGTACGCCGCTATGTGGATCTACTCAGCGGTACTAAAACACAGCTGCTGGATACCCGCAAAACGCTGCCGGGGCTGCGCACCGCCCTGAAATACGCGGTGCTATGCGGTGGCGGTGCGAACCATCGGCTGGGTCTATCCGATGCATTCCTCATCAAAGAGAACCACATTATCGCTGCGGGTTCTGTACGTAAGGCTGTTGAGCAAGCCTTCTGGATGCATCCGGATGTGCCGGTTGAAGTCGAGGTGGAATCGCTGGAAGAGCTGGATGACGCCCTGAAAGCCGGCGCGGACATCATCATGCTGGATAACTTCGCCACTGAACAAATGCGCGAAGCCGTGAAGCGTACCCATGGTCAGGCACGGCTGGAAGTTTCCGGCAACGTGACGCAGGAAACCCTGCGCGAATACGCCGAAACCGGTGTTGATTACATCTCGGTCGGGGCACTCACCAAACATGTTCGCGCGCTCGACCTGTCAATGCGCTTTCGTTAGTCCTCACTTTTGAACGGGCCACAGGCCCGTTTTTTTTGCGTGCTAACTCGCACCTTTTTTGTTGTGAACTGCAATTTCATCAACAACGCTGGAAGCCTCTTTCCCACTCTTCTTTTTGCGTCTCGCCAGCCAGTCCAGGGGCTGACAGAGTAGCGGCTCAAAACAAGGAGCCGTTTATGAACAGACAGCAAGGATTCACCTTAATTGAGCTGATGGTGGTTATTGGCATCATTGCCATTTTGAGCGCTATCGGTATTCCTGCCTACCAAAACTACCTGCGTAAAGCCGCGCTAACCGACATGCTGCAAGCCTATGTCCCCTATCGCACCGCAATCGAGTTATGCGCGCTGGAGCGCGGTGGCCTAGATACCTGCGATGCCAGCAGTAATGGCATCCCCGCGCCAACAACCACGCGATATGTTTCTGCCATGAGCGTTGCAAAAGGCATCGTCACGCTGACCGGGCAAGAGAGCCTGAACGGGCTGAGTGTGGTCATGACGCCACAGTGGAACAGTGCCGAGGGTATGCAGGGTTGGACGCGCACATGCAATACGCAGGCGGATAGCGCACTGCAACAGGCTTGCGAAGATGTTTTCCGTACCGGACGCTAAGGAGCAGCAATGAAAGAGGAAAAACTTATCGCGCTCTGCCAGCGCCACAATGCGGTTGTGCTCAATAACGAAATCGATGTGCTCACTATTGCCGTTGTGGATAGCCCCAGCACAGAGCTGATGGAATCGCTGCAATTCGCGGTGCAAAAACGCATCGATATCCGCTGCTGGACACCGGAACAGATGGATAAGCACCAGCAGGTAACCGCGCAGCCCCCAGTACCGGTAATACAAGAGCCCAAAGAAGAGAGCGGCTCTGCGGTAGAAATTTTAAACCACACACTGCAACAGGCACTGATGCTACGCGCTTCCGACATCCATTTTGAGCCCGGCGAAACCCAGTATGTCATTCGCCTGCGTGTTGACGGGGTACTGCATGCTTTAACGCCGCTCCCCGGCACACTTGCCAGCACCCTGACAGCAAGGCTAAAAGTGCTCGGTAATCTTGATATCGCCGAACGACGTCTCCCACAGGATGGACAGTTCAATGTCGAGTTGTCAGGGCAGTCTGTTTCGTTTCGTATCGCAACCCTGCCCTGCCGCCACGGCGAAAAAGTCGTCTTACGGCTTTTGCACCAAGTTAACCAGGCGCTGGAGATCGCCGCCCTTGGTATGACGGAAACGCAAATGGGGCTCTTTAATAACGCGCTGGCGCAACCACAGGGGCTGTTGCTGGTCACCGGGCCTACCGGCAGTGGTAAAACAGTAACGCTATACAGCGCACTTCAGGCGCGTAACAAGCAGGAGGTCAACATCTGCAGCGTTGAAGATCCGGTCGAGATCCCGCTGAACGGTTTGAATCAGACGCAGATTAACCCGCGTGCCGGGTTGACCTTTCAAAGTGTGCTGCGCGCCTTACTGCGCCAGGATCCCGATATCATTATGGTCGGCGAAATCCGCGATGGCGAAACGGCGGAAATCGCCATCAAAGCCGCACAAACCGGCCACCTGGTGCTGTCGACATTACACACCAACTCGACCAGCGAAACGCTGGTGCGCATTCAGCAAATGGGGGTTGCGCGCTGGATGATCTCTTCCGCGCTTTCGTTGGTTGTCGCGCAGCGGCTGGTGAGAAAACTGTGCCCGCATTGCCGCAAGCTGGGAGTGGAAAATAACCATTTGCCCGACAATCTGTGGCCGCGCCCGCTGCCTCGCTGGCGCGCCGAAGGTTGTGAGCAGTGCTATCACGGTTTCTATGGACGCGTCGCGTTATTCGAAGTACTCGCCATCACCCCGGACGTTCGCCAGGCCATCGCCAGCGATCTCAGCGCGGATGAGATCGAACAGCGGGCACGCGCAGGGGGGATGACTACGCTTTTTCAGCATGGCTGCCTCGCCGTTGAACAAGGGCTGACCACGTTCGAGGAGCTGGTGCGCATATTGGGTTTCCCTGATGGCAAGTAAACAACTCTGGCAATGGTCCGGGCTCGAAAAAAGCGGTGAACTGCAAAGTGGGTTGTTCTGGAGCGAAAACCGCACCAGCACACTGTTGCTGTTGAACCAACAGCAAATTCATCCGCTTGCGATAAAGCGCTGCGTCATACGGCGCGCACTTTGGAAGCCGGAACACAGCAGCCAGTTACTTCATCAACTGGCAACCTTACTGCGGGCAGGACTCACGCTGCCGGAAGGGTTACAACTTCTGGCTGAACAGCACCCTGCAAAGCAGTGGCGCGCATTGTTACATCATCTGGCACAAGCGCTGGAGCAGGGTGAAACCTTCTCCGCTGCACTGCGCCAATGGCCAGAAGTGTTTCCACCGCTCTGGCTGGCAATGATTCGCACCGGTGAATTAACCGGCAAGCTGGATGAGTGCTGCTTTAAACTCGCCAGCCAGCAAAAAGCGCAGCGAGAGTTAACACTGAAAGTGAAAAAAGCGCTGCGCTATCCGTTAATCATCCTCGCACTGACTGCCGTCGTGGTGCTGGCCATGATCTATCTGGTACTACCGGAATTCACCGCCATTTACCGGACATTCAATACCCCGCTGCCGATGCTGACGCGAGGTGTCATTGCGGGTGCTGCGATCATGCAGCAAGCGGCACTGCCCTTAATGGTGTGCGCATTATTAACAGGTGGTGCTTTACGGATGCTGCGCAACCATACAGGCTGGCAATGCCATCGGCAGCGGTTACTACTGGCAAGCCCGATCATTGGCCCGCTGCTTCGTGGCCAGCGCCTGAGCCAGATATTTACCGTCCTGGCACTGACGCAGCGTGCGGGGATCGCGTTTTTGCAAGGGCTGGAGAGCGTACGGGAAACTCTCTCCTGCCCTTACTGGCAGGCGGTGCTGCAACGCGCGCATCAGGAAATTACTCAGGGTGCGGCTATTTCGGCAGCGTTACAACAGAGTGGTGAATTCCCACCATTGTGCATTCAGTTGGTTCGCACAGGGGAAGTTTCTGGCGCGCTGGACAGCATGCTGGAGAATTTGGCCCGGCATCATAGCGAACAAACCCAGCGTCAGGCTGATGGTCTGGCCGCAGTGCTGGAACCGCTATTACTGGTGGTTACTGGGCTTATTATCGGGGTATTAGTTGTGGCAATGTATTTGCCCATCTTTCATCTGGGAGATGCGATGAGTGGTGGCAGATAATGCAGGCGCAACGCTGTGCGCCTGCAAACTCGTCAGAGGCTATTGAAAACGCGGTTTTCCTGCTCCTGAACGCGGATAAAGGTGGTGCGTTTGGTCAGCTCTTTCAGGCGGGAAGCGCCAACATAAGTACAGGCTGAACGCAAACCACCGAGGATATCGCGCGCGGTATTTTCCACCGGGCCACGCAACGTCAGCTTCACGGTTTTGCCTTCCGCCGCGCGGTAACCTGCAACACCACCAACGTGGCGATTCATGGCGGATTCAGAGCTCATGCCATAGAAAAGCATAAATTTCTCACCGTTTTCTTCAACGATGGTACCACCACTCTCTTCATGGCCCGCCAGCATACCGCCCAGCATAACGAAATCCGCGCCGCCGCCGAAAGCTTTCGCCACATCGCCAGGTACGGTACAGCCACCGTCACTGACAATCTGCCCCCCGAGGCCGTGAGCCGCATCGGCACACTCGATCACCGCAGACAACTGAGGGTAACCGACGCCGGTTTTTACGCGAGTGGTGCACACAGAACCCGGGCCGATACCCACTTTCACGATGTCGGCGCCGGAAAGAATCAGCTCCTCACACATTTCACCCGTGACGACGTTACCGGCACAGATAGTTTTATTCGGCCAGGCTTCACGTGCTTTAGCAACGAACTGCACGAAATGTTCTGAGTAACCGTTCGCCACATCGATGCAGACAAAATTCAGATCTGCATGTAACGCGAGGATCTGTTTGGTTTTTTCGAAATCGGCATCGGATGTGCCAGTAGAAACCATCACATGACGCAGCACATCAGCAGACTCACGCTGAATAAAGGCTTTCCAGTCTTCAACAGAGTAGTGTTTGTGTACAGCGGTAAGAATATCGAAGGACGCCAACGCTTTCGCCATCGCAAACGTGCCAACGGTATCCATATTGGCAGCGATAACGGGTACGCCGGACCAGTTCATCCCGGAATGTTTAAATGTGAATTTGCGCTCCAGTTCAACATCGGAACGGCTTTTGAGGGTAGAACGTTTAGGGCGGATAAGAACGTCTTTGAAACCTAATTTCAGATCTTCTTCAATACGCATGTGTGCAGATTCCTGGGGTTAATGGCGACATGACAAACTCACAACTCCAGTGACGCTATCATACGCGCTAATAAGGACCGTGCAAGACTGCGAAATTCTCTTTTTTTACGCTACAATCCTATAAATTTACCTGGTGAACAGGCAAGTTTGGGTTAATTGATTTCATTGTCGCTTGCTTTAATCACAACCAACTGAATAATTTAATAATTATATTAGCACTTTTGCGTTTTTCTCTTATCAGAGACGGCAAAATACCGTTACGAAAGCAGGAAAAAAGACGCAGAGTGGTGAATGGCAGGCTATTTTAGGACTAAGCGTTATGGGGTATACGGTCGCGTTAACTGGCGGCATCGGCAGCGGTAAAAGCACCGTGGCAAATGCCTTTGCTGAATTGGGTGTTAATGTTATCGACGCGGATATTATCGCACGTCAGGTTGTGGAACCCGGAACCGAAGCATTACGCGCCATTGTCGGACATTTCGGCGCTGAAATGCTGCTTAAGGACGGATCACTGAATCGTCGTTTGTTGCGCGAACATATTTTTGCATCCCCAGCCGATAAAGCATGGCTAAACGGTTTACTCCACCCGCTTATTCAAAAACTGACCCGGCACCAGATTGCGCAAGCGACGTCACCTTATGTACTGTGGGTTGTTCCGTTGCTGGTGGAAAACCAGCTTTATGATAAAGCCGATCGCGTTTTAGTCGTCGACGTCCCGGTTGAGACACAAATTTTACGCACCATGCAGCGCGATGGCGTGAGCCGAGAACATGCAGAAAAAATTCTCACGGCTCAGGCCACGCGTGAAGCGCGACTTGCCATCGCGGATGATGTTATTGACAATAATGGCGCACCAGATGCGATAGCATCGGATGTTGCCCGCCTGCATGCAGCCTATCTACGTTATGCTTCGCAGGCCGTATCACAGGAAAAACCGTAATGCACACCCACATCCTTTTTGAACATCCGCTTAATGAAAAGATGCGTACCTGGCTGCGCGTTGAGTTTTTACTGCAACAACTTTCGGTTCATTTACCGGTGAGCGATCACGCAGGCGCGCTGCACTTTTTCCGCAACGTAGGTGAATTGCTGGATGTGTTTGAGCGGGGCGATACCCGCACTGAATTACTGAAAGAGCTGGAACGTCAGCAACGTAAACTGCGCGCCTGGAGCGAAGTGCCCGGCGTTGATCTCAATCGTATTGAGGCTATCCGCCAGCAGTTGAAAGAGAGCGGCGCTGTGTTGATGACCGCACCACGCATCGGTCAGTTATTACGTGAAGATCGCCTGATTGGGCTGGTGCGACAGCGCCTGAGTATCCCCGGCGGATGTTGTAGTTTCGATTTGCCCACGTTGCATATGTGGCTGCACTTACCGCAAGAACAGCGCGATGCGCAAATCGAAATATGGCTTGCAAGCCTTGAACCGCTGCGCGCAACGCTATCGCTGATCCTTGATCTTATTCGCAACGCTGCACCATTTCGTCGCCAGACCAGCCTGAATGGTTTTTACCAGGATAATGGCGAAGATGCCGACCTGCTGCGCCTGCAATTGCCTTTGAAAGAGCGTTTATATCCACAAATTTCCGGCCATAAGAGCCGCTTTGCTATACGTTTTATGCCCCTCGACAGCGAAAACGGCCTGGTACCGGAGCGGCTGGATTTTGAACTGGCCTGCTGTTAAGGAGTTCCGTAATGACTGAAGCTACGATGGTTAACTGCCCAACCTGCGGCAAATCTGTGGTCTGGGGTGAAGAAAGCCCGTTTCGCCCCTTCTGCTCCAAACGCTGCCAGCTTATTGACTTAGGTGAATGGGCTGCAGAAGAGAAGCGCATTCCAAGTTCAGGCGATCTCTCCGACAGCGATGACTGGAGTGAAGAGCAGCCGTAATCGCCAACAAACCAGCTGGCGTGTTGCTTAGCGCTGCGCCAGCCTGGTGATAACGGGTTCATTCGCCGGCGGGAAATCTTCCGCATTCAGCTTATCCTGCGCTATCCACTCGCCTGGTTGTCCCTCTTTACCCCAGGGCTGCCCTTCCCAGCGCTCTACCAGCCAGAACCACAACGTGATATGGCGATCCGGGAACTGATATTCCAGCTTATCAAACAGTACCGCTTCAACAGGTGTTATACCCACTTCTTCCTGTAATTCGCGGATCATAGCCTGCTCAGGGGTTTCACCGGCTTCAATCTTGCCGCCGGGGAATTCCAGTTTATTTGCCATATGCGCATCGGCGGCTCGCCGGGTAATAAAGATTTCTCCTTGCGGATTACGGATGATCCCTACGGCGATGTTGAGTATTTTCATTCTGCAGATCCCATAAAAAAGGCGCAGATATCTGCGCCTTCGTAATTATTATTAACGCGTTATGCCAGACGCCCGTGGCACTGTTTGTATTTTTTACCGGAACCACACGGGCACGGATCGTTGCGCCCTACTTTGCGTTCGCCAGTTTGTGCGGCAAGTTCAGCCGCAGCGGCGGATTCGTCATCCTGGTGGCTCAGTTGCTGCATCTGCGCCAGACGTTCAGCTTCCTGACGGCGCTGCTGCTCCATCTCTTCCACTTCTTCCGGCATACGCACCTGTACCTTACTCAGCGTGCTGATGACTTCGTATTTCAGCGACTCCAGCATCGCAGCAAACATGGCGAAAGATTCACGCTTATATTCCTGCTTCGGATCTTTTTGCGCATAGCCACGCAGGTGGATACCCTGACGCAGATAATCCATCGCCGCCAGGTGCTCTTTCCACAAGGAATCAAGCGTTTGCAGCATTACGCCTTTTTCGAAGTGACGCATCATCTCTGCGCCAACAACTTCCTCTTTGCGCTGATAGGTTTCAACCGCGCTTTGCAGAATACGTTCACGCAGCGTTTCTTCATGCAGATCCGGCTCTTTATCCAGCCATTCTGCGATCGGCAGGTCGAGGTCGAAGTCGCTTTTCAGACGTTCCTGCAGACCAGGAACATCCCACATCTCTTCCAGAGACTGCGGCGGAATATGACCATCAATAGTCGCTTTAAAGACATCTTCACGAATGCTGGTAATCGTTTCGCTAACATCAGATACGTCCAGCAATTCGTTACGCTGGGTGTAAATCGCGCGGCGCTGATCGTTGGCCACATCATCGTATTCCAGCAGTTGCTTACGAATGTCAAAGTTGCGGCTTTCCACTTTACGCTGGGCGTTGGCAATGGCTTTGGTGACCCACGGGTGTTCAATCGCTTCACCCGGCTTCATCCCCAGCTTACGCATCATGCCGGAAACACGGTCGGAGGCGAAAATACGCATCAGCGCATCTTCCATGGAGAGGTAGAAACGGGAGGAACCCGCATCACCCTGACGACCAGAACGACCACGCAACTGGTTATCGATACGGCGTGATTCGTGACGCTCAGTACCGATAATGTGCAGGCCGCCCGCCGCCAGCACTGCATCGTGACGCACCTGCCAGTCGGCTTTCACTTTGGCGATTTGCTCAGGCGTTGGATCTTCGATCTCAGCCAGCTCAGCCTGCCAGCTCCCGCCCAGCACGATATCCGTACCACGACCGGCCATGTTCGTCGCAATGGTCACCGCACCGGTGTATCCCGCTTGCGCCACGATATCTGCTTCTTTGGCGTGGAATTTGGCGTTCAGAACGTTGTGCTTGATGCCCGCTTTTGTCAGCTCATTGGACACAACTTCTGATTTTTCGATGGAGATAGTCCCCACCAGCACTGGCTGACCTTTAGCCGTACGCTCTTTAATGTCTTCGATAATCGCCTGAATTTTTTCCGCTTCAGTCATATAGACCAGATCCGGCATATCTTTACGGATCATTGGGCGGTTAGTCGGAACGACAACGGTATCCAGTTTATAGATTGAACTGAATTCGAACGCTTCGGTATCCGCAGTACCGGTCATCCCGGCGAGTTTTTCATACAGGCGGAAATAGTTCTGGAAGGTGATCGAAGCCAGAGTCTGGTTTTCATTCTGGATTTCCACGCCTTCTTTGGCTTCAACGGCCTGGTGCAGACCATCGGACCAGCGACGACCCTGCATGGTACGTCCGGTGTGTTCATCAACGATAATGACTTCGCCATCTTTCACGATGTAGTCAACATCGCGGGTAAACAGCGCGTGGGCACGCAGAGCAGCAGTGACGTGGTGCATCAGCATGATATTCGCAGGAGAGTAGAGCGACTCGCCCTCTTCCATGATGCCTTCTTTTACCAGCAGCTCTTCAATCAGCACCAGACCACGTTCGGTCAGGGTAACCTGACGCGCTTTCTCGTCTACGGAGAAGTGGCCTTCACCCTGGAAAGTGTCAGAATCTTCTTTCTCCTGACGAATCAGATGCGGGATGATTTTGTTCACTTTTTTATACAGATCGGAGCTGTCTTCCGCCGGACCAGAGATGATCAGCGGAGTACGCGCTTCATCGATCAGGATGGAGTCGACCTCATCCACCAGTGCGTAGTGCAGTTTACGTTGCACGCGTTCTTCAGGGCTGAACGCCATGTTATCGCGCAGGTAATCGAAGCCGTATTCGTTGTTCGTACCGTAAGTAATGTCAGCGGCGTAGGCTTCGCGCTTAGCGACAGACGGCATGCCCGGCAGGTTGATGCCAACGCTCAGGCCGAGGAATTCAAACAGTGGACGGTTATTTTCGGCGTCACGTTGCGCCAGATAGTCGTTCACCGTTACGACGTGCACGCCTTTACCGCTCAGGGCGTTCAGGTAGGCCGGCAATGTTGCGGTTAACGTTTTCCCTTCACCGGTACGCATCTCTGCGATACAGCGATCGTTAAGCACCATACCGCCCAGCAGTTGCACGTCGAAATGGCGCATGCCGAACACGCGTTTACTCGCTTCTCGCACGACGGCGAACGCTTCTGGTAGCAGGCTATCTACGCTTTCGCCTTTTTCCAGACGTGCGCGAAACTCAGCAGTTTTACCTTTCAGCTCGTCATCGCTGAGCTGCTCCATGGCCGGTTCCATGGCGTTAATCTGGGCAACAGTTTTACGCATGCGACGCAGCGTACGATCGTTACGACTACCGAATACTTTAGTTAACAAATTGGTAAGCATAATAAAAATCTCAAGCGCCCCGTTTTACGGAGCTAAAAAATGGATAAAAAGACTCGTTTTTTAGCTGAGACGCTGAGGCCCGGCGCGGATACCTTGTACCTGGCTTATCCAGGTGGAAACGCGAAACGCGGTATGCGGTACGAAAGTGGTTTGGACAGCAAGACGAACAATTGCTGGTGGCTTACTTTCCAGCGTCAGCAGCGCGCTGAGCGTGTCCAGCAAAGCAAGATGATGTGCCTGAATCGGCAACGGCTCTTCCGTTGCCACCGGCAGCGCTTGCGGTGCCATGGCGAACGAAAGGTGGCGAATAACGGTGCGAATGGCATGTTGATGCCAGTAGTCGACGGTGAAATTCGGACGACGTTTGGCTTCCAGCAAGGCAAAGCTGCTGAAATTGACCGCGCTGGCGTTATCGTGATTGCGGGTCGTTTCGCGCGCTGGCTGAGCCGTTTCTGTATTGCAGGCAAGTGCAGGCAAACCAAAACTCGCCGCGACCATCCCTAATAAGAGATGCGGCCAGAAATAGCGTCTGCCAAATTGTCGCCAGCGCGTCAGTATTCCGCTCACTTGCTCCACCCTAAAATCACACCTGTCTCAAAATGCGTCAGTGTATGTCGTTTTGCGCCCCAAATCTTACCACTAAAGCCATCACGCCACAGCAGTATTCGGGCATAGCAAGGCAGAAAACTGGACAGGAAAGCAGCAGTCGCGCTAAAAAAAGCGGGAGAAAGGTTTTGAATTTAATTCGCGCACCGGCGTTTTTGATGAAATGCACAAATAAAAACGACTGGTTTCCCTGACCGGAGAGAGTGCCAGGTTAACCAGTCGATTTTGAGGTTATGGCGTTACGCCAGAACCATTGACGGGGCTTTGAATGCCAGCGGCAGTTCTGCTTCGTCTTCGAAAGTCACATATTCCCAGGCTTCCTGTTTCGCCAGAACAGCCTGCAACAGTTTATTATTCAGCGCATGACCAGATTTATAAGCGGTAAATGCACCAATAATATTGTGACCACACATGAACAGATCGCCAATTGCATCCAGCATTTTGTGGCGAACAAATTCATCTTCGAAACGCAGGCCGTCTTCGTTCAGTACGCGATAATCATCAACTACGATGGCACAATCGAAGCTACCGCCCAGGCACAGTCCACGAGACTGGAGGTATTCGATATCACGCATGAAACCGAAAGTACGCGCGCGACTAATCTGGCGCATAAACGCGTCGGCAGAGAAGTTCATTGCGTAACGTTGCGTACTGGCATCAATTGCCGGGTGGTTAAAGTCGATGGTGAAGTCGAGTGTGAAACCGTTATGCGGTTTGAACTCAGCCCACTTGTCACCGTCTTCAACGCGCACCGTTTCTTTGATGCGAACAAATTTTTTGGCGCTGTTCAGCTCTTCGAGCCCTGCATCCAGCAGCAGGTAAACGAATGGTGCTGCACTGCCATCCATAATCGGAATTTCCGGCGCGTCAACTTCGACAATAATGTTGTCGATGCCTAAACCCGCCAGAGCAGCATTCAAGTGCTCAACGGTTGAAATCCGCACGTCATGCTCGTTGACCAGACAAGTACAGAGCATTGTATCACGCACAGATTTAGCATCAGCCGGGAAGTCTACCGGTGGATTTAAGTCAGTGCGACGATAGATGACCCCGGTATTTGCCGGCGCAGGGCGCAACGTCAGTGTGACTTTTTTGCCGGTATGTAAACCGACACCAGTCGCCTGAACGATACGTTTAAGTGTCCTTTGTTTGATCATCGTATAATCTCGCCTAATTACCAATCCATCCAAATTGTATAACACAATCGGACGGCCAGTTTAGCACAAAGAGCGACGAAGCCCAACTTCCAGCAAATTCTTAATCGGCTTGTTTACGCAAAAACGCTGGAATATCCAGATAATCAGGCTCTTTGGTGGTCTGCGGCGTATTGTCGTTAACCACTTTCGCTGGTTTCTGCTCCTGCTGCATCGGCTGCATGCCGTGCTGCTGATAGCGATCCATTACCGGCTGCTGCGCTTGTTTATTGGTGACCAGGGTAATTTCCGGACGCTTGTCCATACCGATACCGGTCGCAACAACAGTGACACGCAGTTCATCGTTCATATCCGGGTCAAGGGAAGTACCGATAACCACGGTTGCGTTATCCGATGCAAACGCACGGATAGTGTTACCCACAGTCTCGAACTCATCCAGACGCAGGTCAAAGCCCGCCGTAATGTTAACCAGCACGCCTCGCGCACCAGACAGATCGATATCTTCCAGCAGCGGGCTGGAAATCGCCATTTCGGCCGCTTCTTCCGCGCGATCTTCGCCGCTGGCAACGCCAGAACCCATCATCGCGTAGCCCATTTCGGACATCACAGTACGCACGTCAGCAAAGTCGACGTTCATCAGACCCGGGCGCGTAATCAGCTCGGCAATACCCTGCACTGCGCCTTTCAGAACATCGTTCGCCGCACCAAATGCGTCCAGCAAAGAAATACCACGACCCAGCACTTTCAGCAGTTTGTCGTTAGGGATGGTAATCAGCGAGTCCACATGCTTGGACAGCTCAGTAATCCCCTGCTCCGCAAATGCCATACGCTTCTTGCCTTCAAAATTGAAAGGCTTGGTCACGACAGCAACGGTCAGGATACCCAGATCTTTTGCAACTTCAGCCACTACAGGTGCCGCACCGGTACCGGTACCGCCGCCCATTCCCGCTGCGATAAAGACCATGTCAGCACCTTCCAGCGCAGCGCGTAGCGCTTCACGATCCTCTTCCGCCGCGTTACGGCCAACTTCAGGGTTTGCCCCAGCGCCCAGACCTTTGGTGATACCACCACCGATCTGAATGGTTTGCCCCACCGCTGTTTTACGCAACGCCTGCGCGTCGGTATTCACCGCGAAGAACTCAACCCCTTCGATGCGCTCGCGCACCATATGCTCTACGGCGTTACCGCCGCCGCCACCGACGCCGATGACTTTAATCACCGCGTCGTTGGTTAATTCCATCGGTTCAAACATAATCTCTCTCCGTTGTGCCTGTCGCCTGAAACCGCTAATTCTCTACGGTCTCTGAAAAAAATTAAAACTCTTTTCGCAGCCAGCTGTTGATTCTTTTGAACCACGAACCCACTGACACGCGTTTTTCAACTTCTGCTTCACCACTTAAATGGGTCTCTTTCCCGTAGTGCAGCAGCCCCACCGCCGTTGAATAATACGGCTCCTGGGCGTAATCCGTTAAGCCAGTAATATTGAGCGGCGCACCAATACGCACCTGAGTATGGAACACGCGCTGCGCGCAGGCCGCCAGGCCTTCCATTTGCGCAGCACCGCCAGTCAACACAATCCCCGCCGCCAGATGATGTTTCACACCTTGTTGGCGAAGCTGTTCTTGTAACTGCAAAATTTCGTCGTTCACCAGGTTGAGCAGCTCGGTGTAGCGCGGCTCGATAACGTCTGCCAGCGTCTGACGCTGCAGGCTACGCGGCGGACGGCCGCCGACACTCGGCACCTCAACGCTCTCGTCTTTGCCAACCAGCGAACCCAATGCACAACCATGGCGAACTTTAATCGCCTCAGCATCGCTCGGCGGTGTACCAAAGGCATAAGCAATGTCGCTGGTTACCACGTTCCCGGCATAAGGGATAACTTTGGTATGACGCAGCGCACCGCCGGTATAAACCGCCATATCCATTGTACCACCGCCGATGTCGACAACGCAGACACCCAGCTCACGTTCATCTTCAGTCAGCACGGAGTAGCTGGAAGCCAGTCCGGCAAAAATAAGTTGGTCAACTTTCAAACCACATCGTTCAACGGCTTTAACGATGTTTTTCGCCATGTCGTTATGGCAAGTAATCAAATGCACTTTCGCCTGCATGCGTACGCCAGACAGACCTACCGGGTTTTTGATCCCTTCCTGGTAGTCGATAGCGTACTCCTGCGGAATCACATGTAAAACACGGTGTTCATCGCGCACGCGGACCGATTTAGCCGTATGCACCACGTTTTCCACATCTTCCTGCGTAACTTCTTCTTCCGAAATCGGCACCATACCAATTTCGTTCTGGCAGCTAATATGTTTCCCCGAGAGCGCAAGGTAGACCGATGAAATCTGGCAATCGGCCATCAATTCAGCCTGATCGATAGCGCGCTGAACGCATTTCACCACCGATTCCAGATCGTTCACTCCGCCTTTATCCATCCCACGAGACGGACAACTGCCTACGCCAATGATATTCACAATACCGTCGGGCAGAACTTCCCCTACTAAAGCGGCGACCTTCGCGGTGCCAATCTCCAGTCCTACTACCAGTTTTCTGTCCGTCGCCTTGATCATTGTTGCTCTGCCTGTGCCTGATTCTGTTGTGCCTGATTTTGCTGCTGATTCGGTTCCTGAACAGGGGCCGCTTTCCAGCCTACGGCCGCACCTGAGTCATAGCGTAAATCCACGTAGCTAATCTCTTTGCCATCCGTTTGCGCCTGTTGCTGGAGCACCGGGTAGAGTTCCACAAAGCGCGCCAGACGTTTCATCGTATCGCCACGGCCCAGATTAAGCTTGATGTCATTGCTGAGCGTTACTTGCCATGAACGCCGCGCGGTCATCGCCGCCTCTTTTAACGTGAATTTATCCTTTGCCAGCACTTGCCCCATGTCACGGTAGCCCTGTAATACTTCGCTTTCGCTCCCTTCAGGGCCGTACAACATCGGTAAAACCTGTTTACTGGTACGTTCGGCCGGCACGCTAAATGCGTTGCCGTCCACATCGACCATATGTTGATCATTCCACCGTGCAATGGGCACATATTCAACCAGATGAATCTTCAATTCGTCTGGCCACTGTTTTCTGACGCTCGCCTGCTTGATCCAGGGCAGACGTTCTATCTGGCTTTGAATGATATTAACGTCCTGCGTCATAAACGTGCCGGGCGCGCCCAACGCCAAAATAGACTGGCGAATATCATCGTTGCGGGTGTAATGGCGATCGCCTGTCAACACCAGCTTTGATAACGGCAAACGCTGCGCGTCGTCCATCCAGCCCAGTACCACCCAGCCACTCACCAACACAGTGCACAGCACCGTCAGCAGGAATACGATACCTGCAAGACGCGTTCCATTGTTGCGGCGGGAGATTTTAACAGCCTCCGCTTCGCGGTTTCGCGTGTTCAGCGCAGCCTGTGACATATCACTCCGCCAATTCCAGAATGCGAACAACTAACTGGGAGAAACTCAGCCCCGCCTGACGTGCCGCCATCGGCACCAGACTATGGCTGGTCATTCCTGGCGACGTGTTCGCTTCCAGCAAATAAAACTGTCCATCGCTGTCCAGCATGACATCAATACGGCCCCAGCCACGACAGCCTAAAATTTGCCAGGCTTCACGCGCCAGGGCTTGTAATGCTGCTTCATTGTCCGCTTCCAGACCTGATGGGCAAAAATACTTCGTCTCATCAGAGAGATATTTCGCCTCATAATCATAGAATATTCCCGCCGGTTGAATACGAATCGACGGTAAAATTTCATTTCCAAGCAATGCGACGGTAAATTCCGGCCCACAGAGCCATTTTTCGATCAGAACTTCATCATCATGTTGAAATGCAAGCGTTAATGCTGCATGCAGTTCTTCTTTTTTATCGACCTTTGACATCCCGACGCTTGAGCCTTCGCGGCTGGGCTTGACAATAACAGGTAACCCCAGCACCTCAATCCGTTGAATATCAATAATTTTCAGGCCTGATTCAAATTCGCCGCGCGTCAGTGCTACCCACGGCGCGACGGGCAACCCTGCCCCTTGCCACAACAGCTTGCTGCGCCATTTATCCATCGAAATCGCCGAGGCCATCACACCGCTTCCGGTGTAGGGAATATCAATTAATTCCAGCAGCCCCTGCAGAGTACCATCTTCGCCGCCGCGGCCATGCAGGGCGATAAACGCTTTACTGAACCCCATCTCTTTCAGGCGGGTGACATCCACATCGCGCGGATCCACACCATGCGCATCAACACCGCCTTCACGCAAACCTGCCAGCACCGCTGCACCGGAATTAAGCGAAACGTCACGCTCGGCGGAGGTTCCGCCCAGCAGAACCGCTACTTTCTCAGCCACGGCGCTCCTCCTCCACAGTCTGCGGTTTCAGTTTGCTCTCGGCCAGGCTGCGCGCAATCTTCCCGACGTTACCGGCACCCTGGATCAGGATCAGATCGTTACCGGTCAGCACCGGTGCCAGCATCGCGGCAACCTGCGCCGGATCGGAGACCAGAATCGGATCGATCTTGCCTCGCCCGCGAATAGTGCGGCACAGAGAACGGCTATCTGCGCCAGGGATCGCTGCTTCGCCCGCCGGATAAACTTCCAGCATCAACAGCGAATCCACCTGGGTCAGCACATTGGCAAAATCGTCATACAGATCGCGAGTACGCGTGTAACGGTGCGGCTGAAACAGCATCACCAGGTTTTTATCCGGCCAGCCTGCACGCGCTGCTTTGATAGTGGCGTCCACTTCTGTCGGATGGTGACCATAATCGTCAACCAGCATCGCGGTACCGGCTTTACCGTTTACATCTTGCAGCGGGTATTCACCGAGGAAGTCGAAACGGCGGCCTGTGCCCTGGAAGCTTTCCAGCGCGCGCAGGATCGCGTCATCTTCGATCCCCTCTTCCGTCGCTACCGCAACAGCCGCCGCCGCGTTTAACGCGTTATGGCGACCCGGCGCATTCAGCGTCACGCGCAGTTCCGGTTTATCCTGGCGCACCAGCGTAAAGTGCCCTTGCGGACCAACCTGGCGGTAGTTTTCCACGCGAACATCCGCATCATCGCTAAAGCCGTAGGTCGTAATCTGGCGACCTACACGCGGCAACAGCTCCCGAATCACCGGATCGTCGACGCACATCACCGCACGGCCATAGAACGGCAGGTTGTGCAGGAAGTTGATAAAGGTCGTTTTTAAATTCTCGAAGTCGCCCTGGTAGGTATCCATGTGGTCAGCTTCGATATTGGTGACAATCGCCACCATCGGTTGCAGATGCAAGAACGAGGCATCGCTCTCGTCCGCTTCAGCAATCAGGTAACGGCTGTGCCCCAGGCGCGCATGCACGCCAGCGGCTTTAACCAGGCCACCATTAACAAAAGTCGGGTCCAGCCCGGCTTCTGCATAAATACTTGCCACCATCGCGGTGGTGGTCGTTTTGCCGTGCGTACCGGCAATGGCGATGCCGTGGCGAAAACGCATTAATTCCGCCAGCATCTCTGCACGGCGAATCACCGGAATGCGCGCTTCATGTGCCGCGACGATTTCCGGGTTATCGGCAGAGATCGCGCTGGAAACCACCACTACGCTCGCATCGCTTACGTTTTCCGGGCGATGGTTGAAATAAATCGTGGCGCCAAGCGACGTCAATTGCTGCGTAACCGGATTGGGCGCCAAATCGGAGCCGCTAATCTGGTAGCCTTCGTTGGCCAGCACTTCGGCAATACCGCCCATGCCAGCACCGCCAATGCCGACAAAGTGAATGTGCCGGACGCGACGCATCTCGGGCACGATTGAACGCAGTTTCGCCAGTTCTTGTGTATTCATTCTCTAAACGCCATCGACTACTTAAATTTGCGCGACGCAAAAGGCGTCGCCAGTATTTATGCCTGAGCTGCCAGGCTCACTTCGTTTGCCACCCGTTCGGTAGCATCCGGGATCGCCGCCGCGCGCGCGCGTTCGGCCATCTCCAGTAATGCTTCGCGGTTCCAGCCCGCGAGCGTTGCAGCCACCGCATCTACGGTAAATTGCGGTTGCTCCAGAATCTTCGCTGCGCCCGCTTTTTCCAGCGGCAAGGCATTCCAGTACTGCTGCCGGTCTTTGTGCTGGAACGGTACAAACAGCGCCGGTAAACCTGCTGCGGCGATCTCGCTAACCGTCAACGCCCCAGAGCGGCACACCACCACATCCGCCCACGCATAGGCTTGTGCCATATCGTCAATAAACTCAGTAACTTTATGCTGAGGTTCGCCAGCGCTTGCATAAGCTCGCTCAACCTCCTGCTGGGCACCCTTCCCGCTTTGATGCCAGATAGTGACCGCGGCCCCTAACTTTGCCGCAACCTGCGGCATCGTCTGGTTAAGTACGCGCGCGCCTTGCGAACCACCAACAACCAACACTCGCACCGGGCCTTCACGACCGGGCAAACGTTGCTGCGGCAGCGGGAGCGCCAACACATCGACACGCACCGGGTTCCCCACCACTTCCGCTGTCGGGAAAGCGCCCGGAAATGCCTGCATCACTTTAGTGGCGATTTTCGCCAGCCATTTGTTGGTCAAACCGGCAATGCCGTTTTGCTCATGCAGCACCACCGGAATACCAAGCGACCAGGCCGCGAGCCCGCCGGGACCGGAAACATAGCCGCCCATCCCCAGCACCACATCAGGCTTAAAGCGTTGCATAATGGCGCGCGCCTGACGCCAGGCATTGAAGATACGCACCGGCGCCAGCAACTGCGCCTTAATACCTTTGCCGCGCAGACCAGAGATGCGGATGAAATCGATCTCAATGCCGTGCTTCGGCACCAGATCAGCCTCCATGCGATCGGCGGTTCCGAGCCAGCGCACTTGCCAGCCCTGATCCATTAAATGGTGCGCGACCGCAAGACCGGGGAACACATGCCCGCCGGTACCGCCCGCCATCACCATTAACCGCTTTGGTTGACCACTCATCACACACCTCGAGTAAACGCCTGGGCTTTCTCCAGACGCGTTTCATAATCTATGCGTAGCAGCAGCGTAATCGCCACTGACATAATTAATAAACTGGAACCACCGTAACTGATAAGCGGCAGCGTTAACCCTTTGGTCGGCAACATACCCGCCGCCGCACCAACGTTAACCAGCGCCTGGAAGCTAAACCAGATACCTATTGAGCAGGCCAGAAAACCAGAAAAACGATGATCGATTTCCAGCGCTTTACGCCCGATAGACATAGCGCGGAAAGCGACGAAGAATACCATTAAAAGTGCCACTACCACACCGATATAACCGAGTTCTTCGCCGATAATGGAGAAGATAAAGTCGGTGTGCGCTTCCGGCAGATACTCAAGTTTCTGAATCGAATTACCTAAGCCCTGGCCCCACAATTCACCGCGGCCAAACGCCATTAACGACTGGGTAAGCTGATAACCGCTACCAAAGGGATCTTCCCACGGGTTCCAGAACGACGTTACGCGGCGAATACGATAAGGTTCGGCAAGGATCAGCAGTACCACTGCGGAAATACCCATCCCGATAATGGCGATGAACTGCCACAACTTCGCCCCCGCCAGGAACAGCATCGCCAGCGTGGTGATAAACAGTACAACCACCGTACCAAGGTCCGGCTGCGCCAGCAGCAACACCGCCAGCACCAGGATCACGCCCATCGGTTTTAAGAAGCCGCGCAGGTTGTTTCGCACTTCGTCTACTTTGCGCACCAGGTAGTTCGCCAGATAGCAGAACAGCGACAGCTTGGTGAACTCCGCAGGCTGGAAACGCATCAGCCCGAGATCAATCCAGCGCGATGCCCCGTTGATCGAACTCCCCACAACCAGCACCACCAGCAGCATGATGATCGCGGCGATCAGCATTGCTGAGCTGTATTTTTGCCAGAAATCCATTGGCAGCCGTAATGTCACCATCGACATACAAAACGCCAGGAACAGGTACAGCGCGTGACGCTTGGCAAAGAAGAAGGGATCGTCCGTCAGACGCTGTCCAACTGGCATCGACGCCGACGTCACCATGATAAAGCCGATTGCCGCAAGGCCCAGCGTCAGCCACAGCAGCGTGCGGTCATACATGACCAGGCTATCAGTGTCCTTCTGTCGCGAGCCCATGACCCAGCCTTTTAACGCCGTAAACAACCAGGCCAGGATACTCAATCCTGGCAGGCGCGGCATTCTTGGGCGGGGGAGCGTTAAACGCATCAGCCTAACTCCTGCGCCAGACGGGTAAAGACATCACCCCGTTGTTCAAAATTTTTAAACTGATCGAGGCTGGCGCAAGCGGGTGACAACAGCACCATATCGCCCGGCTGTACACGTGTCGCGATGAGCCGCATGGCCTGATCCATTGTCTCGGTTTGATCCGCGATTTCCGGGCGCAGCGCCGCCAGCTCCGCGCCGTCACGGCCGAAGCAGTAAAGACGAATACGATCGCCGCTCAGGTAACGCTTCAACGGGGAGAAATCTGCCGATTTCCCGTCACCGCCGAGCAGCAAATGC
Source organism: Kosakonia sp. SOY2 (assembly GCF_027109175.1). NCBI lineage: Bacteria > Pseudomonadati > Pseudomonadota > Gammaproteobacteria > Enterobacterales > Enterobacteriaceae > Kosakonia > Kosakonia sp. SOY2. The sequence continues at coordinate 116,457 of NZ_JAPVXH010000004.1, forward strand.
AGCGTACCGTCGACATGCAGGCCATTCAGCGCCGCTTCGGTGCTACCGACGTTCGTTGCTTTCGAGTCGTTGATCCAGCGCACGCCGTTATGCTCCAGCGCCAGCTGGAAGCGGTGCGCCAGTCCGGTAAATGTCGTCAGCGCTTTCAAACTGCTGGCGCGCGGTAAACCGACGGCATCCGCCAACGCCAGCGCTGCCAGCGCGTTGGTGTAGTTGTGCTGGCCGCTCAGTTTCATCTCAGCCACATTCAGCACTTTCTCACCTTTCACGCGCAGCCAGGTTTCACCCTGTTGGCGGTTTAAGTGGTAATCGCCGACATCAACGCCAAAACTGACACAACGTTCATCCGCGCCGCGTACCGGCATCGTCAATGCGTCATCAGCATTCACGACACACACTTTCGCGTTTTCATAGACGCGCAGCTTGGCAGCACGATATTGCTGCAACCCAAACGGATAGCGATCCATATGATCTTCCGTGACGTTCAGGATGGTGGCCGCCGCCGCGTGCAGGCTGGAGGTAGTTTCCAGCTGGAAGCTGGAAAGCTCCAGCACATAAAGTTCGCGCGCATCGTCGAGGAGCATCAACGCTGGCAGACCGATATTACCGCCGACCCCGACGTTCACCCCGGCAGCTTCGGCCATCTCCCCGACCAGCTTGGTCACGGTACTTTTGCCGTTGGAACCGGTAATCGCGATAACCGGTGCCTGCGCTTCACGGCAAAACAGCTCGATATCGCCAACAATCTCAACGCCAGCATCTGCCGCCGCGCTCAAAGAAGGATGCGCCAGCGCGATGCCTGGGCTCGCAACAACCAGATCGGCGGCCAGCAACCAGTCATCGTTAAGACTACCAAGATGGCGCTCCACCGCCTCCGGCAGCTTGTCCAGCCCCGGCGGAGAAATGCGCGTATCCATCACACGCGGTGTGACACCGCGTGCGAGGAAAAAGTCCACGCAGGAAAGGCCTGTGAGACCCAAACCGATGATGACGACTTTTTTACCCTGGTAATCAGCCATGATTAACGTACCTTCAGCGTTGCCAGGCCAATCAGCACCAGCATCAGCGAAATAATCCAGAAGCGCACGATCACGCGCGGTTCCGGCCAGCCTTTCAGTTCATAGTGGTGATGAATCGGCGCCATACGGAAAATACGTTGGCCGCGCAGTTTGAATGAACCAACCTGCAAAATGACCGACAGTGTTTCCACCACAAACACCCCGCCCATGATCACCAGCAGGAACTCCTGGCGCAGCAGCACGGCGATAATGCCCAGCGCGCCGCCCAGCGCCAGTGAACCGACATCGCCCATAAAAACCTGTGCCGGATAGGTGTTAAACCACAAGAACCCTAACCCAGCGCCGACAATCGCCGTACAGACAATCACCAGTTCCCCTGCATGACGCAGATAAGGAATGTGCAGATAGTTAGCAAAATTCATGTTGCCGGTCGCCCATGCCACCAGCGCAAAACCGCCGGCAACGAAAACCGTCGGCATAATCGCCAGGCCATCCAGGCCATCCGTCAGGTTGACCGCGTTACCGGTGCCAACAATCACGAAATAAGCCAGCAGAATGTAAAACATGCCCAGTTGCGGCATCACATCTTTAAAGAACGGCACCACCAGCTCGGTCGCGGGGGTATCTTTGCCCGCCAGATAGAGCGCAAACGCTACGCCCAGCGCGATAACCGACATCCAGAAATACTTCCAGCGTGCAATCAAGCCCTTGGTGTCTTTGCGCACCACTTTGCGGTAGTCATCGACAAAGCCAATCGCACCGTAACCCACCAGCACGACAAGAACACACCAGACGTAGGGGTTGGATGGGTACGCCCACAGCACAACAGAAACCACAATCGCGGTCAGGATCATGATCCCGCCCATCGTCGGCGTACCGCGTTTGCTGAAGTGCGATTCAGGGCCGTCGTTACGTACAACCTGACCAAAAGAGAGTTTTTGCAAGCGGGCAATCATGCGCGGCCCCATCCACAAGGAGATGAAGAGCGCGGTCAACAGGCTGACAATGGCGCGAAACGTCAAATAGGAAAAGACGTTAAAGCCGGAATAATATTTGACCAAATGTTCGGCCAGCCACACTAACATGTCCCGTTCTCCTGTAATTCGCGTACCACCTCTTCCATGGCGGAGCTACGTGAACCTTTCACCAAAATAGTAATAATTTTCTGCTCAGCGATGAGCGCCTTTAAGCGCGCTGTTACTGCCGCTTTATCGTTAAAATGCTCGCCTACGCCGCTGGCTTTGCTCAACGCTTTGCTCAACGTGCCGACGCTCAGAACTTTATCAATGCCGACGGCTTTCGCCGCTTCACCGACCTGGATATGACACGCTTCGCTCTCATCACCCAGTTCGGCCATATCGCCAACCACCATCACCCGATAACCCGGCATTTCGGACAACACATGGGCAGCCGCGGTCATAGAACCAACGTTGGCGTTATAGGTGTCATCCAGCAGCAGTTGGTTTTCACCCAACTGCACCGGGAATAAGCGCCCCGGTACGGCTTTCAGGTTTGCCAGCCCGCGTTTTACCGCGTCCAGGCTTGCGCCAACCGCCATTGCCAGCGCCGTTGCTGCCAGCGAATTAGCGATGTTGTGGCGACCCGGCAGTGGCAGAGTGACATCCACATTGCCGGTTGGGGTTTGCAGCGTGAACTCAGTGCCATGTGAAGTCACATGCACATTCGTCGCGGTAAAATCGCTGTTCGCTGCGTTGGGTGAGAAGCGCCAGACTTTGCGATCGCCAATGATGCTCTGCCAGTTCAGCCAGTCATTATTGTCGGCATTCATAATGGCGATACCGTTAGCGGGCAGACCGGTGTAGATTTCGCCTTTCGCTTTCGCCACACCGGCAAGCGAGCCAAAGCCTTCCAGATGCGCTGCCGCCAGGTTATTGACCAGCGCCGCTTCCGGGCGTGTCAAGCTAACAGTCCAGGCGATTTCGCCCTGGTGGTTCGCCCCCAGTTCAATCACCGCAAACTGGTGCTCTTTGGTCAGGCGCAACAAGGTCATTGGCACGCCAATATCATTGTTAAGATTGCCGGCGGTGTAGAGCGTATTGCCGCATTCACTCAGAATAGCAGCGGTCATCTCTTTCACTGACGTCTTGCCGGAAGAACCGGTCAGCGCCACCACGCGCGTTGGCACTTGCTGGCGAACCCAGGCAGCCAGTTCGCCAAAGGCCTGGCGGGTGTCCTGCACCACTAACTGTGGCAGGTCGATATCCAGTTTTCGGCTCACCAGCAGCGCACCCGCGCCCCCTTCTTTCGCTTTGTCAGCGAAGTCGTGAGCATCAAAACGCTCGCCTTTCAGCGCAACAAACAGGCAGCCCGGCGTCAGTTTACGTGTGTCGCTGGTTACCGCCTCAATCACAACATCCTGGCCGTGCAGTTCCGCGTGCAGCGTGCTGGCAAGTTGACTCAGCGTTACGCTAATCATGCTACTACCCCCAGCAAACGCGCCGCGGTGACGCGGTCGGAGTAATCCAGACGGCGTGTACCCACAATCTGATAATCTTCATGGCCTTTACCGGCCAGCAGCACGACATCGTTCTCTTTGGCTTGCATGATGGCATTGGTCACCGCTTCTGCCCGGCCTTCCACCACGCGAGCCTGACCCGCATCCAGCATGCCCGCGAGGATGTCATTAATAATGGCGCGCGGCTCCTCGGTACGCGGATTGTCGTCCGTCACCACCGGTACATCAGAGAACTGCTCAGCAATCGCGCCCATTAATGGACGTTTGCCTTTATCACGATCGCCGCCGCAGCCAAACACGCACCACAGTTTGCCAGTGCAGTGCAGACGCGCCGCCTGCAGCGCTTTTTCCAGCGCATCCGGCGTATGGGCATAATCCACCACCACGGTGGGTTTACCCGGCGCGCTGAACACTTCCATACGACCGCAAACTGGTTGCAGACGTGATGCGGTTTTTAGCAGTTCACTCAGCGGGTAACCCAGCGCCAGCAACGTCGCCAGCGCCAGCAGCAGATTACTGACGTTAAACGCCCCCATCAGGCGGCTTTCAATTTCACCTTCGCCCCATGAGGAGTCGAAATGGATCGTCGCACCGCTGTCGTGATAATCAACGCTCACGGCTTTCAACCAGCGACCATGACAGTCCGGATTGATATTGTCTTCCATCGATACCGCAACGGCGTCCGGTAATTTGGCCAGCCAGCGACGGCCAACTTCGTCGTCGGCATTAATGATCGCCTGACCATAATGATGTGAAGAGAACAACAGCCATTTCGCGGCTTCGTAGTTCGCCATATCACCGTGATAATCCAGGTGATCGCGGCTTAAATTGGTGAACACGCTGGCGGCAAATTTCAGTGCCGCCACGCGATGCTGTACCAGGCCATGGGAAGAGACTTCCATCGCCGCAAAGGTCGCGTTTTGCGCCGCCAGCCCGGCAATGACGTGCTGAACGTCGACAGCAGATCCGGTGGTATTTTCCGTCGGTACGACGTTACCCAACAGACCGTTGCCCACTGTGCCCATCACCGCGCTGGTTTCGCCAAGCAGTTGGCTCCACTGCGCCAGTAACTGTGTGGTGGTGGTCTTACCGTTAGTACCGGTTACGCCGATAAGACGTAATTGCCCGGAAGGCTCACCATAAAAACGACCTGCCAGCGCGGAAAGGCGCTCATTTAACTGGCTGAGGTAAATGACCGGAACGCCGTGCATTTCACGAACTTCACCGTCGTTCGCTTCATCTTTCGCTTCAGCAATAATGGCAGCAACACCTTGCGCAATCGCCTGCGGGATATATCGACGCCCGTCCGCCTGATGACCGACCACTGCCACAAAAAGATCGCCCGAGGCAGCCACACGGCTGTCGAGTGTCATCTCTCGTAGCGCTCGCGCAGGTAGCATTGGCACCCACGGAGCGAGAAGGTCGCGCAAATTACGATCTGCCACCTGATCCCTCGCCTTGATTAATTACAAATTCACTTTTTTCGCCCGTGGTCAGCGCATCCGGTTCAATGTTCATGGTGCGCAGAACGCCACCCATGATGGCACCAAAGACCGGCGCGGACACGGCGCCACCGTAGTATTTACCCGCTTGCGGATCGTTGATAACCACCACCAGCGCAAAGCGCGGGCGGCTGGCAGGCGCGACGCCAGCGGTGTAAGCAATGTATTTATTGATATAGCGGCCATCGGGGCCGACTTTTTTCGCCGTACCGGTTTTAATCGCGATGCGATAACCCTTGATGGCGGCTTTCACACCGCCACCGCCTGGCAGCGCCACGCTCTCCATCATGTGCACCACGGTACGGACAATGGATTCGTTGAAGATGCGTTCGCCCGGAACTGGCGGATCAACTTTGGTGATCGACAGCGGACGGTAGATGCCGTAGCTGCCAATGGTTGCGTAGACTCGCGCTAACTGTAACGGCGTTACCATTAGCCCGTAGCCGAAAGAGAAGGTGGCCCTCTCTATGTCAGACCACCGTTGTTTTTGAGGAAATAAGCCACTGCGTTCCCCGACCATCCCCAAATTGGTCGTTTTTCCCAGGCCAAAACGTGAGTAAGTATCTACTAACGCTGAGGAGGGCATCGCTAACGCCAGCTTAGAAACACCGACGTTACTCGACTTCTGTAAGACCCCGGTGAGGGTTAATTCGCTGTATCGCGCCACGTCTTTGATTTCATGGCCGTTAATACGATAAGGCACCGTGTTCAGCACCGTATTTGGCGTCACCACGCCGCGCTGTAGCGCGGTCATAACCACCATCGGTTTCACGGTGGAACCCGGCTCAAATACGTCGGTAATAGCGCGGTTACGCATCGCGTCTTTCGATGTGCCGGTGAAGTTGTTTGGGTTATAGGAAGGGCTGTTGGCCATTGCCAGCACTTCGCCGGTGTTCACATCCACCAGCACGGCGCTGCCCGACTCTGCTTTGTTAAACGCTACGGCGTTATTCAGCTCGCGATAGACCAGCGCCTGCAAACGTTCATCAATACTTAATGCGAGATTGTGCGCCGCCTGGCTATCGGTAGACGAAATATCTTCTATCACGCGCCCGTAGCGGTCTTTACGCACAATGCGTTCGCCCGGCTGACCGGTGAGCCATTTATCAAAGCTCTTCTCAACGCCTTCAATGCCCTGGCTGTCGACGTTGGTAAAACCGATGAGGTGAGCAGTCACTTCTCCGGATGGATAGTAACGGCGAGACTCTTCACGCAGATGAATCCCGGGTAATTTCAGCTTTTTAATGTAATCACCGAGATCCGGGTTAACCTGACGCGCAAGATAAATAAAGCGCATCTTCGGGTTGGCATTGATGCGTGAAGCAAGCTGGTCGAGCGGCATATTCAGCGCGTCAGAGAGCGCCTTCCAGCGATTATCGAGCGTCACACCACCCGCATCGTGCAACTCTTTCGGATCCGCCCAGATGGCTTTCACCGGGACACTCACCGCCAGCGGGCGGCCAGAACGGTCGGTTATCATCCCGCGCGACGTCGCTACTTCTTGTACACGCAGGGAACGCATATCCCCTTCACGCACCAGCATGTCCGGATTGACGACTTGCAGGTAGGCAACGCGTCCGAGCAGAAACATCAGTGCCAGCAGAATACAACCGCAAAGCAACGCAAAACGCCAACTGACAAAGTTGGCCTGTTCTTCCTGGCGTTTCGGTTTAAGCGTTTTCGCCGCTGCTTTCATGCGTTGCGTGATTCCTTATTCATCTCTATTTCTGCACCACAATATTTTCCTGTGAGGGATCGACATGCTGCATTTGCAGCTTTTCTGTGGCGATCCGTTCAACCCGGCTGTGATCGCCGAGCGCGTTCTCTTCAAGGATCAGGTTGCGCCATTCGATATCCAGCGCGTCGCGCTCAATAACCAGTTGTTCACGCTGTGCGGTTAATAAACGCGTGTGATGGGCGGTAGTGACCACCGTCACTGCCGTCATAATGATGCAAATGAACAAGCAGAGTGGCAGTTTCCCAAATCGCAAAAGATCGTCGCCGATCACGCCAGGCAAAGCATGGCGCTCGTTGCTTCCTAACGATCCCTTCACTTTGCTCAGGGTCTCTGTCACTCTGCCGATCATGCGTTCGTCCTCTCTGCAATACGCAGAACTGAACTACGGGCACGTGGGTTTTCAGCCACTTCTTCTTCGCCCGGCATCAACTTTCCTAAGGCTCGCAGCTGACGGCCACCCAGTTTCCTGAGTTGCTCTTCGGTCATCGGCAACCCGGCAGGAACCTGCGGGCCACGGCTTTGCTCACGCATAAAGCGTTTCACAATGCGGTCTTCCAGTGAATGGAAGCTGATAATCGAAAGCCGCCCTCCCGGGGCAAGCACGCCGAGCGAGTTTTTTAGCGCCAGCTCTATCTCCTCCAGTTCACTGTTCACCCAAATGCGCACCGCCTGGAAGGTACGGGTCGCGGGATGTTTGAATTTGTCTTTCACTGGCGTTGCTGCCGCCACCACTTCCGCCAGCTCTTTGGTGCGGGTCATGGGATCGAGACGGTTGCGCTCGACGATGGCGCGGGCAATACGTTTGGCAAAGCGTTCCTCACCAAATGTTTTTAAAACCCAGGCAATGTCGGCTTCATCAGCGGTTTGTAACCATTCGGCGGCAGACTGACCGCGAGTGGGATCCATACGCATGTCTAACGGGCCATCACGCATAAAGGAAAAGCCGCGTTCCGGATCGTCAAGCTGCGGTGAAGAGACGCCAAGATCGAGGAGAATACCGTCGATCTTGCCAATAAGGTCGCGCTCGCTGACATAATCAGCAAGCGCGGAAAAGGGACCATGAATGATGGAGAAGCGGGGATCATCAATGGTTTGTGCTACAGCAATCGCCTGCGGATCGCGATCGATCGCCAGCAAGCGTCCTTCCGCTCCCAGTTGGGAGAGGATCAAGCGCGAGTGACCACCGCGACCAAAAGTGCCATCGATGTAAATGCCATCCGGACGAATATTCAGGCCGTTAACGGCCTCATCCAGCAGCACCGTCATGTGTTTAAAATTTTCCATCATCATTACAGAGACAAATCCTGCAACCGATCCGAAAGCGCTTCGGAACCCGATTGCTCAGCGTCGATATCTTCCCTGACCTGTTGATACCAGGTCGTTTCGTCCCACAGCTCAAATTTATTGAACTGCCCGACCAGCATCACTTCTTTCGTTAATCCGGCGTGTTGCCGTAAAACAGGCGCAATCAAAATGCGCCCGGCGCTATCCATCTGGCACTCGCTGGCATGCCCCAGCAACAAACGTTGTACGCGCCGTTCGAGCGGGTTCATACTCGACAGACGCGACAGTTTTTGCTCGATAATTTCCCATTCGGGCAAAGGGTAAAGCAGCAGGCATGAGTGACGGATGTCAATGGTGCAAACCATTTGACCGGAGGCATTCTCCTGCAGCAAATCCCGATATCGGGTGGGAACGGACAACCGCCCTTTGCTGTCGAGATTGACTAACGTCGCTCCACGGAACATTTCCGATTCACCCCCAGGTGACCCTTTTACACCACTTTATCCCACAAATCCCCACTGAGGGAGTTTACGGAGCGGAGGAAAAGCTTGTCAAGCCAGCGCAATGGCTAACCAGAACAAAAGATCCCTTATTCACAGCGAATATCTGCGTCGGTGAAATAGTGCTCAGCTTACGAGGCAAATTAACGTCATGAATATTTGCAAGAAAAAAAACAGAATATGCGCACGCGCGTTTAAAACCATTCAATTTCTGCGCGCGAAATATAAAGTGTCAGTTTGCGACGCGGGCGGCATTTTAAGACATATTGAAGAGAGTTAACAGCACCAGTTACATCAACGCGCGCACAGCGCGGCGGCACTTCCACAGTGATAAAACCTTAACGCGATAAATGGACGTTAATTCAATGCGCGTGGCCTTTTTTAGATGTAACAATTCAATACAAAAACCGGGATAAGTTACTTCTCAATTACCCTTTAAAAATGTTTTTTAAGAAATGGGCAAAATAAATTAACAGCAGCCATTGGGAAATTAAGGATTTATCTTAGGAGAGTCTTAACAATAATTTGATTAAAGGTAAGAGATGAATAGTAAAAAGGCAGCTGTCGCTGCCTTTCACCCGAAACTATACCCGGCTAAGTATGCCGCGACGGTAAAGATTACGGCGAATACGGCTAAGCCCCGCTTTCGGTTTGCGTGGCTCATCAAGGCTTGCCAGCACGATCTCCAGCACGCGTTCGGCCACATCGCGATGACGCTGCGCCACCGCGAGCACCGGGCATTGCAGGAAATCCAGCAACTCATGATCGCCGAAGGTGGCAATCGCCAAATCAGATGGCAGCTTGCCGTCGCGACGCAACGTCACATCCAGCACCCCCTGCAATAAGGCAAACGAGGTGATAAACATCGCTTGCGGCATCGGGTTGGTTTCCAGCCATTTCTCAAACAGCTGCGCAGCGGCTTCCCGCTCATAACTGTTGGCGTAGAGATACTGAACCTCGCGCGGATCGTCTTTCCACGCGGTGCGAAAGCCCTGCTCACGCAGGAAGCTCACCGATAACTCCGGTAAAGCGCCAAGGTAAAGCACACGCTCCGCCGGGAATTTACGCAGCTCTTCCGCCAACATTTCCGAATCATCCTGATCGGCACCAACGACACTGGTGAAGTGTTCACGATCCAGCGCACGATCGAGTGCGACGATCGGGAAGGAGTCATTCGCCCACCGTTGATAGAACGGATGCTCCGGCGGCAGAGAAGTGGATACGATGATCGCGTCCACTTGCCGTTGCAGCAAATGTTCAATACAACGCATTTCGTTGTCAGGCTGATCTTCAGAGCAGGCAATCAAAAGCTGATAGCCGCGCTGACGCGCCTGGCGCTCCAGATAGTTGGCAATACGCGTGTAGCTCGTGTTTTCAAGATCGGGGATAACCAACCCAATCGAGCGAGTTCGTCCTGCTCGCAGCCCAGCCGCCACCGCGTTCGGGTGGTAGTTATGCTCACGAACAACCGCCATCACTTTCTCGACGGTTTTGTCGCTGACACGATACTGCTTCGCCTTACCATTAATGACGTAGCTGGCCGTGGTTCGTGAGACGCCGGCTAGCCGGGCGATTTCATCCAGTTTCACAATTGCCCCTTAAAATAGTGCACTCCATAACCTTTTTAGGGATATAGGCTAATTTCCATAACATCTAAGCGCAGAATACTCACTGCGGCAACCGCTTTCGTATCTGGTTCCGTATGATTTCGCAAAAAAAAGCCCGGCGTAAGAGGCCGGGCAGATAAATGGAGAGAACGATCACGATCAACGCATGATTTTGTCGCCGCGCGACAACCCCACCACGCCAGACCGCGCGACTTCAACGATTTTTGCGACATCGCGGATCGTCGCCAGAAACGCATCCAGTTTGTCGCTGGTTCCGGCAAGCTGAACCGTATAAATAGAAGGGGTAACGTCAATGATCTGCCCACGGAAAATTTCCGCGTTGCGTTTCACCTCTTCGCGCCCGTAGCCGCTGGCCTGAATTTTCACCAGCATGATCTCGCGCTCAACGTACGCGCCCTGCCCCAATTCGTTGACGCGCAGAACATCAACCAGTTTGTGCAGTTGCTTTTCGATCTGTTCGAGCACTTTCTGATCGCCAACGGTCTGGATCGTCATTCTTGATAACGTCGGATCATCGGTTGGCGCAACCGTCAGGCTTTCAATGTTGTAACCCCGCTGGGAGAACAAACCAATCACGCGCGATAACGCGCCCGATTCATTTTCCAGTAATACAGACAATATCCGGCGCATAATCAGGTTCTCTCCGTTTTGCTTAACCACATCTCATCCATACCGCCACCGCGGATCTGCATCGGATAAACGTGTTCACTACCGTCAACGGTAACATCAACAAACACCAGGCGATTATTCTTCACCTGTTCCAGTGCTTCAGCGAGTTTCGCTTCCAGCTCATCCGGGCGCGTAATGCGGATCCCAACATGGCCATAGGCTTCCGCCAGGCGGGCGAAATCAGGTAGTGATTCCATATACGATTGCGAATGGCGACCAGAATAAATCATGTCCTGCCACTGCTTCACCATGCCCAGGTAACGGTTGTTAAGATTGAGCACCAGCACCGGCAATTCATACTGTAAAGCGGTAGAAAGCTCCTGAATGTTCATCTGGATACTGCCATCGCCGGTCACGCAAATCACCGTCTCATCCGGCAACGCCATCTTCACGCCGAGCGCCGCAGGCAAACCGAATCCCATCGTCCCCAGCCCGCCTGAGTTGATCCAGCGGCGCGGCTTATCAAAGCGGTAGTAAAGCGCGGCGAACATCTGGTGTTGGCCGACATCTGATGTCACGTAAGCCTCGCCTTTCGTCAGGCGCCAGGCCGCTTCAATCACCGCCTGCGGTTTAATGCTCTCACTTTGGGTATCGTATTTCAGACACTGGCGGGCGCGCCATTGATCGATGCGCAGCCACCAGTCGCGAATCTCATCTAACGGCTGCGGATACGCTTCCTGATCCAGCAATTCCAGCATCTGTTCCAGCACCAGCCGCGCATCACCAACAATCGGAATATCTGCCTGCACGGTTTTGGAAATAGACGTCGGATCGATATCGATATGCAGCACCGTCGCATCCGGGCAATATTTCGCCAGATTGTTGGTGGTGCGATCGTCAAAACGCACGCCAACGGCAAAGATGACATCCGAATGGTGCATCGTCATATTGGCTTCGTAAGTCCCGTGCATGCCCAGCATGCCGAGCGCCTGTCGGTGGGAAGCAGGAAATGCCCCCAGCCCCATCAATGAAGAGACAACCGGTAAATTCAGTTTTTCAGCAAGCTGGCGTAGTTGTACTTCACAGGCTGAATTGATCGCGCCACCGCCAACATAGACCACCGGCTTTTTCGCCGCCGCCAGCGTTTGTAAGGCGCGCTTAATCTGGCCTTTATGTCCCTGCGTTGTCGGGTTATAGGAACGCATGCTGACGGATTCCGGCCAGACGTAAGGCAGCTTATTGGCCGGGTTCATAATGTCTTTCGGCAAATCGACCACTACCGGTCCAGGGCGACCGCTGGCGGCAAGCCAGAAAGCTTTCTTTAATACACCGGGAATATCTTCCGTTTGCTTGACTAAAAAACTGTGTTTTACCACCGGGCGGGAGATCCCCACCATGTCGCACTCCTGGAAAGCATCATAGCCAATCAGCGACGTTGCAACCTGACCGGAGAGCACCACCAGCGGAATAGAATCCATATATGCCGTAGCGATGCCAGTAATGGCGTTGGTCGCGCCGGGGCCGGAAGTTACCAGGACCACGCCCACTTCACCCGTCGCCCGCGCCAGACCATCGGCCATATGTACCGCCGCCTGTTCGTGGCGAACCAGCACGTGTTCAATACCGCCGACGGTATGCAGGGCATCGTAGATATCAAGAACCGCGCCTCCGGGATAGCCGAATACTTTCTTTACGCCTTGATCGATAAGCGATCGGACGACCATCTCGGCTCCAGACAACATCTCCATGCTTTGCCTCCAGGCTTACGTTTGTCGACTGACGGCGAAAATCATTTCCGCGCTGTCGCTCTGTTCAGAACAGGAAATCCCTGCACTCTGATTATGAATGGCAGTTACCATAACCGCTCAAAATCTGGCAGGCAATTAGCAAGCCCTTGCGGTGAAGCCTGTACAAAAGTGAAAAAACGACGTCAGAAACGCAGAATTGGTGGAAACATCTGTGATAAGCAAAGACGATGACCATTCATCATCCGAATACGAAGTTGTCCAGTAATTGATCCATTTTTGCAACATCGTCTGTCATTGCGACAGACGTAAATCAGGACAAAATACTGCCAGAAAAAAACAGAGCAGAATAACCAAACGCTTTCACCGCTGGATGATTCTGCCCACTGGCTAATGGCTACACACCGACACCAGAAGCTCTTCCATCCATTGATGGCCCTTATCTCTGCCTGCGGCTTCATGCCAGGAGAGGTAACACGTGCGGCTCTTCAGATCTAACGGGAGCGGCAGCATCGCTAAATCCAGCCCTTCAGCAAATGTATTCACTAACCAGCGCGGTGCAATCGCCACCAGATGAGTTTGCGAAACCACGCTTAATACGCTGGTCAGCGCCATCCCCTGATAAGCAATACAACTGCATTTATCTACGCTGTCATACCATGGCTGGCTAAATGACGCGTACCGGTCCAGCGAAACCACCGCATGCTGTTCTCTGAAGATGGCGTTTTCTGTGGTGAGCGCATTGAGGCGGGGATGCTGATGGCTGACGACCAGTACCATTTCATCATTAAATAATGGGATACATGAAAATTCAGGCCGGCGAAACTCTTCGTAGCCAATCACAAACTCAATTTCCTGATAACGCAGCTGGTGCTCGGTGCTGTGATTAAGATCGGATTTAAATACTAAATTAATACCGGGGGCAATTTTCTCTACGCGATTGTAAATCGCTGACGTTAAAAGATTATCCAGCGGGCTACAAACACACAGATTAAATACACGTTCACTACTAAGCGGATCGAATCCGGAACCGGGCAGTTCATTTTGCACCAATTGCAGCGCCTGGCGGATAGAACCAAAAAGTTGATACGAGCGCGCCGTTGGCTGGATCCCACGCCCATAGCGAACAAAAAGTTCGTCATTAAACATGACTTTAAGCCGCGCAACAGCATTACTTACTGCGGGTTGCGACATTCCCAGAACATGTGCCGCGCGGGTGATATTTTGTTCCTGCATTACTGCATCAAAAACAGTCAATAAATTGAGATCGACAGAACGTAACTGCGGTTTCCCCTCTTCATTAACTTGCTGATTATAAACATCTTCACCAGGTATTTTGCAATCCGTCGTCATCATGAGCTCCCTCGACCTGCGTAATAATAATATTCAGGAAGATGATTTATCACGCATATAACATTATTAGAAGTACGGTGTGACAAATTAGGAATATATAAAGCTCCTGTTTTATTTTCCAGGCGAATGAAAATTAACTTTTTCATCTTAAATTAAGGGAGTTCTTCATATATTTTTACCTTACCAAACATTCTGTAATCTCAATAAAAATATATCTCTATCGCTGTTTTCCTTTACACATCACTCGATTATTCACTTCGCTTTTACGGAAGATTTTAAATACTGCGTAACGCCAGACACAACCGGTAATGCGTAAGCATGAAAAACGTATTTCCATCTCATAGACAGAATTATTAACTAAAGCGCAACAAAGTAATCGACGCTCTTCAGCCACGCTTTTCAGACGAGGGGTTGACATTAACTTACGTATCCAGTACCACTAAAAGCATATCGCATTCACCTGGAGCATGATTCATGATTCGCAACGTCGGTTTCGCTGGTCTACTACTACTAAACGCATCTCTCGTGCGCGGTAGACCGGTGGGCGACATTCTGAGTTGAATCGTCCTTCCAGTTAAGACTAAGAACCCGCGCCTTGGCGCGGGTTTTTTTATGCTCGTAGCGAGGCGACCTAAGAGACAAGGACCTAAACCATGAGCCAGCAAGTCGTTATTTTCGATACCACATTACGTGATGGTGAACAGGCGTTACAGGCGAGCCTGAGCGTGAAAGAGAAGCTGCAAATCGCCCTGGCGCTGGAGCGTATGGGCGTTGATGTGATGGAAGTGGGTTTTCCGGTCTCTTCCCCGGGCGATTTTGAATCCGTACAAACCATTGCGCGCCAGGTGAAAAACAGCCGCGTTTGCGCCCTCGCCCGCTGCGTAGAAAAAGATATTGATGTTGCAGCAGAGTCGTTAAAAGTTGCCGAAGCGTTCCGTATCCACACATTCATTGCCACCTCACCAATGCATATCGCAACCAAGCTGCGCAGCACGCTGGATGAAGTGATTGAACGCGCCATTTACATGGTTAAACGCGCTCGCAACTATACCGACGACGTGGAATTCTCGTGTGAAGATGCAGGCCGCACCCCGATTGGCGATCTGGCGCGCGTCGTTGAAGTCGCCATCAATGCCGGTGCGAAAACCATCAACATTCCGGACACCGTGGGTTACACCATGCCGTTCGAGTTCGCCAATATCATCTCCGGTCTGTACGAACGCGTACCAAATATCGATAAAGCCATTATCTCTGTTCACACCCATGACGACTTAGGCTTGGCCGTGGGTAACGCTATCGCCGCAGTACACGCCGGCGCGCGCCAGGTAGAAGGCGCAATGAACGGTATCGGCGAACGCGCCGGTAACTGCTCGCTGGAAGAGGTGATCATGGCAATCAAAGTGCGCAAAGACATCATGAACGTGCACACCCAAATCAATCACCATGAAATCTGGCGCACCAGCCAGACCGTCAGCCAGATTTGCAATATGCCGATTCCGGCGAACAAAGCCATTGTTGGCACCGGCGCATTTGCCCACTCCTCCGGTATTCACCAGGACGGCGTGCTGAAAAACCGCGAAAACTACGAAATCATGACCCCGGAATCCATCGGTCTGAATCAGGTTCAGTTGAACCTGACCTCCCGTTCCGGGCGCGCTGCGGTGAAACACCGCATGGAAGAGATGGGCTACAAAGAAGCCGACTACAACCTGGATAATCTGTACGACGCTTTCCTGAAGCTGGCGGATAAAAAAGGCCAGGTCTTTGATTACGATCTGGAAGCGCTGGCATTCATTAATAAACAGCAGGAAGAGCCAGAACATTTCCGCCTGGATTACTTCAGCGTGCAGTCCGGCTCCAACGATATCGCCACCGCGTCTGTGAAGCTGGCGTGTGGCGAAGAGATCAAAGCCGAAGCCGCCAACGGCAACGGCCCGGTCGATGCGGTCTACCAGGCCATTAACCGCGTGACGGCCTATGACATCGAACTGGTGAAATACGATTTGAGCGCCAAAGGCCAGGGCAAAGACGCGCTGGGTCAGGTTGATATCGTGGTGAACTACAACGGTCGCCGCTTCCACGGCGTCGGTCTGGCGACCGATATTGTGGAATCCTCCGCCAAAGCCATGGTGCATGTACTGAACAACATCTGGCGCGCCGCCGAAGTCGAAAAAGAGTTGCAACGCCAGGCTCAGAACAAAGAAAACAACAAGGAAACCGTGTGATGTCGAAGAATTACCATATTGCTGTGTTGCCGGGTGACGGTATCGGTCCGGAAGTAATGGCACAAGCGCTGAAAGTTCTGGAAGCCGTACGTAACCGTTTTGGTATGCGTATTTCCACCAGCCATTATGATGTCGGCGGCATTGCCATCGATCGTCACGGTAACCCGCTGCCGCAGGCCACGGTTGAAGGCTGCGAACAAGCCGATGCGATTCTGTTCGGCTCTGTCGGCGGTCCGAAATGGGAAAATCTGCCGCCGGCGCAGCAGCCGGAACGCGGCGCGCTGCTGCCGCTGCGTAAACACTTCAAACTGTTCAGTAACTTGCGCCCGGCAAAACTGTATCAGGGTCTGGAAGCATTCTGTCCGCTGCGCGAAGACATCGCCGCCAACGGCTTCGACATTCTGTGCGTGCGCGAACTGACCGGCGGCATCTACTTCGGTCAACCGAAAGGCCGCGAAGGTAGCGGCCAGCATGAAAAAGCATTTGATACCGAGATCTATCACCGTTTTGAAATCGAACGCATTGCGCGTATCGCGTTTGAATCAGCGCGCAAACGCCGCAAAAAAGTCCACTCGATTGATAAAGCCAACGTGCTGCAAACCTCGCTGCTGTGGCGCGAAATCGTCAACGAAATCGCGGGCGAATACCCGGACGTTGAACTGGCGCATATGTATATCGACAACGCCACCATGCAGTTGATTAAAGATCCGTCCCAGTTTGACGTGCTGCTGTGTTCCAACCTGTTCGGCGACATTCTTTCCGACGAATGCGCCATGATCACCGGTTCGATGGGCATGCTGCCTTCCGCCAGCCTGAACGAACAAGGTTTTGGTCTGTATGAACCGGCAGGCGGCTCCGCGCCGGATATCGCCGGGAAAAATATCGCCAACCCAATTGCGCAGATCCTGTCGCTGGCGCTGCTGCTGCGTTACAGCCTGAATGCAGGCGACGCGGCTGACGCCATCGAAGGCGCTATCAATCGTGCATTAGAAGAAGGCGTACGCACCGGCGACTTAGCCCGTGGCGCCGCCGCTGTCAGTACCGATGAGATGGGCGACATCATCGCTCGTTATGTCGCTGAAGGGGTGTAATCATGGCTAAAAGTTTGTACGAAAAGTTATTTGACGCCCATGTGGTCTATGAAGCGCCAAACGAAACCCCACTGTTGTATATCGACCGCCATCTGGTGCATGAAGTGACATCACCGCAGGCGTTCGATGGGCTGCGCGCGCACCACCGTCCGGTGCGCCAGCCGGGTAAAACCTTCGCGACGATGGATCACAACGTCTCGACACAAACTAAAGACATCAACGCTTCCGGCGAGATGGCGCGCATTCAGATGCAGGAGTTGATCAAAAACTGCAACGAATTCGGCGTTGAACTGTATGACCTGAACCACCCGTATCAGGGCATCGTCCACGTAATGGGGCCGGAACAGGGCATCACCCTGCCGGGCATGACCATCGTTTGTGGCGATTCCCACACCGCCACCCACGGCGCATTTGGCGCGCTGGCTTTCGGTATCGGTACATCGGAAGTGGAACACGTTCTGGCGACGCAAACCCTGAAACAGGGTCGCGCCAAAACCATGAAAATTGAAGTCAAAGGTACGGCCGCACCGGGGATCACCGCGAAAGATATCGTGCTGGCGATCATTGGTAAAACCGGCAGCGCCGGCGGCACCGGGCACGTGGTTGAGTTCTGCGGTGACGCTATCCGTGCGCTGAGCATGGAAGGCCGTATGACGCTGTGCAATATGGCGATTGAGATGGGCGCAAAAGCCGGCCTGGTCGCCCCGGATGAAACCACCTTTAACTACGTGAAAGGTCGTTTGCATGCGCCGAAGGGCAAAGACTTCGATGATGCAGTGGCCTACTGGAAAACCCTGCATACCGACGAAGGTGCGGTTTTCGACACCGTAGTTACGTTGCAGGCCGAAGAGATCGCACCGCAGGTAACCTGGGGCACCAACCCGGGTCAGGTTATTTCAGTGACCGATATCATTCCCGATCCGGCCTCGTTCGCCGATCCGGTTGAGCGCGCTTCCGCAGAAAAAGCGCTGGCCTACATGGGGCTCAAACCTGGTGTACCGTTAACGGAAGTGGCTATCGATAAAGTCTTTATCGGCTCCTGCACCAACTCACGCATTGAAGATCTGCGCGCAGCGGCGGAAATCGCCAAAGGGCGCAAAGTCGCGCCGGGCGTACAGGCGCTGGTTGTGCCTGGCTCCGGTCCGGTGAAAGCACAGGCGGAAGCCGAAGGTCTGGACAAAATCTTTATTGAAGCCGGTTTTGAATGGCGCTTGCCGGGCTGCTCCATGTGCCTGGCCATGAATAACGATCGCCTGAATCCGGGTGAACGTTGCGCATCGACCAGTAACCGTAACTTTGAAGGCCGCCAGGGTCGCGGCGGGCGCACGCATCTGGTTAGCCCGGCGATGGCCGCCGCCGCCGCCGTGACCGGCCATTTCGCTGATATTCGCAGCTTGTAAGGAGAACAACCATGGCAGAGAAATTTACCCAACATACCGGCCTGGTCGTTCCGCTGGATGCCGCGAATGTGGATACCGACGCCATTATCCCGAAGCAGTTTTTGCAGAAGGTCACGCGCACCGGTTTTGGTGCCCATCTGTTTAACGACTGGCGTTTTCTGGATGACAAAGGCCAACAGCCGAACCCGGAGTTCGTGCTGAATTTCCCGCAATACAAAGGCGCATCGATTTTGCTGGCGCGGGAAAACTTTGGCTGCGGTTCATCACGTGAACACGCGCCATGGGCGTTGACCGATTACGGTTTCAAAGTGGTGATTGCGCCAAGTTTCGCCGACATCTTTTACGGCAACAGCTTTAACAACCAGCTGCTGCCGGTAACGTTGAGCGATCAACAAGTGGATGAGCTCTTTACGCTGGTGCAGAACAACCCGGGCATTAGCTTTGAGGTGGATCTGCAAGCGCAAGTGGTGAATGCGGGCGGGAAGTCGTACAGCTTCTCGATTGACGCCTTCCGCCGCCACTGCATGCTGAACGGTCTGGACAGCATCGGTCTGACGTTACAGCACGACGATGCCATCGCCGCTTACGAAAACAAACAGCCCGCTTTTATGCGCTAACCAACACCAGGCCCGGTTTCCGGGCCTTTTTACGTTTATACATCTTTAACGCGGCTGGTCAGCCACAGCGTCAGCACTGAAATCATCGCAATGCCGATATAAACCGCGCCGTGGCCAAAGCTTTGCGCCAGCGCGCCCTGGATCACCCCGGCCAGGATCACGCCGGTCGAAATACTGTTGGTAAACAGTGTGGTCGCCGAACCTGCCCGCCCGGGCATCAGATCCTGAAACCACAACATGCCAATCCCGGCGATAATCCCGATAAACACCGCATTAAACAGTTGCAGGGAAAGTAACGCCGTCTGGCTGTGGAAAAAAATCAGGCCAATGTAGAACAGCACACCCGCCGCAACCGCGGTGAGCATCATGCGCCGTTTACCGATGCGTTTGACAAAAAAGCCCGCCAGGATCATCGCCGGGATCTCCAGCCCTGCCGCCGTGCCCATTAAAATCCCGGCCAGTTTGTCAGGTAGCCCTAATTCCAGGCTAATCCACAGCGGCATATCAATGATGTACATGGTGTTGCAGGTCCACATCAGCGTGGAGGCAATAAACAGCATGCGTACATTTTTATCGCTCCAGCCGCTGACCTGCGTCACCGCCACGTCGGCGGGCTGTTCAACACGCGCCACCGAAGGCAGCCAGAACGCCACCAGCACCAGGCTGATAACGAAAATCCCGGCGGCGATGGAAAACATGGCGGTAAAGCCGTAATTAAGCGCCAGCATAAACGCCAGCGGCGGGCCAATCACCCACGCCAGCGAGAGTTGCGCGCGCATGACAGAACTGAACATCACCACTTCACGTGCGGAACTGTCCGCATACTCGCGCGCCAGCGCGAAAAGCTGCGGCATGGCGGTATTTGCCAGCGACGCCAGCAGCACACCGCAGGTGATAAGCGTCAGATAGTGGCGGTTAAAGGCGAATAACAGCGCATTGCCCACCGCCATCAGGCAACAAAAGAGGATCAGTTTGCGCCTGTCGCCCTGGTTGTCGGATCGTTTTGCCAGCCCAAGGCTGACCACAATCCCGGCAATGGCGTTGACGGTATAAAACAGTCCAACCCAGAACGGTTCAGCGCCCACTTCCCGGCTCAGAAACAAGCTGAGCGTCGGTGCCTGTAGCGCTCCGGCAACTCCCATCATAAAGGCGACGATCATAAAAGCGACGTAAACGCCATTAAGGCGGCGTCCCATCGTCATTAACCAGAGCATGAATATTTCCTTGTTAACACGGCAAAAAGGGAAAGCGTAAAAAGCGGCTGTCAGCATAAACGAAAAAAGCCAGCAAAAAACATTTTGCTGGCGGGTGCATTTGCACTTAATACTCAGTCACACATGATGTCAGCGATTCAGTCTTTCGAGACCGGCGTTGTCACTTCCCACTGCATCAGCTCTTCCAGCATTTTCAGGCGCTGCCGTGCGCTCAGGCGGGCGAGCCAGCCCGCATCCTGCGTGGCGTGAAAATAGTCCAGATAAAACCGTCGTATGGATGATCTCAGCATATGACCTCCTCGCTTTCATCGCAGAGAAGTATTGGCTTAATATAGGGATTAATAAATTGCTGAGTTTTTATCAGGAGTTCCCCTTTTATGTCGTCCGGCCGCCTGCAACAACAGTTTATCCGTCTGTGGCAATGCTGCGATGGGAAGTCACAAGAAACGACGCTCAACGAGCTGGCGGAGCTGCTTAGCTGTTCGCGCCGCCATATGCGCACCCTGCTCAATACCATGCAGGAGCGCGGCTGGCTGACCTGGGATGCTGAAGCTGGCCGTGGCAAACGTTCGCGGCTCACCTTTCTTTATACCGGCCTTGCGCTCCAGCAACAGCGCGCCGAAGACCTGCTGGAGCAGGATCGCATCGATCAACTGGTGCAACTGGTCGGCGATAAAAAGGCCGTGCGCCAGATGCTGGTTTCGCATCTCGGCCGGAGCTTTCGCCAGGGTCGACATATCCTGCGGGTCCTTTACTACCGGCCACTGCGTAACCTGCTGCCAGGTAGTGCATTACGTCGTTCCGAAACCCATATAGCACGGCAAATCTTCAGTGCGCTGACGCGCATAAATGAGGAAAACGGGGAACTGGAAGCGGATATCGCCCACCACTGGAAACTGATTTCCCCGTTGCACTGGCGATTTTATTTACGCCCCGGCATTCATTTTCATCACGGCCGCGAACTGGAAATGAGTGATGTGATTGCATCGCTGGAGCGCGCCACGGCCCTGCCGCTCTACTCACATATCCGCGAAGTGATCTCGCCGACGCCCTGGACACTGGATATCCATCTCAGCCAGCCGGATAACTGGCTGCCGTGGTTGATGGGGCATGTGCCGGCAATGATTTTGCCGCGTGAATGGAACACGATAAGCAACTTCGCCAGCCAGCCGATTGGTACTGGCCCTTACGCCGTAACGCGCAATACCACTAATCAGTTAAAAATCCACGCCTTTGATGACTACTTCGGCTTTCGCGCCCTGATCGATGAAGTCAACGTCTGGGTGTTGCCGGATCTGAGCGATGAACCGACCAGCGGCCTGACGCTTGAGGGGCCAACCGACGGCGAAAAAGCGGTGGAAAGCCGCCTCGAAGAGGGCTGTTATTACCTGCTGTTTGATGCGCGTTCCAGTCGTGGAGCGAACCCGGCGGTCAGGGAGTGGGTCAGCCATGTGCTCTCCCCCACTAATCTGCTGTGGCACGCCAATGAGCAGTACCAACGCTACTGGTTCCCGGCTTACGGTCTGCTGCCGCGCTGGCACCATGCCCGCCCCGGTAGTGGTGAAAAACCGGCGGGTCTGGAAACCCTGACGCTCACGTTCTATCGCGAACATAACGAGCACGAAGCGCTGTCACGTACCATGAGCACGCTGCTGGCCGAACACGGCGTGAAGCTGATTGTGCAGGAAGTGGATTACGAGGAGTGGCATCGGGGCGAAGCCGGGAGCGATATCTGGCTTAACAGCGCCAATTTCACGCTGCCGCTGGATTTCTCAGTGTTCGCCAACCTCTACGAAGTACCGCTGCTACAGCACTGTATTCCGCTCGACTGGCAGGCAGATGCGGCAAAATGGCGCAACGGGGAGATGAATCTTGCCGTCTGGTCGCAACAGTTGCTCGCCAGTAAAGCCATCGTACCGCTGATCCACCACTGGCTGAGGATTCAGGGACAGCGCACCATGCGCGGGCTGCGCATGAACACGCTGGGCTGGTTCGACTTTAAATCCGCCTGGTTTGCGCCACCGGATCCATAAGGCTTTCGCATTTTTTACCAAATCATTACAATAGCGGCGTTCTCAACGGGGTGCTACGCCATGCGCGTGTGCTGAGAAAATACCCGTCGAACCTGATCCGGATAACGCCGGCGAAGGGATTTGAGGCTGCCTCTCAAAATCCTTTGCCACCCATTTTGAGGTGCAAAGTGTTAAAAAAATCACTGCCGTTCCTGCTGCTGATTGCAGCGCCTGCTTTTGCAAAACCTGTTCTGACCGTTTACACCTACGACTCCTTTTCTGCCGACTGGGGGCCAGGGCCTGGGGTAAAAAAAGCCTTTGAAAGCGACTGCAACTGCGAGCTGAAATTCGTGGCACTCGAAGATGGCGTTTCGCTGCTTAACCGCCTGCGCATGGAAGGCAAAAACAGCAAAGCCGACGTGGTGCTGGGGCTGGATAACAACCTGCTGGAAGCCGCGACACAAACCAAACTGTTCGCCAAAAGCGGCGTCGCCACCGATGCGGTTAACGTGCCTGGCGGCTGGAAGAACGACACGTTTGTACCGTTCGACTACGGCTGGTTCGCGTTTGTCTACGATAAAAACAAACTGAAAAACCCGCCCAAAAGCCTGAAAGAGCTGGTCGAAAGCGATCAGAAATGGCGCGTTATCTACGAAGATCCGCGCACCAGCACGCCAGGCCTCGGCCTGCTACTGTGGATGCAGAAAGTCTATGGCGACAACGCCCCGCAAGCGTGGCAGAAACTGGCGGCCAAAACGGTCACCGTCACCAAAGGCTGGAGCGAAGCCTACGGCCTGTTCCTGAAAGGGGAAAGCGACCTGGTGCTGAGCTATACCACTTCTCCGGCTTACCACATTATTGCCGAGAAGAAAGATAACTACGCGGCGGCGAATTTCAGCGAAGGCCACTATTTGCAGGTAGAAGTTGCCGCCCGCACCGCTGCCAGTAAACAGCCGGAACTGGCGGAAAAATTCCTCAAATTTATGGTTTCGCCCGCGTTCCAGAACACTATCCCGGCCGGTAACTGGATGTACCCGGTCACCAATGTGACGCTGCCTGCGGGCTTCGACCAACTGGTGAAACCGCAAACCTCGCTGGAATACTCTTCGCAGGAGGTCGCGTCCCAGCGTGCAACCTGGATTAATGCATGGCAACGCGCCGTCAGCCGCTGATTGCTGGCTGGCTGCTGCCCGGCCTCACCGCCGCCACATTGATGGTGGCGGTGGCGCTGGCAGCCTTTCTTGCCCTGTGGCAAAACGCCCCGTCCAGCGGGCTGGCTGATTTTTTCCAGGACAGCTACCTGTGGCATGTGGTGCGCTTCTCCTTCTGGCAGGCGTTTCTCTCCGCGCTGCTCTCGGTCGTACCGGCGATATTTCTTGCCCGCGCGCTCTACCGGCGGCGTTTTCCTGGCCGTCTCGCCTTACTGCGCCTGTGCGCCATGACCCTGATCCTGCCGGTGCTGGTCGCCGTGTTCGGCATTCTCAGCGTGTATGGCCGCCAGGGCTGGCTGGCAACGCTCTGGCACGCGCTTGGTCTGGAGTGGACATTCTCGCCATATGGCTTACAGGGCATTTTGCTGGCACACGTCTTTTTTAATTTGCCGATGGCCTCGCGCCTGCTGCTGCAAACGCTGGAGCAGATCCCCGGCGAGCAGCGCCAGCTTGCCGCACAACTGGGTATGCGCGGCTGGGCATTCTTCCGTTTTGTCGAGTGGCCGTGGTTACGCCGCCAGATCCCGCCGGTCGCCGCGCTGATTTTTATGCTCTGCTTCGCCAGTTTCGCCACCGTGCTGTCGCTGGGCGGCGGGCCGCAGGCCACCACCATTGAACTGGCCATCTACCAGGCGCTCAGCTTCGATTTTGATCCCGCCCGCGCAGCCATGCTGGCGCTGATCCAGATGATCTGCTGCCTCGGGCTGGTGCTGCTCAGCCAGCGGATGAGCAAAGCGATCGCCGTGGGCAGCCATCAGATTACTGGCTGGCGTAACCCGGAGGATCGGCTGTTCAGCAAGGTCGCGGATATCACATTGATTGTGCTGGCTCTGTTATTACTGCTGCCGCCGTTGCTGGCAGTGATTGTCGATGGCCTCAATCTGAGCCTGATGAAAGTGCTGGCGGAGCCAGTCCTGTGGCAAGCGGTGTGGACGTCGCTGCGCATCGCGCTGGGCGCGGGGCTGTTGTGCGTCGTGTTGACCATGATGTTGTTGTGGAGCAGCCGGGAGTTACGCGCGCGCCAGCAAATTATGGCCGGGCAAGCGCTGGAAATCAGCGGTATGTTGATCCTCGCGATGCCTGGGATCGTGCTGGCGACGGGCTTCTTTCTGCTGCTCAATAACAGCGTTGGCCTGCCCGCTTCCGCCGATGGCATCGTCATTTTTACCAATGCGCTGATGGCCATTCCTTATGCGCTGAAAGTGCTGGAAAACCCGATGCGCGATCTGGCTTCCCGCTACAGCATGCTGTGCCAGTCGCTGGGAATGCAGGGTTTTCAGCGTCTGCGCGTGGTCGAATTACGCGCGCTGAAACGCCCGCTGGCCCAGGCGCTGGCATTTGCCTGCGTGCTGTCGATTGGCGATTTCGGCGTGGTGGCGTTATTTGGTAATGACGACTTTCGCACGCTGCCGTTTTATCTCTATCAGCAGATTGGGTCGTACCGCAGCCAGGACGGCGCAGTGACCGCACTCATCCTGTTGCTGCTGTGCTTTTTCTTATTCACCGTGATTGAAAAACTTCCGGGCCGCCATGTTAAGACTGACTGATGTCACCTGGCTTTATCACCATCTGCCAATGCGCTTTTCCCTCTCTGTTACCCGGGGCGAGCAGATTGCCGTTCTCGGCCCAAGCGGCGCGGGAAAAAGCACGCTGCTGAACCTGGTAGCCGGGTTTCTTACTCCCGCCAGCGGCACGATAACCATCGCAGGCGAAGATCACACGCATACCACGCCCTCGCAGCGCCCGGTATCGATGCTGTTTCAGGAAAATAACCTCTTTACTCATCTCACCGTGCGGCAAAACATCGGGCTGGGGTTAAACCCGGGTCTGAAGCTAAATAGCGACCAGCAGCATAAACTGGAGCAGATCGCCGAAACCATGGGGCTGGAATCACTGTTGGCACGCCTGCCGGAGCAGCTTTCCGGTGGTCAGCGTCAGCGCGTGGCGCTGGCGCGCTGCCTGGTGCGTGAGCAGCCGGTGTTATTGCTTGATGAACCCTTTTCCGCACTCGACCCGGCGCTGCGCCAGGAGATGCTCGCGCTGGTACAGTCAGTATGTCAGCGACAGCGGTTAACGCTGCTGATGGTGTCGCACAGTGTGGAGGATGCGGCGCGGATTGCCGAACGTTCGCTGGTGATTGCTGACGGGCGCATTGCGTGGGATGGCAATACGGACGAGTTGCTCAGCGGCAAATCGTCCGCGTCTGGTTTGCTGGGAATTCGCGGTCAGTGACCGCGAACAACGTTGCCTAAAATGTTGAGGTAAATCGGCATCAGCGGGTGCTGCGCCAGCGCGATCGCCGCAGCGACAGCAACCACCAGCGTGCCCGGTGCCAGCCACAACAGGCGGCGACGTGGCAGGTAGTTTGTCAAACGGTCAACACCGGATTTCCCCGCGCGCCATAACCGCCAGCACAACCAGCAGGCCAGCCACAGCAGCAGCGCGGTCAGCAACAACAGCCATTTGAAGTTGCCGCTTTGCATATCGGCGGGAATATCAATTGCCGCACCGGCCAGAATACCGGGCAGGAAGTAGAACGGCGGCCATAGCAGGCAGCCAACAATATTCGGCGGCAAAAACTTGCGGATGGGCAGATCCAGCATGCCGGCAACCATCGGGATCAGCGGGCGCGTCGGCCCGACAAAACGCCCAACCAGAATGGTAAATACGCTGTGCTGATGCAGCGCGTGTTCGGTTTTATCGAGCAGCGCTTTGTTCTTTTTCATAAACGACCAGCGGTGCAGCGGCCCCTTAAAACGCCAGCCCAACCAGAAGGAGATCCAGTCGCCGAGCAGGCAGCCAACAATCCCCGCCAGCCACGCATGCCAGAAGTTCACTTCGCCGCTGCCGATCAGCGCGCCGAGCGCCGCCATCATTACCGTGCCGGGTAAAATCAGCCCGACTAACGCCAGCGACTCAAAAAACGCCACCAGCATAATCGCCGCCAGCGAATACATGGCGGATTGGGTAACAAAGTGTTCCAGCAGCGCTTCCATAAGGTGTCCTGTTCAGAATGAACGCTGGATTCTCCGGAGGTCATCCGCGAGCGTCAAGCTTTCAATTATCTGAAAATTTTACCGGTTATGTCACATTGCAAAACCTTTCATTGCCATTCTTTACTTTTTATTCACATCCCGCGCGGAATTCACTGGGGCTGGCACCGGTGCATTTTTTAAAAACCCGCGAGAAATAGAGCTGATCGTCAAAGCCAACATTGCGCCCGACGCTGGCAATCGGCATTCGCGTGGTGCTAAGCAGTAATTTTGCCTGGCTGATACGCTGATCCTCGCGCCAGCTCAACACACTCACGCCCAGTTGCTGACGAAAAAGGTGTGACAGGCGTGAAGGCGACAAGCAAACATGCTGAGCAACGCTTGCGATATCAAAATGGTTATCCGCCAGGTGATCGCTAATGTACTGGCAGGCGTCGCGCACGCGGTTATCCAGCGGCGGGTGCAGCGATTCGTTAATCGCTTCCATACGCCGCAGTAGCAGTTGCTCCAGCAGATTTATCGCCAGATGTTCCGCATAGCGCCCGACACTTTGCCCGGCGTCGATAATTTGCGCAAAAAGTTCACGAAAACGCGCCATATGCGCGTCATCAGGACGGTAAAAACCGGTTTGTGCGAACAGTGTCGGCCAGTTCAGCCACTCGTGCCAGTAGGCGCGTGGACGGAAGTAAACCCACTGGTGATACCACTCGCTGGCGTCGGGGTGGCGGCCATAGTGGTGAATTTCTCCCGGCGGGAAAAGCAGGATATCGCCAGGGCGGCAAACAAACTGCTTACCGTGGTTCATCACCACACCCTCGCCGCGCACGGTGAGATTCAGGATATAGCCCTTCATGCCCAGCGGTCTGTCGATAAAAAAATCGAGATAACCGTCGGCTTCAATGGGGGTCAGCCCCGCCACCAGATGCGCATTAAACGAGTACCCTGGCAGCAGTGGATCGTTCTGTGATTCAGCCATAAACGCAATACTCCCGTGCCTGGTAAAGAAACCAATTGTCCATATTGAGAATCCCGTCATTCCTCAGCCGCCCGCAGGCAAAGGGCGTAAACACGCCACTTGTCTAATCCCGCCAGACAAAAGCGATTACGCCTTTTTAACGCCGCTGAACAGGGCAAAAAGGGATAACGGAAGTGTCTATAAAGGCGGCAGAAATGTCCACATCGAATTTTTGCACGGCGTCACACTTTGCGATCCCATAGCATTTTAATCCATAAGATTAGCGGATCCTGCCTGACGGTTTTTGCCGCCGCTCACTATCGTTTTTCTAACGGTTATTCTTCATGGAGCAAGGTACATGGCAATCACAATTGGCCTCGATTTCGGCAGCGATTCAGTACGTGCGCTGGCGGTAGACTGCACATCCGGGGCGGAGATCGCCACCAGTGTCGAGTGGTATCCACGCTGGCAGGAGGGGCGTTATTGCGATGCGCCGCATAACCAATTTCGCCACCACCCGCGCGATTACATCGAGTCGATGGAAGCGGCACTGAAAAGTGTGCTGGCAGAACTGAGCGACGCGCAACGCGCCGGGATCAAAGGCATTGGCGTCGACAGCACCGGTTCAACACCGGCGCCGATTGATGCCGAAGGCCGCGTGCTGGCGCTGCGCCCGGAGTTTGCCGACAACCCGAACGCGATGTTTGTGTTGTGGAAAGATCACACCGCCGTCGAAGAGGCGGAAGCCATTACCCGCTTGTGCCACACCCCCGGCAAAACTGACTACTCGCGCTACATCGGCGGCATTTACTCCAGCGAATGGTTCTGGGCAAAAATCCTGCACGTTACCCGCGCGGATAGCGCCGTCGCGCAGGCTGCCGCCTCCTGGATCGAACTGTGTGACTGGATCCCCGCCCTGCTCTCCGGCACCACGCGTCCGGAAGCGATTCGTCGCGGGCGTTGCAGTGCCGGGCATAAATCCCTGTGGCATGAAAGCTGGGGTGGCCTGCCACCTGCCGCGTTCTTCGATGAACTCGATCCCATCATTAATAAACACCTGAACTGGCCGCTGTTTACCGACACGTATACCGCCGATATTCCCGTCGGCACGTTGACAGCCGAGTGGGCGCAGCGCCTTGGTTTGCCTGAATCCGTAGTGATTTCCGGCGGTGCCTTCGACTGCCATATGGGCGCAGTTGGCGCAGGCGCACAACCGAATACGCTGGTGAAAGTCATCGGTACATCTACTTGCGACATTCTGATTGCCGACAAACAGAGCGTTGGCGACCGGGCGGTAAAAGGCATTTGCGGCCAGGTTGATGGCAGCGTAGTGCCGGACTTTATCGGCCTCGAAGCCGGGCAGTCCGCCTTTGGCGATATCTATGCCTGGTTTGGCCGCGTGCTTGGCTGGCCGCTGGAACAGCTCGCGCAGCAACATCCAGAGCTGAAAGCGCAGATCAAAGCCAGCCAGAAACAACTCTTACCTGCGCTGACCGATGCGTGGGTAAAAAATCCATCGCTCGATCACCTGCCGGTGGTGCTGGACTGGTTTAACGGTCGCCGTACGCCAAATGCCAACCAGCGTCTGAAAGGGGTGATCACCGATTTGAATCTCGGCACCGACGCCCCGGCGCTGTTTGGCGGGTTGATTGCCGCAACCGCGTTCGGCGCGCGCGCCATTATGGAGTGCTTCACCGAACAGGGTATTGCCGTCGACAACGTAATGGCGCTCGGCGGTATCGCACGTAAAAACCTCGGCGTGATGCAGGCCTGCTGCGATGTGCTGAACCGCCCATTACAGGTGGTCGAATCTGAACAGTGCTGCGCACTGGGTGCGGCGATTTTCGCCGCCGTCGCCGCGCAAGTGCATGCCGATATCCCGGCGGCGCAGCTGAAAATGGCCAGCGCCATCGAAAAAACCCTGCAACCGACCGCGCAGGCGCAACAGTTTGAACGCCTCTATCGCCGCTATCAGCAGTGGGCGAAGAGCGCCGAGCAACACTATCTCCCTTCAGCCGCGACAGTCTCGCAGGCCGCGTTAACTCATTAAGGACAAGATCATGACTATTTTCGACAATTATGAAGTGTGGTTCGTCATTGGCAGCCAGCACCTGTACGGGCCGGAAGCCCTGAAACAAGTGACGAAGCACGCCGAGCAGGTGGTCAACGCCCTCAATGCGGAAGCGAAACTGCCTTGCAAACTGGTGCTGAAACCACTGGGTACCACGCCGGATGAGATTACCCACATCTGCCGCGATGCCAACTATGATGACAAATGCGCCGGGATGGTGGTGTGGCTGCACACCTTCTCACCGGCGAAAATGTGGATTAACGGCCTCGCTATCCTCAATAAGCCGCTGCTGCAGTTCCACACCCAGTTCAATGCGTCCCTGCCGTGGGACAGCATCGATATGGACTTTATGAACCTCAACCAGACCGCGCACGGCGGCCGCGAGTTCGGCTTTATTGGCGCGCGTATGCGTCAGCAACATAGCGTGGTGACGGGCCACTGGCAGGATCAACACGCCCATCAACGCATCGGCGCGTGGATGCGCCAGGCAGTGTCTAAACAGGATACCCGCCAGCTGAAAGTGGTACGTTTCGGCGACAACATGCGCGAAGTGGCGGTGACGGACGGCGATAAAGTCGCAGCACAAATCAAGTTCGGTTTCTCGGTCAATACCTGGGGCGTGGGCGATCTGGTGCAAGTAGTGAACGCCGTGAGCGATGGCGATGTCAACGCGCTGGTTGATGAGTATGAAAGCAGCTATCGCCTGACAGCTGCCGCGCAGGTTCATGGTGACAAACGCCAGAACGTGCTTGACGCCGCCCGTATCGAACTGGGCCTGAAACGCTTCCTCGAAGAGGGCGGTTTCCATGCCTTCACCACCACCTTTGAAGATCTGCACGGCCTGAAACAGTTACCGGGCCTGGCAGTACAGCGTTTGATGCAGCAAGGCTACGGCTTCGCCGGCGAAGGCGACTGGAAGACCGCCGCGCTGCTGCGCATCATGAAAGTGATGTCCGGCGGGCTGAACGGCGGCACCTCCTTTATGGAGGATTACACCTATCACTTTGAGCACGGCAACGATCTGGTGCTCGGCTCGCACATGCTGGAAGTCTGTCCTTCTATCGCCATCGACGAAAAACCGACGCTGGATGTGCAGTACCTCGGTATTGGCGGCAAAGCCGATCCGGCACGTCTGATTTTCTCCACCAAAACCGGCCCGGCGATTAACGCCAGCCTGATCGACTTAGGCGATCGTTTCCGTCTGTTGGTGAACTGCGTTGAGGCGGTGAAAACCCCGCACGATCTGCCGAAACTGCCGGTCGCCAACGCCCTGTGGAAAGCGCAGCCGGATCTGCCAACCGCCTCTGAAGCGTGGATCCTCGCCGGTGGCGCGCACCACACCGTCTTCAGCCAGGCGCTGACGCTCGACGATATGCGCCAGTTCAGCGAGCTGCACGATCTTGAGCTGACGGTTATCGACAACGACACCCGCCTGCCTGCATTTAAAGACGCGCTGCGCTGGAACGAAGTGTATTACGGTTCAAAACGTTAACAGGGAACACCCGGCCTGCTGCGGCAGGCCATCTTTCCTGGAGGAACGCATGTTAGAAGCATTGAAACAGCAGGTGCTGGAAGCCAACCTGGCGCTGCCGAAACATAACCTGGTCACGCTGACATGGGGCAACGTCAGTGCCGTTGATCGTACAAGCGGCCTGATGGTGATTAAACCTTCTGGCGTCGATTACAGCGTCATGACCGCTAACGATATGGTGGTCGTCAACATCACCACCGGCGAAGTAGTTGAAGGCACGAAAAAACCCTCTTCCGATACGCCGACTCACCGACTGCTGTACCAGGCGTTTCCGACCATCGGCGGCATTGTGCATACCCACTCTCGCCATGCCACCATCTGGTCGCAGGCTGGTCAGCCGATCCCGGCAACGGGCACTACCCATGCCGACTATTTTTATGGCGAGATCCCCTGTACCCGTAAGATGACCGACGAGGAGATCAACGGCAAATACGAGTGGGAAACCGGCAATGTGATCGTCGAGACCTTTGAGAAAAAAGGCATCGATCCGGCGCAAATGCCCGGCGTGCTGGTGCATTCTCATGGCCCGTTCGCGTGGGGCAAAAGCGCAGATGACGCGGTACATAACGCCATCGTGCTCGAAGAAGTGGCCTATATGGGTATTTTCTGCCGTCAGCTCGCGCCTGAGTTACCCGCCATGCAACAAACGCTGCTGGATAAACACTATTTACGTAAGCACGGCGCGAAGGCTTACTACGGCCAATGACTGTATAAAACCACAGCACCCAACAACAAACCAGGCTATAATCTCGCCTGGTTTTGTTTTATGAGAGACGGCTGTGGCGCAGGCGCAAGAAGGTTTTATTTTAACCCGACACTGGCGGGATACCCCCGGCGGAACCGAGGTCGAGTTCTGGCTGGCGACGGATAATGGCCCGCTGCGCGTCGTGCTGCCACCGCAAGAGTCGGTCGCCTTTATTCCCGCCGCGCAGGTGGAAAAGGTTAAGTTGCTGCTGCGAACCGAAAAGCAGTGGCGCTTAACGCCGCTGAACCTGAGTGACTTTCACCGCCAGCCGGTATATGGCCTTTACTGCCGCGCCCATCGCCAACTGATGCGCATTGAAAAGATGCTGCGCGATGACGGTATCACCGTTTACGAAGCTGATATCCGCCCGCCGGAACGCTTTCTGATGGAGCGCTTTATTACCGCGCCGGTGTGGGTTGACGGTACGCCACAAGGTGCCGCGCTGGTTGACGCGCGGCTAAAACCCAGCCCGCACTATCGCCCACCGCTGAAATGGGTGTCGCTGGATATCGAAACCAGCCGCCATGGCGAGCTTTACTGTATCGGCCTTGAGGGCTGCGGGCAGCGCACGGTCTATATGCTCGGCCCGGAAAACGGCAGCGCGCAGGGGCTGGATTTTGAGCTGGAGTATGTTGCCAGCCGCCCACAACTGCTGGAAAAACTCAACGCCTGGTTTGCCGCGCACGATCCGGATGTGATCATTGGCTGGAACGTCGTGCAATTCGATTTGCGCGTGCTGCAAAAAAGCGCCGAGCGCTACCGCGTACCGCTGACGCTCGGGCGTAACGGCGGAGAGCTGGAGTGGCGCGAACACGGTTTTAAGAATGGCGTCTTCTTCGCACAGGCCACCGGCAGGCTGATTATTGACGGGATTGAAGCGCTGAAATCGGCGTTCTGGAACTTCTCCTCGTTCTCGCTGGAAGCCGTCTCCAGAGAGCTGCTTGGCGAAGGCAAAGCGATTGATAACCCGTGGGATCGCATGGATGAGATCGACCGGCGCTTCGCCGAAGATAAACCCGCGCTCGCCACCTATAACCTGAAAGATTGCGAACTGGTGACGCGCATCTTTCACAAGACGGAGATCATGCCGTTTTTGCTGGAGCGCGCCACGGTAAACGGTTTGCCCGTTGATCGCCACGGCGGCTCGGTGGCGGCCTTCAGCCACCTCTATTTTCCGCGTATGCACCGCGCAGGCTATGTCGCGCCAAATCTCGGTGGCGTGCCGCCGCAGGCCAGCCCTGGCGGTTATGTAATGAATTCGCGCCCCGGCCTGTATGACTCGGTGCTGGTACTGGATTACAAAAGCCTCTACCCCTCTATTATCCGCACTTTCCTGATCGATCCCGTCGGCCTGGTTGAAGGCATGGCGCAGCCGGATAACGCGCACAGTACCGAGGGGTTTCTTGGCGCATGGTTTTCGCGTGAAAAGCACTGCCTGCCGGGGATTGTCGGGCAGATCTGGCACGGGCGCGATGAGGCCAAACGTCACGGCAACAAGCCGCTGTCGCAAGCGCTGAAGATCATTATGAATGCGTTTTACGGCGTACTCGGCACCAGCGCCTGCCGCTTTTTCGATCCGCGGCTGGCATCGTCGATCACTATGCGTGGCCACGAGATCATGCGCCAGACCAAAGCGCTGATTGAAGCGCAGGGTTACGACGTTATCTATGGCGACACGGACTCCACCTTCGTCTGGCTAAAGAAAGCCCACAGCGAAGAGGATGCCGCGCGTATTGGCCGCGCGCTGGTTGAACACGTCAACGGCTGGTGGTCGGCGCATCTTAAAAGCCAGCAACTGGAAAGCGCGCTGGAACTGGAGTTTGAAACCCATTTCTGCCGGTTTCTGATGCCCACCATTCGCGGCACTGAACAGGGCAGCAAAAAGCGTTACGCCGGAATGATTCAGGAAGGCGAGAACCAGCGCATGGTGTTTAAGGGGCTGGAAACCGTGCGTACCGACTGGACACCGCTGGCGCAGCAGTTCCAGCAAACGCTCTACCTGCGCGTGTTTCGCAATGAGCCTTATCAGGACTATGTGCGCGAAACCATTGCCAGCCTGATGGCGGGCGAACTCGACGATCAGCTTATTTATCGCAAGCGCCTGCGCAGAGCGCTTTCCGAATATGAACGTAATGTGCCGCCGCACGTGCGCGCTGCACGGCTGGCGGATGAAGAGAACCGCAAACGGGGTCGCCCGGCGCAGTACCAGAATCGCGGCACCATCAAGTATGTCTGGACTACCAGCGGGCCAGAGCCGGTGGATTACCAACACTCGCCGCTCGATTACGATCACTACCTGAGTAAACAGTTACAGCCGGTTGCCGAGGGAATTCTGCCTTTCATTGACGACGACTTTGCTACACTACTTACAGGGCAGCTGGGACTCTTTTGAGATTTACTTATCGCGTTTCCCGGCTTGCAACACTAACGCTATACCCTGGCTATTTCAGGTTTGTGCCGCCATGCGGCGCGAAAGACGGCAGGTATAGGTAGTGACGAAAGGGATTGCTTCCTTTACCATAGCGCCCTTCCTTTTTCTGGCCCCAAATTTTATACGCCCGCCTGCCTTCAGGCGGTGACGAACTATTGCCTGCAATTTGAGATATAGAGTTCATTTATGCCCTTTACACTTGGTCAACGCTGGATTAGCGACACGGAAAGCGAACTCGGACTTGGCACAGTCGTCGCAATGGATGCGCGCACGGTCACCCTCCTTTTTCCGGCCACGGGTGAAAACCGTCTGTACGCTCGCAGCGACTCTCCGGTTACCCGCGTGATGTTCAACCCCGGTGATACGGTGACCAGCCATGATGGCTGGCAGCTCACAATTGAAGACGTAAAAGAGGAAAACGGGCTGCTCGCTTACACCGGCACACGCCTGGATACGCAGGAAAGCAATGTCACCCTGCGCGAAGTGTTACTCGACAGCAAACTGGTGTTCAGCAAACCGCAAGACCGCTTATTCGCCGGGCAGATCGACCGTATGGATCGCTTCGCGCTGCGTTTTCGCGCGCGTAAATACCAAAGTGAGCAGTACCGTATGCCGTGGAGCGGCTTGCGTGGCCAGCGCACCAACCTGATCCCGCACCAGCTGCACATCGCTCACGATGTGGGCCGTCGCCATGCGCCGCGCGTGCTGCTGGCAGATGAAGTGGGTCTTGGGAAAACCATTGAAGCCGGGATGATCCTGCATCAACAACTGCTTGCTGGCGCGGCTGAACGCGTGCTGATCGTGGTGCCGGAAACCCTGCAACATCAGTGGCTGGTTGAAATGCTGCGCCGCTTCAACCTGCGTTTTGCCCTGTTTGACGATGAGCGTTACGCCGAAGCGCAGCACGATGCCGACAACCCGTTCGATACCGAGCAACTGGTGATTTGCTCGCTCGATTTCGTGCGCCGCAACAAGCAACGCCTGGAGCACCTGTGCGACGCCGAATGGGATCTGCTGGTGGTCGACGAAGCGCATCACCTGGTGTGGAGCGAAAACGAAGCCAGCCGTGAATATCAGGCAATTGAGCAACTGGCCGAGCGCGTACCGGGCATTCTGCTGCTGACCGCCACCCCGGAACAACTGGGGATGGAGAGCCACTTTGCCCGCCTGCGCTTGCTGGATCCGAACCGTTTCCATGATTTCGCCCAGTTCGTTGAAGAGCAGCAAAACTACCGTCCGGTCGCCGACGCCGTGGCCCTGCTGCTGGCGGGTGAACGCCTGAGCAACGATGACCTCAATATGTTGAGCGATCTGGTGGGCGAGCAAGATATTGAACCGCTGCTGCAAACCGCCAACAGCGATCGCGAAGGCGCGGCTGCCGCGCGTCAGGAACTGATTTCCATGCTGATGGATCGACACGGCACCAGCCGTGTGCTGTTCCGCAACACCCGTAACGGTGTAAAGGGTTTCCCGAAACGCGAGCTGCACACCGTTAAGCTGCCGCTGCCGACGCAGTATCAGACGGCGATTAAAGTCTCCGGCATTATGGGCGCGCGTAAAAGCCAGGAAGAGCGTGCCCGCGATATGCTCTACCCGGAGCAGATTTATCAGGAATTTGAAGGCGATACCGGAACATGGTGGAACTTCGACCCGCGCGTTGAGTGGCTGATGGGCTATCTCACCAGCCATCGTTCGCAAAAAGTGCTGGTGATATGCGCCAAAGCCGCCACCGCGCTGCAACTGGAGCAGGTACTGCGCGAACGCGAAGGTATCCGTGCGGCGGTGTTCCATGAAGGTATGTCGATCATTGAACGCGATCGCGCAGCGGCGTGGTTCGGCGAAGAGGACAGCGGCGCGCAGGTTCTGTTGTGCTCGGAAATTGGCTCTGAAGGGCGTAACTTCCAGTTCGCCAGCCATTTAGTGATGTTCGATCTGCCGTTTAACCCGGATCTGCTGGAGCAGCGCATCGGTCGTCTGGATCGTATTGGTCAGGCGCACGATATTCAGATCCATGTGCCTTATCTGGAGAAAACCGCGCAGTCCGTGCTGGTGCGCTGGTATCACGAAGGGCTGGACGCCTTCGAGCACACCTGCCCGACCGGGCGCACTATTTACGATAGCGTTCACAATGAGCTGATTAACTACCTGGCGGCACCGGAAGATACTGATGGTTTTGATCAGTTGATCAAAACCTGCCGTGAGCAGCACGACGCGCTGAAAGCACAGCTGGAACAAGGCCGCGACCGCTTGCTGGAGATCCACTCTAACGGCGGCGAAAAAGCACAGGCGCTGGCGGAAAGTATTGCCGAGCAGGACGACGACACGGCACTTATCGCCTTCGCCATGAACCTGTTCGATATCATTGGCATTAACCAGGACGATCGCGGTGAAAACATGATCGTGCTGACGCCATCGGATCACATGCTGGTGCCGGACTTCCCGGGTCTGCCGGAAGATGGCTGTACCATCACTTTCGATCGCGACGTCGCACTTTCGCGCGAAGACGCGCAGTTTGTCACCTGGGAACATCCGATCATCCGTAACGGTCTGGATCTGATCCTTTCTGGCGATACCGGCAGCAGTACGATTTCGCTGCTGAAAAACAAAGCGCTGCCGGTCGGTACGCTGCTGCTGGAGCTGATCTACGTGGTGGAAGCGCAGGCGCCGAAACAGCTGCAACTTAATCGCTTCCTGCCATCGACGCCGATCCGCCTGCTGGTGGATAAAAACGGCACCAACCTCGCGGCTCAGGTGGAGTTCGAGAGCTTCAACCGCCAGCTCAGCGCGGTGAATCGCCATACCGGCAGCAAGCTGGTGAACGCGGTGCAGCAGGAAGTTCACGCCATTCTGCAAAAAGGTGAAACACAGGTGGAAGCCGCCGCACGCGAGCTGATTGACGCCGCGCGCAGCGAAGCGGATGAAAAGCTGTCGGCGGAACTGGCGCGCCTGGAAGCGTTAAAAGCGGTTAACCCCAATATCCGCGACGACGAACTCACCGCCATTGAGAGCAACCGCCAGCAAGTGCTGGAAAGCCTGGCGCAGGCGAGCTGGCGGCTTGATGCGCTGCGTTTGATTGTTGTGACGCACCAATAACGGAGCCCCTATGGTGATGGAACCCTACAATCCACCGCAGGATCCCTGGCTGGTTATTCTTTATCAGGATCAACACATTATGGTCGTCAACAAGCCCAGCGGCTTGTTGTCGGTGCCAGGGCGTCTGGATGAGCACAAAGACAGCGTGATGACACGGATTCAGCGCGATTTCCCGCAGGCGGAATCCGTACATCGCCTGGATATGGCAACCAGCGGTGTGATTGTGGTGGCGCTTACCAAAGATGCCGAGCGTGAGTTAAAACGCCAGTTCCGCGAACGTGAGCCGAAAAAGCAGTATCTGGCACGCGTTTGGGGTCACCCGGAAAAAGCCGAAGGGCTGGTGGATTTACCGCTGATTTGCGACTGGCCGAACCGGCCAAAGCAGAAAGTGTGTTTTGAAACCGGCAAAGCGGCGCAAACCGAGTATGAAGTGCTGGCGTTTGAGGAAGATGGTACCGCTCGCGTACGTCTGAAGCCGATTACCGGGCGCTCGCATCAACTGCGTGTACATATGTTAGCGTTAGGCCATCCGATTCTCGGTGACCGTTTTTACGCCACGCCAGAAGCGCTGGCAATGGCTCCGCGCTTGCAACTGCATGCTGAGACGCTAACCATCACCCATCCGGCGTTTGGCAACAGCATGACGTTTAAAGCGCCGGTGGATTTTTAAATCACTCTCCCGGTCTGACGACCGGGAGAGTTCTATGGCATTAGCGAAAACCTTTCTGCTCGCGAATCAACTCGTAAGCCTTCTGAATTTCCTGCGCTTTTTGTTTCGCCATCTCCATCATCTCCGGCGGCAGACCTTTCGCCACCAGTTTGTCCGGATGATGTTCGCCCATCAGCTTACGGTAGGCGCGCTTGATGGTGGTCGCATCGTCTGACGGTTTCACACCCAGAACATTACAGGCATCTTCCAGCGTCGGGCCGCGTTGCGCCTGCTGCCAGCCGCCCGCTTGCTGCTGGTGCTGATAACCACCGCCAAACTGCGCCCCGCCCTGCATCATGCGCAGAAACTGATCGAATTGCAGACGCGAAATCCCAAGCTCTTCAGCGATCACGTACAGCACTTCGCGTTCGCTGGGGTGCAAAGAGCCATCGGCGAAGGCTGCCTGGATTTGTATTTCCAGAAACATCCTAATCAAGTCGAAACGCCCGAAGCAGACGCTGCGAAACTGACGCATCTTGTCGCGTAACGGGTAATTATCCGTTTTGCCGACGCGAAACGCCTGCTGCGCTGCGCTGCGCGACTCGCCGTGCAGGTTCATGCGATCCATAAACAGGCTGGCGACCTGAATATCCGCTTCGGTCACCCGGCCTTTCGATTTGGTTAGATGCCCCATCACCTCGAAGGTGGTGGCAAAAAAGAGCGTCTGACGTTCGCGCTGGTTGGCAAACCACGCCATTTTCCGGCTGCGCGCCTTGTCAAAAAAGTGCCCGATTAACAACCCAAGAACCGCGCCCCAAAAGCCGCCGCCCATGAAAAGAGCGATGACAACCCCAACCACTTTCCCCCAATACTGCATATACTCCCCAAATCGTCATGCCGTCGGCTAAAATTTGCTTTATCATACCCGTCATTCTATGCCATGCACAGGCGCAGTCTTCTCCCCCTGGCTCGAACGCGGGCAGGATTAAAACTAGCGTTGCAAAGGCGAGTAAGTTAGTCTCAGACCGTTTGCCAGCGTAAAGCCACAGATGACGGAACAACAAATACAACGTATGAAAAAACGTATCCCCACCCTCCTGGCCACCATGATTGGCTCTGCCCTTTACAGCCAGCAGGGGATGGCAGCCGATCTTGCCTCGCAGTGTATGCTTGGCGTTCCCAGCTACAACCGCCCCCTGGTACAGGGCGACACCAATAATTTGCCGGTGACGATCAATGCCGATCACGCAAAAGGCAACTACCCTGACGATGCCGTTTTTACCGGCAATGTCGATATTAATCAGGGAAATAGCCGTTTACAGGCCGATGAGGTGCAGCTTCATCAGCAGCAGCCGGAAGGTCAGACGGACCCGGTTCGCACAGTGGATGCACTCGGTAATGTGCACTATGACGATAACCAGGTCATCCTGAAAGGTCCTAAAGGTTGGTCAAACCTGAACACCAAAGATACCAACGTCTGGCAAGGTGATTACCAGATGGTGGGTCGTCAGGGTCGCGGTACCGCCGATCTGATGAAACAGCGTGGACAAAACCGCTACACCATTCTGGACAATGGGATGTTTACCTCCTGCCTGCCTGGGTCGAACACCTGGAGCGTTGTCGGCAGCGAAGTTATTCAGGATCGCCAGGAGCAGGTTGCGGAAATCTGGAATGCGCGTTTTAAGCTCGGCCCGGTGCCTGTGTTCTATAGCCCGTATCTGCAGTTACCTATCGGCGACAAACGCCGTTCAGGTTTCCTGATCCCTAATGCAAAGTACAGCACGACAAACTATTTCGAGTTCTATCTGCCGTACTATTGGAACATTGCGCCAAATATGGATGCGACGATCACGCCGCACTACATCCATAAACGGGGCAATATACAGTGGGAAAACGAATTCCGTTATCTGACGCAAGCAGGTGCTGGTATTGTTGAACTCGATTACCTGCCTTCAGACAAAGTGTTCCAGGATGAGTACCCTAGCGAAGGGGAGCGTCATCGCTGGCTGTTTTACTGGCAACATGCCGGGGTAATGGATCAAGTTTGGCGCTTTAACACCAATTACACGAAGGTCAGTGACCCGCACTATTTTAACGATTTTTCGTCAAAATATGGTTCCAGTACGGACGGTTACGCTACGCAAATCTTCAGCGTTGGCTATGCATTAGAAAATTTTAACGCCACCGTTTCAACGAAACAGTTCCAGGTGTTTAACCGTCAGAACAGCAACTCTTATTCGGCCTTACCGCAGGTCGATGTTAACTGGTATCACAACGATCTGGGTCCCTTTGATTTCCGCATGTACGGCCAGGCAGTGAAATTTACCAATACCAACTCCAGCCGACCGGAAGCGACCCGTGTTCATCTGGAACCAACGCTCAGTCTGCCAGTATCAAATGAATGGAGCAGCCTGAACACCGAAGTGAAAATGCTGGCGACCCACTACCAGCAAGACAATATTGATAACACCAACTATAAAGAGTCCGTTAGCCGCGTTATGCCGCAATTTAAAACGGACGGCAAGCTGGTGTTTGAACGCGATATGAACTGGGCGGAGGGTTACACCCAGACGCTGGAACCGCGCGCTCAATACTTGTATGTGCCGTATCGCGATCAGAGCCACATCAACAACTACGACTCCTCGCTGCTGCAATCCGACTATAGCGGGCTGTTCCGCGACCGTACTTATGGCGGTCTGGACCGTATCGCGTCAGCGAACCAGGTTACTACCGGCGTCACAACCCGCATTTATGATGAAGCGGCGGTTGAACGTTTTAACGTTTCTGTTGGTCAAATCTACTATTTCACCGAGTCCCGTACCGGGGATGACAACATTAACTGGGAGAAAGACAACAAAACTGGTTCGCTGGTGTGGGCAGGCGATACGTACTGGCGTATCTCCGATCGTTGGGGTCTGCGCGGCGGGGTGCAGTATGACACCCGTCTGAATAATATCGCTAACAGCAGCTCGTCGCTGGAGTATCGCCGCGATGAAGACCGTATGTTGCAATTGAGTTACCGTTACGCCAGCCCGGAATACATTCAGGCGACGCTGCCAAACTATGCAACCGCAGCGCAGTATAAAGATGGTATTTCGCAGGTAGGTGCCGCCGGAAGCTGGCCGATTGCGGACCGCTGGTCCATCGTTGGTGCGTACTATTACGATACCAATACCAGTAAACCTGCCGATCAGATGGTGGGTTTGCAATATAGCTCCTGCTGTTATGCGATTCGCTTTGGCTATGAGCGCAAAATCAACGGCTGGGAAAATAATCAAAGCAAATATGACAAGGCCATCGGTTTCAACATTGAGCTGCGTGGCTTGAGCTCCAACTACGGCCTGGGGACGCAACAGATGCTGCGTTCGAACATTCTGCCGTACCGTAGCTCACTGTGATCTCTTTGATTTGCAACGTAATCCGCATTGCGGTTAATTGAAATGGAAAAGGTATGAAGAACTGGAAAACGCTGCTTCTCGGTATCGCTATGGTTGCGAATACCAGTTTTGCCGCGCCTCAGGTTGTTGATAAAGTCGCCGCCGTGGTCAATAACGGCGTGGTGCTGGAAAGTGATATTGATGGTTTGATGCAATCCGTGAAGGCCAACGCAGGCCAGGCGGGTCAGCAATTACCGGACGACGCCACGCTGCGCCACCAGATCCTTGAACGTCTGATCATGGATCAAATCATTTTGCAGATGGGCACGAAAATGGGCGTCAAAGTCACTGACGAACAGCTCGACGCCGCCATCGCCGATATTGCCAAGCAAAACAATATGACGATGGATCAAATGCGTAGCCGCCTGGCCTATGACGGGGTGAATTTCAGCACCTACCGTAACCAGATCCGCAAAGAGATGATCATCTCCGAAGTGCGTAACAGCGAAGTGCGCCGTCGCGTTACGGTGCTGCCACAGGAAGTCGAAGCCCTGGCGCAGCAGGTGGGCAACCAGAATGATGCCAGCACTGAACTGAATCTGAGCCACATTCTGATCCCATTGCCGGAAAATCCGACCTCCGATCAAGTGAACGAAGCGGAAAGTCAGGCGCGTTCAATTGTGGAACAAGCTCGTAACGGCGGTGATTTTGGCAAATTGGCCATCACTTACTCTGCCGATCAGCAAGCACTGAAAGGCGGTCAGATGGGCTGGGGCCGAATTCAGGAGCTGCCGAGCATCTTCGCTCAGGCGCTGAGCACGGCGAAAAAAGGCGATGTGATTGGCCCAATCCGTTCGGGTGTTGGCTTCCATATCCTGAAAGTAAACGATCTGCGCGGCCAGACGCAGAGCATCTCTGTCACAGAAGTTCATGCCCGTCATATCCTGCTGAAACCGTCGCCGATCATGAGCGACGATCAAGCACGTGTGAAACTGGAACAGATCGCAGCCGATATTAAGAGTGGCAAAACTACTTTTGCT
This sequence comes from Kosakonia sp. SOY2, assembly GCF_027109175.1. Lineage (NCBI taxonomy): Bacteria > Pseudomonadati > Pseudomonadota > Gammaproteobacteria > Enterobacterales > Enterobacteriaceae > Kosakonia > Kosakonia sp. SOY2. The sequence goes on from NZ_JAPVXH010000004.1 coordinate 158,966, forward strand.
AACGCTGCGAAAGAGTTCTCTCAGGATCCGGGTTCTGCAAACCAGGGCGGCGATCTCGGCTGGGCGTCAGCAGATATTTATGATCCGGCCTTCCGCGATGCGCTGATGAAGCTGAAACGCGGCCAGATGAGCGGTCCGGTTCACTCCTCCTTTGGCTGGCACCTGATCGAAATGCTGGACAGCCGTAATGTCGACAAAACCGACGCGGCGCAAAAAGACAGAGCCTATCGCATGCTGATGAACCGTAAGTTCTCTGAAGAAGCGGCAACCTGGATGCAGGAACAGCGCGCCAGCGCCTATGTCAAAATTCTGAGCAACTAATGAAAACACAGCGTGTCGTTATCACTCCCGGCGAACCCGCCGGGATTGGCCCGGATCTGGTAGTGCAACTCGCCCAGCGCGACTGGCCGGTTGAACTGGTTATCTGTGCAGACGCAACGCTGCTGACCGACCGGGCCTCGCTGCTCGGTCTACCGCTTCAGCTGCGCGGTTACGATCCAACGGCCGCCGCAGTACCGCAACAAGCAGGCACATTAACGCTGTTGCCTGTTCCTCTGCACACGCCCGTCACCGCAGGCGTACTTAATACGCTTAACGGTTCTTACGTTGTAGAAACGCTTGCCCGCGCCTGCGACGGCTGCCTGAGTGGCGAATTTGCCGCGCTGATTACCGGCCCGGTGCATAAAGGCGTGATTAACGATTCAGGGACGCCGTTTACCGGACACACGGAGTTTTTCGAGGAACGCTCTCACGTCGCCAAAGTGGTGATGATGCTGGCAACCGAAGAGCTACGCGTGGCGCTGGCGACCACACACTTGCCTATCAAAGCCGTGGCCGACGCCATTACGCCTGATTTGCTGCGGGAAGTGATCGGCATTCTGCACACGGATCTGCAACAGAAGTTCGGTATCACCCAACCGCATATTCTGGTCTGCGGCCTGAACCCGCATGCCGGTGAAGGCGGTCATATGGGAACGGAAGAGATTGATACCATCATTCCGGTGCTCAATGAAATGCGCGCGCAGGGTATGAATTTAAGCGGTCCGCTGCCGGCCGACACGCTTTTTCAGCCCAAATACCTTGATAATGCCGACGCCGTACTGGCGATGTACCACGATCAGGGTCTGCCCGTGCTAAAATACCAGGGCTTTGGCCGCGGCGTGAACATTACCCTCGGTTTACCCTTTATTCGTACATCCGTCGACCACGGCACCGCGCTTGAACTCGCGGGCAAAGGCACAGCGGATGTCGGCAGTTTTATTACGGCGCTTAATCTCGCCATCAAAATGATTGTTAATACTCAATGAATACTCGCGTCCATCAGGGCCACTTAGCCCGCAAACGCTTCGGGCAAAACTTTCTCCACGACCAGTTCGTGATCGACAGCATTGTCTCGGCCATCAACCCGCAAAAGGGTCAGGCTATGGTCGAAATCGGCCCAGGCCTTGGCGCGCTCACCGAACCGGTGGGCGAACGTCTGGATAAATTAACGGTCATCGAGCTTGACCGCGATCTGGCTGCCCGCCTGCAAACACATCCGTTCCTTGCACCTAAACTGACTATTTATCAGCAAGATGCAATGACCATGGATTTTGGCGAGCTCTCAAAAACGATCGGTCAGCCGCTGCGTGTTTTCGGTAACCTGCCGTATAACATCTCCACGCCGTTGATGTTCCATCTGTTTAGCTATACTGATGCCATTGCCGATATGCACTTTATGCTGCAAAAAGAGGTGGTGAATCGCCTGGTTGCGGGGCCAAACAGTAAGGCGTATGGTCGATTAAGCGTGATGGCGCAGTACTACTGCCAGGTTATTCCGGTGCTGGAAGTACCGCCCACTGCGTTTGCGCCGCCGCCAAAAGTGGATTCTGCTGTGGTTCGTCTGGTGCCGCACGCTCAATTACCGCATCCGGTGAAAGAGATCCGCACGCTGAGCCGCATTACCACCGAAGCGTTTAATCAGCGTCGTAAAACCATTCGCAACAGCCTCGGCAACGTCTTTACCGTTGAAGTGCTGGCGTCGTTAGGTATCGATCCGGCGATGCGCGCGGAAAATATTTCTGTAGCGCAATATTGCCAGTTAGCGAATTACCTGACAGAGAATGCGCCGCCGAAGGAGAGTTAACGTATGATCAATTCGCCCCGAGTTTGTGTTCAGGTACAAAGCATCTACATCGAGTCTCAGTCCGCTCCCGACGATGAACGCTATGTTTTCGCTTACACCATTACCATCCGGAACCTGGGGCGAACCCCTGTCCAGTTGCTCAAGCGCTACTGGCTTATCACCAACGGAAATGGCCGCGCAACGGAAGTTCAGGGCGAAGGTGTGGTTGGCGTACAGCCGCACATTGAGCCTGGCGGCGAATATCAATATACCAGCGGTGCGGTAATTGAAACGCCGCTGGGCACTATGCAAGGCCATTACGAAATGATCGATGCGCAGGGAGAAACCTTCCGCATCGCTATCCCGGTCTTCCGACTCGCCGTCCCAACATTGATCCATTAATACAATGTCTACATACCTTATTGGTGACGTTCATGGTTGCTACGATGAACTCGTCGCGCTGTTAAAACAGGTTGAGTTTTCACCTGGGCAGGACACTTTATGGCTGACGGGCGATCTGGTCGCGCGCGGCCCTGGCTCGCTTGAGGTATTGCGCTTCGTCAAATCACTCGGTGACAGCGTTCGTCTGGTACTGGGTAACCACGATTTGCACCTGCTCGCCGTTTACGCGGGCATCAGCCGCAACAAGCCCAAAGACCGGCTTAATCCGCTACTCGAAGCGCACGACGCTGATGAGCTGATTAACTGGCTGCGCCGCCAGCCGCTGCTGCAAATCGACGAAGAGAAAAAACTGGTGATGGCGCACGCCGGGATCACCCCGCAGTGGGATATGGAAACCACCCGCCACTGTGCGCGCGATATTGAAGCGGTGCTGGCGAGCGACTCTTATCCGCTTTTTCTCGACGCTATGTACGGCGATCTGCCGAACCACTGGACGCCTGAGCTCAGCGGTCTTGCCCGCCTGCGCTTTATCACCAATGCGTTTACCCGCATGCGCTATTGCTTCCCGAACGGGCAGCTCGATATGTACTGCAAAGACATTCCCGAGCACGCCCCCGCGCCGCTAAAACCGTGGTTTTCGATTCCGGGACCGGTGGCGCAAGAATACAGCATTGCCTTTGGTCACTGGGCTTCACTGGAAGGCGCAGGGACGCCTGAAGGCATCTACGCACTGGATACGGGCTGCTGCTGGGGCGGCGTGCTGACCTGCCTGCGCTGGGAAGATAAACAGTACTTCACCCAGGCGTCGAATCGTCAGATGGATTTGGGCGATGGCGAGGCGATTGCCTCCTGAAAATAATTTCCCCGGCCTGGGCCGGGGAAAGAGAAGAAACCTAACGTTGCCGTGCAACCACGGCCGTAGCGCAGTGAATTAACGGCGCTCGAGGATCTCGAAACAGTAACTGTGGGAATTCTGCGCGTCCGCGTCGTGGAACTCACTGAACACGGAATCCCAGTCGTCCGGATCGTAATCCGGGAAATGGGTATCACCTTCCACTTCCGCATCAATGTGTGTCAGGTACAAACGCTGCGCTTTCGGCAGAAACTGCTCGTAAACACGACCACCGCCAATCACCATGATCTCTTCAGCACCATCGCATTGTGCAATCGCTTCATCAACGGATTTCACCCACTGCACGCGATCGTCAGTGCCCGGCTGGCTACTGATCACGATATTCTTACGACCCGGCAGCGGACGACCGATGGATTCCCACGTCAGGCGACCCATCACTACCGGTTTGTTTAACGTATTGCGTTTAAACCAGGCGAGATCGGCAGGTAAGTTCCACGGCATCGCATTCTCCATGCCGATGACGCGATCCACTGCCAACGCCGCAATCAGACTGATCATTTATTCATTCCTGGAAGCCAAAAAATTGTCGCCACTATACGGAAAGCGCAATCTTTCGTCGACGGGGCGCGAGGTAAAGAATAAGAAAATTTTCTATTCTGCTGGCGGCACCGCACCCCGAATCTGCACCGCCAGCTTGCCAGCCGTGTTGAATCAGCAAGTTATCCGTAAGCGGTAATTTACGCTTGCGGTTTAACCGCTGGTTCGTCTGCGGGATCGCCAGTATGACGCCCCTCTTCCGTACCCTGCCAGCCGTGGCGCTGGGTTAATGACAGATGCGCTCTGTCTTCCGAAATGATTTCCGTCAGCATCGCACTGGTGCGTTTAAACACCGCCGCACGCGCCTGCGTATCGTTTTCCACCTGCGCCATCTCTTCCACCATTGAGGTGTTGAAGCGGCGGAAATGATCGGCGCGTTCACGCGCTTCATATGAACCCAGTCCCAACCCTTCCAGCGCCAGCCTTCCCGTTTTCAGCGCCGCTTCGAAGGTTTCACGCTCCGGTTTCTCGACGCCGGCCTGGCGCAAGCGAATGTAGTGATCGACGTCGCGGGCGCGGGCAATAATGCGCAGATCCGGGAAATGCTCTTTTGCCAGCTCCGTTAATTGTAGGCTGGCCTGCGGATCGTCGATGGCATTAATTAATACTTCTGCCCGTCCGGCACCGGCAGATTCCAGCAAATCAACGCGTGTCGCATCGCCATAAAACACCTTCATGCCGAATTTACGCAGCGTTTCAATATGATCGGGATCGTGATCCAGAACCACCATCTTCACGCCGCTGGAGAGCAACAAACGCCCGGCGATCTGCCCGAAACGTCCGAACCCGGCAATAATGACCCGCGCGTCTTCCTCGTCGATTTCATCCGCTTCGCGCTCCTGCTGACTACCGGATGCTTCAAGCCGGGCCAACAGCACCAGTAACAGCGGCGTTGCGGCCATCGACAGCGCGACCGTCAGGGTTAGCGCTTTCGCCCATTCGCTATCCAGCACCTGTGCCGTTTGCGCGGTGCCAAACACCACAAAGGCGAACTCACTCCCTTGCCCCAGCAGGGCGGCAAACCACAACCGCTGCTTGCCAGGCACGCGTAACGGACGAGCAATCAGCCACAGCACCGCGCTTTTGATCACCAAAAAACCGACCAGCAGCAGTAAGATGCGCAGCGGATGCGTCACCAGCGTGCCGAAGTCGATCGACATTCCCACACCGATAAAAAACAGCCCGAGCAGCAGGCCTTTAAAGGGCTCAATATCGCTTTCCAGCGCATGACGATACTCGGAGCTGGCAAGCAACACACCGGCAAGAAACGCGCCCATCGCCATCGACAATCCCGCCTCTTCCAGCAATAAGCCGAAACCGAAGACCAGGAACAGCGCCACGGCGCAGAACACTTCCCGCAAACCGGATCGCGCCACGAAGCGCAGCGCCGGGCGAGCAACATAGCGCCCGATCAGCACCACCAGTGTCAGCGCGGCAACAACTTTCAGCGCCGAAAGCGCGAAGGCGCTGAGCGTCATCGCCCCACCGCTGGCAGCCAGCAAAGGGATCATCGCCACCAACGGGATGGCGGCAATATCCTGGAACAACAACACGGAAAAGGCGCTGCGCCCCATTTGCGATACCGTCAGGTTGCGCTCATTCATCGCCTGCATGGCAATCGCCGTTGATGACAACGCCAGCGTCAGACCGATTAACACCGCGACCGGCCACGGGAGCCCGAGCAGCGCGCAAAACCCGCCGAGTAACAATCCACAACTGGCCATTTGCAGCGCACCACCGCCAAACACCGACGCACGCAGTTTCCATAAACGCTGCGGATCGAGTTCAAGGCCAATCACAAATAGCATCAGTACGACGCCGATTTCTGCAAAATGGAGGATAGATTCCGCATCGGTTACCAGCCGCAATCCCCACGGGCCAATAATGCCCCCGGCAATCAGATAGCCAAGCACCGATCCCAACCCCAGGCGCATGGCGATCGGCACGATCAGCGCCGCCGACCCGAGATAGATCAGCGCCTGAATTAACGAATGGCTATCCATACTGCACCTCCTGCCACTCCAGTAAACGTTGTTTGTAATGGCGCGCCTGCGCCTGCAGCGTTTCATCGTCGCAAATAAACGTACAGTGCACAGCAAAAGGTGGCAGCCAGTTCATCCCGCAATAAAGCGCTGTCGCCTGCAGCGGCTGGGAAAGTACATCAAAACCGGGATGCGAGCCGATATCAAAATGGTTGTCGCTACCCCCCGTCGTCACCGCCCACAACACGCTTTTGCCGTGAAGCGCCGTGCCACCGTGGCCATACGCCCAGCCGTGCGCCAGCACTTTATCCAGCCAGAGTTTGAATAATGGCGGCACACTGTACCACTGCATCGGATGTTGCCAGATAACCAAATCGGCACGGGAAATCGCCTCCTGCTCGGCGGCGACGTCAATATTGAAGTCAGGATAGAGTTCGTACAGAGAACGTATTTCAACGTCTTCCAGCGTCCCTGCCTGCTCAATCATGCGCTTATTCGCATGCGAATGCTGCGGATAAGGATGGGCATAAATTATGAGGATCATTGATTAACCTGTTTTCACTACACGCTTTTTCTTGAAAGTGTAGTCAGTTAATCGTCTGGCTAAAAGCGGCAATCTGTGCGGGAATGAGGGAAAGGCATGCGGTAGCCGGAGCCACCGCAAATGAGGAAGGGATTAGTTATCCAGTTCGCTCATGTTTTTCACCTGATCGCGGTTAATCTGCTCGGTTTTTCCGGTTTCTGCATTTTTATAAGAAACCAGCCCGGTGTCTTTATCCACCTGCGGTTTGCCGTCGGTCACAATGGTGCGGCCATCAGTGGTGCGTACCGCCTGGTTGGAGGAACACCCGGCAACGGTAAACAGTGCTGCTGCAGTAAAAATCGAGGTCATCAGAAGTTTAGTTCGCATGGTTATCTCCCTGCTTTCCAGTGAATTTCATTCGTCTGTTTAGCCATTTTAGGCTAACTCACTGAACGGTGGGGAAAATGCAGAACACTCTGAAGGGGGGAGTAGAGAACCCTCTCTCCACAAGGGAGAGAGGGGGAGCGGATTATTTGCTAATCTGCGCGTGCATTTCCTGCACGGAAATCACTTTTTCTGTGGCATCGGCATTCAGCGCCATCGCGGTAGCAAAGCCGCCGTTCAGCGTGGTGTCGTAGTGCACTTTATACTGTAGTGCGCTACGGCGAATCAGCTTGGAATCCTCAATCGCCTGACGCCCCGCCGTGGTGTTGATGATGTAGGTGTATTCGCCATTCTTGATACGATCCTGAATGTGCGGACGACCTTCATGCACCTTATTCACCAGACGTGGGTTAATGCCCGCTTCACCCAGCACAATCGCCGTGCCGTGGGTCGCATCCAGTTCAAAGCCCTGTTTCAGCAGCTTCGCGGCGAGATCCACCACGCGCTCTTTATCCCCTTCGCGTACTGACAGCAGCGCGCGACCCTGTTTTTTCATGGTCGAGTTACTGCCCAGTTGCGCTTTGGCGAAGGCTTCGGCAAAGGTACGTCCCACACCCATCACCTCACCGGTAGAGCGCATTTCCGGCCCTAACAGTGGGTCAACGCCCGGGAACTTGTTAAACGGCAGCACCACTTCTTTTACCGAGTAGTACGGCGGGATAATCTCTTTGGTGTGACCTTGCTGAGCCAGCGTTTTGCCGGTCATCACGCGCGCCGCCACTTTTGCCAGCGGCAAGCCGGTGGCTTTGGAGACGAACGGCACGGTACGCGCGGCACGCGGGTTGACCTCAATCAGATAAACTTCGTTATCTTTCACCGCAAACTGCACGTTCATCAGACCGCGAACCTGCAATTCAAACGCCAGTTTCTGCACTTGCTGGCGCATCACATCCTGGATTTCCTGGCTCAGGGTGTAAGCAGGCAGTGAACATGCGGAGTCACCGGAGTGCACGCCCGCCTGTTCGATATGCTCCATGATGCCGCCAATCAGCACGCTTTCGCCGTCGCAAATCGCATCGACATCCACTTCCACCGCGTCGTCGAGGAACTTGTCCAGCAGCACCGGCGCGTCGTTGGAAACGCTGACTGCGGTCATAAAGTAGCGGCGCAGGTCGATTTCGTCGTAGACGATTTCCATGGCGCGACCGCCGAGGACGTAAGAAGGACGCACCACCAGCGGGTAAGTAATCTCTTTCGCTTTTTCAACCGCCTGCTCCAGCGCGGTAACCGTGGCGTTAGCTGGCTGTTTCAGTTTCAGGCGTTCAACGGCGTGCTGGAAGCGCTCGCGGTCTTCCGCACGGTCGATAGCGTCCGGGCTGGTGCCAATCACCGGCACACCGGCGGCTTCCAGCGCGCGCGCCAGTTTCAGCGGCGTCTGGCCGCCGTACTGCACGATAACGCCTTTCGGTTTTTCGATACGCACAATTTCAAGCACGTCTTCGAAAGTAACCGGTTCGAAGTAGAGACGGTCAGACGTGTCGTAATCGGTCGACACGGTTTCCGGGTTACAGTTGACCATGATGGTCTCGTAACCATCTTCGCGCAGCGCCAGCGACGCATGTACGCAGCAGTAGTCGAACTCAATGCCCTGGCCGATACGGTTTGGCCCACCGCCGAGCACCATGATTTTTTCGCGATCATGGTTCGGATTGGCTTCGCACTCTTCTTCGTACGTGGAGTACATGTAAGCGGTATCGGTCGCAAATTCCGCCGCACAGGTATCCACACGTTTATAGACCGGGTGCAGATTGTACTGATCGCGCAGCTTACGGATTTCCGCTTCGCGCACGCCGACCAGTTTTGCCAGACGCGCATCGGCAAAACCTTTACGCTTCAGGGTACGCAGGAAGTCAGCGTCGAGACCGTTGATCCCCACGCTTGCCACCTGCTCTTCCAGGCGCACCAGCTCTTCGATTTGCACCAGGAACCAGCGGTCGATGTTGGTCAGGTTGAACACGCCATCAACAGACAAGCCCGCACGGAACGCATCGGCGATATACCAGATACGCTCAGCGCCCGCGTCTTTCAGCTCGCGGCGGATTTTCGTCAGGGCTTCCGGGTCCTCAAGGCTCACTTTCGGGTCGAAGCCGGTCGCGCCCACTTCCAGGCCGCGCAGCGCTTTCTGCATCGATTCCTGCTGGGTACGACCAATCGCCATCACTTCACCAACAGATTTCATCTGTGTGGTCAGACGGTCATTCGCGCCCACAAATTTCTCGAAGTTGAAGCGCGGAATTTTGGTCACAACATAGTCGATAGACGGTTCGAACGAGGCCGGGGTACGCCCGCCGGTGATATCGTTCATCAGTTCATCCAGCGTGTAGCCCACCGCCAGTTTCGCCGCGACTTTCGCAATCGGGAAACCGGTCGCTTTCGACGCCAGCGCCGAGGAACGCGATACACGCGGGTTCATTTCGATAACAATCAGACGACCATTTTTCGGGTTTACCGCGAACTGTACGTTCGAACCGCCGGTTTCAACGCCGATTTCACGCAGCACCGCCATCGAGGCGTTACGCATGATTTGGTACTCTTTGTCGGTCAGCGTTTGCGCAGGAGCTACGGTGATGGAGTCACCGGTATGAATGCCCATGGCGTCGAAGTTTTCAATCGAGCAGACAATGATGCAGTTGTCGTTTTTATCGCGCACCACTTCCATCTCGTACTCTTTCCAGCCAATCAGCGACTCATCAATCAGCAGCTCATTGGTCGGCGAGAGATCCAGCCCGCGGGCGCAAATCTCTTCAAACTCTTCGCGGTTATACGCGATACCGCCACCGGTGCCGCCCATGGTAAAGGAGGGGCGAATAATGCACGGATAGCCGACATCAGCCGCCACCGCCAGCGCTTCATCCATGGTATGCGCGATACCGGAACGCGCCGTGTCGAGGCCGATTTTTTTCATCGCAATGTCGAAGCGACGGCGGTCTTCCGCTTTATCAATCGCATCGGCAGTCGCGCCAATCATGGTGACGCCGAACTCTTCCAGCACGCCCTGGCGTTCCAGTTCCAGCGCGCAGTTCAGCGCGGTCTGGCCGCCCATGGTCGGCAGAACGGCATCCGGACGCTCTTTTTCGATAATTTTGCGTACCACTTCCCAGTGGATCGGCTCGATATAGGTCGCATCGGCCATCTCCGGGTCGGTCATAATGGTCGCCGGGTTGGAGTTCACCAGAATGACGCGGTAACCCTCTTCACGCAGCGCTTTACACGCTTGTGCGCCAGAGTAGTCAAATTCACATGCCTGGCCGATAACAATCGGGCCAGCGCCAAGGATCAGGATGCTTTTTAGGTCTGTACGTTTTGGCATTGCTCTTTTCTCCTGATTATTTGGCGGTATTACGATACTGCTCGATTAACTCAATAAAGTGGTCAAACAGCGGCGCGGCGTCGTGCGGGCCAGGACTTGCTTCCGGGTGTCCCTGGAAACTAAACGCCGGTTTATCGGTGCGATGAATGCCTTGTAGCGTGCCATCGAACAGGGATTTGTGCGTTACGCGCAGATTTGCAGGCATTGACGCTTCATCAACCGCGAAACCGTGGTTCTGCGCAGTGATCATCACGGTATTGTTATCAATATCTTTTACCGGATGGTTACCGCCGTGGTGGCCAAACTTCATTTTCACCGTCTTCGCACCGCTCGCCAGCGCCAGCAGCTGATGGCCCAGGCAGATACCGAACACCGGAATATCCGTTTCAAGGAAAGTTTTAATCGCCTCGATAGCATAATCGCACGGTGCCGGGTCGCCAGGGCCGTTAGACAGGAAAATGCCGTCCGGATTGAGTTTCAGAACATCCGCCGCCGGGGTTTTCGCCGGAACAACCGTCAGTCTGCAACCTCTGTCTACCAGCATGCGCAGAATGTTGCGTTTTGCGCCGTAATCGTATGCCACAACGTGGTACGGCAACTCACTCTCGCTCTTCGCCGGCGGCAGGTCACCCGCCAGTGTCCAGCTGCCTTGCGTCCAACTGTAGGTTTCCGCCGTTGTGACTTCTTTCGCCAGGTCCATACCGTTCAGGCCCGGGAAGGCTTTCGCTTTTTCCAGCGCCAGCGCGGCATCAACATTATCACCAGCGATGATGCAGCCGTTCTGCGCGCCCTTTTCACGCAGCAGACGAGTCAACTTACGGGTATCAATATCAGCAATCGCCACAATGTTATGGCGCTTCAGATAAGAAGAGAGGTCTTCGGTACTGCGGAAGTTGCTGGCGATCAGCGGCAGGTCGCGAATGACCAGGCCTTGCGCATGTACCTGAGAGGACTCTTCGTCAGCGGAGTTGGTGCCGACATTGCCGATATGAGGATAAGTAAGAGTAACGATTTGGCGGGAATAGGAAGGATCAGTGAGGATTTCTTGATAACCGGTCATTGAAGTATTGAAAACGACTTCCCCAACCGCCGTGCCCGTTGCCCCTATGGCCCGACCGTGAAACTGGGTTCCGTCTTCCAGAACCAATAGCGCTGACTTAATCAAAACACCCTCCAGAGAATATTCACTCACTTTATTTGCATATTAATTCATATTGAGAACCTGAATCAATGCAAATTTGCTTGCCGTGGATTTTTGGCAAACGGCGGCATTCTGGAGAGATGTCGGTTAAAAGTCAACTTTTCTCCGGTATTTTTCTTATTGTTTTACGCCATTGCCTCTTATTACTGGATTTAATCGATAAAAAGATCAGACAAACTCACAGGGAAAACGCTTGCGTGCCGAGAAAATTGCATTTTATGGCGATGAATATCAAAAAAGTAGACCAGATGGTCAAAATTTACAATTGAGAAACATAAAAAAGAGAGATAAACAGAGATTATGGCAGGTTTGGATAAAATGAAGGATGAAAAAGGAAAAATAAAAGGGCAATAAAATATTGCCCTTCGCAATCAATTGATTATGACTGCAACAACCACATCACGATGGGTAATAAATCTTATAAATTGTTGAGATCAAGCACGTCTCGCATATCAAAAAGGCCATTACTCTTTCCTTTCAGCCACAAAGCAGAACGAACCGCGCCATTGGCAAAAGTCATGCGACTGGAGGCTTTATGTGTGATTTCAACACGTTCGCCAATATCGGCGAACATCGCTGTATGTTCGCCGACGATGTCGCCTGCTCGCACCGTGGCAAAGCCAATCGTGCCGGGAACACGCTCGCCGGTATGCCCTTCACGCGCATAAACGGCACACGTTTTTAAATCTTTATTCAGTGCACCGGCAATCGCCTCGCCCATCGCCAGCGCCGTTCCCGACGGAGCATCGACTTTGTAGCGATGGTGCGCTTCGATAATTTCGATATCGGTATACTCACCCATAACTTTCGCCGCTTTCTCCAGCAGCTTCAGCATGACATTGACGCCAACGCTAAAGTTGGCAGCAAAAACAATGGCGATATCTTGTGCCGCCTCGGTAATGGCCTGCTTGCCTGCGTCATCAAAACCGGTAGTGCCAATTACCATTCCTTTACGGTGTTGCCGACAGAAAGCCAGGTGCGTCAGCGTGCCTTCCGGGCGGGTGAAATCGATAAAGACATCGAAATCCTCTTTCACTGCCTCAAGGCTGCTCTGCACGGTCACACCGGTTTTCGCCGCGCCCGCCAGTTCACCTGCGTCGCTTCCCAGTAGAGAAGAACCTTCGCGCTCCAGCGCCGCGCCAAGTTCGACGCCATCCATTGCCAGTGCCGCCTGAATCAGCTGGCGGCCCATACGCCCGCCAGCGCCCGCGATGGCTACGCGGATTGGTGCATCATGCATAGTTGTGCTCTTTTGTTAAAAAAATGCGTAAGAATCGTTTCCAGATTAACCAGCCCGTGTCGGGGCCACCAGCCGAAAACGCCGATAATAAGAAATTAATGATATACAGCCGGAAATATCAGTAAAAGGCATGACGTTAAGGTGCCAGCGCCAGCAATTCGGCCACCCAATGACGAAAACCCTCTACGTCGATTTCCAGCGCCACCTGTGCATTGGGTGGTCGCCCCAGTTTGCCTTCAATATCCACCACCGTTGTTCCTGTGGTGTATTGCCCCTGAGTCTCCACGGCAACAAAACAGGGTTTCAGCGTAAACAGTTCCGGACGAGCCAGCCAGGCGATAGCGCAGAGATCGTGCATCCGCAGCCCGGTCGCCATGCTGCCGCTGCGATAGTGGCTAAACAGCGCATGCAACATTTTGCCGGTGTTGTTCAGCGCTGGCAGCGTCGCCAGATATTCCGGTGTCAACGTTGCGCGGTTGGTCACATCCAGCCCGCACATCACGATCTCCAGCCCGCTATTGAACACGCGCGCAGCGGCCTCGGGATCGATAGCGATATTAAATTCGGCATTGGGCGTAAAATTGCCGCGCCCGGCAGAGCCCCCCATCATCACCAGACGGCGAATGTTGAACTGGCACTCCGGGTAGTGCGTTAACAGTAGCGCGATGTTGGTTAACGGGCCGATAGTGACCAGCGTTACCGGTTCCGGCGAAGCCAGCAGTACGTCGCGGATTGCCTGAAAAGCAGGGACAGCCAATGGCTGGCGCTGATGCTCAATAAAATCGTAGCCATCCATGCCGGATTCGCCGTGTACGTCGGCGGCGCTGTACAACGGCCGCAGCAGAGGTGTTGCCGCGCCCTGCGCCAGCGGGATATCCGCATGCCAGAAATTCAGCAGTTGCAGCGCGTTACGGGTGGTTTTTTCCAGCGAAACATTACCGGCAACGGTGGTGATAAGTTTGAGATCGCACTGCGGCGCGAACAGCGCGGCGGCAAGGGCAACGGCATCATCGATACCGGGATCGGTGTCGAGAATCATGGGAAAACGCATCACGCCTCCAGAATTATCCATAAAAAATGCCAGACTCAGTCTGGCATCTTCGCATAAACCTTCGCGTAAAACGTTATTCGACTTCGCGAACATCCACCCGCAGCTCTTTCGGCACTTCGAAAACAATATTCTCTTCGCGCCCTTCCAGCGGGATCGCTTCGCCGCCGCCCAGTTCCTGCAAGCGGACAATAACATTTTGCACCAGGATATCCGGCGCGGAAGCCCCGGCGGTGACGCCCACGCAGTTAATGCCTTTTACCCATGCCTCCTGAATATCAGAGGCGTCGTCGATGAGATACGCCGCTTTCCCCATCCGCTGTGCCAGTTCGGCCAGACGGTTAGAGTTAGAGGAATTTTTCGAACCGACCACCAGCACCACTTCCGCCTGCTCCGCCAGCGCACGCACAGCTTCCTGCCGGTTGGTAGTGGCGTAGCAAATATCGTCTTTGCGCGGGCCGACAATCTGCGGGAAGCGCGCGCGCAGCGCGTCAATCACATCTGACGTATCGTCCACGGAGAGCGTGGTTTGCGTCATAAACGACAGTTTACCCGCGTCTTTGATATCCAGCGTGTCGACATCTTCCGGCGATTCAACCAGGTACATTCCCCCTTTCGGGTTGCTGTACTGGCCCATGGTGCCTTCTACTTCCGGGTGACCGGCGTGACCAATCAGAATCGCTTCTTCGCCACGACGGCTGGCGCGTGCCACTTCCATATGCACTTTGGTGACCAGCGGGCAGGTAGCGTCAAAGACAGTCAAATCGCGGCTTTTCGCTTCGTTACGCACCGCCTGAGAGACGCCGTGGGCGGAGAAAATCAGGATCGCGCCATCCGGCACTTCGCTGATTTGCTCAATAAAGATTGCGCCACGTTCACGCAGGCTATCGACAACATAGCGGTTATGCACCACTTCATGGCGCACATAAATCGGTGCGCCGTAGAGAGCCAGCGCGTTTTCAACAATGCTGATAGCGCGGTCAACGCCGGCGCAAAAACCGCGCGGGTTAGCCAACAGGATCTGCATTTGTCTCCTCCAGTACCGGATCAACTTCCAGCACGTCGATATCAAAATGAACCGTTCTGCCCGCCAGCGGATGGTTGAAATCGACGGTAATCGAATCGCCGTTGACTTCACGGATCACGCCCGGCATTTCGCTGCCGTCCATTGCGGTAAAGAGCATAATCGCACCGACTTCCGGCTCACCGGCATCCATAAATTCACGGCGCGAGAAGTACTGAATCAGATCCGGGCTCGGCGTGCCGAATGCGGCGTCTGGCTCCAGAGAAAAGACTTTTTTCTCCCCGGCTTTCAGGCCAAGCAGATGTTGTTCCAGTCCTTCGGAGAGTGAACCGTCGCCAAGGCGAAACAGCGCCGGTTTGCCATTGTTGCGGGTTGACTCGGCAAGAGAGCCATCTTCGAGCTTAAGCGTGAAGTGCACCAGCACCGCGCTATCGCTCTGTACGGATTTAGACATGCAGGTTGCTCTTTATGTTTTCGTATTGTATTGCCCGGCAGCCTTAGCTTACCGGGCCTACAAAGCGGTTGGCTTATGCTTGTTTCTTCGCGACCGTTGAGGGCAGGAAACCTTCCAGCACAATCAGCGCCGCGCCAATACAAATTGCGGTATCGGCAAGGTTAAAGGTAGCAAAATGCCAGTCGCCCATATAAAAATCGATCATATCGACGACAAAGCCATGCCACAGACGATCAAACAGATTACCCAGCGCGCCGCCAATAATCAGCGCATAGGCGATATTGTTCAGTTTTTGCGAGGCTTTAGCGCGATACATCAGCACCGCCAGCACCACGCAGATACCGATAGCGATACCCGCGAAGAACCAGCGCTGCCAGCCGCCGCTGTCCGCCAGAAAACTGAATGCCGCGCCATAATTACGCGCGTAGTGCAAATTAAGCGACGGGAACAGCGACACCGTATCCCCCAGAGCAAAGTTCTGGAGGATCAGGTATTTGCTGCCCAGATCGATAATCAGCACGACCACCACCAGCCACAGCCAGCGCAGCCCTGTTGAAGAGATCGATTTACTCATCAGGCAAACTTACGTTTTTCGCCGTCACCGGCGACGTTGCTTACACAGCGTCCGCAAATATCTGCGTGTTCCGCCACCTGACCGACATCGGTGGTGTAATGCCAGCAGCGCGGGCATTTCTCACCTTCGGCTTTGCTCAATGCGACTTTCAGCCCTTTGAGCAGCTCGCTCTGCTGTGCATCCGCAGAAGCGCTGGCATAATCCGCAACTTTTGCGCCGGAGGTCAACAGGACAAATCGCAATTCCGTGCCCAACGCCGTCAGCTTCGCTGCCAGTTCCGGCTCGGCAAACAGCGTCACCGCCGCTTCCAGCGACCCACCAACTTTCTTGTCGGCGCGCGCCTGCTCGATAACCTTGTTCACTTCGCCACGCACTTTCAGCAGCTCATCCCAGAAGGCATCATTCATCGCTTCGCTGTCAGCCAGGCCAAACAAACCTTCATACCATTCACCGGTGAACACATATTTCTCGCGGGAACCTGGCAGATAACCCCAGATCTCATCAGCGGTGAAAGACATGATCGGCGCCATCCAGCGCACCAGTGCTTCACAGATGTGATACAGCGCGGTCTGGCAGCTACGGCGCGCCACGCTGTCCGCTTTCGCGGTGTACTGGCGGTCTTTGATGATGTCGAGATAGAACGAACCCATTTCGATAGAGCAGAAGCGCATCAGGCGCTGTACTACTTCATGGAAGTCATAGGATTCGTAGGCTTTAACGATGTCTTCTTGTGCTGCTTTCGCGCAGCCAACGGCCCAGCGATCCAGCACCACCATCTCTTCCGGTTTCACCATATCTTTTGCCGGATCGAAACCGTTCAGGTTCGCCAGCAGGAAACGCGCGGTGTTACGGATACGGCGATAGCTGTCGGCAGCACGTTTCAGGATCTCATCGGAAACCGCCATCTCACCGGTATAGTCAGTAGAGGCCACCCACAGACGCAGAATATCCGCGCCGAGTTTGTTCATCACTTCCTGCGGTGAAACGGTGTTGCCGATGGATTTGGACATTTTGCGTCCCTGACCATCAACGGTGAAGCCGTGCGTTAACACCTGGCGGTACGGCGCTTTGCCTTTCATCGCTGTGGAGATCATCAGCGAGGACATAAACCAGCCGCGATGCTGATCCGAACCTTCCAGATACATATCTGCTGCATGGCCGGCGAATTCCGGGCGCACATCGACAACAGAGGCGTGGGTTGAGCCGGAGTCAAACCAGACGTCCAGCGTATCCGGCACTTTCACATAATTGTCGGCATCGTCACCCATGATGTCGCGCGGGTCGAGATCCCACCATGCCTGAATACCGTCAACTTCAACGCGTTTGGCGACGGCTTCAATCAATTCCAGCGTGCGCGGGTGCAGCTCTTCGGTATCTTTATGCACGAACAGCGACATCGGTACACCCCAGGTGCGCTGGCGAGAAATACACCAGTCCGGGCGGTTAGCAACCATCGATTCGATACGCGCCTGGCCCCAGTCCGGGATCCACTGTACGCTTTTGATTTCACTCAGCGACTGCGCGCGCAGCCCTTTCTGATCCATGCTAACGAACCACTGCGGCGTCGCGCGGAAGATGATCGGCGACTTGTGACGCCAGCAGCACGGGTAGCTGTGCTGCATTTTTTCAACGTGCAGCAGCGCGCCTTTTTCAGTCAGCAGCGCCACGATGAGATCGTTCGCTTTAAAGACGTTAACGCCATCCAGCGTCGGATAAGTCCCCGGCAGATATGTACCATCCGGGCCAACCGGGTTGGCGATCTCCAGACCGTATTTCAGGCTAATGGTATAGTCATCCGGGCCGTGACCACCTGCGGTATGCACCGCGCCGGTACCGGCTTCCAGCGTGACGTGATCGCCAAGGATCGCCGGAACGTCGAAGTCGAGGAACGGGTGCTTAAAGCGCATCAGTTCCAGTTCGGAACCTTTTACCGTACCCAGCACCGAATAATCAGCAACGCCGATACGTTTCATCACGCTATCGACCAGATCTTTCGCCAGGATAAGCGCCTGACCGTCAATCTGCACCAGCGCATAGTCAAACTCCGGAGAAAGAGAAATGGCGCGGTTCGCAGGCAGCGTCCATGGCGTGGTGGTCCAGATAACCAGTGAGATTGGACCATTAACGGTAGCGGCACCAAATTTAGCTTTCACTGCGTCCTGGTCGACCGCGTGGAACGCGACATCAATAGACGGGGAGGTTTTGTCGTAGTACTCCACTTCCGCTTCCGCCAGTGCGGAACGGCAGTCGACGCACCAGTGCACCGGTTTGGCACCTTTCAGCAGATGACCGTTGCCGATGATTTTACCGAGCGCGCGAATGATATTGGCTTCGGTTTTGAAATCCATGGTCAGGTAAGGGTGCGACCAGTCGCCCAATACGCCAAGGCGGATAAAGTCTTTACGCTGGCCATCAACCTGCGTGGCGGCGTACTCGCGGCATTTAGCGCGGAATTCGGCGGCGGTAAACTTCTCACCCGGTTTGCCATATTCCTGCTCTACTTTCAGCTCGATCGGCAGACCGTGGCAATCCCACCCCGGAACATAAGGCGAGTCAAATCCTGCGAGTCCTTTGGACTTCACAATAATGTCTTTGAGAATTTTGTTAACCGAGTGACCAATATGAATGCTGCCATTCGCATATGGAGGGCCATCATGCAGAATGAAGGTTTTTTTGCCTTTTTTCGCCGCACGGATGATGCCGTACAGGTCATCATCAGTCCAACGCGCCAGCATTCCCGGTTCGCGCTTGGCGAGATCGCCGCGCATCGGGAACCCTGTTTCCGGCAAATTCAGGGTAGATTTATAGTCACTCATCAGATTCTCGGTTCCGTATTTCGGTTTGATTAATACCACCAGGCCTTAAGAAGCCGGTTTAGATAGCCCAAAAAAGTCGCGGGCCGCTACCTCATCTCGGGCGATTTGCGCTTTCAGTTCGTCAAGCGAGGCAAATCGCTGTTCGTTGCGTAATTTTT
Source organism: Kosakonia sp. SOY2 (assembly GCF_027109175.1). Classification (NCBI taxonomy): domain Bacteria; kingdom Pseudomonadati; phylum Pseudomonadota; class Gammaproteobacteria; order Enterobacterales; family Enterobacteriaceae; genus Kosakonia; species Kosakonia sp. SOY2. The sequence continues at coordinate 177,696 of NZ_JAPVXH010000004.1, forward strand.
TACGCAGTACTACATCTATATGGCGCCCGTAGAGGTCCATTACAACGTCAAGCAAATGCACTTCCAGCTGCTGGCGCACACCCGCGACCGTTGGGCGAGTACCAATATTGGCAACGCCGGGAAGGACAGCATCGCCCAGTCCAGCCACTTCGACCGCATATACCCCTTTGACCGGGGAGACCTGACGGCGCAGCGGTAAATTCGCCGTCGGGAAACCAATGGTGCGCCCCAGTTCATCACCGTGCACAACGCGCCCGGAAATGGTAAAGGGGTGACCCAGTAAATTTGCAGCCAGTTCCAGGTTATCTTCCGCCAGCGCCTGACGCACTGCCGTGCTGCTAACACGCACGCCGCCCTGGCAGAAAGTTTGCGTGCTGGTGACGCTGAAACCATACTTTTCACCGGCCTTCTGTAATAACAAGAAATCCCCCTGGCGACCAGCGCCAAAACGGAAATCATCGCCGACTGCGAGGAATTTCACTCCAAGGCGTTCAACCAGCAAATCGCTGACAAACGTTTGTGCGGTGAGCGCCGCAAAACGGCGATCGAAGCGCACGCAGAGTACGTAGTCCACACCGCAATCGGCCAGCAAACGCAGCTTTTCACGCAGGCGGGTCAGCCGCGCAGGGGCTTTTTCCCCGGCGAACAATTCCAGCGGCTGCGGCTCAAAAATCATCACGACCACCGGCAGGCCAAGGGCGCGCCCTTCGGCGCCAAGCCCTTGCAATAGCGCCTGATGGCCACGATGCACACCATCGAAATTACCAATAGTCAGCACACACCCATGCGGTGCCTGGCTGAGATTATGTATGCCGCGTATCAGCTTCATGTCTGGCTCAAAACAGTGAAAATCGTCGGATTATACCTTGTACAGCGGGCGACGTTAACCGACGATTGCCTTAACAACGCAGAAAGGGGAAGGATTTCATCAGGCTGTCTACCTGTGCCATGAAAATCTGCCTTAGATAACGATTTTTCTGGCGGAAAAGCTGTATTCGCGACACGCAAGCTGTTAGAATCCTGCGCCATCAATACGTAACGAGCGTTGTACTTTAACGGCGCTTATTTGCACAAATCCATTGACAAAAGAAGGCGAAAAGGGCATATTCCCCGGCCTTTGAATTGTCCATATAGATCATATTTGGGAGTTGGACCTTGGCTAATATCAAATCAGCTAAGAAGCGCGCCGTTCAGTCTGAAAAGGCTCGCAAGCACAACGCTAGCCGCCGTTCAATGATGCGTACTTTCATCAAGAAAGTATACGCAGCAATTGAAGCTGGCGACAAAGCCGCTGCGCAGAATGCATTTAACGAAATGCAACCGATCGTGGATCGTCAGGCCGCTAAAGGTCTGATCCACAAAAACAAAGCAGCGCGTCATAAGGCTAACCTGACCGCGCAGATCAACAAACTGGCTTAATCGCTACGTTGTTGGCTTTGTGAAAAAACCCGCTTCGGCGGGTTTTTTTATTTCTGCGCTGGCGTAAAAAGCGCGGCGTAATCCCGATTGCAGATGCGTTGTACCGCCGGATGCTGAATCATCCGTTCTGCGAAAATGGCGTGGTACTCCTCCATCACGTTTTCCACCCGACCGATTTCTACCATGCGATCGTCAGCATAGAAGTCATCCGCATATAACGTCGGTGCAACAAAAATGGCGTTATGCGCCGCGCCAAAGGCTTTCATCAGGGCCGCATCATCAAACTCACCCAATATTTCTACCTGCAATCCCTGCGCGTTAAACCAATTCAGCAGCTTACGACCAAGCATTGAACGTCGACCAGGTATTAACAGGCGTCTTTCTTCCAGGCAAGCCGGAAACGGTTTTTTGAGCGTCGAATCACTGCACCAGAAACTGACGCTACACTCGCCAATTTTTACTGAAAACAGCCCTTCCTGCTGCGTGGAATCGATAGGACAGTCGGAGATAATCATATCAAGCTTATGCTGGCTCAACTGTTCCAGCAGCAATTCATGGGTAGATTCAAAACAGCGTAAGTGAATCTGCTCCCCTTCCTGTACAACCGCATCGAGAATACCGCTTACCAGCCTTTTCGAGAGCGCATCGGCGACGCCGACATCAAACAGCAGGTTCGACTCTTTGCGGTAGTTAATGATGTCGAGCATCTCCTGGCTCAGGGTAAACATTTTGTCGGCGTAACGGAAAACCAGCGCGCCCAGCTCGGTGGGTTCCAGTCCCCTTCCTTTACGCTTGAAAAGCTTGCCCTGTAAGCGATCTTCGAGCGCTTTGATCTGCCCGGTGATAGTTTGTGGCGTCAGGAAGAGCGCCTCCGCCGCACCAACGACGGAGCCTTCCCGATAGACATGCCAGAAGTAATAGAGATGATTGTAATTTATGTACGACATCGCCCTTTGTCCTGCTCGCCGTCAGGTACGGATAATGCGTGTACGCAGCAGACAATAACCGGTTACCGCAGAGAGAATCGAACCCGTCAGGATCCCAAGCTTGCTCCAGGCAACCATCTCCGCATGCGCGTCGCCAAAGGCCAGCGAAGAGATAAATATCGACATGGTAAAGCCGATACCGCACAGCACGCCGACCGCCATAATCTGTTTGAACACTGCGCCTTGCGGTAACCTCGCCAGTTTCAAACGCAGCGCCAGCCAGCAAAACAGCGAGATCCCAAGCGGTTTGCCAATAACAAGACCGGCAATAATGCCCAACGGCAACACATCTCCCAGCCCGGACAGCGACATTCCATGTAATGAAACACCCGCGTTCGCAAACGCGAACAACGGCAGGATCAGCCAGCCAACCCACGGGTTAATCGCGTCCACAAGTTGATGGAGCGGAGAGACACCTTTTTCTTCACGCAGTGGGACAAAGAAACCGACAACCACACCCGCGAGGGTCGCATGCACACCGGATTTCAGCACCGCTGTCCACAAGACAACGCCGACCAGCATGTAAAGGCCAATACGTCGGATATTCAACGCATTCATGATAGCAAGGACAACAATCGCGCCAGCGGCAACGCCCAGCGCCAGTGTTGAGAGGTCGCTGGTATAGAACAACGCGATAATAATAATCGCGCCCAGATCATCAATGATCGCCAGCGCCATCAAAAACACTTTCAGCACGGGCGGAACCTGGTTGCCTAATAACGCCAGCACCCCGAGAGCAAAGGCGATATCGGTTGCGGTTGGAATGGCCCAACCATGGCTCGCCAGGGGGTTATCGTGGTTAAACAGCAAAAAGATCAGCGCCGGAGCCACCATGCCGCCGAGTGCAGCAATTACCGGGAATACAGCCTGCTGGCGGCTGGCGAGCGTGCCCTGAACCAGTTCATATTTCACCTCCAGACCGACCATCAGGAAAAAGATTGCCATCAACGCATCGTTGATCCACAGCAGCATATCTTTTTTGATCTCCAGCGAGCCGACTTTCAGCTCAACAGGTGTTTGCAGAAAAGAGCTGTATAAATCCTGCGTAGCACCGAGGTTGGCGCAGAGCATCGCCAGCGCCGCCGCAATGATCAGCACAATGCCACCCGAGGCATCGCTGCTAAAGAAGCGTTGCAATAATTTCATCTTGTTCTCCGATCCCTGTAACGTCGTGGCGGCTATCTTACTCCGCTCTAATCCTCGACAAAATCAGATTATTGTTGCTGATAAACTCTCTTTTTCCGAGCAATTGAAAAGCGGATAAAAAAAGCCCGGCAGAAGCCGGGCCTGATAACGCATCATGAAGAAGGCTTAACGGGTTAAATCGTCAAAGAATTTCTTCACGCCGTCGAAGAAGCTCTTGGAGCGCGGGCTATTATTTTCGCCTGTCGGGCCGCCAAAGCTATCCTGCAGATCTTTCAGCAGCTGTTTCTGCTTGTCGTTCAGGCCGACCGGCGTTTCTACAACCACGCGACACAGCAAATCGCCCTGTGCGCCGCCGCGAACGGATTTCACCCCTTTGCCGCGCATACGGAACAGTTTGCCCGTCTGGGTTTCGGTCGGTACTTTCAGCTTCACGCGACCATCCAGCGTCGGCACTTCGATTTCACCGCCCAGCGCCGCCATGGCAAAGTTGATCGGCACTTCGCAGTACAAGTTGTTGCCTTCACGTTCAAAGATCGGGTGCTGTTTTACTTGCACCTGAACGTACAGATCACCTGCCGGTGCACCGTGTTCACCCGCTTCGCCTTCACCACTCAGACGAATGCGATCGCCGGTATCCACGCCTGCCGGGATTTTAACGGACAGGGTTTTGGATTTTTCGACGCGGCCATGACCGTGACATTTGTTGCATGGATCTTTAATCAGCGTACCCCGGCCCTGACAGTGCGGACAGGTCTGCTGCACGGCAAAAAAGCCCTGGCGCATCTGTACCTGGCCAGAACCGTGACAGGTCGGACAGGTCTGCGGCTGCGTACCCGCTTTCGCGCCGCTGCCGTGGCACACGTCGCACTCTTCAAGCGTAGGAATACGGATCTCTTTCGTGACGCCGCGAACGGCTTCTTCCAGCGTCAAATCCATGTTGTAGCGCAAATCCGCGCCGCGCGCCGCGCGCTGACGACCACGGCCACCGCCGAAAATATCGCCAAACACGTCGCCGAAAATATCGCTGAAGTCCGCGCCGCCGCCAAAACCGCCGCCGCCGAACCCACCACCGCCCATGCCGCCTTGTTCAAACGCCGCATGACCGTACTGATCGTAAGCCGCACGTTTTTGGGCATCGGTCAGGACTTCGTAGGCTTCTTTAATTTCTTTGAATTTGGCTTCGGCCTCTTTATCGCCCTGGTTGCGGTCCGGGTGATATTTCATGGCCAGGCGTTTGTACGCCTTTTTGATTTCACGCTCTTCCGCTGTTTTCGGAACGCCTAAAATCTCGTAATAGTCTTGCTTCGCCATCGGTTTATCTGCCCCTTAACATACGAGCACGGGCGTGGAGAAAACCCCGACGCCCGTGCTGGTTATCTACCCTGCATCAGGGCGATTATTTTTTGTCTTTTACTTCTTCAAACTCGGCATCAACAACATCGTCGTCTTTCGCGTTGTTCGCAGAAGCATCAGCCCCCGCCTGCTGTTGCGCGTGCTGTTGCTGTGCGATTTCCAGCAGTTTCTGGGAAGCCTGCGCCAGCGCCTGCATTTTCGCTTCGATGTCAGCCTTGTCTTCGCCTTTCAGCGCCGTTTCCAGCTCGCTCAGCGCAGCGTCGATAGCAGTTTTGTCTTCCGCCGGCAGTTTATCGCCTGCTTCTTCAACCTGCTTACGGGTGCTGTGCAGCAGATGGTCTGCCTGGTTACGGGTCTGCACCAGTTCTTCAAATTTACGGTCAGCTTCAGCGTTTGCTTCAGCATCGCGTACCATTTTCTGGATTTCATCTTCGTTCAGACCAGAAGAAGCCTTGATGGTGATCTTCTGCTCGCGGTTGGTATTTTTGTCTTTTGCAGACACGTGCAAAATACCATCGGCGTCGATGTCGAAGGTAACTTCAATCTGCGGCATACCGCGCGGTGCCGGGTTGATACCATCGAGGTTGAACTGACCCAGCGATTTGTTATCAGACGCACGTTTACGCTCACCCTGCAGCACATGGATGGTTACCGCAGACTGGTTGTCTTCCGCAGTAGAGAACACCTGGCTGTGCTTGGTCGGGATAGTGGTGTTTTTGTTGATCAGCGCAGTCATCACGCCGCCCATGGTTTCGATACCCAGCGACAGCGGGGTAACGTCCAGCAGCAGAACGTCTTTCACTTCACCAGTCAGAACACCGCCCTGCACCGCAGCACCGATAGCAACGGCTTCGTCCGGGTTAACGTCTTTACGCGGCTCTTTACCGAAGAACTCGGCCACTTTTTTCTGCACCATCGGCATACGCGTCTGGCCACCGACCAGGATCACGTCGTTGATGTCAGATACGGACAGACCCGCATCCTGCAGCGCAACTTTCAGCGGCTCGATGGAACGGTTAACCAGGTCTTCAACCAGGCTTTCCAGTTTCGCGCGAGTCACTTTGATGTTCATGTGTTTCGGGCCGGTCGCATCTGCAGTGATATACGGCAGGTTCACGTCAGTCTGCTGCGCGGAAGAGAGCTCAATTTTCGCTTTTTCTGCCGCTTCTTTCAGACGCTGCATCGCCAGCGGATCGTTACGCAGATCAATACCCTGATCTTTCTTGAACTCTTCTACCAGGTAGTTGATCAGACGGCTGTCGAAGTCTTCACCACCCAGGTGGGTATCACCGTTGGTTGCCAGAACTTCGAAGGTTTTTTCGCCATCAACTTCATCGATTTCGATGATAGAGATATCGAAAGTACCGCCACCCAGGTCATATACCGCGATAGTACGGTTGCCGGTTTCTTTATCCAGACCGTACGCCAGCGCTGCCGCTGTCGGTTCGTTGATAATACGTTTAACTTCCAGACCTGCGATACGACCGGCGTCTTTGGTTGCCTGACGCTGCGCATCGTTAAAGTAAGCCGGAACGGTGATAACAGCTTCAGTTACCGGTTCACCCAGGTAATCTTCAGCGGTTTTCTTCATTTTTTTCAGCACTTCCGCAGAAATCTGCGGCGGCGCCATTTTGGTGCCTTTTACATCAATCCACGCATCGCCGTTGTCGGCTGCGATGATTTTGTACGGCATGATAGATTCGTCACGCTGGACTTCCTCGTCCTGGAAGCGACGGCCAATCAGGCGTTTGATCGCAAACAAAGTGTTTTGCGGGTTCGTCACTGCCTGACGTTTAGCCGGCTGACCTACCAGAGTTTCGCCATCCTGTGTATAAGCGATAATAGAAGGCGTGGTGCGATCGCCTTCGGCGTTCTCCAGCACACGAGCCTGAGCGCCATCCATAATGGCTACACAAGAGTTGGTTGTCCCAAGGTCGATACCAATAATTTTACCCATCTAAACGTCTCCACTAAAAATTCGTCATCATGTGGTTGTGAACCTGTAATAAGGGCGAAACGTGCGGTTTCAACTACCCTGTATTGTTTTTTTTCAGGCTCACACACTGCGGTTGACTACAAGATGGGGTCGCAAGCTCGCGCATCAAGGGGGAGCGGTAAAAAATTTTTTAATTTACACCTGTTCAGATCATAGACAGGTTCAATGGCGCTATTTATGATGCCGCGCCCCGCCTCCTCAATACCGACGCGGGGCTTTCATTTTCCCTTTTCATATTGATTTATTTTGAGGAATTATGGGCAACACTAAGTTGGCTAATCCGGCTCCGCTGGGCTTAATGGGCTTCGGCATGACCACTATTCTGCTTAACCTGCACAATATTGGTTTGTTCCCGATGGATGTCATTATCCTGGCGATGGGCATTTTCTATGGTGGTATCGCACAAATTTTTGCCGGTCTGCTTGAGTATAAAAAAGGCAACACCTTCGGTTTAACTGCGTTCACCTCCTACGGCTCTTTCTGGTTGACGCTGGTAGCGATTCTGCTGTTCCCGAAAATGGGGCTGGCAGAAGCAACCAACGGCCATTTCCTGGGCGTTTATTTAGGCATCTGGGGCGTATTCACACTGTTTATGTTCTTCGGCACGCTGAAAGGCGCACGCGCACTGCAATTCGTCTTCCTGAGTCTGACGGTGCTGTTCGCGCTGCTGGCAATTGGCCACCTGGCTGATAACGAAGGCATTGTTCACGTTGCAGGCTGGATCGGTCTGGTATGTGGTGCCAGCGCAATCTATCTGGCGATGGGCGAAGTGCTGAACGAACAGTTCGAACGCACTGTGCTGCCAATTGGCGAGAAGCACTAATTTCTATGGATAAAACAAAACGGAGCCATTTGGCTCCGTTTTTTTATGATTGCTGTACCGCGCCTTCAGTCACGTTATCCTGGTAATGAAGATCCTGACGCAGCAAAATCCCCAATCCCAGGCCAAGCAGCGACAGCGCCAGCACATACCATGCGGGAGCCATCGGCGAAACGCCCATCAGCATCGTAACGGCAATCGGCGTCAGTCCACCGAAAATGGCATACGACACGTTATACGAGAATGAAATACCGGTGAAACGCACCTCTGCCGGGAAGGCGCGCACCATTACGTAGGGCACCGCGCCCACCACGCCAACGCACAGCCCCACTACGCCATACAAAAGAAACAGCTGCTCAGGGTGGCTGCCGACCAGGTGATAGAAAAACCAGCTGGAACAGGCCAGCAGAATGCTGCCAACAATAAAAGTACGACTGGCACCAAATTTGTCCACCAGCAGTCCGGCAGCAAGACAACCCAAACAGAGCATCACAGTGGCGATACTGTTCGCCTGCAGCGTCAGCGCTGGCGCGAAACCATACTGTTTTTGTAGCCAAACCGGCGACATCAGGATCACCACCACAATCCCGGCGGACAACAGCCAGGTCAGCAGCATCGAAACCACCACCGCTTTTTTATGTTTCATTACCACGGATTTGACCGGCAACTCCTGCGCCAACGCTTTTCGCTGCTGGAGCTCAAGGAAAATCGGCGTTTCCTCTAACCAGCGACGCAAGTACATGGCCACCAGACCAAACGCCCCGCCCAACAGGAACGGAATACGCCAGCCGCCATCGTGAATAGCCTGCTGCGTCATGCTGGTGTTCACCAGCGTGGCGACTACAGAGCCGAGCAAAATGCCTACCGTCAGCCCCGCGGTTAACGTCCCACAGGCAATACCAATGCGGCGAGCCGGAACATGTTCGGCCACAAAAACCCAGGCGCCAGGCACTTCACCACCAATCGCCGCGCCTTGCAGCACACGCATTAACAGCAGCAGCAACGGCGCAACAATGCCCATCGAGGCATAGGTCGGCAGCAAACCAATCGCCAGCGTCGGCAGCGCCATTAGCAGGATACTGAGCGTAAACATCTTCTTGCGCCCGACCAAATCGCCAAAGTGCGCCATCACAATGCCGCCGAGCGGACGAGCCAAGTAACCTGCGGCAAAAATGCCAAAGGTCTGCACCTGGCGCAGCCATTCCGGGATATCAGCAGGGAAAAAGAGTTCACCGACAACGGCGGCAAAGAAGACGAAAATGATGAAATCATAAAACTCCAGCGCGCCACCCAGCGCGGCTAGCGTCAGCGTTTTATAGTCTTGTCTGTTCAGAGGGCGTGTATAAGTTGACATAGCAAACCGTTTGTAAAGAGGAAGTGTTAATTTAATTATTACGGATACTGTAAATTAAAAATTACTATACCGTAAATAAATTAACACTCCATAGACGGCACTGCTTATCTCAGAAAAGAATCTTTTTTAGGATAAAACTTCACGCCTCGCGCTCTTAGGCCTAAAAGATGCTACAACTTGCGGATCTGTCTCGACGTATGGGCCGTCCAGCAACTGTACACAATACGGTACACTGGCAAAAATACCCGGCACTTTCACTGTACCATCTTCATCTTTAAGCCCTTCCAGTGTCTCTTTTATCGATTTCGGCTGGCCGGGCAAATTGAGGATCAGCGCCTGCTTGCGGATCACACCGACCTGGCGGGAAAGGATCGCGGTCGGCACAAAATTGAGGCTGATTTGCCGCATCTGTTCGCCAAACCCGGGCATTTCGCGATCGGCTACCGCCAGCGTTGCATCCGGCGTTACATCGCGGCGCGCAGGCCCGGTTCCGCCAGTGGTCAGCACCAGATGGCAACTCATTTCATCCACCAGCTCGCACAGGGTTTGTTCGATAATGCTTTGCTCATCCGGGATCAGGCGAGTTTCAATCTGAAAAGGGGTTGTCAGGGCGCTCGCCAGCCACGCTTCCAGTGCGGGCAAACCTTTGTCCTGATAAACGCCGCTGGAGGCGCGATCGGAAACCGAAACTAAACCAATGCGTAGTGTGTCCATATTCATTCCGTGCAAAAAAACAATTTAACGAAATGATACACGCTGAGGGGAAAGGCAAACAGAGCAGAGAGAAGAAGCGTGACCGGGAACCCGGCCACGCCTTGTGATTACAGCAGATCGCCGATCATTTTTTCCAGTTTTTCCTGGTCAACGGCAAACTTACGGATACCGTCCGCCAGTTTATCAACCGCCATCGGATCCTGGTTGTGCTGCCACAGGAATTCCGCTTCGGTGATGCGCTCAGGACGCGCTTTCACTTCGCCGGTGTAAGCGAGTTTACGTTCAATGGTGCCCGCGCTTTCAGACAGCTCTTTCAGCAGTGCCGGCGCGATGGTCAGACGGTCGCAGCCCGCCAGTTCAATAATTTCGCCGGTGTTACGGAAACTTGCGCCCATTACCACGGTTTCGTAACCGTGCTGTTTGTAGTACTGGTATATTTCCGTAACGGAAACCACACCCGGATCTTCTGCCGGTGCGTACTCTTTCTTGTCGGTATTGGCTTTGTACCAGTCGAGAATACGGCCAACGAACGGAGAGATCAGGAACACGCCCGCTTCAGCACATGCGCGCGCCTGTGCAAAGGAGAACAGCAGCGTCAGGTTACAGTTGATACCTTCTTTTTCCAGCTGTTCTGCAGCGCGGATGCCCTGCCAGGTGGACGCCAGCTTGATCAGGATACGATCGTTGCTGATACCCGCATCGTTGTACATTTTGATCAGGCGTTTTGCTTTCGCGATAGACGCGTCGGTGTCGTAAGAGAGACGCGCATCCACTTCGGTGGAGATACGGCCAGGGATCAGTTTGAGGATTTCCAGACCGATATTCACTGCCAGTCGGTCTGTTGCATCAACAACCTGCTGCGCACGATCGCTGCTCTGGCTACGCGCCCAGGTCACGGCGTCGTCAATCAGTTTGCGGTATTCAGGGATTTGGGCAGCCCCAAGAATCAGAGAAGGGTTAGTTGTTGCATCCTGCGGCTGGTACAGCTTCATTGCCGCGATATCTCCGGTATCAGCCACGACTGTGGTGTACTGACGCAGGGAGGTCAATTTATCCGTCATGATAATATTTCTCTTTAAACGATACCCTAATACTCCACGCTAAGACCGACGACGCGTTGCTGCGCCTGGCGCATTAACGCAGCCAGCGCACCTGAACGAGAAGTATGACGAGTATACTTGTTAGGGGGATGTAACCGGTCTGCCCATGATGATAACACGACGCCTTGCCAGCGCAACCGCAGACAATGCTCTGAAAATTGTATGGTAAACTCACTTAATTAATTGCCTGCGAAGTGATGCATACACTCCTGTAGCCACGCCCCAGGCCCCCCCCGGCATCAACAAGAGGAATGTTAATGCCTGAATTTTTCTCATTCATCAGTGAAATCCTTTGGGGTTCATTGATGGTTTACCTGCTGGCGGCGGCAGGTATCTGGTTTGCTTTCCGCAGCCGGTTTGTCCCCTTCCGTTTCATTCGCGATTTTGGCCAAAGTCTGAAAAGCAGCCGAGTTGCACAGCCTGGTGCGCTCTCGTCGTATCAGGCGTTATGCCTGAGCCTTGCGACAAGGCTCGGCAGCGGTAACCTGGCGGGCGTGGCGTTTGCACTGACCACCGGCGGCCCTGGAGCGATTTTCTGGATGTGGGTTTCCGCCATTATTGGCATGGTCATTAGCTTTGCCGAATGTTCGCTGGCGCAATTGTACAAAGAGCGTGATGACAATCAGCAGCTGCGCGGCGGTCCGGCATGGTATATGGAACGCGGGCTGGGCATGCGCTGGATGGGTGTGCTGTTCTCCATCTTTCTGTTGCTCACCTACGGTCTGGTGTTTAACACCATTCAATCCACGGCGATGGCACAAGCCGCGCGTTATGCGTGGAACGTGCCCGGGTTTATCAGTGGGATCGTGCTTGCTGCGTGTGCTTTTCTGTTCATGCTCAAAGGGCTTAACAACGTTGCGCGCTTGATGCAGTGGATGGTGCCGGTAATGGCACTGGCCTGGATTGTCGTGAGTTTTGGCGTCAGCCTGTGGCATGCCAATCTGCTGCCTGCGGTTCTTGTGAACATTGTCAAAAGCGCTTTTGGCTGGCAGGAAGCGGCAACCGGAACCATGGCTTACACCCTTAGCCAGGCCATCACCAGCGGTTTTCAACGTAGCATGCTCGCGAATGAAGCGGGTATGGGATCGTCCCCCAACGCCGCCGCCACTGCCGCATCATGGCCACCACACCCTGTCGCCCAGGGTTTTGTGCAGATGATTGGCGTCGTGACAGATACTTTTCTGGTCTGTACCGCCAGCGCGTTTATTCTGCTGCTCGCGGGAAATGCGCCAGCTACAGGCGCGATCGGCGGAACACAATTGATGCAGCAGGCGATGGTGTCGCTGACAGGAAGCTGGGGCGCGGGGTTCGTTGCCGCCATCGTGGCGCTGTTTGCATTTACGTCGATTGTGGCGAACTACACCTACGCGGAAAACAACCTGATCTTTTTGCGCCGTAATAGCGCAAGGAATATCTGGTTACTGCGCACAGCTGTTTTGCTGATGGTGCTAATGGGCTCGTTTTTCAGCCTGCCGATAATCTGGCACGTCGCCGACGTGATGATGGCGTTGATGGCTATTACCAACCTGACCGCGATCCTGTTGCTTTCGCCAGTAGTGAGACTGCTGGCGCGTGATTACCAGCGCCAGCGTAAACTTGGCGTCATGCCGGTCTTTGATCCGAAGCGCTACCCGGAGATCAAACGCCAGCTGGCGCCGGGGAGCTGGGATGACATTCCCCGTTCGTAGCGCTAATCGCAACTATCGATCAAGTCTGTTGGTTTTTTTGCTAAAGTCAGCGGAAATTTCTCGCACAGCAAGGACTGAGTATGCTGATTTTGATTTCACCTGCTAAAACACTCGATTACCAAAGCCCGCTGGCGACCACGCGCTTCACCCAGCCGGAACTGCTGGATCACGCCCAGCAATTGATTAAGACCGCGCGAAAACTTTCTGCGCCGCAAATCAAAGCGCTGATGGGCATCAGCGATAAGCTCGCCGATCTTAACGCGACCCGCTTTCACGACTGGCAACCTGATTTCACCCCGGAAAATGCGCGCCAGGCGATTCTGGCCTTCAAAGGCGACGTCTACACCGGTCTGCAGGCGGAAACCTTCAGCGAGGCGGATTTCGACTTTGCGCAGCAGCATCTGCGCATGCTTTCCGGGTTATACGGCGTGCTGCGCCCGCTGGATCTGATGCAACCTTACCGGCTGGAGATGGGCATCCGGCTGGAGAACGCCAAAGGTAAGGATCTGTATCAATTCTGGGGCGATATCATTACCCACAAACTCAACGACGCCATTCCCGCCCAGGGCGACGATATTGTTATCAATCTGGCCTCCGACGAATATTTCCGCTCGGTCAAAACCCAGAAACTGAAAGCCAGGGTAATCAAACCTGTGTTCCTTGATGAGAAGAATGGCAAGTTTAAGGTCATCAGCTTCTACGCCAAAAAAGCGCGTGGGTTGATGAGCCGCTACATCATTGAGCAGCGTTTGACGAAACCGGAGCAGTTAGCGGGGTTTGATAGCGAAGGGTATTTCTTTGATGAAGAAGCGTCCGCGCAGGACGAAATGGTGTTTAAGCGTCACGAGCAGTAAGCGTTATGTTTCCCCTGCCAGCAGGCAGGGGAAACAGAGACATTACGCTTTGCTCATCATCAACTGACGCAGGGCGGAGAAATCCGCAGGCAACTGATGCGAAAGCAGTGGTAAGTCGGCGCGATCGGCCAGCTCTTTTGGCAGCGGCAAGGTTTCTCCCAGAATCTCCTCAACACTCTCTTTGAACTTCGCCGGATGCGCGGTGCCGAGGAACAGGCCGTACTCGCCCGGTTGCAGTTGATCGCGCAGCGCACGGTAAGCGATGGCAGCATGCGGTTCAGAAATGTAGCCCTTGCCTTTCAACTCGCGGATCGTGGCTTTCGTGGTTTCGTCATCCACCGCTGCATAACCCAACTCGTTTAAGCGCCAGATCTTACGACGGAACAACTCTTCAACACGCGGCCAGTTATTCGGCTGGCTCACATCCATCGCATTCGACAATGTCGCCTGCGTCGCTTTAGGCTGCCATTGCCCCTCTTTCAAGAAGCGCGGAACCGTGTCATTGGCGTTGGTGGCGGCGATAAAACGCTTGATCGGCAGCCCCAGAGATTTCGCCAGCAAACCGGCGGTCAGATCACCGAAGTTACCGCTCGGCACGGAAACCACCAGTTGATTGCGTGCTTCCTGCGGCAGTTGTGCAACCGCTTCAAAGTAATAACAAATCTGTGCCAGCAGACGGCTGATGTTGATCGAGTTTGCCGAGTTCAAGCCCAGTACCGTTTTCAGCTCTTCATCATCGAATGCCTGTTTAACCAGTGCCTGGCAGGCATCGAAATCCGCATCGATAGCGACAGTTTCGATATTACCGCCCAATGTACAGAACAGTTTTTCCTGCAGCGGGCTGATTTTGCCCTGCGGATAGAGGATCACCACACGCACGTTCTTCATTCCGTAGAAGGCATGTGCCACCGCAGCGCCCGTATCGCCAGACGTCGCCGTCAGAATGGTCACCGGTTTGTCGCCGCTGATAGCACTCAGCATTTGCGCCATAAAACGCCCGCCGAAATCTTTAAACGCCAGCGTAGGTCCGTGGAAAAGCTCCAGGCAGCCAACGTCGCTCTCCACCGGTTTTACCGGCGCAGGGAAAGCAAACGCGGCACGCACGCGGGCTTCCAGCGCATCCTCAGGAATTTCATCGCCAATAAACGCCGCAAGGATTTTCGCACTGCGGGTGACGAAATCCTGCGCCAGCATCTCATCGACCTCGGTCAGGTTAAATTCCGGCAGATCGTGCGGGAAGAACAGCCCCTGATTTTTGCCAAGCCCCTGGGTGACGGCCTGCGCAAAGCTGACCTGTTCGTTATGATCTTTTAAGTTGTAAAGTTTCATTGGTTATCCCACTACGCGAGCGCCCGCCGTGTCCAGCCGGCAAATATGAACGAAGCCTTCCTGATTTTGCAGATAGTGCTTGCCGAGCCAGTCGGCAACGCGCTGAGCGGTATCCGGCTTGTCGCACAAGGCAAACAGCGTTGGTCCGGAACCCGAGATCCCGCAGGCCAGCGCGCCAATATCCGCCACTGCTTTACGTGCTTCCGCAAACCCCGGCAGCAATTTCATGCGGTACGGTTCGGCAATCACATCTTTCATTAATTTTGCTGCCAGCGCAGGCTGACGGCTGTAGCAAGCATGGATAAAGCCCGCCAGGTGGCGACCATGAGCAATGCAATCCTGGCGGCGATATTGCGCTGGCAGGATCGCGCGCGCTTCGGCTGTCGAGACTTTAATGCCTGGATACGCCAAAACCCACAGCCACTCATCAAAGCCTGGCACCTGCTGGCTGATAATGCCGCTTTCCTCGATCATCAATTGCATGCCGCCGAGGTAGCAAGGCGCGACGTTATCGTAATGCACGCTACCGGAAATACGCCCTTCCAGCTCGCCCATCAGCGCCAGCATGCGTGTTTCGTTCAGCGGCTTACCGCAGAACTCATTCATGGCGACCAGCGCCGCGACCACCGAACAAGCGCTGGAGCCGAGCCCCGAGCCTATCGGCATGTTTTTTTCCAGCGTCATCGCGACGGGAACCTGCTTGCCGATCTCCTGACAAAACAGTTCCCAGCACTGATAAACGATATTTTCTTTCGGCTCAGTCGGTAATTTACTGGCGAAGCGGCCCACATTCTTCAGGCTGAAATGATCGGCTGCTTCCACACTGACATTATCGCCCAACAATGTGCCATCCACAGGCGTAACCGCCGCGCCGAGCACATCAAAACCCACGCTCATATTGGCACTGGAGGCCGGAGCATACACCTTCACCATCTCAGACTCCTAACTTCCAGGACAGGGTGCGCAGCAGGTCGGCGAACACGCCCGCTGCCGTCACATCATTACCCGCGCCATATCCGCGCAGCACCAGCGGTAACGGCTGGTAATAGTGGCTGTAGAACGCCAGCGCGTTCTCGCCGTTTTTCACTTTGAACAGCGGATCGTTGCCATCAACAGCCGCGATTTTCACCCGGCAAGTGCCATCTTCTTCAATGTTGCCGACATAACGCAGCACCTTACCTTCATCGCGCGCTTTTGCGACTCGTGCGGCAAAATCATCATCCAGCTCCGGCAGACGCGCCATAAAACTCTCAACATCGCCTGAATCGTCAAAACTCGCCGGCAACACCGGTTCGATGACGATATCCGACAACTCCAGTTCACGACCGGTTTCGCGCGCCAGAATCAGCAGCTTACGCGCCACATCCATACCGGAGAGATCATCCCGCGGATCCGGCTCGGTGTAGCCCATTTCACGAGCAAGATGCGTTGCCGCCGACAGGCTCACCCCTTCATCCAGCTTGCCGAAAATAAACGACAAGGAACCGGAAAGAATACCGGAGAAATGCTGCAGCTCGTCCCCGGCGTTCAGCAGGTTTTGCAGGTTTTCAATCACCGGCAAGCCCGCACCAACGTTAGTGTCGTACAGGAATTTACGCCGCGATTTTTCCGCCGCGCGACGCAACTGGTGGTAATAATCCAGCGATGAGGTGTTGGCTTTTTTGTTCGGCGTCACAACGTGGAAACCTTCCCGCAGGAAATCCGCATACTGGTCAGCCACCGCCTGGCTGGAAGTACAGTCAACAATCACCGGGTTCAGCAGGTGATACTCTTTCACCAGGCGAATCAGGCGGCCCAGGTTAAACGGCTCTTTGGCTTGTGCCATTTCCGCTTGCCAGTTATCCAGATTCAGGCCGTGAACATTAGTCAGCAGCGCTTTCGAGTTCGCCACACCACAAACACGCAGATCAATATGTTTGTTTTTCAGCCATGTTTGCTGGCGCTTAAGCTGTTCCAGCAGCGCACCGCCGACACCGCCGACGCCAATCACAAACACCTCTATCACCTGGTCGGTGTTAAACAGCATCTGGTGCGTGACGCGCACGCCAGTGGTGGCATCATCGTTGCTAACGACTACGGAGATCGAGCGTTCGGAGGAGCCCTGAGCAATCGCCACAATATTAATATTTGCGCGCGCCAGCGCCGCAAAAAACTTCGCCGAAATCCCGCGCAATGTGCGCATACCGTCGCCGACAACAGAGATGATCGCCAGACGCTCCATTACCGCCAGCGGTTCCAGCAGGCCTTCTTTCAATTCCAGATAGAACTCTTCGCTCATGGCACGCTGGGCACGGGCGCAATCGGATTGCGGCACACAGAAGCTGATGCTGTATTCCGAGGACGACTGGGTGATCAGCACAACGGAAATGCCGTTGCGCGACATCGCGGCAAACACACGTGCCGCCATGCCGACCATGCCCTTCATCCCCGGACCGGAGACGCTGAACATCGCCATGTTATTCAGATTCGAAATGCCTTTTACCGGCAGACCATCTTCATCAGAGGTCGCGCCAATCAGCGTACCCGGTGCTTGCGGGTTGCCGGTGTTTTTGATCAGGCAAGGAATTTGAAACTGTGCGATGGGGGTGATGGTACGGGGGTGAAGAACTTTGGCGCCGAAGTAGGAAAGCTCCATGGCTTCCTGGTACGACATCGACTTGAGCAACCTGGCGTCTGGCACCTGGCGCGGGTCGCAAGTATAAACGCCGTCGACATCGGTCCAGATCTCACAACAATCTGCGCGCAGACAGGCCGCGAGTACGGCAGCAGAATAGTCGGAACCGTTACGCCCAAGCACCACCAGTTCACCCTTTTCATTCCCGGCGGTGAAACCAGCCATCAGCACCATATGATCCGCAGGAATACGGCTGGCGGCGATACGGCGAGTAGATTCAGCGATATCGACCGTTGATTCAAGGTAATGGCCGACCGCGAGCAATTTCTCAACCGGATCGATAACGCTGACTTTATGACCGCGCGCTTCCAGTAACCCCGCCATGATGGCGATGGAGAGTTTCTCACCACGGCAAATTAACGCCGCGTTAATGCTGTCCGGGCACTGGCCGAGCAGGCTGATACCATGCAGAACGTGTTTGATCTGCGCGAACTCTTGTTCAACAAAAGCTTTTAATTGTGCGAGTGGAAAGCCCGGTTGCGCATCCGCCAGCCCTTGCAGCAGGTCGGCGAAGATACGCTCGGCGTCGCTAATGTTCGGAATCGCATCCTGGCCGCCGATCGTTTTTTCGATCATTGCCACCAGATGGTTAGTAATTTTCGCCGGGGCAGAAAGCACGGTGGCCACCTGCCCCTGCCTGGCATTACTTTCCAGGATATCGGCAACACGCAGAAAACGCTCCGCATTTGCCACTGATGTACCGCCGAACTTCAACACTCGCATGGTTTACCCCTTAATCTCCGGTCGAAAAAAAAGCCCGCACTGTTCAGGTGCGGGCTTTTTTCTGTGTTTCCTGTACGCGTCAGCCCGCACCGTTACCTGTGGTAATGGTGATGGTTGTAATTGTGGTAATGGTGCTGATGCGTTTCATGGATGTTGTGTGCTCTGTAATCATTATCTGTCTGTGCTGTATGCCTATATTGGTTAAAGTATCTGCCTGCTCAAGTCAATTTATTTTTATTTTTCGCCCTTTTGCCGTTATTCCCGGCTGCGCTGGAACAGACGTCACTTTCAACCTATTAGGATCATTCTCGTCATATATCGCAGTGACTTTAACTATAAAAAAACGTTATGTCAGCGATTTACTCGGCGAGTTTTTTTTCGATATCGTGCAGCAAACGATGCAACATTGCAGTGTCACGCTGTTCCAGCAGACCAAGACGCTGATCGAGCCAGTCGGCCATTTTAATGTCATCCGCCACGCCTAATTTTTCCAGTAATCCGCGAGTTCGCAAACGCAGCGCCTGCAACTGATTACCGTCAACCGGGGCTGCCTCTTTCGGAGTATGTTGCATTAAAGATGCTAATTGATAGCAGAAAACCATCACCGCCTGGCCGAGATTAAGTGAAGGATAATCCGCTACCATCGGAACACCCGTTAAAATATCTGCCAACGCCAGCTCTTCATTGGTAAGCCCGGAATCCTCACGGCCAAACACCAGCGCAGCACTACTCAACCACGTGCTTTTCTCTTGTAACAAGGGAACCAGTTCCGCTGGTGTCGCGTAGTAATGGAATTTCGCCCGGCTGCGCGCCGTGGTGGCGATGGTAAAGGGGATATCCACCAGCGCATCGGCAAGGGTTGCATAAGTTTTAATATTATCAAGGATATCGCCCGAACCGTGCGCCACGCGGCGCGCGCCTTCTTGCAAGTGCGCTTCGCTATCAACGATACGCAAATCACTAAACCCCATGGTCTTCATAGCGCGGGCAGCGGCACCGACATTTTCCGCTCGCGCGGGGGACACAAGAACAACAGCCAATTGCATTTTACTTTCTCTTCTTCCTGAGACCACGGGGAAATGTGACCTTTGTCATCATACTACGCGGTGCGAATTTACAATTGTGTAACACAAATCACTGATTTAGCCCTTGTCTACGATTAAAAAAAGCTAAACTATTTATCAGCGATATTACCTGCTAAGATGTTAACAGAAGGGACTTATCCCTATGTTTATTCATGGCATTTTAATACAGAATTTCCCACTTGTATTGGATTCGCCCTGTTTATCAATTAATATGCGCAACTAGTTGGTTTATTGAAAAATTGTAAGAAACGCTAGCATTTGGCTATCAAGATTTCTCCAAACTGTTAACGTGCTACAATTGAACTTGATATATGTCAACGAAGCGTAGTTTTATTGGGTGTCATTTACGTCTTAGCCTGTTATGTTGCTGTTAAAATGGTTAGGATGACAGCCGTTTTTGACACTGTCGGGTTCAGAGGGAAAGTGCCCACGACCAAGCTAATGATGTTGTTGACGTTGATGGAAAGTGCATCAAGAACGCAATTACGTACTTTAGTCATGTTACGCCGTCATGTTAATTTTCGACATGCACCAGGCTGGTCAGGGACTTTTGTACTTCCTGTTTCGATTTAGTTGGCAATTTAGGTAGCAAACATGCAGACCCCGCACATTCTTATTGTTGAAGACGAGTTGGTAACACGCAACACGTTAAAAAGCATTTTCGAAGCAGAAGGCTACGATGTATTTGAAGCGACAGATGGCGCTGAAATGCATCAAATTCTTTCTGAAAATGATATCAACCTGGTGATCATGGATATCAATCTGCCGGGTAAAAACGGTCTTTTGCTGGCGCGTGAATTACGTGAGCAGGCGAATGTCGCGCTGATGTTCCTGACGGGCCGTGATAACGAAGTCGATAAGATTCTGGGCCTTGAAATTGGTGCCGACGACTACATCACCAAACCGTTTAACCCACGCGAACTGACTATCCGCGCGCGCAACCTGCTGTCCCGTACCATGAATCTGGGCACGGTCAGCGAAGAACGCCGCAGCGTTGACAGCTACAAATTCAACGGCTGGGAACTGGATATCAATAGCCGTTCACTGATTAGCCCGAACGGCGAGCAGTATAAGCTGCCGCGCAGCGAATTCCGCGCGATGCTGCACTTCTGCGAAAATCCAGGCAAAATCCAGTCTCGTGCGGAGTTGCTGAAAAAAATGACCGGCCGTGAACTGAAGCCACACGATCGTACGGTCGATGTGACTATCCGCCGTATTCGTAAACATTTCGAATCGACGCCGGATACCCCGGAAATCATCGCCACCATTCACGGTGAAGGTTACCGCTTCTGCGGTGATTTGCAGGAATAAGCCAGAATAATGATGAAAAAGCGGCGCAAAGCGCCGCTTTTTTATTTCCAGATGCGTAATTCTTCGTCACGCACTGATTGCGGTATTTTCTTCACCGAACCAGAAAGCGCATACCAGTCGATCTTGCGCGTCAGCATCATCACAGCGCTCAAGGCGATAAACAGAACACCGGTGCCGAGCAACAGCGCATTATCTTCGGAGTTCAACAGGCTCCACATCACCGCATCAAGCACTAACAGCGCGATACTAAACGACAAACCCGCACGCCAGCTTTTCAATACGCCCTGTAAATAGACACCGTTCAGCAGTGCACCGAGCAGGCTGGCAACCCCCCAGGCAATGGTGAAGCCGGTATGTTCAGAAAGCGCCAGCAACACCAGGTAGAACATCACCAGCGATAACCCCACCAGCAAATATTGCATCGGATGCATCTGCCGCGCAGTTAAACTCTCAAAAACGAAAAACGCCAGATAAGTCAGTACGATCAGCAAAATCGCGTATTTAACCGCTCTGTCGGTCAACTGGTACTGATCGGCAGGTGTGGCGATGTTGACGCTGAAAGCAGGCAATTCCCAACTTTTGCTGGCAGACAGCACCCCGGCAGTACGCATTTTGCTGTCCAGATTGTTGGCAAACCAGCTACTTTGCCAGTGCGCCTGAAAACCACTGGCACTCACCGTGCGTTTTTCCGGCAGAAAATCGCCCATAAAACCCGGATGCGGCCAGTCGCCATTCAGTGTCATCTCGCTATTCCGCCCCAGCGGCACCACGGAAAAATCACCCGTTCCGCTCAAACTAAACGCCATAGTCAGCTTTAGCGATTGCTGCAAATTCGCCGTCGACAACGGCATATGCACACCCTGTAGATCGCTTGCCAGTCCGGTTCCTGGTTCAACGCTGAGTGTCTCGCCATTCAACCTGGTGGTACGCAACTGGCCAATACCGCGCGAATCACTCAACGCTAAAACTAGAAATGGCTCGCCAAGGGAGATATTTTCATCGGCTTTGATATCCAGCCGCTTTGGGTCGAATTCCGCGTTGATCTCAATGTCGTTGTGCCAGATTTGTCCATCATAAATGCCGATCTTGCGGGTTTCGACCTGCTGTTTGCCGTTAACCATCAGTGATTCTGGTAACCAAAAACGAAGATAACTTTGTTTACGCCGCACCTCTTTGGGGGCCTCGTTGTCGTTGGCTTTTTCCAGGGAAACCACCGTTTCAGTCACCGGGATGGCGATCAACGGCCCGACCAATTTTTGACTGCCAGCGCTGCTCTGGCGCAGCGTATCCGTCACATCGTTACGATAATTCGCGCGTTCGCCAATTAAGCCGCTCAGCAGCGTCAGCGGGATAAGCAGAACACAAAGACAACCTGACAGCGTTACCATTTTCCAGAACAGGGGGGATTTCAACATAGCCTTCTCCTTAGTGATACGCGCAGAGTAGTGAGGCTATGTGTGAAGGATTTGAAGTTATGTGAAGTGTGGGTGAAGTGTCAGCCGGGCTTCGCAACCCCCTTGCGGGCGGTTCAGAACGCGAATATCACCATGATGCAACCGCGCGACTTCCTGGACAAACGCCAGCCCCAGCCCACTGCTTTTTTGCCCGTCGGCTCGCGGCAGCGAGTAGAAGCGTTCAAAAACGCGCTGCAGTGCATAATCCGGGATACCTGAACCGCTGTCGCTGACCGTTAACACCAGCGCGTCAGCTTCCTGGCTGGCGCATAACGCCACCACACCGCCAGGCGGCGTAAAATCAATGGCGTTATCGAGTAAATTACCCAACGCCTGGGTCAGCAGTTCACTATCCCCTGCTGCCACAGCATCAGCAGCGTCAATCTGCAGAGTTAAGCCTTTCGCCGACAACACCACACTGCGTTGCTCCTGTAGCTGGCGAAAAAGCATACCGACATCCACTGCCGCAAACGCAATTTCCAGCCGGTTTTCCAGTTTCGCCTGGTGTAACAACTTCTCAACCAGATTCTGCATGCGGCTATTTTGCGTAAGAATGTTGTCGGTAAAACGCGCCACGGCCTCTGGCGGCGGCCCTTCACGCAGGATCTCCGCCGCGCCGCGAATGGCTGCCAGCGGGCTTTTCAGTTCATGCGTCAGGGCGTAAACATACTGTTCGATATAATTTTTGCCTTCCAGTTTCACACGCATACTTTCCAGCGCCTGCGCCAGTTTACGCAGCTCACTGCTTCCTAAATCGGGTAAAGGAACCGGACGGTTTTCGGTAACGGAATCAGCGTAGCGCGCCAGCTTGCCAATGGAGCGATTGATCCACCAGACCATGACTGCACCAATGAGCAACGCAATGCCCAGCAGCGCGCCGCCGGCCCATAAGATGCGTCGCTCGCTGCGTTTAATCACCGGATCCATCGCGCTGTTTGGCTTACCCACGCTGATTACACCGATAATGCGGCCTTGATCGGTCACCGGGGCGGCAACATACATCACCGTACTCTGGGGGTTACTGGCATCCGCCAGCGAGCTACGTGCACCGTAATTCCCGCGCAGTGTCAGCCAGACATCATTCCAGCGTGAGTAATCCTGACCCAGCGCCTTTCCTGACGAATCAAACACCACGCGCCCGGTGCTGTCGGTCATGTAGACGTGATACTCATTGCGAACTTTATGGATCCCGCTGATATGCGCATTGATTGGCTGGTGATTTAATGTCGAGAAAGCCTGCGCCAGGCGCCCATCCTGCGCGTGACCAGAGCGTAAATCTTCGCGAGCCAGCTCCGCCAGCAGCGTCGCGGTATCAATAAGTGTCCCTTCGGTGGCGCGTCGTACACCGGGTTTGATCTCCTGAACAAAGATCGACAGCACGAACCATGCGGCAACCGCCACGATCAGGAAATACCCCAGCAACAGGCGCATGCCAATGCGCATCAGCGGATCCCCAGGCTGTAGCCCATACCGCGATGCGTATTGATAGGAGTAAGTTCAGCATTGATGGCGCGTAGCTTGGCGCGCAAGGTCTTGATATGAGTATCGACGGTGCGGTCGAAACTCTCCTGAGCATCGCTCCAGACTTGATCCATCAATTGCTGGCGAGAAAAAACACGTCCTGGCGCCAACAGTAAGGTTTTCAACAACAGAAATTCGTAGCGGGTCAGCAGCAGCGTTTCGCCGCACCAGCGAATAATCGCGGCATCCTCGTCCAACTCAAACTGGCCGATTCGCCGCATCTCGTTGTGAAGAGATGCCTTTTGCAACCTGCGCAACACCGTGCGCACCCTGGCGCATACTTCACGCGGTGAGAAGGGCTTGGCAATGTAATCATCCGCGCCCATCTCCAGCCCCAGCAGCTTGTCGACTTCATCGCTGCGCGCGGTAAGAAACAGCACCGGCAACGCGGGCGCGCGCGCCAGTAGCCGACGACAAAGTTCAAAACCGCTGATATCCGGCAGGCCGACGTCCAGAATCGCCAGCTCAGGCAGACGATGCTGCGCCGCATCCAGCACCGGCAACCCCCGCTCAAACGCGGTGACGGCAAAGCCGTCTTGCTGCAACATGTAAATCAACGTTTCAGCGATGCTGGCTTCATCCTCTACCAGCCAGATCTGCGGTTGCGGCGTAGACATTGGGCTTATTTACTCCAGGGAATAATGGGTACCGCGCTTAAGGCGTTTTTCGGCGATCCTTCGACCACTTTATCGGAATAAGCTAAATATGCCAGTGTGTTACGTTTCGCGTCATAGAAACGCACCACCTGCAATTTCTTGAAGACTAATGAGGTTCGTTTCTGAAAAACCACATCGCCCTGCGCCTTACCGTTTTTGATTTTATCGCTCAACTCAACCGGACCAACCTGCTGGCAAGAGATAGCCGCATCAGACGTATCTTCCGCCAGCCCCAGCCCACCCTTGATACCACCGGTTTTCGCCCGGCTGATGTAACAGGTGACATTTTTCACATCAGGATCATCAAACGCTTCGACCACAATTTTGTGATCCGGCCCAAACATTTTAAACACGGTATCCACGGAACCAATTTGTTCTGCATGTGCAGAGCCCAGCGTGGCCAACACTAATGCAGGAAGGATTAACTTTGTATATTTCATATTGTTACCATTTTTGAATATTACGTTGAGCAACTATTCAGCTTTCAAATGAGAAACTGTTTGCAGATCACTAATTTACAAAATTTATGATGAAAATCAGTCACAATGCGTATTTGTGCAAAAAAAACACCGAATGCTAAACACCTCAAAACCCGTTATTATCCGTTGCCTGGTATCAGGCGTTAATGCTGTTTTAAGGAAGAGGATATTGTATGGATCAGGCTGGGATCATTCGCGACTTACTTTCCTGGCTGGAAAGCCATCTGGATCAGCCGCTCGCTTTGGATAATGTGGCGGCAAAAGCGGGCTATTCCAAGTGGCACCTGCAAAGGATGTTTAAAGACGTGACCGGTCATGCCATCGGCGCTTACATTCGCGCGCGTCGTCTGTCAAAATCCGCCGTTGCTCTGCGCCTGACTGCCCGTCCCATTCTGGATATTGCACTGCAATACCGCTTTGATTCGCAACAGACCTTCACCCGCGCTTTCAAAAAACAGTTTGCTGTCACCCCTGCGCTCTATCGCCGTTCACCAGACTGGAGCGCGTTTGGCATTCGCCCGCCGATGCGTCTTGGCGAATTTACCATGCCAAAACATGATTTTGTCACCCTGCCACCAATGCATCTTATTGGCACCACCCAGAGCTACACCTGTGCGCTGGAGGAGATCTCCGATTTCCGTAATCAAATGCGCATTCAGTTCTGGCGGGAATTTTTGAGCAATTCACCGAAAATTCCACCGGAAATGTATGGCCTACACGAGCCGCGTCCGAGTCTGGAAAAAGATGACGAACAGGAAGTGTTTTACACCACAGCGCTAACGCCGGAGATGGCGAACGGCTATCTGAGCAACGCGCAGCCGGTGTTGCTGGAAGGCGGCGACTACATCTCCTTCGCCTATGAAGGTTCACCGCACGGTTTTCAGGATTTCATCCTGACCGTTTACGGAACGTGCATGCCGATGCTTAATCTCACGCGCCGTAAAGGCCAGGATATTGAGCATTTTTACCCGCAGCATGAAGAGCCGCGCGAAGACGGCGAGCCGCCAGCGCACATCCGCTGCGAGTATCTGGTGCCCATTCGCCGTTAACGCTGCAACTCATCCAGCGCTGGGGCGTCCAGATGCGAGACGTCTCCTGCGGTTTCCACCACCCAGCCGGAAGCCAGCCACGGACTTTGTTGATAATCAATACGGGAAATGGAGCAGTTGCGCAGGCGCAGGCGGCGTTCAGCATAAGCCGGCAGCCCAAGGATCGTGCTCACCAGGCAGCCCAGCGCCATACCGTGGCTAACCAGCAACGGGCGGCTTCCTTCGGGAAGCTCCAGGCAGGTTGCCAGCGCCGCGTGCATACGGTCGCTTAACTCCTGCATCGATTCACCATCGGGAATGCGGCCATCGGCCGTGCCATTCACCAGTTGGCGACGCCAGCTCTCTTCTTCTTCAGTCAGGGAATCGATATGACGGCGTTCCAGCACGCCCATGTCCAGCTCGCGTAAACGCGGCTCAAAGGTGATATCGCAACCGCAGACTTCAGCGATGATCTCAGCCGTCCGGCGGGTTCGGCCCAGGTCGCTGGCAATAACGTGGGTAATGCCCAGCGCTTTTGCGCGCTCAGCCACCTGCCACGCCTGCCTCTCCCCTTTTTCGGTTAACGGACTGTCTGACTGGCCTTGAATACGACGCTCGGCGTTCCACTGCGTTTCACCGTGGCGAACAAGGTATACCTGTAACATGCTTTTTTATCCATTATACTGCGATGAATTTATTATCTGAGGAAGGTCTCTGTCCGGGGTAAAGAACGCGTCTCATTCCGAACATACCGTTATTGATTATGCACCATGTTGTCTCAGCTACCACCAATCCCGCGAAAATTCGGGCGATTCTGCACGCTTTTAACGAGATCTTCGGCGAAGGATCCTGCCATATAGACGCCGTTTCCGTCGATAGCGGCGTACCGGAACAGCCGTTTGGCAGTGAAGAAACGCGTACTGGCGCACGAAATCGCGTGGCCAATGCCCGCCATGTGCGTCCCGAAGCGGATTTCTGGGTAGCTATCGAAGCCGGGATCGACGAGGGCAGTACGTTTAGTTGGGTGGTTATTGAAAGCAATCATCAGAAAGGTGAAGCCCGCTCGGCAACGCTGCCGCTACCGGAGATCATTTTGCAGAAAGTGCGCGCCGGTGAAGCGCTCGGGCCAGTAATGTCGCGGTATAGCGGAATTGATGAGATTGGCCGCAAAGAGGGTGCCATCGGCGTTTTCACTGCCGGTAAACTCACGCGCGAAAGCGTTTACCACCAGGCGGTGATTCTGGCGCTCAGCCCCTTTCACAACGCGATTTATCGCTGAGTATTCAGCAGCGTCTGCTCCAGCCATAAACGTAAATCAGCAGGCGCAGCTTTCAGGCTGTTTGAACCACGAGTAATGGTCGCGATACCTGCCCCCAGCTCGCTTTTCAGCTCGCGCTGGCTCATCTCGCCGCGCAACAGTTCTTCAATGATCCGCACTCTTGTGCCCAACGACTCGCGCTCATCTGGCGTAAGCATCAGATTAAGCAACGGAATGTGCAGATCCTTTTCATAAGATTGCCGAACCAGATCAACGAAGCGTTGCCACTCCTGATCGCGCTGTTCGGCCATCGCTGCGGAATAGGGTGATTGCTGAGTCATAATTTGCCGCCATGTTAAAGGTTTACTGATGCGTACTCTTTAGCGAGTACACATCATAGCATAAACCACGGAAATCAATAACGGCGCTGCCATTCAGCATCATTAAAGACAACCGGCTTATCTCCGCTCAGGAAATAGCGGTAATAGGCATCATAAGCCAGCACGTTTTTCACATAGCTGCGCGTTTCCGAGAACGGGATGCTCTCAATAAACGCCACCGCATCCAGTTTGCCGCCGCTGTTGTTCAGCCAGCTGCGCACCCTTCCCGGCCCGGCGTTATAGGCTGCCGACGAGAAAATACGATTATTGCCAAACTGCTGATAAACATATTGCAGATAGCTGGTGCCGATGTTGATATTCGTTTCCGGATCAAACAGTTGTCCCGAGTTGCTGTAGCCGGGAATATTAAACATCTTCACCGTGTGCGTGGCGGTACCCGGCATAATCTGCATTAAACCTGCCGCGCCAACCGGGGAGCGCGCCGTTGGGTTCCAGGCACTCTCCTGGCGCGATATCGCCATCGCATAGCTTTGCGAAATCCCTTTTCCACTGGTGTAGCGGGCATAAAGATCGCTATACGCCAGCGGGAAACGCTCTTCAAGCTGATCCCACAGTTTGCCGGCAATCGTGGCCTGCACGCTCAGATCCCACCAGTGCTGATTAAAGGCATAACGCGCCAGCTGCGCCTGCTCTTGCTGGGTGCGGCTGGTCACCAGATTCGCCCACTCACTGCGCGCGGTGTTATCAAGCCCCCAGTACATCAGCTCACGAACACGCGCCATTTCTGCACCCTGCGTTAGCGTTGGGGAGACATTTCCCTGCGCTTTGTCTATCTGCATCGAGTAATCTTCCCCCAACCGCTGGGCGGCGGCCATCGGGTAAAAACCGCGCTGCTTCATCAGGGCGTGGAGGATCTCTTTAGCTTCATCCTCACGTCCGCGCTCCAGCAACAAATCCGCCTGCCAGTAGCGCCACTCGTCTTTCTCTTTTGCGTCCATCGGCAAACGCGAAAGCCAGGTATTCAGCCCACGACGATCGCCGTTACCAATCGCCATACGCACGCGGCGCTCCAGCAAAGAGACCGATTGCGAGCGCATAATTGCATCATCACGCCAGCGCGCCTGATCGCTGGTGACGTCATTGCCCATCAATCGCCATGCGACAATATCGCGCAGCGTCTGGGTTTGTTCCTCATTCAACTGTTGTGCTTGCACCAGCGACGGGATCATTAAGCGAGCATTTTCGACATCCTGACGCGCAACGCTTTCAAAGGCTTCCGCGGCCATCTGACGGGTAAAATCCGTTGCACCGGTGGTGGTAGCAAAGGACATTACGCTCAATGGATTATTGGCAAGGTTAATGATAGCCGCCGAAATGGTTTGATAATCAGGCGGCATCTGTCCGGCCAGCAGTGTCACCAGTTTGGTATTACCCGCTTTCATCGCCAGGCGAATACGCTCCAGAAACGCCAGCGGATCCTGTTTCCCGGAAGCGCGCCATGCGCCAAACAACTGATCGCACGCGTTGGGCTGGCTTTTACCACTTAACCACAGCTCTTTCGCACCTGCCCAGGCTTCGTCTGCCTGACCGGTATTCCACTTGGCAAAGTAGTAGTTACATTGTGCTTCGGTAGTCGCAGGTTTCTCCGGACTGAACGCCAGCAGCCCGCGCCAGTCTTGCCGCCGGGCCAGTTCATTAACAAAGCGAGATTTCAGCGTGCGCGCCGCCGGAAGCGTCGGGTTGGCCTGCACAAAGTTGGTCACCGTAATTGCGGGTTGATTCATCAGATCGTCGGTAATCTGACGATATTGCAGATACGGGTAAAGCGGATACGTTTGTAGCGTGGGCAGCAATTGCTGCACCACGTCCATCTGTTTGTTGTCCCACGCGGTTTTTATCTGCGCGTAACGGTTACGTTGTTCATCCAGTGAATCTGCTCGCGCCACATTGCTGAGGGACAGCAAACAAACGCAGGCCGCCGCGAATCGCAAGGCGACATGTTTAGCTCTCTGCACAGCTCTTTCCTCTTATCTGTCACGTTTTTGCAGCGTCATGCCGCGTAATGCGTTAATGCTAACCGCGCAACTCGTAACGCGCCACGTTGCGCACACTTTTTTACCTTTCTGGCGTGATTTAACACACCTGGCGCGGCTGGCTGGGATTAAGCAACGAAAACGGCTACACTCCGCTGTTGAATACCACTCTCATTACAAAGAGGCGAAGTCCAACGTGGCTCAATTCGTATATACCATGCATCGTGTCGGCAAAGTTGTCCCGCCGAAACGTCATATTCTGAAAAATATCTCGCTAAGCTTCTTCCCGGGCGCAAAAATCGGCGTGCTGGGTCTTAACGGTGCCGGTAAGTCTACCCTGCTGCGCATCATGGCCGGCATCGATAAAGACATCGAAGGTGAAGCCCGCCCACAGCCTGGCATTAAGATCGGTTACCTGCCGCAGGAACCGCAGTTGAACCCGGAGCAGACCGTACGTGAATCGGTTGAAGAAGCCGTATCCGAAGTGGTCGGAGCCCTGAAACGTCTGGATGAAGTGTATGCGCTGTATGCCGATCCAGAAGCGGATTTCGACAAGCTGGCGGCAGAACAAGGCAAGCTGGAAGAGATTATCCAGGCGCATGACGGTCATAACCTGAATGTGCAACTGGAACGCGCCGCCGACGCGCTGCGCCTGCCAGACTGGGACGCGAAGATTGCCAATCTTTCTGGTGGTGAACGCCGCCGCGTCGCGCTGTGCCGTCTGCTGCTGGAAAAGCCAGATATGCTGCTGCTCGACGAACCGACCAACCACCTGGACGCCGAATCCGTTGCCTGGCTGGAGCGCTTCCTGCACGACTTCGAAGGCACCGTGGTAGCGATTACCCACGACCGTTACTTCCTCGATAACGTCGCCGGTTGGATCCTCGAACTTGACCGCGGTGAAGGTATTCCGTGGGAAGGCAACTACTCTTCCTGGCTGGAACAGAAAGATCAGCGTCTGGCGCAGGAAGCCTCTCAGGAAGCGGCGCGTCGTAAATCCATTGAGAAAGAGCTGGAGTGGGTGCGTCAGGGCGCGAAAGGCCGTCAATCTAAGGGCAAAGCCCGTCTGGCGCGCTTTGAAGAGCTCAACAGCACTGAATACCAGAAACGTAACGAAACCAACGAACTGTTTATTCCACCGGGACCTCGCCTGGGCGATAAAGTGGTTGAAGTCAGCAACCTTAGCAAGTCTTACGGCGATCGCCAGCTGATTGATGGCCTGTCCTTCTCCGTGCCGAAAGGCGCGATTGTCGGCATTATCGGGCCGAACGGCGCCGGTAAATCGACGCTGTTCCGCATGATGTCTGGTCAGGAGCAGCCTGATGGCGGCACCATTACACTGGGTGAAACCGTCAAACTGGCCTCGGTTGATCAGTTCCGCGACGCGATGGATAACAGCAAAACCGTGTGGGAAGAAGTTTCCGGCGGGCTGGACATTATGCGCATCGGTAACACCGAAATGCCGAGCCGGGCGTACGTTGGCCGCTTCAACTTTAAAGGCACCGACCAGGGTAAACGCGTGGGCGAGTTGTCCGGCGGTGAGCGCGGTCGTCTGCATCTGGCAAAACTGTTACAGGTTGGCGGCAACATGCTGTTGCTTGATGAACCGACCAACGACCTGGATATCGAGACCCTGCGCGCGCTGGAAAACGCCCTGCTTGAATTCCCGGGCTGCGCGATGGTTATCTCGCACGACCGCTGGTTCCTTGACCGTATCGCCACCCACATTCTGGATTACCAGGATGAGGGCAAAGTGGAGTTTTTCGAAGGCAACTTCACCGAATACGAAGAGTATAAGAAACGCACGCTGGGCGCAGATGCGCTGGAGCCGAAGCGTATTAAGTACAAACGTATCGCCAAATAAGCCGACACAAAAGCGAATGGGGAAACCCATTCGCTTCACTCCCAAATGCTCAGTGAATTCCTCTACAATAAACGCATAAAAAAGTTTTTTTGTTTTTATACTATCTTGGCCGCGATTCAGAGGCAGATGCATTCATTGCAGAAATAATCTAAAACTAAAATCCTGAATAAAAGTCACATCAAAGAATAAATCTCCAGCAATCTCATCGCCATAGATTAATGCTTTTAGCATTCGCCATTTTGTCCCTGGATTGCTTAACGCTAAGACCAGACGCTAACATGATACGCACTACCTTAGTTAATAAATGAACGCATGGTTATAATTAATGCATATCATCACGGAAGATGTTTTTCTTAAAAACGGATTACAAACATTTATTAAGCAAAAAGAAATAACACTGGATAATAATGATGTTATTTTAGACTTTGATAACAACTTTATTATCATCACGACATTATCGACACTAAACAGAATAATAAAAAGCGACAATCCATTTGAATGTTACTTATTACATTCATTTTTAAAAATTAAGAAAAACACAAAACTAACCGAAATATTCCGCATATTAAATTATAAATCCTGGCGGAAGAAGCAAGACCACGAGTGCAGAATAACGCTAACGCGAAAAGAGAGACTGCTGCTTAGCCATATCATTAGCGCAGGTAAAAAGAAAAGTATGCTAATCCACAGCGGGCTGGATATAAAAACGGTCAGTACGCATAAATATAATATGTTGAGAAAGGTGAATCAGCCATCAATCGCTACGCTGACGCAGGTACATAATCGCTGGAAAAATTTTCGCAATCAACCTGCAAACTAACCGATATACAGGCCGCGGAATATACCAGACCGGCCTGCCATTTCAGACTACGGCCCCATTAACTGTTTAACCAGTTCGACGCACTGTAAAAAACGCGAGTCATAATCTGCGGCTTCAACACGTACATACTCGATATTATTTTCCCGCAGCATCGACACCAATAAATCCTGAAACTCCTTGCGATCGACTGAACTGCCGAGGCTTCTCAGGCCATCATTCACCCACGGCGTATTATTTTCCAGCAGGATCACCAGATCAAAACGATATTCATCAATCAAAGCCTGAACAAAAGGATGCTCGCGGCCTTCATATTTTTTGCAGAACGCCTGCGTGGTGACAAAATCCGTATCGATAAACGCTACTTTATTGGCGTACTTCACGGCAAAATCGATGTACTGCGCATGTCCGAGGGCAATTTTGTCATAATCGGAATATTGCAGCGCAATTTCGTCACCACCCAGATGAGAAAAGACGTAATCGCGGCCATATTCCCATGCGCTGGTGGTATTGAAGATATTGGCGAGCTTATTTACCAATGTTGATTTACCGCTGGATTCTCCGCCCAGAATCGCCACCGTGCGCACAAAAAAGGGCTTTACCTCAGTCGGAATATAATCCCAGTAACGGAAGGGGTTCTCGCGGATTTGCGAACCGCTGATATTCATAAAGGTGCGCTTTGGATCGACCAGCACCGCTTCAATTCCCAGATGTTGCCGATACTGCGGCGCATCAGCCTCTTCGGAGGTGTAAATCCAGTTTGGCGTGATGCCTTTTTCGGTCATAAACGCTTTGATGCCTTTACTCCAGACATCCCAGCCGTGCGGATACGGCTCCATCCCCTCTTCGTTAAAGGCATGAATACGGATATTTTTCTGGTACTTAAAGGTCTGTAGCAGCCAACGCAAGCGATCACTTACCGTCGGCTGTTGGGACATCGCGCTGTCTTCAAACAACTCGCGATCGCGGGTTTCGTCATAACCAAGGATGATATGCAGTTCATCCACCTGGCTACAGGCGCGCTGGATCAAGTAGATATGACCAGTGTGCAGCGGGTAAAACTTGCCGAAAACCACGCCAATGCTTTTCTGCCGACGGGGAAACTCAAGATCGAGAAAGCGGTGCAGAGCCTCAAGTTTTTGCGCACTGGGGCTCTTAATTTTGGCATTCAGCAGCTGGCTCAAATAGCCTTTGGTCATACCGCTGGCATCGGCTACCTGCTGTAACGTGCAGCCTTTCTGGCGAATCGCGGTTTTTAAGTAGTCGAATGACGACATTGTTGCCTCCTGCAAAAAAACATTAGCCAATTATAAGTCGTCAAAGACACTTAGCGCATCCGCGAGCTTCTTCACGCCGAAAATTTGCATTCCTTCAGGCACTTTTTTCGGCACATTCGCTGCCGGAACAATCGCGCGACGGAAGCCATGCTTCGCGGCCTCCGAAATGCGCTCCTGGCCGCTGGGCACCGGGCGAATTTCGCCCGCCAGCCCGACTTCGCCAAACACCACTAAATCCTGCGGTAACGGCCGGTCACGCAGGCTGGAAACCATCGCCAGCAACAGCGCTAAATCGGCGCTGGTTTCGGTCACTTTGACCCCGCCGACCACGTTGACGAACACATCCTGATCCGCCATCTGCAAGCCGCCGTGGCGATGCAGCACCGCCAACAGAATCGCCAGACGGTTTTGCTCCAGTCCCACCGCCACACGGCGCGGGTTTGACATCATCGAATGATCCACCAGCGCCTGAATTTCAACTAACAGCGGGCGTGTGCCTTCCCACACCACCATCACCGAACTGCCGGAGGTGACTTCATCGCCGCGACTTAAGAAAATCGCCGAGGGGTTGCTGACTTCACGCAGCCCCTGCTCGGTCATGGCGAATACGCCGAGTTCGTTAACCGCGCCGAAACGGTTTTTATGGCTGCGCAAGGTGCGAAAACGCGAATCCGCATCGCCGTCGAGCAGCACCGAGCAGTCAATACAATGTTCAAGCACCTTTGGTCCCGCCAGCGAGCCATCTTTGGTGACGTGGCCGACCATCACAATCGCCACACCGCGCGTTTTCGCAAAGCGCGTCAGATAGGCCGCCGTTTCACGCACCTGCGCCACACTGCCGGGCGACGACTGAATGTCGGCCATGTGCATGACCTGAATCGAGTCGATCACCATCAGCTTCGGTTGTTCCTCTTCGGCGATCATGCAGATTTGTTCGATGCTGGTTTCCGACAGCATATTGAGATTGCCGGTCGGCAGCCCCAGACGGTGCGCGCGCATCGCCACCTGCTGTAATGACTCTTCCCCGGTGACATACAACGTTTTCATCTGCTCGGCGAGCTTACACAACGTCTGCAACAGCAACGTGGATTTCCCCGCGCCGGGGTTGCCGCCAATCAGAATCGCGCTACCGGGCACAACACCGCCACCGAGCACGCGGTCAAACTCTTTAAAACCGGTGGAAAAACGCGGTAGCTCTTCGAGGCTGATATCCGCCAGCTTCTGCACTTTTGATACGCCAGCGCTCCCCGCATAGCCGGAAAGACGCTCATTACGCGCCACGGTGGGCGAAGCGGCAACACGCACTTCCGTAATGGTGTTCCATGCGTGACAGGCGCTGCACTGCCCCTGCCAGCGCGGATAATCCGCACCGCATTCATTACAGACAAACGCGCGTTTGGGAGCTTTCGCCACAATAACCTCTACTTCTTATTAATGCTGCCGGAAAGAATACAAAATACGCCCATCAGATCGGCGTGGCGAATGGTGACTTCCGCCTTCTCATTCACTTTGGGTTTGGCATGAAACGCGATGCCAAGCCCGGCGGCTTTGATCATCGGCAAATCGTTCGCGCCATCGCCAATCGCCACCGTTTGCTCCGGCGCGATTTCATATTTTTCAGCCAGTTGCTTCAGCGTGTTGGCTTTGAACTGCGCATCCACGATATCGCCCAATACCTGGCCGGTGAATTTACCGTCCATGATCTCAAGTTCGTTGGCAACTGCCGCCGTCAAATGCAGCTTGTCGCGCAGGTAATCGGCAAAGAAAGTAAAGCCGCCCGAGGCGATGGCTACTTTCCAGCCCAATGTTTCCAGCTTCAACACCAGTTGCACAAGGCCTGGCATTAACGGCAGTTTTTCGCGTACTTGCAGCAGAATATTGGCGTCCGCGCCTTTCAGCGTCGCCACACGGCTGCGCAGGCTGGCGGCAAAATCGAGTTCGCCGCGCATCGCCCGTTCGGTCACTTCCGCCACCATTTCGCCGGTGCCGGCAAGTTTAGCGATTTCATCAATGCACTCGATTTGAATGGCGGTGGAGTCCATGTCCATCACCAGCAGCCCTGGCGAGCGCAGATGCGGGATTTTCCCCAGCGGGGCGACGTCCATACCTTCGTCGTGCGCCAGGCGAGTCGCGCGCGGCGTCAACGAACCCGCCAGACGAAGAACCTGATAATCGTCAACGCTCCACGCGGCAACAATCACCATTGCTGCCCCCAATTTGCGCTGATAGGTCGTCAGACGTTGCTTATCCAGATTACGTGCGTACAGTAGCCAGCCGCTGCGACCAGCGTGATAGTCCAGAGGCATTAC
This sequence comes from Kosakonia sp. SOY2, assembly GCF_027109175.1. Taxonomy (NCBI): domain Bacteria; kingdom Pseudomonadati; phylum Pseudomonadota; class Gammaproteobacteria; order Enterobacterales; family Enterobacteriaceae; genus Kosakonia; species Kosakonia sp. SOY2. Next base: position 213,285 of record NZ_JAPVXH010000004.1, read on the forward strand.
CTCATCACCACTTAAAGAGAGCGGCAATCCCGGCCACTGAGAAACATCATCGGGCAGATCGCACCAGGTCAAACTATTAGGCATTAAAGCTCCTGTAAAAACGTTCGCGCCAGAAAGCATCGGAGGGGAAAATAACGCATGAGGCTACCTTGTAACCAGCGCTTCTGGCAACATTAAGCCTCAAATTTTCAACAGGTGGAATATGGCTCGCGCAAAACTTAAATTTCGGCTGCATCGCGCCGTAATCGTCCTCATCTGTCTGGCACTGCTGGTCGCGCTGATGCAAGGCGCATCCTGGTTCAGCCAAAGCCATCAGCGTCAGCGCAATCCGCAGTTTGAAGAGCTGGCGAGAACGCTGGCGCGCCAGGTGACGCTGAATCTCACGCCGCTGATGCGCACAGAAACCCCGGACGAAAAGCGGATCAACGTCGTGCTGCGCCAGCTCACCGAAGAGAGCCGCATTCTGGATGCAGGGGTGTACGATGCGCAAGGGGATCTGATCGCGCGCTCCGGCGAAAGTATTGATGTGCGCGACAGGCTGGCGCTGGACGGCAAAAAAGCAGGCGGCTATTTCAACCAGCAAATTGTTGAGCCGATTCAGGGAAAGAGCGGCCCGCTGGGCTACCTGCGCCTTACGCTGGATACGCACACGCTGGCGACAGAAGCCAAACAGGTGGATAACACCACCAATATTCTGCGCCTGATGTTGCTGCTGTCGCTGGCCATTGGCGTAGTGCTGACGCGCACCCTGTTGCAGGGCAAACGCACGCGCTGGCAGCAGTCGCCGTTTTTGCTGACGGCCAACAAATCCGTACCGGAAGAAGAAGAGCAGCAAAAGAAAGAGTCGCTCTGACCGCTACCGGTAAAAATTACAGGTTACAGAAAGGAAATCTGCTATGTCGACGCTTCGTCTGCTTATCTCTGACTCGTACGATCCCTGGTTCAACCTGGCGGTGGAAGAGTGCATTTTCCGCCAGATGCCCGCCACGCAACGCGTACTGTTCTTATGGCGCAACGCGGACACGGTGGTGATTGGCCGGGCGCAAAACCCGTGGAAAGAGTGTAATACCCGCCGCATGGAAGAAGATAACGTGCGGCTGGCAAGGCGCAGTAGCGGCGGCGGCGCGGTGTTCCACGACCTCGGCAATACCTGTTTCACTTTCATGGCGGGAAAGCCGGAATACGACAAAACCATCTCCACGTCGATTGTGCTTAATGCCCTGAATTCACTAGGCGTTACCGCAGAAGCTTCCGGGCGCAACGACCTGGTGGTGAAAACGGCGGAAGGCGATCGTAAGGTGTCCGGTTCTGCCTACCGGGAAACCAAAGATCGTGGCTTCCACCATGGCACGTTGCTGCTGAATGCCGATCTCAGCCGCCTGGCCAATTACCTCAATCCGGACAAGAAAAAGCTGCAAGCCAAAGGCATTACGTCGGTGCGTGGGCGCGTGGCGAATCTGGTGGAGTTGCTGCCGGGCATTACCCATCAGCAAATCTGTGAAGCGATCACCGAAGCCTTCTTCGCCCACTATGGCGAACGGGTTACGGCGGAGGTTATCTCGCCGGATAAAACCCCGGACTTGCCCAATTTTGCCGAAACCTTTGCCCGCCAGAGCAGCTGGGAGTGGAACTTCGGCCAGGCCCCGGCGTTCAGCCATCTGTTGGATGAACGGTTTACCTGGGGCGGCGTGGAGCTCCATTTTGATGTGGAAAAAGGTCACATCACCCGCACACAGGTGTTTACCGACAGCCTGAACCCCGAGCCATTAGAAGCGCTGGCGGCACGTTTGCAGGGCTGCCTCTACCGCGCGGATATGCTGGCGCAGGAGTGTGATGCACTGTTAGTCGATTTTCCGGAGCAGGAACAAGAACTTCGCGAGCTTTCCGCATGGATTGCAAGCGCAGTACGTTAGCCTCTGAGTGGCCGACTACGCCATCCGTTGCGCTATCTGTTCCAGTTGGGCGACTTTATCACCCATTTGTCGGGCGATATGGCGAAACGCCTCACTTATGCGATCATCTGCCGCCACTGTCTGCCTGAATGTTTGCGCCGGTGGGATGGCGAAATTCCACGCAGCCTTGCTGACCGAGGTATCCCGCGCCAGTTCAATAGCGTTGCTCCCGAACTGACGGGGGCAAAAACCATCGGCAACATATCGTAGGCAGGCCAAACTGGCGCGCGATGTTTCGTCCCCATGACCGTCCTAAAAAACGCTGAGGTCGCAGATCGGTGAGATACCATGGCAGACCGTCAAACCACTGCCAGCCCCCTTCTTCTAATGTGACCAGACAGCGGCCTTGGGGCCAACATGTGTGTAATTCGCCCCACTTGTAAACATGACGTTGTTCATTAATTCGGCGTAGTACAAACCGTTCAACACTGCGTACAGGGCGTAACAAGGCATAGCGCGTTGCACGTGCTTTACCAAATTGCAGCACCTGTGGCTCGGTGGCAACCAGCCGTGAAAACGTGGCCTGACTAATCTTTAATGCCGTACGCAACGCCATCGCGGGCTGGGGCCCTTGTTACAGAAGATCGGTAAGCGAACTCATCAGTGAATAGATTTATGAATAGATACTTGAATAAATTCATAGCTCTATTCCTCTGAATTAAAAGGGAATAATAAAAACTATGGACATTAAAATGAATTGATAAAAAGGGCAGAGAACCTGCCCTTAGAAAAGATACTTACGCTTTATCGCCCAGCAGGACAGATTCCAGCGCAATTTTGATCATATCGTTGAACGTGGTCTGACGCTCAGCGGAAGTGGTCTGCTCGTGGGTACGAATATGGTCGGAAACGGTGCAGATGGTCAGCGCTTTCGCACCGAATTCCGCCGCTACGCCGTAAATGCCTGCCGCTTCCATTTCCACGCCCAGGATGCCGTATTTTTCCATCACGTCGAACATTTCACCGTCCGGGGAGTAGAACAGATCGGCGGAAAACAGATTACCCACGCGCGCGTCTACGCCCAGTGCTTTTGCCGCATCAACCGCGTTACGCACCATATCGAAATCAGCAATCGCTGCGAAATCGTGATCTTTGAAACGCATACGGTTCACTTTGGAGTCGGTGCAGGCACCCATCCCAATCACGATGTCACGCAGTTGCACGTCCATACGCACCGCGCCGCAGGAGCCGACACGAATGATTTTTTTCACGCCGAAATCGGTGATCAGCTCTTTGGTGTAGATGGAGCAGGACGGGATCCCCATACCGTGTCCCATAACAGAAATTTTGCGGCCTTTGTAGGTGCCGGTGTAACCCAGCATGCCGCGCACGTTGTTCACTTCGCGGTAGTCTTCGAGGAAAGTTTCCGCAATATGTTTTGCACGCAGCGGGTCGCCCGGCATCAACACTACGTCAGCGAAATCGCCCATTTCGGCATTAATATGTGGGGTAGCCATCGTCAATTCCTTTATGTCGTTGTCGTTGAAACAGAAAGGGCGGGAAGCTCCCGCCCAAAATCATCAGAACATGGCCTTGCCATATTCCATATCAGAGACGCCGAAGTACTTCGCAATCGTCTGACCAATATCCGCAAAGGTGTCACGGTGACCCAGCGAGCCCGGTTTCACTTTCGGGCCGTAGACCAGCACCGGAATATGCTCGCGGGTGTGGTCAGTGCCTTTCCAGGTCGGATCGCAGCCGTGATCGGCGGTAAGGATCAGGATGTCGTCTTCGCCAACCAATTCCATCAGTTCCGGCAGGCGACGGTCAAACAACTCAAGCCCGGCCGCATAACCCGCCACATCGCGACGATGGCCCCATGATGAGTCAAAATCGACGAAGTTAGTAAAGACGATGGTCTTATCACCGGCTTCTTTCATCTCTTTGATGGTGGCGTCAAACAGCGCATCCAGGCCGGTGGCTTTCACTTTTTTGGTGATGCCGCAGTTGGCATAGATATCGGCAATTTTACCGACCGAAACCACGTGGCCATCTTTCTCTTCGACCAGCTTTTGCAGCACGGTGGCTGACGGTGGTTCAACGGCCAGGTCATGGCGGTTACCGGTACGCTGGAAATTACCTGCTTTATCGCCAACAAATGGACGCGCAATCACGCGGCCAATGTTGTAGCCGCCTTCGGTCAGCTCTTCACGTGCAATTTCGCACAGCTCATACAGCTTATCCAGACCAAAGGTCTCTTCGTGGCAGGCAATCTGGAACACCGAGTCGGCAGAGGTGTAGAAAATCGGTTTGCCGGTTTTCATGTGCTCTTCGCCGAGCTGATCAAGGATCACCGTACCGGACGAGTGGCAGTTGCCAAGATAACCCGGCAGATTAGCGCGTTTCACCAGCTTATCCAGCAGTTCCTGCGGGAAGCTGTTCTCGGTGTCACTAAAGTAGCCCCAGTCGAACAGCACCGGCACACCGGCGATTTCCCAGTGTCCTGACGGCGTATCTTTCCCGGAAGAGAGCTCATGCGCCCATGCGTAAGCACCGGTGATTTCCGCGTTAGCGTCCATCCCGGCAGGAATAAAACCTGTTGCGCCTTCGTGCGCCTTCGCCAGACCCAGACGGGTCAGATTGGGTAAATTCAGCGGGCCTTTGCGCCCGGTGTCGGCTTCACCTTTCGCGCAAACTTCAGCGATGTGACCGAGGGTATCGGAACCCACGTCGCCAAAGCGCTCCGCGTCTTCGGTCGCGCCGATGCCGAAAGAGTCCAGCACCATAATAAATGCACGTTTCATATGTTCTCCGTACCTTGTGCTTTGTAAAAAAGCGATCAGATCAGTATACCGCTATTCAGTAATGCGGCGATAGACCGTCGGTGTCTCTTTTGGTGCGCTGTCGCCCATCGCAATGGCCGCTTTCACCGCCTGCGCAGCCTCTTGCCAGCTGGCTTCGTCTTTAGCGTGGATAACCGCCAGCGGGCGCTGACCATCAACGCGTTCGCCCAGACGCACCATCTCGGTAAAGCCCACGCTGTAATCAATAGTGTCCGACGCCTGGCGACGACCACCGCCCATCGACACCACCGCCATGCCCAGCGCGCGCGTATCCATCGCCGTGATAAAGCCTTCATCATCGGCGTACACCGCTTTACTCAGCGTCGCGGTAGGCAGGTATTTGGCATAGTTTTCCACAAAATCGTGCGGCCCTTTTTGCGCCGCAACCATACGACCAAAAACCTCAGCCGCTTTACCGTTATCCAGCACCGCTTGCAGCTTCGCTCGCGCGTCGGCGTCATCTTTCGCCAGTTTGCCGGAGATCAGCATCTCCACGCACAGCGCCATGGTGACGTCAAACAAGCGCGGATTGCGGTATTCACCAGTCAGGAACTGCACCGCTTCGCGTACTTCCACTGCGTTGCCCGCGCTGGAAGCCAGCACCTGGTTCATATCGGTCAGCAGCGCGGTAGTCCGCACGCCCGCGCCGTTGGCAACGCCAACAATCGCTTCCGCCAGTTGTTCAGAGAGGGCGTAAGTCGGCATAAATGCCCCGCTCCCCACTTTGACGTCCATCACCAGCGCATCAAGCCCCTCGGCCAGTTTTTTGGCGAGGATAGAAGCGGTGATTAACGGAATAGAGTCCACCGTCGCGGTGATATCGCGGGTGGCGTAGAAACGTTTATCCGCCGGTGCCAGCGAATTGGTCTGGCCGATAATCGCCACACCAACATCCTTAATAATCTCGCGAAAACGGTTATCTTCCGGGAAGATATCAAACCCCGGGATCGCTTCCAGTTTGTCGAGCGTGCCGCCAGTATGGCCAAGGCCACGCCCGGAAATCATCGGAATATAACCGCCGCAGGCCGCCACCATCGGGCCAAGCATCAACGAGGTAACATCGCCCACGCCGCCGGTCGAGTGTTTGTCCACCACCGGTCCGTTAAGATCGAGCGGTTTCCAGTCCAGAACAGTGCCTGAATCTCGCATCGCCATGGTCAGCGAAACACGCTCCGGCATCGTCATGTCGTGGAAGAAAATGGTCATTGCCAGAGCAGCAATCTGCCCTTCAGAAACGGTGTTATCGCGTATTCCGTTGATAAAGAAACGGATTTCTTCATCACTCAGCGCGAGACCATCGCGTTTTTTTCGAATAATTTCTTGAGCGAGAAACAAGGTAACCCCCTGAGGAATAAAGCCGGAAAATCCATTGAGGCCGGGTAACAATGCGCTACCCGGCAATGACAAATTAATAGCTGCTTGCGCTCTTACCGTCGCCGTGGCCCAACGCTTTCAGCAGGCTTGCCAGCAGGCTGGAGGCACCAAATCGGTAATGACGGGCATCGGCCCAATCGGCACCAAACAGGTCGTCAGCAATGGCGAGATACTGCTGCGCATCTTCCGCGCTACGTACGCCACCAGCCGGTTTAAAACCAACGGTTTTCTCAACGCCCATATCGCGAATCACTTCCATCATGATACGTGCGCTTTCCGGGGTCGCGTTTACCGGCACTTTACCGGTCGACGTTTTAATGAAATCTGCACCGGCTTTAATGGCGATTTCAGACGCTTTACGGATCAATGCTTCCGTTTTCAGCTCACCGGTTTCAATAATCACTTTCAGCAGCACGTTCGCCGCCGCGCAAGCCTCTTTACAGGCTTTCACCAGCTCGAAACCTACCTGCTCGTTACCGGCGATCAGCGCACGGTACGGGAACACCACATCAACTTCATCCGCGCCGTAAGCAATGGCGGCGCGTGTTTCAGCCAGCGCGATGTCGATATCGTCGTTACCATGCGGGAAGTTGGTCACGGTTGCGATACGCACATCCGGCGTACCTTGTGCGTTCAGGGTTTTGCGCGCAATCGGGATAAAACGCGGGTAGATACAGATGGCGGCGGTGTTGCCCACCGGGGTTTTTGCCTGATGACACAGGGCGATGACTTTCTCGTTGGTGTCATCGTCGTTCAGGGTGGTCAGGTCCATCAGTTTCAGCGCACGCAGGCTGCTTGCCGTTAAATCACTCATAATTCTCTCCGACGGCGTAATGCCGGTTTTCTGTTCGGGTTTGTTAGTATTTTAACATCAACCCACATTCACACTTCGACACCCATCACAGTTAATGAAAGTTAAATTCACGTTTGCAAAACCATAATGGGACATTGATCAAACTTTTAAATTCACATCAGTAATGATTGCGCTGACAGGGGGCGGGATCAAAAGCGACAAACAACTGGCTCCGTACACTCATCGCCATCACTCAAGGAAATAAGAGGAACGATGATGTCCCCGTCTGTTGATCCTTTATTGCTGTCACGCTGCCAGCAGATTGTTACCAGCCCAACACTCACACCGGAACAAAAACGCCACTTCCTGGCGCTGGAAGCGGAAAACGCCCTGCCCTATCCGGCGTTGCCGCAAGCGGCACGCGCAGCACTTGATGAGGGCGCCATCTGCGATATGTTTGAAGGCCACGCCCCTTACAAACCGCGTTATGTGCTGCCGGATTACGCTAAATTTCTTGCTAACGGTTCCGCCTGGCTCGAGCTGGAAGGGGCAAAAGATCTTGATGACGCCCTCTCGTTGCTGACGATCCTCTACCACCATGTTCCATCAGTGACATCAATGCCTGTTTATCTCGGCCAGCTTGATGCCCTGCTACAACCATATGTGAGAATTCTAACACAACAGGAAGTCGATATCCGCATAAAACGTTTCTGGCGCTACCTCGACAGAACGCTGCCAGACGCCTTTATGCATGCCAATATTGGCCCATTCGACACTCCGATTACGCGTGCTATTTTACGCGCTGATGCAGAACTGAAGCAGGTTGCGCCAAACTTAACCTTTATCTATGACCCGGATATTACGCCGGATGATCTGCTACTGGAGGTGGCGCGTAATATCTGCGAGTGCAGCAAACCGCACATCGCCAACGGCCCGGTGCATGATAATATTTTCACAAAAGGCGGTTATGGCATTGTGAGTTGCTATAACTCTCTGCCGCTGGGCGGCGGCGGCAGTACGCTGGTACGCCTCAATCTGAAAGTGATCGCGGAACGCAGCGTGTCGCTGGAGGATTTCTTCACCCATCAATTGCCACACTATTGCCAGCAGCAAATGGCAATTATTGATGCCCGCTGCGACTTTCTGTATCAGCAATCCGGCTTCTTTGAGCATAGCTTCCTTGTGCAGGAAGGGCTGATTTCTGCCGACCGTTTTGTGCCCATGTTTGGTATGTATGGGCTGGCCGAAGCGGTCAATATGCTTTGTGAAAAAGCCGGTCTCGCCGCACGCTACGGCAAAGATGAACAAGCCAACGCACTTGGTTATCGCATCAGTGAACAACTGGCGAACTTTGTGGCAAACACGCCGGTAAAACACGGCTGGCGGCAGCGCGCCATGCTCCATGCGCAATCGGGTATTAGCTCCGACACCGACACCACGCCAGGCGCGCGGCTGCCTTATGGCGACGAGCCGGATCCGATTACCCATCTGCTCGCCGTCGCACCGCATCATGCGTGGTATCAGGCCGGGATCAGCGATATTTTGACCCTCGATGAAACGGTGAAACGCAACCCGCAAGCCGTTGTCCAGCTCTGCCTTGGTGCGTTTAAAGCTGGCATGCGCGAGTTCACCGCTAACGTAGCCGGTAACGATCTGGTTCGCGTCACCGGTTACATGGTGCGCCTGTCAGATCTCAGGAAATTCCGTGCCGAAGGCTCACGCACCAATACCACCTGGCTGGGTGAAGAGGCAGCGCGTAACACGCATATTCTGGAACGACAACCCCGCGTGGTCAGCCATGAACAGCAGATGCGCTTTCGTCAGTAAAATCCTCCCTTTCTCCTGCGTGGACGGGCCAGGCAGCCGGGTGGCACTGTTTTTACAGGGCTGCAATATGCGCTGTAAAAACTGCCATAACCCGTGGACCATTGGCCACTGCAACCACTGCGGCGATTGTGTCGCAGGTTGCCCACAGCACGCGCTCTCCATAAATGGAGGGCAAGTGGAATGGAACGCTGCGCGTTGCGAGCAGTGCGACACTTGCCTGCGCATGTGCCCGCAGCACGCCACGCCGATGGCGCAGAGCATGACGGTTGAACAGGTTGTGGCGCAGATTCGCAAAGTGGCGCTGTTTATTGAAGGCATCACCGTCAGCGGCGGCGAAGCAACGCTGCAACTGCCCTTTTTGCATGCGCTGTTCTCCGCATTACGCGATGACGCACAACTGCGCCATCTGAATTATCTGGTGGACAGTAACGGGTTACTCAGCGAAACCGGCTGGCGCAAGCTGTTGCCGGTCTGCGACGGCGCGATGATCGATCTCAAAGCCTGGGGCAATGCGCGGCACCGTTTTCTCACCGGACGGGATAACGTGCAGGTGAAAGCCAGCCTGCGGCTACTGGCAGCAGAGAAGAAATTAGCGGAGCTGCGCCTGCTGGTGATCCCGGAACAAAGCGATTATCTGGTACATATCGATGCGCTGGCCGCCTTTATTCATCAACTCGGCGAGGTGCCAGTGCGGCTTAATGCCTTTCATGCGCATGGCGTGTACGGTGAGGCGCAGACATGGCGCAGCGCCACGCCAGAAGATGTGGAGCCGCTGGCGCAGGCGCTACTGGAGCGCGGTGTGAAAACCGTGCTGCGCCCGGCGCTATATCTGTAGCGCAAAGAGCCGCTGCGTGTTTTCCAGCAGTGCGTGCGCGATGACATCCGGCGCTTCGCGGCGTAGCTCGCACAACGTATCGAACACCTGCGCGGCACGCTCTGGCCGATTGGGCTGGCCCTGAAAACCATTGAGCGGCATATCCGGCGCATCCGTTTCCAGCAGTAATGCAGAAAGCGGCAACTGCGCCATTACGTCACGGGTTTTACTGGCGCGCGGGTAGGTAATGGTGCCGCCCACGCCGATGCAATAGCCCAGTTCAACAAAGCGCTGCGCCTGTTGCAGGCTACCGGCGAAACCATGCACCACGCCACGGCGAGGTAAATCATGTTTTTTTAAATGCATCGCCAGCTTGTCATGCGTGCGGCGTGAATGGAGGATCACCGGCAGATCAAAGCGTTTTGCCAATTTTAGTTGCGCGTCTAACACCTGCTGCTGGCGCTCAAACTGCGGATCGTCGCGGTAAAGATCGAGGCCAATTTCCCCTATCGCCACCACTTTCTCGGGCTTTGCCGCGAGCATCTGTTCAAGCCGTTGCAGGCTTTCCTCGCTGTGCTCTTCAATCACAATCGGGTGTAGCCCCAGCGCGGCATAGAGTGCGGTATGCTGGCGTGCTAAGTGGCAAACGCGATCAAAATAACGGGCGGCGATCGCCGGAACAATAATGCGCTCCACGCCGGCGTCGCCCGCACGGGCGATACTCGCTGCTTCATCGCCGGCAAACGGCGGGAAATCGAAATGACAGTGGGTATCGGTAAAGCGGAAACTCACGCCGTATCCTCTTTATTGATGGGTAAATCGTTGGCCTGCACGACGCTGACCAGCGGCGTATCCAGCGCGTCGTTGGCCACCGCAGCCGGTGGAACAACACGCGTCGCAGGCGCGATAATCGGCGAGTGGCGCACCAGCGGCGCGGTTTCCGCCAGCAATTTGCCCACCGTCGCCAGGAAATAGCGCCCGCACAAACGCCCGATTTTATAATCCTCGCGCAGCGCCGGTAAACGGCTGCCCAGCGCCATGCTCTTCAACAACTTAGGTGGATAAATTTCAAAAATACGCAGTTTACCCGGCGGTGCTTCGATAAAGCGTTGGATCGCCAGGTAACTTTTCTCATGGTGCTGCACCAGATTGATTAAGGATTGCAGGCTGCTCTCTCCCAGCCAGCGTTCCATCCGTTTGAACCACTGGGGCGTATAGTACATTTGTGACGGTACGGTACGGATCACCACAATCGTGTTCGCGCCGCGTTTTGCCGCCTCCTGCACCGGAATGGCATCGCTGACACCGCCGTCGAGATAATTAATGCCATCAAGCATCACGCCCGGACGATAAAAGCCGGGGATCGCGCTGGAAGCACGAATCAAATCGAGCCATGTCTGATGAGTAGGGGAGAAATAGGCTGCGGAGTAATCATCCTGCCGACAGGCGCACATGTAAAACTCTTTGCCCGCATCGAAAATCCGCGCGGCGTAGTCCATGGCCAGCGGCATCTGGCTTGAGGTCGATTCAACCAGCCAGTCGAGATCGATAAGATTGCCGCCGCGCACAAAGCGCACCGGATTGAAAAATTCCCGCGACGTGGTGTAGCGCATGATCACTTTGCGTGCGTAGCCAGGTTGATTGCAGACATAAGCGGAAAGGTTTTGCGCACCGGCAGAGCTGCCGAAATAGAGATCGAAAGGATTAAATTCCGCACGCATAAACTCGTCCAGAACGCCAGCGGTAAAAATACCCCGCTGTCCACCGCCCTCGCATACGAGCGCGAGCCGACCCGGACGAAAGGGTTTTAACGCCAGCGGCGCGATGTTGCCGAGCGTAACGGGAATATGCTGGCCCACTCTGCTTTCCTTAATTGATGCGCTGAATATCTCAAAGTAGCGCACTTTTCCCGCAGCCGAAACAGCAAAGCCAGCCACAAGGACTGGCTTTAATGTAACCGAAATTTAAGCGTGTAATACGCTATGGACGCCGACGACCCATAAACAGGCTGACGAGGAACAGGATAATACCGACGATAAAGACAATTTTCGCGGCCCCTGCTGCCGTACCCGCAAGACCACCAAAGCCCAGTGCGGCGGCAATTAACGCGATAACCAGAAATATAATGCCCCAACGAAACATAAAACTCTCCTTTACCATAGTTAATTTCAACCGCTTAAGATGAGCGCTCAGGATGCCCACCGGCGATGTTTTTCCTGGTACGTGCTTGTCATACCCGGCTTGCACCGGGTAGTGACGTTTTCAGGATTAGTTACTTCACTTTGAGATCGTTCTTCACGCTTTTAACGCCGTCGATTGCTTTGGCGATACTTTCAGCGCGTTCACTTTGTGCCTGTGAATCTACGGTACCGGACAACTGCACCACGCCATCGGTGGTTTCAACCTTCACCTTACGGGAAGGGACAACATCGTCGGCCAGCAGTTTTGCTTTGATTTCACTGGTGGTAGCGGTATCACCCGCATAACCTTTCATGGTCTTGTTTTTGCCGTCACGCACATGCAGCTTATCGCTCACAGAAGCCACGCCCTCGACGCCTTTTGCGACGGAGACGGCTTTTTCTGCCTGCGCCTGGCTTTCAACGAAGCCGCTCAGCGTAACCACGTTTTTGTCCGTTTTAACGGAGATGTCCGTACTTTTAATGTCTTCATGATCCACCAGCGCCGCTTTGACTTTCGCGGTGATGGTGCTGTCATCCATGAAACCACCGACTTTATTCATTGAGCTATCGATTGATTCCCCTGCACTGGAAGCAGCATTTTGCGCTTTGTCGGTGGTAGTCTCCGCAGCGAATGCGGAACCACTTGCCAGAACAGAGCCCAGCATTACGGCCAGCAGAGTTTTGGAAATAGTCAGTTTTTTCATAGTCATCGATGTTCTTCCTGTTGGTTTGCCCACTATTTGGGCCACAAGCAGCAACGTGTGCCGCTCTACTGCTGTGGTGAAAACCACCCAATTCAGCAACTGATGGCGCGTTTACAATCCTGTCGCACATCGTGCTAAAGCAGTTGTTAATATTCCTTTGTGAAGAAATGAGTGGATAAAAGACTCTACCTCACGCATTGAACAGGACTTTTATCCACCCGATTTGTCATCACTTTGTTAAATATAGATCACAATCGACAAAAATCATGGCCAGGTGGGTAAAAAACGAACAAATGGAGGCGAAATGACGGGTTTTAAGAACAATCCGCAAGGGGCTAATTAGACAGGAGAAGTGACAGAGCACGGCGTCTACCGTGCTCTGCAGAAGGATTAATGCTCGCGAGTTTTGTGGAAAGTCACTTCCGGATAGCGTTCCTGTGTCAGATTCAGGTTTACCATCGTTGGGGCGATGTAGGTCAGGTTATCACCGCCATCGAGCGCAAGCTGGATTTCGTTCTTGCGTTTGAATTCCTCGAATTTCTTCACGTCAGTGCTTTCAACCCAGCGCGCTGTCGCCACGTTCACAGACTCGTACACCGCTTCCACGTTGTATTCGCTCTTCAGACGGGAAACCACCACGTCAAACTGCAGGACACCCACCGCGCCGACAATCAGATCGTTGTTGGCGATAGGACGGAACACCTGCACCGCGCCCTCTTCTGAAAGCTGAACCAGACCTTTGAGGAGCTGTTTCTGCTTCAGCGGGTCACGCAGGCGAATACGGCGGAACAACTCCGGTGCGAAGTTCGGAATACCGGTGAACTTCATCATTTCGCCCTGGGTGAAGGTGTCACCAATCTGGATCGTCCCGTGGTTATGCAGACCAATAATGTCACCCGGGTAGGCTTCTTCTACATGCGAGCGATCTCCAGCCATAAAGGTTAAGGCATCCGAGATAATCACATCTTTGCCGGTGCGCACCTGGCGCAGCTTCATGCCCTTTTCATAACGGCCAGAAACCACGCGCATAAACGCCACGCGGTCGCGGTGTTTCGGGTCCATGTTGGCCTGAATTTTAAAGACAAAGCCAGTGAATTTGTCATCATCTGCTTTCACTTCGCGGGTGTCGGTTTTACGTGGCATTGGCGCAGGCGCCCATTCCACCAGACCATCCAGCATATGATCGACGCCGAAGTTACCCAGCGCTGTACCAAAGAAGACCGGCGTGATTTCGCCGCTCAGGAACAGCTCTTTATCGAACTCGTTCGATGCGCCCTGCACCAGCTCCAGCTCATCACGCAGCTGCTGTGCCAGATCTTCGCCCACGGCTTTATCCAGATCCGGGTTGTTCAGGCCTTTAACGATGCGCACTTCCTGAATGGTGTGCCCCTGCCCTGTCTGATACAGGTAGGTTTCATCTTTATAAAGGTGATAAACGCCCTTGAACAACTTACCGCAGCCAATCGGCCAGGTAATCGGCGCACAGGCGATCTTCAGCTCGTTTTCCACTTCATCCAGCAGCTCCATCGGATCGCGGATGTCACGGTCGAGTTTGTTCATAAAGGTCAGGATCGGCGTATCGCGCAGACGGGTGACTTCCATCAGCTTACGGGTCCGATCTTCAACCCCTTTTGCCGCATCGATAACCATCAGGCAGCAGTCCACCGCCGTCAGTGTGCGGTAGGTATCTTCGGAGAAGTCTTCGTGCCCCGGGGTATCCAGCAGATTGACCAGGCTGGTTTTATACGGGAACTGCATCACGGAGGTGGTAATAGAGATACCACGCTGCTTTTCCATCTCCATCCAGTCGGATTTTGCGTGCTGGCTGGAGCCGCGGCCTTTTACCGTACCGGCGGTTTGAATCGCCTGTCCGAACAGCAACACCTTTTCAGTGATGGTGGTTTTACCGGCATCGGGGTGCGAGATGATAGCGAACGTGCGGCGCTTTGCTACCTCTTGTAAATAAGGAGACAACGTCATAATGAAATCTTCTGTGTAATTGCGCGGCCTGAGGCCTCGCGATGAAATACGAAAAATGCGGCTATTGTACTCAACGGCGGAGTGCAGACAATCAATGTTTACACAGGAGTTGCTCCAGTTCGTTCAGGGACGTGACGGTCCAGGTCGGGTTGATACCTTCAGGCAGCGCGCGATCGTGCGCATTCAACCAGCAGGTCGAAAGCCCGGCGTTAATGCCGCCGAGGATGTCGGATTCCGCCGTATCGCCAACCATCAACACGCGGGCGCGATCCGGATTACCCGCTTTTTGCAGCGCGTAATCAAAAATCTTCGTATCGGGCTTCGCCACACCGACTTCTTCGGAAATCACTAATAAATCAAAATAGTCGCGAAGACCGGTACGTTCCAGGCGAATTTGCTGCAAGGCGGTGAAACCGTTAGTGATGATGCCGAGTTTCGCTTTGCCTTTCAGGCTGTTCAGTAATGATACTGCGCCTGGCAGTGGTGCGCAGATTTCGGCCATCGCATTCAGAAATGCGTCGTTAAGCGAACCAGCAGGGACGTTCAGGCGTTCAGACCAGCTCTGAAAGCGCTGGGTCTGCAACTGCAATGCGCTGATAGCACCGTTCTGGTAATCCACCCATAGCGGTTTGTTAACAGCTTGATATTCTGCAAAATCCTGATCGGTGAATGTCACGCTATAGTCAAGAAACATCCGTTGTAAGCCGCCAAACGCATCAAAGCTAAACAGCGTTTCGTCAGCATCAAAGAGTATCCAGTCCCATTTCATTACATCACCTTTTTAAATTGCTAAAGCCATCACTATCGCGTCTTCACGCCCATTGGCAGTGGGGTAATAGTTACGGCGAATGGTCGCTTCGTTAAAACCTAAACTTTCGTACAGTGCGATAGCACCAACGTTAGAGGCGCGGACTTCCAGCCACAGCGTCAGCACGTCGCGAGCTTCCAGTTCATGAATCAGATGTTCCAGCAACTGACGCCCCAACCCTTTACGCTGCCAGGCCGGATCAACGGCGATGTTAAACAGCGTGGCTTCATCAAGCACCACCTGGGTAATGGCAAATGCGGCCATTTCATTCCCGACCATCAACCGGTAGTTGAGATAGCGTTCGCCCTGATTACTGGCCAGCGTTTTTTCGCTCCAGGGGAAGGCATGCGCCCGTGTTTCTATTTGGTATGCGCGGGCTAAATCAGCCGTGCTGAGGGAAGAAATCGTGTTCATGTTCGCAGATTTGTTGCCATAACGCGGCGCGAGCCGCAGGGTTTGTGCGTAGCTCATCAACCGTCGGCGTCACAACCTGAACACCCGCCAACGTCTGCTGCGCTTCAACACCCAACCACCAGCTGTTGCACTGGCTTTCGGGCGGTAGCATGGCGACACGATCGGGCGTCAACTGGAGGACTTGATCTTCTGTCACGGTTAGCGCACGCAGCACATCGCTGACCAACGGATCGCTCAGCGTCGGCAAAGTTGGTGAAACCATCACCAACCGGATATGCGCGGGCAGCGAAATAGCAATTTCCCCCTGCAGCGCCGCCGGGCGTCGCAAGGTCCACTGGGTAATGCCCAGTTGCTGTAATTGCCAGTCGCGTCGGGAAGTCATGGTGAAACACTCCTGTATCAGGCGCGCAAATATAACAAACTCGACGAAATTGCGCCATCAACACGCAGCCAGTAAAGACGCAACGCGTAAGATAACGGGCATACACAAAATCATTCATACTGCGCCGAGGCGGCAAGAATGAGGCTCCCGTGGAGATTAACCGGGGGATGAAGACGCAGCCAACAAAGAGGCAGTTTGAAGGATAACGTGTATAATCGCCGCCTGAATTTAAAGAGGAACCATTCATGTCTGCTTATACCCCGGCAAGTGAAGTCTTGCTGCGCCACAGTGACGATTTCGAACCAAGCCGTATTTTATTTGCCGGCGATTTGCAGGATGACCTGCCCGCTCGCCTGGACACCGCTGAAAGCCGTGCCTGGACGCAACAATTCCATCAGTGGCAGACCTTAAGCCCGCAGATGGGTGAACACGCCCGTTATAGCCTGGTCGCCGATAGCGAGACCGTCGGTAACAGCGACACGCTTATTTACTACTGGCCGAAAAATAAACCGGAAGCCCTGTTTCAGTTGATGAACCTGCTGTCGCTACTGCCAGTGGGCAGCGACATTTTTGTGGTGGGCGAAAATCGTAGCGGTGTGCGCAGTGCCGAACAGATGCTGGCCGAGTTTTGTCCACTGAATAAAGTCGATAGCGCCCGTCGCTGTGGGCTGTACCACGGTCGTCTTGAGAAGCAGCCGCAGTTCGATGCGAACAGTTTCTGGGGCGAATACATGCTGGATAACCTGACGATTAAAACCCTGCCGGGCGTATTCAGTCGCGACGGTCTGGATGTCGGTAGCCAGCTTCTGCTGTCGACGCTTACGCCGCATACCAAGGGGAAAGTGTTGGATGTGGGCTGTGGCGCGGGTGTGCTCGCAACGGTCCTGGCCAGCCATTCGCCGAAAGTGCGCCTGACGCTGTGCGATGTTTCCGCCCCGGCGGTAGAAGCCAGCCGCGCAACGCTTGCGGCGAACGGTTTTGAAGGTGACGTTTTCGCCAGCAATGTCTTCTCGGAAGTCACGGGTCGCTTTGACATGATCATCTCCAATCCTCCATTCCACGATGGTTTGCAAACCAGCCAGGAAGCCGCGCAAACGCTGATTCGCGGTGCGGTACGCCATCTGAACAGCGGTGGCGAGCTGCGAATTGTTGCAAACGCCTTCCTGCCTTACCCGGATGTGCTGGATCAAACGTTTGGTTTCCATGAAGTCATTGCGCAGACCGGCCGATTCAAAGTGTACCGTACGGTAATGACGCGCCAGGCGTTAAAATAACCCGCAGGCCCGGTGGAATCCTTCATCGGGCAAATTTCACCACCTCGTCACGACGCGCCCATTTTTACAGCGATCAGCCTCAGTCTGTGCAATTAACTATTGACGAAAAGTTGAAAACATCTAGAATGCGCCTCCGTGGTAACGATACTTCAAGAGTATCGATGGTATGCGAAGGTGGCGGAATTGGTAGACGCGCTAGCTTCAGGTGTTAGTGTCCTTACGGACGTGGGGGTTCAAGTCCCCCCCCTCGCACCATAAACCACGTTGATATCGCTCGCACTGTGCGAAGGTGGCGGAATTGGTAGACGCGCTAGCTTCAGGTGTTAGTGTTCTTACGGACGTGGGGGTTCAAGTCCCCCCCCTCGCACCAACGAGGCGATATCAAAAAGTAAGATGACTGTGCGAAGGTGGCGGAATTGGTAGACGCGCTAGCTTCAGGTGTTAGTGTCCTTACGGACGTGGGGGTTCAAGTCCCCCCCCTCGCACCAGATATCTTATTCTCTCCCTGTATTACTCCCCTGTTACATCATCTTTAGATTCAACAGCATCAGCATCATTGCGCCAACCAGAGCAACGCCTGAAGGCAATAAAATAAAATGGCGTAAACGCTTATGGTAAAGCATGGCGGGTGTCAGTAGTAAGCCCAGAACAATCACCATTCGCCACGCATTGGCTGATAAATCCGCCAGCATCAGCACCGCAACAATCACTCCAGGCACCACAATTCCCCAGCCACTTCCCAGCGCTCGCTGCAACATGGTTTCATCTCTCAAACCGATAATGATAACCAATATCATATGATATCTTTTCTCAATTGTCAGCCTGCGGTCATACGGTCGTATGAAGATTACTCATCATCTAATGACAGTCATTCAGGAAGGTGATAAATTAAGCGCTGCTTAAATCTAAATCCAAATCACTAATTTTTCGCAATGACAGTTTCATTGCGTTACTTCTTTTTTCCTTTGACTCATAGCGCAGTAGTATATTGCGGATAAATAACGATTTTTAGGTATGACATTACAAACCTGGCAATCTCTATGTAATAAGAGATATCGATTGTCCCTACGACTCTTTTTACTGCTCAACGCAATCTCAGCTTTGTTCTCTATTGCTCTGCCGCTCTATAATCAGCGCGCGTTCACGTTTCCCGTGTGCGCTATCTTTGCGGCGAGCATTGTGCTGCCCGTCTGGCAAAAGTGTTATCCAAAAACAAAAATCACTATCACATTCATCTCACTTATATTTGGCTGCCTGTGGGCATGGCATGTGATAACCAAAGTCAGGTTACTTAATGACAACGCCTCTACCTACCTGCTTATAGCCTTGCTAAGCGTGCTTTTTATCGGCTCGATCGCTTTTTCAAATAACATTGTCGCCTTTTTGCTGCACTCTTTGCCGGTCTTCGTGACATGTCTGTGGTTTAGCGAAGGGGAAAGCGCAATCAGGCTTATTTACACCTTTGCGCTGCCAGTGTTGGGGATCTCTATCCAGCATGCGATCCAAAAACGTAACGATAGTTTTGCCCTTGCGCTGATGAACCGCCTGATGCAGGAGCGTAAAACGCTAAACGATCTGAGCATGCTTGACCCACTAACCGGCCTGTACAACCGTCGTGGTTTGCAACACAAACTTGATAACTTGCTGGCCGTTGATGAGAGTTCGCGTTTCGTACTGCTGCTCGATATTGACCACTTCAAAGCCTACAACGACCACTACGGACACATGATGGGCGATCAGGCGCTTATCCGTGTTTCCGCTGCTTTACGCGACGCCGTGCGCTCCCGTGATATCGTCGCGCGCTTTGGCGGTGAAGAGTTTATGATCCTGCTGAATAACGTTGATGTTGAGCAGGCTCGCCTTACCGGAGAGCGCATCCGCCAGAAAGTGTACGATTTAAAAATCCCGCATATGTTTAACGAAAGCGTCGCCACAAACGTCACGATCAGTATCGGGATCGCGCCACTTGTCGATCACGATATTGATGCGGCGCTTTCGCTCGCCGATAAAGCGTTATATGAAGCCAAACATTTAGGTCGTAATAACATTCTGGTGAGTGGCGAGCTGCGGGTCGCCTGAGGCGCGCTCAGCGCTAACTTTTCGATAAAAATGTTGCTATCGATTTTACCTCTAGCTAGGATTAGCAATCATTATCATTTAGATTTGCTATCGGCTGGCGCTATGACCTATCGCACCGCATCGATCACCGAAAACATTATCTGGCGAAGCCGACTCACCGATGAGCGTGATTCGCTGGCAAATGCCATGCGGGAAACCATCGCCAGCACCCGTGAGTATTTGCTCGATTTTATTCGTCTGAATGAACCCGCGCCGTACCAAGCAATGACACTGGCTGAGTGGGCGCAGCCTGCCGCATTACAGTCACTTATCGCCACCTACTCCGATCATATTTACCGCAACCAGTTGACGCAGCAACGTGAAAATAAACCGTTGCTGTCGTTATGGGCACAGTGGTATCTCGGGCTGCTGGTACCGCCACTATTATTGACGTTGCTGACGCAAAAAAGCGCCCCTAGTCTCTCCCCGGAACATTTTCATGCCGAGTTCCATGAAACCGGCCGCGCCGCGTGTTTCTGGATTGATGTGCAACGGGATAATAAGTTGTCGTCATGCAACGACGCGCAGCGTATATGCGCATTAACGACGCAGGCGATCCTCCCGGTAGTTCAGGCGCTGGAAGCCACCGGCGATATCAACGGTAAACTTATCTGGAGCAATACCGGCTATCTGATTAACTGGAGCCTGGGGGAACTCATCCCAAAACTAGGTGAAACGCGTGTTGCCGCACTTCGCCAGCTTTGCTTTTTCGAAAAGCAGCTCGCTGACGGCAGTGATAACCCTTTGTGGCGCACAGTTGTTCTGCGCGACGGCGCTCTGGTGCGTCGCACTTGCTGCCAGCGCTATCGCCTGCCCGATGTTCAGCAGTGCGGTGACTGTACGCTGAAATAAGCAGAGGGCGATAAATCGCCCTCTTCGTTTTTATTCGACACCATCACGCAACCTGCTTATCTTCCTCTGCGCGTTGTGCCTCTTCAGCTTCCTGTTCCAGCAACTGTTTCTCATACACTTTGAAGAACGGGTAGTAAATTATCGCAGACACACAGGCCAGCAGAACGACAAGGATCGCCGCGCGGAAATCCCAACCTAACGCCCATGCACCGCCAATCGGCGCTGGCGCTGTCCAGGGTACGACCGAGATGACGCGGCCAATCAGATCCAGTTTCATTGCCGCCCAGGCAATAATTGCATTAAGAGTCGGAGCCAGCAGGAATGGGATAAAGAACACAGGGTTCATGACGATGGGGGTACCGAAAATAACCGGCTCGTTGATGTTGAACAAACTCGGTACCACGCTCAAACGCCCGATCGAACGCAAATGCACCGAGCGGCTACGCAAGTAGCAGAACACCAGCCCCATGGTCGCCCCGGATCCGCCAATCACAATAAAGAATGTCCAGAACGCTTCCATAAAGATATGCGGTAACGGTGCACCTTGCGCCAGCGCACTCTGGTTAAGCCCGAGGTTCGTTAACCAGAACATCTGCAGCATCCCGGAAACAATCGCCGCACCATGAATACCCGCAAACCACAATAAATGGCCGATGATCACCGCCAGCAAAATCGCAGGTAGCGAGTCCGCCGCCGCCACCAGTGGTTTGAATAGCGCCATAATGGCTTGCGGAATTAACATGTTGAACTGCGTCTGGATAAGCAGGCTCAGCGGATAAAGGGTAAGCACCACGACCAAAACCGGGATCAGCAAATCAAAAGAGTTTTTGATCATTGGCGGCACCTGGTCTGGCAAACGGATGCCTATATTGTGCGCTTTCAGAAAACGCATCATTTCAACGCAGTAAACAGCCACCAGGATCGCGGTAAAAATACCGGTACCGCCCAGACTATCAACTGGCAATGTGCCGTTGGTTTTCGGTGCTGCGACCAGTAAAAAAGCCATCAGGGACAACATCGCGCACATAAACGGATCCAGCTGATGCGACTTCACATAATGTTTACCGAGATTGTAAGCAATCGCCGCACAGATATAGATAGACATAATGCCCATCGTCATATCAAAAGGCGTAAGGATCCGCCCTTCATAATGCTTCGCCAGGTCCAGCCATGTCCGGGCAAAACCCCAGGTCGTATCTGGCGAAAATGGAGGGTATGCAAATACCAGCAAGAATGAGCCCACTATCATAAACGGCATCGCGGAGATAAAACCGTCGCGAATCGCCATAACATGACGCTGGGAAGAGATGCGTCCGGCTACCGGACTGACATAATTTTCTATAAACCGGAAAATAAGATTAAACGCAGCATGGTTGGCAGACATAATAGATCTCCTATCAGGCTAACAAAGTAAGCGCATCAGCAACCGTTCTGCCGTGCAGCGATCCATGTTTTTGACGTGAAACCATGCAGGTTTTCGAACCAGCATTACAGCAAAGTTGAGTAGGTTTCATAGACGGCTCTTTTTTAATTTTATGAACAGAGGGAAATGACAAAATGAGTATTAACCCGGCTTGTTAACACTGCAACCGGTTACTGTAACCGGTTTCCGCGATTGTGAAGAGGATCGAGAATCTGGCAGTAAGATGTTTGTTATGCCCGGTTATTTACACGCATAACAGGCTTGTGACAGATTAATGGCGGTCATTTGCTGGAGAACATCATGAGTTTGCAGTCCGTACGGCAGTTCTTTGCCGATAACGCCCCCGACATCGATATTATTGAACTTAACCAAAGTACAGCGACCGTGGCACTCGCCGCCGCCGCGCATAATGTCGAACCAGGGCAAATCGCAAAGACACTGTCGTTAAAAGTGAAAAACGAAGTGATATTGGTCGTCGCGAAAGGTGATGCACGCCTTGATAATAAAAAACTAAAAAATACCTTTGGCGCGAAAGCCCGAATGCTAAGCAGTGATGAGGTCGTCACCATTACCGGACATCCAGTCGGTGGTGTCTGCCCGTTTGGGCTGGAAAACCCGTTGCAGGTATATTGTGACGTGTCGTTAAAACGCTATCAGGAAGTGTTACCGGCCGCGGGAGCAATTCACAGCGCGATTCGTATTTCTCCCGACAGAATGGCGCAATTAACACACGCGAAATGGATTGATGTGTGTCTGTAGTTGCCTAACAAAGCGCCAGGGATAGCCTGGCGCAGTTCCCAAAAAAACGTTTACATTAACTCCGATGCGGCCCGCGCGCAGGGCGGCTTCCATGTCAGAATATCCGCCGCATCAAGCAAACCGACATCTGATGTGACCCCCAGCTTTGCCATTGCGTTGAATTTATGCGCCCGAATAGTTTTCACATTACGATCCAGCTGCGATGCAATTTCGGCAACAGAAAACCCCCGCGTCATGTAGTCCAGAATTTCCCTTTCTGTCGGGCTGAGCATACGACACTGGCTCACATACCAATGGTTAATCATGTTTTCGTTAATGCGCCGCGTCTCCCCAAACAACGTGACCAACTCCTCCAGTAGCACAGCAAGGGGGGATGATTTACTTAATATCCCGTGTAACCGTGAGGGTGAGAGATGCCCAACCAGCCGCGCTTCACGGTTATCTCCCGCTAATACAATGCGTTGCATTCCTGGATGAGAAAGGGAGAGTAAATGCAGACACATCAGGCATTCCAGCCGTTCTTTCCGTTGACCAAAAAGGGAATAGATGACGGAAAAAAACGAAGTCTGTTTCAGCGCCTGCCGAAACGCCGAATGATCTTTAAAAAAATAAAATTGATAGTGATTAATAGCAGATTCATCAAATAAATGTCGTAGGCCCTCCCCGCTCATTATGCATTTTTCTATGATGGCAACATTTCCCTTCTTCCTGGTATTTTCCATTCATTATGCTCTCCGTCCGCCGTACCAAAATCCAGCTGTTTCATTCCCTGACTGCTATTAATCCATGTATACAAATCTGCATTACTACGTAGTGATAACCGCCGCATTGCGCTATTTTTCTGCGCACTGACTGTTTTATTACTTTTTTTAAGCAGCGTGGCAATTTGATTAATCCCCCATCCTTTTCCAAGGAGGCGTAACACTTTGCGCTCAGACAACGTTAACATTGCGTTCGAAAAAGAATTGTCGGTGTGTTTATGCCATCCTGAAGTCAATAAGGTTTTGCTTATATTCTCAACATTCTTATGCCCATTACGAATGGCGTCAATTACGCCCTCTATCGGTTCGACATCTGCCAGCAAGGTCGTTTGGGGCTGCATAAGAAGCTCAGCGGCCACCGGGTAGAGGCTGCGCGAAACGAAGAATAGCCAGCGTGCGTTATCGCATTGAGGAAACAGTGAATAATATTGCTGACAGCTTTTTCTTGCATAACGCTGCTCCCCTGATAAGTCAGTGATTATCAATCTGGCGCATTTTAATTTAAGCAGTGCAACCTCTTCCACTGATGAATAATAATTGAGTGCATATTCCGGGAAATGTCGCTCAAGAATGCCGCCAATCCCGACCCTAAGTATCGGCGTTTTGCTGATGATAATCCCCTGATTGCCGTCTCTCGATAGCATAAAGCCTCCGCTTCCATTTGCGCGTTCTATCAACCTTATTTATAAGTATTTACTCAGTTAATACTCATATTGCGTAAAGTAGCAGCACCGTTTTGATGGAGCCGCCATAAAATTGGCACAGTTTATGAATGGAAATAAATATAATGTACTGAATTATAATATCCACAAGTAGCGTGTCAACATTACACAATGCGCATTAAAACATCCGATACATTATTAATAATAAAATAAGAAATTTAAAACAGTCGGCACATATTGAGATAAGATAAAAGCAATCATCTTAAATAATATATAAGATCTTATTAACGCTAACTTCATCATTATTCTCAGCTAAACAGAAAAAAATCTGCTGTTTCTTTTCTGTTATTACTTCATTCTTAACATGCGATAAGCTCTCCTTTTGAACATGAACAAGCGTGATTTAATGCACAATTCTTGATCTTTCTTAGCGCCATCCAGCCGGTGTCCTGTGCTAAAAATAGGCTTTCCGCTCCACCCTTCGTGAGCGCCAGTGCAACAATACCAGGGTAATCATGCAAACAGACCAGTCATCACAGCGTGCCATTACGCGGCTGTGCATTCAGTGTGGCCTTTTTTTGTTACAGCACGGCGCAGAGAGCGCGCTGGTTGAGGAGCTTTCAACGCGTCTGGGACTGGCGCTGGGTATGGACAGTGTTGAAAGCTCGATTTCTTCCAATGCCATTGTTCTTACCACGATTAAAGACGGAATGTGCCTGACATCAACCCGTAAAAATAGCGATCGCGGCATTAATATGCACGTGGTGACGGAAGTTCAGCATATTGTCATTCTCACTGAACATAAGTTATTGGATTGCAAAGACGTCGAGAAGCGCTTCGCTCAGGTCAAACCCTTACGCTACCCGCGCTGGCTGGTCACTCTGATGGTGGGTCTCTCTTGTGCCTGCTTTTGCAAGCTCAATAACGGCGGCTGGGATGGTGCTTTTATCACTTTCTGCGCCAGTAGTGTCGCGATGTATGTCCGCCTTGTGCTGGCAGGCCGCCACTTACACCCGCAAATCAACTTTTGTATCACCGCTTTTGTTGCCACTACGGTTTCCGGCTTGATGCTGACGCTGCCCGTTTTTCTGCAATCATCCACCGTTGCCATGGCCGCCAGCGTTTTACTTCTGGTACCGGGGTTTCCGCTGATTAATTCGGTTGCCGATATGTTTAAAGGACATATCAATACGGGCCTTGCACGCTGGGCTATCGCCAGCTTATTAACGCTTGCCACCTGTATTGGTGTGGTAATGGCAATGACATTGTGGGGATTACGCGGATGGATGTGATTTTGTTCATCCTGGCGCTGGCGCAGGATATGTTACTGGCGGCCATCCCTGCCGTTGGCTTTGCCATGGTATTTAACGTGCCGCACCGCGCTCTACCGTGGTGCGCGCTGCTTGGCGCGATTGGCCATGGTTCGCGCTTCGCTATGGTGCACTGGGGATTCAATATCGAATGGTCGACTTTTGCCGCCTCAATGCTGGTCGGCTCGATTGGCATCCACTGGTCACGCTGGTATCTGGCGCACCCGAAAGTCTTTACCGTGGCGGCAGTGATCCCTATGTTTCCGGGCATTTCCGCCTATACTGCAATGATTTCGGCGGTCAAGATCGGCCATTTTGGCTACAGCGAAGAACTGATGATTTTGCTGTTAACGAACTTCCTGAAAGCATCATCGATTGTCGGCGCACTCTCTATTGGCCTGTCGATTCCTGGGCTGTGGATTTATCGCAAACGCCCCCGCGTATAAGGTCGGTTCTCTGTCGCCGCGGAATTACCGCCGCCCTTACGGGTGGAATTGCGCGGCGGCAAATTTTGGGGCAGAGAAACTTACTGCCATTGCGCAACGTGCGGAATAACTTTTTGATTAAAATGTAATTTTTCAAGGCAGCGATTTACCAAACACGCAGTGAGCAATGATCCAGGCTCCTTCGCAACCCTTTTGCAAAGTCCCGATTCTGGTCGCGAAGCGACATTATCATGCTGAAACAGCAGACAAATTTTTGTGCGCATACTTTTTCGAAAAAATAACTTGCAATAAAATCGCGTGCTATCTATATTCAATCTCATGAAGAAGACATCGACTCCAACCACGAATGCGCAGCTCGCGTTAGATAACCAGTTTTGTTTTGCACTGTACTCAACAAATCTGGCGCTGCATAAGCTCTACCGGCAGCTCCTCGCGCCGATGAATCTCACCTACCCGCAATATCTGGTGATGCTGGTGCTGTGGGAGAAAGATGACATCACGGTGTCGGAAATTGGCGAGCGCCTGTTTCTCGACTCCGCCACGCTGACGCCGTTGCTGAAGCGTCTGGAAAGCGCCGGGCTGATTCGTCGTCAACGTTCGCGCCAGGACGAACGCCAGGTGGTGATCACCCTAAGCGAAAGCGGGCGTGACTTGCAGCAACAAGCGACGTCGATTCCGGAAGCAATCGGCTGTGCAATGGCTTGTGATAGCGCAACGCTTGCCGATATCAAGCAGCAACTGGAACGGCTTCGCCAACAATTTCAACGGGCATAATCTCCCTTTATAGGGAGTTTATTCTCAGTAAAAAATAGCACGCTATTTTATAGCAAACACCTCAGATAATAAGGAACCTGCCATGTCTTTAGAAAAAGTTGTTTACACCGCCAAAGCCAAAGCAACTGGAGGCCGTGATGGTCGCGCAACCTCTTCCGACGGCGTACTGGATGTCAAACTGGGCGTGCCGAAAGAGATGGGTGGCGCTGGCGGCGAAGTTACTAACCCGGAACAGCTGTTTGCTGCGGGTTACTCTGCCTGCTTCCTCGGTGCGATGAAATTTGTCGCCGGTCGCGACAAAATCGCCATGCCGAAAGATGCGTTTATCGAAGGCGAAGTGGGTATCGGCCCTTTGCCGACCGGCTTTGGTATTGAAGCAAAACTGAATATCCACCTGCCGGGGATGGATGCCGCTGAAGCCAAAAAACTGGTCGATGCAGCACACATTGTTTGCCCCTATTCCAACGCCACGCGTGGCAACATCGACGTTACGCTGAATATCATTGCGTAACGCAAAAAAGCCAACGTTTTGGGAAAATCACAAGCCGGGGAACCCCGGCTTTTTCACGCTGTTCTGCCCTTTGCGCTCCCTGTGTTACTATGTGTGATTATGCCTGTGTGAAAAAAACACAGTGCGCCGTATCCGTAGTAATCCTGTTTGAGAACGCGTTATGTCTTCCAGAATCCTGACGCCGAATGTCATTGGTATTGATGAATTTGTGCGCGATCCTGCCTGCGTGCTGGCACGCACGGAAGGCGGCGCCATCGCCGTTTTTGCCAATAATAGCCCCGCGTTTTACGCTATTACGCCGCAGCGCCTTGAACAGCTTCTGGCGCTCGAAGCACAGCTTGCGCGCCCGATGAGCGACATTTCGCTCGATGCACAATTCTATGAAGAACCAGCCGCCGCGCCGGTAAATGTGCCAATGGGCAAATTCGCCATGTATGCGGGCTGGCAGCCGGATGCTGACTTTCAGCGCCTGGCGGCGATGTGGGGCATTGCGCTGGCGCATCCCGCCACGCCGGAAGAGCTGGCCTCGTTCGTGGCTTACTGGCAGGCCGAAGGCAAAGTTTTCCATCACGTCCAGTGGCAGCAAAAACTGGCGCGCAGCCTGCAAATAGGCCGTAGCAACCAGAACGGCGCGGCAAAGCGGGATATTAACGCCCTGTCCGAACCGGATAATCAAATCCCACCAGGTTTTAGAGGATAACGATGAAAAACGTCGGCGAATTGATGAAGCGACTGCAAAAAATGATGCCAGCCAACACCAAGCCTGCTTTTAAAACCGGCGAAGAGTTGATGGCGTGGCAGAAGCAACAAGGCGAAATCCGTTCGGCGGCGCTGGAGCGCGAAAACCGCGCCATGAAAATGCAGCGCACCTTCAACCGTTCCGGCATTCGTCCCCTGCACCAGAACTGCTCTTTCGATAACTATCGTGTTGAGACGGAAGGCCAAATGCGGGCGCTGAGCCAGGCACGGCAATATGTAGAAGAGTTCGACGGTAACATCGCCAGTTTTATCTTTTCAGGCAAACCCGGAAC
Organism: Kosakonia sp. SOY2; assembly: GCF_027109175.1. Lineage (NCBI taxonomy): Bacteria > Pseudomonadati > Pseudomonadota > Gammaproteobacteria > Enterobacterales > Enterobacteriaceae > Kosakonia > Kosakonia sp. SOY2. Next base: position 241,217 of record NZ_JAPVXH010000004.1, read on the forward strand.
CGGCAAAAACCATCTGGCAGCAGCTATCTGTAATGAACTGCTGTTGCGGGGGAAATCGGTGCTGATTATTACCGTTGCCGACATTATGTCGGCCATGAAAGAGACTTTTGGCAACAAGGAAAACAGCGAAGAGCAGTTGCTCAATGACTTAAGCAGCGTTGACCTGCTGGTGATTGATGAAATCGGTATGCAGACGGAATCCCGCTACGAAAAAGTGATTATCAACCAGATTGTCGATCGCCGCTCTTCGTCCAAACGCCCGACAGGCATGCTGACCAACAGCAACCTGGAAGAGATGAATAAGCTGTTGGGCGAACGCGTGATGGACAGGATGCGTCTCGGCAACAGCCTGTGGGTGATCTTCAACTGGGAAAGTTACCGCAGCCGCGTCACCGGTAAAGAGTATTGAGAGTTTTCCCATCCGTGGCGCGACCGCGCCCGGGTGTATACTGGCCGCCTTTGTTGATACCAGGATCTGCTCTCGATGAAATTCCTCCAACACCTCCTTTGCAGCGCCGCACTCGGTAGCGCGCTGCTTACCGGTTTCGCACAAGCCGCCTCCTGGCAGGACACGCTTTCCAGCGCCGCCAGCGAACTCAGCCAGAAATCGACTACATCTCAATCCCAGCAAGGGGGTCTTTCACTCTCCTCCCTGACGGGTCTGCTTAATGGCGGTAACCAGGCGCTCAGCGCTGACACCATGAACAATGCGGCGGGCGTGATGAGCTGGTGTGTGAAAAATAAGCTCTCCAGCCTGACCAACACCGAAAATGTGAAAAACCAGGTGCTGGATAAACTGGGTCTGGGTGCCGCTCAGCAAAAACAGGACACCAATTATCTGGAAGGGATCCAGGGCATGCTGAACACCAAAAACGGGGAACAGCTGAATCTGAGCAACATCGGTAGTACGCCACTGGCGGAAAAAGTGAAATCCAAAGCCTGCGATATCGTCCTCAAGCAGGGCGTTAACTTCCTCTCCTGATATCCCGCCGCGTTCAGTCAGAGCGCGGCGTTATCCTTCCCCGCTTTACCGAAACGCCGCCAATGCGACGGCTATCACTATTACGCCTTTCTAAACCAATTCTGAATAAGTACGCCACAGAGTGACACTACAATTGCAGATATGTGACATCAACATTAAATTATACGCCCTGTTACAAAAATTAATGGCCAGCAATATGCCTGGCGTTGATGAGGAATAACGGTTGTCCGAGTTGCTCTCTATCGCGCTGTTTCTTGCCTCTGTGGCTATCTATGCCTGGAAAGCGGGCCGTAATACCTGGTGGTTTAGCGCCACCCTGCTGGTGCTGGGTCTTTTTGTCATTCTGAATATCACCCTTTACGCCAGCAATTATTTTACCGGCGACGGCATCAACGACGCGGTGTTATACACCCTGACCAACAGCCTGACAGGCGCGGGGGTCGGCAAATATATGCTTCCCGGCGCGGGGTTAGTATTAGCGCTGGTAGCGGTGTTTTGCGCGCTCGGCTGGGTGCTGCGCCGTCGTCGCCATCTGCCACACCATTTCGGCTATAGCTTACTGGCGCTCGCACTGGCGCTCGGTTCGGTGGACGCCAGCCCGGCGTTCCGCCAGATAACCGAGCTGGTAAAATCCCAGACGCGTGAAGGCGATCCTGACTTCGCCACTTTTTATAAAGTACCGGCAAAGCAGATCCCCAACCCCAAACTGAACCTCGTCTACATCTACGGTGAAAGTCTTGAGCGCACCTATTTTAACGAGGAGGCGTTTCCCGGCCTGACGCCGGAATTGGGCGCGCTAAAAGAAGAAGGCATTGATTTTAGCCATACCGAACAGCTACCCGGCACCGATTACACCATCGCCGGCATGGTCTCTTCGCAGTGCGGCATCCCGCTATTTGCACCGTTCGAAGGCAACGCGTCGGCCTCCGTTTCCAGCTTCTTTCCGCAGAATCTTTGCCTTGGCGACATCCTGAAAAATTCCGGCTACGAAAACCACTTTATTCAGGGCGCTAACCTGCGTTTCGCCGGGAAAGATGTGTTTTTAAAATCCCACGGCTTTGATTACCTGACCGGTGCAGAAGAGCTGAAAAACGAGGTCGCGGACCCGCATTACCGTAACGACTGGGGTTTTTATGACGATACGGTGCTGGATACCGTGTGGAAACAGTACGAGGAACTCTCCCGTTCCGGTAAACGCTTTTCGCTGTTTGCGCTGACGGTGGATACCCACCACCCGGACGGTTTTATCTCGCGCGGCTGCGAACGTAAAAGTTATGCCTACGATGGCAAGCCGAACCAGTCATTTAGCGCGGTAACCTGCAGCCAGCAAAATATCGCCGCGCTTATCAACAAAATCAAAGCGTCGCCGTGGTTTAAAGACACGGTGATCGTGGTGTCATCGGATCATCTGGCGATGAATAACACCGCGTGGAAATACCTCAACAAGCACGATCGCAGCAACCTGTTCTTTGTGCTGCGCGGCGATGAACCGCAGCAGGATATCTCCGGTATTAAGCGCAGCACCCTCGATAACGGCGCAACCGTGCTGGATATTCTCGGCGGCGATAATTTCCTCGGCCTTGGCCGCAGCAGCCTCTCCGGGCAGTCGCTGTCGGGTATTTTCCTCAATATGAAAGCGAAAATGCTGGCGTGGAAACCGGACATTATCCGGCTGTGGAATTTCCCGAAAGAGATGAAAGACTTCACCATCGATACAGATAAACAGATGGTGGCGTTCTCTGGCAGCCAGTTCCGTTTGCCGTTGCTGGTGCGGGTATCGGATAAAGTTGAACCGCTGCCGGAAAGTGAGTATTCCGCACCGCTGCGCTTCCAGCTGGCGGATTTCGCCCCGCGCGATAACTTCGTCTGGATCGACCAATGCTACAAAATGGCGCGTTTATGGTCGCCGGAACTGGCGCTTTCTACCGACTGGTGCGTCTCGCAGGGGCAACTGGGCGGCGAACAACAGGTCCAGCGTGTCGACAACGCGCAGTGGAAAGGGAAAACCGCGTTTAAACAAACGGTGATCAGTAGCGATCGCTACCAGAAAAACGTCGATACCCTGAAGATCCTCGACGATAGCATTCGCTACAAAGCCGACAGTTTTGTCTTTAACGTGGCGGGCGCGCCGGAGGAGATAAAACAGTTCAGTGGCCTCTCTCGTCCGGAAAGCTGGGGGCGCTGGTCGAATGCCAATCTGGGCGAAGAAGTGGCGATCGAATATAACCAACCGCTACCGGAACAGTTCGAGCTGGTGATCACCGCCAAAGCCTTTGGCCCGAATGCTAACCGGCCGATTCCAGTGCGTGTTGGCGATCAACAACAAACGCTGACGCTGGGTAATGAGCTCAGCACCACCACGCTGCACTTTAGCAATCCGTCTCACAGCAACCGGCTGGTCATTGTGCCGCCGGAACCGCAATCGACCAATGAAGGCAATATTCTTGGTCATTCGCCGCGTAAACTGGGTATTGGTCTGGTGGAAATCAAAGTGGTGAACCGTGAAGGCTGACCGCTACAGTTCCGCTTTCATCTCGTACTGGCTGATGGCCATAGTGGCGTAGCCCGCGCGCTGAAACAGGGATGAAAAACGCTCTGGCACCGCCACGGTGGTGCCAAGCGCCGGAAAGTGCTGGTTCAACGCCTGCAGCAACTCGCAGGCAAACCCTTTGCGCCGGTACTCTGACTCCACATACATAAACCGCAGCAGGGGTTTACCACCGAGGGTGGAAACCAGCGCATAAGCATGTTTGCGGTACTCGAACGCCCGCGCCGGCAGCGATACCGCAGTGAGCGGATCCACCTGCCACGGCAGCCGGTCATGGCATTCACTTATCGCGCTGCGCACCACTTCCAGCGGATCGCGCGCCTGTAACGTACCATTATCTTCAGCTACATCCTCATGTCCCTGGTAGCCAAACAGCGGCTGAACGGTGGCAAATCCCAGCGCGTGATAAAGGGCGATACCGGCATGATTATCGCTCATGACTTCCAGCCACATCTGGCGAACACCTTTCGCACGCAGCCCCGCCATCAACGGCGGCAATATTTGTCTGCCCACACCCTGGCCGCGAAATGGCGGGCAAATCGCAAAGGCCGCCAATCGGGCGCAATCGCCACGCCGGGCAATCAAAGCCACAGCGGCAGGCGTGTCGCCCGCCAGCCAGACGCAGGAATCGACGAGGCTTAAACCTTCGGCAAGAAAGCGTTGTGCAAAAACATCGGGCGGCAGAGAAAACGGAACGCGATAGCCTTCAAAACAGGCACCGGTGATAGTGGTCAGCGCTTCGCAACTATAGTGGATGGCAGGAACAGCGACGAGGTTCATAAGGCTTCTCCGCGACATGATGCAATGAGCATAGCACGGTGACGCGGGAGAAAATGCGCCCTGTGTGACAGGGCGCGAATAACGATTAGAAGGTTTCCCAGTTCTCGCCCGCGTCGGTCGCGGCTTTACGCGGCAGCGCGGTTGCAGGTTCCGCTTTCACAAAACTGGTTGGCGTTGCACCAGCGTTTTTACGCTGGTCTTGCATGATGCGGAACACAGAAACGGCCTGCGTCAGGCGGCTGGCTTGTTCTTCCAGCGCTGCCGCAGCAGCGGCAGACTCTTCCACCAGCGAGGCGTTCTGCTGGGTAACGCGATCCATTTCAGCAACGGCCAGACCAACCTGGTCAATGCCGCGGCTCTGCTCATCGGAGGCAGAGGCAATTTCGCCCATGATGTCGGTAACACGCGTAACGGCGTTAACGATCTCATCCATGGTTTCACCGGCGCTTTCCACCAGCGTGGACCCCACTTCAACGCGGCCCACAGAGTCCTCAATCAGGCTCTTAATTTCGCGGGCTGCCTGGGCGCTGCGCTGTGCAAGGTTACGTACTTCACCCGCAACTACCGCAAAGCCGCGACCCTGTTCACCCGCACGCGCCGCTTCGACCGCAGCGTTAAGCGCCAGAATGTTAGTCTGGAAAGCAATGCCGTCGATCACGCTGATAATGTCAGCGATTTTCTGCGAACTGGCGGTAATATCGCGCATTGTCTGCACTACGTTATCCACCACTTTACCGCCTTTCTGCGCGGTTTCAGACGCGCTCAGCGCCAGGTGGCTTGCCTGGCGGGCGTTTTCGGCGTTCTGTTTCACCGTGGCGGTCAGCTCTTCCATGCTGGCGGCAGTCTCTTCCAGAGAAGCGGCCTGCTGTTCCGTACGGGAAGAAAGGTCGTTGTTACCTACGGAAATTTCGCTGGCACCGCTGTAAATGGCGTTGGCGCCGTTACGAACATCGCTAACAGTACGCACCAGTTCACTTTGCATATGGCGCAGACTCTCAGCCAGCACGCCCATTTCATTGGAACCCTGCACTTCAATGCGCTGCACCAGATCGCCACCAGCAATATGGCGAATGTTGTCGATCAAATGGTTGAGCGGCTTAATCAGCGCCCCTTTGATCCCTACCCAGACACAGACGATCACCGCCAGTACCACGATCAATACGGTGATAATCACCCACACCGCAGAACCGTAGGAGCTTTCGCTGTCGCGAACCGCTTGTTCATACAGGCTATCGTTCTGCTTCAAGTAGTTAACATATTGCTTCTCAAACCCATCCTGATAGCTCTGAGTCGGCTGGTCAAAGAAGTCATTAATTTTGCCAGCGCCCAGCAACTGGATCAGCTCCGCCAGCGCGTTGTGGTAGATATCGTAGTTACGTTTGATCTCTGCTGCGGCTTCTTCGCTCTGGCGCGGATCGCGCGGCAGCGCCTGGTAAGCGTTCCAGTTCGCTTCCGCCTGTTTCAGCGAGGTGCTGGCAATCTGCATCAGATCCGACACGGTCGCGCCGCTGCCGATATTGCTCTGATCCATCATGTAGCGGATACCCGCGCGGTTAAGGGTGTTACGGGTTTGCAGCAGCGCAACCCAGCTACCGTTCAGCGTGGATTGCTGCTGGCGAATGGTTTGTAAGACGGTGAAGTTTTCTTTGTCCTGTTTCAGCGCGTTGAAGAACAAGCCGCCGGAAGTGAGTTGTAACAAGCCAAATAATGCCAATACCAGCAACAAACTGGTCACAAGTTTAATACGAGTCAACATGTTTTCTCTTTCCCTATAAACAGATACCAGGTTTTCGGCCTGGCATAGGAAAACTTTATGGTTTAACGTGCTATTTTTTCGCCAGTTATACATGGATTACAACCCGGCAGAATTCGCTCCCTTCCTTGCAAGACAACGACTTAGCGTGACATACATCACAGTTCAGCCAGCGTTTTCCTGCCCTCAAAACCGCTTATGACGCATCCGTTACCGCTCACCGCCTTTTTCTAACCACTCAGTCAAATCGCTGCCGATTCGCGCGCGTAATTTGCCATCATGAATGCCAGCATTTCAGCCAATTCAACATTTCAAATCCCATTCACTGTTTCTGTTAAAAACCAGGTCTGATATGGATACTAAAAAACTACTCAAGCACATACCCTGGGTCATCCTCGGGATAATCGGTGCTTTTTGTTTATCCGTTGTCGCATTACGCCGTGGCGAGCATGTCAGCGCGCTGTGGATCGTGGTTGCGTCCGTTTCCGTTTACCTTGTGGCCTACCGCTACTACAGCCTTTACATCGCCCAGAAGGTGATGAAACTCGATCCAACCCGTTCCACGCCGGCGGTAATCAATAACGACGGCCTCAACTATGTGCCAACCAACCGCTACGTGCTGTTTGGTCACCACTTTGCCGCTATCGCCGGCGCAGGCCCGCTGGTAGGTCCGGTACTGGCCGCGCAAATGGGCTACCTGCCGGGTACGTTGTGGCTGCTGGCGGGCGTGGTGCTGGCCGGTGCGGTGCAGGACTTTATGGTGCTGTTTATCTCTTCACGCCGTAACGGCGCCTCTCTTGGTGAGATGGTGAAAGAAGAGATGGGCCGCGTGCCGGGGACCATCGCGCTGTTTGGCTGCTTCCTGATTATGATCATCATCCTCGCGGTGCTGGCGCTGATTGTGGTGAAAGCGCTGGCGGAAAGCCCGTGGGGTGTCTTCACTGTCTGCTCAACCGTGCCGATTGCCCTGTTTATGGGTATTTATATGCGCTTCCTGCGCCCGGGACGCGTTGGTGAAGTCTCGGTTATCGGTATTGTGCTGCTGGTGGCCTCCATCTGGTTTGGCGGCGTTATCGCGCACGATCCTTACTGGGGCCCGGCGCTGACCTTTAAAGACACCACCATCACCTTTGCGCTGGTGGGTTACGCCTTTGTCTCCGCACTTTTACCGGTGTGGCTGATCCTCGCCCCGCGCGACTACCTGGCGACCTTCCTGAAAATCGGCGTGATCGTCGGTCTGGCGCTGGGCATCGTGATCCTCAACCCGGAACTGAAAATGCCTGCGGTGACGCAGTACATCGACGGTACTGGGCCACTGTGGAAAGGTGCGCTGTTCCCGTTCCTGTTTATTACCATCGCCTGCGGCGCGGTATCTGGCTTCCATGCCCTGATCGCGTCCGGTACCACGCCGAAACTGCTGGCTAACGAAACCGACGCACGCTTTATCGGTTACGGCGCAATGCTGATGGAATCCTTTGTTGCAGTGATGGCGCTGGTTGCCGCCTCCATTATCGAACCAGGTCTCTACTTCGCCATGAACACACCGCCAGCAGGGCTGGGCATTACTATGCCGAACCTGCATGAGCTGGGTGGTGATAACGCGCCGATGATTCTGGCGCAGCTGAAAGATGTCACCGCGCACGCAGCGGCGACCGTCAGTTCCTGGGGCTTTGTGATTTCGCCGGAGCAGATCCTGCAAACCGCAAAAGATATCGGCGAGCCGTCCGTACTGAACCGTGCTGGTGGCGCACCGACGCTGGCCGTTGGTATCGCGCACGTGTTCCACAAAATCATCCCGATGGCGGACATGGGCTTCTGGTACCACTTCGGTATTCTGTTTGAAGCGCTGTTCATCCTCACCGCACTGGATGCCGGTACGCGTGCGGGCCGCTTTATGCTGCAGGATCTGCTGGGTAACTTCGTGCCGTTCCTGAAGAAAACCGACTCGCTGGTAGCCGGCGTCATTGGTACTGCGGGCTGCGTGGGTCTGTGGGGTTATCTGTTGTACCAGGGCGTGGTTGATCCGCTGGGCGGCGTGAAAAGCCTGTGGCCGCTGTTCGGTATCTCTAACCAGATGCTCGCGGCCGTCGCGCTGATGCTGGGCACCGTGGTGCTGGTGAAAATGCAGCGTACCAAATACATCTGGGTCACCGTGGTTCCTGCCATGTGGCTGCTGCTGTGCACCACCTGGGCGCTGGGTCTGAAACTGTTTAGCACCAACCCACAACTGGAAGGCTTCCTGTATATGGCTAACCAGTACAAAGAGAAGATTGCCGCCGGTGGCGGAGATCTGACCGCGCAGCAGATTGCCAACATGAACCATATCGTGGTGAACAACTACACCAACGCCGGGTTGAGTATTCTGTTCCTGGTGGTGGTGTACAGCATCATCTTCTATGGCATCAAAACCTGGTTGCAGGTGCGTAACAACACCGTGCGTACCGACAAAGAAACGCCGTACGTGCCGGTGCCGGAAGGCGGTGTGAAAACCTCTTCACACCACTAAACCAGTTGCCGGATGACGCTACGCATCCGGCATATAACGCGTGATGATGTAACCACCGTTGAGGGTGGTTACATCTGTTTCGCAGGCGTCATTGGCGCAGCCAGGTTGAACACTGCCCGTTCAAAATAGCAAGCAAAATAGCCTGCCTCTGCGGGCTTCACATATATCTGAGAAGAATGATGTTTGGTAACTTAGGCGAAGCCAAAAAATACCTCGGTCAGGCGGCAAAGATGCTGATTGGCATCCCGGACTATGACAACTACGTTGATCATATGAAAACCAACCATCCGGATAAGCCGTACATGACTTACGAAGCGTTCTTCCGCGAACGCCAGCAGGCGCGTTACGGCGGAGACGGCAAGGGCGGTGTCCGCTGTTGCTAAAGGAGAATCTATGACCCCGATTGCAGTAACCTTGTTGACCGGTTTTCTCGGCGCCGGCAAAACCACCCTCTTACGCCATATCCTCAATGAGCAACACGGCTACAAAATTGCCGTTATCGAAAATGAATTCGGCGAAGTGTCTGTTGATGATCAACTGATTGGCGATCGCGCCACGCAAATAAAAACCCTGACCAATGGATGTATCTGCTGTAGCCGATCCAATGAGCTGGAAGATGCGCTGCTGGATCTGCTCGACAGCCTCGATCGTGGCGATATCGCCTTTGATCGGCTGGTAATTGAGTGCACCGGCATGGCCGATCCGGGGCCGATCATTCAAACCTTTTTCGCTCATGAGATCCTTTGCCAGCGCTATCTGCTGGATGGCGTCATTGCGCTGGTCGATGCGGTACATGCCGATGAGCAGATGAATCAGTTCACGCTGGCACAGTCACAAGTGGGTTATGCCGACCGTATTCTGCTGACCAAAACGGATGTCGCAGGCGAGTGTGAAAAACTGCGCGAACGCTTAAGCCGCATCAACGCCCGCGCCCCGATTTATACCGTGACGCATGGCGATATCGAGCTGGCGCAACTGTTTAATACCAATGGTTTTATGCTGGAAGAGAACGTGGTGGCGGCAAAACCGCGCTTCCATTTTATCGGCGACAAGCAAAACGACATCAACTCAATAGTGGTCGAGCTGGATTACCCGGTGGATATCAGCGACGTCTCCCGCGTAATGGAAAACCTGTTACTGAGCTTTGCCGAAAAATTGCTGCGCTATAAAGGCATGTTATGGATCGACGGCGAGCCAAACCGCTTACTGTTCCAGGGCGTACAGCGCCTTTACAGCGCAGACTGGGATCGCCCGTGGGGCGACGAAGCGCCGCACAGCACGCTGGTATTTATTGGCGTACAGCTTCCGGAAGACGAGATCAGAGCAGCATTTGCAGGTTTGAAGAAATAACGCCTGCGGCTTCCCCCTCCGGCGAGGGGGAAGAAAGATTAAACATTACTGGCGTACCACCACCAGCTTCTGATTCACAAACTCTTTGATACCTAAATCAGACAGCTCGCGACCAAACCCGGAGCGTTTCACCCCGCCGAATGGTAACTCTGCAGCGGTATCCGTCAGCCAGTTGATATAGACCATGCCGGTTTCAATGCGTGACGCCATCTGTTTGGCACGCTGAATGTTGCGGCTGAAGATGGCTCCGCCAAGGCCATAGTGTGAATCGTTAGCCAGGCGTACCGCTTCTTCATCATTATTCACCACATAAATTTGCGCCACCGGGCCAAAGAACTCGTCAAAATAGGCAGGGTTGTCGCGTGTAATGTGCGTCAAAATGGTGGGTTCGAAGAAGTTGCCTTCGCTGTTCGCTGGTTTGCCGCCGAAGTGCAGTTTTGCCCCGTTTTGTACCGCTTCACTCACCTGTTTGCTCAATGTATTGAGCGCCTCTTTCGAGGAGAGCGGACCAAGTGTGGTGCTTTCATCCAGCGGGTCGCCCATTTTCACCTGCTGGAAAGCCTCGGTGAACTTACGCAGGAACTGATCGGCAATATCCTGATGAATAATAAAGCGTTTCGCGGCGGTACAGACCTGCCCGGCGTTCGCCAGACGCGCTTGCACACCAGTCTCAACCGCTTTTTCCAGATCCGCATCGTCCAGCACGATAAATACATCGTTACCGCCAAGCTCCAGCGTCGATTTCTTGATGTGTTTCGCCGCCTGAGCCGCCACCGCGCTACCGGCTTTTTCCGATCCGGTCAACGCTGCACCTTGCACACGCGGATCGGCAATGATTGCCGAAACCTGATCGGACGAGATAAACAGGTTCGTCCACGCACCTTCCGGTGCGCCCGCTTCGCGCACCAGCTGCGCAAAGGTTTCTGCGCACTGCGGCACGATGCTGGCATGTTTACAGATAACCGGGTTACCGGCAGCAAGATTTGGTGCCAATACACGCATCAACTGATAGTAAGGGAAGTTCCACGGTTCCACCGCCATGATCACGCCGATCGGATGATGCTCCACCCACGCCTCTCCCAGCGCCGTTTCATACTTAACGGGCGCCAGGAATTGTTTCGCGTTATCCGCGTAGTAACGGGCTATCTGCGCGCAAATCTTCACTTCGCTGCGACTCTGCTCAATTAACTTGCCCATCTCCCGGCTGGCGATTTTCGCCAGGTCTTCCTGCTGGTTTTCCAACAGATCGGCAAGTTTATGCAGTATCGGCAACCGCTGTTCAATATTTCCCCTGGACCAGGACGAGTGATACAGCGCATCGGCCTGACGTAACGCCACTTCGATATCGGCGTCGCTATGATTGGGATACTCTTTAATGAGCTGGTTGTTAAAAGGATTCACTGTCTGGTAAGCCATATTTGTCTCCTTATTTACCGCTTAGGGTAATAAGGGTAGTAAAAACGACCGGGCCTGAAAGTAAAGTTGGGTATATACAGACGTTTCTGATACAGAAAATAAAAAGTAAATAGTGCTTTTATAAATGGCACTAACATTAAAGCTGCAGAAACATTAGTTATAATAAAAAATGAACATCCTCAATTTATTTTTTCGGACTTCATTGCATTACTTTTCAGTCTATTTACATGTGGATTTTGACTTTATTTCCTGGTGTTTGGTACCTGTTTTGAGTGTGAATGCGTTGGCGCACATCCGCACCGCTAATCACAATCTCTATTGACAAGGAATAGTGGTCATGACTGTTTTGCAGTCTCTATGGTTTATGTTAAATCAGCCCTCCTTTAAAAAAAAATAAATTTAACAGTTAGTTAAGTGACAACTCATCCAAAAAAACATTGTAATCTCCGGCAATTCGTTTAGTGGGTGACTGGCTGGAGAAAGCGGGTTTTAAAATCGATGCGAAGGTAGGTATTAAGGTTACGAACGGCTGTATTACTATCGCCGCAAAATAATTCCCCCGGAGCATCTAATCGGGGCCCTGATTATATTGAGCAATATTATTCAAACAATCCAGTATCAGTGCCGATATCGGTAAATACCGCGACTCTCTATCTTTATTGATGCAATAAATTAAAAAAAATAACTACCACCGAAATGTTTTTCACGACTAACCAGCAAAAACACTCCACGCATCTGTTCTATGCTTTAAAAAGAGCCATTAACAGGAGGGAACATGAGCATTCGCGGCATCGATCATATTGGTATCACCGTCCCGGATATTGAAGAGGCGACCCGTTTTCTGATTGACGCGCTGGGCGCGCAGCTGATTTATCAATCCGTCGCGCCAGAAGATAAGAATCTTGATAACGAGGCGCAGCAAAAAACGTTACGCCTGGTGCCGGGTACGACGATCACATCCATACGCATGCTCAAACTTCAGCATGGCCCCGGCATCGAACTCTTCGAAATGCACGGGCCAGACCAGCGCGAGCCGCTGCGGGCCAGCGATTTTGGTCTACAACATTTTGCGGTCTACAGCGATAATATCGACGCTGCGCTGCAACGCTTTAATACAGCGGGCGGCGAGGTATTTACCACGCCGCAGCCGCTAGGTTTTCCCATGGAGGAAGGTGCAGGCAATTGTTTTTGCTATGGCCGTACGCCCTGGGGCAGCATCGTCGAGTTTATTACCTGGCCCACGCCGATGCCCTATGAACAGGAGACCACGCTGCGCCGCTGGAAGCCATAAAATCAGCCCAGCACATCCTGCACGCAGGCTTTAAACACTTTTACACCGAGCGCCAGCGCGTCGCGGTCAAAGTGCATCTCCGGGTGATGCAGACCCGGCATCAGGTTGGCACCGAGCCCCCAGAAACCGCCTTTCACCTGTGGGCGCAGGCGCAGGTAGTGGAAAAAGTCTTCGCTGCCAGGTGTGGATTTTGGCGCGGTCAGCCCCGCATCGCCAAACACGCTGCGAATCGCGCGGGAAACCACCTCAGTTGCCTCGTCATCAATGATCGCCGCAGGCATCTCTTTCAGAATGCGGATCTCAGCCCGTGCGCCGTATGCCGCCGCACTGCTTTCAATCGCGCGCAATACCTGCGGTTTTAGCGCAGCCATGGCGTCGTTTTCCGCCGCACGCAAATCCCAGCACACCAGTGCTTTATCAGGAATTGAGTTGGTCACCCCGGCGTCACAGAGAAAGCGCGTCGCTTTCGCGCTCCAGGTGAGCGATGGCGCAAGATGAATGCCGTTTACCGCCTGCACTGCGTGGGCGGCCGCGTCCAGCGCGTTCACACCTAAGTGGGGCCGCGCCGCATGTGCCGCTTTGCCGTGGAATACTACTTCCACCGTGGCAGACGCTGAGTAATACATGGCTGGCACCGCCTGGCCCATCGGGCACTCTTCCAGCGGACGCAGGTGGAAACCAAGCAGCATGTCGACATCGTCCAGCACGCCAGCCTCCGTCAGCGCAATCGCCCCGGTACCCAGTTCCTCCGCGGGCTGGAAGATGAACTTCAGCTTGCCTTTTTTTACTACTCCTTCGGCGATCACTTCCTGCGCGGTGGTCAACACCACCGTGGAGTGCCCATCGTGCCCACAGGTGTGGCGCGCGACATGCTCACCGTCAATGATATGCCCGAGCGCATCCATATCGGCGCGCAGCGCCAGCACTGGCCCCGGTTTACCGCTGTCCAGCACCGCGACAATGCCGGTCGTGTTATTGACCTGGCGCGTGACCTGATAGCCCGCCGCCTCCAGTACCCCGGCGATATAAGCGGAGGTTTTATACTCTTCGAACCCGAGTTCCGGGATCTGATGCAGGTAATTAAAATGCTCAAGTGTGCGTGACACGTCTTACTCCTTGGTACTCAGGCAATAACGCGCATAATCAGCATGGCGATTACGGCATTGAGAATGCTGACCGCCATCAGTAACGGCCAGTACTTCTTCGGCACATCGGCAACGCCCAACAGGCGGCCCATATACTGTAGCTGCGAACCCATTAAAAAGATGGCGGGCGCGAGAATGGTGATTTGCCCCATATCAAGCTGGCCTTTGCTCAGCAGGCTCACCGCCACGCCGGTTCCCGCAGAAGACGAAAGCCAGGCGGTGAGCAACACGGTAATCGCTTCCCCCGGCAGGCCGAACAGCCCCATTAACGGCGCGCAAAGATGGCCAATAATCTGCATCACGCCGAGTAAATTGAGCATTTCGGCGATTACGTAGGCCATTAATACATTCGGCATCAGATTATTAATGGCGATATTAAAACCTTTACGCGCACCAATAACGAAAATATCGAACGGATTACCAGAGACTTTTGCGGAATTATTCATTGTCGAAATCTCGCTTATAAACAGTATTTAATGCCAGACGAACCACGGCTGCGCCCACGAATTTAAGGACAAACATTAAAACCAGCGGAACAATAATCGGGATGGTTAATGACGCGAACATCGCTGAGCCAATCGAAAAATAGTTATTGATTAAGCCCGCGCCGGAATATTGCCACGCCCCCATAATCACCACGTCTTTACGGGTAATTTTATCGCTGTCGTATAACTCTTTGGTTAAAGCCGCCCCGGCATCGGTACTTTGCAGGTCGGTAATCAGCGCCAGCCCCGTATAACCCGGAATACCCAGCAGCGGTTTAAGCAAGGGGGTCAGCAATTTATGCGCCGCGCGGATCGCGCCGTAATGGGTAAAAATCTCCAGCAACCCCAGCGCCAGCATGACCGTTGGCACCAGCGACAGCGCAAACAGGAAACCGGCCTTCGCGCTGATGCCGCCACTGCCGATAAAGGTGTTGGTTTCCGGTGTCTTCATCGTGCCGAACGTGCCGCCCAGCGTGGTGAAGTCAAACGCGCCCAGCCACGCCATCCCCTCGACTTTGAAAAAGAAGCCGGAAAAAACCAGCAGAACAATCACTAACGAAATCCAGGCGCCAGGCCCGACCTTCCACTCTTCCGCGTGCTCTTTCGCGGGTTGCTCCAGCGTTTTCGATTCACTCATAACATCTCTCTTTGAAATAATCAGATGACAATGACTTATTACTAAGCAGGATCCGTGCCTGAATAGCCAGACGCTAAAATAAAAACCTTTTATCGCGAATTATTACGCAACAAAAAACCTTCCCGTGAAATACCGAGAATTAAAAGCAAAGTAACTAAAAAATTATTTAATTAAGCATTAAGAACATCCTAATAAAATAATTTCTCACCGTTATCGGGCACCCTTTTGGTGCAGAAATGCAGATTCAGTTTTTCATTTTCTTTCACTCACAAAACAGGGCGGTTAATTTGATTATCACTATTCAATCTGGATGATAAATATCCGCTTATTGATGTTATTGTTGCTTTCAGGTCAACAGTTGAG
Source organism: Kosakonia sp. SOY2 (assembly GCF_027109175.1). NCBI lineage: Bacteria > Pseudomonadati > Pseudomonadota > Gammaproteobacteria > Enterobacterales > Enterobacteriaceae > Kosakonia > Kosakonia sp. SOY2. Next base: position 256,473 of record NZ_JAPVXH010000004.1, read on the forward strand.
AAGGAATGTGGCGAATGTTCCAGGACAAGCAGGTGGGTTATTTATATGAAGTGGGTAACCAGGGCGGGATCCGTCGCGCGGCAGATATCCTGGGAGTTAACCCGTCCGTGGTCAGCCGCCAGATCGCGCAACTGGAGCGTGCGCTACAACTTCCGTTGCTGGAGCGGCGCGGGCGTAACGTGGTATTAACCGAAGCGGGACGCCTGCTGGCGGAAGACTATTTTGCCAGCCGCCAGCGACGCGAAAAGCTGGAAAGCCAGTTAAAAGATCTGCGCCATATGCGCGGCGGCACCATCTCGGTGCGCATTGGCGGTGGGCTGATCACCGCCTTTATCGAAGGGGTGATGCGTGAATTTGCCAAGTCGTACCCGCAGGTTTTTGTCGATATTGTGGTGGGCAGCATGCAGGAGATGCTCAATGACATCGTCAGCGGCGAAGCGGATATGGCGCTGGCCTTTGGCCCAATCGGTTCGCCGGAACTCAAGCGCCACAGCTTTCAGTGGGGGCCGATTTGCGCCGTGGTCTCGCCACAGCACCCTATCGCGCAGCGGCAAAGCATCACCATTGAAGAGCTGGTCGACTATCCATTAATAGCCCTGACGGAAAATTTCGGCCTGCAACGCCATATGAATGCCATGTTCAAAAGCCAGGGTTTGCAATTTCATCCGGCATATCGTTGTAACCAGTTCTCCACCGCGATGGGGCTAAGCCAGGCGGGGCTGGGCATCTCGTTTATGACCGCTTATGCCGCCGCCGATCCCATTCGCCTTGGTGCGCTGGTCGCTGTACCGCTCGATCATCCTGTCGCCAGTAGCGCTCAGTGCCACCTGTTGCGCAGCTCCGATCGGCGTTTTACGCCAGCCGCCCACCATATGTGGCGGCTATTGCATAATGCCTTTCGCGATAAATAAAGGGGTGTGGTATACCAGAAAGCCGACCAGACGAGGCAAAACATGTCGATGACGCGCGATATACAGCAATCATTTTGCCGCCCGCAGGCATTACCCGGCGTTGAGCTGCGCAGCACCTGGCGTAGCCGGCAAGCCTATAAGCGCCATCGCCATGCTGAGCTTTCAATCGGAGCAATTGTTGAGGGGCAAACCCGCTGCCTCTGCAACGGGCAGGAATACCTGCTCCAGCCGGGCGATCTGATGGTCATTCCACCGCACGCGCCTCACAGTTGTAACCCCTTCGCCGGGCAACCACGCAGCTACCATATGCTCTACCTGCCGCATGAAAACAGCCAGCAGCAGGTCATTCGCGACCCTGTGTTATTCAAGTTGTACATGCGTATCGTGACGTTAATTGAGCGTGACGACTCGCCGCCATTACCCGCCGCACTCGATGCCCTGCTCAGCGCCTTACCTCGCGGTTCGCATCACTGTGCGCCGCTGCGGCCCGTAAGCCAGCAGGTGCTGGCGGCGTTAACCCACGATTTGCAGCAACCGCCCACGCTTGATGCGCTGGCCAGCGCTTTTTCCCTGCGCAAAGAGACGCTCATCCGCACCTTCAGGCAGGACACCGGCCTGACGCCGGGCAGCTTTTTGAATATCGCGCGCGTTGAGTTTGCCAAAAGCCGCCTGCGCGCGGGCGATCCCCTGGCGGATGTCGGCTACCAGAGCGGATTTGCCGATCAGAGCCATTTCCACCGAACCTTTGTGAACTACACCGCTGCCACACCGCGCCAGTACGCGTTTGGCCGATCAATATCCGACAATAAATAGCGCCGACGCGCCGCTAAGGTGAACTTCATTTTTTTGTGGAGGTCACTATGGCGTTGTTTCCCACCGCGTTTCCGGCACTGGCGCTGGCGCACTTTGTCGCCCTGCTTAGCCCCGGCCCGGATTTCTTTCTGTTAATGGGGTTTGCGATCCGCTATCGCCTGCGCGGCAGCGCCGGGCTGTGCGCGGGCATCGCCGCAGGTAATGCGTTTTATATCCTGATAGTGATTATCGGGGCGAGCGCGCTGCGCCAGTTCACGGTGCTCTTTAGCGCCATTGAACTGCTGGGCGCGATCTATTTGCTGTGGATTGGCTGGCACCTGCTGCACAGCCGCGCGCAGACGCTTAGCGTCAATGAAACCCGTCAGCCGTGCCCGAGCCTGCGGAAACAGTTTTTACTCGGGCTTGGCTCCGCACTGCTCAATCCCAAAAACGCGCTGTTTTACCTTGCGCTGATGACCGCCCTGCTCGGCCCGGACGTCACGCTGCTCCAGCAGTCGGTGAGCGGCGTGTGGATGGTGATGGTCGTATTAGTGTGGGATCTGGCCGTGGTATCGCTGATTGGCCAGCCCGCCGTGCAAAAGCGGCTGAGGCAAAGTGTGTGGTGGATAGAGCGCGTCGCAGGCGCGGTGTTAATGGTGTTCGGGATGTCGATTTTGTGGAGCATGCTGCGTAATCTGCTTAGGATTTAACCTTTTGCAAGAACCCGGCGTTGGGTTATATGCTTAAACCATGAATAAATTCGCAGAACTTAAGCGCGCCAAGCGTCTGGCGCTGTCGTTGTTGCTGGTTGCGGCCGCGACGTTTATCACCACACTGTTCCTGCCGCCCAACTTCTGGGTAAGCGGGGTGAAAGCCATTGCCGAAGCGGCGATGGTCGGCGCGCTGGCGGACTGGTTCGCGGTGGTCGCGCTGTTTCACCGCGTGCCGTTCCCGTTTATTGCCCGCCATACGGCGATTATCCCGCGTAATAAAGAGCGGATCGGCGACAATCTCGGCCAGTTCGTCCAGGAAAAGTTTCTTGATACCCAATCGCTTGTCGCGTTAATTCATCGCCACCAGCCTGCGCAGATGATTGGCGTCTGGTTCAGCCAGCCCGAAAACGCCCAGCGCGTGGGCGTGCATCTGTTGCAGGTGATGAGCGGCTTTCTGGAGATGGCTGACGACAGCCGCATCCAGCGTCTGTTACGCCGCGCGGTGCACAAAGCCATCGACAAAGTGGATCTCACCGAAACCAGCGCGCTGCTACTGGAAAGCCTGACCCGCAATAATCGTCACCAGAAATTGCTGGATACCGTCATTGCGCAATTGATCGCCCTGCTGCAACGGCAAAGTAGCCGCGATTTTATTGCCCGCCAGATTGTGCGCTGGCTGAAAACCGATCACCCGATGAAAGCGAAGATCCTGCCTACTGAATGGCTGGGCGAGCAGAGTGCCGACTGGGTTTCCGAGGCGGTCAATTCGCTGCTTGATGATGTCAATGCCGACAGCACGCATCAGATCCGCCAGGCTTTCGATCGCGCGACGATGAAGCTGATCGCCAGTCTGAAAAGCGATCCGGAAATGGCCGAGCGCGCAGAAAACATCAAAGAGTATTTGAAAAACGATGAGACGTTTAACCACTATGTCGGCGAAATGTGGGCGGATCTGCGTAACTGGATGAAAGCGGATATGCAGTCTGACGATTCGCGTATGCAAAAACGCATCACCGACGCGGGCCTGTGGTTCGGCGAAACGCTGCTGGCGGATGGCGCGCTGCGCGCCTCGTTAAATGAACATCTGGAACAAGCCGCGCACCGCGTGGCGCCGGAGTTCGCCGCGTTTCTCACCCGCCATATCAGCGACACGGTGAAAAGCTGGGACGCGCGGGATATGTCGCAGCAAATCGAGCTGAATATCGGCAAAGATCTGCAATTTATCCGCATCAACGGCACGCTCGTCGGCGGAACGATCGGCCTTATTCTCTATTTACTGTCGCAGTTGCCCGCGCTGCTGCACGTTAGCGCTTTCTAATTTGCCAGGAGAAACGATGGCCGACATTACCCTCACCACCAGCGAACGCGAGCAGTTACGCAAAAAATTGCAGACCTACTGTGAGCAGAATTTTGAGCTGGAACTGGAGCAGTTTGACGCCGAGTTCTTTATCGACTTCATTGCCGAACAGATTGGCCCTGCTTTTTATAACGCAGGCATCGACGAAGCGATTCGCACACACGCGCTCTACAGCGAGCGTATTCAGGAAGAGATGGATCTCAAAAAAATAATCTGACCTTGCTGAAAAGAGTTTTTCCCCTTTTCATCCGCCGGAGATCAATATCTCCACACTTTTTGCATGCCTATAATGCGGCCTCTTTTCAAACTCTCCCGTGTTACGGGGAAGGAAAATCATGTCGCTTATCACCGCCCTGCCAGATGTTTTTGAACAGTTTTCTGAAGCCCGCCAGAAAGGTTTTCTCACCGTGATGGATCTCAAAGAGCAAGGGATCCCGCTGGTTGGCACCTACTGCACCTTTATGCCACAAGAGATTGCCATGGCCGCCGGCGCGGTAGTGGTTTCCCTCTGTTCCACCAATGATGAAACCATTGAAGAGGCGGAAAAAGACCTGCCGCGCAACCTCTGTCCGCTGATCAAAAGCAGCTACGGCTTTGGCAAAACCGACAAATGCCCCTACTTCTACTTTTCCGATCTGGTGGTGGGTGAAACCACCTGCGACGGCAAAAAGAAAATGTATGAATACATGGCGGAATTCAAAGCCGTCCATGTCATGCAGTTGCCGAACAGCGCAGCAGACGCCGCTTCCCGCGCGTTGTGGAAAGCCGAGATCCTGCGCTTACAGCAGGCGATTGAGCAACGTTTTGGTCAGCCGATTAGCGAAGCAGCGCTGCGCGAGGCTATCGCGCTGAAAAACCGCGAGCGCCAGGCGCTGGCGAATTTCTACCGCGTCGGGCAGCTCAATCCACCAGCGATCAGCGGCGCGGATATTCTGAAAGTGGTGTATGGCGCGACCTTCCGCTTTGATAAATCGGCGCTGATCGATGAACTGAACACCACAGCGGCGCGGATCCGCGAGGAGTGGCAAGCAGGTAAACGGCTGGATCCTCGCCCGCGTATTTTAATCACCGGTTGCCCGATTGGCGGCGCGGCGGAAAAAGTGGTGCGCGCCATTGAAGAGAACGGCGGCTGGGTGGTGGGCTACGAAAACTGTACCGGCGCAAAAGCCACCGAGCGCTGCGTCGAGGAGAGCGGCGATGTTTACGACGCGCTGACCGACAAATATCTGGCAATCGGCTGCTCCTGTATCTCCCCTAATGATGAGCGCCTGAAACTGCTCAGCCAGATGGTCGACGAATACCAGGCCGATGGCGTTATCGATGTGATTTTGCAGGCCTGCCATACCTACGCGGTGGAGTCGCTGGCGATCAAACGCCATGTCCGCCAGCAGCACAACATTCCCTATATGGCCATTGAAACGGATTATTCGACAGCGGATATCGGGCAGCTCAGCACCCGCGTCGCCGCGTTTATCGAGATGTTATAAGGAGCGGGCGTGACGTTTACCGTTGGTATTGATTCCGGCTCGACCACCACCAAAGGCATTTTGCTCCAGGGCGAGACGATTGTGCGGCGCTTCCTGTGCCCGACCTCGTTTCGCCCGGCGACATCAATTGTCGAGGCATGGGAAACCCTGTGCGAAGGGCTGGGTGAAAAACCCTTTCTGACGCTGACCGGTTACGGGCGGCAACTGGTCGATTTCGCCGATAAACAGGTTACCGAAATCTCCTGCCACGGCCTCGGCGCACGTTTGTTGCTCGCGCAAACACGTACGGTGATCGACATCGGCGGGCAGGACAGCAAAGTGATCGCGCTGGATGAACAGGGCAATCTCACCGATTTTCTGATGAATGACAAATGCGCCGCCGGAACCGGGCGTTTTCTGGACGTTATCTCGCGCACGCTGGGTACGCAGGTGGAGCACCTGGAAGCCATCACCGACGGCGTGGAGCCGCATCCGCTAACCAGCATGTGTACGGTGTTTGCCGAATCCGAAGTGATCAGCCTGCGTTCGGCAGGTATCGCACCGGAAGCGATTCTCGCCGGGGTGATCAACGCCATGGCGCGCCGCAGTGCGCATTTCATCTCGCGGCTTTCCACGCAAGGGCCATTGCTGTTTACCGGTGGCGTCAGCCACTGCGCCACTTTCCGCCGCATGCTGGCCGGGCATCTGGCCAGCGATGTTTTTACGCATAACGACGCCCAGTACGCGGGCGCGCTGGGCGCGGCGTTAATCGGCCAGCGGCAGAGGAAACGCTAATGGCGGAATACCTATTGCTGTTCCACACCACACCCGGCGTGCTGCAAACGCGCAAAGCGATGCAGTCGGCGGGGATCGCTTTTCGCGTGCAGGATATTCCGCGCCAGCTAAAAGGTGGCTGCGGATTATGCATCCGTTTTCACAGCGAAGCGGATGTGGTCAATCAGTGGCTGATACCCAATGTCACCGAGGCGGTTTACCGCTGTGACGGTGACGAATTCACGCGAGTGGGATAACGAGCGGGCGCTGCAGACGACCTGTAAAACCGAGTCTGCACAGTGCCTTAGGCCCGATAACCACCGCATTTTTGGGCGCATTCCCGCTTACTGTTCCTCAATCACAAACCGTGTGGCGTCGAAGCGATTCAGGATCAGGTGTACCAGATAGATCATCGTTAGCGTCGCCAGCAGCGCCACCGTCACGGAAACGATGCGATAGAGATCGCTGAACACTAAATCCGTGTCCGGGTGCAAGTTCTGCCCAAACATGATGCCGATAGTAGTTACACTGGCAAAACCGACGCCCGCGCCAACTTTCTCCATCACATGCAGCCGCGCGCTGAACGCCAGCCCGAGGCCAATCAACGGCATCATCAGCAGCATATGGCTACTGTGGTTGTAGAGGATCAACTGCATCAGCAGGATATAGAGACAGGCGAGCACCACACCGACCACGCGCCACACAGAACTCATTACCGCGCCGCGATAATGCATCGGGAACAGGATCAAGATCCCGGCCATCAGCGCGGATAACGAATCGCTGAGATCGCTCAGTTGAAAAACCACAAAGATCATCGTCGCCACAGTGCCGGAGAGCAGCGATTCGTGGCGCACGCGCGCGGCGTTTTTCTCGATCATCGGCGGACGGGTGCGCGGCTCGACATCCGGGATCAAATAGTTCATCAGCGCACTCAGCGCCACCGCCATGATGCTGGCTTCAATATTGGAAAACAGCAGTGTGTGCCAGTCGCTTGAGGGGTAGCTCATAAAGTTGAGCATCGTACTCTGACAAACCACGCCCGCCGAGCCAAACAGAAACAGCGCACCTTTGCTCATAAAGCGAAAACGCATCACGTACAGCGCAAACACCACCAGTGTCATGATCACCGGCCAACGTGACAAATAGCCGATGATAAACACCATTTCGATACAATTAATCACTGCGCTGAAGATGAACTGTTTCGCCACATGCCGATTAAATACGGGCACCAGTGACAGCAACATCACCGGATAGACGACATAAAACACACCGTACTGGGTGTTATAAAAACTCGATACGCTGAGCGCTATCATCCCGGCAAAAACGATGCGCAGCGTCTGGCGAAAGTCATTCGCCGTGTAAACGATATTGCCGTGGGGCGTGAAAACCCGCGCCAGCGTATTAATAGACATAGTGCAACAGGCTCACGAGATGGATTTGCAGGCCCGAGAAGAAGCGCGCAAACACCCCTTCGCTGTTATACAACTGCACCGTGGCGCGCGCACCGGTCGGGAGTTCTTTTGGCAACGGTTCATCCAGTGCGACGTGGATGCGCATACGCTGTGCGTCACGCACCCAGCGGTTAGAGGTTTGCGGCTCTGAAAGCTCGCCGTTCACCGCCTGTTGTCCGGCCAGTACCCCGGCATCGCTGCTGGTGACATGCGCTTTGAATACATGGCCCGGCAGCGCATCAAACACCACCGCCGCATCGGTGCCAACGCGCGTATGACGCAGGCTCTTCTCACGAAAATCCGCCACGATATCGGTTTTATCATGCACCAGTGCCAGTGCGGCATTTCCGGTCGCGGCATAAAATCCGGGGCTTAATTGCAGGTTACTTACGGTGCCATCGGCTTCGGCGCGAACCTGCGTCCAGCCCTGATTCAGTTGTGCCTGTTGCAGGGCATTGCGGTATTTTTGCAGCGTCACGTTGCGGGCGTCATCGCGATCGCCGCGTTGAATATTCAGTGCATTAATCGAGGCATTCAGATTGTTCACCGACTGAACGCTGCTCTGCCAGGTGGTGCGCACTTTATCAAGGTCAGACTGCGAAACATTGTGAGTAGCACTCAGGTTCTGATAGCGCTCAAAGGTCATCCGATCGTTTTGCGCGGTAAGCTGCGCCGTCTTCAGGCTGGCCTGCGCGGCAACGATTTGCGCATCCAGTTGTTGATTGGTGAGCTTTGCTTGGACCAGCGCGATTTGCGCGGCTTCCACCTGGTTGTTAAACGGCGTGGCATCCAGTTCGAACAGCAGATCGCCCTTCTTCACCTGGCTGTTATTTTGTACATACACTTGCGCGACATAACCGGAAACGCGGGCGGAAACCGGCGTGACCACGCGCATCACGGTGGAGTCCGGGGTCAGCGGGATCCAGATATCGGCAACGATAAAATAGACAAACATCAGCAGGAAAGAGGCAATACTCACCCTTACCCAGCGGGCAAACTTTTGTTCTGGCGTCATGATTTTCTTATTCGGTTTGGTTGTCTTCTTCGCGCATCGTACGCAAATTACAGGCGATTTGATTCAATGTGTCGCTAAAGGCGAGCAGCTCTGCTGGCGGAATATTTTCCGCAGCCCGCAACTGGCAGGCTTCGATCACTTGCGTGATTTTACCCAGCATATGCGTCCCCCCGGCGGTGAGCGCCAGCAGGCGAATGCGCTTGTCGTACGGCGATGTCGTACGCACAATCAGCCCCTGTTTTTCCAGCTGTGTCAGCGTGCGCATCAGCGGCGGCAGCTCAATGCCCTGCACTTCCGCCAGTTCGCTGACGGAGACGTTATCCCCTAACTGGTGAAGCTGCATCAGTACCGTCCAGCCCGACTGTGTGATGCCCGTGTCGCTCAATGCGTGATCGATAGTGGCACGCCACTGACGCACAACCATCGCCATGCGCATACCCAGCGGTCGGCGGGCGAACAGTTCATCTTTAGTCATCGCGATCCCCTCGTTTCACAGGCGGGGTACGATAATAGTTATCAGGGTAAGTATCAAGAAACGAGGATGGCAAAGAGCATAGATTGCGAAAGCCTAATCAAAAAACACCATCCCCTTGTACGGTTTCTCACGGCACGCCTTCAACCGCCGGGCAAGGTTGCCGACATGTGCTTCGAGCTTGTGCCCGTCGGGGTCGAGGAAATACCAGGAGTCTCCTTCGCTTTTGTTCACTTTCCAGCTCACCACGCCAGCCTGCTCAAGGCGGGTGACAAAGCGGGCGAAATCGCGCTCATCAACGCTGAACGCATAATGGGTGTAGTCACTTTGTGTTGGCGGTACATACTGACGCTGCGCGTCAACAGATAAGCAAAGCCACAACTCGTCACAGGTGAGATAAGCGCCATTATCCCAGCGCGCATGGAGTTTCAGACCAAGAAGTTGATGATAAAAATCGACGCTGCGGGCAAGGTCGCTAACCGCCAGGGTCAGGTGGTTAAGGCTGTTTAACATGCTTTGCACTCCGGCCTGAAAAAGAAAAACGCTGCACCTGGCAAAAATGCTGAATGCAGCGTTTATCGGGCTGCGAATTACTTCGCCTCTTTCACTTCCGAAACGAATTCCGGCAGATCCCATGTGCCGCCCGCACGCACATAGCGGCACATGCCGGAGGTGGATTCGCTGCTCTTGCGGAAGGTTTCACCGTCCCAGACCCACTCTGCCGAAGCCCAGCAGTCGCCAATGCCGCGACCACGCTGGCCCAACGAGATCACGCCATCGCTGTAGTCAGACGCGGAGTTAGTTATAAATTGCGGCGTTCCCTTCAGCGCTTTATCCACCACCCAGTAGCCATAACCTTCGTTGTACGCCCCGCGCCAGCAAAGAGTGGAGATCAGCACCTGTTTGCCATCCAGCGGTGTCAGGGTAATGTCGTTATCACCGTCGATAACCGGTTCCTGCGGGGAGACAAGGCGGTCACACTCGTTACCGCTGGTGAGTGCCGCCAGCAAACGCGGTTTCAGCGCTGCGGTTTCGGCTTTGGTGAGCGTGCGATCTTCGCCGCCTTTCACTTCCACCGCCTGGATCACCGGTGCAGCAACCGCAGGCGTCACCGAACTCTCCGCTTTATCGCCCTTTTTACTCAGCGCGCCAGGTGTGCCCACGCGCCCTTGTACGTCATCAAATTTCAGCAACACGGCGTATGCGCCGTCGCCGGAGAGCACAAACGGTTTCGCGCCGCCTTTGAATTCAACTTTACCGCTACCTTTCACGGCATCGATCATGCTGCGCGCCTGCGCATCAGATAAACGCCAGCTATCGTTATCCTCGGTAGCGATCTCGCCCTGTGATTTACCATCGATCCACAGGCTGAGCGCTGCCTGTTGCGTGGTTTCATCGGCGTCCATTTCTGCCAGCACCACATCAACGGTCACCGGCGTGTCAGGACCGGCTTTTCGCGTAATCAACACCGAACCGCTTGACTCTTCTTCCGCGCTGTAACCTGCGGCACGGCAGGTCAGAGTGTTATCGCACACCACTTCCCAGTCTTTATGGTCAAACGAGACGCCGCTTTGCTCCGCCAGCACGGGCGCACTTAGCGTTGCTGTCATCACCAGCGCCGCTTTGATACTGCTTTTCATGCCATCACTCCGTAATGAGAAATGCGCACAGTGTGCAGAAATTATGTGTCAGGGAGAAGTGTATTTTGGCGGGCGTGAAGAGAAAAAAGGCGAGAAAAAATTCTCGCCTCAAGGTCGCTAACAAACTTAATCCAGATTCAGTTCGCCGTAGGATTTCACCACGCGAGAAACGATTCCGTAATCAATGGCTTCTTTGGTGTTCATCCAGTAGTTACGGTCGGTATCCTGCTTCACTTTGTCTACCGGCTGGCCGGTCGCTTCAGCGATCATGCGGTTAACGCGCTCCAGCGTGCGGATGATCTCTTTCGCTTCGATTTCAATGTCGCTTGCCTGACCGCGAACGCCGCCCAGCGGTTGATGGATCATAAAGCGGGTGTTCGGCAGCGAATAACGGTGCTCTTTTTTCGCCGCCAGCAGGATGGTGATCCCGGCGCTTGCCACCCAACCGGTGCCGATGATGTGCACTTCCGGGGTGATGAATTTAATCATGTCATGAATGGTATCTGCCGCTTCAACATGACCGCCCTGGCTGTTGAGATAGATCTTAATCGGCGCATCGCTGATACCCTGCAACAGCAGTAACTGAGTGACTACTTTTTCTGTCAGCGCCTGGTTGATCTCGCCAGAGATAATGATCGAGCGGGCATCCAGCAGTTTTTGCTGCATCAGCTGCGAGACGTTACCAGTCTCTTTCTCTTTTTTCTCGTCGTCTTCGTTCATAAAGTGCATGCGCTTTCTCCCCTTCAGGTTGTGGAGCTAAGCATAGCCCAACGCCGGTTGGGCGGAAATAACAAGATGTTATCTCCGCGCGTTATCGCGCTTATCACAGTTCACTGCGGCGTAACCCCAAGTCTTTTAGCTGCTCGTCGCTTAATGCGCGCAGCAGCCGCCGCGTTTTTACGCGCTCACGCAGCCGTTGCAGTTTGCGCCAGAGTAAAACAAACCCTAAAAACGGGCGGTTGGGTCGATTTTCAAAAAATTCCATGATGCTCTCCTCGCCTGAAAAGAGCTCTATCTTCGCCGTTCTCGCCCATTACAATACAGATTCAGAAATCACTTTTCTTTAACATACAGATCGCTTAAAACAAGGTCTGAATCGCGAATTTCACCCAAATCTGTACTGGTTCTTAAATCTGTATGGTGAATTTTAAGGATACAGCATGACACGCTACCAACATCTGGCCACGCTGCTGGCAGAACGCATTGAACAGGGATTGTATCGTCACGGCGAAAAACTGCCGTCAGTGCGCAGCCTGAGTCAGGAGCACGGCGTGAGTATCAGCACCGTGCAGCAGGCTTACCAGGTGCTGGAAAGCCTGCAACTGATAACGCCTCAGCCGCGTTCCGGCTACTTTGTGGCGCCACGGAAGGCAAAACCGCCGGTGCCCGCGATGTCGCGCCCGGTACAACGGCCGGTGGAAGTCACGCAGTGGGATGAAGTGCTGACGCTGCTCGACGCGCGCACCGATAAAGCGATTGCTGCGTTTGGCGGCGGCGCACCGGATATCACCCAGCTCACGCTTAAACCGCTGTGGCGCGAGATGAGCCGTATCGCCCAGCACCAGGTGATGGAGGCGTTAAGCTACGACACGCTGCCGGGTCGCCTTGAACTGCGTGAACAAATCGCCCGGCTGATGCTGGACGGCGGCGCATCGGTCAGCGCCGACGATATTGTCATCGCCAGCGGTTGCCATCCGGCGCTGGCGCTCGCCTTGCTGGCGGTGTGTCAGCCGGGGGATATTGTCGCCGTTGAATCCCCCTCGTATTACGGCACGATGCAGTTGCTGCGTGGTTTGGATATTAAAGCTATTGAAATTCCGACCGACCCCGAAACCGGCATCAGCGTGGAAGCCCTGGAGCTGGCGCTGGAACAGTGGCCCATTAAGGGCGTGATTCTGGTGCCGAACTGCAATAACCCGCTCGGCTTTATCATGCCGGACGCGCGGAAAAAGGCCGTGCTGGCGCTGGCGCAGCGCCACGACATCGTGATTTTTGAAGACGATATTTACGGCGAGCTGGCAGCCGAATACCCGCGTCCCAGCACGATAAAATCCTATGATATTGATGGCCGCGTGCTGCTGTGCAGCTCTATCACCAAAACCGTGGCGCCGGGACTGCGCGTCGGCTGGATTGCGCCAGGGCGTTATCTGGATCGGGTGCTGCATAAAAAATATGCCGCCATCGGCACCAATGTGCCGGGAACACAACTGGCGGTTGCGGCGTTTATTCGCGACGGTCATTACCATCGGCATGTGCGGCGTATGCGCCAGGTTTATCAGCAGCAACTGGAAACTTACACCTGCTGGGTGCGCCAGTATTTTCCCTGCGGTATCTGCGTGACACGCCCGCAAGGCGGTTATTTACTGTGGGTCGAGTTGCCGGAAACCGTCGATATGGTCTGTGTTTCCCGCGCGCTGTGCCGCCTGAAAATCCAGATTGCGCCCGGCTCGTTATTTTCCGCGTCTGGCAAGTACCGTAACTGCCTGCGTCTGAATTGCGCCCTGCCGCTGACCGACGCCAATCGCGAGGTGATCAAACAGTTGGGCGAGGCAATTCATAACGCGCTGGAGGCGTGAATTCAGAGCACGCGTTTGCCTGTCAGGATACGGCGTGCGCCGAGGTAGTGATCCTGCCAGTAGTCATCAAGAAAATGGCTGATACGGATATTCAACCCGCGGCGCGGCGCTTCGATAAAGCGGTTATGCCCCAGATAGACACCGACATGATCGACCGGACCGCGTAATTTGCTGCGAAAGAATAGCAAATCGCCCTGGCGCAAGTTCGCGGTTTTTACCCGCATTAAGCGCTTGTCATGGAACATGGCTTTGGTGGTGCGGGGTAATTTATTACTCAGCACTTTGTTGTAGGCATAGAACACCAGCCCACTACAGTCGAAACCGCGCGCTGGCGAGACGCCGCCATAGACATAAGGTTTACCCAACTGTTTTTTAAGGTGCTGCACAACCTTGTCAACTTTAGACTTACGCGTCGCCGCCAGTGTCTCTTCATGGGTGATCTTGCGCTGTTCGGCAAGCATTGTTGGCCCCTGTGTACGGCTAACCGGTTTAGACTGCGCGCAACCTGTCAGGAACACAGAAAGCAAAATAAGAAAAAAAAGCCCCAAAAACCCGCGGAGCACGCTCTGCCTGGGGGCAACGATGGATGATACAGTTAAATATTTCACAATATTAATACTAATAAAAACAAAGGGTTAAAATCTTAAATACATTTTTCATTCCTTAGCGGAAGGAGAAACGTACTTATTCGTCAAAAAACGCCCGTAACTTTTGCACTATTACTTTATTAAGCTGACAAATACGGGCTTCTGTCAGTCCAAGCATTGAGGCAATCTCTTTCAGACTTAATTCATGGTGGTAATACAACCCCAGAATCGTCTGTTCACGCCGGGTCAGGCTTGCTATCGCGCTTTTTAGTGCACGGCTATTCACGACTTCCGCTTCAAGCGGGCGGCTTTCCAGCGCGTGGGAATGGAGATCGTTATCCAGGCTCTCCAGCTCACTGGCGGAGTCGAGTAATAAATAGTGCTGATACTCCTCTGGTGTAATAGAAAGCCGTTCGCTTAATTCATTAAAATTCGGCACATAGCCAAGTTCACGCGCCAGCTCACGAATGGCGTCGTTGAGCTTGTACATCTTTTGGCGCAGCCGCCGTGGACGCCAGTCCTGCTGGCGTAGCTCGTCAAGAATTGCCCCACGAATGCGCTGGATGGCGTAACCGGCAAATTGCGCATCAGGTTGTCCATAACGACGCAATGAAAAGAGCAACCCCGTCAGGGCGACTTGCCGCATATCGTCTTTATCCATGACGCTGCTGGTCTGCCAGGCGAATTGTTTCACCACTTTATGCACCAGCGGCAAATAATCGCGGACATAGCGCGCTTCATCGGGAAACGTTACCGTTTCAGAGGAAATTACACTCATCATTATTAAATGGCGCAGACTAGATTTATTACATAAAAACAGACGGATGCTGCTTTTGCATTCTTTAGGCTGACGTTTCTCATTAGTTCAATGGGTAAAAAGATTAATTAAATAAACAACAATAAATTAACATCACATAATCACAATAAGCGGGACTGCACGGCTTCCCACCTTAACTGGTGTAAAAAGATACATCACATCCCCTATTCTTAATTCCCCGAAAAGCGGCAATTAATGAATTTGCGTGTAATTCATCTATCGCACAGTAGTATTATTAATATCTCATATGGAATGATTACTGGGGCCAGAAGATTTGCTCACGCGCCTTCACGTTAATTAATTCTCAATTACAGTACATAACCTTAATAATCACTTGTTCCATGATGGAGCTACTTGAAATTCGTTATGAAAAAACATTGTTGTGCCATTAACAATTGGATAATTGATTTGCCTTCCGGCTCAATTATTCATTTAGTCACCGGAGAACATAAGCGGCTGGGCGCGTATCAGCTCAAACTGCTGGATCTGTTGCAACAGAACCCGGGTAAGGTTTTTACACGGGAAGAGCTGACCAACCAGGTCTGGGAGGGGCGGGTTATCGGTAATAACAGCCTGCCAAACGCAATTCACGCCCTGCGCGCGGCGCTGGAAGATGACGGCAAACAGCAACGCATTATTCGCACCGTGCCTAAACGGGGCTATGTACTGGATGCAGAATATTGCCAGCAGGTTGAAAGCCCACAAGAAGATATTTCATTAAATAATGAGAAATCTCTCACAGAAGTGAGCACCGCCAATACGCAGCCGCTCTCTTCTGACGTGGTTTATGAAATGCCTGAGCAATCAACACGCTATCCCCGGGGAGCCTTCGTATCGCTATTGCTGGTGGCAGTACTTTTTATCGCCTTTATCGGTTATTTGACAATCGATCGCGGTCAGACGATGAAAGCTGAAGAACTGGCAAAAAACGCGTATAGCAATATTCGTCTGTATACGCTTGTTGAACCCGGCGAGCGTCTGCAGGATCAAGCCACAGTCTACAACCGGCTCAAAGACACCTATCACCTTTTAAATGAGCAGATAAAAAAGAAATCCATCAACCTGAGCATCTATTCACGAAGTAATAACCAAACGCTGAACTTTACCCTGCGCTTACACAGCACCTGTGGGCAGAATATTCTGGCGATGCAGATCTACCAGTGGCGGGCCAATTTAGCTTCGCTTAATGAATTGATACTTGAAGAAACGCGGAGAAAACTCGATGAAATGGTGCCTTGCAAGACCGCATAAGTACGGCGTAATGCTGTTGCTCACGACGCTGATTGTCGCTGCCTGTGGCTATTTTTGGCATCGTTCGCAGCCGGCATTAAAACCGGGCAGCAACATAACGCAGCAATTCGGTTTTTACGATTTGCCGCAGCAGCAAAAAGAGCTCTATGACGTCCAGTTGTCCACCGTTGGAGAGACGATCGTAAGCCATGTCAGCAGTCCGAATAACCCTCAGTTCAGGCTCAAAGGGAGTTTCGTGCAGAAAAAACAGGCGGGTGAGAAACGCTTTTTTACCTACACACCTGTTCATTTCGTCCCCTCTCCGGACACCCCGTTGCTTGCCAGCAACATTGATTTACTGATGCATTCGCAAGTGCGTATGCAGCAACTTTGGCCAGATGGCGTGCCGCTGGTCACTATGCAAAACGGAATGATCTTTCTCTACCCGCTGGACGACAAGTAGGGAACGGCTTAGGGCTGTTATCACGCCAGCTTACCAGACCAGGATTCACCGCCAGCCAGCAATGTTTTCCCATTAGTAATGGCCAAATATCATTAAGGCTGGCGGCATGCTCTATCGCACGATGGTAAGCATTTAATAACACAGGGTAATAGCTGGCGTTAACCGCATAGGCTGCAGCGCTCACGGCGTGATGTACACGAGCGATACCAGGTAGCGTCAGCAACGGCGATGAATGCTGGTAATGCCCCCCCAACAGCAACGCATGCCAGTCCAGTCGATTAAGGCTCGCAAAGATACGATTCGCCTGCGCGAACACCCTTTCATCCTGCACCAGTTGAAAGCCGGCATCGAACAGCAGGACATTGTTCCACCCTTGCCGTTGCGCTTCGCTCAATACCATGCACTGTGTCTGTAATTCAGCCAGTCTGCCATCCCTGCCCGACGCTCTGGCAACGGGCCAGAGTTGTTCCGCGCTTATACCTGCCTGGCTTAACGCTGCACATTGCGCACCGAGCAATGCCTTATCCTGCGCATTAAAGAGCACCGCTACCTTTGCAAAACTGCGCCACTGTAAATTGCAACGCAACGACAGTTGCGGGCTCTGCCAGAGAGGGAAATTAGCGGCGTAATTCACTTTATGCATAGCATCATCCTTGCAGATAACAGGCGTCATAATGGTATTTGTGACTGACCACAGATTGATAAAGCCGGAGGGTCTTTTAACGCAGACAGGTTGAAAAGTCCCATCAATCAATGACATTAAATAATTAAGTCTTAAAAAACATACCAGTAAGTAAAATCTGTCTGCACTATTGCCGTATGAACGGCGTCACATTTCTGGCGTAATAAGCAAATGAGAATAAATTATTCTTATTAAACATTTTATGAGTAATATATTATTCCTTAACAGGTGCCTGAGCCACCGTGCAGCAGGCAAATAACAGCAAAACCGAGTTGAGCGAAACGTTGATGAACATTGATCTCTCCAGACTGACTACCGAAGGCCGCAATACCGCCAGCGCTGACATTGACATGCTTGATACCGAAGCGATGTTGAGGGTTATCAACCGTGAAGATCAAAAAGTGGCGTTGGCGGTGGAAAAAACGATCCCGGCGATCGCCCAGGCGGTGGACGCGATTGTGGCGGCTTTCAAGAAAGGTGGACGCTTGATTTACTGCGGTGCCGGCACCTCCGGGCGCCTTGGGATCCTTGATGCCAGCGAATGCCCGCCGACCTATGGCACCCCGCGCGAGCAGGTGGTTGGTCTGATAGCAGGCGGCCATCGCGCCATTTTGCAGGCGGTAGAAAACGCCGAAGACAGCCTGACGCTTGGCGTCGAGGACCTTAAAGCGCTTAATTTTAACGCTAACGACATCCTGGTCGGCATCGCCGCCAGTGGCCGTACGCCATATGTCATTGCGGCGATGCAGTATGCACAAAAACTCGGTGCGACCACCGTGGCGCTGACCTGTAATGCAGGCAGTGAGATGGCGCAAATCGCCGATATCGCCATCGTTCCGGTGGTGGGTGCAGAAGTCGTTACCGGCTCGTCGCGAATGAAAGCCGGAACAGCGCAGAAACTGGTGCTGAATATGCTAACGACCGGCGCGATGATCCGCAGCGGCAAAGTCTACGGCAACTTAATGGTCGATGTGGAAGCCACCAACCAGAAGCTGGTGCAGCGGCAAATCAATATCGTGATGGAAGCGACTGATTGCGACAGCGAAACCGCAACTCAGGCGCTGAAAGCCTGCGACGGGCACTGTAAAACCGCCATCGTCATGGTGTTAGGCGGGCTGAGCGCTGATCAGGCAGCACGCCTGTTAGCCGACAACGGTGGGTTTATTCGCCAGGCGCTGGCTCACGCGGGAGTCAACTAATGGCCAAAATCAGCGAGCAGTTTATTGCCACAGTCCTGCAATTGGTGGGTGGCAAAGAGAATATTAAAACCTGCGGCAACTGCATGACGCGGCTGCGTCTGACGTTAAACAACGATGCTCTGGTTGATAACGCCGGACTTAAAGCGCTGCCTGGCGTTCTTGGCGTGGTCAATAGTGAGGATCAGTTGCAAATCATCGTTGGCCCCGGCAAAGCGCAAACGGCGGCAGAAATGATGAGCGCGATGACAGGCGGTGCCAGCGTGCCTGTGGAAGCGGCGTCGCTGAAAAGTATCGCCAGCGATACCAAACAACAGATGAAAGCGAAACAGACCAGCGGCGTGCATCAGTTTCTGGCGAAGTTTTCGACCATTTTCACCCCGTTAATCCCTGGCTTTATCGCCGCCGGGATGCTGCTCGGCTTCGCTACCCTGATTGAGCAAAGCCTGATTATCAATGCCGCCGAAAAAAATGCCACGCTTGTCCATGTCGTTGGTTATATGAAAGTTTTCGGCAAAGGACTGTTCACCTTCCTGCCGATTTTGATTGGCTACAACGCGCAGAAAGCCTTTGGCGGCAGCGGCGTGAATGGCGCAATTATCGCCGCGCTCTTTGTGCTCGGTTACGATCCGAAAGCGACAGTGGGCTATTTTTCCGGCATCGATAACTTTTTCGGTATGGGTATTGATCCGCGCGGCAACATTATTGGCGTGCTGATCGCAGCGATCATGGGTGCCTGGATCGAGCGGCAGATCCGTAAATTCATGCCGGATAACCTCGACATGATCCTCACCTCGTTGCTCACGCTCCTGATTACCGGCGCGTTAACCTTCACGGTGATCATGCCGATCGGCGTTGAGCTGTTTAAAGGCATGTCGTGGCTATTCCTGCACCTTAACGGCAACCCGTTCGGCTGCGCGGTGCTGGCCGGGCTGTTCCTGATTGCCGTCGTGTTTGGCGTGCATCAGGGTTTTATTCCGGTCTATTTCGCGCTGATGGATGCGCAGGGCTTTAACTCGCTGTTCCCGATCCTGGCGATGGCGGGCGGCGGCCAGGTGGGCGCGGCGCTGGCGCTTTATTGCCGCTCGGCGCGCGAGTCGATTCTGCGTAATCAGATCCGTGGCGCGATCATTCCCGGCCTGCTCGGGGTGGGCGAACCATTGATTTACGCCGTCACGCTGCCGCGCGTAAAACCGTTTGTCACGGCCTGTATCGGCGGGGCCTGCGGCGGTTTCTTTATTGGCACTTTTGCCTGGTTCGGTTTGCCGGTTGGGCTCAACACCGTGTTTGGCCCTTCAGGCCTGGTGGCGCTGCCGTTGATGACCTCCGGACAGGGGATCTACACGGGAATGGCGGTCTATGCAGCAGGTGTGGTCGTCGCTTACGTGTGCGGTTTTCTCGCGACCTGGTTCTTTGGTCACAAAAACGTGGATTTGAGCTAACATCCGTTTTCACCCGGCGTAAAGCCGGGTGAAATCAGGACATCAGAAGCGGTAGGAGAGGCTGCCGACGATGCTGCGTTCCGCACCGAAGTAGCAGTAAGAGAGGGAGTTACACGCTGCGACATAGCGTTTGTCGGTCAGGTTGTTAACGTTAACCTGCGCACTCAGCCCTTTCAAACCCACATGGCTCAGGTCATAACCCACCGCCAGATCGACCAGCGAGTAAGACGGCAGCGTGTGCGTGTTCTGGCGATCGGAGGTGATGCCATTAACATAACGCACGCCGGAACCGACGGTCAGCCCGTTCAGTACACCGTCTTTCACGTCATAGCTCAGCCACGCACTGGCCTGATTACGCGGCGCGTACACCGCGCGGTTGCCCTGCTCCTGCGCACTGCTCTTCTTGTAGCGGATGTCGTTGTAGGTGTAGGCCGCCTGCAAACGCAGGTTGTCCGTCAGTTGCCCCACCGCTTCCAGTTCCACACCTTCGGATTCGATCTCGCCAATGGAACGGTAGGGATCGGTCGGCTCCACTTTAGTGGCGATGTTCTCCTGGTTGATGCGATACACCGACGCGCTGTACATGGTTTGCGAGCCTTCCGGCTGGAACTTCAGCCCCGCTTCCCACTGCTTGCCTTTCATCGGTTGCAGGATCTTGCCGTACTCGTCGGTGAAGCTGGTCGGCGTGAACGCGGTCGAGTAGCTGACATACGGCGCAAAACCGCTATCAAACAGATACATCAGCGCCGCGCGGCTGCTGAAATGGTTCTGATCCAGCGTATCGCTGGTGTCGTTGATCTTATTGACGTTCGTGATCTTCACCTGATCGTGACGACCGCCCAACGTCAGACGCCATCTGTCCAGTGACATCTGATCCTGGGCGTAGATCCCGGTCTGCTCCAGTTTGTGTTTTTCACGGCTATATACGCTGATTGACAGCGGATCGGCACCATAAACCGGGTGGAAAGCGTCGATCGCCGGGAAGCTGCCATAAGAGGCGGTGACGTTATTGCTGCGCCGCTGATAATCCACGCCAAACAACAAGCGATGGTTGATAATGCCGGTATCGATGCTGCCATCGATCTGGTTATCCAGCGTCACCGCCGAAAGCGATTCATCCGAGCCGGAGTACCCCCGGTTCAGTTCGGTATCATTCAGCCATCCGGCAGCGTACACCTGGTTAAGATCGACGGTGGTGTGCAGATAGCGCAGTTTCTGGCGCACCGACCAGCCGCTGTCAAAGGCGTGTTCAACGTTATAACCGACCATATTTTCGCGGCGATCATAGTTGTCGTAATCGTCTTCGCCTTCAAAGAAAGTGTTGGAAATTTTCTTGCCCGCGTGCGGCACCACGGTGCCTTCATACGGCAAACCGGAGTGGCTGCCACCTTCGGGATCGCGATGCAGGTAAGCCATCAGCTCCAGGCGCGTGTGATCGGTAATACGCCAGGTCAGGCTCGGCGCAATGGCGTAACGCTGCTCTTTCAGGTGGTCAAACTGCGAATCGGCATAGCGCGTCATACCAGTTAAACGCACCGCCACCCGGTCGTTATCATCCACCGGGCCGGTGACATCAAACGCCGCGCCGCGCTGGTTGTTATTTCCGGCAAACAGCTTCACTTCGCCGCCGGGATCAAACGATGGTTTGCGCGAATTCAGCGCCACAATACCGCCTGGCGATGAGCGCCCGTACAGCACCGATGCCGGGCCGCGCACCACTTCCACGCTATCCAGGAACCACGGATCGATAACTAACGAGCTGTGAGAGTTGGTGTCACCCATCATTTTCAGCCCGTCGAGATAGACGTTATCCAGGCTACCGTCAGAAAAACCACGCAGCACGATATAGTCAAAACGGTTGGATGCGCCAATCTGGTTGCTGTAGACACCGGGCGTATAGCTCACCGCCTGACGCACGCTGATTGCCCCCTGCTCTTCATACTGCTGGCGGGTGACAATCGATACCGCCTGCGGTGTTTCGATATCCGGCGTCTCCAGCTTGGTCGCGCCACTTTGCATTTGTGAAGTCACTACCACGGTATCGTTGCCGGGGGTTGTCTCTTGTGCCAGCACCGTTACGCTCATCCCGCCGGTTATGCAGCCAATCATCAGTGCCAGTCGCGTTTTTGCGAACATGAAAATCTCCAGAAGCCATTATTATTGTAAATAAGAATTATTACCCTTTTGAATTCGCCAATAGCTATGCGCAGTGATGATTCACGTATGCGCGATGATAAAATCGCGCACGCATCGGCAACGCTGGTCTACACAGGAGAAAATCAGGAGGCGCGGATTTCGCTGGGTGCCATACCGTAGCGGCGGCGAAACGCGGTGGAAAAGTTGGTGGCGTGCTGATAACCGGACATCCACGCGGCCTGCTGTACGCTGTAGCCTTCCGCCAGATAGCGACGCGCCAGTTCAAGACGGCAGTCGCGCAGATAATCAAACACAGAGTGGCCGTACGCCTGGCGGAACTTCACGCGCAGGCTGCTGGCGCTCATCGCCGCCAGCTGCGCCAGTGCTGCCAGGGTGTACTCTTTTTCGGGGTGCTGTTCCAGCAAACGGCGTACGTTTTCCAGCCGCTGCTGTGCACCACACTGAACCGGGCGGCGTCTCTCCTGCCCCTGCATGCGCTGCGACAGCGCGTTGCCCAGCAGTTGCAGCATCACGCCTTCCAGCATCAGTTGGCGGGAGAGCGCAGGCAGTGAGGCTTGCTGCGTTTGCTGTAAACCAGACAATAAAAAGCCCGGCACCTGCCATAAAAAGGTCGGGGCACCATGCGCTTCCCACTGTTGTAAAAGTGCGCTGAGGAGCGGTGATTGCCAGCAGCTTGCCGGATTGACGCCAAGTGATAATGTGCGCAGATGGCAATCCGCCAGATGGCTGGCGTTCATCACCTGGTGCTCGCTCAGGCGCGAGGTGAACGCCATGCCGGCGCGCACGACAAACTCTTCCCCGTTCAGGCGCAGCATCACGCTGCCTTCCAGCACCACCAGCATGTAGAGCGGGCAACTGTGCAGCGAGGTCGTTTCATAAGGTTGCAGAACGCGAATGTCAGAACGGGTAAGGTTGATACCAGAAGAGAGCGTCATCTCTTCAACGTCGCCCTGAATCACAATGCGCTGCGCCTGACTGAAAAGACCGGTTGTCAGTGACGGGAAGCGGTAATCAATCCCATAACGCTCGCCAAAACCGATAAAGTCTTCTACTGAAAAGTGTCTTTTTTGCATAGACGGCAGCCATCGCTATCTGTCGAACCCTCAACCCACGCGCGGGCGAAACGGCCTACACCTTACCATTCGCCCTGATGCGCTTCAATAATGTTGAGAATTATTCTCACATACACATTAACGAGGGTTAATACTGTCGGCGTTTGCCAACGCAGCGAGAACCTGCTGGCGCAACCATTTATGTCCGGGATCGCGGTGCAGCCGCTCATGCCAGAGCATCAGCATGTCGAAGCCCGGCAGATCAAGAGGTGGATCAACCACCTGCAACGCGCCAGTGGTGGCGACAAGCCGCTCCGGCAGCACGGCGACCAAATCCGTGCGCGCCAGCGCATCCAGCATAAACAGGAAGTGCGGCACCGAAAGCACCACATTGCGCGTTAACCCGCGAGCCGCCAGCGCGTCGTCCGTTGCCGCCTGAAAACCACCGCCCTCCGGCGAGACAATCACATGCTCCAGCTTGCAGAACTGTTTGAGCGACGGGCGGCGTTTTAGCGCCGGATGACCTAAACGGCCGGCCAGCACATAGCGCTCAGTGAACAATAACCGCTGGTGCAGCGACGCCGGCGCACCTTCACGCAAATGGAAGAACAGATCGATATCGCCCTGCTCGGCCTGGCGCTTAATCTGGCCGGGGTTAAGCTCAAACACCGCGAGGCGGCTGGCGGGCGCGTCGCGACGCAAAGTGCCAAGCAGCGGCAGCAGCACCGCCGATTCAGTGTAATCCGTCGCCGCAATACGCCAGGTCACACTGGCGCGGGCGGGGTCAAACGCGTTGACTGGCGACACCGCGCGCTCCAGCGCTTCCAGCGCCTGGCGTAACGGTTCGCGCAACTCGTCCGCCCGTACTGTCGGCTGCATACCGCGCGGGCCGGGCAGCAACAGCGGATCGTCAAAGATCTCACGCAACCGCGCCAGTTGCACACTCACCGAAGGCTGGGAAAGATTCAGCCGCTGCGCCGCGCGCGTGACATTATGTTCACGGAGCAGGACATCAAGCGTCAGCAGCAGGTTCAGATCCAGGCGGTTGAGATTAATCATGACTATACCTGTGATATCAGCAATTAATTTCTACTATATCTGTGCTTCACCTACCCTGCAGCTTCAATCTTATTGCCGGGAGTTGTTATGAATGTCTTGATTGTTTATGCCCATCCGCAGCCGCATTCCTTGAATGGTGCGCTGAAAGAATTCGCCGTGCAGCATCTTGAAAAAGCAGGTCACCACGTCGAGGTTTCCGACCTGTACGCCATGCAGTGGAAAGCACCGCTCGACGCAAACGACAGCCTCGATGCGCCCGTTGGCGACGTTTTCAATCCGTCGGTAGATTCGAAACACGCCTTCGAACAGGGCCGACAATCTGCGGATATCGCCGCCGAACAGGCCAAACTGCTGTGGGCCGACGCAGTGATTTTCCAGTTTCCACTGTGGTGGTTTTCCATGCCCGCCATCATGAAAGGCTGGTTCGACCGCGTTTACGCCTGCGGTTTTGCCTACGGCGTCGGCGAGCACAGCGACACGCACTGGGGCGATCGCTACGGTGAAGGCAGCCTGGCCGGTAAGCGCGCCATGCTGCTGGTTACCGCTGGCGGTTGGGAATCGCACTACAGCCCGCGCGGCATCAACGGTCCTATCGACGACATTCTGTTTCCGATCCAGCACGGCATGCTGTTTTATCCGGGCTTCGCGGTGTTGCCGCCGCTGGTGATTTATCGCACCAGCCGCGTTGATGACGCGCGATTCGCCGCCCACCGTGAAGAACTGGCACAGCGGCTGGATACGTTATGGCAGACGCCACCGCTGCCGTTCCGTCAGCAAAACGGCGGGGATTACACCATTCCGGCGTTAACCTTGCGCCCGGAGATTGCGCCGGGCGAAAGTGGGCTGGTCATTCATCAGCAAAGAAAAGAATAAATGCATAAAAATAACCGGCGTCGATAAATGGCGCCGGTTTTCTCTATTTGCAATCCATCACAATCTCTTCAAATTAATAGCAACGTTCTTCGCTATTATTTTCTGGCACATTTCTCCATTGTTTTTCATTATTTCTTCATAATATCAAGTTTTGTAAATTCCAATAATTTGCGCAGGAAATGTTTACGCGAAAAATATAACTTCGTTTAATCTATTTGATAGTTGAGAACGATCACTCTCAAAAATCAATCAATCGAGGGTTCCCGATGCCGCCGAAAACCACGCAGGAACAACGCCATCAGCAGCGTAAAGATGAGATTATCGCCGCCGCCCGTCGGCGTTTTCGCGTGAGCGGCTTTCACGCCGCCAGCATGTCGCAAATCGCCCTTGAAGCCCAGCTGAGCGTCGGGCAGATCTACCGCTATTTCAGCAGTAAAGACGCCATTATTGAGGAGATTGTTCGCCGAATCATCGACTACCGCATCGCCGAAATGGAAAACAAAGCCGAAACCACGCACCTGCCGGAGGTGCTGGCCTGGCGGCAAACGCTTAGCCCGGATGACGACGCGTTAATGCTGGAGATGTCTGCCGAAGCGACGCGTAATCCGCAGGTTCAGGCGATGATGGTCGAAGCCGACGCCCGCATGTTTAACAATGCCTGCAACCATATGCAGAGCCGACATCCGCAGTTAAGCGCCGAACAGGTGCGCTGCTGCGTTGAGCTGCTGGCTGGCCTGATGGAAGGTGCGACATTGCGTCGTTTAACGCCGCAAAAATGCGACCCGGCGCAGTTAAAAGAGCTGTATCAGGAAATTATCACCATGATATTTCTGCTAAAGAAATAATCCGACAAATATAAATCCGCGCTTATTTCCAGACCGTCGGAAATAAGCGCCAACTCGCCTGCTTATTATCCCGTTTTAATAACGGGCAGGCTTCGCTTATGCCAGGAAAATAGTCATGAAGTTAATAACTACAACGTTGATGGCCGCATTCGCGCTGGTTGGATGCGATAACGCCACACCACCTGCACAACACCCCACTCAGGAAGTCGGCGTCGTCACCCTGAAAAGCCAGCCGCTCGCCGTGACCAGCCTGTTAACCGGGCGTACCACCGCGTCACTCTCCGCAGAAGTACGGCCACAAGTTGGCGGCATTATTCAAAAACGCCTGTTTACAGAAGGCGATACGGTAAAGGCCGGGCAGGCGCTTTACCAGATCGATCCTTCCAGTTACCGCGCCACGTTTGATGAAGCCGACGCCGCGCTGAAACAGGCGCAGGCGCTGGTGACGTCCGATTGCCAGAAAGCCACCCGCTACGCACAACTGGTGAAAGAGGATGGCGTCTCGCGCCAGGACGCTGACGATGCGCAGTCCACCTGCGCGCAGGACAAAGCCAGCGTGAGCGCGAAGAAAGCGGCACTGGAAAGCGCGCGCATCAATCTGAACTGGACCACCGTCGCTTCGCCGATCAGCGGGCGCATTGGCATCTCGTCCGTCACACCTGGCGCGCTGGTCACGGCGGAACAAACCACGGCTTTGGCGACCGTGCGCGGGCTCGACACCATGTATGTCGATCTCACCCGCTCAAGCGTCGATCTGCTGCGCCTGCGCCAGCAAGCGCTGGCCAGCGACAGCAACACGCTCGCCGTCACGCTGACGCTGGAAGATGGCAGCAACTACAGCGAAAAAGGCCGCCTGGCGCTGACCGAAGTCGCCGTCGATGAATCCACCGGCTCCGTCACGCTGCGCGCGGTGTTCCCGAACCCACATCAGCAACTGCTGCCGGGGATGTTTGTGCGCGCCCGTGTGGAAGAAGGGGTGATGGCAAACGCGATCCTCGCGCCGCAGCAAGGCGTCACGCGTGATGCGAAAGGCAATGCCACTGCGCTGGTGGTCAATGCGCAGAATCAGGTTGAGCAGCGCAACATCGAAACCGGCGATACCTATGGCGATAAATGGTTAGTCCTGAAAGGTCTGGAAAATGGCGACAAGCTGATCGTCGAAGGCACCGATAAAGTCGCTGCGGGATCGACTGTGAAAGCCGTTGAGATCCCGCAAGACAATGGAGGAAAAGCCTGATGTTCTCCAGCTTCTTTGTGCGCCGCCCGGTTTTCGCCTGGGTGATCGCCATCCTTATCATGATGGCCGGTATTCTGGCGATCCGCTCCTTGCCTATCGCGCAGTACCCGGATGTTGCGCCGCCTGCAATCAAAATTAGCGCCACCTATACCGGCGCATCGGCACAGACGCTGGAAAACAGCGTCACCCAGGTTATCGAACAACAGCTTACCGGGCTGGATAACCTGCTCTATTTCACCTCTACCAGCAGCTCCGATGGCCAGGTGGATATTACCGTCACCTTTGAGCAGGGCACCGACCCGGATACCGCGCAGGTGCAGGTGCAAAACAAAGTGCAGCAGGCGGAATCCCGCTTACCAACGGAAGTCACCCAATCCGGCGTGACGGTAGTGAAATCCCAGAGCAACTTCCTGTTGATCATGGGGCTGTACGATAAAACCGACCGCGCCACCAGCTCCGACATCGCCGACTGGCTGGTGAGTAACATGCAGGATCCGCTGGCGCGCGTGAACGGTGTCGGTAGCTTACAGGTGTTCGGCGCGGAATACGCGATGCGAATCTGGTTGGATCCTGACAAACTCGCCTCGTACTCGCTGATGCCATCCGATGTACAGAGCGCGATTGAAGCGCAAAACGTACAGGTTTCTGCCGGTAAAATCGGTGCGCTACCCTCTTCCGGTCAGCAGCAGCTCACCGCCACGGTGCGCGCCCAGTCGCGCCTGCAAACTGTGGTGCAGTTCCAGGACATTATCATCAAAAGCGAGAGCAGCGGCGCTGTCGTGCGGGTGAAAGATGTCGCGCGTGTTGAAATGGGCAGCGAAGATTATGTCGCTTCAGCGAAGCTGAACGGCCACCCGGCTGCTGGTCTGGCGGTGATGCTGGCGCCCGGCGCGAACGCGCTGGATACCGCGACACGCGTGAAAGATAAAATCGCCGAATACCGCCACAGCATGCCGCAGGGTTACGATGTGGCGTACCCGAAAGACAGCACCGAATTTATTAAGATCTCGATTGAAGACGTGGTGCAAACGCTGATTGAAGCCATCATTCTGGTGGTCTGCGTGATGTACCTGTTTTTGCAAAATATCCGCGCCACGCTTATTCCGGCGCTGGCAGTGCCGGTGGTGTTATTGGGGACGTTTGGCGTGCTGGCGCTGTTTGGCTACTCGATCAACACCCTGACGCTGTTCGCTATGGTGCTGGCAATCGGCCTGCTGGTGGATGACGCCATTGTGGTGGTGGAGAACGTCGAGCGCATCATGCGCGACGAAGGCCTGCCCGCCCGCGAAGCCACCATCAAATCGATGGGTGAAATCTCCGGGGCGCTGATCGCGATTGCGCTGGTGCTCTCCGCCGTCTTCCTGCCGATGGCTTTCTTTGGGGGTTCCACCGGGGTGATTTACCGCCAGTTCTCCGTCACCATTATCTCGGCAATGACGCTGTCGGTCGTCGTTGCGCTGACCTTAACGCCAGCGCTCTGCGGCTCGATAATGCAACACAGCACGCCGCATAAAAAAGGGTTCTTCGGCGCGTTTAACCGCTTCTACAACAACACTGAGCGCAAGTATCAACACGGTGTGTTACGCGTGCTGCGCCGCACGGTTACCGTGGTCGGCACGTACGCCGTGCTTTGCGCAGCCATGGCCTTCGTGATGTGGCGTCTGCCTGGTAGCTTCCTGCCAACAGAAGACCAGGGCGAAATCATGGTGCAGTTCACCCTTCCCGCCGGGGCGACTGCCACGCGTACCGACGCGGTGGCCAGCAAAGTGACCGACTGGTTCCTCAACACGGAGAAAGCCAACACCGAAGCCATCTTCACCGTGACCGGTTTTAGCTTTAGCGGCAGCGGGCAAAATGCCGGGATGGCCTTCGTTTCACTGAAAAACTGGTCGCAACGTAAAGGGGCGGAAAATACCGCACAGGCGGTTGCCCAACGCGCCAGCCGCGAGTTAAGCAGCATCCGCGACGCCAGAATCTTCGCCATGACGCCGCCTTCGGTGGACGGCCTCGGTCAAAGCAACGGTTTCACCTTTGAATTGCTCGCCAGCGGCAGCACCGATCGCGACCAGTTGCTGAAACTGCGCAATCAGTTGCTGGCGAACGCTAATCAGAACAGCGAACTTACCGCCGTGCGCGCCAACGCGCTGCCGGAAACGCCGCAGTTACAAGTCGATATCGACAGCAACAAAGCGGTGGCGCTGGGACTGTCACTGAGCGATGTCAGCAACACACTCTCCAGCGCCTGGGGTGGCACCTATGTGAATGACTTTATCGATCGCGGACGCGTGAAAAAGGTCTATATCCAGGGGGAAAGCGATTCCCGCGCCTCACCTTCGGATTTGGATAAATGGTTTGTGCGCGGCAGCAATAGCGACATGACCCCATTTTCAGCCTTCGCCACCACGCACTGGGAATACGGCCCGGAAACGCTGGTGCGTTACAACGGTTCCGCCGCGTATGAGATTCAGGGCGAGAATGCCAGTGGCTTCAGCTCCGGCGTGGCGATGACCAAAATGGAAAACCTCGCTAATGCCTTACCCGCCGGGACAACCTGGGCATGGAGCGGCTTGTCATTGCAGGAAAAACTCGCCAGCGGCCAGGCCATGAGCCTGTACGCCATCTCAATTATGGTGGTGTTCCTGTGCCTTGCGGCGCTGTATGAGAGCTGGTCCGTACCGCTTTCGGTGATCCTCGTTATCCCGCTGGGCTTGCTGGGCGCGGCGCTGGCGGCGTGGATGCGCGGGTTAAGTAATGACGTTTACTTCCAGGTCGCACTGCTGACCACTATTGGCCTGTCGTCGAAAAACGCCATCCTGATTGTTGAATTCGCCGAAGCGGCAGTACACCAGGGCAACTCTTTGTCACGCGCGGCGCTGCGTGCCGCGCGAACTCGCCTGCGCCCGATCATGATGACGTCACTGGCGTTTATCGCCGGGGTCACACCGTTGGCCATCGCCACCGGGGCAGGCGCGAACAGCCGCATCGCTATTGGCACCGGCATCATCGGCGGGACGCTCACCGCGACGCTGCTGGCTGTCTTCTTTGTCCCTCTGTTCTTTGTACTGGTGAAAAAATTGTTCACCGGTAAACGCGCACGTCAGGAGTAATCATGTTGCGTATCAGTGTTCTTTTCTTCGCCCTGCTGAGTGCCGGTTGTGTCTCTCTCGACCCGACTTATCAGCGCCCGCAGGCCCCCGTTCCCGCGACGTTACCGGGCGCGCAAGGCCAGGCAAAAGCCGTGGCCGCCGACTGGCAGCAGATCGTTAACGACAGCCGACTGAAACAGGTCGTCAGCAATGCGCTGACCCATAACCGCGATGTGCAAAAAGCGATTGCCGACATCGATGCCGCGCGCGCGTTGTATGCTGAAGACCGCGCCGCGCTGTTCCCGACGCTAAACGCTGAGCTCAGCAGCACCCGCAGCCGCACCGTTGCCACAGGCGTAACTAGCAGCGCCGAAGCCGATGGCGCGGTTTCCAGCTTCGAACTGGATCTGTTTGGCCGTAACCAGAGTCTGACCCGCGCAGAGCGTGAAACCTGGCTTGCCAGCGAGTACACCGCGCAAAACACGCGCCTGAGCATGGTGGCGGAAATCACCACCGCCTGGGTGACGCTGGCGGCGGATAACAGCAATCTTGAACTTGCGAAGCAGACGATGGAGAGTGCGCAAAACTCGCTGAACATTGTTAAACGCAAACAGCAGATCGGCGTGGCAGCCGCCGGTGATACCGCCGATGCCATGGCGGTGTTCCAGCAGGCGCGCGCCAGCGTCGCCAGCTACCAAACGCAGGTGGCACAGGATAAAAACGCGCTTAATTTACTGGCGGGCGACACGGTACCGGAGTCGCTGCTGCCGGGTACGCTGGAGAGTCTTGCCGACAACAGCATTACGCTGACACCGGCGGGCGTGTCTTCTTCCGTGCTGCTGCGCCGCCCGGATATTCAGGAAGCGGAGCATAACCTGAAAAGCGCGAACGCTAACATCGGCGCGGCGCGGGCGAACTTCTTCCCGACCATTTCGCTGACCGCCAGCGCCGGGGTAGGCAGCGATTCGCTCTCCTCTTTGTTTAGCCACGGCCTGCAAGTGTGGTCTTTCGCGCCGTCCATTTCGCTGCCGCTGTTTGCCGGGGGTAAAAATGTTGCGCAGTTGCGTTACGCTGAAGCACAGAAAAAAGGGCTGATCGCGACCTATGAGAAAACCATTCAGAGCGCGTTTAAAGATGTTGCCGATGCGCTGGCGCGGCGCGAAACGCTCAACGAACAACTCGACGCGCAGCGTGAATATGTCGCCGCCGAGCAGAAAGCGCTGGATATCGCCCAGCGCCAGTACAGCGCCGGAACCGGCGATTATTTGTCGGTGCTGACCGCGCAGCGCGCGCTGTGGACGGCGAAATCGTCGCTGATTTCGCTACAACAAACCGATCTGCAAAACCGCGTCACGCTCTGGCAATCGCTGGGCGGCGGCGTCAGTTAACCCTTTTGCGCCGGGCTGACCGGCGCGTTTTTTGGAGCGGTTAAGCCACGGATTTCTCCCGCCGTTGCTATCGTGTTGGGTATGCTGATGTTTGTCTTTAACAGCATCGGCGGTAAAGCGATGTGGAAAATGAGCCTCGCGATTGTGATGGCTTCCAGCGCCGCGCTGGTTATTGATCGGTATGGGCGTCGTCAGGGTTGAAGAAAAGCAAAACAATGCAATTGGATCGCCCGCCGGATGACTGGGCTGCACTGCTAAAAGCCTGCCAGGCTTAACCCTTCTTCCCGCCCGGTTTTAACCCACGGTGAAACTCATTAATGCGTTTCACCGTTTTAATTGCCCGCTGCGACGTGGCGGACGCCACCGACAAGATGATCATCTCCAGACACAGCAGCACGGTGCCGTGTAGCGGGATTTTGCCCTTCTCGCCGCCGCGCGGAACGTGGATCACCACATCGGCTTGCTGGCTAAAACGTGACTCAACAGCGTTGGTCAACAAAATCACCGGGATCCCCAGCCGCCGCGTCTCTTTCAGCGTGGTCAACCCTTCCCGGTGCGCCGATTTCTGCGCCATCATCACCAGCACATCGCCGCGCTGCAAATTGATAAGCTGCTCCGACAGGGCAATGCCGGTGCGGTTAAGCGGGGATGTGGGTAACCCGATGCGGCTGAACAACCGCGCGGCGTACTCGGCGAGGATCCCCGATGCGCCGATGCCGAAAATCGCCACCTGCCGCGCCTCGACCAGCAGCGCCACCGCCTGAGCAATCGCGTAGCGGTTATCCGGCGCGGAGAGGATTTCGCAGGTATGCTGGTGCCCTTCGATCACAAAATCGATGCCGGAATTGACGTCGCACGAGAGCGCATTCACCGTGGTGCTCATCTTTTCCGCCGAGGAGATCGACGGGCCGAACCAGTGCTCAAGCGTCTGCTTCAAATCGCGAAGCCCGGCGAAACCGAGCGCCTGAATCGCACGCACTACCGTGGCATCGGAGGTTTGCGTCGCGGCGGCGATCTCCATTGCCGTTTGCTCCAGCACCCCTTCGCGGTTTTCATTGATATAACGTGCCACCGCCTGCAAACGCGGCGACAACGTCTGCGCCCGCGCCCGAAAGCGTTCCCCATACACATCCACACGAGTTTTCGCTTTTTTGGTGTTCAGCATCGTGCGCCCTTATCTGGCCGCCGGTAACGGTCGACCGGCAATGTGTGACTGCACCTGCGCCACCATCAGGCTCAGTGAGGCAAACGAGTTGGAGATCGCCTCTTCGCGCGAAATCAGCACGTAATGCCCGCGGCGACAAGCAGTGAGGAAATCACACCAGCCCGGCATCACCGCATCCATGGCCGCCATTTCATCCTGTGGTTTACCGCCGGTATCGCCGCGCCAGGTGGCAAAAACGAAATCGGCATCCAGTTCCGGCAACCGCTCGGCGCTGACGTCGATGCGCCCGCCGTCAGGGATGCTGTCGATAAGCGGCGGAAAACGAAAACCGGCATCGCGCAGCACGCGACCCAGCGAGTGATAACTGTGCAGCGCGTTGATTTTCCCGTTGTTAGCCTGAATAACCGACACGGTTATCTTGCTGGTATCAATGGTTTTTTTCAGCGCAGCGATCTGCTCATGATAACGGCGCTCAAGGATCGCAAAGCGCGCCTGCGTACCGGTCAACTGCGCCAGCTTGCGATAGATCTCCGGCGCTCCGCCCTCCAGATGATCGATGCTGACGGTGGGCGCGATTTTCGCTAACTGCTCAACCGGCGTGTTGCGACTGGGCTCGGTGATGATCAAATCCGGTTTTGCCGCCACCACCGCTTCAATGTCGATATCCGCTGAACCAATAAATGTCATCGCCGAATTGTCAAAATCGACACCGGTCAACATGCCGCTGGAGCGCAACACATGCGTGCCGTCCGGGCGCGTCCGTCCGTGGCTGGCGACCGGCGGTACGCCAAGCTCAATCAGCGGAATAGTGATATCGAGATCGTGTAACGACACAATGCGCTTCGGGTGCAATGGTACCGTCACCACGCGCCCGAGATCGTCGGTGAAAACCTGTGTCTGTTCCGCGGCGCTGGCACTCAGACCAACCAGCACTAGCAGCGAAAAAAGTAAGCGCATACAAGACCTTTAAGCGTTATAAACGATCGCGCCGCTGCCACAGCAGCAGCAAGAAAAACGGCCCGCCAATCAGCGAGATAACAATCCCGGCGGGGATTTGCAGCGGCGCAAAAGCCAGCCGTCCGAGCGAATCCGCCAGCAATACCAGTAACCCGCCCAGCATTGCGCTTCCCCACAGCAGCGCACGTTGGCCGCCGCGCAGCAGAAAGCGCGCCATATGCGGGGCAATCAGGCCAACAAAACCGATACTGCCCACGCAAGAAACGCTGGCGGCGGTGAGTAACACCGGCGCGATAAAGCGCAGCAGTTGAAGGTGCGCAAGACGCACACCCAGACCGGTCGCCGCCTGATTACCGAGCAACGCCACATCCGCCGCGCGCGCGGTTACCAGTAAAATCAATGTTGCCGGAACCGCCCAGCACAGCGCCACCATCAACAACGGCCAGGTGGCAGCATGCAGACTGCCCGCCAGCCACATCATCGCGGTTTGCACATCGCGCACATCGGCGGTGGTCATAAACGCGCCAATCCCGGCGGCGAAGGTCCAGGAAACGCCAATGCCGAGCAGCACAAAGCGCGGACGGGAAACATCGCGCGCCAGCGCCATCACCAGCCCGGCAGCGAGCAGTCCCCCCGCCATGCCGGCCAGCGGTCGCCAGACTACACCAACGGCCGGAAAGCACAGCACCAGCGTGAGCACGACTACGCTCGCCCCCTCTTTCACGCCAATCAAGCCAGGATCCGCCAGCCCGTTACGGGTGATCGACTGCATCGCCGCCCCCGCCATGCCGAGCATCGCCCCGCACATTAGCGCCATCAGCACGCGCGGCAGTCGAATGTCCCACACCACGTATTGCTGCTCGCCGCTCAGCGCCTGAGGGAAAAATAACGCACGGCCAATAGAAGATGCCGGAACCGGCAACGAACCTTGTGTCACGCCCGTCAGCAGTAACGCCAGCGCCACGATGGCGAGCCCCAAAAGCCACATCAGCGCATGCGGGCGCAGCAGGCGCGAAAAAGCACCAACCCGCAAGCTGCGCAATCCGGCGCGCTGCAACGGGCTGCTCATTTGAAAAACCTCGCCGCCAGCGCTATAAACAGCGGCGCCCCTACCAGCGCGGTCATCACGCCGGTTGCCAGTTCCTGCGGCGCCAGCAGCGTGCGGGCGGCGATATCTGCCACCAGTAACAACAGCGCGCCGCCCAGCGCCGAAAGTGGCACAACCACACATAAATCATCCCCGACGAGACGGCGCACCATATGCGGCACCACCAGGCCAATAAAACCAATCGGCCCGGCGACCGACACCGCCGCACCGCACAGCAGCGCAATCGCCACCAGCGACAATGCACGCGTTCGCATCAGCGACACACCTAAACCCCGCGCCATGTTGTCGCCCAGCGCCAGCATGTTCAGTGCCGGAGCCAGCCATAACGCCACCGCAAAACCGATAACAGCGGCCATTGCCGCATGCTGGATCTGTGCCCAATTCAACCCGGCGAGATCGCCCGCCAGCCAGGTGCGCATAGTGAGCAGCGTTTGCTCATCAAGGATCAGGATCGCGGCGGTAATTGAGGAGGCAAACGCCGACAGCGCCACGCCGCACAGCGTCACCTTCATCGGCGTAAAACCCGAACGCCCGGCAGCCGAAAGCGCCATCACCAGCGAAAAGAGCAGTGCAGCACCGCCTGCGGCAATCAACGGTCGGCTGAATGCGGCATCGCCGGAGCTAATGCCGAGCGCCGTGCAGGCCACGACCGCCAGCGCGGCACCGGAATTCAGCCCCAGAATATGCGGCTCGCCTAAGGGGTTGCGGATGACCGATTGCAGCAGCGCCCCGGCCACGCCAAGCGCGGCACCGGTGAACAGTGCCGCCACCAGACGCAACAAACGCAGGCTGATAATGACGCGATGATCAAAGTTGCGCGGATCGAAATCCAGCAGCGCCTGGATGACCGTCGGCGGCGCGATATAGCGCGCGCCAAGGCCAAGATGCGCGACCGATGCCGCCAGCACTACCAGTGTCAGCAGCAGTGAGGCCACACCCACGCGCCCGGCACGACGGCGGGCAGAAAACGCGACACTACTCATGCGCTTGTTCCGTCCGGTTTACGAAACGGCATAAAAAAGGGCTTACCGGTCAGCGGGTTAATCGACATCTGCACGTCAACATCAAATACGCGTTTGATCAGCTCAGGGGTACAGGCATCGCCTTCGTGAATCACTCCTTGTAAGCGCCCCTGTTTCAGGAACACCAGCGTGTCGGCGTAGTTGACCGCAAAATTGAGATCGTGCAATACCGCAACCACGGTGCGTCCATGATCGCGGGTCAGGGAATGCAGCAGTTCGAGGATCTCCACCTGGTAGCGCAGATCGAGAAACGTTGTCGGCTCATCGAGCAGGATCACCGGCGTTTGCTGCGCCAGCGCCATTGCTATCCAGCAGCGCTGACGCTGCCCGCCGGAGAGGCTGTCTACCGTTTGATGGGCGAATTCTGCAGTGCCGGTCAGATTTAGTGCGTCAACGACTGCCTGTTCGTCTTCTTCAGACCACTGGCGCATAAAGCTCTGCCACGGAAAACGCCCGCGCGACACCAGTTCAAAGACGGTGAGCCCTTCCGGCACAATCGGCGATTGCGGCAAAATACCTAACTGGCGGGAAACGGCTTTAGTGGGTTGGTGATGAATGGCTTTGCCATCAAGCAGCACGCTGCCGCCGAGCGGTTTGAGCATCCGGGCGATGGTGCCGAGCAGTGTGGATTTGCCGGAGCCGTTCGCGCCGACCAGCACGGTCATTTTCCCCGTAGGGATCGAAAGCGTAATGTCGTTGACAATCACCTTGCTGTGGTAGCCCGCCGACAGGCTTTCCAGCACGATCCCTTGCCCTGCGGCTTGATTTTCCACTTGCTGTGGCATGTTGACTCCTGCGCCGCAAGCTCATGAAAATAGCCGCGCACTAAACCATCAAACAAAAATAAATCTCATTCTCTTTTCGATATTGCCGTTTGCCGCTGTAGTAGTCAAGTGCCGTAGAAAGCGAAACCAACCCCCCTTTATTTTGTGTTACTACAGAAAAACCGCTCCACAAGAATTAAAAATAATTACTTTATTTTCAATCGATTAACCAAAATTCATCACAACTTATCGAGTTGTATTTCACGCCTGAAACCGCTGTAGCAAATTTCTTTCATTTTACGTTTACTACTACAAAGCCTCATGATTGAATGATTCTCAATTACATATCCGACGCTGTAGATCGCAGCAAACGGGTAGATTCGCGCAATCGGGCAATAAAGATAAAAACGTTCACTCCTGTGTTGTTCAGGGTTTTTCGGGAAAAGTAGAATAAATGGCTGAGCTAACTCGTTGTATTTCCGGGCTGAAAGGGCGCGCGCTGTTTTCAGCGCTCTTTTTAGGGTCGGCTTTCACTCCTTTGACACATGCGGCAGATAAGCCGGAACAAAGCAAAGACGGCGATACCATTACCGTGCTGGCGGGCGCCTCTTCCGCCGATAAACAGGCGACTTCCGGCTACCAGCCGCTCAGCTCGTCCACCGCCACGCTGACGTCCATGCCGCTGCTGGATATTCCGCAGGTGGTCAACACTGTGAGCGATAAAGTGCTGGAAGATCAACACGCCACCAGCCTTGACGAAGCGCTGTACAACGTCAGCAATGTGGTACAAACCAACACGCTCGGCGGCACACAGGATGCGTTTGTGCGCCGGGGATTTGGTGCCAACCGTGATGGTTCAATCATGACCAACGGCCTGCGCACCGTGGTGCCGCGCAGTTTTAATGCCGACGTATCTCGCGTTGAAGTGCTGAAAGGCCCGGCGTCCACGCTGTACGGCATTCTCGATCCCGGCGGGCTTATCAATGTGGTCACGAAACGCCCGGAAACCCAATTCGGCGGCTCCGTTTCCGCCACTTCTTCAAGTTTTGGCGGCGGAACCGGCCAGTTTGATGTTACCGGGCCGATTGAGGGTACGCGGCTGGCGTATCGCCTGATTGGCGAGTATCAAAATGAAGATTACTGGCGCAATTTTGGTAAAGAGAAAAGCACCTTTATTTCGCCCTCGCTGACGTGGTTTGGCGATAACGCCACCGTCAACGTGCTCTACTCGCACCGCGATTACCAGACACCGTTCGATCGCGGCACGATCTTCGATCTCACCACCAAACAGGCGGTGAACGTCGACAGAAAAACCCGTTTCGATGAGCCGTTTAACATCACCGACGGTGAATCCGACATCGCACAGTTGAACGCCGAGTACCGCTTTAACAGCGAATGGACCGGGAAATTGGAGTACGGCTTCAGCCAGGATAAATACAGCGATAATCAGTCACGCGTGATGGCTTACGATGCCGCCACCGGTAATCTGACGCGCCGTGTAGATGCCACGCAAGGATCCACGCAGCGTATGCACACCACGCGGGCTGACCTGCAGGGTAATGTGAATATTGGCGGTTTTTATAATGAGATCCTCACCGGCGTTTCGTATGAATATTACGATCTGCTGCGTACCGACATGATCCGCTGTAAAAACGTCAAAGATTTCAATATTTATAACCCAGGCTATGGCAATGCCCGCAAGTGTACGTCCGTTTCCGCGTCCGACAGCGATCAAACTATCAAGCAGGAGAGCTACTCGGTTTATGCGCAGGATGCGTTATACCTGACCGACAAATGGATCGCCGTCGCCGGGATGCGCTACCAGTATTACACCCAGTACGCCGGGAAAGGCCGTCCGTTTAACGTCAATACCGACAGCAGCGACGAAAAATGGACACCGAAATTTGGCCTGGTCTACAAACTCACGCCATCGGTTTCGCTGTTCGGTAACGTAGCGAAAGCCTTTATGCCGCAGTCGTCCATCGCCAGCTATATCGGTGACTTACCGCCAGAAACCTCCACCTCTTACGAAGTGGGTGCAAAATTCGATCTGTTCGACGGCGTTACCGCCAATATTACGGCGTTTGACATCCATAAGCGTAACGTGCTGTATAACGAGATCATCGCCGGTGATACCGTGGCGAAAACCGCCGGTCGCGTGCGCTCGCAAGGTGTGGAAATGGATCTCGCCGGTGCATTGACGCCGAACATGAATGTCATTGCCAGCTACAGCTACACGGCGGCGAAAGTGCTGGAAGATCCCGATTACGCCGGTAAACCATTGCCGAACGTGCCGCGCCACACCGGTTCACTGTTCCTGACCTATGACATTCATAATGTCTTTGCTGGAAATACACTGACTCTCGGCGGCGGCGGTCATGGCGTTAGCCGCCGCTCTGCTACCAACGGCGCGGATTACTATCTGCCGGGCTACGCGGTTGCCGATGCGTTTGCCGCATACAAAATGAAACTGCAATACCCGGTAACGTTGCAGGTCAACCTGAAAAATATCTTCGACAAGACGTACTACACCTCGTCAATAGCCACCAACAACCTGGGCAACCAGATTGGCAATCCACGCGAAGTGCAGTTCACCGTCAAAATAGATTTCTGATCTCCTCCCGTGAACCGGTGAGGAAGGTGCCCCGCAGGATGCGGGGCTTTTTTTGCCCATAACACTCACCTTCCCGCCAGCGCCTACAGTGAACACCTGTTCACTAAACAGTCATTTGCGCGCCATCCTATTGCAGCATTTTTTTCACAGACTCTCTGGCTTTCGAACCCCGTAAATTCGTTTTCAGAAACTTATGAGAAAATACTGGCTTCCCTGGCTGATCCTGTCGCCGTCACTGCTGTTTCTGGCGCTGTTTACCTACTTTCCGCTATTTCGCTCGGTGTACGACAGCCTGTTCGATACCCGCATGGCAACGCAGGATGCGCCGTATGTCGGGCTGGGAAATTTCGCCCGCCTGTTGGATGACAGTGTGTTCTGGCAATCGCTGTTCAATAACCTGATTTATCTGCTGCTGACGGTGATCCCGGGCGTCGCGCTGGCGCTGCTACTGGCGGTGGCCTTGTGGGAAAACCACCGCATCAACCGCTGGCTGCGCACCGCCTTCTTCTTCCCGATGATTATCCCGATGGTCAGCGCCGCCGCGCTGTGGCTGTTTATCTTTATGCCCGGCCTCGGCATGCTCGATCATTACCTGGCGCAACTGTTTGGCCCGATGAACAACAACTGGCTGGGACGCAGCAACAGCGCGCTGTTTGCGCTGGCGCTGATTGGCGTCTGGAAGTTTGCCGGTTATTACATGCTGTTCTTTCTGGCCGGGTTACAGGGCATTCCCGCGTCCACGCGTGAAGCGGCCCTCATGGAAGGGGCAACCTCAACGCAGGTGTTCTTCAGGGTGACGCTACCGCTGCTGCGCCCGACCATCAGCTTTGTTGTTACCACCGCACTCATCTACTCGATTACTCAGATCGATCACGTCGCGGTGATGACGCGAGGCGGGCCGGACAACGCCACCACCGTGCTGCTCTATTACATCCAAAACCTCGCCTGGGATACCCACGATCTGGGCAAAGCCTCCGCTGCCACGTTTTTGACGCTGGTCGGGCTGTTCATCTTCTCGCTGGTTAATCTGAAACTGCTGGAAAGAGGAGCGCATTATGAGCGTTGAAATCACGCCTGCCATCAATCGCAGCACGACCATAGCGCGCCCGTTGTGGCTGCGCCTGCGCTACTCCCGTCCGGTAACGCTTGCGGTGCTGATGGTGTGCCTGGCGCTGTTGTGGGTGAGCCCCTTTATCTGGATGCTTTCGTCTGCTTTCAGCGCCACCACCTTTGGTGAAGGAATGGCGTCGATTCTGCCGCGCTTTCCGCTCACGCTGGATAACTTCCGCGACGCGTGGAACAGCGCCAACTGGCTGAGCCTCTACACCAACACGCTGATTTTCGCCTTTGGCACCTTCTTCGTGCAGCTATTCACCATCACCACCGCCGGTTACGTCTTTGCCTGCCACGAATTTCGCGGCAAGAAAACACTGTTCATTCTGTTTCTGGTGCAACTGATGATCATGCCGGTGGTGATGATGATCCCCAACATGCTGACACTCAAAACCTTCGGTCTGCTCAACACCCTGACCGGCGTGATGATGCCCTATTTCACCTCGGCGTTTGGCGTGTTCCTGATGCGCCAGGCGTTTCTCGCTATCCCGAAAGAGATCGAAGAAGCGGCACTGATGGAGGGCTGCCGCTGGTGGCAGGTGCTGTTCCGCGTGATGTTGCCGATGTCGTGGCCGTCGGTGCTGGCCTTCGCCACCGTCAGCATTACCTACCACTGGAACGAGTATTTATGGCCGCTGATGATGCTCAACGACCCGGACAAACAGGTGCTGACGGTCGGCCTGGTGTCATTCGCCATGGGCGCGGAGTCGGGCGGTCAGTGGGGAATGATCAGCGCCGGGACGCTGATGGTCTGCCTGCCGCTGATGGTCGCGTTTATCGCTTTTCAAAAGCAGTTTCTCCGGAGCTTTGGCTTTTCCGGGATTAAATAAGGAGTTGAGTGATGTTTTTAGCGCAAATTTCAGATACCCACTTCCGCAGCCAGAACGAGAAGCTGTACGGCTTTATTGATATCAACGCCGGAAATGCCGATGTGGTATGCCAGCTTAACGCGCTGCGCGAACGCCCGGATGCGGTCGTGGTCAGCGGCGATATTGTTAACTGCGGCCGTCCGGAAGAGTACCGCGTGGCGCGCCAGATCCTCGGTAGCCTCGACTACCCGCTGTTTGTTATTCCTGGCAACCACGATGACAAAGCCCACTTTCTCGAATATCTGCATCCGCTGTGCCCGCATCTGGGCAACGATCCGCAAAACATGCGCTATGCGATTGATGATTTCGCCACCCGCTTGCTGTTCATTGATTCAAGCCTCGCCGGGGAATCGAAAGGCTGGCTGACCAATGAAACATTGAACTGGCTGGAAGCGCAGCTTAGCCAAAGTCAGGACAAACCGACCGCCATTTTTATGCACCACCCGCCTCTGCCGCTCGGTAACGCGCAGATGGATCGCATCGCCTGCGAAAATGGCCATCAATTACTGAAATTAGTGGAGCGCTTCCCGGCGCTGACGCGCATTTTCTGCGGCCACAACCACAGCCTGACCATGACTCAGTATCGCCAGGCGACGATTGCCACCATCCCGGCCACGGTGCACCAGGTGCCGTACTGCCACGAAGACACGCGCCCGTATTACGACATGTCGCCGCCGTCATGCCTGATGCACCGCCAGATTGGCGAGCAGTGGGTCAGCTACCTGCATCCGCTGTCGCATTACGCTGGCCCGTGGTTATACAACGAAAGCATCAGCTGCCCGGTGGATGAGCGTTAAACCCATGTTAAGACTGCAAAACATCAGTAAACAGTTCGATGGCAAAGCGGCGCTCAGCGCGCTGACGCTGGATATCCACGACGGTGAATTCGTGGTGCTGGTTGGCCCTTCCGGCTGTGGGAAAAGTACGTTGCTGCGGCTGATTGCCGGGCTGGAGAGCGTCAGCGACGGCGCGATCCTGCTCGACAATGACGACATCACCACGCTTTCACCGCGCGAGCGCAACTTCGCGATGATCTTCCAGAACTATGCGCTGTTTCCGCACCTTTCCGTGCGCGACAACATCACCTTCGGCATGAAAGTGCGCAAGGAAGAGAAAGCGAGCTGGCAACCGCGCCTCGATCGCGTGGCGCAGATGCTGCAGCTCGACACGCTGCTGGACAGAAAACCGGCCAAACTCTCCGGCGGCCAGCGCCAGCGCGTGGCGATGGCACGCGCAATTGTGCGTAACCCAAAGCTGTTTTTGATGGACGAGCCGCTCTCCAACCTTGATGCGCGCCTGCGCACCGAGGTGCGAGACAGCATAATGGCGATGCACCAACAGCTCAAAACCAGCACCATTTATGTCACGCATGATCAGACCGAAGCCATGTCGATGGCCGATCGCATTGTAGTAATGAATGGCGGCCACGTGCAGCAAGTAGGTCGCCCGGAGCACCTGTATGCGCACCCGGCAAACCTGTTTGTCGCCGGGTTTATCGGCTCACCGGCGATGAATCTGCTCTCGCTGCCGTGCGCCAGTGGCAACGTGCTGCTGGACGAGCAACACCTGCCGTTACCGCCTCACGCGCGCGATGCCGCCGATGTGTGGCTGGGCATTCGCCCGGAACACATTACCGATACGCCGGAAGCGGGCCAGTTGGTGCTGCCCGCCACGGTGATTCAGCGTGAACTGATGGGAGCCGATTATCAGCTCCACGTCAGCACGCCAATTGGCACCCTGCG
This sequence comes from Kosakonia sp. SOY2, assembly GCF_027109175.1. Lineage (NCBI taxonomy): Bacteria > Pseudomonadati > Pseudomonadota > Gammaproteobacteria > Enterobacterales > Enterobacteriaceae > Kosakonia > Kosakonia sp. SOY2. The sequence goes on from NZ_JAPVXH010000004.1 coordinate 299,108, forward strand.
CTATATCCGCCGTCACAGAGGTGATGTGCCCAATAAAGGGGACACACTCCGCGTCGGTTTTTCACCCCTTGATAGCCATCTTTTTGATGCGCAAACCTTGCTTAACTTACACCAGGAGAAAGACCATGCCTAAGCCTCTGCCAAAGACGCTGCGAGTGCTTACTTACGCCATTACCCTTGCCATTAGCGGCACTGCTATCGCGCAGGAGAAGATTGATTTCATGTTTCCGGCCCCGGTGGACGGCAAACTGACGATGGAGATGACGCGCATCATCAAGGCGTTTAACGATTCGCAAAAAGACGTGGAAGTACGCGGGATTTTCACCGGCAATTACGACACCACCAAAATGAAAGCCGAATCCGCGCAGAAAGCGGGCCAGCCCCCTGCGCTGGTGATCATGTCCGCCAACTTCACCACCGATCTGGCGCTGAAAGATGAAATTCTGCCGATGGACGAACTGTTCAAATACGGCGACAAAAAAGCGGGTGATTTCCTGCAAAATGCGTTCTGGCCAGCCATGCACAAAAACGCGCAGGTAATGGGCGTGACCTACGCCATCCCGTTCCACAACTCAACGCCTATTCTGTACTACAACAAAACGATGTTTGACCAGGCGGGCATCAAACAGCCGCCGCAGAACTGGAAGGAGCTGCTGGACGACGCGAAGAAACTCACCGACCAGAGCAAAGGTCAGTGGGGCATTATGCTGCCCTCCACTAACGACGATTACGGCGGCTGGATTTTCTCCTCGCTGGTGCGCGCCAACGGCGGTAACTACTTCAACGAAAACTATCCCGGCGAAGTCTATTACAACGCACCGACCACCATTGGCGCGCTGCGCTTCTGGCAGGATCTGATCTACAAAGACAAAGTAATGCCCTCCGGCGTACTGAACTCCAAGCAGATCAGCGCTGCGTTTTTCTCCGGCAAGCTGGGAATGGCAATGTTGAGCACTGGTGCGCTGGGCTTTATGCGTGAGAACACCAAAGATTTCGAGCTGGGTGTGGCGATGATGCCCGCGCAGGAGCAGCGCGCGGTGCCGATTGGCGGGGCCAGCCTGATAAGTTTTAAGGGCATTAATGACGCGCAGAAAAAAGCGGCTTATCAGTTCCTGACCTACCTCGTCAGCCCGGAAGTCAACGGGGCCTGGAGCCGTTTCACTGGTTACTTCTCACCACTGAAAGCCTCTTACGACACCGCCGAGATGAAGGAGTATCTGAAGCAGGATCCGCGTGCGGCGATTGCGCTGGAGCAGTTGCAATATGCCCACCCGTGGTACTCCACTTACGAGACGGTCGCGGTGCGTAAAGCGATGGAAAACCAGCTCGCCGCCGTGGTGAACGACGAGAAAGTCACCCCGGAAGCCGCCGCCGAAGCCGCTCAGAAAGAAGCCGATACCTTGATGAAGCCATACGTCGAGAAAACGGCACTACAAGCCGTGAAATAAGCCATTCCCCCCCGCAAGGACGCGGGGTAGTTCTCCTTTTCCTCGATGATTTTCTCTGTCTTTCCCGTATCATTTGAACACCAGCCAAAGGGTTCACGCGTTTGCGGTATCGGTTTGTCGCCAACACGCGTCACGTGAAAAATGTTGTTCATTTTGCTTCACCGGTAAGGGCGTTATCCAGCCATGATTGATGAGAAAGCAGCTATTGAATCCGCGAAAGCGTACGCGTTAAAAAATTTCATCAACTCCTGGGACTATGATATGCACCTTGCGGCTCTTGTAGAGCTCGACGGTGTTCAGTATTGGGAAATTAACACCAACCTGGCTTCACCGCCTGGCACGCCATTCTATGAGCAAATCTTGCCCTCGCCGATTCGGTATTACGTCAATCCACACACCGGGGAGTGCGTCGGGTATAAAACCCATCGGGATAAACAGATTAGCCAGCGCAATCGGTGATAAGTATTGAGCTAGCCCCAGTAAGAAGCATTTATTCGCACAATATATTTTGCAAGGTTTCCGGTTTCCTCTCGGTAATGGCTACCAAATAACCTATACCGCGCTGCGCCACGAAACCGCAGGTATTTTACCTGGTCCGGTCACTGTAGGTGGGTCGATGTATAACGTTTACTATGGTGTTCAACAATGATTGATGAGAAACAAGCAATAGAAGCCGCCAAAGCCTACGCACTTAAAAAAATTCAAAAATTGCTGGGACTATAACTTTCATTTAGCAGAACTTGTGGAAATAGAGGGGGCGCAATATTGGCAAATTAGCACCAACCATGCTCCTTCTCCGGATGCTCCATTCCATGAATTATTTCTCCCGACGCCGATTCAGTACTATGTCGATCCTGAAACTGGCAAGTGCGTGGGTTTTAAAAATCATCGCAGTAAGTGTATTCAAAACCCGGGGGGCTAATGCCCCCAGTAAGCATTTACTCACACGCCAGCCCCTGTGAATACTAAAACGGCTGGCGTTTCCGCCTTACTCTTCCCGCGCCAGAATTTTGTCTAAATATGCCGCTAACTGGTGACGCTGCAGATAGCTGGTGACGTCGCGTTCCCAGCCTTTGCCATCGCCGAGTACCGCGCGGCTATGTGTCGGGGCGTAAAGATAACGGGTGTCATACAGGTTCAGCAGCGACTGGTTCATTGCATCAATATTGGCACCGGTTTTTTTGCACTTCTCCTGCTGGATAGCCAGCGCGCGCAGCACCCGCTCCCGCGTCTCTTCATCGGGTGTATAACGCTGTTCGCTGAGTTCACTGAGCACCAGAAACTGCGGCTGAATGCCTTCTGCCAGCGCCGCCTGCAAACGATCGTGCCCGTCGAGAATGACAAACGACGCCAGCCCGGCGATAAACCACACCAGAATCGGCGGCAGCTCGCCTTCGCGGCATTTCTTGCGCCACCACTTTACGCGCCCGCTGTCTGGCTCCACCGGGTAACGCGCCAGCAGCAGATGACCGTTCCACCACCAGTCGACAAATGTCACCTTTTCCGGGTTTTGCAGATCGGGGAAATCCTCACTCCACAGCGACCAGTTGACGCTGATTTGCGCGCTGCTGGCAGGCGTATGAAACCGCCACTGCGCAAACGGTAGCGGCTTATTCAGCACATACGGTGCTGTCGGTTTGACTTGTTCCATTGGGCGCAGCAACCAGCGGCGCGGTGCCAACAGCGGTGTGGGTGCCTCCATCAACTGGCGGGCAAAATAACGACACCAGTGGCTTATCCAGTTCGCTTCGCCTGCGCGTTTGGCGCTTTCCACATCGGCAGAAGAGATGGCAGGCAACAGCAGTTGCTGAGCCGGATGATCGGCATTAAACACCAGCCAGACACCGGAGTGATCGTTGAGCATGGTGGCCCAGAACAGCGTCTTGCCGTTGACCTGTAACGCCATGCGCCCGTTGTGCCCGCTTTGCATCTCCATTGCCTGACCGTCGCCTTCACGCACCATCAGTTCCAGCCCCTGCCAGCTCTCATTGCGATCGCGAAGATCCTTCCACCAGTAATCTGTCATGCCATTCTCCCTGCCAAGTGAACGAAAAGTGTAAAACACCATGCAGCCCACCATAACCCTAAAAATAATCTGCCTTTATGAGCAGTTGAACAGTTTCTCGCCACCCGCTTCGGTATCTTTATCGCTCAACTCACTGACAAGGAGCACACCATGTCTCACACCGAATCTCACTGCCACTCCTGCGGAATGCCGCTATCCGCACCGGAAGCCCGTGGCCCCAGCGATAAATATTGTGTCTGGTGTACCGACAGCGAAGGCCAGCTGAAATCCTGGGAAGAGGCCGTTTCCGGCCTTGCACAGTACCTGGATTCCTGGCAGCACGTCGGCAACGAAGAAGCACGTAAACGCGCCGTTCGTTACCTGACGTCAATGCCCGCCTGGGCTGACAGGGCCTGATAACTCCCCCTTACTTTGCCGGGTCTGTTGCCCCGGCAAATGCCGCCGGATAAGGATCGACCGGTTTCAGGTCGGCCTGGGGTTTGCGCAGCGCCGCCTCCCAATCGCCGGTTTCGTCGTTGAGATTGATCTCGCGGCTGAACTGATCAAAATCGCAGGCATCGAGCTTCGCTTCAAAGTTACGTTTGTGCTGGATAAATGCAGCGAGCTGATCCTGATCCAGCGACTGCGCGAGATAAGGGTAGTGAATGCGCAGTTCGGTGGTGCCGTGCTCTTTTAGCAGATGGTTGACGCGGCCAAACAGCCGATCGACGCGCCCTACGCGCTGCTCGTTGTCGCCGGGTGTCCAGGCAATCCCGTAATGATGTACCTGGTTGCACTGCAAATGCAGGTTCACCCCTTCCTGAAACACGGACGTTGCCACCAACACGTTGGGATAAAAGGGGCTGTTGAACCCGAGGATCAAGCGTTGCCGGTTATCGGTTTGACCGCTGGCGTACCACGTCGGGCTTGAGAGGCTGGTCAGTTCCCGCCACGGTGTCTTCCAGTCGGCCAGCGGGTGATCGGTGATTTTTTCACACATCGCCTCGAAGGTTTCAATGCCATTGGTGAAATAGCGCAGCAGTAACGATCCCGGCAGTTTATCGGCAATGCTGGCGGTAAAATCACGGTAACGCTTTTGCACATCCGACGTGGTGCTCTGGAGGCTAAAGCGGATAAACCAGCAGTAGAGTTCAATCATTACCGGGCTGGCGAAGATGTAGCCCGTTTTCAGGTAGTTGGCGAGGTTTTCCACAATCGCCGGATTGCTTGCCTGCCAGTGGCGAAGCTGCTGCTGACAATGCGCGGGCAATAGCGGAAACATCATCCCCCAGGCCGTTTGCAGCGGCTGCTCATAACGGTTTTCTTGCACCTTTTCGCTACGCGCAAGAGGCTGCGCGGTGGGCCATGTTTGCAGGCGAACATCGCGCGCCGCATCGCCAAAGTTATCGCGCTGGCGATCGGTAAGCCGGTAATAGGTGGCATATTGCGCACAGCAATAATCCGCCGCGGGTTCCAGAAACAGCGAGAACAGGCTTTCGGCCCGACGAAAACGCTGGCTCACGTTGGTGCAATCGGTTCGTTTCTCACCGTTTTTTTTCACGACAAACAGATCGGCGATTTTCGATGAGAGCTTCAGCTCATTTTGCTTGCGCTCGTTGAGCTCCTCATCGTCGTCACTACTTTCCGCTTCGTCATCAATGAACTCTGACGCCTCCTGCAGCACGTGCGCCGCCTGCGTTAAGCGATTGAAATATTTACGTGACCAGCCGCTTTTGCGCCATGCTTTTAGCGTCTCATCCGGCGATTCAACGCCCCAGGCAGCGATTATCTCCTGCGCCATCAGCTCGTCATATTCGGCATTAACGCGCTGGGTGATTTCACGCACCGAGGGGATGCGGCGCACAAACACCAGGTGTTTATCGCGATACAGCGGGCGTGGTGCAGTAAACAACTGTTCAGGCACGCACTGTTTAACCAGCGCGCCATATTTCGGGTGATCCGGAAAGCGGTGGTAGATATCCTGAAACGCTTGCGTCAGCTCTGCCAGCAAGCGTGAGTCCGGTGCCTGGTGAAAGGCGTCTTTCGCCATATCGTCCGAATTCTCTTCACCACTTTCGCTGTCCTCTTTTGCCACAATGCCCGTCGACTCAAACCCTTCGAGATAGCCATACTGGAACTGGCGGCGCTCACCTTTTGCGCCCAGCGTCTTTACCAGTTCGCGCTGGTAGAGGGCGAAAAAGAGTTCCGCATCCGGGTTGTCGGTAAAATCCGCCGCCGTCGCCTGCTCATGGCGGTAGTTATATTTATTGTTGGTTACGCCCTTTCCCTGCATTTGTCGCAGGCGGCGAATGGCAAAGGTTTTTAACAGCGTTTTGGCGTCGCCGTCGGGGCTAATCGCGTCCGGATCGACGAAGTAACGCAAAATATCGGCGACATTACGCGATGAAGAGTGATTCGGCGTCGCGGTGAGTAATAATGTTCGCTGCCCTAAGCGGTTATCGTCCTCGCCAAAAAAGCGCTTCGCCGCCGCCGCGCGCTGGGATTTGCCATCGCGGTTACGAAAGTAGTGCGCCTCATCAATGATGATGAGATCAAATCCCTGTTCGCCCAGCGTGGCTTTAATCTGCGCATGGATTTTCCCGGCCTGGCGCGCGGCGCGCTCCTGCACGTTCTGCTCTTTTTTCTCCCACTCCGGCACTAGCCCGCTGAGCGAGTGAATGGTGGTCAGGTAAAAATTGCCCCGTGATTCGCGGATATCCTGCTCCAGCTCGGGCAACCTTGTGAAAATGCGCGCCTCGTGCACCGGCTCCCTTTGCGCATTACAAATTTTCGAATTTTTAGCGCGATAGTGATGCAGCAAAAAGGTTTTGTATTCCCGTTTCCAGTGCAGGCAAATGTCTTTATTGGGCGCGAGGATGAGGATTTTCGCATCGGGCTTTTTATGCCAGAGCTGGAGCATCACACCAATCGCCTGAAAGGTTTTGCCCATCCCCACTTCATCTGCCAGCAACGCCAGCCGACGTTTCGCCAGAATGTTCCACAGCCCGGCGACACCCTCGGCCTGACGCGCAGCCATTGAAGACTCCTGCGCATCGTATTGCCAGTTGTCCTGCGAGGCGTCAAAACTCATCTTTTCCGCCACCGCCTGCGGCGTGATGGCTTTCCAGTTATCAGGCTTCATATCCACACCTTTGCTTTATTGCGTCGAGGTACTGCTGGCGCTGTTTTCCTTTCACCGGTAATGGCGGAATGTCGATGACAAGCTTCGGCCACGCGTGGGCGGCGAGGCTCTTTTTGCGGTAGCGCTTTTTCGCCAGCTGGCAGAGGCTTTGCACCTCGTTGGCCATAAACCAGCCAAACAGCGTTCCCGGTTGCGCGGCGAGATGTTCACGCACTTTCTCCACCAGCTCGAGCAAACAGCCAGGACAGGTAAACAGCCAGTAGTGCAGCGAGGCATCATCGTTCAGGGCTTCGAGTTGTTCGCGGCGTTTTTCCAGCGCGTAGAAAAGGCGGAAATAGCTGGTGGTGCTGGTCTGCACCTGCGGCTTTTCCTCCAGCGGCGCATCCTCTGCCGAATCACCATCGCGCAGTGTTTCACGCAGGCGCACCGCGTCGTTGTCCTGCGGATCAACATCACTGATATAGCTGTTCAGAAGATCGTGCAGCGAGTCAAAACCGTTCACCCGGCGAAACGCCTGCCCCACTTCATGAATAATGCCCTGCCAGTCCGCCTCGCCGGGGCGGATGACGGTATAAAAGTGCTGGGTTAACACCTCATCTGGCTGTTCGGCAACCAGATCGCGCAACGCAATCAGCGACTTACCGCGCCAGCGCAGGGGAACCTCTTGTAAAAGACCGGGTAAGCGCAGAGAGTATTGCTCGCTGGGTTTGCCGTCGAACCACTCTCCACTGACACGATAGCGGGCAGAGCGCCAGTCAAATTGCACCTGTAAATCAAAGGGTAACTGTTCGAAATCCGGTAACCTTTCTTCCTCAAGCAACACCGCGCTGGCAAACCCGACGTCTTTATTCAGAGGTTCACCGACAATGGTGTTTTTTGGCGCAACGCTGTGCACAATGCCCGCTTCAATATTCCAGTGACTGCTTTGCTTGCCCACAGTCAGACTGCTACAACCCGGCGCGGTGAAATTCCAGGAACCGATCGCCAGTCGGGCCGACGTTTTTCCTGTCGCCAGCCAGATTTTGGCGTGAGTGAGTTCTGAGCGCTCGTCACGCTCCAGCGGGTTTTTACACAGACGTAACTGACCGGATTGGCGCAAGGCTTCCACCTCCTCCCCGCCTGGCGTGCGCAAAAACCGCCCGTGCGCCAGGTCGGGTACCAGATCGACGCTCAGCGCCGGGTTACCAAAAGCATGGGATAAGGATCCGATAAAACCCGCTAAATCTGCGGCCAGGTAAGGCGACCAGACGGAGAGTTTTTTAATGGTGTCGCCATTTGCCAACGCTTTTAGCAACGAGGGACCGGAGAGGGAATGAATAAAATCCCAGTCAGGATCGTCATGGGAAAATTTCCGCCGCACCGGAAATGCGTCGTCGACAACAATATTCGGGTCTACCAGCGTAAAAAAGGACTTAATCTGCTGGTACTGCTTGTTGGTACTGACACGGCGAAAATCGACCGCTTCCTGATTGCGCCCCCAACCGCTGAGTGTCAGGTTCGCGCTGCCCGCCCCGAGGATAATATCGCCGTGGATATCCTCGATATAGAGCACTTTGGGGTGAAAGAGGCTGTTGCGGGCATCCAGATGCGGCGCAATCTGTCGCACGGACACTGGCAGCACCGCGATGGAGGTGCGCTTATGCTGCTCCTGGGTTATCAGACGCTTATCGCAATAGATGCGAAAATCGATCTTTTTGCGGGTGAGATCGAATTGCAGACGTTCAAACTCGCTGCGGTTTTTCGGCGGCTCTTCCAGGCCCAGCACCGCAGGCAGCAGGTGCGTTTCAATAAAACTGATATTGATATTAAAGCTGGTCAGCCAAACCCGTTTGATCTCGCCAAGCGTCGCCAGCTGCGCTTTCAGTTCGTTGATTAATTTCACTTTTCTTCTCCACACAACCCTTTCAGCATATAGCGGAACTGCGGGATGTAATACCCATTCACCCAGTCATCATTCTTGCGATCCTCATGCATCGGACGCGCAGGAACCTGCAACGTTAGCGTTTCGCCAGTAAGCGTTATCCATGGTAGCTGGCCGCGGCTTTGCATCACATACTCATGATATTTGAGTAATTCAATGGTTTGCGCAGCAACAGAAGGTGCCTGCGCAACATGCAACAAACGTTCAAGGCGGGTATGCGCCGTGCCGGAAAGTGCGGGCAGCAGCGTCTTATCGTTTATCACCTGTTCAGCTCGTTTCGGTAACGTATGATCATCCAGCCCACGCTGCGCCCAGAACTGGCGAATATCCTCTAATGTCTGTTTTTTACGCTGCCAAATCCCGGCAAATAACAGATCAATCGCCGCCAGATAAGGTTCAACATGCACGATATGGCGCAACAACCGGCGATCGGCTTCGTTATGGCTAAGACGCAGCGCCCGGTGATAAATATCTGCTGCAGGTTGCTTTTCCTTCGCCTGTTCAAGGGCGTGATACAGCGCACCGCTAGCGCCTTCGCGTAAGCGGGTCATCTCAAACCAGAAATCCCTGGCGTAGTTACCCACATATTCCGACGAGCGAAACGCCTGGACATACGCCTGGGTGAGTTTTTTATCGATATCGGCAAAGTGAAGCGTCAGATCCCGTTTGAGGCGCACGCCAAGCTGCATTTGCAATGCATCGCATAACAGGCGAAAAAGCGTTTTTAGCTGCGGTGTTTGCAAAATAAATTGCCCGGCCTGTTCCCATGCGGATATGCCTTCTGCCAACTGATAATGATATTTTTGATCGAAGAAGTGCATATTCATCATCGGCGTTTTATAACGCCCGTTGGTGCCGAGAAATAATTGCTGGGTCAGCAGTTGGCTATCCGATCCGTGGCCGAAAATAAGCGGGGGATTATTAAAATCTGCGAATAGTTTGCGGGCTTTAACGATGCCCAGCACGCCGGTGGTGACAACACCCTTTTTGCTCTGGCTATCGCACATCGATAAGGTGTAAATATTCTCTAAGAAAATCAAACAGGCGTGCGTCAGTTTTACATCGTTTTTGCCGCCATAGATTTTTTGTAATGCGTCGCCGAGCTGTGTTTTATCGTCGCCGAGAACGCTGCGAATAACATAATGGTGAAGCAGATTGAGTGTGTAGTGACGAACATCATTGGCGACTGAACTAATACGGTTGCGAAAAATCTGCTGCCCGAAAGAGGACCAGACAATCAATTGACCAAGAGGATCAATATTCAATTCACCGCTGAGTGATTCGTCATATTCCGTAATAAAACGCTGAAGATTCATTAAAATTTTATTTAAGGAAAAACAGGCAGTTATTATCCTCTTTTTACCTGCTCCATGACATCCTCATCTTTGGTACTTTACAGGCAGGCGGGCGTTCTTCCGCGTCTTACACCACGCGTCCTGCAAATTTAATCTTTTAAAAATCAATCAGTAAAACGTTATCGCGCATTAATTTTATAAATTTAGCTTGCAATCAAATAGCGCACTATTTAAATTGCACTCCACAGCCGGACACAACGGCACTTAACACAACCAACTAAATAGCACGCGATACAATCGCAAGGGAGATAAGATGTCACGTTCATTACTGATTGCCATGAGTTTAGTTGCCTCCAGCGTTTCCACCGCCTGGGCCGCCGATGCGCCAACACCGACCGCGGGGGTGGCGAAATTTCTTTCCGCGCTGAACAGCAGCGGCGGCAAACCGATTGAACAACTTTCCCCGCACGATGCCCGCCAGGTGCTGATTGGCGCCCAGCAGGGCGCGAAACTGCCGCCAGCCGATGTCTCGGAGAAAACCATCACCGTTAACGGCCAACCGCTTAAACTGACCATCGTTAAACCACAAGGCGCAACCGGAACCTTGCCGGTGTTTATGTTCTTCCACGGCGGTGGCTGGGTGCTGGGCGACTATCCAACTCATGAACGTTTAGTTCGCGATCTGGTGACTGAATCCGGCGCAGCGGCAGTGTTTGTAAACTACACGCCATCACCGGAAGCGCACTTCCCGGTTGCGATTAATCAGGCGTATGAAGCGACCCGCTGGGTTGCCGAGCATGGCAAAGAGATTGGCGTTGATGGTTCACGCCTGGCGCTGGCTGGTAACAGCGTGGGCGGCAATATGGTCGCTGCCGTTGCCTTGCAGGCCAAAGAACATCACACACCAGCGATTCGTTACCAGGTGATGTTCTGGCCGGTTACCGACGCGCGCTTTGAAACCGGCTCCTATAACCAGTTTTCCAGCGGCTATTTCCTCAGCAAAAACATGATGAAATGGTTCTGGGATAACTACACCACCAAAGAGAGCGACCGCCGCAACATCCTCGCTTCCCCGCTGGAAGCCAGCAGCGCGCAGTTGAAAGGCCTGCCGCCGACGCTGATTCAGACCGCCGAACTGGACGTGCTGCGTGATGAAGGTGAAGCATTTGGTCGTAAACTGGATGCTGCAGGCGTGCCGGTGACGGTCACCCGCTATAACGGCATGATCCACGACTACGGCTTGCTGAACGCACTCAGCGAAGAACCCACCGTGCGCACCGCCTTATCACAGGCCGCACACGAACTGCGCACCCACCTGCAATAAGCCCCACGAACCCACCTTACGCGGTGGGTTCTTTTATTTTGGCCGGGTTCGCCTCGTCATACGCCGCCTGCGCGGCCAGCACCGCATCCATATTGTGCTCTACCCAGTGCGCCAGCACGGAGACGGTTTCCGTCAGCGTGCGGCCCAGTGGCGTCAGGCTGTACTCCACCGACACCGGCACGGTGTAAAACACCTGGCGGGCGATAATGCCGTCGCGCTCAAGTTTGCGCAGCGTCTGGGTTAGCACCTTTTGGCTGATCATGCGAATATCCCGCTTCAGGCCGTTAAAACGCATCGGTCCATTTTCCAGCCGCGCCAGCACCAGTAGCGCCCATTTATCCGCCAGGCGTGCCAGCATATCGCGCGTCGGGCAGCGGTTATCGTAGATATCGTAAGGAATGGACGGCTTAATCATAACGACAAACTCTCGTAGTAGGTTTCCTTGAGGAAACGTAGTGCCCCTGGAGTGCCTTCTTCCGCAACCGGAACCGGATGTGTATAACTCAAAGCCTAAGTTTCTATTTGATACTAAGGTGCCAGAAATGGCAAAAGTTCTCCTGCGCAATAGTGAGGAATAAAAGGATGATTACCCGGCTGAACAAGGCGTTTCTCAGTCTCACCACGCACCCGGAATTTGGCAAGCTGCTGTTGCGTCTGACATTTGGTGTGTTGATGCTGTTCCACGGCGTGGCCAAAGTGCAACATGGCATCGGCTGGATTTCCGACATGCTGGTGGCGCAGGGCTTGCCGGGTTTTATTGCTTACGGCGTATTCATTGGCGAAATCATTACGCCAGTGCTGATTATTATTGGTCTGTTTACTCGCCAGGCGGCGTTTATTTACGCCTTCAATATTCTGGTCGCCACATTACTGGTCGGCATGGGGAAATTCTTTACCCTGACCAATGTTGGCGCTTGGGGTCTGGAAAGCGAGGCGCTCTATTTCCTGGGTGGTTTAAGCATTATGTTTTTGGGCGCGGGGAAATACACCCTGTTTGCCGGGAAAGAAAAATGATGGTGGTCGTGCAAACTGGTTTGTACGACATCTCTCTTCGATAGGGGAAAATTATGTCTACGGTTGTGATCTATTATTCCGGCTACGGCCACACCAAAGCAGTGGCGGAGAAAGTGGCAGAAGGCGCCAACGCACAGCTTATTGTTATTGATAATAACGGCGATATTCAGGAGAGCGACTGGCAATTGCTGAATGACGCAAAAGCGATCATTTTCGGCGCGCCAACCTATATGGGCGGCGTACCGTGGCAATTTAAAAAATTCGCCGACGCCAGTTCAAAAGCATGGTTCACCCGCGCCTGGCAGGATAAAGTTTTCGCCGGTTTTAGCAACAGCGCCAGCCTGAACGGCGACAAACAAGTGTCTTTGCAATACCTGCAAACGCTGGCCTCACAGCATGGCGGCATCTGGGTAAGCCTGGGCTTGCTGCCCGCGAATACGCTGGCCGCAACGCGCCAGGATATCAACAACCTCGGCGGCTCCGTTGGCTTGCTGGTGCAGTCTCCCTCTGATGCCGGCGCAGACCAAATCGCCTCCGGCGATCTGGATACCGCAGTGAAATTCGGCCAACGCGTCGCGGATATCGCTCGCCGGTTTAACTGAGTTTTTTGGTAATTAATAAGAGAAAGCCAGGGAAACCTGGCTTTTTTGTAGATATTTACAGCATCTTTTTAATGTTCTGTCGAAATGCTCAGGGCAGCAAACTCCCCCTGCACCCACTGTTTAAACTGCTGCACATCTTGCCGTTGCGCTTTCTCGCGGCTGGTCACAAAGTAATAATTCCCGCCGGGTACTTTGCCGGGCAACGCGATGCGCAGCAGCTTTTGTGTCAGCGCATTCTGGATCAGTAACTCGCTAGCGAGCAGCACGCCCTGCCCGGCGATGGCCGCCTGAATCGCGTGCGTCTCATCATCAAATCGAATGCCGGACTGCACCGGTAAATCTGCCGGACCAAACGCCGCTTGCCAGTGTTGCCAGTCGGGCTCCGGCGTCGGGACATGGCGGTTTTCGATATGAAACAGCGTTAAGCCCACCAGATCTTGCGGGCGCTTGAGCGCCAGTTGCGGGCTGGCGACCAGCACAAAGCGATCGCGATACAACAATGTGTTATCCAGCGTCTCGTCGGCCTGCATGCTGTAACGGATCGCGCAGTCAGCCATTGCGCCGCGCACATCCACCAGGTCGGTACTGCTGTGCAGACGCAGCTCCAGTTCAGGATGTCGCTGATGCAGCGAAGGAAGGCGCGGCACCAGCCAGTTGGTCAGGAAGTTGGAGGTGGTGCTTAGCGTTAACGCCCCCGGCAGACTGGCACTGTCGATGGCATCAACCGCTTCGCGCAGCGTGGCAAACATATTCCCTGAAGCACGAAACAGGATCTCTCCGGCAGCCGTTAAGGTGACAGCGCGCGCCGAACGGTTAAAAAGCCGTTGGTTCAAAGACGCCTCCAGCACGCGGATCTGATGACTAATTGCCGTTGGCGTCACGCCAATCTCCTCCGCCGCCGCTTTAAAACTGGCATGGCGGGCAACGGCATCAAAAGCGCGTATAGCGGAAAGCGGCGGTAAACGGCGTGTGCGCATAGCTGAATTTAACTCATCTTTTGCTGAGAAATATGACTTTGCCTTGCCAGCAAAGCAAGGCGTAGCCTGTTATGCATCTGAAGCAATCATGAAAATTATTCACCCTTTGCAGATTAACAGGAAAAACCCATGACGCAACTCAACGCACTGGCTGCGCCCACCTCAACACGCTGTTTTGCGCTGCTGGCTCCCGGCATCGCCCAGGCGCTGATCGCGCTGGATTACGCCATCGTCTACGTTGCGCTACCGACGCTGGCGCACGATTTACAGCTCTCGCTTAGCGCGATGCAGTGGGTGGTGTCGCTCTACGGCCTGACCTTCGCCGCGTTGCTGTTGCTTGGCGGAAATTTGTGCGATCGCGTTGGCGCTCGGCGCATTTACAGCGCCGGCATGGCGCTGTTTTTACTGGCGTCCGCCCTCGGCGGACTGGCATACAGTGGTGAACTGTTGCTGGTTGCCCGCGCAGGGCAAGGCGTCGCCGCCGCGCTACTACAACCAGCGGTTCTGGCGCTGATCGGGCAACGCTTTCACGGAGAGTCGCACCGCCGCGCACTGGCAATCTGGAGTGCGATTGGCGCACTCGGGCTGGTGGCGGGCGTGGTGCTCGGCGGCGTACTGACAACGCTAAGCTGGCGGGCGATCTTTTTTATCAACCTGCCGCCAGGCTTGCTCGCGCTGTGGCGGGTGAAGCGCGATTTTCAACACCTGATCCCACAACGTGAAACGCCACGCTCCGGCGTTGGTGCGCTGGTTGGCTGCATGGCTGCTGGCGCGCTGGTATGGGCGTTAATGCGCTATGGCGAAACGGGCGCGGCGGATTTTCTCGCCAACCGGCTGGCGGCGGCGATGTTGTTGCTGTTTATTTTGCATGAATGCGTTGCCCCGAAGCCGCTGTTATCACGCACCTTGCGCAATCTGCCAGGCTTACAAAGTGGCTGGCTGAGCAGCGCCTGTTATATGGCGAGCGTCGGTAGCCAGTTCTACGCCATGACACTGTTGTGGCAACAGACATTACAGCTCGATGCCGTCACCACCGGACTGCTGTTTACGCCACTGGCGCTGCTGATTGTGGCGGGCAACGCGCTTTACACCCGGCTAACGGCGCGTTATGCCAGCGCAAAAGTGCTAATGGCAGGATTTGCCAGCGCCGCGCTCGGCATGTGGCTGCTGGCCATTTCGCTGCAAGCCCCGCTCTCGCCCGCGTTTATGCTCGGCATTGCGCTGAGTGGTATTGGCCACGGATTGGTTTACCCGGCAATGTTCGCCGTGGGGTTAACGGCAGTGCCAGCGCACCAGCAGGGTCGCGCCAGTGCGCTGATGATTACCAGCCAGTACATCGCCGGAGCGATGATGCTCGCGATCATTTCCGTGCTGCTGGGCGCAAAGCCGGATTTAACCGCGTGGTCAACCGTGTTTCATCTGCTGTGCGGCGCAGCAGTGGCGGGAATGGTGATCGCACTCTGCGCACGAGAGCACCAATAGCGCGGTTACGACTTACTCCACTTCTCGCAAAACGCGTCGATACGTTCATCCTGAAAATCAGCCAGCCGCTCGATGATGGTCTCCAGCGGCCAGTCCCACCAGGCAATTTGCTGCAACTGATGGCCGATGTGCGGCGCGAAGCGTAAGCGGATCGTTTTTGCCGGGACACCGCCGACGATGGTGTAAGGGGCGACATTTTTACTCACTACCGCACCGGCGGCGATCACCGCACCATCACCCACGGTGACGCCAGGCAACACAATAGCCGCATGGCCGATCCAAACATCATTGCCAATGATGACGCCGTCGCCACGGCGACGTGCAAAAAAGTCGTGATCGCGCGTGGCGCTGGCAGAGTAGTACTCGGGGCAGTAGGTGATGCGATGCTGCGACGGGCGTTCCATCGGATGATTGGGCGCACCGATACGCACGTTGTTGGCGATCGCCACAAATTTACCGATCTGCGCATCGGCGACGGTGCAGTATTCCCCCAGGTAGGAGAAATCCCCCAGCGTGGCGTACTCCATCAGGCTGTTGGCCAGCACTTCACACTGCTGGCCAATTTTGCATTCGCGTATGCGCACGCTGGGATCTATCCAGGTTTCGGCGAGTTTTACGAGCTTCATCGGTGGTTTCCCTCATGACAGCTCGCGCTACTGTATGCCGGTTCTGTGTAGGGAAAATGACGGGTATGGCGGGGAAAACAAAGCGACACCAAAGCGGCTTAATATCATTGAGCGATAAGTGTTACTTCGCGTTGTCCTGCATCCAGCTACGTTTCGGATGCAGAACATAATCCCGCACCTGCAGCTCAAACGCGTTGCGGTGATACAACCCGATGCTTTTCATCGGATTAAGTTTGATGTTATTTCCCTGATGAGAGGCAGACTGACACGCCAGAAACTGATCGACCAGTTCCCGCATCTTACCCGCGCCGTTTTCCGCAGCGTACTCGCTTCAATTATTCAGGCCGCTGGTGCTGGCAGAAGCACCTTTTTGCCACTCAAAGCGTCAACGCAGCCTCTTTATCATTTTGCGCATAAGTACGGCTCGCAGCGCTAAACGACCTTGTAATCAACAAAACAACAAACTTTTTCCATGGTAAAGCCAGAAGTTGGCATGCATGGTTTATTATTAAAGCCGTGTTCGTTGAAATAATAGTGATCATCGCAATGAACATTATTTCGTCATGCTGCGTAGCCAGCAGCATTGCTCCAGCCCGATATTTTAAAGCGTGTTAACTATTTTCCCTGGCAGATCACCGCTCGCATAAGGACAAGGGATAGCAAAGTCAGGCGCCACAAACGTTACTGAAAAAACGCGCGATACCAGCCATATTATAGTGAGGCGTACCCTCCCCCATTTGCACCCCGCCCTACTATTTGTAGTGGGCTATGCATAAACACTGAGACGTTACACCTAGCAGCGCCTATATTTACCCGCGATAAGTCATGCAGTTGCCGCATTATTCTTAAGCTTATAAGATATTACTCAAAGGCAATGTATTATGAATACAGGGAAAAATGATGATTAGAATAAAATGGCTATTACTGCTGGTTGCGTTATTTATTGTCGTTAAGGTTATTTTCTTCATTGCGAATGATGACAATAAAATAAAAGAAGATGTAACCCCGCCAGTAACAGCTGTTGATACGCCTCATGAAGGCTACAAACGCTATCAGGCAGGTTATGGACTGAGCCTTGAACTGCCTGAAGCATGGGTGTTGATGTCAGCAGAACAAGCCAAAGAAATAGAAAAAGTTAGCGCGTCTGTAACCGGCGTTCCGCAGAGTGAAAAAAACCTGTCACTTTCAGCGAATGCAAATAGAGAAGGCAAGCTAAACACCGCGACAGTAAAAGTGGTTTTTACCGATAACATGATCGAAAGCGATGATTTGCGCCACTTCAGCCGAAGTGACGTCGATGATGTGTGTGAGGTGATCACCTCCTCAATAGCGCCAGCTTTGAAAAAGATCAACAGCGAGCTAACCAGTGCTGTTTCCTGCTCCCTGTCCAGTGTTAATGGCGCTCCCGCTTTTCTTGCTGAGTTTCATCGCAAAGGTATCCTCGACAATGACGACTGGGAAATGAAGAACTATCAAATCCCACTTGATGAGAAAACAGCAGTACTGACCGTCTCCTATAACACCACGAGCCAGGCCAGCAAAGATGAAATTGATAAGGTTTTGCACAGTGTGAGGTTTCGCTGACATAGGCTTAGCCTGTTCAGCTTTTGTGATAGTGGTCAACGTTGCGCAATGTTGACCACTATCAGCATGTTACGCTTCCGTTTGCCGATTCAATTCGGCATCCTTAACTACATATTATGCAGAATAGTTATTTAAAAATTGCAGACTTATATTAATTTTATTTCTAATAGTAAAAACCAGTGATCGTGCATATATAGAAGCCTTAACTAATTAAGGTCGCCATGAAAATCTCTCAATGCTATATTAACATATTCTGTATGCTCAAAATATCTCATAAGGAAATCGAAATCAAAGAAAGGCGACTTTTTATTATTAAAGACATCATATTTAATGGACGTATCCCTTTGCTTATTGAATATCTCTTGTGATTTGTTAATTATTTTAACCTCATCAATATTGAAAGTGCTTTTAAAATCCTGCATCTGCAATAGAACATCTCGGTCATCAAACTGAAGACTTAAACGACCCGAGAAAAATATATACAATCCTATATTGGAATCCGTGTAATCCAAACTCTTTCCAGATAGCCAAACATATTTACTCCCAGTAGAAAAAGATACGGGAAGAGTGTGATAAGTTTTTTCTATCCCATTATCGAGACATACACAATATGTGACATCCCCTTCGGCAACTATTTTTGCTCTTCTCAATAAGAATGATGCTACTGAATCCTCGCCATCATACCTGTCAGCAAATTTAGCAATTACTCCTTTAGGATTTTCAGCAATGGCATGACTACACCAAAGGTCTTTATCAGCGTTTATTTCAAGGTTTTCTACACTCACAACGATTTTGTCAGTCTCACCACAGGGATCTATCGCAAAGTAAGAATACAACCCAGAAGTATTATCCAGGTTAAGCAAAGCCGGATACCCGTCAGTGATATTGATATTGTAATTCATTACTGCCCCTCTCATTTACGTTTAAAACTATATTCAGTTACAGTTTTATTATTAATTGGTGTTATGCCATCAGACTGAGTATAACCTGAATTTTGCAAAATTTTTTTCTCGGTTAATATAAATCCATTTTTTGTGGCTATTTTTTCAATATTTCTTATTTCCGGATTACTCCAGGTTCCCGTCACCAAAACCACCCCATCAGAAGCTAATACTCGTTGAATTTCAGAACCAAAAGGCTCGAAACCATACGGATTCTCCATAACGATCTTACTTTGCGAGCCTGAAGCTATCTGTGACAGGTCATTCGCATCTCCGGCATGAACACCATTTGCCATAGGATAGTCCGGACTCGATATGTTGTATGCACCTGAGATCGGTCTATTTCCTGCGCCTATATTTAACGTTCCCCCAGCCTGCGGAGCAGATAAGAATCCTGCCTTTTCGGCTTCTTTCGCTAGCTGCTGGTTATATACAGTATTGGGTTCTTTGTTATTTAAATTAACCGTGTTTAGGCCATTCTGTTTAATCCGTTCTAGTGCCGCTGTTTCGGATTCGATCAAAGATGGCGATTTTATATCAACCCCAGCAGGTGCTTTCATGCCAACCGCAGTAGCTGCAAGAGTCAGCGCTGAGTTAGCTCCATGTTCCAGAAGAACCAACATCCTGGCGGCTTCTATACTTATAGACAGACCTGTCGCTAAATTTTGAGCCTTAAATTCCTCAAAGGCTTTCGCATCTTTTACTGCCAGCTCAAACTGTAGAGAGATAACTTCCTTCTGACCATCATACTGATCTTTATACTTATTCAGCAGGTAATTGTAATAAGGGTCATCCTTTTTCAGAGTGCCTTCATAGGACTGTCCTGCTAAGGCAAGCTCTTTTCTCATGAAGCCACATTGCTCTGATGTAAGTTGGTGGCAAGCGGCATCAATAGCTTTATTACGCGCCTCGCTAAGCTCCTTCCAGCGATCAATCTCCGCTTGCGCCTTCTCCTTTTCCTCCCCTTTCAAGTAAGGAAGTTTGCGTTCTAAATCCGTCTTCGCTTTATCTTCATCTGCATATAAATAATTATTCTCAACCGTCGTTTTCCCGGCCTTAGCCGCTGCAGTTGCCGTTTCTGTGCTGTCGCCTATCAATCCGCCCGCGAGACCCGATGCCAGCGTCGACAATGCTGCAATGGTCTGTTTCTCTGTTTCAGTCAACTGCGAAGGATCTTTACCGTACACCTGCTTTGCAAGAAGTATCCCCGTCGCTTCACCTACTACCGCGCCAGATGCACCGACCAGAGCATCCTGACCCTGCACTTTTGCCAGCACGGCGTTGACCACAGCATGGGCCATAATCCCTGCCATTGTGTTGTTTTCGGTGATATTTTTACCGATTTCACTGGCAATATATGGCGCAGCGGCTCCCGCGAGTGCAGCATTGATATTGCCGCCCGCCAGCCCACTGACAGCGGCGGTAGCTGCGGTGATCGCGCGCTGCACATCGCTGCCGGTACCGGTGTTTTCGGCAATGTGTTTGTACTCTGGCGTATTACGTAATTCCGCCAGTTTTTGCATACGCTCTTTCTCAGGCAGCCCCTCAAGCGACGTGCCGGTTTTGGCCATCGCCGCTTTCAGTCCATCGATGTCGCTCTGCGTGCGCACAATATCGGCCACCTGATTACCGATATCGCTGACCATCTGCACGGCCTGCAGGCGATTCTGCTCTTTCTCTTTATTGAAGATGGGACTAATGGCGTCGTTGGCCTTCGTCACATCTCTTTGCAGCCCGCTGACATCCTGATGCTGGTTCGCCGTGTCGCGAACCACAATTGAGCCCTCTGAAACCGCAGCCTCGGTAGTACCGCTTGCATGTCCGGAACTCCCGACACTGGACATAAGCGTACTGGCAGCGTTGATCGCACCCTGCCCCATCAGGTTACCTGAAGAGCTGAAGCCACCGCCGGAGTGCGAAACTTTGTAATCTGCTTTATTGATAATGTTGCCGTAGCCAAGCGTACCGGTATCAAGGCTGTTTTTATCTGCTGTAGCCGTGCTGCCAATTGCCCCGCCATTGAGTTGGGTATGGTTGCCGACCGTGACATCAAAGCCACCTTTACCGGCAAAAATCCCGCTCTGCTCTGCAACGCTGTCGAAGGTGCTGTGCATTTTGTCCTGGCTAAAGTTGATATAGCCGGAACCCGTCATGCTGCCGAAGGTGAAACTGCCGCCCGCGCTGATACTGCTCTGTTTCGAGTCGTAGTTATTGCTGTCCTGCAGACTGGTGACCGTCAGGTTGCGCCCTATATCCGCCGTCACCTGATCACCACTGACCTGCGCGCCGATTAGTGATGCATCCTGCCCGCTGCGTAAGGACACCTTGCCACCGCTGTCCAGCGTGGTTTCAGTCCAGTTCGTGCCGTCACCCTTCTCGTTGCCCTTCGCCGCATTCACATTGGCAAAGACGCTCAGACCCGCGCCACCCTGGCCAACCCCAAAGCTGACGCCAACTCCACCGCCGCTGCTGCTGTTGCTCCCGGTAGTTTTCTGCGTGTTGGCGGCGCCTGTCAGAAGGATATCCCGCGCTGCATCCAGGCTGGTGTCGCCACCTGCCTTCATACTGCTGCCGGCAATCACGATATCGCCGCTGTTTGCCTCGTGCTTTTTCCCGTTAGCTTTAATTGTCAGGTCATTACCGGCATTCAGCGTCGAGCCGCTGACCTGATCGGATACCTGGTGCTGTTCAGATTTTGATTTTTGCGTGGTCAGCGAGATGCTGACGTGGATACCGGAATCGGGTTCACCCGTCGTATCCGCCATCTCTTTACCCTGAACCGCCTGGTAACCTGAAAGCACCGATTTAGTGGCCTGCAATGCAGCCAGCCGGGAATCACTTTGCTTCGATGCGGCCTGCGCTGTCGTCACTGCGTTGTTGACGGCGTCCACCACAGCACCAGTGAGTGCAACGGTCAGTCCACTGCTTTTCTGCTCGAATTTCTGATCGGTGGTGCGTTTGTCGTGACCCGGATCGACCACCACGCTGTCGCCGCTCAGGGCGAGATCGTTTTTGGCAATAAGGTCTGAGCCGCCAACATGCAGTTGATTACCCGCAGTGACCGTCACATCGCCGCCGTTACTGCCCACGGTGCTCATGCTCTGGCTCTGGGTGGTGCCTTTCTCTTTCAGATCCTGTTTGGTTTTGCTGGAACCGATGGTGAAACCGATCCCACCGGAGCTCATCAGGCCGCTCTTTTTCTTCTCTTTAAACTGCCAGTTCGAGTCGGTGTTGGTGGCGGCGGTGATATCTACGTTATGCACCGCACTGAGCGCCACATCGCCATCGCCCACCACGGATGAACCTTTCACCAGCAGGTCATTGCCGGATTTCACCGTCACGTTATCGCCGCTGAGCAGCGTGCCGGATTCACGGGTGGCGTTCTGCTCGGAGATAGTGTGGGTGGTGGTTTTTTTCAGGAAACCTTTTTTGGTTTTGGTCTCTTCCTTGTAGTGATAATCGCTTTCGGTGGTGGTGGTCAGATTGATGTCGCGTCCGGCCTGCACGCCGATATTGCCTTTCGCGTTAACCTGCGCGGCTTCGGCGTTCATATCACGTCCGGCGAGGATCACCGTGTTAGTGCCGCTGGCGATCTCGGTGCCCTGCTGACGCACCTGCTCGTTGATCACC
>NZ_JAPVXH010000005.1:0-302097 GCF_027109175.1 Kosakonia sp. SOY2
GCCTTGCTGCAACGCGAAATGCTTTGGTAATGCAAACCCGCGCATGCGCGGGTAGTGCGTTTATAAATAAAGGGTTAGCGGGCATGCTGTCAACGCCGGGATTATGCGGATTTTTCATGCTGCATTGGTCGTCAGTAAAATGACTTATGTTGTGCTCAAATTCGGCGATTTTTGGTCGTTATTCGCCCGCGTGTACGGCGAGCCGGCACAAAAACCATCACAATTTTCCCCGGCAGGCGCTACAATCGACGGCAGTCACAATTCTCAAATCAGAAGAGTATTGCTATGAAAAACATCAATCCAACGCAGACATCTGCCTGGCAGGCATTACAGAAACACTACGCTGACATGAAGGACGTCACTATCGCGGATCTGTTCGCGAAAGAGGGCGACCGCTTTAGCAAATTCTCCGCAACCTTCGACGACCTGATGCTGGTGGATTTCTCCAAAAACCGCATCACGCAAGAGACGCTGGACAAACTGCTGGCACTCGCCAAAGAGACCGATCTGGCGGGTGCGATCAAATCCATGTTCTCCGGTGAGAAAATTAACCGCACCGAAGATCGCGCCGTGCTGCATGTCGCGCTGCGTAACCGTAGCAATACGCCGATTGTGGTGGATGGCAAAGATGTAATGCCGGAAGTCAACGCGGTGCTGGAGAAGATGAAAGCCTTCTCTGAAGCGATCATTTCAGGTAGCTGGAAAGGTTACACCGGTAAACCGATCACCGACGTGGTGAACATCGGTATCGGCGGTTCCGACCTCGGCCCGTTCATGGTGACCGAAGCGCTGCGCCCGTACAAAAACCACCTGAACATGCATTTCGTCTCTAACGTCGATGGTACACACATCGCCGAAGTGCTGAAAAAAGTGAACCCGGAAACCACGCTGTTCCTCGTGGCGTCCAAAACCTTTACCACCCAGGAAACCATGACCAACGCCCACAGCGCGCGCGACTGGTTCCTGAAAACCGCCGGTGACAACAAACACGTGGCGAAACACTTCGCGGCGCTCTCCACCAACGCGAAAGCGGTGGGTGAGTTCGGCATCGACACCGCGAACATGTTTGAATTCTGGGACTGGGTTGGTGGCCGCTACTCTCTGTGGTCGGCGATTGGCCTGTCTATCATCCTCTCCGTCGGTTACGACAACTTTGTTGAGCTGCTCTCCGGCGCGCACGCGATGGACAAGCACTTCTCCACCACTGAGCTTGATAAAAACCTGCCGGTGCTGCTGGCGCTGATTGGTATCTGGTACAACAATTTCTTCGGCGCTGAAACCGAAGCGATTCTGCCGTACGACCAGTACATGCACCGTTTTGCCGCTTATTTCCAGCAGGGCAATATGGAGTCCAACGGTAAATACGTTGACCGTAACGGCAACGCGGTGGATTACCAGACTGGCCCGATCATCTGGGGTGAGCCGGGCACCAACGGTCAGCACGCGTTCTATCAGCTGATTCACCAGGGCACCAAAATGGTTCCGTGTGATTTCATCGCGCCGGCTATCACCCATAACGCGCTTTCCGATCACCACCAGAAACTGCTGTCGAACTTCTTTGCGCAGACCGAAGCGCTGGCGTTCGGTAAATCCCGCGAGGTGGTCGAGCAGGAATATCGCGATCAGGGTAAAGATCCGGCAACGCTTAACCACGTTGTGCCGTTCAAAGTGTTTGAAGGCAACCGCCCGACTAACTCTATTCTGCTGCGCGAAATCACCCCGTTTAGCCTGGGCGCGCTGATTGCGCTGTACGAGCACAAAATCTTCACCCAGGGCGCTATCCTTAACATCTTCACTTTTGACCAGTGGGGTGTGGAGTTGGGTAAACAGCTGGCGAACCGCATTCTGCCGGAGCTGGGCGATGACAAATCCATCTCCAGCCACGACAGCTCAACCAATGGTCTGATTAACCGCTACAAATCCTGGCGCGGTTAAGCCACATAAGCGTCGCTTCGGCGGCGCTTTTTTTACCGATTATATTTATTCCTGCAAGGTTATATTGCGCGAGGATTTCGCCCGATATATATAAGCAATTCCGATATCGATATTTTAAAGCTAAATTACGGGGATTATTCCTGGTTCGCTGTTTCTATATCTATCATCAGGTTTATCTGAAAAACGCTACAGGCGGATAAGCGGCGGCTATAAATTTTAGGACTAGCCTTATTGTGTCAATATTTTGTCATTATTTAATTGATTGAAAGATATGCGATTTTTGATTTTTGTCTTCTCTTTTTAAATGCCTGATACCAATTTTCCGAAAACGTTCCCCGCTATTTCCCGATGCGTAAACCCTCTGCTGTAGTTGTGTATACTCGATATCGCCTGAATTCTTTCAGGTAAATCTCCATTCATTCAATGAAGGGAAATTGATATGAAAAAAGTCCTGTATGGCATTTTTGCCATATCCGCGCTTGCGGCGACTTCTGCTTTTGCAGCACCGGTGCAAATCGGTGAAGCGGCAGGGTCGGCAGCGACCTCTGTTTCTGCGGGTAGCTCCGCAGCAACGAGCGTTAGCACCGTAGGGTCTGCGGTGGGTGTCGCGCTGGCGGCAACCGGTGGCGGTGATGGCTCCAACACGGGAACCACGACCACCACGACCACAAGTACCCAGTAATAGCGGGTACATTAACTATAACCACACTTCGGTGTGGTTATTCCGCCCCTTTCGGAGAAGAGTCGTGAAGCGACCTGGTATCATCTTGATTTGCCTGCTCCTTCAGGCATGTTCAGGCCCCATCAAAGGCCTCGGGAATTCACTCTGGAACAGCGTATTTGGTATGCCGGGCGTGCAGCTCACGGATGAAGAAATCCTCAATATGCCGTATGCCAGCCAGTACATGCAGCTCAACAATGGCCCACAACTGTTTGTGGTGCTCGCTTTCGCCGAAAACGGGCAGCAGAAATGGGTGACGCAGGATCAGTCCACCATCGTCACGCAAAACTATCGCATCGTGAAAACGCATCTGCCTGGCGACAACCTGCTGGATGTTAATAACCTGGCGGCAGATCCGCTGGCGAAACCGAACCAGATTGTCGATGGCGCGAGCTGGACACGCTTAATGGGCTGGACGGAAAACAAGCAAGTGCGCTACGCCACCGCCCGTTCTGTCTTCCGTTGGAATGGCACCGACACGGTGAAACTGGCGAGCGACGTCACCGCAGTACGCATCCTTGATGAAGAGGTGACGACCGACCAGAAACGCTGGCGCAACCGCTATTGGGTGGATGAACAAGGGGTTATCCGGCAATCCGAGCAGTACCTTGGCGCGGACTGGTTCCCGGTGAAAACCACCCTGATTAAGGCGGCGAAATAATGAAAAAACGCGCTCTTCTTCCGCTGTTAGCCAGCCTCGCTTCCCCGCTGGCGTTCGCTGTCGGCACTGTTGATGTCTATACCGAGGGCGATAGCAAGCCGAAAACCTTAACCAACGCCGCACACCTGGTGGATCTGGTCGGGCAGCCTCGTCTGGCGAATAGCTGGTGGCCCGGCGCGGTAGTCAGTGAACGGCAGGCGACGATTGCCGAACAGGCTCGCCATCAGGCACTTCTTGCGCGGCTTAGCGCACTTGCCGCCGATGAGAGCGGCAACAGCGCCGCGGCGATCAACGCGCTGCGTCAGCAGTTGCAGGCGATGAAGGTCACCGGTCGACAAATCGTTGAGCTGGATCCGGATTACCTGCGTACCCACCGCCTCGCCAACCGGCCATTAGAAGGGCAATACACCTTATGGGTTGGCTCGCAGCCGACCACCATCACCGTGGTTGGGCTTATCAGCAGCCCGGGCAAAAAAGTGTTCACGCCGGGACGCGATGTGGTGAGCTATCTGGATGAGATGAGCCTGCTGAGCGGCGCGGAACGCAGCTATGCCTGGGTGATTTACCCCAACGGCAAAACGCAAAAGGTACCGGTTGGCTACTGGAACCGACGCCACGTGGAGCCGATGCCCGGCAGCGTGATTTTTGTCGGTTTCGCACCGGGTTTGTGGAGCAACGAGTATGACGAGCTGAATGCCGACATTCTTCAGTCCCTGACGCATCGGATACCGGAATAATAATGAAAAAATCGTTTGTCATTAGCCTGTTGGCGCTGGGGATTAGCGCCGCCTGTCACGCAGAATCGTACCCGGAACCGATTGGCCCATCGCAGTCGGACTTCGGCGGCGTCGGCCTGCTGCAAACGCCCACTGCGCGGATGTCGCGCGAGGGTGAACTGAGCTTTAACTACCGCGATAACAATCAGTACCGCTACTACTCCGGTTCGGTGCAGCTCTTCCCGTGGCTGGAAACAACGCTGCGCTACACCGATGTGCGGACGCGGAAATACAGTTCGGTAGAAGCCTTCTCGGGCAATCAGTCCTACAAAGATAAAGCCTTCGATTTAAAACTGCGCCTGTGGCAAGAAGGCTACTGGCTGCCGGAAGTTTCCGTGGGCGCGCGCGATATTGGCGGTACCGGGCTGTTCGACGGCGAATATCTGGTGGCGAACAAAGCCTGGGGGCCGTTCGATTTCTCGCTGGGTATCGGTTGGGGCTACCTTGGCACCAGCGGTAATATCAAAAACCCGCTCTGCTCCTACGACGAGAAATATTGTACGCGCGACACCCGTTACAAAGCCGCTGGCTCCACGGATACCAGCCAGATGTTCCGTGGTCCGACCGCGCTGTTTGGCGGGGTGGAGTACCAGACGCCGTGGAACCCGCTGCGCCTGAAACTGGAGTATGAAGGGAACAACTACCAGCAGGACTTCGCCGGTAAACTGCCGCAGCGCAGCAAGGTCAACGTCGGCGCGATTTACCGCGTTACCGACTGGGCGGACATCAACCTGAGCTATGAGCGCGGGAATACCTGGATGTTCGGCTTTACCCTGCGTAACAACTTCAGCGATCTGCGCCCATCGTATATCG
The DNA here is from genome assembly GCF_027109175.1 of Kosakonia sp. SOY2. Lineage (NCBI taxonomy): Bacteria > Pseudomonadati > Pseudomonadota > Gammaproteobacteria > Enterobacterales > Enterobacteriaceae > Kosakonia > Kosakonia sp. SOY2. The sequence goes on from NZ_JAPVXH010000005.1 coordinate 4,907, forward strand.
ACAACGCGCGGCCAAAATATCAGCCACAGCCGCAAGATGCGATCCTCCAGCATTCGGTGGTGGCGAATCAGCTGACCTTACTGAAATACAACGCCGGGCTTACCGATCCGCAAATTCAGGTGAAAGGTGACACGCTGTATGTCACCGGCGAGCAGGTGAAATACCGCAATACCCAGGAAGGGGTTGAGCGCGCGAATCGTATCATCATGAATGATCTGCCTGATGGCATTCGCACTATTCGCGTGACGGAAAACCGCCTCAATATGCCGGTTGTCACCACCGAAACGGATGTTGCCAGCCTGAAGCGCCACCTTGAAGGCGAACCGCTGGGGCAAGATACGGAACTGGTGCAAAAACGCGAAACGCCTATCGTGCCGGATAAACCGGAGCAGGGCTGGTATATCGATAAATCCTCGTTCGATTTCCACATCGATCCGGTGCTTAACCAGTCATTCGGCGGGCCGGAAGCTTTCTACATGTACCAGCTTGGCGTGATGGCCACTGCCGACTGGTGGCTCACGGATCACCTGCTGACCACCGGTAGCCTGTTTGGCAACCTGACCAATAACTACGACAAGTTTAACTACACCAACCCGCCGAGAGACACCGCCTTGCCGCGTGTGCGTACCCGCGTGCGTGAATATGTGCAGAACGATATTTACGTCAACAACATGCAGGCGAACTACTTCCAGTACCTGGGCAATAATTTCTATGGCCAGGTGTATGCCGGGTATCTGGAAACCATGTACGGCGGTGCCGGTGCCGAACTGCTGTGGCGTCCGGTTGATAGCCACTGGGCGTTTGGTATTGACGGCAACTACGTGAAACAGCGTGACTGGCGCAGTGCGCAGGACATGATGAAATTCACCGATTACAGCGTCAAAACCGGCCACTTTACCGCTTACTGGACGCCGTGGTTCGCCGAAAATGTGCTGGTGAAAGCCAGCGTCGGTCAATATCTGGCGGGCGATAAAGGCGTCACGCTGGATGTGTCGAAGCACTTCGACAGCGGGATTGTGGTGGGCGCGTATGCCACCAAAACCAACGTTTCAGCCGCGCAGTACGGGGAAGGGGACTTCACCAAAGGGGTCTACATTTCGGTTCCGCTGGATCTGTTCAGCACCGGTCCGACCCGCAGCCGCGCTGGCGTTGGCTGGACGCCGCTGACGCGTGACGGTGGTCAGATGCTGGGCCGTAAGTTTGAGCTTTACAACATGACCAACGATAAGACGGTCAACTTCCAGTAAGCCTTCTCTCTCCCCGTGTGGGGAGAGAGTGGCCGCAAGGTCTGTCTTTCCCCATCTTCAACCCTGTTTCTCTCCCCGTGTGGGGAGAGAATGGCCGTAAGGTCTGTCTTTCTCCATTTTCAACCCTGTTTCTCTCCCCGTGTGGGGAGAGAATGGCCGCAAGGCCCGTCTTTCTCCATCTTCAACCCTGTTTCTCTCGCCGTGCGGGGAGAGAATGGCCGTAAGGTCTGTCTTTCTCCATTTTCAACCCTGTTTCTCTCCCCGTGTGGGGAGAGAATGGCCGCAAGGCCTGTCTTTACCTATCTTCAACCCTGTTTCTCTCCCCATCCGGGGAGGGAAAGGTGCATTTATAACCGGCGCAACAGCCGCGCCGGATTTCCCGCATACACCCCTTTCTCGCTGATCGATTTGGTCACCACGCTGCCCGCGCCTATCACACAGCCATCGGCAATAGTCACTGCCAGAATCGTCGCGCCGCTGCCAATCGACACGTCATTACCAATCACGATGCGCCCCCAGTTGTTGCTGTCGGGGTCCGGTTTGCCGTCGCGAAACATATCGTTGGCAAACATCACGCCGTGACCGATAAAGCAGCGCTCACCAATGGTGACATATTCGCAAATAAAGCTGTGCGACTGGATCTTCGAACCTTTACCGATCTGGGTATGCCCCTGGATTTCGACAAACGGGCCGACAAACACATCGTCCGCCAGCGTGCAGTCGTATAAATTCGCGGGTTCATAAATCACCACGTTTTCGCCGCAGGTCACATTGCGTACGGCGGTTTGGCGCAAAGCGGCGCTTGCCATCCTCCCTCCTTAAAGCGGTTTGCCCAGAATATGCAGCGTACTTTGCTGCGACGCGGTACTGAATAGTGTGTCTTTGAGATGCGTGAATCCCAGCCGGTGATAAAAGCGCCGCGCGTTCGGGTTGGCGTCCAGCACTTCCAGCCAGATAAACCGCTCACCACGCTGTTGCGCCAGGCGTTCTATTTCTGCCAGCAGTTGCTCGCCGTAGCCTTTACGCGTTTCGCCCGGAAGAAGATAGAGTTTGTGCAGCAGCGTACCTGCCGGGCCGTGCTCGTCGACCGCGCGATGCCAGGAGACTTTAGCGAAACCGACAGGTGCCGCATTCTGCGCGATAAACCAGCTGCCCGCTTCGCTTTGCAGGCTCTGCTCGATTACTGCCGGGGAATACTCCTGGCGGAGAAATGCCTCCAGCTCGGCCGGTTCGCGCCACAGAGGGGCAAAATGATGGCGATAACTGTCGTAGCCCATTTCACTCAGTAATGCGGCGTCCGCGATTTCAGCTTTACGTACGGTAAGCATGCTCTTTTTCGTCTCCTGCGTGGACATGTCTGTGCAACATGTCATCACGTGGTGTCACAAAATATAAGCAAATAATGTAGATCCAGATCACATTTTTGCGATATACAAAGCGTTGTTCACCAGTAATGAGGTGCCGCTATGACATCGCTAACTCGTCCACGCGTTGAATTTATTTCGACCATATTGCAGACCGTGCTGAATCTTGGTTTGCTGAGCCTCGGTCTGATTTTGATTGTCTTTCTGGGCAAAGAGACACTGCATCTGGCGGATGTGCTGTTCGCGCCGGTGCAAACCAGCAAATATGAGCTGGTAGAAGGGCTGGTGGTTTATTTTCTCTATTTCGAATTTATCGCCCTGATTGTGAAGTACTTTCAGTCCGGGTTTCACTTCCCGCTGCGCTATTTTATCTACATTGGTATTACCGCGATTGTGCGGTTGATCATCGTCGATCACCAGTCGCCAATGGATGTGTTGATCTACTCGGCGGCGATCCTGTTGCTGGTGATCACGCTGTGGTTGTGTAACTCGAAGCGGCTGAGGCGCGAATAAAAAAAGGGCGATCCGGGGATCGCCAATGACTTCACAAGTTGGGTGATACAAGTTGAGGGTGCAGTGGCAACGCCGGTCATCTTTCGGGTGATAGCTGCGTTGGCTTCCTTTACTCACCCCGGTCACTGACTTCAGTCAGCTGCCGGGGATTCATGCAGTCGCCGCCTTGCTCTAACCCGAACTATTTAAGGCGCAATAACAACAATGAAAATTAACCTTTCACACCGCCTGCGGTCAGGCCGTTAACCAGCCAGCGCTGCGCAAGCAGGAAGACAACCGTAATTGGGATCGCGGACAGCACCGCCGCCGCGGCAAAATCGCCCCACAGATAGTTTTGCGGGTTGAGATATTGCTGCATCCCGACCGCCAGCGTGTAGCTGTTAACATCGCGCAGCAGCAGCGAGGCAACCGGTACTTCGGTAATGGCGGCGATAAACGACAGAATAAACACCACCGCCAGGATCGGTACCGACAGCGGCAGCAGCACCAGGCGGAACGCCTGCCACGGTGTTGCGCCATCCAGCGAGGCGGCTTCTTCCAGCGAACCGTCGATCGTTTCGAAATAACCTTTGATCGTCCACACATGCAGCGCGATCCCGCCCATATAAGCGAAGATCACCCCGCCATGGGTATTCAGGCCGATAAACGGCACGTACTGGCCGAGCCGGTCAAACAACGCGTACAGCGCCACCAGCGACAGCACCGCCGGGAACATCTGGAAAATCAGCATCCCTTTCAGCAATGTCGCTTTGCCGCGAAAGCGCATGCGGGCAAAGGCATACGCAGAAGTGGTGGAGAGCGCCACAATGCCGACTGCGGTGATCACGGCGATTTTCACCGAGTTCCACAGCCACAGCAGTACCGGGAACGGCGGCGGCGTGACGCGGCCATCGGCGTGTTCGACGCTAAAGCCCAGCGCGAGGCGCCAGTGCTCCCACGAAATATTTTCCGGAATTAAACTGCCGGTGGCGAAGTTACCTTCACGCAACGAAATGGCGACCACCATCAGCAGCGGGAACATAATCGCGGCAATAAACACCAGCAATAACAAATGGGTGATAAACAGCCGCAGCTTTTGCGATTTCGCCTGCACCATAGCCATAATTTTCGTCCTCCTTAATCGAATTTCATGCGCGTAGCTTTCAGGTTGACGATAGCCAACGCACCCACCAGCAGGAAAATCAGCGTGGCAATAGCGGCAGCGAGCCCAAAGTCCTGACCACCGCCGCCTTCAAAGGCGATGCGATAGGTGTAGCTCACCAGCAAGTCGGTATAACCAGCCGGCGTGGTGGTGCCGATGCGATCCGGCCCGCCGTTGGTCAGCAGTTGGATCAGCACGAAGTTGTTAAAGTTAAACGCGAAGCTGGCGATCATCAGCGGCGTCAGCGGCTTGATCAGCAGCGGGAAGGTGATGCGGAAAAAGTTTTGCAGCGGTCCGGCACCGTCCATGGCTGAGGCTTCATACAGATCGTCAGGGATCGCTTTCAACAGCCCCATGCACAGGATCATCATGTACGGATAACCGAGCCAGGTGTTGACGATCACGATCATTGAACGCGCGGTGGTGGGATCGCTAAACCAGGCCGGTTTAATGCCAAACAGCGCGCTCAGCATCATGTTGATCTCGCCAAAGCTTTGGTTAAACAGCCCTTTGAAGATCAAAATGGAGATAAACGACGGTACGGCATACGGCAGAATTAACAACACGCGATAAATCGCTTTGCCTTTCAGGGATTCCCACTGCACGACGCAGGCCAGCACCATGCCCACGGCAACGGTCAGAACCACGGTCAGCACCGAGAACACCACCGTCCAGATAAAGATCTCAATAAACGGTTTTTGAATGCCTTCATCGGTAAAGACGCGCGTGAAGTTATCCCAGCCGATGGTCACGGTATAGCCGGGGCTGAGCTTTTCGCTGCCCCAACTGCCATCGGCGTTAATCACCTGGAAGTAGCCGATTTCATTGTTCGGGCGGTATTTCGCGCCGCTCTGGTTGTTGAGCAGCGTGCCATCCTGTTCAAGCTGATACAGCGGTCGCGTACCGGAGAACTGGCGCAGCGAACTCATGGCCACTTTGCTGCCATCCGGCAGAAGGGCGGTCAGCTGGTTCAGCGCCTGGCGATTTTGCGTGATGATGCGCAGGTTGGCGCGCTCGCCAGCGGGCAGGGCGTCAGCCTCTTTTAACGTCAGTTGCTGCTCGCCGCCGGGTTTGAACGCATCGGAAACGTAGTTTTTACCGCTGTCGCCGTCGGTCAGTGCCAGTTGCCACGCATCTCCCGCCGGGTAGAGCCCAAAGTTATACGCTTTGCCTGCCTGGTAGGAACGATCGAGCAGCACCTGCTGCGCGCGCTCCTGAGTGAGCTGGTTAGTGCTGCTGTAGTTGGTAAACGCAATGGCGATGGTACAAACCAGCGGGAACAGGACAAACAGCCCCATACCTGCCACGCCGGGGTAAACATAGCGCCAGGCATAAGCTTTACGGTTGGCGAAAATATAGAGGCCCGCCGAGCTAAGGACGAGCGTGGTAATGGCGAAAAGGTATTCCCCCTGGGCATACATCATAACGACAAGGTAAGCCACCAACAGGCCAACAACGGTGATGGCCGCCCATGCGAGTTGCGGGCTTTGCCACCAGTGGCGTTTTCTTCTTACATCCATGGGGATTTCCTCTCTACTCAACACCCTTCACGCTGCCGCGTTGTTGGCTGCGGTTGCGCACGCTGGTAGCTTACTTTTGTAAGCGCGCCGGGATACTCAACGTTGCCGCCATGATGCGCGTGAAGGATGCCGCGTATACAACATGTCCAATTCGCCTTATCCCCGTGCGGGGATAAGGCATTCACATTTTTACTTGGTAATACGACCCTGGGCGTCTTTCAGCGCGGCGTCGACGGTCTGGCGATCGCTAACGGCGTTGATAACCGCGGTGCGTGTGGCATACCAGAAGGCGGCCATTTGCGGGATGTTCGGCATAATTTCACCGGTTTTCGCGTTATCCATGGTCGCGGCGATGCGTTGGTCTTTCGCTAACTGATCCTGATAGGATTTCAGCGCGACCGCACCCAGCGGTTTGTCCTTGTTAACGTCTGCCAGGCCTTGATCGGTCAGCAGATAGTTTTCGAGGAACTCTTTCGCCAGCTCTTTGTTCGGGCTGGCGGCGTTGATGCCTGCGCTCAGCACGCCAACGAACGGTTTAGAAGGCTTACCTTTAAAGGTTGGCAGCAGCGCGACGCCGTAGTTGACTTTGCTCTTATCAATGTTGGCCCACGCCCACGGACCATTGATGGTCATCGCGGTTTCACCTTTGTTGAACGCCGCTTCTGCAATTGAGTAATCCGTGTCGGCATTCATGTGTTTGTCTTTAATCAGCTTCACGAGGAAGCTAAGACCGGCTTTCGCGCCTGCGTTGTCGACGCCGACATCTTTCACGTCGTATTTGCCGTTTTCAAACTTGAAGGCGTAACCGCCATCGGCAGCAATCAGCGGCCAGGTGAAGTACGGTTCTTGCAGGTTGAACATCAACGCGCTCTTACCTTTCGCTTTCAACTGTTTATCCAGCGCCGGGATCTCTTCCCAGGTTTTCGGCGGGTTTGGCACGAGATCTTTGTTGTAAATCAGCGATAAGGATTCGACAGCAATCGGGTAGGCAATCAGCTTACCGTTGTAACGCACCGCGTCCCAGGTGAAGGGGTACAGCTTGTCCTGGAAGGCTTTATCCGGGGTGACTTCTGCCAGCAGACCGGATTGCGCATAGCCACCAAAACGGTCGTGTGCCCAGAAAATAATGTCCGGGCCGTCGCCGGTTGCAGCAACCTGCGGGAATTTCTCTTCCAGTTTATCCGGGTGTTCTACGGTGACTTTAATGCCGGTGTCTTTCTCAAATTTCTTACCCACTTCGGCAAGGCCGTTATAGCCTTTGTCGCCGTTGATCCAAATGACCAGCTTACCTTCTTCGATTTTGGCGAGGGCAGAGGCGGAAAACATCATCGTCGCCACTGCGGACAAAGCGAGGATGCGTGCGCCTGTTTTGATTTTCATATATCCCGTCCTTTAGGTGATGTGCTCGTGGATACGCTCAAGGTAGTTCGACGGGATTAGTCTCCTTTTTTGACAAGCGCTTCTCATCCTCCTTAACCCTACGCCCCTGGGGCGATTTGTGTGATCTCTGTTACAGAGATTTGCATTATGTGTGTTAGCGCACATAAAAAAGCGCCGATTTTTGCAGAGCCCATCACGAAAATGCCCGCAGCCCGCCTGTCCAGGGGGCAGAGACATTGTTCTCATCCTCCCGCCTCCTCCCCCACAAAAAACCAGGGGGGTGGAGGATTCGCCCGCTGAATCGATGCTCCATAGTCAGCCCACGTTGAATGTTTCTGTTGGTGACAGGTTGTAACGAAGGGAGAAGGGCATGGCGAGCGTACAGCTGCGTAATGTAACGAAAGCCTGGGGCGATGTTGTGGTGTCGAAAGACATCAGTCTCGACATCCACGAAGGAGAATTCGTGGTGTTTGTCGGTCCGTCAGGCTGTGGTAAATCGACGCTGCTGCGCATGATTGCCGGGCTGGAAACCATCACCAGCGGGGATTTGCTGATTGGCGATACCCGCATGAATGAGGTTCCTCCCGCAGAACGCGGCGTTGGCATGGTGTTTCAGTCCTACGCGCTCTATCCGCATTTGTCGGTTGCGGAAAATATGTCTTTCGGCCTGAAGTTAGCGGGCGCGAAAAAAGAGATGATCAAATCGCGCGTCACGCAAGTAGCGGAAGTGCTGCAACTGGCGCATTTACTGGATCGCAAACCGAAAGCCCTTTCTGGCGGTCAGCGTCAGCGTGTGGCGATCGGTCGTACGCTGGTGGCTGAACCCAGCGTCTTCTTGCTTGATGAACCTCTCTCCAACCTTGATGCCGCCCTGCGTGTGCAGATGCGTATTGAGATCTCCCGTCTGCACAAACGTCTTGGCCGCACGATGATTTACGTTACCCACGATCAGGTGGAAGCGATGACGCTGGCCGACAAAATCGTGGTGCTCGATGCCGGGCGCGTGGCGCAAGTGGGTAAACCGCTGGAGCTGTATCACTACCCGGCAGACCGTTTTGTCGCCGGTTTTATCGGCTCGCCGAAGATGAATTTCCTGCCGGTAAAAGTGACCTCTACCGCCATTGAACAGGTTCAGGTTGAACTGCCGAACCGCCAGCGCGTGTGGCTGCCGGTGGACAGCGCCAATGTGCAGGTCGGCGCAAATATGTCTTTGGGCATCCGCCCGGAGCATCTGCTGCCCAGCGACATCGCTGATGTCACGCTGGAGGGCGAAGTTCAGGTCGTCGAACAGCTTGGCCACGAAACACAAATTCATATCCAGATCCCTGCAATACGTCAGAACCTGGTCTACCGCCAGAACGACGTGGTGCTGGTAGAAGAGGGTGCCACATTCGCCATCGGCTTACCGCCGGAGCGTTGCCATCTGTTCCGTGAAGATGGCACCGCCTGCCGCCGGTTACATAAAGAACCGGGCGTTTAAGCGTACCCCACAAAGCGTTTACACAAAGCCATTCGCATTATGTCGAGGCGGCAACGTGATGACTCTCCGGCAGCGTACAAAAGTACCAGGCCGGGATTCATGACGGCAGCCAATAAAGAGATAGCGCGAAGGGGGATGTGTAAAAAAAGAAAAGCAAGCTCAGGAGATAGAACGATGATTACTCTGCGCAAACTTCCACTGGCTCTCGCCATCGCGGCAGGCGTGCTGTCTGCACAGGCGGGTGCTGTTGATTTCAAAGGTTACGCCCGTTCGGGGATTGGCTGGACCGGCAGTGGCGGCGAGCAGCAATGCTTCCAGGCCACCGGTGCAGGTTCCAAATACCGTCTCGGTAACGAATGTGAAACCTATGCAGAATTAAAACTCGGTCAGGAAGTGTGGAAAGAAGGCGATAAAAGCTTCTACTTCGACACGAACGTTGCGTACTCAGTCGCGCAGCAAAATGACTGGGAAGCTACTGATCCAGCATTTCGTGAAGCCAACGTACAAGGTAAAAACCTGATTGATGCGCTGCCGGGCTCCACGATCTGGGCAGGTAAACGCTTCTATCAGCGTCATGACGTACATATGATCGACTTCTATTACTGGGACATCTCCGGCCCGGGTGCTGGTCTGGAAAACGTCGATCTCGGCTTTGGTAAACTCTCTCTGGCCGCAACCCGTTCGACGGAAGCAGGCGGCTCCGCTACCTTCGCCAGCAACAGTATTTATGATTACACCGAAAAAACGGCTAACGATGTGTTTGATGTGCGTCTGGCACAGATGGCAGTCAACCCGGGCGGTACATTAGAGTTCGGAGTTGACTATGGCCGCGCCAATACCCGTGACGGTTACCATTTATACGATAATACCGAAACGAAAGATGGCTGGATGTTCACCGCTGAACACGTTCAGAGCATGCTGAAAGGCTATAACAAATTTGTCGTGCAGTATGCGACCGATGCGCTGACATCACAGGGCAAAGGGTTGTCGCAAGGCTCCGGTATTGGCATCGAGGGCAATAGTAAACTGCCTTATAGCGCCAACAATAACGGTTCTCTGCTGCGTATCCTCGACCACGGTGCAATTTCTCTGGGTGATAATTGGGATCTGATGTACGTCGGTATGTATCAGGACATTGATTGGGATAACCAGAATGGTACCAAATGGTGGACCGTCGGCGTGCGCCCAATGTACAAATGGACACCAATCATGAGCACCTTGCTGGAAGTCGGTTATGACAACGTCAAATCCCAGCGCACTAACGACACCAACAATCAGTACAAAATCACCCTTGCGCAACAGTGGCAAGCAGGCGACAGCATCTGGTCTCGTCCGGCAATCCGTGTATTCGCAACCTATGCGAAATGGGATGAAAAATGGGGCTACAACACCAGCGGTAATCCGGGCACGAATGCCAACTATGGTCTGGCAACCCGCAATGGTACGGGCGGCTCAAGCTTCGGTCGTGGCGACAGCGACGAATGGAGCTTCGGTGCCCAGATGGAAATCTGGTGGTAAGTTTTTCCCTCATGCAATGACCAAAAGAGGGGCGAAAGCCCCTCTACTCCTGATAAACAGCGCGCTATTGCCTGGCCACCGCTGTTTCGCATCCTGAAGGTGATAACAATGAAAATGAAAAAAAGTCTCATCGCTCTGTGTCTCTCCACGGGTTTGCTGGCGGGCACACCGGGTATCAGTTTTGCTGATGTGAATATCGTCCCACAGAACACCGCGGCAGCGCCGTCGATTCCAAACTCTGCACTTCAACAACTCACCTGGACACCTGTCGATACGTCCAAAAGCCAGACGGTTCGGCTTGCAACAGGTGGGCAGCATCTGAACGTCGCGGGCATAACCGGTCCCGTTGCGGCGTTTAGCGTGCCTGCCAATATTGGTGAGCTTACGCTGACGCTTTCCAGCGATGTTAATAAAAATACAGGGGTTTTTGCGCCAAATGTGCTGGTATTTGATCAAAACATGTCGCCTGCGGCTTATTTCCCCAGTAGCTATTTTACCTACCAGGAGCCGGGGGTATTAAATGCTGACCGTCTGGAAGGGGTTATGCGCCTGACGCCTGCGCTGGGCCAGCAGAAGCTCTATATCCTTGCGTTTACGACCGAAAGTGATTTGCAGAAAACCACCACACTGCTCGATCCGGCCAAAGCCTATGCTAAAGGCGTGGGCAACGCGATCCCTGATATCCCCGATCCGATTGCCCGTCATATTGCTGACGGAGTGGTAAACCTGAAGGTGAAAAATAGTAGTGGTTCCAGTGTATTAGTCGGCCCGCTGTTTGGCTCTTCTGGCCCGGCTTCCGTTACCGTGGGCAATACCGCTGCACCGGCTTACAACACGCAACCGGCTCCTGCCGCCGCGCCCGCTGCGGCTCCTGCGCCAGTGGCGAAAAGCGAGCCGATGCTCAACGATACAGAGAGCTACTTTAACCAGGCCATCAAACAAGCCGCTGCCAAAGGTGATATTGATAAGGCGCTGAAATTATTGAATGAAGCAGAACGCCTCGGGTCGAAATCCGCCCGTGCCACTTTTATCAGCAGTGTAAAAGGCAAGGGGTAATCTCTCCCCACAATGCTGATATTTGCAGCAACTGGTGCGTCGCCTGACGCACCTTTTTTTCCGGCGCAGATGCGCGCTGTTGCGCATCTGTTGCGCTGATGAAAACTGAATGAAGTTTCCCCGCCCCGTGCGCCGGTTCTGCGATACAATAACGCTACGTTATGTACCGGAGAGTAAGGCATGTCACACCCTGCGCTTACGCAACTGCGAGCGCTGCGCTACGTAGACGCAATTCCCGCGCTTGAACCGCAACTGCTCGAGTGGCTGTTGCTGGAAGATTCAATGACCAAACGTTTTGAGCAACAAGGCAAGACGGTCAGCGTTACGCTGATTCGGGAAGGCTTTGTGACGGTGGATGAGATCGCCGAAGAACGCGACAGTCTGCCGAAGGAGGATCGTTACTGGTTGCGGGAAATTATTCTCTGCGCCGACGGGGAACCCTGGCTCGCCGGACGCACCGTGGTGCCGGAATCTACGCTGAGCGGTCCGGAACTGGCGCTGCAAACCCTGGGTAAAACGCCGCTTGGGCGATATCTCTTTACCTCATCTACGCTTACGCGTGACTTTATTGAAATTGGTCGTCATGAGCAGCTCTGGGGACGCCGTTCCCGTCTGCGTCTGGGCGGGAAACCGCTGATGCTGACCGAACTGTTTTTGCCTGCATCGCCGCTGTACTAAGAGGAAAAGAAAATGGAGTGGAGTCTCACGCAGAATAAGCTGTTGGCCTTTCACAGGCTTATGCGTACGGACAAACCAATTGGCGCTTTGCTGCTGCTGTGGCCAACGCTGTGGGCGCTGTGGGTGGCGACGCCGGGCGTGCCGCCGCTGTGGATTTTGCTGGTTTTTGTCGCGGGCGTCTGGCTGATGCGCGCTGCCGGTTGTGTCGTCAATGACTATGCGGATCGTAAATTCGACGGTCATGTTAAACGCACGGCAAATCGCCCGTTGCCAAGCGGCGCGGTAACGGAAAATGAAGCGCGCGTGCTGTTTGTGGTGCTGGTGCTGCTGGCCTTCGCGCTGGTGCTGACGCTAAATGTCATGACCATTTTGCTCTCCGTCGCGGCGCTGGCGCTGGCGTGGGTTTACCCGTTTATGAAGCGCTATACGCATCTGCCGCAGGTGGTGCTCGGCGCGGCGTTCGGCTGGTCGATTCCGATGGCGTTTGCAGCCGTGAGTGAATCTGTACCGCTGAGCTGCTGGATTATGTTTCTCGCCAATATCCTGTGGGCGGTCGCGTATGACACACAGTATGCGATGGTTGACCGTGACGACGATGTGAAGATTGGCATCAAGTCGACGGCAATTCTGTTTGGTCGTTTCGACAAGCTGATTATCGGCATTTTGCAGGTGGCAGTGCTGGTGCTGATGGCGTCGATTGGCTGGCTGAATGGGCTGGGCTGGACCTACTACGGGACGGTGCTGATCGCCGGTGCGCTGTTTGTTTACCAGCAAAAGTTGATTGCCGGGCGTGACCGTGATGCCTGTTTTAAAGCGTTTATGAACAATAACTATGTGGGGCTGGTGCTGTTTTTAGGGCTGGCGTTAAGCTACCTGCATTTGCCTTGAGTTTTTTCCCCTCTCTGGCAAGAGAGGGGAACATTTACCCTCACGCTTCTGCTTGCGTCGCGCTCTCAATCGTCAGACGCACATCCGACGTTATCAAGTCCGCCAGCATCTGGTACACGTTTAAGGTACGCGCCGGATCCGCATCGCCGGTATCGCTGATATAACCTTCATCGCGTAGCGTCAGCACCAGCGTACTGAACACCGCTTTGTCGAAGAACTCCGGTGCGTTGATACCGTGCAGCACCGACAGGCGCTGCGCCAGCGTGCGGCTCTCTTTTTCCAGCGTGCTGCGGTTCATCGCCGGATTGGCGCTCAGCAGCCAGAAAGTGATGGCATAACGCTGTAAGGTTTCTCGCGCGCCTGCCGCCAGCAGTTGCAAGGTGCGGGAGTGCGCCGGATTGATGCTCAGACGATCGTCTTTCACCGTCAACAAGCCCTGGCGCAGCAGCTCCTGCGTCAAGTTCTCCAGCACTTGCGCCAGCTCCGCTTTTTCCCAGCGCAGGAACAGCTCGGCTTTCAGCATCGGGTAAAGTAACTCGACGTGGCGCAGGATCTCGCTACGGGAGATCGCGCGGTGCTGGGTGACAATCGCCGCCAGCAGCGACGGCAGCATCAGCATATGCGCAATGTTGTTGCGGTAGTACGTCATCAACACCGCCTGCTCACGCGGCAGAATGATGATATCGCCGATGGTGTCTTTTTCGACTTCGAACTTGTTCATCTGCAGCGCGTGGTCGATAAGCTCGCTGGCGTTGGCCGACGGGGTGGTCGAATCCGGCGAATAAGGCACGTTGCGCATCAGCTCGAGATAGCAGCTTAACTGCTCGGTCAGTTGCTCGCGGGTCAGCGAACGCTGGCGGGAAGCCAGCAGCGCCGTACAGCACAGGTTCATGGCGTTAGCCGCACCGGCGTTGTTGATGCGCACCATCAGATCAGCGGCAATGGTGTTCACCGTTGGTGTTAACCACGCCGGACGAATGGATTCAATGGGATCGATGGCTTCGCGCCACTCCGGAACATGGTGGTTCAGGTAGTTCATTAGCGGAATGGGTTCGCCGAAGTTCACATAGCCCTGACCGAGGTTACGCAGCTTGCTTAAACCACGCAGCATCTGCAACAGGCTCTCTTTCTCTTTTGTCGCGCCACGCAGCTCTTTGGCGTAAGTGCCCACTTCCATCACGTGTTCATACCCGATGTAAATCGGCACCAGCGTGATGGGGCGCGTACCGCCGCGCAGCATCGCCTGAATGGTCATCGACAGCGTACCGGTTTTCGGATCCAGCAAACGCCCGGTGCGCGAACGCCCGCCCTCAACGAAGTACTCTACCGAATAACCGCGGCTGAACAGCTCACCCAGATATTCGCGGAACACGGTGGAATAGAGCTTGTTGCCTTTAAAGGTGCGGCGAATGAAGAAAGCGCCCAGGCGGCGGAAAATAGGCCCGGCGGGCCAGAAATTCAGGTTGATACCGGCAGCGATATGCGGCGGCACCAGCCCCTGGTGATAGAGCACATAGGAAAGCAGCAGGTAGTCCATATGGCTACGATGGCAGGGCACATAGACAATTTCGTGACCGTCGTGCGCCAGCTGGCGTACGCGCTCTGCATTATGCACATTGATGCCCTGATAGAGACGGTTCCAGGTAAAACCCAGAATGCGGTCGGTCAGGCGGATCATCTCGTAGGAGAAATTCGCGGCGATCTCTTCCATCAGCGCGATGGCGTTTTGCTGCGCTTTATCATGGGAGATTTTTTTGCTGCGCGCTTCATCTTCGACCGCGCGGGCAATCGCTTTAGAAGAGAGCAATTTGTTAAACAAATCCTGACGCGCCGGCAGACGTGGGCCTACTGCGGCCAGACGCTGGCGGGCAAAGTGCATACGCGCCACGCGCGCCAGTTTTTGCGCGATAATTTTATCGGTGCCGTGCTCCGTCGCCATACGGCGCAGCGAAACCGGCGGTGAAAAACGCACAAAGCTGTCGCGGCCAAGCCAGGAAACAGCAAAGAATTTCTGGATGCCGTTCAGCATGCGCAGCGGCGGATTAATTTCGCCTTTTTCACGTCCGGGCGAACGGCCAAACATCACCGATACCGGCACCATTTGCACATCCAAATCGGGATGGCTGCGGTGTAGATCCAGGTAGTCGTGGAACAGCTTGATCGACTCTTCTTTTGGCGCGTAATAAGTGAACACGCGCGGCCCACCGTGGATAAACACGAAACGCGGCAGCAACGCGCCGTCGATTTCCAGCGGTTCCAGCGGATCGGGCAACTCATGCGCCAGACACTGCGCGCGTAAAGTCAGTAAATCTGCCTTTGAGTTATAAGGCAGCACGTACATGATGGGGCGTGATGTATCGAGACCCAGTTCCTGTGCAGGTTCTGCGGGAATCGATTTACTTTTTACCAGCACGCTTAATGGTAAATTCAGTAATTTGTAGTAAATTCGTGGCCAGCCGGACATAAAGGATGTAAAGCCTCTGGTTAATAGTGCCATTGCGCCGCAAGAATATCAGAAAGCGCACATAATTTCTGTTGTACCGCTGCGCGCTTGCTGAGACATTGACGCCAATTTAATAAAAAGGTTCTTTTAAATGGCTAATAATACCACCGGTTTCACCCGGATCATTAAAGCCGCTGGATACTCCTGGAAAGGCGTTCGCGCTGCCTGGATTAATGAAGCGGCATTTCGTCAGGAGTCCGTTGCGGTTATCCTGGCAATTATAATCGCTTGCTGGCTCGATATTGACACAATGACGCGCGTACTGCTGATTGGTTCTGTGACGCTGGTAATGATTGTCGAAATTCTGAACAGTGCCATCGAAGCCGTGGTAGATCGAATTGGTTCGGAATTCCATGAACTTTCCGGGCGGGCGAAGGATATGGGGTCGGCGGCGGTGCTGATGTCCATCCTGCTGGCGCTGTTTACCTGGATCGCATTACTGTGGTCACATTTTCGATAACGCTTCCAGAATTCGATAACGCCCTGGTTTTTTGCTTAAATTTGGTTCCAAAATCGCCTTTAGCTGTATATACTCACAGCATAACTGTATATACACCCAGGGGGCGGGATGAAAGCATTAACGGCCAGGCAGCAAGAGGTGTTCGATCTTATTCGCGATCGCATCACTCAAACCGGTATGCCACCAACGCGTGCGGAAATCGCACAACAATTGGGGTTCCGTTCCCCAAATGCGGCGGAAGAACACCTCAAAGCGCTGGCGCGCAAAGGGGTTATCGAAATCGTATCTGGCGCATCACGCGGCCTTCGTCTGCTGCTTGAAGAAGAAGAGGATGATATCGGCTTACCGCTGATTGGTCGCGTCGCTGCGGGTGAGCCGCTGCTGGCTCAGCAGCATATCGAAGGCCATTACCAGGTCGATCCGAGTCTCTTTAAACCTCATGCGGATTTCCTGCTGCGCGTTAGCGGTATGTCGATGCGTGACATTGGCATTATGGATGGCGATCTGCTGGCGGTGCATAAAACGCAGGATGTGCGTAACGGCCAGGTCGTTGTAGCGCGCATTGAAGACGAAGTGACCGTCAAGCGTTTGAAAAAGCAGGGTAACACCGTCGAACTGTTGCCGGAAAACAGCGAGTTTTCCCCGATCGTTGTCGATCTTCGCGATCAAAACTTCACCATCGAAGGGCTGGCGGTCGGTGTTATTCGTAATGGCGCGTGGTTGTAACGCACATTCGCTTTGCTGCGGGACGGGTTCAGGTTCCGCAGCGATCTCCTCTTTTCCCTCATTAAATTTCATATTCAAACCATGCCACTGCTAACCGCATCTGACAAAGCGCTCTGGCGGCTTGCGCTGCCGATGATCTTCTCAAATATCACTGTCCCATTACTGGGGCTGGTGGATACGGCGGTAGTGGGGCATCTGGACAGCCCGGTTTACCTGGGTGGTGTGGCGATTGGCGCAACGGCGACCAGTTTTCTCTTTATGCTGCTGCTCTTTTTGCGCATGAGCACCACCGGGCTGACAGCTCAGGCGTTCGGCGCGAAAAATGCGCCCGCGCTGGCGCGTGCGTTAGTCCAGCCTTTGCTGCTGGCTCTTGGGGCCGGCGTGTTGATTACCCTGTTGCGCACGCCGCTTATCGACCTGGCGCTGCATATCACTGGCGGTAGCGAGGCGGTGCTGGAACAGGCGCGACGGTTCCTGGATATTCGCTGGTTGAGTGCGCCCGCTTCGCTGGGCAATCTGGTGTTGCTCGGTTGGTTGCTCGGCGTGCAGTATGCGCGTGCACCGGTGATATTGCTGGTGGTGGGGAATCTGCTCAACATCGTGCTCGATGTGTGGCTGGTCATGGGGCTGCATATGAATGTGCAAGGTGCGGCACTTGCCACGGTCATTGCAGAATACGCCACCTTCTCTATTGGTTTATGGATGGTGCGACACGTACTGGTAATGCGCGGCATTTCATTGCTGACGCTGAAAAATGCATGGCGCGGCGGCGTACGGCGTTTGCTGGCGCTGAACCGCGATATCATGTTGCGTTCGCTGCTGCTGCAACTCTGCTTTGGTTCGATAACGGTGTTTGGTGCCCGGCTCGGGGATGAGACGGTGGCGGCAAATGCGGTGCTGATGATGTTTTTAACCTTTACCGCCTATGCGCTGGATGGTTTCGCGTATGCGGTTGAGGCGCACTCCGGGCAGGCTTACGGTGCCAGAGACGGCAGTCAATTGATGCATATCTGGCGTGCTGCCTGCCGGCAGGCCGGTCTGGTGGCGCTGTTCTTTGCCGTTGTGTATGCAGTGGCGGGTCAGCAAATTATCGGGCTGTTAACATCGTTACCCGCGCTGCAACAGCTTGCCGGACATTATCTGATTTGGCAGGTTATCTTACCGTTAGTGGGGGTGTGGTGTTATCTGCTGGACGGTATGTTTGTCGGTGCCACGCGCGCGGCCGAAATGCGTAACAGTATGGCAGTGGCGGCGGCGGGGTTTGCCGCTACGCTACTCACCGTGCCTGTTTTGGGCAATCACGGTTTGTGGCTGTCACTTGCTGTATTCCTTGCTCTGCGTGGGCTGACGCTGGCGCTAATATGGCGCCGTCACTGGCGTAACAATAGTTGGTTTGCTGCCAGCGATCCTTCCTGATAGCGCTTTATTTTCTAAGGTAGTGCTCCGATTTTCTCGTCTCGTTTACGCTGCTTTTATCTTGTTAAATGGTTAAAGATTCCGAATAAAATGCATAATGCCGAATCCCTGACTACAATAATCAGTACGTTCAGCACGGTGAGAACGTCATTTTATAACCGAACGATAAGGAGTCCATGATGAATAAAGACGAAGTCGGCGGTAACTGGAAACAGTTTAAAGGCACAGTGAAAGAGAAATGGGGCAAACTCACCGACGATGATATGACTATCATTGAAGGTAAACGTGATCAGTTGGTGGGTAAAATCCAGGAACGTTACGGTTACGCAAAAGATCAGGCGGAAAAAGAAGTGACGGACTGGGAAACGCGTAATGATTACCGTTGGTAGCCAGCACATCCCCTCAAATGTGTTAACCCTCTGAAGGCTACCCTGCCCGAAGGTACAAGGATGTACCACCCCTCCAGATTCCATATTTATTAACTCTAACTACATTGTTTTGCGCACAAACTTCCTGATTTTGTGCTCTTATCGCATCCCTCTGTCTAGCTCGTTTTACCAACAGTTCGCCCGACCCAGGGCTCCCGCAGCATGCGCTTGCTCGCCGCCATTAAAATGCGAAACCTGGCGGGTTGTGTTGCAGGTAATAAAGAACTGATAAAAGACGGGAAACCATTATCGCGGTTTTTTCTTTAGCGGGACGCTATGGTCATGGTGGCAGTGATCGTGATGGCGGCAGGCTTCCACTTCCACGCAGGCCGCACACAGGCCATGGGCTTCAATCACATTATGACGCAGGGCAAAACCCATTTTCGCCGCCAGCGCATGCATAATATCTTCCACACCTTCGGCCTGCTCTTCTTTCACCGAACCGCAGCGGTCGCAAATAAACATCGCAGAAGTATGCGTCGGCTGATCAAAAAGGTGGCACAGCACGTAACTGTTGGTGGACTCAACCTTGTGGACAAAGCCTTGCTCCAGCAGGAAATCAAGCGCGCGGTAAACTGTCGGCGGTTTTGCTTGCGGTTCGCTCTCGCGCAGCAGGTCGAGCAAATCATACGCGCTGATCGCCCCTTGTTGCAGGCTCAGTAATCGCAACACTTCAAGGCGCTGGGGAGTCAGGCGCACATTGCGCTGCGCGCACAGCTTTTCAGCCTGCACTAACATCTCTTGCGAAGTGGTCTTATCCATTGGCGCCCTCGGGGTGGTGGGAACAGAAACCCACACTTTACCATGTCCTGCCCAAAACGCCGAGATCGCCGCCCGTAAACTCCTTTTCTCACTTTCCTTCCCGAAACGAATTTCCTCTTCTATAAATATTGAGAGTTTCCTCAATAACTATAACGTTCATATATATCCTGTACGTTCACATGATTTAGCTTCTTTTTTGGTCGTTGTTCGCAGCAATAGTGAATTCCTGTTTCTTTTAAAATAAACAGGCTTAAAAAAACTCATCTGGCTACGAGACACATATTGTGAATAAAAAACGTAAACTTTCAGTGGTCGCTATCGCTGTCTCCTTCTTTGCAGCAAATCAGGCAGGAGCAGCCAATACCTGGGCAGAAGCACGTAACGATGCAATGGGAGGAACCGGTGTTGCATCGGCAAATTATGGTAGTGGGGCACTCATCAACCCGGCGCTGCTGGCGAAAGCCAAACCGGAAGATGACGTCACGATTATCCTGCCGAGCGTGCAGGCGCAAATTACCGACAAAGATAACCTTCGCGATGAAATCGATAACATCAATGACAAAATTGATGGTTACAAGGATGTGGTCGATAACCTGACCGCCGCACAGATCATTGCTAACCCGATTGGTACATTAAATCAGTTCCAGGGGGCGGCGAAAGATTTGGCTGACGAACTGGTGTTCCTGAAAGGCAAAACCGCGCAGGCCAAAGCCGCTGCCGGGCTTGCCGTTAGTATTCCCAATGATGTGCTTTCGCTGGCCTTTGTTACCAAAGCCTACGCCCACGCCCGTGTCAGCTCGAATATCGATCAACAAGATATTGATTACCTGCGCGGCATTCAGAACAACGACGGCATTGCTTTGAGCGAAGCGCTGCGGGCGGTTGTCTCGCCAAACGGTAGCGAAGAGATCACCAAAAACCTTAACTCTACCGCTGCTGGTCGTGCGGCAATCGTCTCTGACTTTGGTATCGCCATGGCGCGCCAGTTTGAAGTCGCTGGCGTGCCGTTATCCTTTGGCGTGACGCCGAAGCTGCAAAAAACGTGGGTCTACAACTACACCGCGTCTATTTATGACTATAAGAGCAGCGACCTGAGAGACAGCCGTTATCGTACCGATGACACAGGCTTTAACATCGATGTCGGTGCTGCGGCAGATCTTAGTGAAAGCATCACTGTGGGCTTAACCGGCACCAACCTTATCTCGCGCGATATCGATACACAGAATATTCGAATTCGCAATGGTAGAACCGGTGTGGTCACCAATTACAAAGACACCTACCAGATTAGCCCGGTAGTGACGGCTGGCGCGGCCTGGCATAATGAGCTGGTGACATTAAGCGCCGATGGGGATTTAACCGAAACCAAAGGCTTTAAGAGCGAGAAAAACTCACAGTACGTGGGCGTTGGTGCGGAAGTTCGCCCGCTTAGCTGGCTGGCGGTGCGGGCCGGTTACCGCGCGGATGTGAAAGGTGATGATAAAAACGTCTTCACAGGCGGTGTCGGTTTTGCACCGTTTAACCGTGTCCATGTCGATTTGATGGGTCTGGTTGGTGAAGATGAAACCTGGGGCGCAGGCGCACAGCTAAGCGTCACATTCTAAGATGTTCTGGCCGGAGGCTTGATGCCTCCGGTTTTTTTATGGCTTATAAATCAGATGATTAAGCCAGGCAGTGGAATTAAATATTGCTCATCTTGGCATAGCTGGTCATCAAATTGCCGTAATCAGGAATATGAGTACAGAAAAGATTGCCCAACCCTTCAATATCGTTACGCCAGTCGCGGTGTAACTCGCAGGCAACACCAAACCAGGTCATCAACTGCGCCCCGGCCTGCGACATACGGTTCCATGCTGAATGACGGGTAATTTCATTAAATGTACCTGACGCATCGGTGACGACAAACACCTCGAAGCCCTCTTCCAGGGCAGATAACGCCGGAAATGCCACGCAAACTTCCGTTACGACTCCCGCAATAATCAACTGCTTCTTACCCGTTGCTTTTACGGCTTTCACAAAATCCTCGTTATCCCAGGCGTTGATATTACCAGGACGAGCAATGTAGGGCGCCGCAGGCAATTGTGTTTGCAGTTCCGGCATGAGAGGGCCATTCGGGCCAGTCTCGAAGCTGGTTGTCAGAATGGTGGGTAGCTTAAAATATGTAGCGAGGTCGGCCAGCGCCAGCACGTTGTTTTTGAATTTATCCGGATCGAGATCCCGGACCAGTGATAGCAAGCCCGTTTGATGATCGACGAGCAACACAGCGGCATTGTTTTTATCAAGACGTACATACGGTTTAGTCATTTTCCTTAACTCCCTTTGACCTGTTACGGTTATAAATAGCTTTCGCTATTAATGAACATTTCCTATGCCTACCAAAAATGTTAGGTAGTGGTTCCGTTTTGTACAAGGCGACCCCGGGCATATATCCATAACAGATGCTGACCATGCATTGTGTCTGCGGGTTTACGTGCTTCCTCTATGCTAGAATGATGCCCCGCTATTTCAGACGCTGGCGATTGCCGGACCTGAGTGGAAATCAGATACGACAAACCTTTTTAACTGTCCAAAATGCACGGTAACCCTGAAATGACAAACCCCCATCAAACCAACGCAACGACGCTCAATTCCACTCAACACTGGAATGGCCGGTTTAGCGTGGCGCCGATGCTCGACTGGACGGACAGACATTGCCGCTACTTTTTGCGTCTGCTGTCGCGCCAGACGTTGCTCTACACCGAAATGGTCACCACCGGTGCCATCATTCATGGCAAGGGGGATTACCTGGCGTACAGCGAAGAAGAACATCCGGTCGCGTTGCAGCTCGGCGGCAGCGATCCGGCGCAGCTTGCCCATTGTGCAAAGCTGGCCGAAGCGCGCGGGTATGATGAAATTAACCTCAACGTCGGGTGTCCGTCCGATCGAGTGCAGAATGGTCGTTTCGGCGCGTGCCTGATGGGCGAAGCGCAACTGGTGGCGGATTGCATTAAAGCGATGCGTGATGTGGTGTCGATTCCGGTCACCGTCAAAACGCGTATTGGCATTGACGATCAGGACAGCTACGAATTTCTCTGCGATTTTATTGGCACCGTGGCCGGAAAAGGCGAGTGCGAAAGCTTTATCATCCATGCGCGCAAAGCGTGGCTTTCGGGGTTAAGCCCAAAAGAGAACCGGGAAATCCCGCCGCTGGACTACCCGCGTGTGTATCAGTTGAAGCGTGATTTTCCGCACCTGAAAATGGCCATTAACGGCGGTATCAAATCGCTGGAAGAAGCCAAAGCGCATCTGGAACATATGGATGGCGTGATGGTCGGTCGTGAAGCGTATCAGAACCCTGGCATACTGGCGTCTGTTGACCGCGAGATCTTTGGCGCAGACGTGGCGGATGCCGATCCGGTCGCCGTGGTGCGCGCGATGTATCCCTACATTGAGCGCGAGCTGAGCCAGAGCGCGTATCTCGGGCATATCACGCGGCATATGCTGGGGTTGTTTCAGGGCGTTCCCGGCGCGCGTCAGTGGCGTCGTTATCTGAGTGAAAATGCGCATAAAGCCGGTGCGGATATCGCGGTAGTGGAACACGCGCTCAACCTAGTGGCCTCAAAGCGTTAAAGTTTCACTAAAAGATAGTCAAATTCACTAAGCTCCGCCTTCTGCTGCGGAGCTTTTTCATTGATAAATAAGCTAATTTTTCCTGGCATGGTTCTTGTAATAACCGGGGAGTTACCTCTTTGGGAGATCCATCATGCTGGAATTACTGTTTATCGTGGGCTTTTTTATCATGTTGCTGGTGACCGGCGTTTCGCTGCTGGGCATCATCGCGGCGCTGCTGGTGGCAACGGCTGTTATGTTCCTAGGCGGGCTTTTCGCGTTGATGATCAAGCTATTGCCATGGCTGCTGCTGGCCGTCGCCGTTGTCTGGATTATCCGTGCCGTGAAAGAACCGAAGATCCCACGTTATCAACGCAATGACCGTGGCGTTACTAAAGTATTGCGTGGTTCGTCACATACCGAAGACTTTTCCCGGTACATTGCTTAGAACCGAATAGGATTTACTTATTAAATCTGTCACTATCGCGACGTTAACGAATTCATCGCGCTGTACCCTACAATGCAGCCGAACTAAAAAAGAAAGGGCTTCCCATGGGAAGCCCTAATTCTTTCAGGCGATTAGCTTAAGGGATCAACAGACTGGAGCCCTGCGTCGCCCGACTCTCCAGTACTTCATGCGCCCGCTGTGCATCGTGCAGCGCGAACTTCTGGCTCTCGGCCACATCCACTTTGATAACCCCGCTGGCAATCAGCGAAAACAGCTCGTTACTGGCTTCCTGCAACTCTTCCCGGTTAGTGACATAGCCATTGAGGGAAGGGCGCGTGGCGTAGAGTGAGCCTTTCTGGTTAAGAATACCCAGATTCACGCCGGTCACCGGGCCGGAAGCGTTACCGAAACTGACCATCAGCCCGCGACGGCGCAGACAATCAAGCGACGTCTCCCAGGTGTCTTTCCCCACCGAGTCGTACACCACCGCCACCTTTTTACCGCCGGTGAGTTCTTTGACACGTTCCACCACATTCTCTTCGCTGTAGTTGATCACCTGCCAGGCACCGGCCTGTAACGCGCGCTGCGCTTTTTGCGCGGAACCCACGGTGCCAATCAGTTTCGCGCCAAGAGCTTTTGCCCACTGGCAGGCAATCAACCCGACACCACCGGCGGCAGCATGGAACAGGAACATTTCATCTGGCTTGATTTCGTAGGTTTTGCGCAGCAGATAAAACACCGTCAGACCCTTCAGGAATGACGCCGCAGCTTGTTCGAAGGAGATCGCGTTCGGCAGCACCGCGACTTTATCCGCCAAAACGTTATGCACCGAGCTATACGCACCCAGGCCCGATTGCGCATACACCACGCGATCGCCCACTTTCACCTGCGTGACGCCGCTGCCCACTTTGCTTACCACGCCTGCCGCTTCGGTGCCCAGCCCGCTTGGTAACGCTGGCGGCGGATATAATCCGCTACGGATATAGGTATCGATATAGTTGATGCCAATGGCTTTATTTTCTACCTGCACTTCGTTTTCCGCTGGCGCTGCGGGGGTGAACTCAACCGCTTTAAGCACCTCAGGCCCACCATGCTTTTGAAATTCTATTCTCGTCGCCATGCTTCCTCCTGATGTGATAATCTCTCAACCCATTCATTACCCGGATAGCTCCATTCACTATGGCAGGAAATAAACCCTTCAACAAACAGACTGAAACCCGCGACGTACAGCTCGAGGGGATGAAAGTGCCTCCGCATTCTATTGAAGCGGAGCAGTCGGTGTTGGGCGGTTTAATGCTGGATAACGAGCGTTGGGATGATGTCGCCGAACGCGTCGTGGCGGATGATTTTTATACGCGCCCGCACCGCCATATTTTTACCGAGATGCACCGCCTGCAGGAGATGGGCAAACCCATCGATCTGATAACGCTTGCGGAATCGCTGGAGCTGCAGGGGCAACTGGACATTGTTGGCGGCTTTGCTTACCTGGCTGAGCTCTCGAAAAATACGCCAAGTGCAGCGAACATCAGTGCCTATGCCGATATCGTGCGTGAACGTGCGGTAGTTCGTGAAATGATTTCGGTGGCGAATGAAATCGCCAACGCCGGTTTTGATCCGCAGGGGCGCAGCAGCGAAGATCTGCTCGACCTTGCCGAATCCCGCGTTTTCAAAATCGCCGAAAGCCGCGCAAATAAAGACGAAGGCCCGAAAAACATCGCCGATGTGCTTGAAGCGACCGTTTCGCGCATCGAACAGCTTTTCCAGCAGCCGCACGACGGTGTCACCGGTGTTAACACAGGTTATGACGATCTTAATAAGAAAACGGCAGGTTTACAGCCGTCGGATTTGATTATCGTTGCCGCGCGTCCGTCGATGGGTAAAACGACATTTGCGATGAACCTCGTCGAAAACGCGGCGATGTTGCAGGATAAACCGGTATTAATCTTCAGTCTGGAGATGCCCTCCGAACAGATCATGATGCGTTCGCTGGCCTCCCTTTCGCGTGTCGATCAGACGCGTATTCGTACCGGCCAACTGGACGATGAAGACTGGGCGCGCATCTCCGGCACCATGGGCATCCTGCTGGAAAAACGCAACATCTATATTGATGACTCTTCCGGCCTGACGCCGACGGAAGTCCGTTCCCGTGCGCGGCGCATCGCTCGCGAGCATGGCGGCATTGGGCTTATCATGATCGACTACCTGCAACTGATGCGTGTGCCGTCGTTGTCGGATAACCGTACGCTGGAAATCGCCGAAATCTCCCGCTCGCTAAAAGCGCTGGCGAAAGAGTTACAGGTGCCGGTGGTGGCGCTGTCGCAGCTTAACCGCTCGCTGGAGCAGCGCGCCGACAAACGTCCGGTAAACTCCGACTTGCGTGAATCCGGCTCCATCGAGCAGGACGCCGACCTGATCATGTTTATTTATCGTGACGAGGTTTATCACGAAAACAGTGACTTAAAAGGCATTGCAGAAATCATTATTGGTAAACAGCGTAACGGCCCAATTGGTACCGTGCGTCTGACATTTAACGGGCAGTGGTCGCGCTTTGATAATTATGCAGGGCCACAATACGACGACGAATAAATCCTCTTCATCCTTCGCATTCCAGGGACGTTGACCGCGTCCGCGGATCCCGGTCGCCTGGTTTATACCAAACCGCCGGGATCGACGGACTTGTCGTCTTCCTGTAGACGAATGATGTTGACGATTGCTTGATAGGGTAATGTAAATGCAAGCGGCAACCGTAGTAGTTAACCGCCGCGCTCTGCGACACAATCTGCAACGCCTGCGTGAACTGGCTCCCGCCAGCCGCGTGGTTGCGGTCGTGAAAGCGAACGCCTATGGACACGGTCTTCTCGAGACCGCGCGAACGCTCCCCGATGCCGATGCTTTCGGTGTCTCCCGTCTTGAAGAAGCCCTGCAATTACGCGCGGGCGGCATCACACAACCGATTTTGTTGCTGGAAGGTTTCTTCGCCGCCAGCGATCTGCCATTGGTCGCTGAACACCAGCTTCACACGGTTATTCATAGCCTTGAACAGCTGGAAGCGCTGGAAACCGCAACGCTGAAAGCGCCGGTGACCGTGTGGATGAAGCTCGATACCGGTATGCACCGCCTGGGCGTACATCCGCACGAGGCTGAGGCGTTTTATGCGCGCTTGTCACAGTGCAAAAATGTGCGCCAGCCAGTTAACGTTGCCAGCCATTTTGCCCGCGCCGACGAACCGGAATGCGGCGCAACAGAGCGCCAGCTTGATATCTTCACCACCTTTACTGACGGCAAACCTGGTCTGCGTTCCATTGCCGCTTCCGGCGGTACGCTGCTGTGGCCGCAATCGCACTTCGACTGGGTTCGCCCTGGCATTATTTTGTACGGTGTTTCGCCGCTCGATCATAAACCGTGGGGTGCCGATTTCGGTTTTCAGCCAGTCATGACGCTGACTTCGCAACTGATCGCCGTGCGCGAGCATAAAGCGGGCGATGCGGTGGGCTATGGCGGCACGTGGGAAAGCACGCGCGACACGCGTTTAGGCGTGGTGGCGATGGGTTATGGCGATGGCTATCCACGCGCCGCGCCTTCCGGCACGCCGGTGCTGGTTAATGGTCGCGAAGTGCCGATTGTTGGTCGTGTGGCGATGGATATGATTTGCGTTGATCTCGGCCCGGATGCGCAAGACAAAGCCGGTGATGAAGTGGTGCTGTGGGGCGAAGGTTTACCCGTTGAACGCATTGCTGAAGCAACAAAAGTGAGTGCTTACGAACTTATCACGCGCCTGACTTCGCGGGCGACTTTAAAATACATCGACTAAAAGGATTGCGCCTTGTCGCCAATGGAAATCGCCGCCTGCCTGGCTTATGCCCTCTCTGTATGGCTTGCCGCGCGCAATAATATGCACACCTGGTGGACGGGGATTATTGGCTGCGTGCTGTATGGCTGGGTGTTCTACTCCGTACAGCTCTACGCCGATGTCACGCTGCAACTGTTCTTTATCGCCAGCAGTATTGCCGGGTGGATCAACTGGCTGAAAGGCAACCACGGCAGCGAACTGGCGGTGCGTAAAACGCCGCTTAACCATTTGTTGCTGATGTTAGCGGGCGCGCTGGTTGTCGCCGGGTGTTACGCCTGGCTGTTGCACCGCTTTACCAACGCGTGGTCGCCGTGGCTGGACTCCGCCATTATGGTTTTCAGCGTGCTCGCGCAATTTATGCTGATGGGGCGCAGGCTCGAAAGCTGGTATTTCTGGCTGCTGGTTAACACCATTGCCGTGCCGCTGTATGCCGCCCGCGATCTCTGGCTTACCGCCGGGTTATATCTTGTCTTCTGGTGTAACGCCTGGCATGGTCTGTATCAATGGCGCAAAGCGATGGCCGCGCGATGAAACGCTTTGCCAGCGGGTTGATCGTCGGTAAATTTGCGCCGTTACACTGCGGCCACGAACGATTGATTAACGCCGCGCTGGAACAGTGCGAACGCCTGTGGATCGTCAGCTACTCTGTGCCAGAGTTGCCTGGATGCGAGCCGGAAAAGCGTGAACGCTGGCTTCGTGCGCGTTTTCCGCAATGCGACATTCTGGTTCTCATCCCCCAGTGTCTTGCTGATTATGGCTTGAGTGCGCCACCGCATAACGAGGCCGACGGCGATCTGCATCGCCACTATATGGCCGATATCTGTTTGCAGGTACTGCACAGCCAACCGCAGGCGGTTTTTACCGCTGAAGAGTACGGCGACGGCTTTGCCCGCGTACTCAGCGAACGCTTCGCCAGCCCCGTCGTACATGTCCGTTTGCAGCGTGAGCAAGGAGAGCAAGCCCCTTCCGGCACACTGATTCGCAGTGATGTTCACCGCTGGCGGCAGATGTTAGCGCCTGTTGTTTACCGGGATTTCGTTCAGCGCATCTGCCTGCTGGGTGGCGAATCGACCGGCAAAAGCACGCTGAGCATCGCACTGGCGCAGGCACTGGAGACGGCGTATGTGGCGGAATATGGCCGCGAGCGCTGGGACGAAAAGGGCGGTGAACTGGTTTATGACGATATGCTGGCGATTGCACAAACGCAGGTACAGCGTGAAGATGCCGCCGATGCCCGACAGTGGCTGGTATGCGACACCTCGCCGCTAACAACGTTGTTTTATACGCTGGCGATGTTTGGTCACGCGCCGGATGCGCTCTATGCACTGGCGCAGCGGCATTATCACCTCGTGGTGCTGTGCGACGACGATTTCCCGTTTGTGCAGGACGGCACCCGCCAGGATGAAACCTTCCGCCAGCGCCAGCAGGCCTGGTACAACGAACAGCTGACGCAACGCGGCATTCCCTTTCTGCGTGTACGTGGTTCGGTAAGCGAGCGTGTGGCGCAAATACTTGCCGCGCTGCGCGGCTAAATCGCTTATTTTTTATCACCGCGGTTGCTGCTCTCGATCTTCCTCCGCTTCCGGTTTATTGTGGTGGTTCTTGCCTACTGTAAACCTGGAGAGTACACGCGTGTTTCAGAAAGTTGACGCCTACGCCGGCGACCCGATTCTGTCGTTAATGGAGCGCTTTAAAGAAGATCCCCGCAGCGACAAGGTCAATCTCAGTATCGGGCTTTACTACAACGAAGATGGCATTATTCCGCGTTTGCAGGCGGTCGCCGAAGCCGAAGCGCGCCTGAATGCGCAGCCGCACGGTGCGTCAGTTTATCTGCCGATGGAAGGGCTCAATAGCTATCGCAACGCGATCGCTCCGCTGCTGTTCGGTGCAGAACACCCGGTACTGGCGCAAAACCGCGTTGCCACCATCCAGACATTAGGCGGCTCCGGTGCGCTGAAAGTCGGCGCAGATTTTCTGAAACGTTACTTTCCAGATTCCGGTGTGTGGGTCAGTGACCCGACCTGGGAAAATCATGTCGCTATTTTTGAAGGCGCTGGCTTCGTAGTGAGTACTTACCCCTGGTACGACAGCGCGACTAACGACGTGCGTTTTGAAGCATTTCTGGAAAAACTGAACACCCTGGCCGCCCAGAGCATTGTGCTGCTGCATCCCTGCTGTCATAACCCAACCGGAGCGGATCTGACTCACGCGCAGTGGGACCAGGTGGTTGAGGTGTTGCAAGCGCGCAATCTGATCCCGTTCCTCGACATCGCCTATCAGGGTTTTGGTGCCGGAATGGAAGACGATGCTTATGCCATCCGCGCGGTTGCCCACGCCGGGCTGCCTGCGCTGGTCAGCAACTCATTTTCGAAAATTTTCTCGCTGTATGGCGAGCGCGTTGGCGGGCTTTCCGTGGTGTGTGACGATGCGGACGCCGCCAGCCGCGTGCTGGGGCAGCTCAAAGCCAGCGTGCGCCGTAACTACTCCAGCCCGCCGAATTTTGGCGCACAACTGGTCGCAACAGTGCTTGGCGACGCCGGTCTGAAAGCCTCCTGGCTGGCGGAAGTGGAAGCCATGCGTACGCGCATTCTGGCGATGCGCCAGGAACTGGTCACCGTGCTGAAAGAGGCGGTACCGGGCGGTAATTTCGATTATCTGCTTAAACAGCGCGGTATGTTCAGTTATACCGGCCTGAGCGCGGCGCAGGTCGATCGTCTGCGTGAAGAGTTTGGCGTTTATCTCATCGCCAGCGGGCGGATGTGCGTTGCCGGTTTGAATAGCCGCAACGTGCACCGCGTGGCGCAAGCATTCGCCGCAGTAATGTAAGCGCCCACTTACCTTTGCCCGTCCCCTGCGTTCTGGCAGGGGATTATTTATGCCTCAATATTCGCTTATTCTCTGAATAATCTGCAAAAAATACTTTTTTTCACCGGCTTCACAGGGTATGGTCTGGTAACATTTTGACCATTCGCACCATTTATAAAATATAACGAACTGATAATTTAGGGATAAATATGCGAAAGTTCATACGCGCGCTCGGCGCGGTCTGCCTGTGGATGACGTTTGGCAGCGCGGTTTACGCTTCGGCGCCCACGCCGGTATCTGAAGGCACCAACGTTGCCAGACTCGCCGAACAGGCGCCCGTTCACTGGGTTTCCGTGGCGCAAATCGAAAATTCTCTGATCGAACGCCCGCCAATGGCGGTCGGGTTTGATATTGACGACACGGTGCTGTTTTCCAGCCCCGGTTTCTGGCGCGGTAAAAAAACCTGGTCGCCGGATAGCGATGCCTTTCTGCAAAACCCGGCGTTTTGGGAAAAGATGAACAACGGCTGGGACGACTTCAGTATTCCGAAAGAAGTGGCCCGCCATCTGATTGCGATGCATGTAAAGCGCGGTGACACCATCTTTTTCATCACCGGACGTAGCCCGACAAAAACAGAAACGGTTAGTAAAACGTTACAGGACGATTTTCTTATTCCTGCGGCCAATATGAACCCGGTGATTTTCGCCGGTGATAAGCCTGGCCAGAACAGCAAAACCCAGTGGCTGAAGGCCAATAAAATCCGCATCTTCTATGGCGATTCAGACAGCGATATCACCGCCGCGCGCGAAAGCGAAGCCCGGCCAATTCGCGTGCTACGCGCTTCAAACTCGACCTATCGCCCTTTACCGCAGGCGGGTGCGTTGGGTGAGGAAGTGATTGTGAACTCCGAATATTAGCCCCGGCTTTCCTGTTTCGCAGCCTGCTGCCACACTGACAAGAGTTCATTTTGCTGACAGGAGATGTGCATGTGGTATCAACAAACCCTTACGCTTGGCGCGAAGTCGCGCGGATTTCATCTGGTGACGGACGAGGTGCTTGGGCAACTTCGCGATATCTCCCGCATTAACGTTGGTTTGCTGCACTTGTTGCTGCAACATACCTCTGCTTCGCTCACCCTGAACGAAAATTGCGATCCCACCGTGCGCCACGATATGGAGCAGCATTTCCTGCAAGCCGTGCCGGACAACGCGCCGTATGAGCATGATTACGAAGGGCCGGATGATATGCCGTCGCATATCAAATCTTCCACGCTTGGCGTTTCGCTGCTGTTACCCGTGCAAAAAGGGCGCGTAGTGCTGGGTACGTGGCAGGGAATTTGGCTTGGCGAGCACCGTATTCACGGCGGCTCGCGCAAAATCATCGCCACGCTGCAGGGAGAGTAGTCGCTCCATCAAACCTCCATATACCCCGTTTATAAGCCTGCATAAAGACGTGTGGGTGCGTCTGATAACACGGGGTAGTTATGGTTTTACGGAATGTTTTCGCGTGGCTGTACGGTTGGGAACCGTGCGATTTCGCCACCTACAAAATGGTCTGGCAACAACGTGGCGGTTCTGTCTGTACACATCCGGATGTGCTGCAATTTTTAAGTGCTGAAACGGGGGCGAAGCTGGATTTTTACGCTATTCGTCGCCAGCAGGTTTATGTTGGCGCGTGTTACGCAGTGAATGGGGCGTTATCGCTACAGGACCGGCGTTATCCCTTTGTTTTCGATGACATCATACTGCCGCTGGAAACGAAAAAAGTGGGGTATTTACCTGCTGTTACCAAGCGGTTATCTCCACATCATCAATCCGATTTTCTCAATGCTTTATTCAGCGGTTATTTAAAAAACAAGATCTGCTACGTCAAAGAGAGCCTGTCGAAAGCGTCACAGAAAAAACGCAACGGCGAAATGAAAAAGTTTCTTGCCTGTGGCGGTGAAGTTCGGTGGGTTGATGACTTTTCGGATAGTGAACTGGCCGACATATATATCGACGTGTTCAGGCAGCGCTGGCAGGGTAAAATTTACTGTTTTGCGCGTGATGACTTAATCAGAACATTTGCCGCATTGCGACATTTACTCTTTGGCGCGGTGTTGTTTATGCATGGTCGCCCCTGCGCGTTTGATATCATTTTTATGGCCGAGTGCGATGGCTATTTTTATTTCGATGATATTAATGGTGGGTATTCTCAGAACTATCCTGAATTTAATCTGGGCAGTATTTTGTTGTGGGTGAATATCTGCAAAGCAAAAGAATTATGTCTCGCGAAAGATAAGAAATTTAAATTTTCTCTCGGAGTCTATAAAGATTACTGGAGCTATAAAAAACAGTGGTGCGACATTCTGCCGTTGGGCAGGACGCTGTTTTAATGAAGGCTCCCGGCGGTGGTTATCCCCCGCCGGGAGCCTGTTAGGCTACATCAATCTCCTAACCGATAGCCGAAGCCGCGTACGCACTCCGGCACATTGACGATGCCCGCCTGCTGGATCTTCTTTCTTAATTTGCTGACATGGCTATCTACGGTACGATCGCAGGCGTTTCCCTCTGGCATGCAAGAATTCATAATTTCTTCACGCGTAAAGATGCGCTGCGGGTAGCGAATTAAATGCATCAATATCTTAAACTCTGTAGAGGTTAAGTCTGTAGATAAATCCATTTTCTTCGGACCAACGTATACCTGATGCGTTATTTTATTTATTTCAATGTTTCTGGTTTTATACAGTTTTAGATTTTCTCGCGCATGATATTGTTGGCTTCTTTTTAAAATAACATGCACCCTGGCGACTAATTCCTCGGGGTTGAACGGTTTTACTACATAATCATCAGCGCCCGTTTTTAATGCCAGAACTTTATCCGTATCGGCGCCTGATGCGGTCAGCATCATAATCGGGGTATCGGTTTTCTGGCGCAGCTCCATCAATACTTGCCAGCCATCCTTTTTCGGTATCTTGATATCCAGAATAATAAAATCAGGCTGGTATTTTTCGGCCATCATGACCGCTTTTTCACCATCAGGGGCATGAATCACCGCGAACTTGTCGCGTTCAAGGTAAGCAATAATAACACCAGCAATATCACTATCATCTTCAGCGACAAGGACGGTTTTCTTCTCGCCATGTAATATGCTCATCAGGCATCTCCGGGAGTTTTCTCTTTAATCCGTAATCAATTGCACATCAGTGTGCTGCTTTTATCTATTTGAAAAAAATGAAAAAATAACTGTTACTTTCTGGTTGTAACTATTTGTCACTCTAAAACACAAAAGGTTCCAGCCTTCTCAATTCTGTTTAGGTTGTGTTAATCGTCAGGTTTTGTAACGACCCACGATTTTTTTATCCATACACTACGCTTTAATGATGTATTTATGCCGATCGCGATACCCCACCACGACATGACAAGGAGAAGCAAAAGTGACAATTTCCGAGTTACTGCAATATTGCATGGCGAAGCCTGGCGCTGAACAGAGCGTGCACAGCGACTGGAAAGCAACACAAATCAAAGTTGCGGATGTGCTGTTTGTGATGGTGAAAGAGGTGGAAGGCCGGCCGGCAGCGTCGTTGAAAACGAGCCCAGAACTGGCGGATTTGCTGCGCCAGCAGCATGAAGATGTGCGCCCCAGCCGCCATTTAAATAAAGCGCACTGGAGCACCGTTTACCTGGATGGTTCGTTACCGGATTCGCAGATTTACTACCTGGTGGATGCGTCGTATCAGCAGGCGATTGAGTTGGTGCCGGAACAGGTCCGGCAGCAACTCTCCGTGTAATTACTTCAGCATCGGTTTGAGGAAGCGCGCCGTATGAGAGGCTTCGCATTCGGCGACCGTTTCCGGCGTGCCGGAGACCAGGATCTCGCCGCCGCCGCTGCCGCCTTCCGGGCCGAGATCGACAATCCAGTCCGCCGTTTTAATCACGTCCAGGTTGTGCTCAATCACCACAATGGTGTTGCCCTGATCCCGTAACTGATGCAGCACGTCCAGCAACTGCTGGATATCAGCAAAGTGCAGGCCAGTGGTTGGTTCATCGAGGATATAGAGCGTCTGGCCGGTGCCGCGTTTCGACAGCTCGCGCGCCAGCTTCACGCGCTGGGCTTCACCGCCGGAAAGCGTCGTCGCCGACTGTCCAAGACGAATATAGGTCAGGCCAACATCCATCAGCGTTTGTAGCTTACGCGCCAGCGCCGGAACAGCATCGAAGAACTCGCGTGCTTCTTCGATAGTCATATCCAGCACTTCATGGATAGTCTTGCCTTTGTATTTGATCTCCAGCGTTTCACGGTTGTAGCGCTTGCCTTTGCACTGGTCGCAAGGCACGTAAATATCCGGCAGAAAGTGCATTTCAACCTTAATGACGCCATCACCCTGGCACGCTTCGCAGCGACCGCCGCGCACGTTAAAACTGAAGCGCCCCGGTGTGTAACCGCGCGAGCGGGACTCCGGCACACCGGCAAACAGCTCGCGCACTGGCGTAAAGACGCCAGTATAGGTGGCCGGGTTGGAGCGCGGCGTACGCCCAATCGGGCTCTGGTCGATATCAATGACTTTGTCGAAATGCTCCAGCCCCTGCACATCGCGATACGGCGCAGGTTCGGCGATGGTCGCGCCGTTCAACTGACGCTGGGCGATTGGGAACAGCGTATCGTTGATCAGCGTCGATTTACCGGAGCCGGAAACGCCGGTGATACAGGTGAACAGGCCCACCGGCAGCGTCAGCGTCACATCTTTCAGGTTGTTACCGCGCGCGCCAGTCAGCTTCAGCACTTTTTCTGGATCGGCTTTCACGCGCTGTTTCGGCAGCTCAATTTTACGTTTGCCGCTCATGTACTGCCCGGTAAGGGATTCCGGCACCGCCATGATGGCATCCAGCGTCCCTTCCGCTACCACCTGGCCGCCGTGTACGCCCGCGCCAGGGCCGATGTCGATCACATGGTCGGCGGCGCGAATGGCGTCTTCGTCGTGTTCGACAACAATCACCGTGTTACCGAGGTTACGCAGATGGATAAGCGTGCCGAGCAGACGTTCGTTATCGCGCTGATGCAGGCCAATTGACGGCTCATCCAGCACGTACATGACACCTACCAGACCCGCGCCAATCTGGCTTGCCAGACGAATGCGCTGCGCTTCGCCGCCAGAGAGCGTCTCCGCCGAGCGGGAAAGCGTCAGGTAGTTCAGGCCGACGTTTACCAGGAACTTCAGGCGATCGCCAATCTCTTTCAGCACTTTTTCGGCGATTTTTGCCCGCTGGCCGGAAAGTTTCAGATTGTTGAAGAAGTCCATCGCATGGCCGATGCTCATATCGGAAATGGTCGGCAGCGGGGTGTTTTCAACAAACACATGGCGTGCTTCGCGACGCAGGCGCGTCCCTTCGCAGGAGGCGCACGGTCGGTTGCTGATGAACTTCGCCAGCTCCTCACGTACCGCGCTGGATTCCGTCTCTTTGTAACGGCGCTCCATATTATGCAGCACGCCTTCAAACGGGTGACGACGCACAGAGGTGTCGCCACGATCGTTCATGTATTTGAACTCAATCGACTCTTTACCGGAACCAAACAGCACCACTTTCTGCACGTTGGCGCTCAGGCTTTCCCATGGCGCTTCCACGTCGAATTTGTAGTGTTCCGCCAGCGATTTCAGCATCTGGAAATAGTAAAAGTTGCGGCGATCCCAGCCGCGGATCGCGCCGCCGGCCAGCGACAGCTCCGGGTTCTGGATCACGCGATCGGGATCGAAATATTGCTGCACGCCCAGACCGTCGCAGGTCGGACACGCGCCCGCCGGGTTGTTGAACGAGAACAGGCGAGGTTCCAGCTCGCGCATGCTGTAGCCACAAATCGGGCAGGCGAAGTTGGCGGAAAACAGCAGCTCTTCGGCGGTCGGCTCATCCATATCGGCAACCACTGCCGTACCGCCGGAAAGCTCCAGTGCGGTTTCAAACGATTCTGCCAGGCGCTGGGCAAGATCAGCGCGCACTTTAAAACGGTCGATCACCACTTCAATGGTGTGTTTCTTTTGTAGCTCGAGTTTCGGCGGATCGGAGAGATCGCACACTTCGCCGTCGATCCTTGCGCGGATATAACCCTGGCTTGCGAGGTTCTCCAGCGTCTTACTGTGTTCACCTTTACGCTCTTTGATAACCGGCGCCAGCAGCATCAGGCGCTTGCCTTCCGGTTGCGACAACACGTTATCCACCATCTGGCTCACGGTTTGCGCCGCCAGCGGAACGTCGTGGTCCGGGCAACGCGGCTCGCCGACGCGGGCGAACAGCAGACGCAGGTAATCGTGAATCTCCGTGATCGTGCCGACGGTGGAACGCGGGTTGTGGGATGTCGATTTTTGTTCAATAGAAATGGCGGGCGATAAACCTTCAATGTGGTCAACGTCCGGTTTTTCCATCAGCGACAGAAACTGACGCGCATACGCGGAGAGTGATTCAACGTAACGACGCTGCCCTTCGGCATAGAGTGTGTCGAAAGCCAGGGAGGACTTACCAGAACCCGACAGCCCGGTGACGACAATCAGTTTGTCGCGAGGGATGACGAGGTTAATGTTTTTGAGATTATGGGTGCGGGCGCCCCGTACTTCTATCTTATCCAATCCATTCACCTTTTACCCGGAGGAACACTTTTTTGCCTGGTGTGTTTGAAGGACAACCAGCGGTCAGAAACGGCTAATTATGACACAATTTAACCTGAATGAATATACAGTATTCGCATGCATCTTCGCTTCGGGTATGTCAAACTATGGCGCGCGGCGATAATCTGGAATCCTCCTCGCAGCTATCTAAGTGTGGCTTTGTAATGCTACAATCGCGCGTTTACACTACTAAGAATCAAGCAACGTTTTCAGGAGACACAATATGGCCAGCAGAGGCGTAAACAAGGTGATTCTCGTCGGTAATCTGGGCCAGGACCCGGAAGTACGCTATATGCCGAGTGGTGGCGCAGTTGCCAACATTACGCTGGCTACTTCCGAATCCTGGCGTGACAAGCAGACCGGCGAAACCAAAGAGCAGACCGAATGGCACCGCGTTGTGCTGTTTGGCAAGCTGGCGGAAGTGGCCGGCGAGTACCTGCGTAAAGGCTCTCAGGTTTATATTGAAGGCCAGCTGCGCACCCGCAAATGGACCGATCAATCCGGTCAGGAAAAATACACTACTGAAGTAGTGGTTAACGTTGGCGGCACCATGCAGATGCTGGGCGGCCGTCAGGGTGGCGGCGCACCGGCAGGTGGCGGCCAGCAGCAGGGCGGCTGGGGTCAGCCTCAGCAGCCACAGGGTGGTAACCAGTTCAGCGGCGGTGCGCAGTCTCGCCCGCAGCAGCAGTCTGCACCGGCACCGTCTAACGAACCGCCGATGGATTTCGACGACGACATCCCGTTCTGATTTGCGTTACGCCGCAAATTTAAAAACCCCGCCTGGCGGGGTTTTTTTGTTTACAGAAAACCCCCCAGCCAGGCTCGGGGTTCCGCAAAGTTTTCAGCTTTAAGCCAGCTATTATGCGCCGCGCCCGCTGAACTGATGCAGCAGTAGCTCCGCAACGGTGGGCGCAACGCCGCCTGCGGCAAGCAGCACAAACGCAGCGCCCCAGCTTTGCATAGTGTCGAACTTGCATATTGTCGAAGACGTGCGCAAATAAAACGGGTGTCCGTGCGCAAGGCACCAGCGGCATAAAAAACCCCGCGTTGCGGGGTCTTACCATTCAGCGGCTACGCATCACTTCGACACATCCGCGCCGAAGTATTTCTGCGAAATGCGTTGATAAGTGCCGTCGGCTTTGATCTCTTCGAGTGCCTTATCAATCGCGGCTTTCAGTTGCGGGTTGCCCTTGCGGAATAACACGCCGGATTTCTCCGCGTCAGATTGCGTGGCGACAATTTTCACCGGCGCGTCGGGTTTATGTTTTTTGAAATCCAGGAATGACAGGTTGTCGTTGATGGTCGCATCGGCGCGCCCCTGCACCACCAAATCGACAGACTGGTTAAAGCCGTCGGTGGCGACGATCTCCGCACCATATTTGCGCGCGATCTGCGCATAGTTGCTGGTCAGCGTATGAGCGGATTTTTTACCTTTTAAATCCTCGAAACGGGTGATTGCCGTATTTTTGCTGTTGACGATCAGCACCGCTTTGGAAGCGATATACGGCTCGGAGAAGTCATATTTTTTCTGGCGTTCCGGCGTAATGCCCACCTGATTGATCACCGCGTCGTAGCGGTTAGCATCAATACCGGCGATCAGGCCATCCCATTTGCCTTCAACAAACTGGGCGTTCACTTTCAGGCGTTTGGCGATTTCCTGGCCGATTTCGACATCAAACCCTTCCAGCTTGCCGGCGGCGTTATGGAAAGTGAAGGGCGGATAAGTCCCTTCGGTGCCAATTTTTAACACCCCGGCGGACTGAATTTTTGCCAGATCATCCTGCGCCAGCGCCGCGTGAGCAAAGCCCAGCTGCATAACGCCCGCTATCACCAGTGTTGCGAATGCCTTCATCTGCGTTACCCCGTAAATATTGTTATTGATGCGCTTCGATAGCCGAAAACGCTGTGCTTAAAGAGGCGATGAATTCCGTGGTTCGTGGTTTCTTCGCCTGTGAAAAAAGGGTGCTGGCGCTGCCCGATTCGACAATTTCCCCGGCTTCGAGAAATACCACCTGGCTTGCGATATGGGCCGCTAAGCGCAGATCGTGGGTGGCCATAATCATCGTCGTGCCCTCGTGTGCCAGCTGGCGCAGGACGGCGACCACTTCGCCGGAAAGTTCCGGGTCGAGCGCCGAGGTTGGCTCATCGCACAGTAACACCGCAGGCGAAGGTGCCAGCGCGCGGGCAATCGCCACGCGTTGTTGCTGGCCGCCGGAAAGTGTATTCGGCAGTGCGTTACGCTTATGCAGCATGCCAACCTTCTCCAGCAGCGCCTCGCCGCGTTTGCGGGCTCGCTCGCGGTCCCATTTATGCACCGTAATCAGTCCCTCGGTAATGTTGTCGAGAGCGGTCATATGCGGAAACAGCGCAAAGTTTTGAAAAACCATTCCGGTCTGGCGGCTCATCCGGCGAATATCCTGGCCTTTAATACGGGCACCTGGCGTAAATACCATTTCTTCTTTGCCGATGGTTAATTCCCCGGACTGGGGGATTTCCAGCAAATTAATACAACGTAATAATGTACTTTTCCCGCTACCGGAGGGGCCAATTAAGGCGGTGACGGTGCCTTCTGCTACCGTTAAATGAATATTTTGCAGCACCCGGTGACCGGCAAAACTTTTTTCAATGTTGCAGAGCGTTATCATTTGCCCGCTCCTTAACGGTTGTCCCGGCTAATTTCCGCTCCAGCTTCTCTTGTAAATGCGATAAGACAGAGCTGAATAAGAGATAAATCACCGCGGCCTCGCTATATAAAATTAACGGCTCGTAAGTCACCGCGGCTATTTGCTGCGCAGCGAGAAACATCTCCGGCACGGTGATCACCGAGGCCAGCGAGGTGTCTTTCACCAGCGAGATAAAGGTATTGGATAACGGCGGCACAGCGATGCGTGCGGCCTGCGGCAGAATAATGCGCCGTAGCGCCTGCGCCCAGGTCATGCTGATGGCATGCGCGGCTTCCCACTGACTTTTAGGCACGGCGAGCAGCGTGGCGCGGATCACTTCCGAGGTATAAGCACCAATATTTATCGTAAAACCAATCACCGCCGCCGGAAAGGCATCGATAGTCATTCCCGCGCTGGGCAACGCATAAAAAATTAAAAATAATTGTACTAATAACGGGGTGCCGCGAATTAACCAGACGTAAAATATGACTATCGGTTTTAAACATGCCGGGCCATATAAACGCAATAACGCCACAATAAAACCGAGTGTCAGACCAAGAATAAATGCGCTTAACGTTAAGGGAATGGTAAATTTCAGCCCGGCGGAAAGCATTGGCCAGAACGAATCGATCGCTAAGGGTAACCATGTTGGCACTACACACCTTCCGCACATCATTTATTGCCAGAAAAAGCTGGCAGAATGCTATGTAAATATTCCAGTTGATTATTCTGGTACCGTATTAAAATGAATTATATTCGTTGTGTCTGTGGCGAAAACCAATATATCCGGATAAGAATATGCGCAAATGTGCTAAAGCCCTCTGGCTGCCGGACAGAGGATAGCGCGAGGGTCGTGTGCCGTTGCGAAAGCGTCAACCGGCAACGGTGGAGGCCATAGCGCGCGGCGACGTTAAAAAATGCAGGCAAGCTGACGTCTGTTTTTAATTTAAAACAGGCTAATTTCGCTTAGGGGAATATTGGGTGAAATAAAAGAATATATGATGCGTTATTATTTATTGTTAGCTGAATCGAATAACCTGAAATCCACTGTTTTATCATGGTAATTTGCACTGAATTGATTTTAAATAAGTTATTATTTTAATTATAAAATAAGACGATTCTGAGATGTATTTGGCTGTCGTTTTTATGAACTGTGGATAATATTATTCGTAATCGTTGGTCGTTAGTAAATAATACGCGCGCGCATAAGTTTCTTTTGAATGATTTCCCGCAAATCGTTTTCTCCCGAAATATCCGCCGCCGCTACCAAGGAATACGTATGGTTAACCGGATAACCGTCCTGTCATCCGTTGGCAGTGATTCACTCCTGTTCTGGAAATTGAAAGGGGAAGAGCATCTTTCTGCTCCTTTTCGCTTTCAGGTCGACCTGCTGAGCAAAGACTTCACCCTTGATCGGCAAAAACTGCTCGGGCAGGAGATGACGGTGGTGATCCCGTGCCAGATTCCGGGTAGCGAACGCTATCTTTCCGGGAAAGTGACCGCCGTTTCGGTGCGTACCGAAGAACTGGACGGCACGCAGTACGCGGCGTACCAGGCGACGCTGGAACCCGATTTCTGGCCGATGATGCGCGATCGCAACTTCCGTATTTTCCAGCAGCAACGTGTGCCGGATATCGCCAAAACGCTGTTTTCCGAATACAACGTCAGGGTTGAAGACAAACTGACACGCAGCTATCGCCAGTGGGATTACAGCGTGCAGTATGGTGAAAGCAGCTTCCACTTCATCAGCCGTTTGCTGGAGCTTGAAGGCATCAGCTACCTGTTTCGCCACAGCAAAGAGGGTCACACGCTGGTGCTGATGGACGACTACTCACAGGCGGAGGCGTTTCCCGGTTACGACACTATTCCCTGGCATGCGCAAACCGGCGGCGGCGCGGTCAATGAAGAGGGCATCAGCCAGTTGGTGGCGAACCACGTGGTGACGCCGGGTCTGTACAGCACCGATGATTACGATTTCCGAAAGCCGCATGCCTGGATGCTGCAAACCCTGCAAAACCCCGTTTCGCCAAGCCCAGGGAAAATTGATGTGTATGACTGGCCAGGCCGCTTTGTTGAGCATGGCGACGGTGAAGCGTACGCGCGTATTCGCCAGCAGGCCTGGCAGGCGGAGCAGCAGCAAATGCAAGGCTCCGGTACCGCGACCGGCATCGCGCCTGGCCATCTTTTTCGCCTTACCAATGCACCCAATTTCGCCGATAACGCGCAGTGGCTGGTGATTGGCGCCCGGTATGCGTTTGAAGAGAATCAGTACGCCTCCGGTGGGCAATTTAGTTCACAGCACAACATCGCCTTTACCGTTATTCCGGCGACAACGCCTTTTCGCCCGGCATCGGTCACCGACTGGCCGCGCACCTATGGCCCGCAAACGGCGCGCGTGGTCGGGCCGCAGGGCGAATCGATCTGGACGGACAAATATGGCCGCGTGAAGGTGAAGTTCCACTGGGATCGGCAAAGCCAGGGCGATGAAAACAGCTCTTGCTGGGTGCGCGTCTCCAGCGCGTGGGCCGGGCAGGGCTACGGCGGTGTGCAGATCCCGCGAGTGGGCGACGAAGTGGTGGTCGATTTTATTAACGGTGAGCCGGACAGACCGATAATCATTGGTCGCGTCTATAACGAAGCCAGCATGCCGCCGTGGGCGCTGCCGGCGGCGGCGACGCAGATGGGCTTTATGAGCCGTTCGAAAGACGGTTCGCCGGATAACGCCAACGCCCTGCGCTTTGAAGATAAACCCGGTGAGGAGCAACTCTGGCTGCATGCCGAACGCAACATGGATACCGAAGTCGAAAACGACGAAACCCATGATGTTGGCAGCAACCGTACCAAAACCGTTGGCAAAGACGAAACCAGCCATATCAAACAGAACCGCACCCGCACAGTGGACGGCAATGAAACCGTCACTATCGGCCAGGATCGCAGCAAAACCATCAACGGTAACGAAACCACCACCGTGCAGCAGAACCGCACCGAAAGCGTGAAAGGCAATGAAACCCTCAGTGTCGAGCAAAACCGCGATGAGACCATTACTGGCAATCACACCACCACGGTGAAGAGCAACAACACCGGCACCGTGCAAGGCAACCAGACGCTGACCGTGGTGCAGGACAGAACCCGCACCGTGCAGGGCAACGAGAAGGTGAGCGTGCAGCAAAATCGCACCGTACAGGTCACTGGCGACCAGACACTGGAAGTGACCGGTAACCGCAACGTCACCGTCAGCAGCAACGAAGTGCGCACGGTGGTGCGAAAGCAAGAGGTGAATATCGGTGCCGGGCGCACGCTGAGCATTACCGGCGGCGACACGCGTTTTACCCAGGGTAGCGTGGCGGACAGCGCAACGGATACCTTCCAGATCAACGTCGGCGAAAGCGGCATTCTGATTGGCAACGGCAGCGTGGAGATCACCGCGGGCGGCTCGACCATCACCATTAACGCGGCGGGCGTGATGGTCAATGGCAAGAAAATCGAGCTTAACGCCTGATAAGGACACGGAATGCGCGCGGCAAAGAACCCCACAGAGAAAGTGATGAGCGAGCTGGAGCTAAGCTGGCTGGACGCCAGCGAGAACGCCGCGCGCACCCGCCTGTTTATCTGGCGCGTTCCGGCGGGCGGCGAATCGCTGCTGGATGCCTTTATCGCCCTGCAGCAGCACGCGGAAGGCCGCACACTGCCGGATCTGTTTCTTGGGTTGAATACCCCCTTCGAAACCGGTTATGGCTACAGCGACGCGCTGGGGCGGGAGTTTGTCGAGCAGTACGAAGCCACGGAAAATGCCGCCGCCTGGAATGCGGAACCCTGGCTGCCCTGTTACTCCCCGGCGCAACTGAACCGCTTATTACAGAGCTTCGCACAGGCTTTTGCAGACGATCTCCGTTACCTGGTACTGGTGCTTAAACCCACCGGTGTCAGCGACGAAAGCGCCCTGGCGCGCTGGTTGACAGGCTGGCTGGAGCAGGATGCGAGTGCCCCGCGTGTGCTGTTGATTGATACGCTGGAACAACCGATCTGGCAGCCGTTATATGAGGCGCATCCGCGCGAGGTGCAGTTGATTGTCGATGAAGTCGATGGCATGCGGGTGATGCACCAGACCGCGCAGCAGCAGACGGATACCGATGCCGACCGGTTGCTGTTTCGCCGCTACCTTGCTGACGCGATGCTGCTGCTGGAAAAAGGCAGTGCCGCACAAGTCGCCGCACGCGGCGAGCTGGCGCTGGGCATTGCGCAGCGGCGCGGCTGGACGGATCAACAAGCGATGATGCACAACCTGATGGCCGGTGGCTGGCTAAAAGGCGGCGACCATGCGCAGGCCGTCACTCACTACCGGCAGGCACAAACCCTCTCTGGTGATATTCCTGATCCGGCGCTGAAAGGGCAGTTACGCACGCAAAGTACCTTTGGTGAAGCGGGTGCGTGGTTCGCGAAAAAAGATCACCTGCAAGCGGCGAAAGGCTATCGCCAGGCGGCGCTGGAAGCGCAGGCCATTCCCCATCCGGTATTTGAGATGGAAGGCTGGCGCATGTCCGGGTTTTGCCTCTGGCTTGCCGGTCACCGACCGACGGCGATGGAGGAGTACGCGCGCGCCGTACAGGCGGCGGAAAGCGTGGCGCTGCCCGAACGCAGCCAGACCACGTTGCCGCTGGTGTTTCAGGATTTATTGCGTATGCACGATAAGCGCCGCACCGAGGCGCTCGAAGCATGCGCTGCGCGCTGGCAACGTGAAAAACAGCGGCTGATCCAGCAGGCGGAAGCGGCGCTGCCTAGTGAGCCGACCGTTGCGCAGGTTAAGCAGGCTGAAAGCCGCTTGCAGTTACAACTTGAGGCCATGTTTACCGTGATCCGCGAGGAGCGGGAAAATCTGATCCGTCGCGGCGATGACAGTTTTCGCCGCGTTATCCGGCTGGCGCGGGAGAAATTACACCCGCACTGGAACGGCCTGCCGGAGATCGCTCACCCCTTTGATGCGCCCCCTGGCGAGTGGCAAAACCTGCCCGACTGGGGCAACCATGACGCATCGTTATCTGACACTGCAGGAAGCAACCCGCTATGAAAAATCGCATCATTATTATTGTTGTCGTCACGCTGCTCGCGCTGCTGTTTTTAAGCCTTTCCGATAGCGAGCTGGCGACAGAGGTTCGAACGTTCTTACGCGCGTTACTGCGCGCCATGTTCTGAGGCCAGACTTATGCACTCCGGCGCGCACTTCGATCCGCAACTCGGGCTGGATATTCATACCTACCCGTGGCCGTTGCCAACGCCGCATATCGGCATTGTTTTTGACGTGTTCGATTACCTGCCGCTGATTGGCACCACGGTGCACGTCAACAGCATTAAGCGCGCGAGTGCAGGAACGGGCGGCATCGCCGTGCATATTCCGGTCGGCGGCGTATGGGTGCCGCCGCTGCGCGCGCCGGGCGGGCCGCAGATTGAAGACGAGCTGTTTATGGGCAGCAAAACCGTCTCGGTGGACGGCGAACCGTTCTCGCGCATCGGCATGCCGGTGTTGAG
Source organism: Kosakonia sp. SOY2 (assembly GCF_027109175.1). Lineage (NCBI taxonomy): Bacteria > Pseudomonadati > Pseudomonadota > Gammaproteobacteria > Enterobacterales > Enterobacteriaceae > Kosakonia > Kosakonia sp. SOY2. The sequence goes on from NZ_JAPVXH010000005.1 coordinate 49,495, forward strand.
CTGCAACATTATTGGTCTGGTGCCGCCGTTTCGCCTCAAGCGCGCCACCAAGCCAAAACCGCTCTCTCTGACGCTCCCGCTCACCTTTAACCTCGCCATTCCCAATAACGTGGTAGTGGGCGGCCCGCCGACCATCAACCTGATGGCGTTGCTGATGCGCGCCGGGTTAAGCGGGCTGGGTAAAGGCTTCAAGAAACTGAAGAAAACGCCGCAGTGGCGGTTGTTTATGCGCCGCTTTCGTAAGCTGCGGCAAAAGCTGTTTCGCAATATGGACTCCGGCTTCCTCAAGTGCCGCGTGTTGCGCGCCGAACCGGTGGATATTCGCGACGGCAGCGTCAGCCTGGAACAGCAGGATTTCCTGTTAGCGGGTCGTCTGCCGCTGGCGTGGGCGCGGACCTATTCGTCGGCAGATATTGAGGTCGAAGGGTTGTGCGGCTTTGGCTGGTCAACCCCGGCAGATATCCGCCTTGATGTGCTGGCAGAAGAGGGCGTCGCGCTGCTGACGCAGCCGGAAGGGATGACATTATTTGCTACGTTGCCGCAAAGCGACGGGCGCGAACATGCCATTCACGGTTTGCCGGAGGGCAGCCGCCTGTGGCGGGAAACCCGTGATGGCGAGGTGGTGTGGCGGGTGGATCAGGAAAGCGGCCCGCTGCTGCACTTTAGCGGTAAGCAGGGCGCCCTGCCGATTTCCGATATTGTCGATCGTAGCGGTAATGGCTGGAAATTTGAGCGTGATGAGGGTGAGTTACGGAAAATTCGCGAGTACACCCACGCGGGGATGACCGGGCGCGAAATCCTCGTCACACAGGAGCGAAACCGTCTGCATTCTCTGCGTCTGCATAATGCGCTGGATGGAGAGATAACGCCGCTTACCCGCTACGAATATGACACCCACGGCCAGTTGAGCGCGGAGATCGATGCGCTGTCGCATCCGCGCCGTTTTGCGTATCAGCAGCGTCGTATGGTCAGCCATGTTGACCGCAACGGGCAGTGGTTTCACTACCAGTACAACGAGGCCTGGCAGGTTATCCACGCCTGGGGTGATGGCGGGGTGTGGGATTATCACTTTGCGTACCACGCGCTGCTCAACGAAGTGGAAGTGACCGACTCGCAGGGTGCTGTTTCGCGTATCACCTTTGATGAAAATGGCCTGCCCGTCTCGGAAATCGATCCGTTGGGTGGCAACACCGTGTTCCGCTATGACGATTTTGGCCGCACGGTGGAAGTGACAGAGCCGGACGGCAGCACGCACCGCTGGGAGTATGACGAACAGGGGCGCATGACCGCCGAACAGATGCCCGATGGTTGCGTGATTCAGGCGGATTATGACGATGACGGGCACTTACTGGCGCTTACCGATGAGAAAGGCGCGGTCTGGCGCTCGGAATACAGTGAGGCCGGTAATCTTACCCGCGAAATCGATCCCACCGGCGTCACCACAAGTTATCAGTACGACGCGTTTGGGCAGCTTTGTGCGGCGCATGTGCCCGGTGTTTCGCCCACGCGCTACCAGTATGATCGTTATGGCTTTCCGCAGCGGATTGAACAGGCTGGCGCGGGCGCGATACAGCTTCGCCACGCGGCCCGTGGAACGCTGCTGGAGCGTATTGACGAAAGCGGGGGGATAACCCGTTTTCACTGGGACAGCAAAGACCGTCTGGTGGCGACCACCGATCCGGCAGGCGGGGAAATACGTGTTGTCTACGATCGAGAAGATGACCCGGTCAGTTACACCGATGAACAGGGGCGAACTACGCAGCTTCGCTATAACGGCAGCGGCATGCTGACGGCCTGCGAAACCCCGGACGGCGCGACGCTGCGCTTTCTCTATGATGCGGAAGATCGCCTGGTGACGGTGGTGAATCAAAATGGCCAACGCTGGCAACTGACGCGCGATGCGCTCGGGCGGGTGACACAAGAGCATGATTATTGGGGGCAGGTGACGCGTTACGGTTGGGATAAGGCCAGCCGGTTGATAAGTCGTGAAGATCCGCTGGGTCGCGAAGTGCGCTACGGCTATGACAAAAGGGGACGGCTGACGGAGCGGCGCAGCGGCGACACGTTACAGGTTAAATACCATTACGATCCCTGCGGACGGATGCTGCTGTGTGAAAACCCGTGGCGGCGGCTGAGCTGGCGCTATGACGATGCCGGGCGTGTCCTGCTGGAAGAGCAGGACGGTTTTCAACTGCGCTACGGTTACAACGAACGCGGTGTGTTGATCACACGCGAAAGCGACAGTGGTCATCAGGTGCGTTATCACCTCGATGAGCATGAACGGCTCAGCCAGATACAGCTTAACGACGATGCGCCTATTCTGTTCACCTACGACGAGGCCGGGCGATGCGTGAGCGAACAGCTCTCCGCCGATGTCCTGCGTACCTTTACTTTCGACAGACTGGGGCGGCTCAGTACCCAGCAGGTGCTGCAACACGATTTACCATTGTTTGCCAGCGGGTTTGCTTACGATCGTGCCGGGAATCTGACGTTACGGGAAGATAGCCTGTGGGGCAGCGATCGCTACAGCTACGATCCGGTGGGACGGTTGACGGCGCATACGACACCCGATGGCGCACTGCGACAATTTGTGCAGGATGCCGCCGGTAATCAATTGCAGACGCAAACGCGCGAGGTGAATGACTGCGCGGGCGGTTGGTTTCGCGAAGGCATTCACCACGGCGTGCGCTATGTGTTTGACCGCGCCGGTGAGCTACGCCAGCGGCGGGATAGCCAGTGCGAAGGCGAAAAAGAGGATTTTGTCTGGGATGACAATCGCCAGTTGGTCGCCGTGCGTAAAGGCGACAGCCTGGTGCGCTATGGCTATGACGGCCTGGGTCGACGGGTATTCAAGCAGACGGCGAGCGAAACCCGCTGGTTTTACTGGCAGGATGATGTGCTGGCGGGTGAAACGGTCACCAGGTTACAGGAACCGCTGGCCGCGCTGAGTATTTTCGATACCGGCGGCAGGTTAAAACGGCAGAAAGCGCAGGCCAACCTGTTCAGTGAGATGCGGGAATATATCTACTACCCGGGCAGTTTCTGGCCGCTGGCGTTACTGACGCAAGAAGAGGGAGAAAAGCAGAGCTGGCACTACCACTGCGATCCCAACGGTGCGCCGGTCAGATTGACCTCGCCACAGGGGGAAATTGTCTGGTCGGAGAAAAGCGGCATCTGGGGCGAGAAAGGAGAGGTTTACGCCAGCCTCATCGACAATCCGCTGCGTTTTCAGGGGCAATATTATGACGCGGAAACCGGGCTGCACTATAACCGCTATCGCTATTATGACCCCAACATTGCGGCCTATATTAGCCAGGATCCCGTGGGGATGGTGGCGGGGGTTAGCGTATACCAATATGCGCCAAATCCACTGGCATGGAGCGATCCGCTCGGCTTGCAGCGCTGCCTGGGGCTGCCGTCTACGCGCCCGCCCGGTGGCTCGAAGAAGAAGTACAACCGCGCCAAAGGGCAAGGGTTATATATTCTGCACGAGAATGGCAAAATCCGTTATGTTGGGCGCGGTGATGCACCTACCCGTTTAAACGCTCATGCGAAAACGCCGGGTAAATCGCATCTGGAACAGCTGATCATTTTTGACAACAACTTAACCAAAGCTGAAGCTAAATTTCTGGAAGAAAAACTTATTGGTATGCATGGTGGTGCTAAGTCAATGAATCCATTGACGAATTTATTGAATGATATCCGGTCTTACCGCCCCGGAAATAAAAACGCACCCACCTATAAAATCGCTGGCGATAGCTCAGCATGGGGTAAAGAAATCTTACAAGACGCGCTGTCTATCATAAGGGGTAGCATATGAGTCAAAAGTACCAGGAAGGTGATATCTTTCTGATCCCAACTGCCGATGGTCGGTTTGCCGTGTGTCAGATCGTCTGTGCCTTAAAAGGGCGCTTTAAAAAGGCTTTCGCATTTGGCGTGCTGAGCATTCAGGCTGATAAAACCATTCCGCAACACGATGAGTTTCTGAAGTTTAAAAACTCACGAGGCATGACCAATGTGATCTTTGCGGCGGTTGATAGCCTCAAAAGTGGTGAGTGGGAAATCATTGGTCATATCCCGCTGACGGAGTGGAAAAACGAGCTGAAAATATTCCATAGCGCCGGGCATTTGTACAATGGCGATGAGTACGTCAGAGTGCTTGATAAGAGCGAATACAAGCAATTCAATGTAATGGGCGTTGCCGGTAACGAGCTGGTACAGCAATATCTGGCGCAACATTGATGCATAAAGAAGTGAAGACGTTGCGCTTCACTTCTTGTTAATACTTTTCTCTTACCAGGCATGTCTTATATCTACTTATTGATTAAACATTTCCTCCGTAATTTTTCACCGCGAGTACAGCGCCTTATATTGGTTAAGGCCCGTAATTCTGTTTTTGTATATTGTCGCCAAGGGAAAATAAAGAGGTTAGTCTGTCGTCGATTTATTATGGGCAAAGTTACAAAATTGACGATCATTTATATTAAAAGCCAGTAATGATTTTAATAAGTTTAAAAAATGACAAGTATTATATATCACCAAAGCGAGTGAGGAATGAGATCGTTTAAACATCAGTAAATTAGCCTGTTGAATGCTGAGTTCGACCAAAAAAGAAGATTATCGCCTTTTGATTTCTACCCGATAAAAAGCACTTCTCGCACACTTTAAAGGAGAGTAATCAGTAAGTTGCTAAAGAACCCCATTATGGGGAAGAATATATTCCCTTGCAGGCGACTATCTTTGTCAATAACGACTCGCTTTAAAAAATATATTTACGCACGAAAAGATCATGATAATTCCTGGTTTTATCTTTTTACGTGATTAATCTTATTTTTTTACGATGAACTTATGAATTATCCTAGGTAATTATGCAACGTTAAAATCCACATCCGGTTTCTGGCGGATTTTTGTTTGATATATCCAGGATAAAGTTCTGAAAGAATATTTTAATTTTATAAAATCTCTTTTATATCTCTTTGAATTCCCCCCGTTTATGGCTGTTATTCCGCTTTTAGCCAATGATCAACCTTCGCTGGAGCGATATAAAATGATCTCCTACGCTGTATTTCAACTTCCTTTTATCGGGCTGCTTATCTGCTCGCATGATGGCGAGGTCATTTAACGCTTACTGAAGAAATAGCGGTAATAAACGCGGCTGATCCTGTCCAGGAGAGCTGGTGGACAGTTTTTTGCTGATGGAAACAGGCAACCATGAATAAATGGTGGCCCCGCTACCTGCACGTTAAAAAGCTCTTCTGTCACATACAACCTTCCCTATTTAAAAAAGTTGAGGGGATACCTTATGTACGACTCTTATTACGATACCAAAACGATACTGGACAAGATCAGCCTTGCCCGCACCCGCGGGACAGACGACGGCGGCGTGGTCACCCAAAGCAGTGAACTGGATGAAAACAGCCAACTCGCCTCACTGATGCCCAACTCCTTTGCCGAAATTTGGGCCAGCTATCAGGATGTGTTAACGCTCGGCGAGGCGGAGTACCTCAGCCAGGCGATCAGCGACGCGCAGAAAAAAAACACCGAAACCGAAGTGCGCACCTTCAGCCGGGCCAACCCGCAACTGGCGCAGGCGGTCAGCCTGGGGATCAGCCAGAACCGTAACACACGGGATTACAACTCTGCGTTCGGCACCCGGGCGCAAATGTACGTTTCGCCGGGTTCGGTGGCATCGATGTTCTCGCCTGCCGGTTACCTGACCGAGCTCTACCGGGAAGCCCGCGACCTGCATACCACCGGCCACGCGCGCCATCTGGACAGCCGCCGCCCGGATCTGGCTCACCTGGCGCTGAGCCAGGACAATATGGACGCGGAAGTCACCACGCTCTCCATCGCCAACGATATTGTGCTGAACGCCATTGCCAGCCAGGAAGGGACGGACGGCGACGCGGTAATGGAAAAACTCGCCGCCTGGCGCTTCTCCGGCAACACGCCGTACCACCTGCCATATGAAAGCGCGCGCCTGGCGGTACTGCTGCAGGATCCGATGCTGAACGCGCTGACGGATAACCCGGCTATTGCGCAGCAGGTGGATCTCAACTCGCTGCTGGCGATCGTGGCGGACGTGTCGCCGGAGCTGTTCCGCATCCTGACCGAGGAGATCAGCACCGGTAGTGCTGCCGATCTGTACAGCAAAAACTTCGGCACGATCACCACCGACACGCTGATGAACACCTATATGCTGGCCGGGTATTACGATGTGAGTGCTGAAGATCTGACGGCCTTAACCAGCCTGCTGACGCACCACGATTTTTCCGAGCCGGTGCCGTATTACGTCAACAATATACTGACCTCGCTGGTGTCTGCCAGCGGCCCTTCCGCGGGTGGAGTGGTGCAGATTGTCCGCAGCGCTCAGCACAGTACGCTCAATTATGCAGAGTTGCTGCCGCAGGGCGGGGACAGCTATCTAATGAACTTTAGTTTTAACTCTGCATGGGATCCCGCAGATAAGCTGCTTATTGGTACGACGGGTGGGGAATCTTCCGATCTTTATAGCGGGACACTTACACCCAAAGTAAATGAGCATATCAGCATACCGGTAACTATTCCGGCAGAAAAATTAGCTGCCGGAGTGACCATTGGTATTACCCGTTACTCTACCGCCAGAGCGCAATACTATTACGCGCCAACCACCTTCCAGCTGTACACCCTGTCATCAGAGCAGTACCTGCTCTACCTGAACAAAATCATCCGCCTGTACAAGGCCTGTCGCCTGACGGCGGAGCAGATGTACCTGCTGATTTACAACCACCCCGGCACGGAGCCGTTTGCGACCGGTATGCTGGGGCTGAGTTTTCTCAGCTATTACTACCTGCAGCGCTACAGCCTGCGCTTTGAGGATGCGCTGGTACTGGCCGGGGGGCGCATCAGCGCCGTCGGGGTGAAAGGCCGGGACAGCTACTTCACCACGCTGTTCAACACCCCGCCGCTCAGTAACCGGTCCTTCAGCGCCGACGGCGCGCCGGTGGACTGGGATTCACAGGACGCGGACCACCTGTTCCGCGCCAGCGTCATCAAGCGCGGTTTTCACACCAGCGGTGCCGACCTGAAGGTGCTGTGGCAGCTTGCGGCGGGGGAGAACACGGCGTTCACCGCCACGGCGGATAACCTGGCGCTGCTCTACCGCACGCAGCTGCTGGCGGAGGTTCATCACCTTTCTGCGTCTGAGCTGGCCCTGCTGCTGGCGGTATCGCCGTGGCAGGACGTGCCGCTGTCGTCGCTGGACACCGCCGGTTTCGCGGCGGCGGTGAACTTTGTCTACAGCACCACCCGCTGGCTGAAACAGCTGGACTGGACGGTGGGTGACCTGTACCTGATGACCACCACGGACTACAGCCCGGTGCTGACCCCGGAAATCAGCAGTCTGGTGGCCTCCCTGCGCGGGGCGGTGGGTCAGGCGGACGCCGACACGCCGGCGCTTATCCGTGACATCGCGCCGGTGATAGCCGCCGCCGGGCAACTGAACCAGTCCGGCAGGGCGGAGAGCATTCTGCGCTGGCTGGATATGCGTAAACCGGGCGGCACGGACGTGAAAACGTTTATCGCGCTGGTGCTGAAGGACACCCGCAGCGAGGCGGAGACGGGGCAGCTGGTGGCGTTCTGCCAGGCGCTGGCACAGCTGGCGCTGCTGGTGCGCAAAACAGACATCAGCGACTACCTGTTATCGATGCTGATAAGCGACCCGTCGCGGTTTGCCGGCGGGGTGAGCGTCATTCCGCTGGATATTGAGTCGCTGCGCCTGCTGGGGCGGATGAACCGGCGCATCCTGCAGACCGGGGATTACGCGCAGCAGGTGCTGGCGGCGCTGGAGGCGGGGACGCTGACCACCGCGCTGCTGGCACAGGCGCTGGGGGCGACACCGCAGTCGGTGGAGCAGGCGCTGGCGCTGGCGGACAGCGGGGCGGGCGGAATTATCCGTTCGCTGAAAACGCTGGACGTGACGCTGCAGTGGCTGGACTTCTCGGCGACACTGAACTGCACACCGTCGACAGCGGCGGCAGTGGTGGCGCTGAAATATACAAATATCAGCGCAGATAATTCACCGTCATATGACGACTGGCTGGCGGTGAGCAACCTGCTGCAGGCGGGGCTGAGCGCGGAGCATACCGTAACGCTGCACCGGCAACTGGACGAGCTGACCAGCGCGGCGCTGAGCAGCTATTACATCCAGACGGCCGGTCAGTCGGAAGTGAACAACCGCGAGCAGTTGTACGCGTGGCTGCTGATCGACGGGCAGGTCTCGTCGCAGGTGACCACCACACGGGTGGCGGAAGCGATCGCCAGCATCCAGTTGTATGTCAACCGCTGCCAGAACGGTCTCGAAACGGAGGTGCAACTGGCGGTGCTGACCCGGCAGTTCTTCACCGACTGGGATCGTTATAACAAGCGCTACAGCACCTGGGCGGGGGTGTCGGAACTGGTGTATTACCCGGAAAACTATATCGATCCGACGGTGCGCACCGGGCAGACCAGCATGATGGATAACCTGCTTGGCACCATCGGGCAGAGTGAGCTGAGTGCGGACTCGGTGGGGGACGCGTTCCGGGGATACATGACGCAGTTTGAGAAGGTGGCGAACCTGGAGATAGTCAGTGCCTACCACGACAACGCCAGTATTGAGGAGGGGAAAACGTGGTTTATCGGTAAATCGATGGCCGAAGGGGAGAAATACTACTGGCGCACGCTGCAGCAGAGCATGCTGACGGACGGGAAATACCCGGCGACGGCATGGAGCGAGTGGCTGGAGATCGGTACCGGTATCGCGGCGTACAACAATATGGTGCATCCGGTGGTGTTCAATGACCGGCTGTATGTGGTGTGGGTGACGGAGCAGCCAACGGCGACGGACAACAGTGGCACGGTGACGGAGACTTCAGATCACTTTCTCAGCTTCTCGTACCTGCGTCATGACGGCACCTGGAGCACACCGCTGAACAGTAAGCTGTCGGATTACCTGCCTTCCGGGGATATCAGCGCGTTGTCAACAAAACATCTCTATTGTTCCTATAACGGTGGCAATAACGCTCACCTTTTGGTGATCTTTTACACCCCCGCCGCTACTGAGGCAGGTAACCAAGCGCTGAACGTATCGGGAGTCACAATATCCGCAGAACATAAAATAGCGGTTTTGGCAGATCCGAATTATTACCGGGGATTTATTTCGCGAGAATTTGATACGCAGAGTGAATTAAGAGTGAATTTTTTATTTTCACCCACCTTAACGTTTATTGCCGGGCCGTTAAATCACGAATGGGGATATGAAAATTTGGCCAGCATGTATGGCGGAAGTTATCAAGTGCGAGCCGTTATTCTGGACGGTGGCGGTGATTACTTTACTTTTTCATACACTATGAATATTCATTATTCTTTTAAGGGAGAGGCTTCTGGTTCGTTCGGGAGAAACAGAGCAAACTGGATGAATTTTATTAAAGCTCGCCAGGATGTTGGTCATTCCTATATTTTTTTTAAAACACCGCTTGAATACAGTGATTCAACAGATAGAGGTGAAGGTTATATTATTCATTGTTTGTATGATCAAGGTCCCCTTAATATAGGGCCGATAACTTTCTTGAGAACGAGTACTGACGTTTTTGTACCTCGTTTTCTTTTAAACGATCGTACTGAGCTTATCACTTATTTATTTCCCTCATCACCGAATGCATATGGTGATGCCTGGACGTTTAGGGCGACCCCCGACCAGTTGAATAACGTTAAAACTTTTTATAATTCTGCTGGGCTTGATATGCTTAAAAATTTTGGCGATCCCATTCAATATACCACGGTCGTTAACCCTGGCGATGTTGGTTATAGAATAACAAGCCCTAGCGGACATTATGCTTACGCTAACGGTCGATCTGATATGACCACGCCGGACTGGGAGACTACCTACACTTTTAGAAGCTCCACTACCTTCTCAACCTCTGAATTTAAGAATGGGAAAATGGATCTAGTGATTAAGTTCCACGCGAACAACGCGCTGGGGCAATCACTGGGAACGCAAACCGCCATAGTCACTGTTTATCAATCGTTAGCAACGCGAAAAATGTCCCTTTCGCGTACCGATACTGGCGTGCAATATCTGCAGCGTGGGGCTTATCGTGTTCGTATTAATACGCTATTTGCCCGCCAACTGGTAGCTCGCGCGAATCTGGGGCTAGACGCCGTGCTTTCCATGGAAACCCAGTTATTACAGGAGCCGCAATTAGGCCCTGGTAACTATGTTACGGTGACGTTTCCCCCTTATGACGAGTCGTTACATGGCGAGGGTTGGTACAAGTTATATTTGGTGGGGATTACGACTTCAGCAGGCGATAATATTGATCGGGATGTTAATCTTATTGCTTCGGGATATGTTTCCGAAACGGAAAATACGACGGTAACAATTTTCCTTCCCCATGACCCCAATAAGACAGGGGCCGAGGATTTTTCAGGTATAGGTGTTGAGTACTCTGATTATTCAGGTTTTGGCTCATACAAAACAATAGAAAAATATGATTGGCATAGTTCAAATAATTACGAGAAAGATACGACGACAAGTAGTCGAGGGTTAACTTCCTTTATTCGTGCCGGCAACACCGAACCGATGGATTTCGCCGGTGCCAACGCCCTCTATTTCTGGGAGATGTTCTTCTACGTGCCGTCGATGGTGTTCCAGCGCCTGCTGCAGGAGAGCAAGTTCGCGGAGGCCACCACCTGGATGAAGTATATCTGGAACCCGGCCGGCAACTACAGCAGTGATGGTGTGCGTGCCCCATGGTCGTGGAATGTGCGCCCGCTGGAAGAGGACACCTCGTGGAACCCGGACCCGCTGGATTCGGTTGACCCGGACGCAGTGGCCCAGTCCGACCCGATGCACTACAAGGTCGCCACCTTTATGCGCGTGCTGGATCTGCTCATCGCGCGCGGCGACGCCGCCTTCCGGTTGCTGGAGCGCGACACGCTGAACGAAGCCAAAATGTGGTACGTGCAGGCGCTGAACCTGCTGGGGGAAGAACCGTATGACTCGCTGGTCTACGGCCAGGGAAGCTGGTCCAGCCCGGTGCTGGGCGCGGCGGCGAGCCAGACGCTACAGCAGGCTTACCAGTTGCAGCTGCTCAGGGCCCGTACTGAAACAGTACCGGCTGTGGAAACGCGGACGGCGAACTCGCTGCTGGGGCTGTTCTACCCGCAGTTTAACAGCAAGCTGAGTGGCTACTGGCAGACGCTGCGCCAGCGGCTCTACAACCTGCGGCATAACCTGTCGATTGACGGCCAGGCGCTGTACCTGCCGGTGTACGCGGCACCGGCCAGCCCGTCGGCGCTGCTGAGCGCGGCGGTGATGTCAGCCAGCGGTGGCGATTCGCTGCCGACGGTTCCGCTGCCGCTGCTGCGCTTCCCGACGCTGCTGGAGAGTGCGCGCGGGGTGGTGAGCCAGCTTATCCAGTTCGGCAACGCGATGCAGGTCATCACCGAACGCCAGGACGCGGAAGCGCTCTCCGTGCTGCTGCAGAACCAGGGGCTGGCGCTGCTGAGCCAGAGTATTCAGGTGCAGGAGCATGCGCTGACGGAGCTGGATGCTGACAGGGAAGCGCTGCTGGTGAGCCGCGCCGCCGCCGAGCAGCGGCGCAACAGCTACCGGCAACTGTATGACGAAAACATTAATGCCGGGGAGATTCAGGCCATGAGTCTGCAGCTCTCCGCCTCTGTCACGGCGCAAGGGGCCAACGCCCTGCATATGGGGGCCGCGGCGCTGAGTATGGTGCCCAATATCTATGGCCTGGCTAATGGCGGTGGTCGTTATGGGGCGATACTGTCGGCGGTGGGGATCGGGATCCAAATCGCTTCCGACGTTCAACGCATTGCCAGCGATAAAGTCAGCCAGTCGGAGTACTACCGCCGCCGCCGCCAGGAGTGGGAGATCCAGCGCAATAACGCGGAGTCGGAGATCAAACTGGCGGATGCGCAACTGGCGTCGCTGAGTGTCCGGCGCGAGGGGCTGGCGCTGCAGAAAGCACAGGTGGAAACGCAGCTGGCGCAGACGCAGGCGCAGCTTGATTACCTGCAGGGCAAGTTCACCGGGCAGGCGCTGTACAGCTGGCTGCGCGGTACGCTGTCATCGATTTACTACCAGTTCTATGACGCGGCGCTGACGCGCTGCCTGCTGGCACAGCGGGCGTGGCAACTGCACTTTGCCGATGAGGCGACGACCTTTATCAAACCGGGGGCGTGGCGGGGAAGCTGGATGGGCTTTATGGCCGGGGAGACGCTGATGCTGGAGCTGGAGCGGATGTCGCAGGCGTGGATCGAGCAGGATGCGCGGATGCTGGAGGTGAACAAAACCGTCTCGCTGGCAGATTTTTACAGCGGGAGGGCTGGCGGGTCGTTCATCCTCACCGATCAGGCCCCATCCCTGATCATCAACGGGTCGGGCAGTGTAGGTAGCGGGGGTAACACACTGTCGATAGCCGACGGGCAGTTGAAAGCCAGCGTCAGGCTCGCCGATCTGAGCATTCTTGATGATTACCCCGCCGGGCTTGGTGCGCGGCGGCGTATCAAACAGATAAGCGTCACGCTGGCACTGCCCGTGGGACCCTATGAGGATGTTCAGGCCGTGCTGAGTTATGGCGGCAGCGTGGTGTTACCGCAGGGGTGCAAGGCTGTAGTGGTCTCGCACGGCATGAACGACAGCGGTCAGTTCCAGCTTGATTTTAATGATGGTCGCTGGCTGCCGTTTGAAGGGATCCCGGTGGATGACAGCGGCACGCTGACCCTCAGCTTCCCGGATATCAGTGGGGAACAAAAGGAACTTCTGCTTGGCCTGGCGGATATCGTTCTGCATATCCGTTACACCATTACCGGCTAAATCGATGTTTTTATTTCAGGCTCCCTGCGGGGAGCCTGTGGGAGCGCAGCCATGCAAAACACAGATATTGTCAGGCCTGAAACCCTGTCGTTGCCAAAAGGTGGCGGCGCGATTTCTGGTGTAAAAGGTGATGTGGCGGGAGCCGGTCCGGATGGCGCAAATTCTCTGACGCTACCGCTACCCATTAATGCCGGGAGAGGGTATGCGCCTTCGCTGGCACTGAGCTATTACAGCCGCTCTGGCAATGGTCCCTTCGGTATGGGATGGAGCGTTGATGCACCCGCCATTCGTCGTCGCACGAAAAAAGGGGTGCCAAATTATAACGATACAGATGAGTTTCTGGGGCCAAATGGCGAAGTCATTGTGCCGTTTCTCGCTGATGACGGTACGGCGAGCACCCGCACCGCCAGTTCACTGCTTGGCGTCGATCTCGGCAGTGGCTTTACCGTTCACCGTTATCGTTACCGCGTGGAGAGCGATTTTAGTCGGTTTGAATATTGGGTCGAAAGCGGATCTGCCGCGCGTGATTTTTGGCTCCTCTACACGCCCGATGGCCAGGTGTATCTCTATGGCAATACCGCTCAGGCTCGCGTTAGTCATCCCGAAGCCGCAGAGAAGGCGGGTATCTGGCTGCTGGAGTCATCCGTTTCGGCAACCGGGGAACAGATCTACTGGCTGTATCGCAGTGAAGATAATACGGGGTGTACCGGGCCTGAAATCACCGCGCATCCGAATGCCACTGCGCAACGCTATCTCGCGGCCGTCTACTATGGCAACCGTGTTGCCGGGCGCGTATTACCCGGATTGACGGCCGACCCCGCGCTTACGGACTGGTTGTTTATGGTGGTGTTCGATTATGGCGAGCGCAACGTGGATATGTATATGGTGCCGGAATGGGTCACGCCAGGTACTGGCGACTGGGCTTGCCGCCAGGATTGCTTCTCCAGTTGGGAGTATGGTTTTGAAATCCGTACTCGCCGTCTCTGCCGCCAGGTATTGAGTTATCACTTTACCGACACATTAGGCGGCAGCACCGCCGAAAGCGTGCCACAACTGGTTTCCCGCCTCCTGTTGCGCTATGAAGAATCACTGATAGTCACGACGCTCGTGAGCGTCTTGCAGTCAGGTTTGAATGCAAATGGTACGTTCAGCTTCTTGCCTGAGGTGCAGTTTGGCTGGAGTAAATTTGTGAATGACGGGTATTCCATGGAGTGGGACATCACATGGCAAGAACGTGAAGACCTGGGAAATTTGAATAGCCGCCAGCCCTACCAGATGGTGGATCTCAATGGCGAGGGGATTGCCGGCATTTTGTATCAGGATAGCGGGGCGTGGTGGTACCGCGCGCCCATTCGCCAGCAAGGCAGTGATGCCAATGCTGTCACCTGGGATAAGCCTGAGCGGTTATCGACCATTCCCGCGCTCCGCGATGGCGGTGTTCTGGCGGATCTGAATGGTGATGGCTATATGGAGTGGGTCGTCACTTCGGCGGGCGTCAACGGTTACTACGGACGCACGCCGGAACGGGGATGGCTCAATTTCACCCCGCTTTCGGCCTACCCGGTGGAGTACCTTCACCCGCGCAGCCTGCTGGTGGATATCACCGGCGCGGGGCTGGCGGATTTAGCGCTTATCGGCCCGAAAAGCGTGCGGCTTTATGCCGGAACCGGCGATGGCTGGGAAAAAGCGCAGGATGTGTTGCAACCAACCGGCGTCCAACTGCCAGTTCCCGGGACTAATGAACGGGTTCTGGTGGCGTTCAGCGATATGGCCGGCAGCGGGCAGCAGCATCTGGTCGAGATAAAACAAGACAGCTTGCGTTACTGGCCCAATTTAGGCAATGGGCAGTTTGGCGCGCCGGTGAAGATGGCGAGATGGTGGATGGGGGTACAGTTTATTCCCTCAAATATTTTTCTGGCCGATGTTGATGGCTCCGGCACGACAGATGTAATCATTGCCGTTCAAGACTATCTCATCATCTTAATCAATCAGTCAGGGAACAGTTTTGCAGCGCCTTTTCAGTTCAAACTGCCGGATGGGGTGCATTTCGATAACACCTGCGAATTGCACGTCGCGGATATTCAGGGCATGGGTATCGCCAGCCTGATACTGACCGTTCCTCACCCGAAACCGCGGCACTATGTGTGTAATATCACCTCGGTAAAACCCTGGTTGTTGAACAAAATGAAAAACATTATTGGGGCGCAGCATGATTTCACCTACCGCAGTTCAACCCAGTTCTGGCTGGATGAGAAACAAGAGGCAGCGGCGGCAGGAGAACCCGTTCCGGCCAGCTATTTGCCGTTTCCACTTCATCTGCTTGCCCGCACTGACGTAACAGACCTCTTCACCGGAAATAAACTGGTCAGCACGGCTCGTTATCGTTCCGGCGCGTGGGATGGTAAAGAGCGTGAGTTCCGGGGTTTTGGCTATGTCGAAATACAGGACACCGATACGCGGACCAGCCAGGGCACCACGACGGAAATTAGCCAGCCGTCTTTGACGCGTAACTGGTTTGCCACCGGTCTGGCGGCCATTGATGATCGCATGCCGCAAGCGTGGTGGTCCGGCGATAGTGGCGCGTTTAAGCACTATTCCACCCGTTACACCCGGGGTTTTGGCAATAATGAGCAGGTTTATACCCCGGATGAGAACGAGGCTTTCTGGTTACGCCGCGCCACGAAAGGCATGCTGTTGCGCAGCGAGTTGTATGGCCTTGATGACAGCGCTTCGCAACCCATTCCGTATCAGGTGAGTGAATCGCGCCCGCAGGTTCGCCTGGTGGTGGCAGCGGGCGTGGCCCGTTATCCGGTGGTCTTGCCAATAAACGCCGAAACGCGATCCTATGTCTATGAACGGGTAAGCAACGATCCGCAGTGTAGCCAGCAGGTCACCCTCTGCAGCGATCAGTATGGTCAGCCGCTTTATGTCATGACGCTCAATTATCCGCGCCGCGCCAAACCGGCAACCAGCCCCTACCCGGATACGCTACCGGATACGCTGTTTGATTCCAGCTACGACGACCAACAGCAGCAGTTGGTGGTGACCCGCCAGGAAAACCACTGGTACAGCATTGATGATATGGCCGCCGGGAGATGGGTTAACGGCCTGGAGGATGCGATAAGGAGCGATGTTTATCTCTACTCCACCGCCCCGGAAACGGGGTTAACGCTCGAAGATCTGAGTATTTCCGGCGCGCCGCTGGGGGCGCCGGCCAGACAGGCTTTTGCCGGCTGGCATCAACCCTGGTATCTGGACGGCAATAACAATCCCACTTCCGAGCTGCCAGCCTTCCCTCCGCGTGTCGGATTGATCGAAACGGCGGTGCTGGACGCCGAAATGGTGGCGACGCTGAGAGAGGATCTGACCGACAGCGTGCTTAGCGACGCAGGGTACATTTGGCTTTCGTTTCTCAACGCGTGGGTGGTGCGGCGTAACCTCACCACCTACGGCTCGGCAGAGCATTTCTGGTTGCCGCAGACGGTGCGGGATTCGGCGCTGACCGGCGCGATTACCCTGACCCGCGATGCTTACGACTGTGTGGTGACCAAAGTGGTGGATGCCGCGGGGCTTACGACGCAGGCCGAATATGACTGGCGGTTTTTAACGCCAGTTAAACTTACCGATGTGAACAATAACATCCATCAAGTCACGCTGGATGGGCTGGCACGCGTGACCAGCCAGCGCTTTAGCGGCACCGAGAACGGTGTGGAGGCGGGTTACAGCGATACCGACTTCTCCCCACCGAACGATATTGATGAAGCCCTGGCGCTGAACCCACCGTTACCGGTGGCGCAGTGTCTGGTTTATTCAAGCCCAGGGAGCAGTAGCCTCAAACAACAACCCCCCCATGTGCTGGTGCTGACAACCGATCGTTATGATCGAGGGGAAGGCAGCGGGGAACAACAGATCCGCCAGACGGTGGTCTTCAGCGATGGCTTCGGTCGCGAATTGCAAACCTCGGTTCGCTTTGAAGCGGGCGAGGCCTGGCAGCGCGCGGGCGATGGAACGCTGATTACTGAAATGGCGCAGACCAGCAACCGCTGGGCGGTAAGTGGCCGCACGGAGTATGACAACAAAGGCCAGGCCATTCGCACCTATCAACCCTATTTTCTGAATAGCTGGCAGTGGGTGAAAGACGACAGCGCGCGAGAAGATCTCTATGCGGACTCGCATTACTACGATCCACTTGGGCGAGAAAGGGAAGCGCTCACCGCCAAAGGCTACCTGCGGCGCACGCTTTACACGCCGTGGTTTGTGGTGAGTGAAGATGAAAATGATTTAGCTGATATTTTGTTTGCCTTCGCGATAAAGTTCACCGTCCTTGTAAATGACGCAGTGGCAGATGGTGCGATAGCCAACAGCGTTAAAGCCACGGTCTATGATCAGCGTGGCAACCCGTTGGCTAATCAGCTTGTGAAGTTCACTATTGATAGCCATGTTCACCTCGAATCGCCCTCGCCAATGACCGACGAGGACGGTAGCGTAACGGCGGAATTAACCAGTCTTACTGTCGGGCAGTACACGCTGACTGCCAGTAGCGGTGAGCTGAGCCGTTCGGTGACGGTGAATTTTGAGGCCTGGCAGGCCAGCCCTACCCTATCAACCTTTACAGCATCCCCAGCGACGATTCTGGCAGATGACGAGGAGGTCGCAACGCTGACGCTGGTGCTGAAAGATGAACAAGGCACGGTATTACCTGGGCAGAATGTGGTGTTTATCAGCAACCTGACGGAGGTAACGATAAGTACCGTTAGGGATAACCAGGATGGCTCATATACAGCACAATGCTCCAGTAGGACTAGCGGTGCCTATAACATTACCGTTACGGTCAATGGTAATGAACTGGCGGTGCCACCTGCGACGATCACGGTGAGGACGCCGATGCCAGAAGGAACCTATTTAGCGGTAAACGGCGTCTCTTTTGCATTGGATGAGTTTCCCAAAACTGGGCTTATCGGTGTTAAATTCCAGGTCGTTATGGCGGGCGATGCGGCGACAAACCGCGACTATAACTGGTCCGTCGATCAGTCATGGCTTACCGTTGATGAGGACGGAAATATTACTATCACCGGAGAGCCGGATGAACTCACTCGTAGAGTAGGAGTCACAGCCGCATCCATAACGGATGGCAAAGCGTATTTATGGCGCTTTACGTTAAGCCACTGGTTCGCCACGCTGGGCGAAAAAACCATGAACGCACCTAATGCTGTTAAGTATGCCGCCGACAATGGCTGGGTACTCCCCGGCATTCCCGATGTGGTGGTAATGGTCAACGGTGAAGCTCAGCGTGTCGCCGGGCCGCATCTGTGGTCGGAGTGGGGGGATCTCTCAGTTTATCCCGGGACAGGTGTGCAGCCAGGATCCTATAGAAGTTACCCCCTTCGGGAAACTGTAGAAGTTTCTTTAGAGCAAATGCACCTAACGACAACATTGACCACCATTGATAATCGGTTCATGTATGTTTCAAATGGCCTTTTACTGTGGGTTTTACTAATGAAAACGTTTTAGTTTTTATTGATAAAACGGCTCTGCGGAGCCGTTTTTTTTGCCTGTGGGAAAGTCAATGCGTTTACGTTATCTGTGAACCCTGTTCTTCGCCGGTGTGATGAGTCTCTTTTTAAATAAAGAACCCAGAAATGGTTTAAAGCCAAAGCGCTCGTTCTGGTGGGCATAACCTGCGATGCTGGAGATAATTTCTGACCAAATGGAGCGCCAGCGATGCTGACCAACCTGTTACATGATCTCCCCGCGAGCACGAATGACGCGGAGACGTTTAATGATCTGCTTTCGCGAAAAGATCTGAAAATTGAGCGCATCGTCTCTACCGGTCAGGCCAGCCCGCCTGATTTCTGGTACTGCCAGCCGCAAAGCGAGTGGGTATTGATACTTCAGGGCGCCGCCGGTTTGCAACTTGAAGACGAAGCGCAAGAGCGGGTGTTGCAGGTGGGCGATTTCGTCAATATCCCCGCGCAATGCCGCCATCGGGTGAACTGGACACAGGCTGAACCGCCGACCATCTGGCTGGCGGTTCACTACGAGTACCCAGAAGAAGAACGGCCCGAATGAGCCGTTTTCCCTGGAAAGCGGGTTTAACCATTTGGCAGTAAAATCGGTTGCAGGCGCTGCCACACGTGCGGTGTTGCCGCCCAGGCGTTATTGCCCTGCGTCAGACCATTATTGGCAAGAAAATCGTTATGCATGCCGCCCGCTTCTTTAATAATCACCAGCCCCGCCAGCGCATCCCAGCTGTGCAGGTGCGCTTCGAAATAACCATGCACCTGGCCGGCGGCTACGTGCGCCAGCATTAACGCGCCCGCACCAAAGCGGCGGTGTTCCACGCCGTGTTCAAACAGGGTTTCGATGGTTTGCGTATATTCGCGTGGCGGCCTGCGGCTGGAGCGGCCAATGCCGAGCACTACCGCGTCGGCGTCTGGCTCGCTCAGGCTCAGGCGTTTACCGTTTAAGAACGCGCCTTTGCCGCTTTCAGCGAAGAAAAACTCGTCGCGATCCGGGGCGTAAATCACCCCAAGTTGGATGGCATCATTGCGCACGTAAGCAACCGAAATGCACCAGTAATCCATGCCGAGAATAAAGTTGGTGGTGCCATCAATCGGGTCGATAACCCATACGCCATCGCTGCCTGGTTCCAGCCCGCGCTCCTCGCCGAGCAGACCATCCTGCGGGCGTTCAGCTTTCAGCCAGGCGCGCAGCTCGGTTTCGACATACACATCCGCCTGGGAGACAAAATCCTGACGACCTTTCTGTTCAATGGTCAGCCCGTTATCACGAAGCTGTTTCGCCTGCTGACCGAGACGACGAATCAGTGCGCACAGCGCCTGGGTAAACTCTTCTCTCATATCTGAACTCTTAGCCAATCTGTGGCGATGTTTGTCGGTGAATCAGTGTCACCTTAACCCACTCAACGCGGGAAGGCTGTAAAGGATTTTTCGCCCGCTCCAGCAGGCGCGTCAGCGCCCGGTTCGCTATCTCCGCCACATCCTGATGCAGCGTGGTTAACTGGTAGCTGAACTGGCCGCTCTGCGGCGTGTTATCAAAACCTATCAGGTGAAAATCGTCTGGCGCGAATTTCCCGCGCTGGCGCATGCCGTCGAGAAAACCGCAGGCCAACTGCGCGTTGGCGCAAAATATGCCCTCCGGCAGATCTTCATCACTCTGTTGCGCGGCCTGAAAACCGCCGTCGTAGCCCTCTTCGCGCGCGTCATACCAACGCACTTGCTGCTGGGTATCCACGCCGAGTTGCTGCAATGCCTGGAAAAAGGCTTCACCGCGCTGAATACCCGCCCAGGTCGATCCGCAATTGTTGAGCCAGCCAAAACGGCGACAGCCGGAGTGATAAAGCTGTTCAGCGGCCTGACGTGCGCCGGAAACGTTGTCGGAACAGACGAAATCGACTAACGGAATATCCGGGTGGCGGTTGATGCCGACCACCGGAATGCGCTGGCTGACGCACTCGTTCACTATCGCTTCCGGCGGTTGGCCGGAGGTGACGATCACGCCGGAGACGCGAAACTGAGTAAAACGGCGCAGTGTGGTGACCAGATCCTGCTCGCCAGTGATCTCGGTGACCAGCGCCTGGTAACCACGGCGCTGAATTTCATGCAGCAAGCCTTCCAGCAGGCTGCTGCGAAACGGGTCGCCAATGCGCGCGACAATCACGCCAATCAAGTGGCTGCGCTGGCGGTTAAGCCCCTGGGCGAGGAAATTGACCTGATAGCCAAGCTCCTGCGCGGCGCGCAGCACTTTCTCTTTGGTGGCGGGCGAAATACTGCCGTTGCTGCTCAGCGCGCGCGACACCACGGCGCGGGACACGCCCGCGCGCTTCGCCACGTCTTCGGCGGTTACTGCTTGTTTGCGTAAACGCTGGCTCACACTTTCCCCTCCGCGCGGCGGCTGAGATCGGTGGCGAAACCATCGTGGCTGAGAAACAAACCCGGATACGCCGTGCAGGCTTGCTCAATCGTGGGCAAGGCGGCGTCGTTGCAGTGGTACAACCCCAGGCGCGGTAAACGCAGTTGGCCGAACAGCGCCAGGCAGCCGGGAAAATCGCCGTGCGAGGCGTCATTGGGCAGCGCCGTTGCCGAAGCGCACTCCTGAAACGCCAGCGTCGCGTTGTGCATCAGCACGATGCTTTCCGGCGTTGGGCGTCCGTCGCCGCTGTAGAACAGCGTGTGACCATCCGCTTCGATTCGCAGGGCGAGATTGGGCAATTCATGGTGCGTAAACGCGGTGCGCATGTGCCAGCCTTGCCACTGCCATTCGGCTTCGCTGTCGCGCCAGTCAATGTCGAAACAGAGATCGTTTTCCGGCCAGTTAGCGAGGCTCGCCAGTTTTATCAGTACCGGGCGCTGTTCGCGCTGCGACCAGATGATCAGCGGTTTACGACGCTGAAAACTTTTCCAGTAATTCAGCAGCGCAGTTAGCCCGGTGCAGTGATCCGGGTGAACGTGGGTGAAGTAAATGGCGTCGATGTCGTTTACGTCGCCGCCGCGCTGCCACAGCGCGCGCGGGATTGTCGGGCCACAATCGATCAGCAACTGGCGATTTTCGTTATCGATAACGCGGATTGCCGAGGTGTTTTGCTGCAATGAGAAGGCGCTACCGCAGCCCAGAACATCTATTTTCATTTCGCCCCACCAAATTTATTGCGCACTTAATCAAACTGTCACAAATAGACGACAAAGTAGGCTCACATAATGTCGGTGCAACGTTGCATTTTTTTTGCAAATAAATGAACACGTGTTCATCGGCGAAAGAAAAGCTGAAGAAAGGAACGCCTGTGAGTTATTTACAGATTGAAAAACTGAAAATTGGCTATGGCGAAAATATCGTTCTTCACGATATTCATCTCGCTGTGGAAAAGGGCGAAATGATTGCGCTGCTTGGGCCGTCTGGTTGCGGAAAAACCACGTTGCTCAACGCGTTATGTGGTTTTATCCCGGTGCGATCCGGCGTTATTGCCGTTAATGGTCGGGATATTACTTACAGCACGCCAGAGCAGCGAAATATTACCATGGTGTTTCAGAGTTATGCCTTGTGGCCGCATTTTACCGTCGCGCAAAATATTGGTTATGGCTTAAAAGTCCGCCGCGTTAAAAAAGAGGCGATTGCGCAACGCGTGCAGGAATTATTAAAAATCGTCAACCTTGAAAATTATGCGGATATAAAAGTGACGGCGCTTTCCGGCGGCCAGCGTCAGCGCGTGGCGCTGGCGCGCGCATTAGCCATTGAGCCGGATGTGCTGGTGCTCGATGAGCCGCTGTCGAACCTGGACGCCAAAGTGCGCCTCAATGTGCGCCACGAGATCAAAGCGCTGCAGAAAAAGCTCGGTTTCACCTCGTTAATCGTCACGCATGACCAACAAGAGGCGCTGGTGATGGCCGACAGAATTGCGGTGCTGAATAACGGGCGTATCGAACAAATGGGGACGCCGGAAGATATTTATCACCGCCCGGCAACGCCGTTTGTCGCGGATTTTATGGGCGCGGATAACTGCATGACGCGGGCTGATGCGGGCGGGGAAACGCTCTATTTCCGCAGTTCGGACGTCAACATGCACCGCCCGTTAACGACGCCGGAGCAGCCGGGACTGGTACTGAATGGCGTGGTGGAAGAGAGCGCGTTTCTCGGCCACCAGTATCGTCATAGTGTGCGCTGCGAGGGGCAGATTTTTCTCGCGGATTCCACACAGTTCTGGCCTGCCCGAACGCCGGTGATTTTGCACGTGCCGGAAACGGCGCTGCATGTTTTTGCAACCTCTTAAGCCAACCAACACACTTTTCCTGGGGATTATCATGTCAGTAAAACCGAAACTTGCTGTCATCGCCGCACTCTGTTTGGGTGCAGTTCACACCGCCAGCGCCGAAACGGTTCTCAATGTGGCGACGGCGGGCGATCAAAACATGGTCGACTACGTTAAAACCTGGCTGGGGCCAAAGTTTGAAGCCGCGCATCCGGGCGTGAAAGTGCAGGTGGTCGGCACCGGGCCGGGCGATGCGGGTTCAAACAAGATTGTCGAAAAACTGACGGCGCAACAGCAGAGTGGCGCGAAAAGCTGGGATATCGACGTCGCGGTTGTGCACCAGGCGGCGGGGGGGCAACTGGTGGAAAAAGGGCTGCTGGAGAAATACCGCTCGTCCATCAACACCGGTTCGATGGTGACGGCAGAGAACGCCAAAAACGCGCTGGGTGTTAACGTTGATGGCTATGTAATGCCGATGTTTTTGAGCCAGACGGCCATCGCGTATAACAGCGAGCTGATTAAAACCCCACCGAAATCCTACGACGAGCTGGTGCAGTGGTCGGCGAAAAACCCGAAAGCCTTTGGCTATAACGGCATTAAAAACGGCATGTCCGGCGTCAGCTTTGTGGTCGGCTGGATTTACGCTTACGGCACTGATGCGGCGCGTCTTTCCGCGCTGCCGTATGACAAAAGCGTGGAAAAAACCTGGAGTCAGGCGTTCGCCAGGCTGAAAGAGTTCAATAAAAACGTCACTTTCACGCCGGGTAACGCCGGAACGCTGGATATGCTCAGCCGGGGCGAAATCACCATGGGGCCGGTGTGGGTCGATATGTTCTATAGCTGGAAAGATCAGGGCAAAGTACCACCGTCGATCAAACTGGCGTTAATCGCGCCGGGGATGCCGGGCCAGCCAATGTATTACGTTGTTCCGGCACATGCAGCGCAGGCCAAACTGGCGCAGGAGTTTATTGCGCTGGCGACCAGCCCGGACGTGCAGGCGCAGGGCATTGTGAAGCAGTTCAACTGGTATCCAGGAATTGACGCGAAATACGTGAAAGAGAAACTGGATGCAGCTACCTGGCAGAAACTGTTTGCAGAAATCTCGCCGGATGATTTAGCGAAATACGGCAAAAGTTTCCCGATCACGCCGTACTTTGACGATATCAAAGAGGGCTACGAGAGCCAGGTTTCTAACTGACTGACGGACATGCCTGGGCATTTCGCCCGGGCATTTTTTTGCTGTGATTATTCAGGTTCACCATGCGACACGCCTTTAAATACTGCTTACTGGTAGGCCCGGCCACGCTGCTGATCGCCGTCTTTTTCCTCTGGCCGCTGGGTTTTTCGCTGATTTCCGCGTTTACCAGCGATACGCAGCCTTTCACGCTGGCGCACTTTGATAAAGTCTTTGCGCTTTACTCGAACGATATTCTCTTTACCGTGCTTATCGTGCTGGTTTCACTGGTGATTCTGGCGCTGCTGTCGATAACAATTTCCGCCATTATCGTGCTGTCGCCGTTTCGCGGCATCGTGAAAGCGCTGGCGTTTTTGTACCGCCTGCCGCTGTTTATTCCCTTTATTGTTACCGCGCAGATGATGCGCACCTTCCTCGCCAAAAACGGGCTGATGAACAATGTGCTGGTGGCGAGCGGGCTATTAACGCCAATGGACACCACCTCGCTGCTGGGCTGGAGCGGGATCATTATTACCTTTGTCTGGAAGCAGATGGCGTTCTCGACGTTACTGATTTGCGGCGCGATGTCGGCGGTGGAGCCGTCGCATATTCTGGCGGCGAAAAACCTCGGCGCGTCGCGTTTACGCATCCTGTTCGACATCATTTTGCCGCAGGTGCTGCCGACGATTGGCGTGGCGATGGTGCTCTCCACGGTGACGATGATGTCGGTGCTTTCCGTGCCGCTGATGATTGGCACCGGCACGCCAACCATGATGACCGTCGATATGGCGTTTCGCGTTAACTCGTACGGCGATTACCCGGTGGCGAATGCGATGGGCGTGATCTCCTATCTGATTTGCGCGGCGCTCTCCTGGTTCTATTTACGCCACAGCCTGCATGCGAAAGGAGCGCAGTAATGACCACGTTTCGACAAAAACTCCGCGGCAGTTTTCTGCTGCAAACTCTGTTGCTCACTTTTCTGGTACTGGCGCTGTTTGGCCCGCTGCTGAATCTGCTTATCTGGACGGTGGCGGAAAGCTGGTTTTTCCCGCACACCTTGCCGAGCCAGTGGGGATTGAAATACTGGAGCCAGGTGTTTAGCCCTTACAGCGATGTCTCGGGATCGCTCTCCATTAGCGTGCTGATCGCCGTGCTGTCGGTGCTGGTTTGCCTGCTGATTTCTGTTCCGGCGGGTTACGCATTGTCGCACCGAACCATGCCGTGTCGCGCCTTCTTTATGCTGCTGTTTCTCATCCCGCAGGCGTTTCCTAACCTGACGGTGTATATGAACGTGGCGCGGCTGTTTTATCAGTGGGGACTGAACGGTACGGTGGCGGGCGTGGTGCTGGTGCACAGCGTGCACGGCTTGATGTATTCGATCTGGATAAGCGTGGCGGCGTTCTCTTCACTCGATCCGCTGCTGGCGCGCGCCTCGCGCAACCTTGGCGCCGGGCCGGTATACACCTTCTTCCATATTATTTTGCCGCAGGCCGCGCCCGGGCTGATTGCCGCCAGCATTTTTGTCTTCCTGGAATCGCTGGATGAGTTTACCGCCACCTTTTTTGTTGGCGCACCGGATATCACCACGCTGCCCATTTTGCTCTATACCGCCAGTATGTCGGGCAACTACCAGGTGTCATCCATTACCGCGCTGATCCTGCTGGTGCCATCGGTGCTGTTTATGCTGGTTATCCATAAATTTATGCGCCCGGAGATGCTGTCGAAACTGGGGAAATAATTATCTGACGACGTCACAAAAAGGCGTGTGCCGGGCCACTTAATAGGTAGCTGTGGCGCGACGCTACCAGCCAAAACAAGACGGCAACAGTCGGAGGAGAAAGTATGGATATCAAAGGCCCGGCAGCGATTGATGTATTTAAACCTTATGATATTTCCCCTTACGAAGACAAAACACTCAGAGCGGTTCAGCTGGAGCCTGCCTATACGCCCGCAAAGGAGTCTTTTCAGGCGTTTCAGCAGCGGCATTATGCGTGGCGAACCGGTGACAAACAGGCCGATATTTCCCATGTCCCCAAAGATGAAGGCAAGATACCGTTGCCCACGCTGGGCGAAAGTTTGCAGGAGATTTTCCTGGGCGCGGTATTGGGCGGGCCGCTGCCGGAATTCCCGGGCGGAGTGCGAGCGCTTCCCGGTGCCGGCGCGGCGCGGCTTGCTGAACGACCTTCTGGCACTGCTAAAGGCCCGCACGGTGAAATCAACGTCGCTATTGCGGAGTCGAAAATGGCGATGGCAAGGCCATTAAATCCAGCTACGGAAGCGAACGTTTCCGGCAGTAAGCCGTTAAGCCACGCCATACCTGACGCCTCTGGCCCGGACGTATTACATGTTTCATTACCGCAAGCGGGAGGAAAAAATTTTTCCGAGGCCATGGCGTCGTCAAAACTCAACATCAAACAATTCGCTGATATTGCTAAAGTTGGCGCGGATGTGGGTGAGAAAGAGATGGGGAGGGTGACATTATCCGGTGAAATCAATATTGTGCGTCGCGATGGCCCCTTAAATGATCCGAATATGTATATGTTTTTCACCGACAGCTACAAGGGCGAGCCGCGGCTGAATATCATTGGTCATGGCATTTTTACACCAAACGGTGACAGCACGACCGGCCTGCAGGTCGCTGGTGGTATCAAAGGGCCGTTTGATGTGGCGCTGGATACACTGGAACTGGCGGGCGATGTGAGGTTTAAAAACATCCGTTGCTTAAGTTGTCACGGGGCGGAAGGCGGCATTGATTCTTTCGCACAAAAACTGGCGAATTACACCGGCGTGCCGGTAAAAGGTTATCACGGTTCGGTCACCGTTGGCGGGCATGCGGACGGTTCAAATATGGTCGTGATAAAAAATGAGATGGACGCGCTGTTCTATTTTGGCAAGCGCGAAACGACGCATTACCAACCGCAGAAATTCCACCCGCTCTGGCGACCGTGGGAAACCCGTATTCTTGAATAAAACAATCGTTGTGCTGAAGTGAAAGCGCAGATGCCCGCGAAGCTGAGTCCTGGTGGGCATTTGTATTTTTACGTCCTGCTTCGGCGAGTGTGTATTCCCGTTTACCACCCCTGGCTGGCAATAAGACGGCTTATCCGCCCGATCCCTCTATTAAATCAAATAGATGTGTACCGATTTACGCACCGGTGAGCGATTATGCCAATGCAGTAAAGATCGGCCGCTGGCGCAGATCCGGTGTTTATATTTATGCGAAAGGGCGTAGCGTAGAAAAATGCCCCCCAGAGGAAATAAAAAAGCGCCCGCAGGCGCTTTAAGCAATCACGTTACGATCATCGGCCACTCGGGTGGCGCTTTTTGCGCGATCTCTTCCATCACGACGAGCAGGTTGTGCCAGGTCGTGGAGAGATCTATCGCCGTAATGCCCAACAAACCGGTAGCGAACCAGCATGCCGCCGCTAAGCCCATGCCGCTGCTGATCACTGCCAGGCCAATATAATCAGCACGACGGAAGCGAATGTTCAGCGTACTGGCCATAAACATCAACACTGCACTCAGTAACTGCCAGCGGAGAAGCACGACGCTGGCGGTAAAGGTAGCCATCAAACCATCCTCAGAAAGACCGAATACCGGGCGGACAAGCACGTTGCGCGAGTGGCAATGCTGAAGATCCGCGAATAACACAACGAATTGAAACGGCGTTCCCCGTTTCAGGAATGTGTGAACTATATCACATTTGTTGATTTATTCGCCAGTACAAAAAGCGTGCTTTTTGCATCGTGTTGGTTGTGTTTTATCCGAAAATATATCGCCAATGTATTTATGTGTGCACGGGAATGAATGTTTTTTTCATCTAATACATTTGAGTGATATTTAGCATCCTAATTGCCACAACGTTTACAGGTTGTGTCGCATATATTATGCTTTTGAGGATAATCTTATTAGCCTGTGAATGATGATTCAGGGTTTTGATCTTTATCGATATATTCTTTTTCATCACGTCCTGTATGCGTGAGGAAGATATTTGTGCGCGCAGTTGCGCTAACTGAATTGATGGCCGCCTCTTCTTTTTTCCTGATGACATCATTTTAAGCTGGTTTCGCGTCTTATAACCTGCGAATGAAAAAATATGAAAATAGAAAATTCCGCCGTGCCGCCTGAGGACGCTGATGCGGCGTTGTCGGTTCTGGCCAGGCTGATGCCCTGGCTCACTGCGCAACGCTCAATGGAAGAGATATTACGCGCGATCAATGCAGCACTTGGATCCACGCTTGCGTGGGTGGTTATCCGGCAGGACGACGCGTGGCAGCTCGTCAGCTCAGGGTCGCCGGGCTGCACGTTGCAGGATGTACAAATCTTTCTTGAGCAGTCTCAACTGCAACGACATCAGCGCGCCTGGCGAGTCATTTGCTGGCGGCGACATGCCGGTGATTTATTATTTCCGCATCATGAAATAGCGGCCAGAAAATTACGCAGCGGTATTTTGTGTAAATTGAATTATAAAGAGTCTGGAGTCGAAGGTTATTTCTTTTTGGCATTTTCGCAGTCCTTGCACTCTTTATCCATCGTGAAAAATGTCGTTATTGTTTTGGTCGAAAAACTAAAAAATTATCTTGCTGAAATTGTCGCCCGGGAACGCACGGCGAAAGAGATGCAGCGTATTGTGACGCAATATAAAGCGTTATTTGAACGCGCTCCGGTTTTAATGAACTCGTTTGATAAAAGCAATCGCTGCATATTATGGAATGGTGAGTGCGAACGCGTATTTGGCTGGAGCATGAATGAGCTCAATCAGCAGGCCGATCCATTAGCGTTATTTTTCCCCGATCCCGAGGTACGGCAAAAAGTTCGCGCTTCGGTTAATACATCGCCGGCCGTCGACATGCATGAATGGCACCCGGTACGACGTGATGGCCAGGTGCTGACGGTACTCTGGTCAAATATTCAACTGCCGGATCACTCCGTGCTGAGTATTGGGCTTGATATTACCGAGCGTAAAAAAGCGGAGCGGCAGCTGGAAATGAAAGCCACCATTGACGATCTGACCGGCTGTTATAATCGTTTTTCTATGTTGCGGAAGTTAAAAGAGGCGCTGGTGGCCTGTCGCCCGGACGAGCCGCGCAGCCACTTTAGTCTGCTGATGCTGGATCTTGATTATTTTAAAAATATCAATGATCGCTGGGGGCATTTAACAGGCGACGCCGCACTGATTCATTTTTGCGATCAGATCCGTGAACATTGCGATCCGTCGTATATTTTTGGTCGTTTAGGCGGTGAGGAATTTCTGATTTTAATGCCGCATACCCACAGTAAAATGGCGCTGCGTTTTAGCCAAAAAATCCGCGCGTCACTGGCGCGAAATCCATTGTTTAGCAATGGTGAAAAGATAGCCTTATCCTTTAGCGCTGGTTTAGTATTCGTCACCGGTGAAGAGTCCGATACTTCAGTTTTACTTACGCTTGCGGATAACGCCCTGTACGATGCGAAACGCGCAGGGCGCAGTCAAACCGTGGTGGTTGGCGCTTTTTTATAAATAAAGAAGAAATTATGAAGACTTCGCAACGACAGATGAAAAAATACGCGAATGGCGTGCCTTTTTTTTATCCTGCGGCCAGTTTAGCTTAATCAGCGATACTCTGTTGTATTAAGTTAAAACACCCCCATGCGAATGGATTAATATTTTCCTTAATATAAACATTGGGCACACTCTGAGTTTGCTTTATGGTCGCCTGTTTCGGTCATAACCAAATATTAGGTTTTTAATGAGAAAAGTCAGTTGCTAATGTCGTTTGATTCATGCAACGTAATCACCTGTTTATCAAAGCATCCTGCCAAACATTAAAAAGGCGCTTTAAATGCATGGATATAGGCGGACATGAATCATAGCGTGCGTCGCAAGATGCTCAGCGTCGTCGTGCTCATCACGGTAGTTCTTCTGCCGCTGATGTTGTCGCTATGGTTTGCGCATATTCGTGCGGTGAAAGAAACGAGTGCCCAGCTTCAATCGTTTGCCCAATTAGCGCTAAATAAAACGGAGCGCGTTATCCAGCAAGTGGATACGGTTCGCAGCGCCGCGGAAAAATACCACGGACAAATTTGTGCGCCGGAACATCGCGCGGCCATGCTCAATATCGTCCGCAGCAGTATGTATGTTTCGGATTTAATTTATGCCCGTGGCGACCACTTTTTATGTTCGAGCGTAATAACGCCCACGCAATCGTATGCTATTTCACCAGCGGATTATAAACGCGCGCCCGATATCGCTATTTATTACTATCGTGATACGCCTTTTTACGCAGGCTACAAGATGGTGTACATGCAGCGCGGAAATTATGTCGCGGTGATTAATCCGCTCACTTACAGCGATGTGGCATCAGACAATCCTGATCTGGCTTACGGTATTTACGACACCGTTACGCACCAGTTTTTTTCCGTCAGCCAGAATGCCCACCTTAGTAAGTTAGCTACGCTGTTACGCACCGACGATTTAACATTCCAGCAGGATCAGCGCTTTTATACCATTGCGCGTTCGGAGAATCGTCCGATCGCGATTATTGTTTCGACATCGAGTGACCACTATTTTCAGGCGTTTTATCACCAGGCCACTTTAACGCTGCCGCTGGGCGTGATTGGTAGCGTTATTCTGCTATTAATATGGTCGCGAACACGGCAGGAGTTTAACTCTCCACGCCGTATGCTCCACCGGGCGTTAACCCGACGCCAGCTTCGCCTTCATTACCAACCTATTATCGATATCAAAAATGGCACCTGCGTTGGTGCGGAAGCGTTGTTGCGCTGGCCGGGGTTTAATGGACCGGTCATGAGCCCGGCGGAGTTTATTCCGCTGGCAGAAAAAGAGGGCATGATTGAACGTATTACCGATTATGTCGTCGACGAATTGTTCAGCGATCTGGGCGATTTCCTGGCAATGGTGCCGCAACTTTATATTTCAATTAACCTCTCCGCCTCCGATTTTCACTCCTCGCGCCTGATTTCATTGATTGCCAATAAAGCCAAGATGCATGCGGTACGCGCCGAGCAGATTAAGATTGAAGTGACCGAGCGCGGGTTTATTGATGTGCCGAAAACCACGCCGGTTATTCAGGCGTTTCGCCAGGCGGGTTACGAAGTGGCGATTGATGATTTCGGTACTGGTTATTCTAATTTGCACAACCTGTACTCGCTGAATGTCGATATCCTGAAAATCGACAAATCTTTTATTGATACGCTAACGACGAACAGCACCAGCCATTTGATTGCTGAACACATTATTGAGATGGCGCAGAGCCTGCGTCTGAAGATTATTGCAGAAGGGGTCGAGACGGCGGAGCAGGTCACGTGGTTGTTAAAACGCGGTGTGCAGTTCTGTCAGGGGTGGCACTTTGCAAAGGCGCTGCCGTCACAGGAATTTAAACGCTGGGTACAGCAGCCGCCTTCGTTAAAGTGATAACTCATCAGGCCTGGTGTCGGTAATCGCTGGGTGTGCGATCAAACTCCCGGCGAAAGACGCGCGAAAATGTTTGTTGCGAGACATATCCCAAATCCATCGCGATATCAAAAATAGGCCGCTGCGTGGTTCGCAGCGCTTCCGCTGCCAGCAGTAAACGGCGCTGGCGAATGTAGTCACCCAGCGTTTGATGCATCACGGTGCGGAACATCCTCTGTAAATACCATTTCGAATAACCTGACTTTCTGGCGACTACATCAATGTTCATTGGTTGGTCGATATGTTCATCAATCCATTCAATAAGTGTCTGAATAATTTGCTGATGGGACATATGGCTTCCTCTTTTCCCGATTCGTCGTTTTGTCTGGAAGCGAGTATAATTCCTCAAGTTAACTTGAGGTAAAGAGGTTTTATGGAAAAGAAAACGCCACGTATTAAAGCCTTACTCAGCCCCGGTGAAGTGGCGAAGCGCAGCGGGGTTGCCGTCTCTGCGCTGCACTTTTATGAGAGCAAAGGCTTAATCAAAAGTACCCGTAATACCGGCAATCAACGGCGCTATACGCGTGATGTGCTGCGCTATGTGGCGATCATCAAGATTGCCCAGCGCATTGGTATTCCGCTGGCGACCATTGGTGACGCGTTTGGTGTGTTGCCGGAAGGGCATACATTAAGCAAGAAAGAGTGGAAACAGCTGTCGTCACAGTGGCGTGAAGAGCTGGACAGGCGCATCCATACGCTGGTGGCCTTACGTGATGAGCTGGATGGTTGCATCGGCTGTGGCTGTTTGTCGCGTAGCGATTGTCCGCTGCGTAACCCCGGCGACCAACTTGGGCAGCAGGGCACCGGCGCGCGCTTGCTGGAAGACGACTGAAACGTACAAAAAACTAAAGCGCCCGTTGGGGCGCTTTAGTCGTTTTCCGGTCTTTGTCTTTCTCTCTATCCCGCTCAGTTACGGGAGGGTTTCCCCCGACACCAGCACCCCTCAGTATGTTGGAGGTTCCGGGTTGTGCTGACACTTTTAGTGTAGGCCACAGCGGCATAATTGCTACTTTTTTGAGCAATTATTTTTGTCTTTTTTTTCACCGCTGCAAGTGCGGGTTTTCTATAGTTAATGTGTATGAATTCTCTGGAGAAAAATATGCTTACGGTGCATCACCTTAATCAGTCTCGCTCCCAGCGTGTGCTCTGGGCTTTGGAAGAATTGGGCGTGCCGTATCAAATTGTCCGTTACCAGCGAGAAAAAACGATGCTGGCGCCGGAATCCCTGAAAAAAGTGCACCCGCTCGGCAAGTCACCGGTGGTGGAAGATGACGGGCTGATCCTCGCCGAATCCGGGGCGATCCTCGAATATTTGCAGGAAACCTACGATCCACAGCAGCGCTTTAAACCGCAGGAGACGAAACAGAAGCTGGATTACCGCTTCTGGCTGCACTATGCCGAAGGTTCGCTCATGCCCGTACTATTAATGAAACTGGTGATGAGCAGCCTGGGCAAACCCCCGGTGCCGTTCGGGATTCGCAGTGTTGGCAAACTCCTCGCGAAGGGTGTCGATAAAGCGTTCCTGAAACAGCAAATTGAAAACCATGCGCGCTTTATTGAAGGCGAACTGGCGCAGAAAAGCTGGTTTGCAGGAGATCAGCTGAGCATGGCCGATATTCAGATGAGTTTCCCGGTGTTTGCGCTGCTGGCTCGCGGTGGCTTGGAGGATTTGCCCAACTTACGTGCGTGGAAAAAACGGGTCGAGATGCGTCCGGCATGGCAGCGCGCCATTGTGCAGGGTGGGCCATTTGATCTGCCTGGCAGCTAAAAATGATCGGCAAATGTTGCAAAGTTGCGCACCGACGATAACGTTTGCGCATCTGACGCCCACTTCTTCGCCGCTTCGCGCGAAATTTAGCGAAAAGCGGCAAAGTTCAGTTGAAAAGCGCCATATAAACGCTGGATAATCGTTTGCCTTTTTTTGACCAACCGTTGTATGCGCGGAGTTAAACGTTTGCTTTTTTGTGACCCTTTGTCACAACGCAGCCCAGGGAGATGACGTTTAACCGGCAGTGGACTGTCCACCACGCATGCCAACGCACAATAAAATTCTCAGGGGATGTTTCTATGTCTACGCCTTCTGCGCGTACCGGCGGTTCGCTTGACGCACTGTTTAAAATTTCTGCCCGTGGCAGCACGGTTCGTCAGGAAATCGTTGCCGGTTTAACCACCTTCCTGGCGATGGTCTATTCGGTCATCGTCGTACCTGGCATGCTGGGTAAAGCCGGTTTCCCACCGGCGGCTGTGTTTGTCGCCACCTGCCTGGTAGCCGGTGTCGGCTCCATCGTGATGGGCCTGTGGGCGAATCTGCCGCTGGCTATCGGTTGCGCTATCTCTCTGACCGCCTTTACCGCGTTCAGCCTGGTGCTGGGCCAGCATATCAGCGTACCGGTCGCCCTTGGCGCGGTGTTCCTGATGGGTGTGCTGTTTACCGTTATCTCTGCCACCGGCATCCGTAGCTGGATCCTGCGCAACCTGCCGCAGGGCGTTGCGCATGGCACCGGTATCGGTATTGGCCTGTTTCTGCTGCTGATCGCCGCCAACGGCGTGGGTCTGGTTATTAAGAACCCGCTGGACGGCCTGCCGGTGACTCTCGGCCACTTTGCCAGCTTCCCGGTGATCATGTCGCTGATTGGTCTGGCGGTGATCATCGGCCTGGAAAAACTGAAAGTGCCGGGCGGCATTCTGCTGACCATTATCGGCGTGTCGATTGTGGGGCTGATTTTCGACCCGAACGTACATTTTTCTGGCATTTTCGCCATGCCGTCGCTCAGCGATGACAAAGGCAACTCGCTGATCGGCAGCCTGGATATCGTCGGCGCGCTGAACCCGGTGGTGCTGCCAAGCGTGCTGGCGCTGGTGATGACAGCGGTATTTGACGCCACCGGCACTATCCGTGCGGTAGCGGGCCAGGCAAACTTGCTGGGCAAAGACGGCCAGATTATCGATGGCGGCAAAGCGCTGACCACCGACTCCCTGAGCAGCGTCTTCTCAGGCCTGGTGGGTGCGGCACCGGCAGCAGTGTATATCGAATCTGCGGCGGGTACGGCGGCAGGCGGTAAAACCGGCCTGACGGCGATCACCGTGGGCGTATTGTTCCTGCTGATCCTGTTCCTCTCTCCGCTCTCTTACCTGGTCCCGGCTTATGCCACGGCACCGGCGCTGATGTACGTTGGTCTGCTGATGCTGAGTAACGTGGCGAAAATCGATTTTGCCGACTTCGTCGACGCGATGGCGGGGCTGATTACAGCCGTGTTTATCGTGCTGACCTGCAACATCGTAACCGGCATCATGATCGGTTTTGCTTCGCTGGTAATTGGCCGCGTGGTATCCGGTGAGTGGCGCAAATTGAATATCGGCACCGTGGTGATTGCCATCGCGCTGGTGGCTTTCTATGCGGGCGGCTGGGCGATCTGACACCGCTTTTCCTCTTCCTGTGGACAGAGGGCGTTGAGCATAAACCTTTACACAATGGGCAACTTCGGTTGCCCATTTTTTTGCCCACAGCCCGGTTTCTTTGCGTTAAGCTGAAGGCTCTGGCATCAAGGTCTGAGGCCTTTATAACAACACATCGCAAACAGGGAACGCATGGAAATATTTTTTACCATTCTCATCATGACCCTTGTCGTCTCGCTTTCTGGCGTCGTGACTCGTGTTCTTCCATTTCAAATCCCGCTTCCGCTGATGCAGATCGCCATCGGCGCACTGCTGGCCTTTCCCACCTTTGGCCTGCATGTGGAGTTCGACCCGGAACTGTTCCTGGTTTTGTTTATTCCGCCGCTGCTCTTCGCCGACGGCTGGAAAACGCCCACGCGCGAGTTCCTTGAGCATGGCCGCGAAATCTTTGGCCTGGCGCTGGCGCTGGTGGTGGTCACCGTGGTCGGGATCGGTTTCTTAATTTACTGGATGGTGCCTGGCATTCCGCTGGTGCCCGCCTTTGCGCTGGCGGCAGTGCTGTCGCCAACCGATGCCGTAGCGCTTTCCGGCATTGTCGGGGAAGGGCGCATTCCGAAGAAAATTATGGGTATTTTGCAGGGCGAGGCGCTGATGAACGACGCTTCGGGTCTGGTGTCGCTGAAATTCGCCGTGGCGGTAGTGATGGGCACCATGGTGTTCACCGTGGGCGGCGCGACGTTCGAATTTTTCAAAGTGGCGATTGGCGGTCTGCTGGCCGGGTTTGTGGTCAGCTGGTTGTATGGCCGCTCGCTGCGTTTTCTCAGCCGCTGGGGCGGCGATGAACCGGCAACGCAAATCGTGCTGCTGTTTCTGCTGCCGTTCGCCTCCTATTTGATTGCGGAACACATCGGCTTTTCCGGCATTCTTGCGGCGGTCGCGGCGGGGATGACCATCACCCGTTCCGGCGTGATGCGCACCGCGCCGCT
Organism: Kosakonia sp. SOY2; assembly: GCF_027109175.1. Lineage (NCBI taxonomy): Bacteria > Pseudomonadati > Pseudomonadota > Gammaproteobacteria > Enterobacterales > Enterobacteriaceae > Kosakonia > Kosakonia sp. SOY2. The sequence goes on from NZ_JAPVXH010000005.1 coordinate 85,126, forward strand.
GGCCATGCGTCTGCGCGCCAACAGCACCTGGGCGATGCTGGAGTTCGTCTTTAACGGCATGGTGTTCTTGCTGTTAGGCTTACAGTTGCCAGGCATTCTGGAGTCTTCGCTGGTGGCGGCAGAAGCCGATCCAAATGTCGAAACCTGGATGTTGTTTACCGATATTGTGCTGATTTACGCCGCGCTGATGCTGGTACGTTTTGGCTGGCTGTGGACGATGAAGAGATTCAGCCAGCGTTTCCTGGTGAAAAAACCCATGGAGTTCGCCTCGTGGAGCGACCGCGAGCTGCTGATCGCCACTTTTGCCGGGGTGCGCGGGGCGATAACGCTTGCCGGTGTGCTCTCCATTCCGCTGTTGTTGCCGAGTGGCGATGTCTTTCCAGCGCGCTATGAACTGGTGTTCCTCGCCGCCGGGGTGATCCTGTTCTCGCTGTTTGTTGGCGTAATCGCGCTGCCTGCATTGTTGCAGCATGTTGAAGTACGCGACCACGCGCAGCAGTACAAAGAGGAGCGGATGGCGCGCGCAGCAACGGCAGACGTGGCGATTGTCGCGATTCAGAAGATGGAAGAGCGGCTGGCGGCAGACACCGAAGAGAACATTGATAACCAGTTACTCACGGAGGTGAGTTCGCGGGTGATCGGTAACCTGCGCCGCCGTGCAGACGGACGCAATAACGTTGAGAGTTCCCTGCAGGAAGAGAATCTGGAGCGCCGTTTCCGCCTGGCGGCACTGCGCTCAGAGCGCGCCGAGCTTTACCATCTGCGCGCAACCCGGCAGATCAGTAACGAGACGCTGCAAAAACTGCTGCACGATCTCGACCTGCTGGAAGCGCTGCTGTTAGAGCATAAGTAAACCCTGCGCCGGGCCGCCGTTTATGCGCTGCCCGGCCAGTTAACCCCGCTACTCGCTTTTATCATCAAGCCAGAACCCTTTACAACATTGCAGCCACGCCTGCGCACTGCGGGAAAGATAAACCCCTTCGCGCCAAATCATTCCTAACTCCCAGCGCAGGTCGCTCTGCAGCGGGATCCAGCGCAGCGTGGTTTTATCCAGCCGCTGGCAGACCGGCTCCGGCAGAATGGCAATACCCACGCCCGCTTGTACCATCGCAGCGAGAAAATCCCACTGACCGCTGCGCACGGCGATACGCGGCTTCACGCCATGTTGTTGAAACAGCAGCATGAGCTGGCGGCTTAAGGCGAAATCTTCGTTGTAGATCAGCAGCGGATGCCCGGCGAGTTCCTCCGGCGTCACGACTTCACGCGCAAGCCAACTGCCGGAGCGCGGCACCAGCACGCACATTGCATGGCTGAACAGCGGCAGGGTAGCCAGGCCACTCTCTTCTTCGACCGGTAGCGCCGTCATCGCCACATCCAGTTCACCGTTGCTCACGGCTTGCTGTACGGTCAGACCGCCAAACTCGGCAATCTTCAGTTCCACACCGGGATAGCGCTGGCTGAAGAGGTTGATTGGCCCGGCCATCAGCATGCCGACCATCGGCGGAATGCCGAGGCGCAAAATCCCTTTGTTCAGGTGATTGATGTCGCCAAGTTCGGTTTCTAACTGGCGAAACTCCGCGAGGATGGCGATGCCGCGCTCATACACCACGCGGCCGGTATCGGTGAGTAAAAGTTTGCGCCCGTCACGAATAAGCAGCGTGCAGTTCAGCTCGTCTTCGAGATTTTTCAACATCTTACTGATGGTCGGTTGCGTCACAAACAGGCGCTCCGCCGCGCGGGTGAAACTTTGCTGACGTACCACCTCCACAAAATAGCGCAGCGTTCTGATGTCCATAATTATTCCTTAGAACTATGTATGCGATGAGTTTAATTCATTTCAGTAGCGCATTGGGGCTCTCTATACTGGCCGCCTGCTTATTTGATGGAAAATCGTTATGGACGTGGCGTTAAGCCGTGTTACGCCTGCCCTTGTGCGTCGTTTACAGGTTCCGCTTCAGGTATTGCTTTATGCCGGGCTGTTTATCTTTGCGCAATACCTGGTTCAATGGCTGCATCTGCCGCTTCCCGCCAATCTGGTAGGCATGATACTGCTGCTGGGGTTAATACTTTGTCGGGTGATCCCGCTCAATTGGGTGCGCGCCGGCGCGCATTGGCTGCTGGCGGAAATGTTGCTGTTCTTCGTGCCTGCGGTGGTCGCCGTGGTTAATTACGCGCAACTGTTGATGGTGGAAGGCTGGCGCATTTTTATGGTGATCGGTTTGAGCACGCTGTTGGTGCTCGGTGCTACCGCCTGGGTGGTGGATAAAGTCTACCGCTTTGAACTCAGCAGGCTGAAAAAATGAGTGATGTCGCTTTAAGCCTGCTGTGCCTGGCGATGACGCTGGTGTGCTATTTCCTCAATAAACGGCTCTACCGCCGTTTTCGTAAATTGCCGCTGATGCCACTGGTATTCACGCCGCTACTGTTGGTGTTAATGCTGGTGTTCGGCCATATCTCCTGGCAGGACTACATTGGTGAATCCCACTGGCTGATGTGGCTGTTGGGGCCCGCGACCATCGCTTTCGCCGTGCCGGTGTATGACAACCTGGCGATTATTCGCCGTCACTGGATGTCGCTATCAGCGGGTGTGATCACCGCTTCGGTGGTGGCGGTAACCAGTTCGGTCTGGCTGGCGCGGTTGTTTACGTTGCCGGATGAGATCCAGCGCAGCCTCGCGGTGCGTTCAATCACCACGCCTTTTGCGCTGGCGGCCGCCGGGCCGATTGGTGGCCAGCCGGATCTGGTGGCGCTGTTTGTAGTGGTCACTGGCGTATTTGGCATGGCGGTTGGCGATGTGCTGTTTCTGCGCTTATCAATTCGCGAAGGCGTGGCGAAAGGGGCCGGTTTTGGCGCGGCCTCGCACGGCGCGGGCACCGCACGTTCTTATGAACTGGGGCAGCAGGAGGGCGTGGTCGCAAGTCTGGTGATGATGCTTTCTGGCGTATTGATGGTGCTGGCAGCGCCGCTGATCGCCAGCGTGATGTTTTAGCTCCCCGCCTGGCAACGGGGAGCCGGAAGGTCAGTGCTTTTTCAGCCTAGCTATCAGTTCGAACTCGTTAAAGTTAACCGGGCGTTGCTGCTGCATAGAAATGTTCCCGGCAATGCCGGTCAGAATCGACATCGCACCTGCGCGGTGATCGGCGGCGCGTTTCAGCGGGTCATTGCCCGGCGTGCCAAACAAGTCCGCCAGCATGGCGTTATCGCCGCCGCCGTGGCCGCCTTCGCCAAGGATAAAATCCGCTTTCCACGGTGCGGCAAACATCGGAAACACGGTGATGTCGCAGGATTCAAGGCTGCCTTCACTGGCGCGCTCGCCGCCGGCGTTGACGTAGGATTTCTCGACGATTTTCATCTCCAGCCGCCCCTGGCTGCCGTTAAACATCACGTTTAGCCCTTCCCACGGTAGATAAGTATTTAGCGAATAAGTGAGCTGGCACTGGTTCTGGTATTTCACCAGCACTGACAACGTATCTTCGATGGTGATGCCATCGCTGAACACGCTCTGGTCGCGCCAGTAGTTATCTTCATGTTCCGCGTCGAGATAAAGCGCTTTTAATTGCGGATTGTCCACCATATGCAGCGCGAAAGGATCATCGTGAGCGGCGGCATAGCCGTGCGTGCGCGGGTAAAATTGGCTAACGCCGCGTTTTTCGGCGTTCTCTTTGCCATAAAAACGCAGCCCGCCTTCGGCATACACCCGCTGCGGGTAGCTGTTGAGCCAGAAGTTCATCAGATCAAAATGGTGGGTCGATTTATGCACCAGCAGCCCGCCGCTGTTGCGTTTTTCCCGGTGCCAGCGACGGAAATAATCGGCGCCGTGTTCGGTATTCAACAACCATTCGAAATGTACTGAATAAACGTCACCGATGGTGTTGTTCATCAGTAACTCGCGCACCTTACTGTGGTGCGGCGCATAGCGATAATTAAACGCCACGCGCACGGTTTTGCCGGTCTGCTCAATGGCATCGAGAATACGCAGCGCGCGCTGCTCGTCGATGGTCATCGGCTCTTCGGTGATCACATCGCAGCCTGCGTGTAACGCCCGCACAATGTAGTCGTCATGGGTTCTGTCCATGGTGGTGACAATAACAATGTCTGGCCGGGTTTCGCGGATCATCGCCTCAAACTGCGCCGCTTTCCACGTGGAAACGGGCTGCGCGTCTTCGTTTTGTAACAGCTGGTTGGCGTAATCCATGCGCGTCTGGTTGCTGTCGCAAAACGCCACCATGCGGGCATTCTCTTTCCACTGCCCGCCAATGGCAGAAATATACAGCCCGGCGCGCCCACCGGTTCCCACTAAAGCATATTTTTTCATCACACCCTCTTCAGTCATAAATGAATTAACGTGCTGATGTATTAAAAACATTGTTTCAATAAGCTGAGGTTACTGTAGCGCGCTGGTGGGAGAGGGGTAGCGAAAAGGCGGGAAAGTGTGATCCCCGGCCATTACTGACCGGGGCGGAGGGTTAATGAGCGCGGCCCTGCTCGATACCGATCCCGGTTTGCGAACGGATAAACTGCGCACGGAACTGCTCGCGCTCCAGTTTGCCGGCTTCGGTGTTGTCGGTGGCGGAGAAGATCCAGATACCGATAAACGCCACGGCAATGGAGAACAGCGCCGGGTACTCATACGGGAACACCGGTGCGGCGTGACCAAGGATCTGCACCCAAATTGTCGGGCCGAGGATCATCAGGACAACTGCCGTCAACAGACCCAGCCAGCCGCCAATCATCGCACCGCGCGTGGTCAGCTTCGACCAGTACATCGAGAGCAAAATGATGGGGAAGTTACAGCTGGCGGCGATCGAGAAGGCCAGCCCAACCATGAACGCGATGTTCTGTTTTTCGAACAGGATGCCGAGCAGAATGGCGACAATCCCCAGTATCAACACGGTGATTTTCGACACTTTCAGCTCCTGGCGTTCGGTCGCGCCTTTGCGGAACACGTTGGCGTAGAGATCGTGGGAAACCGCAGAGGCACCCGCGAGCGTTAACCCGGCGACCACCGCCAGAATGGTGGCGAACGCCACGGCGGAGATAAAGCCTAAGAACAGGTTGCCACCAACCGCATCTGCCAGATGCACTGCCGCCATATTGTTGCCGCCAATCAGCGCGCCCGCCGCGTCTTTAAACGCCGGGTTTGCGCCCACCAGCATGATGGCGCCGAAACCGATGATAAAGGTCAGAATGTAGAAGTAACCCATAAACCCGGTGGCGTAGAACACGCTTTTACGCGCTTCGCGCGCGTCGCTGACGGTGAAGAAACGCATCAGAATATGCGGTAAACCGGCGGTGCCGAACATCAACCCAAGCCCGAGCGACAGGGCGGAGATCGGATCTTTCACCAGCCCGCCAGGGCTCATGATTGCCACCCCTTTCGGGTGGACAGCCATCGCTTCCGTGAACAAGTTATTGAAGCTGAAACCGACGTGTTTCATTACCATAAAGGCCATAAAACTCGCGCCGAACAGTAACAGCACCGCTTTGATGATCTGTACCCAGGTGGTGGCGAGCATGCCGCCGAACAGCACATACAGCACCATCAGCACGCCAACCAACACCACGGCGACGTGATAATTCAGGCCAAACAGCAGCTCAATTAATTTGCCCGCGCCGACCATTTGCGCAATCAAATACAGCGCGACAACCACCAGCGAACCGCAGGCGGAAAGGGTGCGGATTGGGCCTTGTTTCAGGCGATAAGAGGCCACATCAGCAAAGGTGTAACGCCCCAGGTTGCGCAAGCGTTCGGCGATTAAGAACAGAATGATCGGCCAGCCGACGAGGAAGCCGAGCGAGTAGATCAGGCCATCGTAGCCGGAGGTGTACACCAGCGCGGAAATCCCCAGGAACGAGGCTGCTGACATAAAGTCACCCGCTATTGCCAGGCCGTTCTGAAAACCGGTGATATTACCGCCGGCGGTGTAGTAATCGCTGCGCGAACGCACCCGTTTGGATGCCCAGTAGGTGATGTACAAAGTCAGCGCGACGAAAATGACGAACATAATGATCGCCTGCCAGTTGGTCGGCTGGCGTTGTACCTCGCCGGTGATGGCATCGGCGGCGTGAGCCGTAAAAGGAAGTGTGGCGGCCAGCGCCGTCAGGACTCTCTTCATGATGCTTTTACCTCGCTCAGAACCGCTTTGGTCAGACGATCAAACTCGCCGTTTGCCCGCCAGACGTACACGCCGGTCAGCACAAACGAAATCACAATCACACCGATACCAATCGGAATACCGCGCGTGACGCTGGTGCCTTCATGCAAGGGCGTACCGAGCCAGTGCGGGGCAAACGCGATCAGCAAAATAAAGCCGACGTAGATAATCAGCATGATGATGGAAAGCATAAAGGCAAACCGTTGCCGTCTTTCGACTAACTCCCTGAAATGCGCACTGTTTTCTATCTGTTGATAAATGTTATTCATCACAGAATTCTCCAGAGGTCTCCCCGTTGTCTTGCGCGCTGCCGGTCAGTTGGCCGCACGCGCCCGCCCCAGTCACATCGTTATCGTTGCGCCTGGGATATGCGCGTTTGCCGCTTTCCTGCAACACGAAATCCATTAGGAATTGTAGGGTGAGGTGGTTGTTTCCTCTCCTTGGAAGGAGAGCGTTATGGTTGCGTTTGCCGCCGGATAACACGCTTTCGCGCCGCTATCCGGCAGGGTTTTACGATTATTACGATGGCATGGTAATGGCCTGCTTCTCTTCGAGCAGTTTTTCCACTACGCCAGGATCGGCGAGCGTTGAGGTATCGCCGAGATTGCTGGTATCGCCAGCGGCGATTTTGCGCAGAATACGGCGCATGATTTTGCCGGAGCGGGTTTTTGGCAGTGAGTCTGTCCAGTGCAGCACGTCCGGCGTCGCCAGCGGGCCAATCTCTTTACGCACCCAATTTCGCACTTCGGTGTACAGCTCCGGCGACGGCTCTTCACCGTGGTTGAGCGTGACGTAAGCGTAAATGGCCTGGCCTTTAATGTTGTGTGGAATGCCGACGACCGCCGCTTCGGCGATTTTGGGGTGTGATACCAGCGCCGATTCAATCTCTGCCGTTCCCAGACGGTGACCGGAGACGTTCAGCACGTCATCCACGCGACCGGTGATCCAGTAGTAGCCATCTTCGTCACGACGCGCGCCGTCACCGCTGAAGTACATATTTTTGAAGGTAGAAAAATAGGTCTGCTCAAAGCGTTCGTGATCGCCAAACAGCGTCCGCGCCTGGCCCGGCCAGGAGTCGGTGATCACCAGGTTGCCCTCGGTCGCGCCATCGAGCGCGTTACCTTCGTTATCCACCAGCGCAGGCTGCACGCCGAAGAACGGGCGCGTGGCGGAACCGGCTTTCAACTGGGTTGCGCCGGGAAGCGGGGTGATCATAAAGCCGCCGGTTTCCGTCTGCCACCAGGTATCCATGACCGGGCATTTACCGTTACCGATTTTTGACCAGTACCACTCCCATGCTTCCGGGTTAATCGGCTCGCCGACGGAACCGAGGATCCGCAGCGAAGACCGGCTGGTGCCATCAATCGCTTTATCCCCTTCCGCCATCAGCGCGCGAATGGCGGTTGGCGCGGTATAGAGGATATTCACGTTATGTTTGTCCACCACCTGGCTCATGCGCGCCGGGGTCGGCCAGTTCGGTACGCCCTCAAACATCAGCGTGATGGCGCCGCAGGCCAGCGGCCCGTACAGCAGGTAGCTGTGCCCGGTTACCCAACCGACGTCGGCAGTACACCAGTAGACATCGCCCTGATGATAATCGAAGACATATTTAAAGGTTGACGCGGCATAGACCAGGTAGCCGCCGGTGGTGTGCAGCACGCCTTTCGGTTTCCCGGTGGAGCCGGAGGTATAAAGGATAAACAGCGGATCTTCTGCATTCACTTCTACCGGCTGGTGCTGGTCGCTGGCCTTGTCGGTCAGCTCGTTCCACCACAGATCGCGCCCTTCCTGCCAGTCGATGTTGCCGCCGGTGCGTTTGAATACCACGACATGCTCGACGCTGCTGACGTTCGGGTTTTTCAGCGCGTCATCAACGTTTTTCTTCAGCGGAATGTTGCGCCCGGCACGCACACCTTCATCGGCGGTGATCACCAGCCGTGAGCTGGAGTCAATAATGCGTCCGGCGACCGCTTCCGGCGAGAAGCCGCCGAAAATGACCGAATGCACCGCGCCAATACGCGCACAGGCGAGCATTGCCACAGCGGCTTCCGGCACCATTGGCATATAGATGGCGACAACATCGCCTTTCTTAATACCGAGCGACACCAGCACATTGGCGAAGCGGCAGACATCGCGGTGCAGTTCACGGTAGGTGATGAGTTTGCTCTGGCTGGCGTCATCACCTTCCCAGATAATGGCCGTTTGATCGCCGCGTTCGGCGAGGTGGCGGTCGAGGCAGTTGGCTGCCAGGTTCAGCGTGCCGTCTTCATACCATTTAATGGAAATATTGCCTGGCGCGAAGGAGGTGTTTTTCACCTTCTTATAAGGCTTGATCCAGTCGAGGATTTTGCCTTGCTCGCCCCAGAATGTGTCAGGGTCAGTTACCGATTGCTGGTATTTGGCCTCATACTGCTCCGGATTTATCAGGCAACGTTCCGCAATATTGGCGGGAATATCGTGTTTATGTATTTGGCTCATGGCGATTGCTCTCCTTGTAAGATGTTAATAATATGTCACAAGAACGTTAATTGTAGGGCCTTTGCCAGCTTTGTTTACTATTTGCGCGATAGATCACGCATTAAATGAATTGTGCAAAAAGCGAGCAAAATAAATGTGCTGGCGCGCGAAAGAACGCAAAAAGGTGGAACGGCAAGAAAGACGCTTCATAACAGCAAGTTATGGAAGGTGACAATTCGATTACGCTTACTACCGGCGTTAAAAAGCAGGCTGTTGCAAGCCTATGAAAATCCATCACGTAACCAGTAGGGTGGTAATGGTTACGATGATGAATTATTCACTGCATTAACAAGGAATCGCAGACGAAATAACGTTAGAAATTGGCTTATGAGACATTTTTCGTGATTAAAAAATGCGCAAATAAACGAATTACCCACAATAATTTCCGATGGTAAATATTGGATTTGCCGATAGTGAAAAGTTTTTCATAACAAAGAGTTATTTGTCATAACTGAAATAAAAGACGGTTTTTGAGTAAAAATTCAGTCAAACCCCCTCCCGGTATAGGGTTGCGCGTTACACCCTGCAAATGATACTGATAATGCGCGTTAAAAAACCCCGCAATACTGTGCGACGCTAATCATACCCTTTCAGTATGTGTCGTTCCTTGCCTGGAATGGCGCTTCATTGAGGATGTCTGTAGTTATGAAAAACATGAAAATCAGCCTGGCCTGGCAGATTCTGCTAGCCCTTGTGCTGGGTATTCTTCTGGGTAGTTATCTGCACTACCACAGCGACAGCCGCGAATGGCTGATTGCGAATCTCCTGTCTCCGGCGGGCGATATCTTTATCCATTTGATCAAAATGATTGTCGTGCCGATTGTTATCTCGACACTGATTGTCGGCATTGCAGGCGTTGGCGACGCGAAACAGCTTGGCCGTATCGGCGCGAAGACCATCATCTATTTCGAAGTGATCACTACGGTGGCGATTATTCTCGGCATCACGATGGCGAATGTGTTCCAGCCAGGCGCGGGAATTGATATGTCGCAGCTGGCGACGGTGGATATTTCGAAATACCAAAGCACCACCGCGGATGTGCAAAGCCACGCCCACGGCCTGATGGGGACGATTTTATCGTTGGTGCCGACCAATATCATCGCGTCGATGGCGAAGGGCGATATGCTGCCGATCATCTTCTTCTCGGTGCTGTTTGGTTTGGGGCTCTCTTCCCTGCCAGCTTCGCACCGCGAGCCGCTGGTCACCGTGTTCCGTTCTATTTCCGAAACCATGTTTAAAGTCACCCATATGGTGATGCGTTATGCGCCGGTCGGCGTGTTTGCGCTGATCTCTGTAACGGTGGCGAACTTTGGTTTCGCTTCGCTGTGGCCGCTGGCAAAGCTGGTTATCCTGGTCTATTTCGCCATTCTGTTCTTTGCGCTGGTGGTGCTGGGCATTGTGGCGCGCGTGTGCGGTCTGAGCATCTGGATTTTGATCCGCATCCTGAAAGATGAGCTGATCCTGGCGTACTCCACCGCCAGCTCGGAAAGCGTGCTGCCGCGTATTATCGAGAAAATGGAAGCCTATGGCGCGCCGGCGTCGATCACCAGTTTCGTGGTGCCGACCGGTTATTCCTTTAACCTTGATGGTTCGACGCTGTACCAGAGTATTGCGGCGATCTTTATTGCTCAGCTGTATGGCATTGACCTGTCGCTGTGGCAGGAAATCATCCTCGTGCTGACGCTGATGGTCACCTCGAAAGGTATTGCGGGTGTGCCGGGCGTCTCCTTCGTGGTACTGCTGGCAACGCTGGGTAGCGTCGGTATTCCGCTGGAAGGCCTGGCGTTTATCGCTGGTGTTGACCGTATCCTCGATATGGCACGTACCGCGCTGAATGTGGTGGGGAATGCGCTGGCGGTGCTGGTGATCGCCAAGTGGGAGCACAAGTTTGACCGCAAAAAAGCGCGCGCTTACGAGCGCGAAATGTTGGGCAAATTTGATAAGACTGCCGATCAGTAACTTTCTCAATCCCTCCTTCATGGAGGGATTTTTACATCAGGCGGGCTTACCCGCCTTGCCTGTCAAACGACGCCGCTCGCTCATTAACGCTCTGATCGAACATCCCATCACGCTACCTCTATATGTATCCGGCCGGATGCTCAGCAGGGTTTCAACATTGATGGTAACGGGCGGGCAGGGCGGGGTCATTGTGCGTTATGTGCAGGGACAAAACGTGATCGGTCATATGCAGCTTCTCCTGTGCGCCCGGCGGTGAAGGTATTTCGCGACGGGCTGGCGCAGGCGGTGAGGGCCGACAGACGGCACATCACTCATCATCAATGTTATGAATACCCAGGCTGCGTTGCAAAAACGCTTTCCCGGCAGGGGTGACGGTCAAAATACGTGCCTCATTGGTTTTGATGATAAAACGCTTCCTGAGCAGCGCGTTAAAGAGATGCGCGCCGAGCTCTCCCGAAAGATGGTAACTCTGTTCGCTCCAGTCCATGCAGGGGATCACCAGCGCCCGGCGAGAATGGCTAAGCGCGTGAGTATCAATGCCTAAGTGTGTGCTGAACCACGTATCGCCAGCGGCGCTAATGGCAAGGTTTCCCTCCGCGGCCTCGAGCACTTTTTGTTGGCAAAGGTGCTCGTAGATGGTCACGCCGACATGTCCGGCAATATGGTCGTAGCAGGTTCTGGCATAACACATTTTCTTGAACCCGCTGGGTTTGATGCGTTCCTGAAAATTGCTATCAGCATAGGTGGCGACCATCATTGATTCTATCGCCTGGGCAATCAGCGAGTTATAAAGCCGGTAATAACGGTTGCGGCCAATTTTATCAAAGGCAACGACGCGGCAATGGATAAGTTTCGCCAGATGATTACTCGTCGATTGAGGGGAAAGCCCGGCGATGATAGCTAATTGCGACGCGGTGAGCCGGTTATTATCCATTAACGCGCAGAGCATTCTTGCCCGGCTCGCATCTGCTAATAAACAAGCCAATCGACTAAAATTAGGAAGTTGCTCTGTCATGACGTTCATAGTTCATTAAAGAATTAAACATTTATGTGTTTGTTCGTAAAGAATACCGCAATTCAGAACAGACAAGGCAGTCATAATGTTCTTACAACGACCTCTATATAAGGACTCCCTCCTCTTTTTCAGATTTTTTGCTTTAATTTTATGGCTTTTATTGACGGTTTATATTACTGGCTTTGTTAGTATTGCTGAGAATTATATTTTAAGTCTCGCCATGATGGTCGGCGCATTTGTCGGCAGTGCCACACCGGTCGGCGGTGGTGTGGTGGCGTTTCCGGTACTGACATTTATCAAGCAGATCCCCGCGAAAGAGGCCGCTGTTTTTTGCCTTGCTATGCAATCGTTTGGCATGACGGCGTCTTCTTTAGCGATAGTTACCCGGAAGATACCGGTGGATAAATTTCTGATAACCTGGTGTGTAATAACCAGCTTTTTGGGCTATCTGCTGGCGTTATTTTATATTCCCAATCCCTTTTCATCCGCAGGCTTAAAAGTTTTTTTCTCCTCATTCTGGCTTGCTTTTGGCGCAGCGATTTTTGTCGTCCGAAGGAAAAAAACCATTTCGCAGACTGTTGGAATTACCCACGCGAGAGGCTGGCGATTACTGCTATTTATCGCTATTTGCTTTGCGGGGGGGATTGTAACGTCATGGATTGGTAATGGCATCGATGTGGTCTTTTTTTGTGTTTTGATTTTAATGTTCTCCCGCACCGAATCTGTGGCAACACCTTCTGCGGTTATTGTGATGGCATTGATATCCATCTTTGCGACAGCGTTAAATATCAGTGCCGGTAATGTGAATATGCAGACGTTAAAATATCTTAGTGCAACGATTCCGGTGGTCATTATTTTTGCACCTTTAGGTATTCTTTTTTCTGTTCGGCATGGAGATGCATTTATCCGAAAACTTCTGCTGGCGCTGGTTATTATTCAGTATCTGTTTACCGCTGCTGCTTTTTTCAGGCAGCTGGATTATGTCTTTCTCTCCATGCTCGTTATTGCTCTTTCATCCGTTTTATTGTTTGCCATTGGCTATATTGATAAAAGGAAAGCGGTGTGACCACGAGAAATATGAACTTTCTGATAAAAGTCGTTATTGCGACCCTCTGTATGGGGTCTTCTTTTCCAACCGGGAAATACTTAATCTCTTATGAAAACATGCCGCCATTTTTAATGGGCGGTTGGCGGTTTATGGCGGCCGGGCTTTTTATGCTATTAATTCCCATCTTTACCCGTGGCATTCAGGCTATCATCCCGACCAGTGAAGGTTCTGTCGCGAAGGGGCTGCTTTTAACTGCGGTCGTCGGTGCGTTGCAAACGACAGGGACAATGGGTTTTCTCAATCTGGCGCTGGAGAGCGTTACCTCATCCATGTCTTCTATTATTCTTTTTACCAATCCTCTGTGGCTTGCGATATTGGCGCATTATTTACTGCACGATAAATTAAACAAGCGAAAAATTATCTCACTGGTCATCGGTGTTGCGGGTGTCATTGTTTGCCTGGGGCTTGAGAGCGTTAAAGGCGGAACCGGTTTATTTTATGCGTTTTTAGGATCGATATGCTGGGCGGTATGCACGGTCGTGAGTAAGCGATTTGTTTTTGATAAAGATAGCTGGGTATTTACCGGCTGGCAGCTTTTTCTCGGCGCGCTGTTTATGTTGATCATCGCCTGGATAAGACATGAAAAATATGACATCGGCGATTTACAAACCTGGGGCTGGGTGTGGTTTATTTGGCTTATTTTACCGGCCAGCGTTGGCTCGTTCGGTTTATGGTTTTCAGCACTACGGCAGGGTGGCGCAACCCTTGCCAGCGGTTTTCTGTTTCTGGTTCCTCTCTTTTCAACGATCTTTTCTATTTTCACCTTGCATGATGGTCTCTCCATCCAACTTATTATCGGCGGATGCCTGATTGTCCTTTCACTCTTTCTTCTTAATCGGGAGTATTAACATGGAAGTGGGTAACAGTATTTCGATATCAACCGGAAAACAATGGTCTTTTGATAACGATGTCGCCAGCCATTTTGATGAACATGTGCAAATGTCGGTGCCAGTTTATCAGGAGGGCCATGAGCTTATTGGTTTTTTAAGCGATTTCTTTATTAAAGAAGGTTCCGTGTTTTATGAAATCGGCTGCTCCACCGGCGCACTGATTCATAAAATCTATACCCGTCATAGTCAAAAAACAGCGACACGGTTTATTGGCGTTGAGCCGGTGCAGAATATGATCGTGCAGGCAAAAAAAAGAACCGGTAGTTTACCCATTGAATATGTGCATGACACCATTGAAAATATCGATATGGAAGCGTGCGACTTTATCGCCTCTTATTACTGCTTGCAATTTATTCCCTTGACTAAGCGCATAATAGCGTATGAAAAATTATACGACGCATTAATTCCTGGAGGCGCGCTGATTATTTTTGAAAAAGAGGTTATTGACGATTCAAAAATAAATGAAATGATAGAGTCTTGCTATCTAAAATTTAAGCTATCACGAGGCTTTTCGATTGATGAGATTATCGCTAAGAAATTTAGCCTCGAAGGAGTGATGCGGCCTTGCACCGAGCGGGAAAATAGAAAAATCCTTGCGGAAGTCGGGTTTAAACAAATTGCCACGATCATGAAATACGGTGAATTCCATGGATATCTTTGCATCAAATAAGCGCAGCCAGCAAAATAAAAATAAATGGGAAGAGTTACATAAAAAATCGGCGGATCAAAGTGTGCGCACCACACCCAGTTACGCAATAAGACGAATTTACGAAAGTCTGGAATATATACAAACTGACTCGACTACCGTCAATACGCTTGAAATTGGCTGTGGATTTGGCCGCAATCTTCATTACCTGATTACACATGGTTTTTCTGATAATTATGTTGGTATTGATCAGACCGATGTCGCAATTAATAAAACAGCCGAGTTGCTAAGCGATTATCAACAAAAAGGTATTGTACAACTTATCAAGGCCAACGCGGCGGGGGATTTACCCTTTCCGAATGCTCATTTTGATTGCATTTTCGATATTATGTCCGCCATCACCTTTATTCCCGATGAAGCGGTACGAGTCGCTTATTTCAGCAACGTAGTCAGGTTGCTGAAACCGGGCGGTGCTTATTTTTTCCTCGCAGTCAGTAACCAGGCGGTAGTTAACGATAAAGTCGTCGATGTAACGCTGGATGAGCCGGGCTTGTTTAAACGTAAGTTCGACAACATGATTGAAAAAGCCTATTCGGCGGATGAGCTGAAACGCTATCTGGCGGGGTTGTCTGTTTGCTGTCTGGATGTGGTTTCCGAGCATACTCGCGCTTTCGGCGATGAAAAGTTCGAACGCGAAAATGGCTTCTGGTTTGGCTGTTTTACCAAAGAGATCTGAAAAAATGCGGGGTGATGAACACCCCGCATTAACCGCTTAACCCATTGCGCTTTCGCGCAGGCGAGTCTTCAGTTTGTTGTACTCATCTATTACATACTGCTCGGCGGCGCGCTGATCGGCGATCGGCTCCACGCGCACGGCGCAGTATTTGTACTCCGGCGTTTTGGTAATCGGGCTTAAGTTCTCCGTCACCAGCTCGTTACAGGCACCAATCCACCACTGGTAGGTCATATATACCGCGCCTTTATTCGGACGCTCGCTGACCTGCGCACGCGTAATGATTTTGCCTTTGCGCGAGTTCACCCACACCAGCGCTTCATCTTCAATGCCAAGCCTTGCAGCGTCGGCCGTGTTGATTTGCGCATAACCCGGTTCATCCGCCAGCGCGGCGAGCGCGGCGCAGTTACCGGTCATTGAACGGCAGGAGTAGTGACCCACTTCACGCACGGTGGAAAGCACCATTGGATACTCTTCGTTGAGTTTATCCATTGGCGCGACCCAGTCGCAGGTGAAGAACTTCGCCAGCCCATTCGGCGTGTCGAATTTTTCTTTGAACAGATACGACGTGCCTTGATCGGTATCCGACGTGTCACGACACGGCCACTGAATGTAGCCCAGCTCCCCCATTTTTTCGTAGGTGGCGCCGTAGAAGTCCGGGCAGAGATGACGCAATTCATCCCAGATTTCCTGCGTGTTGTTGTAATGCATCGGATAGCCCATCCGGGTGGCAATCTCGCTGATGATTTGCCAGTCCGTTTTCAGATCCCACTTCGGTTCCACCGCTTTAAAGAAGCGCTGGAAGCCGCGATCCGCTGCGGTATACACACCTTCGTGCTCACCCCAGGAGGTCGACGGCAGGATGACGTCCGCCGCGGCTGCGGTTTTGGTCATGAAAATGTCCTGCACAATCACCAGTTCCAGCCCTTCAAACGCCTTACGTACCGCTGAAAGCTCGGCATCGGTCTGAAGCGGATCTTCGCCCATGATGTAGGCGGCGCGGACTTCGCCATGCTCAACGCGGTGCGGCAGTTCGCTGATGCGATAACCGGTATGCGCAGGCAGGCTTTCAACGCCCCAGGCTTTGGCGAATTTCTCGCGGTGCGCCTCCTCTTTCACGTACTGGTAACCCGGGTAGGTATCCGGTAACGCGCCCATATCGCAGGCACCCTGTACGTTGTTCTGACCACGCACCGGGTTCACCCCAACGTGCGCTTTGCCGAGGTTGCCCGTCAGCATCGCGAGGCTGGTCAGCGAACGCACGGTTTCCACCCCCTGGTAGAACTGGGTCACGCCCATGCCCCACAGAATGGCGGCGGTTTTCGCACCGGCATACATACGGGCGGCCTGGCGGATCTCCTGCGCAGTGACGCCGGTGATCTCCTCGACCGATTCCGGCGTATAGCCTTCAACGATTTTCCGGTACTCTTCAAACCCTTCGGTACGATTGGCGACAAACGCTTCGTCGTACAGCTTTTCCTCAATAATGACATGCCCCATTGCGTTGAGCAGGGCGATGTTCGACCCGTTTTTCAATGCAACGTGCATATCAGCAATGCGCGCGGTTTCGATTTTGCGCGGATCGCAGACGATGATTTTCGCCCCGTTTTGTTTCGCGCGAATCACATGATTAGCGACGATCGGGTGAGAATCCGCCGGGTTGTAACCAAAGATAAACACTAAATCTGTGTTATCAATTTCATTAATGGCATTACTCATCGCGCCATTACCGACCGACTGGTGCAGACCTGCAACCGATGGGCCGTGTCAGACGCGAGCGCAGCAGTCGACGTTATTGGTACCAATAACGGCGCGCGCGAATTTTTGCATTATGTAGTTGGTTTCATTACCCGTACCGCGGGAAGAGCCGGTGGTCTGGATTGCATCCGGACCGTAGTTCTCTTTGATGGCGCTCAGACGACCGGCGACATAATCGAGCGCTTCATCCCAGGATACCGACTCCAGTTTGCCGCCGCGCTGGCGACGGATCATCGGGGTTTTCAGGCGAGGTGTCAGAATCTGGGTATCGTTAATAAAATCCCAGCCGTAATAACCCTTCAGGCAGAGCGTGCCCTGATTGGTCTTGCCCTGCGCAGCCTCCGCCCGAACGATTTTGCCGTTATCGACCACCAGGTGAATCTTGCAACCTGAGGCGCAATACGGGCAAACCGTGACGACTTTTTTCATCACTTTCGCTCCAGTTAAGAATATCGCCCCCGATTATGCATCTTCTATGCCACAGTGTTGCTGGGGGTATTCACTGATATTACGGCGGATATTTGGTCAAAATACTGACGAAACGCAGGTCATCGTCAAAAGTGACGTGTCGAAAGGCGAGGTGGATGTGACCCCGGTTAAAAATCCGGCATTTAGTCGCTGCATTTATCAATCGCAGCCAACAGAATGAGCCAGAATGAGCAAATAAAGCCTGGCGGAAGCGGATAATGAAACCTGCGATTCTGGTTGTGGATGACGATACGGCGGTGTGTTCACTGCTGGAAGATGTGCTCAACGAGCACGTCTTTACGGTCTACGCCTGCCATAACGGGCGTGATGCGGTAAACCTTTGTGCGCAGCATGCGGATATCGCGCTGGTGCTGTTGGATATGATGTTGCCGGATATCAACGGCTTGCAGGTATTACAGCAGTTGCAAAAACTGCGTCCGTCGCTGCCGGTGGTGATGCTGACCGGGCTGGGCAGCGAATCGGATGTGGTGGTCGGCCTGGAAATGGGCGCCGATGACTACATTGGCAAACCTTTTAACGCGCGTGTGCTGGTCGCGCGCGTTAAAGCGGTATTACGGCGTACCGGCGTGCTGGCGGCGGAAGCCACCGCGATAAAAACGCCGGGGTTTGTCTTTAACGGCTGGCATCTCGATCCTGAGCGCTGTGAGCTGTTTAACCCGCAGCAGCAGAGCGTGGCGTTGACGCAAGGGGAGTACAGCTTATTGCTGGCGCTGGTGCAAAACGCGCGTCGGGTACTGAATCGCGAACAGTTGCTGGAGCTGACGCACAGCGAAAGCGTCGATGTGTTTGATCGCACCATTGACGTGTTGATTATGCGCCTGCGCCGCAAAATCGAAACCAATCCTCACCAACCCGCGTTGATCAAAACCTTGCGCGGGCTTGGTTACGTGTTTGCCGCAGACGTTTCTCACGGTGATAAAGCCGCCTGAGCCTCAACACTCTTGTAATAACTCGTCCAGCGTTTTCGCGCCGTCAATGGCGTTGGCGCACAGCAGGCTGGCGCGGGCGCAGGCATGCGCCAGCAAAATGCTTTTTTGCAGCGGCCAGCTTTCGTGGCAACCATATAAAAAACCGGCGCAAAAGGCGTCTCCCGCCCCCACGCTGCCAATAATTTCGGCCTGGCTCAGCATCCGCGAAGGTACCCAGTTGCCCGCTTCGCCGGGTGCTTCACCCCAGGCACCTTCCGGGCAGTGGATCACCACCCGCTGTTTTACGCCCGCCGCCAGCAGTTTTGCTGCGGCGAGAGCGATATTGTCGATATGCGGCCCGTCGTCGGCTGTGCGCATTGCCAGTCCGCTGAACTCGCCCGCTTCCAGTTCGTTGATCACCAGATAATCGAGATGCGGCAAGCAGGGCAGCACCAGCGGTTGATAGCGCGGATCGCCTTTACGCGACACTAAATCGAGCGAGGTTTCAAAGCCCTGTTCGCGCATTTGCGCCAGCAGGCGTGCGCTGCGGGTGCCAAATTCCTCATCGGGTTTATCCAGGCTGTCGAGCAGCAGTAAATAACCGAGATGGAAAATCTTCATGCTGCCATCCAGCCCGTCAAAGGCGGGCAGATCCAGCAGACGATTGGCTCCCGGCGAGTGGAAAAAGGTGCGCTGCCCGGAAGGATCGGTCATCACCTGCGACATGGACGTCGGTGCCGACGTGGTGCGCTGTACATGCTGGCGGTTGACGTGGTACTGCTCCAGCATCGCCAGAATATAATCGCCGTCGCTGTCTTCGCCCACCAGCCCGACCGCCTGTAGCGGCAGGCCAACGTGCATTTTCGCCAGCGTCAGCAGGACATTCAGCGGCGCACCGCCGGTGGAGCGCTCGCTGTGGGTGATTTCCGCCAGCCAGCCGCGCTCCGGCCACTGCACAATCTGGTGGACATGATCGACCAGCATATTTCCGGCGGCGATAACCCCTTTACGTTCCATCACAGTTGCCCCGCGCTGCCAAAGATGCGCATCTGCCCGGCGACGGTATCGGTAATGGCTTCTTCAACACTGAGCAATAGCTGCGCGAACTCATCATATAACGGCTGGCGGTTGCTCATGCGCTGCTCGATGGCGCCCAGCGCGGCTTGCGACATGCCGGTGTAGAAATTGATTTTATGAATGCCGAGCGAGATGGCGCGGCGGAAATCGTCATCGCTGATGCCGGAACCGCCGTGCAGCACCAGCGGCAGGCCGGTTTGCTGGCGAATGGCGTCCAGACGTTCGAAATCGAGTTTCGGCTCGCCTTTGTACTTGCCGTGCGCGTTACCAATGGCGACCGCCAGCGTATCGATGCCGGTGCGATCCACAAAATCCCGCGCCAGCGCCGGATCGGTGAAACAGGCTTCATCGGCGTGACCGTACAACGCACCGCCTTCATCGCCGCCCACCGCGCCCAGCTCGGCTTCAACGGACACGCCCACCGCATGGCACATCTTCACCACTTCCCGCGTCTGGCGAATATTCTCTTCGTACTCCAGCGTGGAGCCATCGAACATCACCGAACTAAAGCCGAGCCGCAGCGCGCGCACCACGGATTCAAAGTGCAGCCCGTGGTCGAGATTTAAGACCACCGGAATGTCACTGCAGGCGGCCTCGAATTTCACCGCTTCGACCAGCGAGTCCAGCGAGATGTACTTAAAATGCACTTCGGCGATGTTGATGATAAACGGCGAGCGCTCCTGTTTCGCGGCGGCGAACAAGGCGCGTAGAAAGTGGGAGTCGAGCACGTTGAACGCGCCCAGGGCGTAGTGATGTTCGCGGGCGTGGGTCAGGCCTTCGGCAAGAGAAATCAGCGGCATAGCAAACTCCTTTAGCTCAGAAACAGATGATACTCGTTGCACAGCACCAGCAGCGCCGGTTCGTCTTCCAGAATGTTGTTGTAGCGATCCATGGCATTCAGGAAGTGGTTGTCATGCTCGTCATCGTTTACCGACGACACTTCCCCGACCAGCACATCGCCGAAGCCGGGTTCACCCCAGAAGCTGTGATACAGCCCCGGTGGCAGGCAAATACTTTCCCCTGGTGAGAGGCGCAGCTGGCTGCCCGCCGCGTGTGTCTGAATGCAGCCATCAATGACCACGGTAACGTCGGTGTTGAGCGTCTCGTCATTCGCTCCGGCGTTCCACAGTTCAATAATTAAATTACCGCCGCCGCGATTAATGATGTCCTCGCGCTTGCGCCAGTGAAAATGCATCGGTGTCACCTGTGCGTCGCGCACATGCATGATCTTTTCCGCATAACATTTTTCATAGGGCGCGCCGTTGGGCGAGCCGTTGCGCAGCGTAAACAGCGTCAGCCCCTGGGCGTAGAAATTCGAACTGCCGAAGGCGGTGACATCCCAGCCTAACTTCAGATCGAACACTTCGCGCCAGGCCTCTCTGTCCAGCTGTTGCCATTTGGTTGGCGGAAAACTGGCAAAAGGAGGCAGATGCACATCGTGCATCGAGAAGAACTGTCGTGTATGGCCGAGAATCTCATTAATGGCGGAGCGTTTCATGGTATCCCCTGTGTTGGCACTCCCTCTCCCTTGCGGGAGAGGGATAAACCGTTATTTCACCGTCCAGCCTTTGTAACTGCCGACATTCTGTTTATCGATCATGGTCACCGGTATCAGCACCGGCGCTTTCGGCGCGGGTTTGCCTTGCAGGATGTCATAACCAATTTCCACCGCGCGGGCGGCCATCACTTGGGGATCCTGCGCCGGGGTGGCGACAAACAGCGAGTTCTTACGTTTCAGCGCCTCTTCACCGTCCGGGCTGCCGTCGACGCCAACAATAAAGAACTCGTTGCGTTGCGCCTGTTTAGCAGCCAGATCGGCACCGATCGCCGTCGGATCGTTAATCGCAAACACGCCGTCGATTTTCGGGTTAGCGGCAAGCAGTGAGGTCATCACTTCCAGCCCGCCTTCACGGCTGCCTTTGGCGTTCTGGTTATCGGAAAGCACCTTGATGTCCGGGTGGCGTTTAAACTCGGTCTGGCAACCTTCGACACGGTTCTGTACGGCGGAAACCGGCGGCCCGTTGATGATCACCACATTGCCTTTGCCTTTCAGACGATCGGTGATGTATTTACACGCCATTTCACCCGCCTGGGTGTTATCGGAAGTGATGGTGGCGTCAGCGCCTTCCGCCGCCACGTCAACCGCCACGACGACGATCCCGGCGTCTTTTGCCCGTTTCACCGCCGGGCCGATGCCTTTGGAGTCTGCGGCGTTGAGGATGATCATGTCGACTTTGGCGGCGATAAAGTTGTCAATCTGCGCCACTTGCTGACCGAGATCGTAGCCGCTGGAAACCAGCGTCACTTTGACCTTATCGCCCGCCAGTTTGCGCGCTTCCAGCTCCGCCCCCTTGGTGATTTGCACGAAGAAGGGGTTGGCCAGATCGCCCACCGTCACGCCGATGGACTTCAGTTCTTTGGCCTGCGCGAACGGGGCGCTGGCCAGCAGAGCACCCGCGCAGAGCGCAGTGACAAGAGGTTTAAGACGCATGCTGTAATCCTCGCTTATGTTGCTGTTTTGTAGGGTATTGTTATGCTGCCTGATGATGTCGGGTACGGTATTTGTCGATCAGCACCGCTATGATGATCACCGCCCCTTTGATCACCAATTGCCAGAAGTAGGAGACGCCCATCAGCGTCATCCCATTGTTTAAGGTGGCGATAATCAGCGCCCCCACCAGCGTACCGGTGATGGTGCCAATGCCGCCGACAAAGCTGGTACCGCCGAGGATCACCGCCGCGATGGCGTCCAGCTCATAGCCCATGCCGAGGTTGCCGTTGGCGCTGTACAAGCGCGAGGCGCTCATCACCCCGCCAAGACCGGAAAGCAACCCACTCATGCCATAGACGAACAGCAACACCAGCCACACTTTGATGCCGGTCAGGCGTGCGGCCTGCATATTGCCGCCCACCGCGTAAATATGTACGCCAAGCGTGGTGCGGCGCAGGATAAACCAGCACACCACAATCACTGCCAGCGCGATCACCACCAGCCACGGCACCGGGCCAAGATAGTTATTGCCGATCCACTCAAAACTGATGTCGGAGTTAATCACTGTGGTGCCGTCAGCCAGCAGATAGGCCGCACCGCGCAGCGCGGTGTAAGTGCCGAGCGTGACGATAAACGGCGGCAACCCGGCGAACGCCACCAGCGCACCGTTAAACAGCCCCAGCACCAGGCCAAGCATCAGCGCCGCCGGCACCGACAGCATGGCGAGCTCCGGTATCAACGACACCACCATTGCTGCCACTGCTGTAGTACCAAGGATCGACCCGACAGACAGGTCGATGCCGCCGGTCAGAATGATGAAGGTCATCCCTGCTGCCAGCACGATGTTGATCGACGCCTGGCGGGTGATATTCAGTAAATTGCTTTCGGTAAAGAAGTTCGGCGCGATAAAGCCAAACACGGCGACGATGAGGATCAAAATCGGCAGAATGCCGACCGTTTGCATCAGATCGCCCATTAACATTTTTTTGGCGGAGGCCGATTTGGCGACCTCGGTGGCTGTATTTTCTTTGTAATCAGTCATGGTGTACCGCCGGATGTAGGGATTCGTTAACGCCGGTCGCCAGCGTCATGATGTTTTCCTGGGTGATGTCGCCGTTGAGTAACTCACCGGCAATCTCGCCTTCGCGCATCACATACACGCGATCGCTCATGCCGACCACTTCCGGTAACTCACTGGAGATCATCAGGATCGCCACGCCTTTGCGCGCCATCTGGTTCATGATCCGGTAGATCTCGCTTTTCGCGCCGACATCGACGCCGCGCGTTGGCTCGTCGAGGATCAAAATGCGGGGGCCAATCGCCACCCAGCGCGAGATCAGCAGTTTCTGTTGGTTGCCGCCGGAAAGCCCGCCCGCCCGTACTTGCGCGTGCGGTACGCGGATATTGAGCAGCTTGATGGCATCATCGGAGATCGACTGCGCTTTTTTGCGATCGAGCATTCCCCAGGCGGCGTCGCGCTCAAGCGTCGCCATGGTGATGTTCTCCTGCGCCGCCAGTTCGAGAAACAGCCCTTGCTCTTTGCGGTTTTCGGTCAAAAAACCGATGCCCAAATCAATGGCGGCGCGCGGGGAGTGGATCACCACCGGTTCGCCATCCACTTCGATCATGCCGCCGGTGGCTTTACGCACGCCGAAGATCAACTGCGCCAGTTCCGATCGCCCCGCACCAACCAGCCCGGCGAGACCGACGATCTCCCCGGCGCGGACATGCAAGCTAACCGGCTGGATCTTTTCGTTATCCGTCAGGTGGTGAATGCTCAGACGTGGGCTGCCGAGCGGAATATCGCGCTCTTTGTTAAACAGATCGCTGAGTGGTCGCCCGACCATCATGCGCACCAGCTCGGAGGCGTTCAGTTTGTCGCGGGTCAGGCTGCCGACGTATTGCCCGTCGCGCAGCACGCTGACGCGATCGGAAAGCTCATACACTTCCGCCATGCGGTGGCTGATGTAGATAATCGCCATGCCTTGATCGCGCAGGCGCAGGATCAGTTCAAACAGGCGGTGAGTTTCACGCGAGGAGAGGGCGGCGGTGGGTTCGTCCATTACCAGAATGCGGCTGTTGCGGTGCAATGCGCGGGCGATCTCCACCTGCTGTTGTTCGGCGATGGTTAACGTCATCACCCGGTCGGTGGCTTTGAAATTGGCGCCAAGGCGATCGATTACCGCCTGGGCTTGCGTAGCCATCTCTTTGCGCTGCACCAGTCCGCCACGGGCGATTTCGCTGCCGAGAAAGATGTTTTCGGCGACGGTAAGATTGGGCGCGAGCTGCATCTCCTGGTAAATCAAGGTGATGCCCGCCGCCAGCGCGTCTTTCGGGCCTTTGATACTGTAAGGCTGGCCGTCAATCAGGATCTCGCCGCTGGTGGCGCTGTACGCCCCGGCAAGAATTTTCATTAACGTGCTTTTCCCCGCGCCGTTTTCCCCCATTAGCGCGTGGATCTCGCCGGGCCAGACCGTCAGGTCCACCCCTTTGAGCGCGTAAAACTTGCCAAACGCTTTGGCAATGTTGCGCATCTCCAGAACGGGCGTTGTGCTCATGTCAGGCTCCTCGGAAGGACGATATCCGCACTTCATCACACGTTCGTAAATGCACAATGTCAGAAGCTGTTCATATTTGTCATAGTGACGCCCATACCCGCGTTGAGCCTCTTATGGAGCCACTATGCCGTATCGCGCGAATCCGTTCTTTTCCAGCGCCCGTGGGCGGTTGCTGTTTTTCAATGTGTTAGTGGTGGCCGTGACCTTAATGGTGTGTGGCGTGGCAGTGCTTGGCTTTCGCCATGCCAGCCAGATCCAGGAACAGGTGCAACAGCAGACGCTGGACGATATGACCGGCAGCATGAACCTGGCGCGCGATACCGCCAACGTTGCCACGGCGGCGGTGCGTTTATCGCAGGTGGTCGGCGCGCTGGAGTACAAAGGTGAAGCCGAGCGGCTGAAAGCAACGCAAAGTGCGCTACAACACTCGCTAAACCAGCTGGCGAACGCGCCGCTTGCGCAACTGGAGCCGCAACTGGTGGCGCAGATCACGCGGCGCAGCCATGAGTTGCAGCAAAGCGTCACCGAGATGCTGCAACGCGGACAGCGCCGCCACCTGGAGCGTAATGCGCTGCTCAGCTCGCTCTACCAGAGCCAAAGTTATTTGCGTCATTTACAGGAGATAAATACGCGGGAAGGGGGAAATATCCCCGACAGCCGCCTGCTGGAAGAGATGGACCGGCTCATCATCGCCGCTATTCAAACGCCTTCCCCGCGCCCGACCATCAAGCAACTGTCTGAAGTGATGGAGACATTACCGCTGCAAAGCGCCAGCCCAACGGTGGCGTTTATCCTGCCCGATTTCAGCGCCGAGTTGCGCAAACTGGAGCCGCTGTCGCTGCAACTGGAAGAGAGCGATCTGGCGATTAGCTGGTCGATGTTTCACATCAAAGCGCTGGTGGCGCTGCTCAACAGCGACATTAACCAGTATGTCTCGGAAGTGGCGAACGCCTCTGAGCTGCGCACCACCCAGAGCCACCAGGAGATGCGTTCCATCATTGCGTTTATCAGCGTTTTCGCCCTGCTGGCGCTGGTGATCACCGGCTTTGCCGGTTGGTATATCTACCGTAACCTGGGATCTAATTTAACTGCGATTTCGCGCGCGATGTCGCGGCTGGCGCACGGTGAAAAGGACGTTTCCGTACCGGGTTTGCAGCGGCGTGATGAGCTGGGCGAACTGGCGCGGGCGTTTAATGTCTTTGCGCGCAACACCGCCTCGCTGGAGCACACCTCAAAGCTACTGAAAGAGAAAAGTACGCAACTGGAAACCACGTTTCACGCCATGCGCGACGGCTTTGCCTTGTTTGATAACCAGGGCTGTCTGGTCGTGTGGAACCCGCAATATCCGCTGCTGCTGGGGTTAACTGCCGATGCGCTTCAGCGCGGCCAGCATTACCAGCGTTTGCTGCACCAGGTAAGTGATTTACCCAACCATGTGCAGGAGAATCTCGCCCGGGCGCTGCCAAAACCGCAAGAATTGCGGCTGGCGGATGACCGCACCATTGAGCTGCGCTTCAGCCCGGTGCCAGGGCGCGGGATGGTTAACGTGGTGCTGGACCGAACCGAACGTAAAGGGCTGGAAGCCGCATTGCTGCACAGCCAGAAGATGAAAGCGGTCGGGCAACTGACCGGTGGGCTGGCGCACGACTTTAACAACCTGCTGGCGGTGATCATCGGCAGCCTCGAACTGGTCGCGCCCGGTTCGCCGGATGCGCCACGTATTTCGCGGGCGCTGAAAGCCGCCGAGCGCGGGGCGTTGCTCACGCAGCGCCTGCTGGCGTTTTCACGTAAGCAGTCGCTGCATCCGCACGCGGTAGAGATGCAGCCGCTGCTGGAAAACCTCGGCGAGCTGATGCGCCATTCCCTGCCGGCGACATTGACGCTGGAGATTGAGGCACAGAACCCGGCGTGGCCCGCGTGGATCGATGTCGGACAACTGGAAAACGCCATCATCAACCTGGTGATGAACGCCCGCGATGCCATGGAAGGAGAGAGCGGCGTTATCAAAGTGCGCACCTGGAACCAGCGCGTGACCCGCAGCGACGGGCGCAAGCAGGATATGGTGGCGCTGGAAGTGGTGGATCACGGCTGCGGGATGTCGCAAGAGGTGAAAGCACAGGTATTTGAACCGTTCTTCACTACCAAGCAGACCGGCAGCGGCAGCGGGTTAGGGCTGTCGATGGTTTACGGTTTTGTCCGTCAGTCCGGCGGGCGGGTAGAGATCGAAAGCGCGCCAGGGCAGGGCACCACGGTGCGTTTGCAACTGCCACGCGCGGCGGTGCAGGTGGTCAATCATCCCGAACCCGATTTGGCGCAAACGCGTGATACCCGCGACACGCTGATTCTGGTGCTGGAAGATGAAGCGGATGTGCGCCAGACGCTGTGTGAACAGCTGCATGAGCTGGGGTATCTAACGCTGGAGGCCGAAAGCGGCGAGCAGGCGTTGCAACTACTGAGCGCATCGCCGGAGATTGGCGCACTGATTAGTGACCTGATGTTGCCCGGTACGTTAAGCGGGGCGGAAGTGATTAACCTTGCGCGTCAGCACTATCCGCAACTGCCGCTGTTGCTGATAAGCGGCCAGGATCTGCGTCCGGCGCATAACCCTGCGCTGCCGGATGTCGAGCTGTTGCGCAAACCGTTTACCCGCCTACAACTCGCCCAGGCGCTGCGGCGCATTGCGGCGTAGTGGATTTGAGATTCCTCCGCTACCCGGCGCACGTGTGGCTGAATTAACGTAAGCCTCGTCCCTATTTGAGGCTGGCCTTTATGAAACGTTACGCGAACGCGCTGGTGCTCGGCGCTCTCTTACTCAGTGGTCAGGTTGCCCACGCGGATGTGATTGATGATGCGATTGGTAATATCCAGCGGGCGATTGGCGAGGCGTATAACACAGATAGCCGCGATGACAGGCGCGATGACGACTACCAAAGCCGCGATCAGCGCAGGCAGTACGACGACCGTTATCAGCAGCTTGAGGATCGGCGTCGTCAACTGGATGACCGCCAGCGCCAGCTCGATCGCGAGCGACGCCAGCTGGAAGATGAGCAGCGCAGGCTGGAAGACGATGATTATCGCTAACGCGGCTACGCAGGGATGCGCAAACCTAAACGCGCCGGAACAACATCTTCCAGCAACGCGATCAGTTGCGGATCCATAAAGTGGTAATGGTCAGGAATATCCAGCACGTAAACCGGTTTATGCTGCACCAGGCGGCTGAAGTCTTCCAGAATCCGGCTCTTGTGATGTTCTTCCATGACGCAGATAACATCCGCCCAGGAGAGAATGGCGGGGGAGACGGTTTTTCTCGCCTGGCGCTGCGTGCCAGCGGAACGGGCATTTAGCCCCGGGTAGCGGCGAAAAACCTGCTCAGCCGTGGGGCTGCGCCACTGGTTTCGGCTACAAATAAAAAGCACATTCATGGCAAGCTCAATACTCTGTCAAAGCCGCGATGTGCTAATAACTGCCAGGTCACACGCGGGTAAGTAAGACCCCGTTGCGTTATGCGCAACAACTTTTTTTGCTTCGAGTCTGTACGCTTAATCCCTCAAACGACCTCTTTACAGGCTGCGTCTGCTTATTCCGCTTCCACCGGAAAAGATGCGACGAATATATCGGTATTATGCGGTCTAATCCAGCACAATCCGCATGCCATCATACCCTGCTTCAACCCCCGTCGGCAGCGGGTTTTTCATCATCCATTGATCAAAGACATGACTGATATGCGTTAGGATAACTCTTGGACAGCCAATCACCTCATTCAGGGCGATAACCGTGTTCAAATCGCTGTGATTTTTTGGCGTTTGCGCACGTGGTTCATAAGAACAATCTATCACCACCACTTGTGGATGATTATTGAGCAGAAACGTTAACGTCTTGTCCGGTAACCCGGCGGTATCAGACAGCCATGCCACCCGGCTGTGCGCCGATTCGAACAAATAGCCAAAGGTGAGTTTCGAATGGTTCAGCGGCAGTGGCGTCACCTGTAAACCTTGCAGGTCAAACACCACAAACGGTTCAACGGTATGGCTGAAATCAAGCAGGCCGGGGTGCTTAAACAGATCGTCGCAACCCTGTTCATCCGGTGGGCCATAGACCGGGATTTTCTCGCCCACGCCCCAGCGCAACGGAAACAGCCCTTGCACATGATCCATGTGATAGTGAGTAAGCAGGAACTGCTGAAAGTGACCGGCGGGAAAGGTATCCATCAGATCGGGGATACCGGCGTCGAGTAAGGTCACTGCGTCGTTAAACTTCACCACGGCGCTACAGGGTTTACGGCGATGGGTTTCATTCTGACGGGCACGGCGGCAGGCTGCGCAGTCGCAACCAAAAACCGGCACCAGTTGTGCGCCGCCGGTGCCGGTGAGGGTGATTGTCAGGCTCATAGCGCCTCGCTTTAACGGTTGAGTCAACGTAACCGGCGCAGCAACGCTACGCCGACATCATTACGCGCTTTTCCCTTGTTGCGCACGAATCAGCATGACCAGTCCTTCTACTGACTGTAGCAAACTGCCATCGTTATTCAGTGTCAGGCAATTGCCTGGCTGGTAACGCGCCGCGCGCTCCAGCCGCGCTTCAATCTCTGCGGGGCTCTCCCGCCCGCGTTTTTCCAGGCGTTGGCGCAAAATGCCGGGCGATACCTGCACGTACACCGGCATCAGCGTGTCGCCATATTGCGCTTGCGCCTGTTGCAGATGCCCGCGCGAACCGTTTACCACCACATCAAACCCGGCCTGTAGCCAGAGGTCTATCTCTGCGCCAATGCCGTAATAAAAGTCGTTGGCATGCCAGCTCAGCGTAAACAGATGCTGCTCAGCACGGGTGAAAAACTCTTTTTCACTCAACGCGATATGGTTTTCGCTCCCGGCGCTGGCCGGGCGGGTAATGTAACGGTGCGCGACCAGTAATTGCGGATGCTCTCGCTGGCGCAGCGCCGCCAGTAGCGAGTCTTTGCCCGCGCCGGACGGCCCCATTAACCAGATCAGTCTGCCCATCAGAACACCCTTTTCCCCTCGCGCCAGACATGATCAATGCGTACGTGGTCGCCTTTGTGGTGCGCCAGCACCAGATCCGCCCGCTTCCCTTCGGCGATCACGCCGCGATCGTTAAGATTCAGCGCCTGTGCCGGGTTTTTGGTTACCAGGTGAACCGCTTTCTCCAGGCTGAAATCATTCTCTTCATCGCTGGCTACGCGAAACACCGCATCCAGCAGGCTGGCGGGGTAGTAGTCGGACGACAAAATATCCAGCATGCCAAGTTGCGCCAGCTTATGTGCCGCCACGTTGCCGGAGTGGGAACCGCCGCGCACGATATTGGGCGCGCCCATCAGCACGCTTAATCCATGGTCTCGCGAGGCTTCCGCCGCCGTGAAAGTGGTCGGGAATTCAGCAATCACGCTACCGAGCTGGTGCGATTCGACAACATGCTCGCGCGTTGCGTCATCGTGGCTGGCTAGCGGCAGATTACGCGCATTGCATATCGCGGCGATGGCTAACCGGTTGGGCTGCGACCACTGTGCGGCGAGCGCCAGTTGCTCCTGCTCGAACTGATCCATCTGCTCATCGGTGAGGTGATATTTACCCTGATAATATTCACGATACTTCTCATAGCTGGCGTACTGGCGCTGTCCTGGCGAATGATCCATCAACGACACCAGCGCGACCGGCTCGCGGCCAACCAGTTTTTCAAACAGCGGCAGAGTGGTGTGATGCGGCAGTTCGCAGCGCAGATGCAGGCGGTGCTCGGCGCGGTTCAACCCGCGCTTTTGCGAATCTTCCACGGCGTTGATCATCTTTTCCAGATTCTCCAGCCGGTCGCCGCCGTCGCGCACATCACCAATCGCTACCGCGTCCAGCACCGTTGTTATCCCGCTGGCGACCATCAGCGCGTCGTGACTGCTCATCGCGGAATGGGCGGGCCAGTCCACTTTCGGCCGCGGGGTGAAGAACTTATCCAGGTTATCCGTATGCAGTTCAATAAGCCCAGGCATCAGCCAGCCGCCGTCGCCATCATGCGCGCCGGGCTGGCGGCTTTGGGTTTCGGCAAAAGCACGAATTACGCCGTCACGAACTTCCAGCGAGCCGCTGATCACCTCATCTTCGAGGATCAGTTTTACATTGTTGATTATCATGCGGAGATCCCCATCGGGTAGAGGCGGTCGGCGACATGTTCGCGCACGGCGCCATCGTGAAAGATGCCGACAATCGCTGCGCCGCGCGCTTTCGCCTGCGCGATCAGTTCAACGACAGCGGCGCTGTTTTTCTCATCCAGCGAAGCGGTAGGTTCATCGAGCAGCAAAATCGGGTAGTCGACAATAAACCCGCGTGCGATATTAACGCGCTGCTGTTCACCGCCGGAAAAGGTGGCGGGAGCGAGATGCCACAAGCGTTCCGGCACATTCAGCCGGGTGAGCAGTTCACCCGCTTTTTGTGCGCACTGTTCGCGGACAATGCCCTGTTCCAGCAGCGGTTGCATTACCACATCCAGCGCGCTAACGCGGGGAATAACGCGTAAAAACTGGCTCACCCAGCCAATGGTGTGACGGCGCACTTCCAGCACTTTACGCGCCGGAGCCTGCACCAGATCCACCCATTCATCGCCGTGTTTGACATGAATATGTCCGGCGTCGGGCAGGTAGTTGGCGTACAGCGAACGCAGCAGGGTCGATTTCCCGCTGCCGGAATGGCCATGCAGCACCACACATTCACCGGCCCCGACACTGAGCGATGTTTCGCGCAGCACCGGCAGGCGCACGCCGTTTTGGTGATGCAGAACGAAGGTCTTGCTGACATTTTCCACACGCAAAACAGTCATCATCCACTCCTTAATTTTGCAATACCGAGGAGACCAGCAATTGGGTGTAAGGGTGGTGCGGATCGTCGAGCACCCGATCGGTTAACCCACTTTCCACCACCTGACCTTGTTTCATCACCAGCAAGCGGTTCGCCAGCAGCCGCGCAACGCCCAAATCATGGGTCACCATCACCACGGCGAGGTTCATCTCCACCACCAGGCCGCGCAGCAGGTCGAGCAAACGCGCCTGTACGGAAACATCCAGCCCGCCGGTGGGCTCATCCATAAACACCAGTTTCGGGCGGGTGACCAGGTTACGGGCAATTTGCAGACGTTGCTGCATGCCGCCGGAAAAAGTGGTAGGCAAATCGTCGATGCGTGACGGCGGGATCTCGACATCGCTGAGCCACTGCTCAGCGCGGTCACGGATATCGCCGTAATGCCGCGCCCCGGTTGCCATCAGACGTTCGCCGATATTGCCGCCAGCGGAAACCTGGCGGCGCAGACCATCGAGCGGATGCTGATGGACCACGCCCCACTCGGTGCGCAGTAGGCGACGGCGTTCGGCTTCGCTCATTGCGTAGAGGTCGCGCGCCTGGTACGTAATGGTGCCGTGCTGGGGCACCAGACGCGCCGAAATGGCATTCAGCAGCGTGGTTTTGCCAGAGCCAGATTCACCGACAATGCCCAGCACTTCGCCCGGCCACAAATCGAAAGAGACGTCCTGAAAGCCCTTGCCTGGCGCATAAAGATGGGAAAGGTGAGTCACCGAAAGCAGCGGTTGGGTCATTTGCGTAAAGCCTCGCTCTGTTGGCGGCAGAAATCGGTGTCGGAGCAGACGAACATGCGCGTGCCGGTATCATCCAGCACCACTTCATCCAGGTAGCTATGGGTGGAACCACAAATGGCACACGGCTGATCCCACTTTTGCGGCGCGAAGGGGTAATCCTCAAAATCGAGGCTCACCACCTGCGTATAGGGCGGCACGGCGTAGATGCGTTTTTCACGCCCGGCGCCAAACAGTTGCAGGGCGGGCATCATGTGCATTTTCGGGTTATCGAACGCCGGGATTGGCGACGGGTCCATCACGTAGCGGGCGTTCACTTTTACCGGCCATGCGTAGCGGGTAGTGAAGTTGCCAAAACGCGCAATATCTTCGTACAACTTCACCTGCATCACGCCGTACTCTTCCAGCGCGTGCATGGTGCGGGTTTCCGTCTCGCGCGGCTCGATAAAGCGCAGCGGTTCCGGGATCGGCACCTGGTAAATCAGAATTTGATCTTCTTTGAGCGGCGTTTCGGGAATGCGATGACGCGTCTGAATCAGCGTGGCGTCGGCGGTGCGTTCGGTGGTTTCCACGCCGGTAACGCGGGTAAAGAACTGGCGGATGGAGACGGCGTTGGTGGTATCGTCCGCGCCCTGGTCGATCACTTTCAGCACGTCATCTTCACCGATCACGCTGGCGGTGATCTGGATGCCGCCGGTGCCCCAGCCATAGGGCATCGGCATTTCGCGCCCGCCAAACGGCACCTGATAACCGGGGATCGCCACTGCTTTAAGCAGCGCGCGGCGGATCATGCGTTTGGTTTGCTCATCAAGGAAAGCAAAGTTGTAACCGGTTAGCGCGTTAGCCACGATGTTTCTCCTGTTGCAGCTGTCTGAGCAAATCCAGTTCGGCCTGGAAATCAACGTAGTGGGGGAGT
The DNA here is from genome assembly GCF_027109175.1 of Kosakonia sp. SOY2. Classification (NCBI taxonomy): domain Bacteria; kingdom Pseudomonadati; phylum Pseudomonadota; class Gammaproteobacteria; order Enterobacterales; family Enterobacteriaceae; genus Kosakonia; species Kosakonia sp. SOY2. Next base: position 117,928 of record NZ_JAPVXH010000005.1, read on the forward strand.
TTCAGATGCGAGACAAAACCTGCCGCTTCGACGTTATCCGCGTGCGCCAGCACAAACTCTTCGTCCTGCGCCGGGCTTTTAATCGGCTCGCCGTAGTCGGCGGCTTGCAGGGCGCGGTCGACCAGCGCCATCGCCATCGCTTTGCGTTCGCTCATGCCGAACACCAGCCCGTAGCCGCGGGTAAAGTGTGGCGGCTCATCATGCGGTGCGACAAAGCCATTGACCATTTCGCATTCGGTTACCAGCAGTTCGCCGATGTTGACCGCAAAACCCAGCTCTTCCGGCACAATTTCCACATCGATATACCCGCTGCGGATCTCACCGGCGAACGGGTGATTGCGCCCGTAACCGCGCTGAGTGGAGTAGGCGAGCGCCAGCAAGTAACCCTCATCGCCGCGCGCCAGTTGCTGCAAACGTGAAGCGCGCGAACAGGGGTAAACCGGCGGATTGCGGGTAATGTCGTCCGGGGTTGCGCCGCTATCTTCTTCGGCTTTTGCCAGCCCTTCGTTGACCAGCAAACTGAAAACGTGCGGGGCGGCGTCCTGCTGCGCTTCGCGCGTGGTGAGCGTCGGCGTTTCGCCTTCGGCGAGCAGGGTGAAATCGAGCAGGCGGTGGGTGTAATCGTGCGTGGGGCCAAGCAACTGGCCGCCGGGAATATCTTTGTAAACCGCTGAGATACGGCGTTCTAAACGCATTTTCGCGCTGTCGATGGGTTCGCTCACCGCCAGGCGCGGCAGCGTGGTGCGGTAAGCGCGCAGCAGAAAAATGGCTTCGACGTTATCGCCGCTCGCCTGTTTTAACGCCAGCGCCGCCAGTTCCCGATCGGCAATGCCGCCTTCGGTCATCACGCGGTCGACCGCGAGGTGCAACTGGTCGGCGATTTGTGCAACGCTCAGCTCCGAAAGCTCCGCGTCGCCACGGCGTTTATGCTCCTGCAGTGCGTGGGCTGCGGCGATGGCCTTTTCGCCCCCCTTGACAGCAACGTACATCAGTACACCTCCACCAGCGTGGTTCTCGGTATCGCCAGCGCGCGTTCGCCGCAGGTCAGGATCACGTCGATACCTGTCGGAAACGAGTGCGGGCGGTCGGTAAACTCATCGGTAATGCACTCCGGCAACTGCGGGGCAACCATGCGTTCTTCCAGAATGCCCGGCCCGGTCAGGCGCAGCATGCGCCCGCCGCTCAGTGCCGGGAGCTGTAAAATCAGGGTCGCGCTGCTTTCCGGGCTGATATCCGTGCCGCCTGGCAGGGCGCTCAGTTGCTCGGCGCTGAGGGTGTGATCGGCAATGGCGAACAGCGAGTGTTGCGGTTGATCGACCAGCGGCGCGTTGGTGTGAAAGCGCAGGTTCTGACGCACGAGGTCGTTATCCACGGCGGCGGAAAGCCAAATCGGTGTGTCGTTATCGGCAAGCGTCAGCAATACGCTGGTGGTGGCCGGGTTGAGCGGCGGCCAGCCATGTTTTAACTGCGGCAGCGAGACAATCACACCCGGCTCGCTCATGGCTTTTAACAGACGGCGAAAACAGTGTTGGGCATCGTGAACCGCCGACGCGAAAGCGGGTTGTAAGGTCATGCGTTATCTCCGCGAACCAGCGTAAAGAAGTCGACCCGGCTGGCGTTGATTTCGGCCTGACGCGCAGTAAGTCGCGCGGCGCGGTCCGCTTCCAGCGGGGTAATAAGGGTTTCCATCAACGTCTGGAAATAGGAAGGGTCCTGCAACAGCGCATCACACACGGCGCAACGTTCGGCGTGGCCTTTATCGCGCCCGAGCACCCAGCTGAAACCGAGCGTGCCGCATTCCAGGCGAATAACCGCGCGCGTTAATGTTGCATCGCCGGGAAAGAAACGATCGCCGGTCGCGCCCATGCGTGCCTGGATCTGCACCAGGCCTGTCTGCGGGGCGCGCACCTGTTCATATTCCGGGGTGAGTCCGAGCGTGCGCATTCGGCCGCGCAGCATCTCCGGCGTGGCGTGCGCGAGTGCGGCCATCCAGCGCTGTCGGGTTGGCGTATCAAAATGCATTCAGTGCTCCATGGTGAATTCGATCATGTCGGCGCGCGTCAGGCTGACGGAGTATTCCGTGGCGTTGACCTCGCCTTCACGATGGTTGAGGGTGCGCACGCAGAGCAGCGGCGCCATATTGGGGATCTCCAGCCAGCGGCTCTCTTTAACTTGCGCGCGACGGGCGCTGATGCGCGTCTGGGTGCGTTTCAGGCTGACCCCGGCCTGTTCACGTAAAAAGTCATGCAGCGAACCGCTGTCAAACTGTTGCAGCAGCGGCCATAACTGCAGATCGGAGAAATAGTGATCGATAAGGCACAGCGCCACGCCATTCACCCGACGGCGAGTGCGCAGGTGAATCACGTTGTCGCCCTCCTGGATGCCTAATGCATCGGCGACGTGTTGCGACGCCGGACGCAGCACCGTCAGCAGACGTTCGCTGGTGGGATGGCTGCCTTGATCGAGCAGGTTTTGGCTAAAGCGCGCCTGTGCATTGAGGGGGTAGTCGAACGGGCGCATTAGCACCATCACGCCAACGCCCTGGCGGCGCTGTACCCAGCCTTTTTCCACCAGTTGATCGATCGCGCGGCGCAGTGTGTGGCGGTTAACCTCAAAGCGCGTGGCCAGTTGTTGTTCTGCAGGCAGCCAGTCACCGCAGCGATAGTTGCTGCGCAGTTCCTGCTCTAACCTTGCGGCGATTTCCTGATAGCGCGTGGGGTAGCTGGTCGGATGTCTGGACAAGTGCATGCTCATAGTAGCTCCGCGGGCCAGGTAAAAAGTGGTCTTATCGTGAAGTGCAAATGTTGCATTTTGGTTATGCGGTGATTGCGCCGGGATGAATCTTGGCAAACAAGGAGAAGCCGTATGGCGGTATGAAAATGAAAAAGGAGCCGCTGGCTCCTTTTTCAATAAAGATATCAAGTTAAATGAAGAGATTAAGCGGCGGGCGGTGCTTTGGCGACATTCACCATCCAGGGAATGCCGAATTTATCAGTCACCATGCCAAAACCGTGCGCCCAGAATGTCTCCTGCCACGGCATGGTGACGCGCCCGTCGGCGGCAAGCGCGTCGAACCAGGCTTTGCCTTGATCGACATCCTGTGTGGCGAGACTTAAGGTAAAACCGCTGTAATCCCCGCTGTTTTGCCTGCCGTCGCTCATCATGATTTCGCTACCGGCAATGCGTAAATTCGCATGGGCAATATCGTTATCGGCGAAAGCCTGACCCGCAGCGCAGCTTTCATCGCTATTGCTCTCTTGCGGAGATTTAGGCATTTCACCAAATGTTATCTTGTAGGTTAATTCGGCATGGAGTACCTGTTGGTAAAACTCGATGGCCTGCTGGCACTGGCCAGAAAAAGAGATGTAGGGACTGAGCGGCATAATCATTACCTCGGGTAACGAAATCTGCCATAAAGTGTAGTCGCTGCGGGAAAAAGTAAACCAGACGGGAAGCGAATGCTTCCCGTCAAAACATCAATTCTTTTTAACAAATTCAGATTTGAGTTTCATTGGACCAAAACCGTCGATTTTACAATCGATATTATGATCGCCTTCCACCAGACGAATATTTTTTACCCGGGTGCCAATCTTCAACATTGAAGAACTGCCTTTTACTTTCAAGTCTTTAATTACGGTGACGGTATCACCATCGGCTAAAAGATTGCCGTTAGCATCTTTGACGATTAATTCATCTGCATCGTGAGCAGGTTCCGCATCGTTCCACTCGTGGGCGCATTCCGGGCAAATGAACATGCCATTATCTTCATAGGTGTATTCGGAATTACATTTTGGGCAGTGGGGGAGTTGCATAGGGAGTTCCTCAAAAGTACATACAGAGCGGGATAAACCGCACAAAGGCTCAGCGCCAGAAAGGCTGCGATTATACAGCAAAACCGTACAGTTGCCGTTGTTATTATTTTTTTCAGAAAAAACATAAAAAGATGAAAGTAGTGACACAACCTGTCATTCGGTTAAGCGATGCTTATCCCTGAAACATGATGAGTAAATTCTTACACCAGTTATTTAGATTATTTTCTGGTGGAAATTGCCAGCATTTACTAATTCATATAAGGTGGCGTGTAGTATCTGGTGTAATTCGAACCCGAACTGTCATGCCTGCTACGCTGCCAGCAATGGTGGTTATTACCTCTCAAATTGGGTGGGTAAATAAATGATGATATATCCTGGTTGTTCCTGAAAATGAGCTAAGCTCAAACTCTCTGGTTTTTATCACCGGAGTTGCGCCGCTGTCATTTTTTGAGAAAAAAAATATATATTTTCCTGAGTATCATCAGGCGTTTATCTTTTCGAAGATATTTTCCACACGTAATTATAAAAGCCGAAACTTCACTAATAAAACATTCCGGCTAAATAAAAGTAAGAAAATTTGCGTTAAGGAAAGACTTTTGACATGCACACACAAACAATTTTTGAATTAAGCCAGGAAGCAGAAAGATTGTTGCAACTTTCCTTGCACAATCTCCAGGCTTTAAAAAAAATACCGACGGCGACGTTTGATGAGACGAACGCCACCGGTAAGGCGGAAAACGCCAATGTTTTGCCGTTGCATTTCAGCGCGCGCGGCGTTGAAGCGCAGCAGGCGACGCTGCATAACGAATTACGGAAAATTACCCGGCTGGAAATGGTACTGGCGATTGTCGGTACCATGAAGGCAGGAAAGTCGACCACCATCAACGCGATTGTCGGCACGGAAGTGCTGCCCAACCGCAACCGGCCGATGACCGCGCTGCCCACCCTTATTCGCCACACGCCTGGTCAAAAAGAGCCGGTGCTGCACTTTTCTCACGTCGGGCCTATCGACGCGCTTGCGCAACAGCTTCAGACGCGGCTTTTTAATTACAACCGTGAAAAGCTGGCGCAAAAAATTGAAATCGATAAAGACATGGCCGCGCTGCTGGATCGTATTGCGCAAGGCGATGCTTTTGATAAGCACTATCTGGGCGCACAGCCGATCTTCCACTGCCTGAAAAGCCTCAATGATCTGGTGCGCCTCTCCAAAGCGCTGGATGTGGACTTCCCCTTTTCCGCGTATGCGGCGATTGAACACATTCCGGTGATTGAGGTGGAGTTTGTGCATCTGGCCGGGCTCGATAATCAACTGGGCCAACTGACACTGCTGGATACCCCCGGGCCGAATGAAGCCGGGCAGCCACATCTGCAAAAAATGCTCAGCGAGCAACTGGCGCGCGCTTCGGCGGTGCTGGCGGTGATGGACTACACACAGCTTAAATCCATCTCTGATGAGGAAGTGCGCCGCGCGATCTCCTCGGTCGGCCGTTCGGTGCCGCTGTACGCACTGGTGAATAAATTCGATCAAAAAGATCGCAACAGCGACGATGAAGATCAGGTGAAGGCGCTGATTTCCGGTACGTTAATGAAAGGAAACATTAACCCGACCCAGATTTTCCCGGTCTCTTCAATGTGGGGCTATCTGGCGAACCGCGCCCGCCATGAGTTGCAGCACCAGGGGCGTTTGCCGGATCCGCAAGAGCAGCGCTGGGTGCAGGACTTTGCCGAAGCCGCGCTCGGACGCCGCTGGCGCAACGCCGATTTAGAGGATATTGAGCATATCCGCCATGCCGCCGATCTGCTGTGGGAAGATTCGCTGTTTGAAAAACCGATTCGCACACTGCTGCATGCCGCACACGCGAACGCCTCGCTTTATGCGCTGCGTTCGGCGTCGCATAAGCTGCTGAACTACACCCAAAGCGCCCGCGAGTACCTTGATTTTCGCTATCAGGGATTAACCGTGGCCTATGAAAAGCTGGAGCAAAACATCTCCCGGCTGGAAGAGGACATGGCGCTGCTGCGTAGCTGCCAAGAAGGCGTTAGCGATGAAATTGAACATGAAGTGGAAGAGGCGCTCGCCGCAGCCGAAATTTATATTCATGGCCAGCAATTTGAAATTGTCGAAGCCATTGATGCCTGGTTCCATGATGGTCAGTTAATGACAATGGTCAGAGAAAGCCATGCCGACCTGCGTTTCGATGAACATTTCGCGCCGGGGCAACTGGTGCTGGAAAATGAAGGCCAGGCGCAGGTCGCGCTCAGTAAAATCCGCTCGGTGTGCGAGACGATTTTAGTCGCGGCGCAGGAGCGCATCAGCCGTGAGCTGGCACAGCGTTTCGACGAACTGGAAAATACGCTGGCGCGCTCGTTGAACGATGCGATGCGCCCCATCGAAACCCGTATTAAAGAGGAACTTACGCACGCCGGTTTTCGCGCCCGTATCAGTTTCCCGGCGTTCCAGGCAAGCGCGCTCAACTTTAACGCCCGTTCGTTGTTTACCAATGTGATCGCGCCGCAAGATTTGCCTGCCGGGCAGGCGCCGCGCGCTGGCAGCATGCGGGAAACTGTGTCGCGCTGGCTCAACAACCCCAGCTGGGGCTGGGACGATTATGTCGCCACGCGTACCCGCTACGTGATCGACCTTACGGCGTTAAATAAGAAACTCATCGACCATGTTGCTCATTTTTGTGAACAAATTCGTAAAGCTTTAAGCGCGCAGGTCGATGTTTCTGTTACGGCGGGAATGGCGACATTTTTTGCCGAGTTCTCGTTAAGTCTCGCGGGACTACAGGAAAGTTTGCGTGACAGCCTGGCGATACGACAGCAGAACGAGTCGTCAGTGTTGGCGTTGCGCCAGCAGTTGCAGCAGAGCATCAGGACGGCCAATTGGATCCATGAGGACGCACGCCTGTTACGCGATGATATACAAACCCTCTTCGCGGCAGATCTACCATGAAAAATCGACTACTGGACGGCCCGGGGCGCGTACTTGAGTGTATTCACCCGAAATTTATCGTGGATTTGGTGCAGGGCGTTGATGCGCCGCGCCAGACGCCGATTGTGCCTCAACAGCAGTTGTTTCGTGAGCGGCTGACGCAGGAGATCATGGCGCAAACGCAACTGCGCCCGTGGGCAATGTCTGGCGTATTAAATGAAAACGACGCGCTGCGTCTGGGGCTGGCGGAAAAACTGGCCAGCATGCTTGATCCGGGATATCTGGCATTAACCCGCATTACCGAGCGGCTGGCGGCATTGCAACAAGCGGAGCGCCGTCCTGCCAACGCGACGCCTGGCGTGCAGCAGCAATATGACGAGCTGGTTGAGCATTTCAGCCAACGTGCGGCGTGGAAAGAGAAAGCGCTGACCCAGCGCGGACTGGCCGTACAGGCGGGCAACCATAGCGAGCAAGTTTTTGCCCACTGGCGCGCCGGGAATTACAACGGCTGGTCGATGGCCGGACGCTGCTACATCGCGCTGGAAGAGTTGCGCTGGGGGGCGTTTGGTGATGCCTGCCGCCTGGCGAATGAAGGTGTGGCGACGATGCTGAAAGATAATCTGCGCGCGATGGCTGCCGACTTTCTGGCGCAGGGGATTAATGCTTCGCCGGCAACCCGACATTTCTACCACCAATGGCTGGCGACACCTTCGACGCCAGGATTGATGGACTATAAAGATTTACTCGGCTGGCTTGGCGACTGGTGTGATACTGAACGCCATCCGATCTGCTGGTCTGTCACCCAGAGCTGGCAAACGGTGGCGCTCGGCATGCCGCGGCTCTGTTCCGCGACACGCATCGCGACGGCGATGGTGGACGAAGTGTTTGGTGAGTAACCCGCTTTCATACCCGTAAACATCCCTCTATAAAGACAGCGTTGAGTAACAGTGAGAGGGGTAATCAAAACCCGCAACGGGCATTTTCTCCCGGTCATGCGCGGGAGCATGGCAAAGCCAACTCTTGCGGATCACGCCCGCCGGATGCGCTTTTCAACTGGCAATAAAAAAGCCCCGTCAGGGGCTTTTTTGATCGAGCATCTTTAGTGTCCTGTCGACTCGATCGGGTTCTCTGCTTCCTCTTTCGCGTGCGGCACATGACCGAAGCGTTTCGCATACAGCGCAGTGATAATCGGCACCAGAATGGCCGTCACTATCACACTTGCGGCGACCAGCGCGGTTGCGGATGCGGCAACCGGTTCAAATGCCGGGTTAATCTGCGCGATAATCACCGGGTTCGCCACCGCCGCGCCTGCCGCAGAAGAGGCTGCCACACCTGCCGTTCCGTTGCCGCCACCGATTACACGGTCGGCGATAATCAGCGGAATACCGGTGATGATAATCACCGCAACGCCGAGGAAGATGCCCAGCAGGCCGGTTTGCATGATAACGCTCAGGTTGATGGTGTTACCCAGCGCGAAGCCGAAGAACGGGATCAGCACCGGCGTTGCTTTACTGAAGAAAGCGCGCAAATCATGATCGAGGTTACCGAGCGCGAAACCAATCAGGAACGGCAGCACGGCGCCGACAAAGTGGTGCGGCTCAAACGAGGCCAGACCGGCGGAGCCGAGGATCACCATGGTCATCAGCGGGCCGGATTCCAACGACATCAACACAAACGCGCCAGACTCCTCTTTGCTGCCGTACTGGTTCATCAGGCTCGCGTACAGACCGCCGTTGGTCATATCCATGGCGGATACCAGCGCCAGCACAGAAAGCCCGGCAAAGAATCCGGTCTGGATGCCGGTGTCCGGAATAAACGACGCGGCGATCATCGCCACTACCCAGGCGACGGCAATTTTAGTCAGCACCAGTGTGCCGGATTTACGTAAAACGGTGCCGGTAGCGCGTAAATCAATGGATGCGCCAATACAGAAAAACCACACCGCAAGAATGGGTACTGTGCCGGTAATCATCCCTTTAGTGAATGAGCCAAAATAAGCACCGGTATCCGGTGCCAGCGTATTCAACATTGCGCCTAACAGCAGCGGAACCAGCATCATCCCGCCAGGAATGCGTTCTATCGTGGCCTTGATTTTCATAATAAATCCTCACTGCTCGTCATTGCCATGAACGAGGAAAGCTAAAAATTAATAGTGAATATTTTCAATTCATTAAAGAATTTCTCAGGCAGGGCACTCGCTATCGATTGCCGCTGGTCGCCGCATTTAAAGACGCTATGTTGCGCCACTCTGCGGGGTTATGTCGTTATCATCCGATCAATGGAATATCTATTCAATAAGAATGAAACAATGTTTTAGTTACGCCGATCACATATTTTGCGTAAAGATAATCTGATATTTGTTTATTTATTTTTGCTGTAAATGAGTTGTGAAGAAATATATGGGGGAGATGGCAAGGAAGATAATAATCACGACGGTGATTACCGGCATATTTTTAGCCTGCTGCGCATTAGATGTTTCTTATTCCCGATGAGAGAAAAAGCGTTAAAACTGTGAGGAGGATTATTGCGTGGTAAAACTATGTGAATTTGATCACATTTTTAAACCCTGTTAGGGTAAAAAGGTCATTCACTGCCCGGCAGGCGTCAACAGGTTCGGTTGTACAGGCTTTAAACAGTCCGTGTAAGTAAACCTGCTACGCTTGAACAGGAAGGCTGAAAAGCCATTTAAAACGCCCGGCAGGGAGAGTACGCCGGGCGGTTCAGGGCGAAAGTCTAAAGAGGAATAGATGCATGCTAAAAAGGAAAAAAATTAAACCCATCACCTTGCGTGATGTAACCATTATCGATGATGGCAAATTGCGTAAAGCGATTACTGCCGCATCGTTGGGTAACGCCATGGAGTGGTTTGATTTCGGCGTTTACGGCTTTGTCGCCTACGCCCTTGGTAAGGTGTTCTTCCCCGATGCAAACCCCAGCGTGCAGATGATTGCTGCGCTTGGGACCTTCTCGGTTCCGTTCCTGATTCGTCCGTTGGGCGGCCTGTTCTTCGGCATGTTGGGCGATAAATACGGCCGACAAAAAATCCTCGCAATAACGATAGTGATCATGTCCGTCAGTACCTTCTGTATTGGTCTGATCCCGTCGTATGCCACCATTGGTATCTGGGCGCCGATTTTACTGCTGCTGTGTAAGATGGCGCAGGGCTTTTCGGTGGGCGGCGAATATACCGGGGCATCCATCTTTGTCGCCGAATACTCGCCGGACCGAAAACGCGGCTTTATGGGCAGCTGGCTGGATTTTGGTTCCATCGCCGGTTTTGTGCTCGGCGCGGGCGTCGTCGTTCTGCTCTCTACCATTGTCGGTGAGGAGAACTTCCTCGACTGGGGCTGGCGTATCCCGTTCTTCCTGGCGCTCCCGCTGGGGTTAATCGGTCTCTATCTGCGCCACGCACTGGAAGAGACGCCTGCCTTCCAGCAGCACGTCGACAAACTGGAGCAGGGCGATCGCCAGGGGTTGCAGGATGGGCCGAAAGTCTCATTTAAAGAGATTGCGACCAAACACTGGCGCAGCCTGCTGGCCTGTATTGGTCTGGTGATTTCCACCAACGTGACCTACTACATGCTGCTGACGTATATGCCAAGTTACCTGTCGCATAACCTGCACTATTCCGAAGACCACGGCGTGCTGATCATCATTGCTATCATGATTGGTATGCTGTTTGTGCAGCCGGTAATGGGGCTGTTGAGCGACCGCTTTGGCCGCCGTCCGTTTGTTATTCTGGGCAGCATTGCGCTGTTTGTGCTGGCGATCCCGGCCTTCATCATGATTAACAGCAACATTATTGGCCTGATCTTCGCGGGTCTGCTGATGCTGGCGGTGGTGCTGAACTGCTTTACCGGCGTGATGGCGTCAACGTTGCCAGCGATGTTCCCGACGCATATTCGCTACAGCGCGCTGGCAAGCGCGTTCAACATCTCTATCCTGATTGCCGGTTTGACGCCGACGCTGACGGCCTGGCTGGTGGAAAGTTCAGCCAATCTGCTGATGCCTGCCTATTACCTGATGGTGGTTGCGGTGATTGGCCTGATTACTGGCCTGACGATGAAAGAGACAGCGAATCTACCGCTGAAAGGAGCGACCCCGGCGGCGTCGGATCTGCAGGAAGCGCGGGAAATCTTGCAGGAACATCACGATAACATTGAGCAGAAAATCGAAGATATCGATGAGGAGATCGCTCAGTTGCAGGAAAAACGTGCTCGCCTGGTGCAGCAACATCCAAAAATCAACGAGTAATGCCAATCCCGGATGGCGCGGTCATCCGGGATTTTTAGCATCCCGCCGCAATATAATCTCCGTTTGCACTCACCGGAATAACCGTTAAAAACAGCACCAGCGCGAACAGGATCAGCGCCACGCCACCGGCGATTTTCAGCACCGGAACGAACTTGTGTAATGTGCTTGCCTCACCGCCAAAAAACGCCGCCGTGCTGTTACGCGCATAGCGCACCGCCAGCGACAATCCGGCGATCGACAGTGCCGTGCCGACCGCCATGGTCATCACCGCCGCAATGCCCCAACTCACGATGCCGAGCGCATTGGCGAAAAGCAAAATCATGATCGCACCGCTGCACGGGCGTGCGCCAATAGCGAGGATCACACCAAGACGCGTTTTCCAGTCGCCTTGCGTGCTCATGCCAACGCCGTGATGACCGCAGCCGCAATGATCGTCGTGCTGATGTGCGGGAGCCAGTGAGCGGATTGCCAGTTTTCGTGGCTGCAGGGTTTTGAGTGCATTCCAGACGACATACGCGCCGAAACCGCCAATCATCACCGCGCTTATTTTCTCAACGTACCAACGGCTTTCACTGAGATCGCCTGCGGCAAGGTTGAAACCGACCGCCAGAATAAAGACGAACAGAATAGCGCTGACGCCTTGCATCAGGCTGCCCAGCACGGGAACGACGCGCGCCGCAATCTGGCTTTCGTTGTTGGTGCTAAGCCAGGTGGTAACGATGAATTTGCCGTGGCCTGGGCCAATCGCGTGCAGCACGCCATAAAAGAACGCGCCGGTCAGCAGCCATAAGCCGCCGCTGTACTGGTGGTTGTTCAGTTGCAGTAAATACATCACCAGATAGCGGTGCAGGGTGATTTGCGTTGCCAGGCACCATTGCAAAAAGGCCGCCCAGTGCGCATGTAAAACGAAGGCAGCAGCCAGCACCATCGCCAGCAGGGCAACGGCGGCGGGTAAGCGCCAGTCACGGGTGAGAAGTTGCATGGTCATAGGTGTGCGGGCGTTGGGGGGAATCTCCGGAGTATAGGCGGCGAATACCATTGGCTCCAGTCTTCGCCGCGCTTTGTCTTATACGTTGAGCTGGCGTTTGTGCCAGCGCCCCAGAACCAGCACCGTAGTCAGCGCGCCAAGCAGGGCGCAGAACATATCCGACTGGGTATCCCACGGATCGCCCTGGGTGCCGAGAAACTCATCCGCGCCCTGGCCCATAGCCAGCGCCGCCCACCATTCAATTAATTCATAGGTGGCGCTAATCGCCAGCGCAATGCAGCAGACGATAAAGTCGAGCATCTTCCCGCCCCGCACATATTGCCCGCGCAGCAGTATTTCTCTGGCAGCAAGCGCCGGCACCAGCCCCTGAAAGAAGTGGCCGAGTTTGTCATACGGGTTACGGCTCAGCCCAAAAAGATGTTGCACATCAAAACCAACCGGGACTTTCGCGTAGGTATACATGCCGCCGACCATCAGAATAATGGCGTGGAAAAAGATCAGCACATACAGCAGCGATGTCAGCGGATAACGGCGCCAGGTGACGAGCAACAATGGCACGACAACCATTACCGGAACCACTTCCATCAGCCAGGTCACACGGTCTTTGGCAAACCAGCCGGTATAGATAAGGATCACTAACAGCACCAGCGCCGCCGCAGACAGCGACGCGCGATTCACGCTCTTAACCATAGGAATATCCGTTTCAGGAAAAACGACACTATTGACGCGATCGCAGGGAAAAACAAGGTGCTGCGATTTCCAGTAGAACAATGTGGCGGGAAAGGAGAGAGCAATGAAAGGTCGGGTGCGCTGAAAATCATTCCAGCGTGGCGAAGAGCCGCATGGTGCAGGGTCGGTTAATGAACATGCGCGGCGAATAATCGAACGCAGTTCGATGAAGAGTCCGCATTTCCGAAACAAAAACCCGCCTTTTGGGCGGGTTCTTTAAATAGTGGTGCCCGGACTCGGAATCGAACCAAGGACACGGGGATTTTCAATCCCCTGCTCTACCGACTGAGCTATCCGGGCAACGGGGCGCATTAAACCTTAATCGTCTTAAGGCGTCAACTTTATTTCCTTCAATTCTATCCAGTTGCTCAACTTTACGGCAATCTGAGCAATTGCGCGGCACAAATCGACCATTGCACAAATCTTCCAGACTTTTACCTTAAAGATATGAATGCTAACTTCCGGTGGCACTTTGGAGGCGATATGGCGAAAGACTGGCTGGAACTGCGGCAACACGCGGACACGGGTATTGAAACCATCCGCGCGCATTTTGAAGGGCACGCTTACGATCCGCACTGGCACGATAGCTACCTGGTGGGCATTACGCTTTCCGGTACGCAGCAGTTTCACTGTCGGCGGGAGCGCCACCGCAGCACGCCGGGCGATGCCTTTCTACTGGAGCCGGGTGAGATCCACGATGGGGATGCCCCGGTAGAAGGCGGGTTTACCTATCTGACCTTTTACCTTGATGATCGCTGGCTCAGCGACACATTACGCGGCCTGTATGAATCGGTGCCGTCCAGCTATTCACTGCATTTTTCCCACACTATTGCCAGGGAACCGCAATTGATCCGCGCGATTGCCAGGACCTTTTACGCACTGCACAGCGAAGAGATGCGCATCATCCAGCAAAGCGCCATGGATGGGCTGCTCAGCCAGCTTACGCACCATTGCCAGTGGCGCAAACGGCTGCCGTCGCAATTGCAAAGCACAGCCATTGCACACCGTGCGCGTGATTATCTGCATGCGCACATTGGCGATAACGTTGGCCTTTCGGATCTGGCGCGCGAAACGGGAACCGATCGCTTTACACTGACGCGCTGTTTTAAACGCGAGTTCCATTTAAGCCCGCACGCCTGGCTGATCCAACTGCGGCTCGCCACCGCACGTTCGCAGCTGGCGAAAGGGGAGACGCCAGCAAGCGTTGCTGCCGCGCTGGGATTTGCCGATCAAAGCCATCTTGGGCGCTGGTTTCAGCGCGCATATCGCCTCTCGCCCGCGCACTACCGCAGGCTGTGCACAAATCTTCCAGACGACGACAGCAAATAACGCGACAGTCTAAGGCTCATTAATAAGGAGCCTGCCTGTGAACCTGTTTTATAGCTATCTGCCGTTTTTACTCTTCGCGTTTGTGGCGTCGATTACTCCTGGCCCAACCAACATTTTGATCCTGACCAGCAGCCAGCGCTTTGGCATCAAAGCGACGTTGCCTGCGGTGGTGAGCGCCTGCGTGGCGGCCAGCCTGATTGTCTTTATCTCCGGCGCGGGCGCGGGTGAAGTGCTGCGCAGCTATCCGCTGGTACGTGAGGTGATGAGCTGGGCAGGCGCGTTGTGGTTAAGCTGGCTGAGCTGGCAATTATTTACCGCGCCCGCGGCCGATTTGCAGGGCGAAGCGCAGCGACCGTTTAGCGGCCGTGCGGCGGCGATGCTGCAACTGATTAACCCGAAAACCTGGATGATGGCGCTGGCGGTGGTAAGCCTGTTTGCCCCGCACGGCGCGCATCCTTTGCGCGAGGTGTCGTTACTGTCACTGTGGTTTTTGTTGATCTCTCTGCTGTGCCTGAGCGCGTGGACGCTGCTCGGCAAGGCGGTCAACCGGCTGTTTCGCACCACCACATCGCTACTCTGGTTTCAGCGTGTGATGGCACTGTGCCTGTTGCTTTCCGCCTGGGCGGGATTTCTGGGCGCTTAGGTCAGCGCGCCGCCCTGGCGGCAGCGGGCAAAACGCAGAATATCTTCCGCCAGCCGCTGGGCCGTATCGACATCGGCCTGGCTGCGGTTAACCAGCATCCGGCTCAGACAGCCCTCCAGCACCAGCTCCATCTGCTTCGCCACCATCGCCGGATCGTCCACTTCTAACTGCGTCAGCAGCTGATGGGTGAAATCATGCGCGTCGCGCTTTTGCTGATCCGCAAGCTGGTGGATCGGGTGCGCCGGATCCGGGAAGAAGGTGCAGGCGGCAATAAACAAGCAACCCGGATAGCGGTTATTGCTCACACATTCGGTGAGCGCCCCGTAGCGCGCCAGCAGTTTTTGCTCATTGCTGAGCGTTTCGTCCAGCAGCAGTTGCCTGCGCCAGACATCTACCTGCTGGCTGAGGTAACGCAGCGCGTCATACAGCAGCGCCTCTTTGTCTGGCCAGAAACGGCGGAACTCATCGATGGGATAGTCGATGCGCTCGGCAACCATTTCAAGAGTGGTGTCCGCAATCCCTCTTAATTCAAGTAATTGCAAAGTTTGACTCAAAACGTCTTCGCGTTGCACGGTGATATCCTCCGTTATCTGAAGCGAGTTCCCCCACACAGTGTTGTTTACGGGGCGCGATTGCGCAAATGCGCGGCGAACGCGGCGGCGTCCATAAACCCGGTCACCCGGGCTGCCGGTTGCTCACGGCCTTGCGCGTCGAAAAACAGGATCGTCGGCAGACCCAGCACATTGAGCTGGCGCAGCAGCGCAGCGTCCTGCGCGTTGTTGGCCGTTACGTTGGCCTGCAATAACACGGTATCTTTCAGCGCCGCCTGTACGCGGGCGTCGCTAAAGGTGTACTTCTCAAACTCTTTGCACGCCACGCACCAGTCGGCATAGAGATCCAGCATCACCGGGCGGCCATTGGCCTGCGCCAGCGCCTGGTTCAGATCGTCGACGGTGGAAATGGACGTGAAGGCCAGCGGCGAGTGTGTCTGCGCGGCGGGGGTGCCAAACGCCCAATCCTGTAACGGACGCGCACAGATCAGCGACGCGCTGAGCAGGGCGATTTGCAGCACGCGGACAAACGCATGCTTCGCACCCAGACTGGTGATAAATGCCCAGCCGAAAAACGCCACGCCGAGCAGCGACCACAGCCGCAGCCCCCAGGTTTCACCGAGCACGCGCTCCAGCAGAAAGATCGGCAGGGCGAGGATCACAAAGCCAAAAGCGGTTTTGACCTGCTCCATCCACGGCCCGCTTTTGGGTAGCAGCCGGTTACCGAACACCGTCACGAGGATCAGCGGCAGGCCCATACCCAGCGCGTAAAGATAGAGCGTACCGCCGCCGAGCCACAGGTTACCGCTTTGCGCAATATAGAGCAGGATGGCGCTTAACGGCGCGGTGGTGCAGGGCGAGCAAATCAGCCCGGCTATCGCGCCCATGGCAAACACCCCGCCCACGGAGCCACCCTGCTGGCGGTTGCTCCACAGGGTTAAGCGGGTCTGCAGTGCAGAAGGAAGCTGTAAGGTAAACAGGCCGAACATCGACAGCGCCAGCAGCGTGAACAGCACCGACAAGCCAATCAGCACATACGGGTGTTGCAGCGCCGCCTGGAATGATAACCCTGCCGCTGCGACCACCAGCCCCAGCGCCGTATAGGTGAGCGCCATTCCTTGCACGTAGATAAACGCCAGCAGCAGCGCGCGCGGCGTGGCAAGGCGCTGTCTCCCGCCAAGCACAATGCCGGAAATCAGCGGGTACATTGGCAGCACACAGGGCGTAAAGGCGATACCAATACCGATCAACAGCGCCCACAGTGCAGAGAAGGGAAGCTGATTTTCCGTGGTGTCCTGCGTTGCGCCTGGCGGTGCATTTACCGGTGCCGGTGTCGTTGCCGCCGCGACTTCCATCAACGGCACCACTTTGGTTTCCGGCGGGTAACAGAAGCCGGCATCGGCGCAGCCTTGGTAAGTGACGGTCAGTGTTGCGCCTTTTGCCGCCGCGTTGATATCGAGCGGCAGGTTCAGGCGCTGGCGGTAGATTTCCGTTTTGCCGTAGAACTCATCTTCATGCATCTCCCCTTTTGGCAGCGTTAACGCGCCAATAGTTGCTTGCGCCGGGGTGACGTGAATTTGCTGGCGATAAAGGTAGTAACCCTCTTTAACCTGCCAGTTGAGCGTTAAGTCATGCTGATGCTGCTGAAAATCAAAGATAAACGCCTGGTCGGCGGGCACAAAACTGGAGCGACCGGGCGCGTCGAATAAGCCCGCAAAAGCGGTGGTGCTGCACAGCAGCAGGATCAGCGTAAAGATGCGTTGAGCCATGAGAGGTAATCGTAATCTCCGTGGGTGACGGGTAAAGCCAGTAATTCCGGGGTTTGATATGGATGGTGCGCTTTGATGCTGGCGAAGAGGTCTTCCAGATGTGCGACATCGGTTTTAAGCAGCAGTTGCACTTCATACTCTTGCTCGAGTTTGCCTTCCCAGTAATAGAGCGAGGTCGCACCCGGCAAAATGGTGACACAGGCAGCGAGCTTATCTGCCAGCACTTTGGCCGCCAGATCCTGGGCGGTGGCTTCATCCGGGGCGGTGCAGAGTACAACAACGGCGTCAGGCGTGTTCATCGTCAACCTCGTAAGAGCGAAAGCCACGACTATACCACGCGAAGTGAGAGGATCGGGCCGCCGGGCGACCCGATTTTAAGACCTTTACAACAAGATACCGCCGAAGATAAAGCCCAGCATGACGCACAGGGCAATGGCGATCACGCCGGGAACGAGGAACGCGTGGTTAAAAACAAACTTGCCGATGCGCGTTGAGCCGGTGTCATCCATTTCGACCGCCGCCAGCAGAGTTGGGTACGTTGGCAGCACAAACAGCGCGGAAACGGCGGCAAACGACGCAATTGCCGTCAGCGGGGTGACGCCGAGCAGCAGCGCAGCAGGCATCAGCGCTTTGGTGGTCGCGGCTTGCGAATAGAGCAGCGTTGCGGCGAAGAACAGCACCACCGCCAGCAGCCACGGGTAGCTGTGCAGCAGATCGCCCGCCACCGTCTGGATATCTTCGATATGGTGTTTCACGAAGGTATCGCCGAGCCACGCCACGCCGAGCACACAAATACAGGCGCTCATACCAGATTTAAAAGTGCTGGCATTCAGGATTTCGCCGGTGTCGATTTTGCAGGTCAGGCAAATCAGCGTGGCGATGGTCAGCATAAACACCACGATCGCTTCGTTACGCGGCAGCACCGGGTTGGTGATTAAGCCAACGGTCGGGCTGATGGCGGTGGCGTAGAGCATCACGGCGACAATACCAATCAGGAACAGCAATACCGAGCGTTTGGCATGCGGCTTCATGGTAAAAACCTGGCTGCCGCGCAGCTTCACTTCGCCTTTCGCCAGACGTTCCTGATAGACCGGATCATCTTTCAGCTCGCAACCGAGGAAGTTACAGACCACCGCCGTCAACATGACCGCAATCAGCGTCACCGGAATACAAATTGCCAACAGCGTCAGATAGCTCACGCCAAGTGGTTCAAGGATGCCAGCAAAAAAGACTACTGCCGCAGAGATGGGCGACGCGGTAATCGCAATTTGCGAGGCGACGACAGCAATCGACAGCGGACGCGACGGGCGAATACCTTGCTCTTTCGCCACTTCGGTAATTACCGGCAGCGTGGAAAACGCGGTGTGCCCGGTACCGGCGAGAATGGTCATAAACCAGGTGACCAGCGGCGCGAGAAAGGTGATGTACTTCGGATGGCGGCGCAGCATTTTTTCCGCCAGGCTCACCAGATAATCCATCCCGCCCGCTACCTGCATGGCGGCGATAGCGGCGATGACCGCCATAATAATTTCTATGACATCAAAGGGAATTGCCCCGGGTTTGATTTGAAAGAACAGGGTGAGAACCAGTACACCAAGGCCACCGGCAAAACCAATGCCGATGCTGCCTAATCTGGCGCCAAGGTAGATAGCAATCAGGACGAGGACAAGCTCTGCAGCAAACATAGTTGGCTTCCTTGTTTAACTAAGTGATATCGAATTGTTATAGTTTAGTAACCATCCAAAAGAAAAAGGCACGTCGCTCAGGACGTGCCTTTTGTCTTTCTAACCGTCGGAATTACTGTTCGCTTTCATCGGTATAACGCTTCGCTTTATAAGCCGGGTGCATCAGGTTTTGCGCCGAGAAGATGTCGTCCAGCTCCGCTTCCGTCAGCAGGCCGCGCTCCAGCACCACTTCACGTACGCTCTTACCGGTTTCGGCGCAAATTTTGCCAACGATGTCGCCGTTGTGGTGGCCGATGAACGGGTTGAGGTAGGTGACGATGCCGATGGAGTTATAGACATAGCCTTCGCACACTGCTTTGTTGGCGGTAATGCCGTTGATGCATTTTTCCAGCAGGTTGTAGCAGGCGTTGGTCAGAATATGCACCGACTCAAACATGGCCTGGCCAATCACCGGTTCCATCACGTTCAACTGCAACTGGCCCGCTTCGGAAGCCATGGTGACGGTGGTGTCGTTGCCGATCACTTTAAAGCACACCTGGTTCACCACTTCCGGCACCACTGGGTTCACTTTTGCTGGCATGATGGACGAGCCCGCCTGCAACTCCGGCAGGTTGATCTCATTCAGCCCAGCGCGCGGCCCGGAGGAGAGCAGGCGCAAGTCGTTACAGATTTTAGAAAGTTTTACCGCCAGGCGTTTCAGCGAGCTGTGCACCATCACGTAGGCGCCGCAGTCGGAGGTCGCTTCAATCAGGTCTTCCGCCGGAACCACCGGCAGATTGCTCACTTCCGCCAGTTTTTGCACGGCCAGTTGTTGATAGCCGTCCGGGGTGTTGAGGCGCGTACCGATTGCCGTTGCACCAAGGTTCACTTCCAGCAGCAGTTCGGCGGTACGCAGCAGGTTTTTGGTTTCTTCATTCAGCAGCACGTTGAAAGCGTGGAACTCCTGACCGAGGGTCATCGGCACCGCGTCCTGCAACTGGGTGCGGCCCATTTTCAGGATATCCTTGAACTCCACGGCTTTGTTTTCGAAGCCTTCGCCGAGCTGTTTGATGGCATCAACCAGTTTGACGATGGAGGCGTACACCGCGATGCGGAACCCGGTCGGGTAGGCGTCGTTGGTGGACTGGCATTTGTTAACATGATCGTTCGGGTTGAGGAACTGGTATTCACCTTTCTGATGGCCCATCAGCTCAAGACCGATGTTCGCCAGCACTTCGTTGGTGTTCATGTTCACAGAGGTGCCCGCGCCGCCCTGATAGACGTCTACCGGGAACTGGTCCATGCATTTGCCATTGTTGAGGACCTCATCACATGCGGCAACGATAGCGTTGGCGATACTTTTCGGGATGGTTTGCAGCTCTTTGTTCGCCAGCGCTGCCGCCTTTTTCACCATCACCATGCCACGGACAAACTCAGGAATGTCGCTGATTTTGCTGTTGCTGATATAAAAGTTTTCAATCGCTCTCAGAGTATGCACGCCGTAGTAGGCATCCGCTGGCACTTCCCTGGTACCTAACAAGTCTTCTTCGATACGAATGTTGTTTAACATGTGAACCTTCTTTTTCAAGCTACGAATGAATACACCAAACACACAAAATTAATGTGGTTATGTGTCTTTTTCGACCGACGATTATCCCCTTAATCGGCCGGATGACTGAAATTATATGCTGAAGGAAAGGAAATGCCGTAATCGGGATCACTTATTATCCCCGTCAATGCATCATAATTAATAATATGTGAAATAAGTCACCGCTTCGTAACAGACAAAAATTTACAACCGCCGCGAAATTGAATTTTCCGCATTTGCCACCATCTGATCAGGATGCGATTTGCAAACCCATTTCGACAGACGCTCTGACGCGGCTGTTCATTGACAGGAGAAGCCAGTGCGCTGGATACCGTTTATTGCAGTCTTTTTATACGTTTACATCGAGATCTCGATCTTTATTCAGGTCGCGCATGTTTTTGGCGTGCTGATGACACTGATTCTGGTGATCTTCACTTCGGTGATTGGCATGTCGCTGGTGCGCAACCAGGGATTTAAGAACTTTTTGCTGATGCAGCAGAAGATGGCGGCGGGCGAAAGCCCGGCGGCGGAGATGATCAAAAGCGTTTCGCTGATTATCGCTGGCTTGTTGCTGGTACTGCCGGGATTCTTTACCGACTTCCTTGGCCTGCTGTTGCTGTTGCCGCCGGTGCAAAAACACCTGACGCTGAAACTGATGCCGCATTTACGATTTTCGCGGATGCCGGGCGGCGGGTTTAGCGCGGGCGGTGCTGACGGGCAGACATTTGAGGGCGAATATCAGCGCAAAGACAATCCGCGCGATCGTCTGGATAACAAAGACGATCGCTAATTTCTGACGCCCGGCAATGCCGGGCTTCTTTTTATGACTGAGTGGAATGAATGGAGGTTGTGCGGCGCTTTGGCAGCAGCAACCACAATGCGAACAGCATGAACACCGCGTAAAGACTCTTCCAGCCGGGGATCACCAACAGCAGCAAACATAGCGCGCTGCCGAGTACCGCCAGCGCCTTAAAGCGTCCTTTCAACAAGCGACAGCCCGCCAGCATGCACAGCAGATAAATCATGATGAAAATGCCGTTCGCGTAGATGATCAGCGTATCAAGATTCACGCTGAAGGCGTAAATCGCGAGGGTGCAGAACATGCAGCAGATAATTACCGCGTTCAGCGCATTTAAGGGCAACTGGCGTCTGGAGAGCTTCGCCAGTGCGCTATCCGGCTTGTATGCCGCCTGCGACCATACCAGCCGGGCAAAACTCTGGATATAGATATTCAGGCTGGCGAAACAGGCCAGATAACCAATAATGCAGGCAATCCACAGCGCGTGTTTACCAAACAACTCAACGACAATCACCGGCAGCGACGCCGCTGCGCCCTGAGTTCGCCAGACATCGAAGTGCAGCACCACAACGGTACAGGCCCAGTAAACCGAGCCAGCCAGCAGCAGGCCAATCATCAGTGCGCGCGGGAAATCCCGCTCGGGGTTTTTGAATTCAGAGGCCAGATGGGCGAAGGCTTCAAGCCCGACGAAACACCAGAACATCACCGCCAGCGAAGCCGACATCGCCGAAACGTGCACTTCTGAGATTGGTGGAAAAGGGATGTCGCTGAAACTTATGCCGCCGCGCCACCAGATCGCCACAATTAACGCCACAATCAGCCCGGCGATAATCGATTGCAGGTTCGCGCTGGAACCCGCGCCTCGAGTACCCAGCAGCCAAATCAGCGCCAGCGTACCCAACTCAGTCATCAACAATTGCGGCCCCTGCCAGCCAAACATGCCTTGCCAGAAACCCGCAGCAATGTGCAGCGCGGCGGGCAATCCAACCGGGATAACAGAGAGAAACAACCAGCCCGTTACGCGTTCAAGACACGGGCCGAAGGCCATACCGACGAAATACGCTACGCCGCCCGCGCTGGGAAAGTGGCGGCCCAGCGCGGCAAAAACAATGGCGACCGGGAAGACGAGCACGATCAGTAATGGCCATGCCCACAGGCTGCTGTTACCCGCCGCCAGTGCGGCCAGCGCCGGAACGGCGAACACGCCGGTGCCCAATAAAGAGGTGGAAAGTAACCCAATGCCCTGAGCCAACCCCAGCTCTTGTTTTAGTCCGCTCATTGTCTTTTGTCTGCTTATCGTCAGGAGCGTCGATGTTATCACAATCAGTTTTGCTGATGGCTGCCGCAGCCCCTGCCAGCAATGGTGGTTTATCTACGGATAAATTTTCGCAAATTTTTTTTGCTGTTCCCCCTTGAAGGGGGAAAAAGCCAACCCCATCTCTCAGGTCACCAGCCGGATAACCGTTTGTGGCCCGGCGTCATCCATAACTGATAAAGACTTTCTCAAAGGAGAGCTATCAATGAGTATTCGTCCGTTACATGATCGTGTGATCGTCAAACGTAAAGAAGTTGAGTCTAAATCTGCTGGCGGTATCGTTCTGACCGGTTCTGCGGCAGGCAAATCAACTCGTGGCGAAATCATCGCTGTCGGTAAGGGCCGCATCCTGGAAAACGGTACTGTGCAACCGCTGGACGTGAAAGTGGGTGATATCGTGATTTTCAACGATGGTTACGGTGTGAAAGCTGAGAAGATCGACAACGTAGAAGTGTTGATCATGTCCGAAAGCGACATTCTGGCAATTGTGGAAGCGTAACAGCGCGCGCGAACGAACCTGAACGAATTTAAGGAATAAAGAAAATGGCAGCTAAAGACGTAAAATTCGGTAATGACGCTCGTGTAAAAATGCTGCGCGGCGTGAATGTTCTGGCAGATGCAGTGAAAGTTACCCTCGGTCCGAAAGGCCGTAATGTGGTTCTGGATAAATCTTTCGGTGCACCGACCATCACCAAAGATGGTGTTTCCGTAGCACGTGAAATCGAACTGGAAGATAAGTTCGAAAACATGGGTGCGCAGATGGTGAAAGAAGTGGCTTCCAAAGCGAACGACGCTGCGGGCGACGGTACCACCACTGCAACCGTACTGGCGCAGTCCATCATCACTGAAGGCCTGAAAGCTGTTGCTGCGGGCATGAACCCGATGGATCTGAAACGTGGTATCGACAAAGCTGTCTCTGCTGCGGTCGAAGAGCTGAAAGCCCTGTCTGTACCGTGCTCTGACTCTAAAGCGATTGCGCAGGTTGGTACTATCTCCGCTAACTCCGACGAAACCGTAGGTAAACTGATCGCTGAAGCGATGGATAAAGTCGGTAAAGAAGGCGTGATCACCGTTGAAGACGGTACCGGTCTGCAGGACGAACTGGACGTGGTTGAAGGTATGCAGTTTGACCGCGGCTACCTCTCTCCTTACTTCATCAACAAGCCGGAAACTGGCGCAGTAGAACTGGAAAGCCCGTTCATCCTGCTGGCTGATAAAAAAGTTTCCAACATCCGCGAAATGCTGCCGGTTCTGGAAGCCGTTGCGAAAGCAGGCAAACCGCTGCTGATCATCGCTGAAGACGTTGAAGGCGAAGCGCTGGCAACGCTGGTGGTGAACACCATGCGCGGCATCGTGAAAGTGGCTGCCGTTAAAGCGCCTGGCTTCGGCGACCGTCGTAAAGCCATGCTGCAGGACATCGCTACCCTGACCGGTGGTACCGTGATTTCTGAAGAAATCGGTATGGAACTGGAAAAAGCGACCCTGGAAGATCTGGGCCAGGCTAAACGTGTTGTGATCAACAAAGACACCACCACCATCATCGATGGCGTGGGCGAAGAAGCGGCAATTCAGGGTCGTGTGACTCAGATTCGTCAGCAGATCGAAGAAGCCACTTCCGATTACGACCGTGAAAAACTGCAGGAGCGCGTAGCGAAACTGGCTGGCGGCGTTGCCGTTATCAAAGTTGGCGCAGCAACTGAAGTTGAAATGAAAGAGAAAAAAGCCCGCGTTGAAGATGCGCTGCACGCGACCCGTGCTGCCGTTGAAGAAGGCGTTGTGGCTGGCGGCGGCGTTGCGCTGATCCGCGTAGCAAGCAAACTTGCCGAGCTGAAAGGCCAGAACGAAGACCAGAACGTGGGTATCAAAGTTGCGCTGCGCGCAATGGAAGCTCCGCTGCGTCAGATCGTGCTGAACTGCGGTGAAGAGCCGTCTGTTGTGGCTAACTCTGTGAAAGCAGGCGACGGTAACTACGGTTACAACGCGGCTACCGAAGAGTACGGCAACATGATCGACATGGGTATCCTGGATCCGACTAAAGTGACCCGTTCTGCTCTGCAGTACGCGGCCTCTGTAGCTGGCCTGATGATCACCACCGAGTGCATGGTGACTGACCTGCCGAAAGGCGATGCGCCGGACTTAGGTGCTGCTGGTGGTATGGGCGGCATGGGCGGTATGGGCGGCATGATGTAATCGCTGCCGGACGCGCGTTCAGGGCGACCTGGCGCGAGTTCAACGAAAAAGAGCGGGCTTCGGCCCGCTCTTTTTTTGTTAACTGAAAACCATCTTCTGCGGGTGCGCTAATTATCAGGTCGTGGCTCTGTCTTATTGTTTTGGCGTTAAACGCGACTGGCGGCGGCATCTTTTTAAGACGTTGGTACGCCTTTTCGCAGCGTAATCACTGCCGCTTTCTATGACGTCGGATTTCTATACTTCGCACCGTATCTTTTTTCATTATTTTCCCCAATTTGTGCGGCCTGAGATGGCGGCATTTTTCTTTTGGTCATCTTTTTAGTATAAGGTTTACACACGGGCGACATGCGTCCAGCTCATTGATTATGGGGAATAACATGTACGTAAAACATTTAGCAGGGATTATTGGCGCCTCGCTGTTGCTGGCAGGGTGTAGCAGCAATAATGAATTGACCGCCGGCGGGCAGAACGTTCGCTTTGTCGAGGAGAAACCGGCGGCAACCTGCCAGTACCTCGGTACCGCCACGGGTTCGCAGAGCAACTGGCTCTCAGGTCAGCATGGTGAGGAAGGCGGCTCGCTGCGCGGCGCAGCGAATGCATTGCGTAACCAGGCTGCAGCCATGGGCGGTAACGTGTTGTACAGCGTCTCAAGCCCGACGCAAGGCTTCTTATCCAGCTTCGTGCCGACTGCCAGCGAAATGAATGCGCAAGTGTATAAATGCCCGAACTGAGATATTTAATAGCGCCCCGCCAGTAATGGCGGGGCGCAACTATTTAAAATAACCTCTCTTTTATTTTTAACAGGTTGCTTCTAATTATTTAAGTATGAATAAGCGTGAATATAATTCCTCTGCTAATTAACCTTGCTATCTTCCTGAATATTAAGTTTTCTTAAGATTTATCTAGTGTGATTATATTCACAGCTTTGGATAAATTTTTCTCTAAGAAATGCGTTGGCGACTAAAGTAATATTACGACTTGCCGATACCTACCTCAGGACAAAAAACGAGGGACTGTATAATCTAACAATATATTTTATGCATGATGGTGTCGGGAGTTACGAATGAATATTACAAAGAGATTGTTACTTGCTTTCTCATTACTGATCTTAAGCCTCATCGGCACTAATGTTATCGCTATAATTTCACTGTCTAAAATTGGTGAGTCACAAAATTACTTTCAGGAAAACACCTTACCCAGCCTGGATGCAATGAATAAAGAGACACTGCAGATCTTAAAAGTTCGCGGGCAGCTCTTTTTACATGGTCTGACGGACGATCCCGCCGGGATGGCCGAAATAAAACAGAATGCAACAAAATTGTATGACGAACTCTACGCCATGCACCAGGGTTACCTTAAAGATCTTGTTTCTGACCAACATGATCAGGATTTATCTAATAAAACATTAAGTGATTTAGAAAAATTCCGTTCTGTAATGGACCAGTATTTTAAAGTCTCAGAAAGTAATGACCGCGTTGCCATTATTAAGTCAATGCAGAAAGGTGGGTTTGTCGCAGATAATATTGCGCTGTTAATTAATGATTTTGCTGAGCAAGTGGCGTACAACTCATCATTAGTGACCAAGGCTGTTCAGGACAGCGACAATTTAATTTCCCGGGCAATGATTCTCTCCTTAACGGCGACGATTGCCGCAACCCTCATTCTGGGTTTGTTCGGATTGTTCACCGTGCTGAATATCAAACGTCGCCTGAACGGCATGAAAGACGGCATGGTCACAATTAGCGAAAAACTGGATCTCAGCCATGCGTTACCGACCGGACGTCTGGACGAAATCGGCCAGGCAGTAAGTGCCTTTAATAATCTTGTTGAGCGAGTGGCTGAATCGCTGGCCATGGTGCGTGCCGCTTCCGGTTCGGTGAACACTGCCGCGAATGAGATAGCGCTGGGCAACAACGAACTCTCTGCCCGTACTGAGCAGCAATCCGCCGCTGTGGTTGAAACCGCCGCCAGTATGGAAGAGCTAAGCTCCACGGTAAAACAGAACGCAGAGAACGCGCATCAGGCCAGCCAGCTAGCCCTTACCGCCTCTGATACCGCTTCTCAGGGCGGGAGCGTCGTCGGAGCTGCGGTCAGCCGCATGAAAGATATTATGGATAGTTCCAAACGTATTTCGGAAATTACGTCGGTTATCAACGGCATCGCTTTTCAGACTAACATTCTGGCGCTCAATGCGGCCGTTGAAGCCGCAAGAGCCGGGGATCAAGGGCGAGGTTTCGCCGTGGTGGCCGGTGAGGTGCGCTCATTAGCTCAGCGTAGTGCTCAGGCGGCAAAAGAGATTGAAGCGTTGATCAGCGAATCAGTCACGTTTGTTGAAGAGGGTTCACGGCAGGTTGACCTGGCGGGCGAAACCATGAGCGGTATCGTCAACTCGGTGCTGCAGGTGAAAGATTTGATGCAGGAAATTGCCGCGGCGTCCGACGAACAAAACCGCGGCATTTCGCAGATTGCCCAGGCGATGTCCGAGATGGATACCACTACTCAGCAGAACGCCGCGCTAGTTCAGGAATCGTCTGCGGCGGCCGGTAGCCTCGAAGATCAAGCCACCAAACTGCAACAGCTGGTTGATGTCTTCCGTTTGCCTGGTCAACAACCGGCTGTCGTGAGGTCTTCCGTGTTGCCAGTCAGACAGCCGCGCCCGGCAGTGGCGGGTGGCGGAGATGATGGATGGGAAACCTTTTAAGTTTTAGCGACGAGCCGCTGTAGGCTCGTCTGTTTTGCGGCTACGTTTGCTCTCATCGCGTAGCCGTTTTTTTTTTAACTCTGACGAAGCTGCAAATCCAGCGGCGTTTTACTGGGTTCCCCACCAATCTCACGCGCCAGTTTCGGCACCATATAACCCGATACCAGCGTCAGCAGTTCGCGCATAATCGTGCGCGCCTCGTCATCACTGACCATAAAGTGCGCCGCACCCTGCACTTTATCCAGCACATGCAGGTAATAAGGCATTACACCCGCATCGAACAACGCATTACTTAAATCCGCCAGCGTTTGCGCATTATCATTCACGCCGCGCAGCAACACGCTCTGGTTCAGCAGCGTGACATTGGCCTGACGCAGTTGCGCCATGGCATGACGAAAATCATCACCGATTTCCTGGGCGTGGTTGATGTGGTTCACCAGCAAAATTTGCAGCGATGAGCGGGCAAAACGCGCGCTTAGCGTATCGGTGATCCGCGCCGGAATCACAATCGGCAGACGGCTGTGAATGCGCAGGCGTTTGATATGCGGGATTGCTTCCAGTTGGGCAAGCAGCCAGTCCAGCTCATGATCTTTTGCCATCAGCGGATCGCCGCCGGAAAAAATGATCTCATCCAGTTCCGGGTGCTCTGCAATATAGTCCAGCGCGCCTTGCCAGTTGCGTTTGTTGCCCTGGTTATCGGCATAAGGAAAGTGGCGACGGAAGCAATAACGACAATTTACCGCGCAGCCGCCTTTAACCAGCAGCAGCGCTCGGTTGCGGTATTTGTGCAATAAACCGGGTACCACACTGCTCTGTTCGTCCAGCGGATCGGTGCTGAAACCTGGCGCGGCAATAAACTCTTCCTGTGAAGTAAGTACCTGACGAAGAAGAGGATCATGCGGATTTCCCGGCTGCATGCGCGCTGCGAATGCGCGGGGAACGCGTAGCGGGAACAAGCGCTTTGCCGCCCCGCCAGCGATTAAATTTTCATCAGTGTCTATCTTTAGAAGACGTAACAGTTCATCCGGATCGGTGATTACATCGGCAAGTTGTATTAACCAATCTTCTCTGGATGGGGTTTTTAGGGTTACAATATGCGCCATTTTGTGGCTTAGCTACCAGTTAACAATTTCAGAGGGCCTTATGGCGACTTACTATAGCAACGATTTTCGTGCCGGTCTTAAAATCATGATGGACGGCGAACCTTATGCGGTTGAAGCCAGCGAATTCGTTAAACCAGGCAAAGGCCAGGCTTTCGCACGCGTTAAACTGCGTCGTCTGCTGACCGGTACGCGTGTAGAAAAAACTTTCAAATCTACTGATTCCGCAGAAGGCGCGGACGTTGTCGATATGAACCTGACTTACCTGTACAACGATGGTGAGTTCTGGCACTTCATGAACAACGAAACCTTCGAACAGCTTTCCGCTGACGCAAAAGCGATTGGCGACAGCGAAAAATGGCTGCTGGATCAGGCTGAGTGCATCGTAACGCTGTGGAACGGCCAGCCGATCGCCGTTACCCCGCCGAACTTCGTTGAGCTGGAAGTTATTGAAACCGATCCAGGTCTGAAAGGTGACACCGCAGGTACCGGCGGTAAACCGGCTACCCTGAGCACTGGCGCAGTGGTTAAAGTTCCGCTGTTCGTGCAGATTGGTGAAGTGATTAAAGTAGATACTCGCTCTGGCGAATACGTATCTCGCGTGAAATAATCCTCACGACGTCGGCGTAGCGCCGTGCTACGCCGTCGAACTTTGCAGGCAGGGATGATATGAAACGTCTGACGAAATTCTTCTCTCTACTTCTTATCAGTTGCGCACTGCTTTCCGGTTGCAATACCGCCCGTGGCGTTGGCGAAGACATCCAAAGTCTGGGCCATGTCATTTCCCGCGCAGCGAACTAAAACTTCCTCTCTTCCTAAAAATGCTTCCGTTCCGCTAACCTTCCCGGATTTTGTCTATGCTTAAGTGGCTATACACAAACAATATTGGCTACAAAAGGAAGATATTATGGTTAAGAAGACAATTGCTGCGATCTTTTCTGTTCTGGTTCTTTCCTCAGTCCTGACGGCCTGTAACACCACGCGTGGTGTGGGAGAGGATATCTCCGATGGCGGTAACGCGATTTCTGGCGCGGCGTCAAAAGCGCAACAGTAATCACTGTCGGTACGGCGCTTGCCGTACCGTTAGTTTGAGTTTTCCGGCAGTGATAAGAACGGTGTAAAACGGTTTCCCATCCCCAGCTTCATTCTGATATTGCGCTTGTAGGTGTAAACGGTCTTACCGTTAATGCTGAGATTACTGGCAATCGCCTGGTTATTATTCCCTTCCATCCACAGCGTCAGCACTTTCTCTTCCTGCTTTGTCAGCAGCGGAGTGGCGATTTTCGGTATCGCCCGGATCGGGCGCGCCAGCACCATTGCGTCGATAATTTTCGCCAGTTTTTCCAGCGGTTCTGTTTTCAACAGCGTCGCCTGAATAGCAAACTGCGCGCAAAATTCTGACAGTTGCGCATCTTCGCCAGACTCTAACAACATCACCTGCGTGGGGTCGCTACAAACAGAGAAAAAAGACGCAAGCTGTTGAATATGATGTATTTCATTCTTGAATCCGTGAAGGTCGGCAATCACCAGGTCCGGTTGCCACTGCACAATATGTTCTTTGGCGAGCATCAAGTTATGCAACGCGGTTACCAGGAAGGAGGCGGGGAACAAATCGGGTTGATTGAGCCAGGATTCCATCCCTGTGCGGGTGAAGTAACAGCGGTCAATCACGAGAATCTTGAACATATTTTTCTTCGCAGTCAGAGAGTGTCGCACAACGTCCTGAATTCAGGAGAGCGGATTTATCATAGGGGGTAGATATGGTGAATAAATGCCGGAATTCCGCTGCGAACAGTGGCTATTTCTCGCTTTAAAACGCCTAAAATTGAGCAAGAACAAAAATATTGAAATAACGAGCCTAAAACGTCAAAATTTCCCTCTCTAACACGCCAAACGGGACGACCCGTTTGCGCTCATTCACAATGGGGACGGCCCCACACTGGAGCCAAAAATGTCCTGGTTAATTCTTCTTATTGCCGGTCTTCTTGAAGTGGTTTGGGCTATCGGCCTGAAATATACCCACGGTTTTACCCGGTTAATGCCAAGCCTGATTACCGTGACGGCGATGGTCGCAAGCGTCGTGCTGCTGTCATGGGCAATGAAAACATTGCCGGTGGGAACGGCATACGCCATCTGGACCGGTATTGGTGCAGTCGGCGCCGCCGTCGCCGGCATTGTGCTGCTCGGCGAATCGGCAAGCGTGGCGCGGATCCTCAGCCTCTGTCTGATTGTCGCCGGGATTATCGGATTGAAACTGAGCGCCCATTAATGGTGCTGGTTAATCCATAGCAGTTTGTCCACGGCAAACCCCTGTCGGGCCGCGATGTCCAGCATCTGCTGTTTTACGTCTGCCGGCAGGGTGGGCGTGCGGGACAATATCCAGAGATAGTCGCGGTCCGGCCCGCAAACCAGCGCGTAGCGGTAATCTTTGTCCAGTGCAAGGATGTTATAGCCGCCATAGAAGGGGCCGAAAAAGGAGACTTTCAGCGCAGCGGTGCGTGGGTCACCGGTAAAATACGCGGTGCCGGTGGCTTGCTGCCACATGCCGCGTTCCGTGTTGTAACCGCGATTCACTACCGTCAAACCGCCATCGTCGCGCAGGCTATACGTGGCGGTGACCCTTTCCAGCCCGCGTTCAAATGCGTGGTCAAAGCGGGCAATTTCGTACCATTTACCCAGATAGCGTTGCGTATTGAAATCTTGCACGACGGTCACGCCGTCAGGAGGAGTGGGAGAACTACAGCCGGAGATGAACAGCGCAGCGATAGCAGTCATGATGAGAAGCATCAGGCGCATGAGATTTTCCTTCCAGATCTTTTCTTTAGGGTATAGACGCTGGCGGGAAATTTGCTCTCCTGCTTACGCAGGAGAGCGACTGCTATCAAAGAAATAAAACACCGATCAGGGTAACGACGGTGA
The DNA here is from genome assembly GCF_027109175.1 of Kosakonia sp. SOY2. Classification (NCBI taxonomy): domain Bacteria; kingdom Pseudomonadati; phylum Pseudomonadota; class Gammaproteobacteria; order Enterobacterales; family Enterobacteriaceae; genus Kosakonia; species Kosakonia sp. SOY2. The sequence goes on from NZ_JAPVXH010000005.1 coordinate 149,214, forward strand.
GAATGGCCGCAAGACCATAAAACACCCATTTACCGCTGGGAACATGGATTTTTAAATCATGCATCATGTGGTGGATACGATGCAGACCGCACCACACCGGCAATACAATCATCAAAAAGATAAAGACGCGGCCAATAAAGCTTTGCGCAAACGCCAGCACGCGATCGTAACCGAGCGCGTCGCCGGGGTAGAACCCCAGCGGCAGCAGCACGCCAATCAACAGCACGATAACCGGTGTGACAATCGCGCCCCACATACCGCCAGCGCCAAATAATCCCCAGAAAACGGGTTCGTCAGAACGTTTTGGATTCGGGTTAATCACGTTGGCCTCCTTACCAGAACAGTGCGACAAACAGGATCACCACGGTGACCACTGCCGTTACCACCCAAAGCCCTTTAATAACCGGCTCTGGACCCATTTTTTCGCCCTTAACAATAATGAGCTGGGCTTTCGGTGCCAGATCAAACCAGGTTTTGGTGTGCAGCAGTGCCGCCGCCAGCGCGATCAGGTTGAGGATCAGCACAATCGGGTTTTGCAGAAAATGTACAAACCCTGCCCAGCTTTCCGGCCCATGTTTCAGCGAAAAAAGACCGAAGATCAGTTCGAGGCTGAACCAGACCGCCGCGACCGCCGTTCCTTCACGCAGCATATAGAAGCGATAAAACGGCAGGGTTTTCCACCAGGTTGATGGCATGGGACGAACCCAGGCTTTGCGTTTAGTCGTCATAATGCACTCCTTAGCGTGGTTTCAGGGTGGCGATAAGAAAGTCTTTCGAGCTTTCTACCTTGCCCTGCTGAATAGCGGCGGCCGGATCGACATGCTTCGGACAGACTTCCGAGCAGTAACCGACAAACGTACAGCTCCACACGCCGTTCTGGCTGTTGAGTTGCCCCATGCGCTCTTTCTTACCGTTGTCGCGGCTATCGAGGTTATAGCGATGCGCCAGCGTGATCGCTGCCGGGCCGATAAATTCCGGGTTCAGACCGAATTGCGGGCAAGCGGCATAACACAAACCACAGTTGATACAGCCGGAGAACTGGTGATACTTCGCCATCTGCGCCGGGGTTTGCTTGTTAGGCCCCTGATCCGGCGTGCGCGCGTTACCAATAATGTAGGGCTTAATCGCTTCAAGGCTTTCGATAAAGTGGGTCATATCGACCACCAAATCGCGCTCGATCGGGAAGTTAGCCAGCGCTTCGACTTTCAGCCCTTTCTCGTAATCGCGCAGAAAGGTTTTGCAGGCGAGTTTCGGCACTTTGTTAACCATCATGCCGCAGGAGCCGCAAATCGCCATACGGCACGACCAGCGATAGCTCAGGTCCGGCGCGAGGTTATCTTTGATATAGTTCAGCGCATCGAGCAGCGAAGTGGCTTCATCGTAGGGCACATCGTAAAAAGCGCTGTGCGGCGCGTTGTCCACTTCCGGGTTGTAACGGACAATCTCGATTTTCAGATTCTTCATCTCAGCCATTGTTCGTCTCCTTCTTCTCGGTCGCTTCAGCTTCAGCACCGTAGACGCGTTTTGCTGGCGGCAGCGTGGTGATCTTCACGTCGCTGTACTCCAGACGGGTTGCGCCATCGGCATCACGGAAAGCCAGCGTGTGCTTGAGGAAGTTAACGTCATCGCGCTCGGTACAGCCTTCATCCAGACGCTGATGCGCACCGCGAGACTCTTTACGTGCCAGCGCGGAGTGCGCCATACATTCGGCGACATTAAGGCCGTGGCCAAGTTCAATGGTGTAAAGGACATCGGTATTAAAGACGCTGGACGTGTCGGTGATGCGTACGCGTTTAAAGCGCTCCTGCAACTCCGCCAGCTTATCCACGGTTTTCTGCATCAGTTCCGGCGTACGGTAGATGCCGCAACCTTCTTCCATGGATTCACCCATTTCATCGCGGATTTTCGCCCAGCTTTCAGTGCCGTCCTGGTTCACCAGCGCTTTCAGGCGTTTTTCCACGTCGGCGGCTTGTGCGTTCAGCGCACTGTCATTGGCCTCGGTTGCGGTTGCGGCGCGTTCCATAGCGCGTTCACCGGCAAGGCGACCAAACACCACCAGCTCCGCCAGCGAGTTCGAGCCAAGACGGTTTGCGCCATGCAGGCCGACAGACGAGCACTCACCCACGGCAAACAGACCCTTGATTCGGGATTCGCAGTTTTGATCGGTTTCGATACCGCCCATGGTGTAGTGCGCGGTTGGACGTACCGGAATCGGCTCTTTGACCGGATCGACGCCAACATAGGCTTTCGCCAGCTCGCAGATAAACGGCAAACGTTCGTTGATTTTCTTCGCGCCGAGATGGCGTAAATCGAGGTGTACCACATCGCCACGCGGTGTGGAGATGGTGTTGCCTTTGCGCCACTCGTGCCAGAACGCCTGCGACACTTTGTCGCGCGGGCCAAGCTCCATATATTTGTTTTTCGGCTCGCCGAGCGGGGTTTCCGGGCCCATGCCGTAATCCTGCAAATAGCGGTAGCCGTTCTTGTTGACGAGGATCCCACCTTCACCGCGGCAACCTTCGGTCATCAGAATGCCGGAGCCGGGCAGGCCGGTCGGGTGGTACTGCACAAACTCCATGTCGCGCAGCGGCACGCCGTGTGCCAGCGCCATGCCCATACCGTCGCCGGTGACAATGCCGCCGTTGGTGTTGTAACGGTAAACGCGACCCGCGCCGCCCGTTGCCATCACCACCGCATTGGCGCGGATCTGCACCAGCGTACCTTCCATCATATTCATGGCCACCAGCCCGCGGGCATGGTTGTCATCGACCAGGATATCCAGTACGAAATGCTCGTCGAAACGTTGGATTTGTGGGAACTGAAGGGATGTCTGGAACAGGGTATGCAGCATGTGGAAGCCGGTTTTATCGGCGGCGAACCAGGTACGTTCGATTTTCATCCCGCCGAAGCGGCGCACATTGACCGTTCCATCAGGACGGCGGCTCCACGGACAGCCCCACTGTTCAAGCTGGGTCATCTCTGTCGGGCAATGATGCACAAAATAGTCAACGACATCCTGTTCGCAGAGCCAGTCACCGCCAGCAACGGTATCGTGGAAATGGTACTCGAAGCTGTCATGATCCTGGGCGACGGCGGCAGAGCCGCCTTCCGCAGCAACGGTGTGGCTGCGCATGGGATAGACTTTTGAAATCAGTGCGATTTTGGCGTTGGGGTGGGCTTGCGCCGCAGCGATCGCGGTGCGTAATCCCGCTCCGCCTGCGCCAATCACAGCGATATCGGCTTGAAAGGTATGCACGACATTCCTCCAGATTATTGTTGTTCCGCAACGATAAGCCTGAAGCGCTCAAGGTAGTTGCGGATATGTTCCACTGCTCCTTTTTGGGTAAGGGCAGTATAACCGTAGAGATTCGGGGGAAATTTGATGCGTTCGATTTTTTTGCTGTTCTATGCGGTGATATGTCATCGATCTTGATTGATATCACCATTAAATGTTTATCCATCTAGTTATAGACGACATTAATGAAATTATTTTGCGCAAAATTTGTCTCTGCGGATCGATGCGGGTAGACTTCGTGCCCTTGTCTGAAATCGGAGAAAGTACCATGAGCGAGACGGCAACCTGGCAGCCGAGCGCATCCATCCCCAACCTGTTGAAACGCGCGGCAATTATGGCGGAAATTCGCCGTTTCTTTGCCGATCGCGGCGTGCTTGAGGTGGAAACGCCCTGTATGAGCCAGGCGACGGTGACAGATATTCACCTGTTCCCGTTCGAAACCCGTTTTGTTGGCCCAGGCCACTCTCAGGGGCTCAATCTTTATCTGATGACCAGCCCGGAATATCACATGAAACGCCTGCTGGCTGCGGGATGTGGCCCGGTATTCCAGCTGTGCAGAAGTTTTCGTAACGAGGAGATGGGCCGTCATCACAACCCTGAATTCACCATGCTCGAGTGGTATCGCCCGCACTACGACATGTATCGTCTGATGAATGAAGTGGATGATTTGCTGCAACAGGTGCTGGAGTGCCCGGCGGCGGAGTCGCTCTCTTACCAGCAGGCTTTCCAGCGTTATCTGGAAATCGACCCACTCTCCGCTGATAAAACCCAGCTGCGTGAAGCGGCGGCGAAGCTTGATCTGAGCAATATCGCCGATACGGAAGAAGACCGGGACACGTTGCTGCAACTGCTGTTCTCCATGGGCGTGGAACCGCAGATCGGTAAAGATCGTCCGGCTTTTGTGTATCACTTTCCGGCAAGCCAGGCGGCGCTGGCGCAGATCAGTACCGAAGATCACCGCGTTGCTGAGCGTTTTGAGGTTTATTTCAAAGGCATTGAGCTGGCGAACGGTTTCCATGAGCTGACCGATGCCCGCGAACAGCAGCAGCGTTTCGAGCAGGATAATCGCAAACGTGCCGCGCGCGGTTTGCCGCAGCAACCGGTGGATGTAAACCTGCTGGAAGCACTCAAAGCCGGTCTGCCGGATTGCTCCGGTGTTGCGCTGGGCGTGGACCGTCTGGTGATGCTGGCGCTGCAGGCTGAAAGCCTGGCGGATGTGATTGCATTTACCGTCGACCGGGCCTGATGACCCGATGAATGAACAGTAAAAAGGCGCCTGAGGCGCCTTTTTTGTTGGCTTACAAACTGCCCGCCGGGCGGCTGCTTTTGCCGGAGGACGTCAGCGTCCTTGCCGTGCGTTTGCCGTCGAGACTCTCCAGACGCATCTGGAACGGCGGGAACGGCAAATCGATACCGTGTTCGCGGAAGCCCGCCAGAATCAGCTGGTGGATTTCGTGGCGCAGCGGCATGCGATGCCCCATTTCCGCCGCATAAATGCGTAGCTCAAACAGTTGCAAACCTTGCTGCAAATCGACGAGGAACACTTCCGGCGCCGGGTTATCAATCACCAGCGAACAGCGTTCGGCCGCGGTGTAAAGAATTTGCGTTACCTCTTCGCTGTTGGCATCGGCGGGTGCCGGCACCGTCAGCACCACGCGCGTGACCGAATCCGACAACGACCAGTTAATAAACTGTTCGGTGATAAACGCCTTGTTCGGCACGATGATCTCTTTGCGATCCCAGTCGCTGATAGTCGTCGCGCGCGTATTGATCTTGGTGACGCTACCGGTCAGATCGCGGATCGTCACCGTATCGCCAATGCGGATTGGTTTTTCAAACAGGATAATCAGGCCAGAGATAAAGTTGGCGAAAATCTCCTGCAAGCCAAAACCCAGCCCAACGCCGAGTGCCGCGACCAGCCACTGTAATTTGGCCCACTCAATACCAATCATCGAGAAGCCTACCAATCCGCCAAACAGCATTAACAGATATTTGGTGATCGTGGTGATGGCATAACCCGTGCCCGGTGCCAGATCCAGATGTTGCAGTAGCGCCAGCTCCAGCAAGGCGGGGAGGTTGCGCACCAGTTGGGTGGTGATAATAAACACCAGGATGGCGATCAGCACCGCGCCGAGGGTGATGGGCTCCAGGCTTTCCACGCCTTGTACCGTTGAGGTGACATCCCATAGCGGGATATTTTCCAGAAAGCCAAAGGCGGAATGGATTTCGGACCACAGCACAATCACCGACAGCAGGGCGATCAGCATCAGGATCGAACGCACCAGGCGCAATGACTGTACGCTGATAGCATCAAGATCGACTTCCGGCTCATCCACCTCGGCAGTGCCTTCAGTACTGGTGTGATGGGGAACATCTTCTTCACCACGGGCGCGTTGGGCGAGGATCTCCGCGCGGCGGTGGCGGGCGCGTTCAAAGGCCAGACGGCGGCGCTGGATCAGCATCCAGCGGCGGATGATGTGATAGACCACCAGCAACAGGAACCAGATGGCGACCGAGGTTTCCAGACGCGCCAGCAGCGCCTGCGCCGTAGCCAGATAACCCACGCAGGCAGCCAGAATCGCCGCCAGAGGCGCGCTGAGCAACAGGTTCCACAGCAGGTGGTTGGGCATATTTTCACTGCTGCCAGCTTTATCAACATATAACGGGATCCCGGCACGCTTCAGGCTTAGCGTCACAATCGCCAGCGCCCCGCAAATCAGAATAAAACAGAGCCGCCCCAGCGACGCCGAGAACTCACGATCGTTTAGGTTATCAAACATGATCAGCGCCATGATCAGCGGCACAATAAAACCGATGCTCATCAGGTAATAACGCATCCCTCTTGCCACACGGTTACGCGGCCAGCCGAAGTGGGCGACAAATAAGCCGGTCGGGCGGGCGAACGTGGCGCAGATCATCACCACCCACAGCAGCGGCACGGTGGCGGTTACGCCGTCGCCAATCGCCACTGCCAGCGGGTAGGGCCAGGCTTCCTGCAAACCGTAGCCGAGCGTTTTCCACAATACCGGCAGCGGCGATGCGACCAGAATCGACCAGAACACCGTACGCATGGTGAGCCAGAAGTGATCCTGCGTCACTTTGCCCACGCGCGCGCTGGAACGCTCCAGAAAGCGCGTAAAGTGACGACGGGAGTAAATGCTAAAGCCCACCAGCAGCAACGCGCCAAACAGCGGAAATAACGTCTCTTTGCTGGTGAGCATCATGGCGCTGGCTTTGCCCAACTGGTTGATGGTATCGAGCGAAAGCAAGCGACGCAGATCCTGTACGATCTCAATCGGCCAGGCGAAGGAGATAGGGCTGACATCCGCCGTCCAGAACAGATAGCGGTGCGTAGCTTCATTCACTTCTTTTAGCGCGTCTTCCAACTGGCTATTGGAAACTTTGAGCTTGGTGAGTTCAAGGATTAGCGTATCGCCGCCCTGCAATAGCGAATTCAGCAGTTCGCGCTGGGTGCGCAGTTGTGCTTCCAGAATGCGGTTTTGCTCAGCCGTCAGCGCCTGACCATCCGCCTGGCGGATTTGTCGCAGTTGCGGCTGCTTGTTCAGCAGATCTTCATAGCGCATGCGATGCACACGCAACTGCGCCATTTCGGTATCAAGCTGCTGCGGTTTTGGCATCTCTGGCAGACGAGCGACCTGTGCGCGCAACGCTTCACCGAGCATATTGGACGCGCCAAGCCATTGCGATTGTTCACGCAGGGTATTCAGCGCCTGACGAACCTGCAATGTCTGCCCGGTGGCCTGGCGCTGCTGTGAGGCTACCAGGTCCATACGCTGCGCCTGCTGGTTCAGCGCCTGTGACAACTCGCGGTTAATGCGGAACTGCTCGACAATTCCCGCTGGTAAGTTGGCGCTGTTTTCGGCCAGTAATTCGGTGCTTTCCAGCGCCTGTTCCGCTTCGCGCTGGCGCTGACTGTTGAGTTGATTACGCAACGCTTGTAAATACGCGTCTAATTGCTGGCTCTGTTTTTGTGCCAGCTCGGAGCGCATGCGCGCCAGCTCCTGGCGGTTATTTGCTGATAGCTGTGCCAGCTCCAGTTCGTCAACCAGTGCTTTCAGCTTCGCGGATTCCGCCTGCGCGCCAAAGTTTTGTGCTTGTGCCAGCGGGGTATTGCTGTTTTGCGCCCCGAGGCGGCGTTCAACTTCGGTGACCTGGCGGCGTGCGTCGGTTTGCTGCTGCGGTAGCTGACTTAGCGAATCGCTAATTTCCCGCGCGCGCTCCTGCTCCTGTTGCGCTAAACGGGTTTTCTCCAGCAACTGGCTGCTGACTTGCAGGATCTCCTGATTCAGCGCGTCGCTGCTCATGCCCGCCGGAACAGGTTTCGGTTCATCACGCAGGTTATCGAGCTGCGCGCGCAACGTTCTGGAGAGTTTGGGGAAGTTATCAATGACTTCTTGATATTGTTTGGCGCGCTCGAGTGAACCTTTACGTTCTTCGAGCGCGTTTAGCGCGGCCTGGAGCACCTCGACGGTTTCGGCCTGATCCGGTGTGTTTTTCGCCGCTTTGGCTTGCTCCAGCTCCTGGGCGATTTGCCGGGCATCGGGGGCCGTTGCGGCGATAGCCCCCAGGCTGAGGCACCAGGCCATCAGAAAAACGATAATCAGGCGCACATCAGTCTCCAGAATGGTTAAGGCTTAGCTTTCGTCTTGCTTGTCGTCTACCAGCGGGCTGGCGTCATGCTCTGCTTTGATTTCCGCTTCCGGAAGCGGTGCCGGTTGTGCATCAACAGGCGCGAAGGTTTCGGCGGAAATCGCCAGCGGCTGGCCAATTTTGGTCACTGACAGGCTCTGTAACTGCTCGACTAAATTCACTTTGCCCGGCGCAAACAGGTTAATTACGGTAGAACCGAGTTTGAAACGGCCCATCTCCTGGCCTTTCAGCAGGGCAACCGCGCCTTCGCTTTCACCGGCAGGCCAGGTCCAGCGTTTGATGATGCCTTCGCGTGGTGGAGTGATGGTGCCCGCCCATACGGTTTCGATGCTGCCGACAATCGTCGCGCCGACAAGGATTTGCGCCATCGGACCAAACTCGGTATCAAACAGGCAGATCACGCGTTCGTTACGGGCAAACAGGTTCGGCACGTTCTGCGCCGTCAAATGGTTTACGGAGAAAAGATCGCCCGGCACGTAAATCATCTCGCGCAGGATGCCGTTGCACGGCATGTGCACGCGGTGATAGTCGCGCGGCGAGAGATAGGTGGTGACAAAGCTACCGTTACGGAACAGATCCGCCATCAGGTAGTTGCCCGCCAGCAGCGCTTCCAGGGTGTAGTTGTGCCCTTTGGCCTGCAGAATTTTGTCGTTATCGATAGCGCCAAGTTGGCTAATCACACCGTCCGCAGGCATCACCAGCACGTTCGGGTCAGTATCGAGCGGGCGCACTTCGTCACGCAGTGGGCGGACGAAAAAGTCGTTAAAAGTGCGGTAGCTGGCGGTGTCCGGCTTCTGCGCTTCTTTCATATCGACCTTGTAGTATTTTACGAACAGATCGATAACCAGTTTGGTCAGCCAGCCTGCACGTTTGCTCGCGCCCCAGCCCGCCAGGCGAGTGAGCCACAGTTTAGGCAGAATGTATTGAAGCGAAAGTTTAAATGAGTTTAACAAGGTAGCCTCCAGGCTATTGTTTTTGTCGTTCCTGACCCGGCGCGTAAGCGCCGAAGCCTTTAAAAAGGGGACGATTTTAGCGACGCTAAGCGTAGTTGTCAGTCATCAGATTCAGAAAAGCTTTTACGCGTTTTTACTTGCGACATGCTCTCAAGAATGCGGTGGTAGTTTTCAAACCGACTTTCGGCGATTTCGCCTTTCTCTACCGCTTCGCGGATGGCGCAACCTGGGTCGGTATCGTGCTTGCAGTCGCGGTATTTGCAATGACCAAGATAGTCATGGAATTCGACAAAGCCGTTGGTGATTTGTTCCGGTTCGAGATGCCAGAGGCCAAACTCGCGAACGCCCGGTGAATCAATCACATCGCCGCCATGTGGGAAATGATACAGCCGCGCCGCAGTCGTGGTGTGCTGGCCAAGACCAGAGACGTCGGAAACGTCGTTGGTGAGGATTTGATCTTCCTGAAAATCGAGCAACGCATTGAGCAGGCTCGATTTCCCCACCCCGGACTGACCCGCAAAAATGCTTATGCGGTCGGTCAAGGCTTCAACAAGCGGTGCCAGCCCGTCTTGCGTATGGCTTGAAACCATCAGCACCTTGTAGCCAATCCCACGATAGATATCCATCTGCTCGTTAACGAAGCGCATGCTGTCGTCATCCAGCAGATCAATTTTGTTCAGCACAATTAACGGCTCGACCTGCAGGGTTTCACACGCCACCAGATAGCGGTCGATGATATTGAGCGATAACACCGGCAGGATAGCGGAAACCACGACGATCTGGTCGATGTTTGCCGCGATCGGTTTGACGCCATCGTAAAAGTCAGGGCGCGTCAGCACCGAGGTGCGTTCATGGACCGCTTCTACGATGCCTTTCACGCTGACACCTTCTGCCGCCTCTTTACCCGGACGCCATACCACGCGATCGCCGGTCACCAGCGAGCGGATAGTGCGGCGTATGTTGCAGCGATGCACTTCGCCATCGGCGGATTCCACATCGGCGTGCATGCCAAAGCGGCTGATCACCACTCCTTCGGACGGATCGCCGAACAGGTTGTCATCGTAGTCAGCTTTCTCCGCAGACGTTTTTAGTCGGCGCTGATGGTTCGCATTGACGCGGCGCTGCTGCCCTTTGGAGAGTTTATTTTTACTCAATCGTGCTGGCTCCTGGTCGCCCCGGATGGGCAAAACGACTATGATACACGCAATTTTAGATGAATATAGTTACGCGAGAAGGGTGGAAAATAGCATGAGCGCAAATGAAAACAACCTCATTTGGATCGATCTGGAAATGACGGGGTTAGATCCCGAGCGCGATCGCATTATTGAAATCGCGACGCTGGTGACCGATGCAAACCTCAACATTCTGGCGGAAGGTCCGGTAATTGCCGTTCACCAATCCGACGCGCAGTTAGCGCTGATGGATGACTGGAACGTACGTACGCACACCGGTAGCGGCCTGGTGGATCGCGTCAAGGCCAGCCAACTGGATGACCGTGCGGCAGAACTGGCGACTATAGCGTTCCTGAAAGAGTGGGTACCCGCGGGGAAATCGCCGATTTGCGGTAACAGTATCGGCCAGGATCGTCGCTTTCTGTTTAAGTACATGCCGGAGCTCGAAGCCTATTTCCACTATCGCTACCTGGATGTCAGCACGTTGAAAGAGCTGGCGCGCCGCTGGAAACCGGAAGTGCTTGAAGGGCTGAAAAAGCAGAACACGCATCAGGCGCTGGATGATATTCGCGAATCGGTGGCGGAACTTGCTTACTATCGCGAGCATTTTATTAAGCTGTAATACAAAAGCGGCGCGGAGCCGGAAATTTTAGCTTCGGCTCTGTAAGCCACTAACCGCGCGACTTTGCTGGAAAAATGCGCGTTTTGTCGATTAAATCGGCACTTGAACAAAAAAAGCGAAAATTTGCTTTCGGGGGCTTGCAGCAGGAAGGATTTCTCGTATAATGCGCCTCCCGTGAAGACACAGAAATGTGCAACACGGCATCACGAAATTTTAGTGAAAAGCGTAAGCAACTTACTGAAAAATCGATGATAAGCGGGAATAGCTCAGTTGGTAGAGCACGACCTTGCCAAGGTCGGGGTCGCGAGTTCGAGTCTCGTTTCCCGCTCCAAAATTTGAAATGCACCATCCAGATTTACTGGCTTCAGCATTGACGTTGAATCCAGATAAATATGCGGGAATAGCTCAGTTGGTAGAGCACGACCTTGCCAAGGTCGGGGTCGCGAGTTCGAGTCTCGTTTCCCGCTCCAAATTTGAAATGCCGAAAGGCACGCACCATCCAGATTTACTGGTGACGGCAAGCAAGCCAAACCAGATAAGTATGCGGGAATAGCTCAGTTGGTAGAGCACGACCTTGCCAAGGTCGGGGTCGCGAGTTCGAGTCTCGTTTCCCGCTCCAAATTTTCAAATCCAATAAATTATCCACAGCGGGTTTCCTCGTTGGGGACGTTTTTTATTGTCTTCGCTAAACGTTTGTGAACAGACTTATCCACAGGCGAGCCTTTCATTCGCAACACAACGATTACTTCGATAAGCAAACCATTTTCTTTTAATGCGTTGAAAATAAATAAGAAAATAACATTTCAAACTGTTAACGCGATCGCTTGACGATTTTGTGAACGTTGAATCGTAATGTGTTTTTAATTTTATTCACAAGCTGTGGATGGCTCAGGCATCGCGTGGTAACCCTTTTTCAACCACCCGAACCAGCCGTTGTTTTTTCGACGTCTGGACTTCCACCACGCAGGCATTACGCTTCTCAATTTGCTGCGCAATCGCCCACTGTATGTGTTCGTCGAGAAGTGGGTGCTCACCCAGACGTTGTTCCAGTGCCTGAATATTGGCAACGTCCCACGGCGCATTCCCCAGCGCGACGGCAATATTCCGCAGCCAGCGCAGATGACCAATACGGCGTATGGCCGAACCCTCAGTGATTTTCAAAAAATACGCCTCGGTCCAGCCGAACAGTTCAATCAACTCTGGAGCGTGCAGCGCTTTACGCGGGCTGAAATCCTCTTCTTCGGTTAACTGAGAGAAACGGTTCCACGGGCAGATCAACTGACAATCGTCACAGCCGTAGATACGGTTACCTATCAGCGGACGAAATTCTTCTGGGATAGCCCCTTCCAGTTCAATGGTGAGGTAAGAAATGCAGCGCCGGGCATCGACCGTATAGGGTTCGACAATTGCGCCGGTCGGGCAGATGGTCATGCAGGCCACACAGCGGCCACAGCCTTCTTCCACCGGTTGGTCGACGGGAAGCGGTAAATCGATCAATAACTCGCCAAGGAAAAAGAACGAGCCAGCGTCGCGGCTTAAGATAAGTGAGTGCTTACCTGTCCAGCCAAGCCCGGCTTTTTCCGCCAGCGGGCGCTCGAGAATGGGCGCAGAATCGACAAAAGGTCTAAAATTCAGCGAAGCACATTGCTGCTGGATCAGCTCGCCGAGCTTTTTTAACCGGTTGCGCAGCAGCTTATGGTAATCGCGGCCCAGCGCATAACGGCTGACATAGCCAAGCGTCGGGTTTTTCAACGTGCTGGCGAAGGCCGCTTGTGCGGGAAGGTAGTTCATTCGCACGCTGATAACGCGTAGCGTGCCGGGGAGAAGCTCGTGGGGGCGGGCGCGCATCATACCGTGACGCGCCATCCACTCCATCTCGCCGTGATATTGTTTATCCAGCCATGCCTGTAACGCAGGTTCGCTGGCGCTGAGATCGGTATCGGTAATACCGACCTGCTGAAAACCCAGTTCAGTGCCCCACTGTTTGATTTGTTGCGCTAAGTGATTGAGATCGAGGGGTTCTGACATGACGGACCATACAATGAAGAAAATCGCAGCAAGTATACCACACTCTGTCTGGCCTGCTGAGGACCTCAGACGCGCTGAAAAAAAGGCGGCGGATAGCCTTGGCATTACGCTTTATGAACTGATGCAGCGCGCGGGAGAAGCGGCGTTCAACATTGCGCGGGAACACTTTCCTGATGCGCGTAGCTGGCTTGTACTTTGCGGCCACGGTAATAACGGTGGCGACGGCTATGTGGTGGCGCGTTTAGCCGCAGCGGCGGGGCTTTCCGTGACGCTGCTGGCGCTGGAAAGCAACAAACCGCTGCCGGAAGAGGCCGCGCAGGCGCGCGAGGCGTGGCTCAATGCGGGTGGCGAGATCCATGCGGCTGACGTTCTGTGGCCGGAACAGGTTGATCTCATTATTGATGGGCTGCTTGGCACCGGCCTTACCAGTGCGCCGCGCAATGATGTGGCGACGCTGATTGATCATGCCAATGCGCACCCGGCTCCCGTGCTGGCGCTGGATATTCCCTCTGGCCTGAATGCGCAAACCGGCGCGGCTGCTGGTGCGGTGATGCAGGCGCGTCATACGGTGACGTTTATCGCCCTTAAACCTGGTTTGCTAACGGGCAAAGCGCGCGATGTGGTTGGTCAATTACATCACCATGCGTTGGGGCTTGACGCCTGGCTTTCAGGCCAGCAAACATCTCTTTCCCGTTTTGATGCCACCCTGCTTACCCAATGGTTTACGCCACGGCGACCCACTTCGCATAAAGGTGATTTCGGGCGGCTGGTGATTATCGGTGGCGATCACGGAACGGCTGGCGCGGTGCGCATGGCGGGAGAAGCTGCGTTGCGCACAGGCGCTGGCCTGGTGCGGGTACTGACGCGTAGCGAGAATATTGCACCCATTATTACCGCGCGCCCGGAACTGATGGTGCACGAACTCACCGCCGAGTCGCTGGATGAGGGCCTTGAATGGGCAGATGTGGTGGTCATTGGCCCCGGTCTTGGGCAACTGGAGTGGGGTAAAAAGGCGCTCCAGAAAGTGGAAAATTTTCGCAAACCGATGTTATGGGATGCGGATGCGCTGAACCTTCTGGCAATCAATCCCGATAAACGTCACAATCGCGTTCTGACGCCGCACCCCGGCGAAGCTGCTCGCTTGCTTAACTGTAGCGTGGCAGAAATTGAAAGCGACCGCTTACTTTCCGCGCGGCGTCTGGTAAAACGTTACGCAGGTGTTGTCGTGCTGAAAGGTGCGGGTACGGTTATCGCGAGCGACGATGGCGAAACGGGCATTATTGATGCCGGTAACGCCGGGATGGCAAGTGGCGGAATGGGCGATGTGCTGTCGGGCATTATCGGTTCGCTACTGGGGCAAAAATTGAGCCTGTATGACGCGGCCTGCGCCGGGTGTGTCGCGCACGGTGCGGCGGCGGATCGCCTGGCGCTGCAGCACGGCCAGCGAGGCATGCTGGCAACCGATCTTTTTAGCACGCTGTTGCGTGTTGTTAACCCGGATGTAATTGAAACAGAAGATGATTAATCGAGTTATTCCTTTACCTGACGAGCAATCAACACTGGATCTCGGCAAGCGTGTGGCGCAGGCCTGCGACGGCGCGACAGTGATTTATTTATATGGCGATCTTGGTGCAGGGAAAACCACCTTTAGCCGGGGATTTCTGCAGGCTTTAGGCCATAACGGCAATGTCAAAAGCCCGACTTACACACTGGTTGAACCTTACACCCTCGATAAATTAATGGTGTATCACTTCGATTTGTACCGCCTTGCGGACCCGGAGGAGCTGGAATTTATGGGGATCCGTGATTATTTTGCCAACGATGCGATTTGCTTGGTCGAGTGGCCGCAACAAGGTGCGGGTGTACTGCCTGACCCGGATGTCGAAATCCATTTAGATTACCAGGCGCAGGGGCGTGAGGCGCGCATTAGCGCTGTATCCTCATCTGGCGATTCGTTACTGGCACGTATGGCCGGTTAACCGGAAGGATGACGGAATGATCTGTCGCGTGAAAAGTTGGTTGGCACTCGCATTGTTACTGCTGTGTACGCAGGTGAGTGCGGCGAGTTTAGCGGATATTCAGGTGTCGAATGGCGATAGCCAGGCGCGTATTACCTTCAGTTTTATGGGCGATCCTGACTATTCGTTTTCGCAGCAGGGCAAGCGCAGCGTTGCGCTGGACATCAAGCAGACCGGCGTGATTCAGGGTCTGCCGCTGCAGTTCAGTGGCAATAATCTGGTGAGAAGCATTCGTGCCGGTACCGCACAGGACAACCAGTCGATTCGGCTGGTGGTGGATCTGACGCAGAACGGCAAAACCCGCGCGGTGAAACAGCAAAGCGGAGCGGGCTACACTGTCGTCTTTACCATTGATGCTGATGTTCCTCCGCCGCCACCGCCGCCAAAAGTGGTAGTGAAACGCGCAGAAACCCCGGCGGTTATGCCGCAACAAACGGCACCGGGACGCAACCCGTTTAAAGGCGAAAACGATCGCATCACCAGCGTCACCAGCAGTAATACCATCACGCGGCCTGCGATGCAGTCGCGCGCGGTTTCTGGCGATAAAGTAGTGATTGCCATCGATGCCGGGCACGGCGGTCAGGACCCCGGCGCGATTGGCGCAGGGGGAACGCAGGAGAAAAACGTCACTATCTCTATCGCGCGGAAACTGCGGACGTTACTGAATGGTGACCCCATGTTCAAACCGGTGATGACTCGCGATGGCGATTACTTTATTTCGGTGATGGGCCGCTCCGACGTGGCGCGTAAGCAGAATGCAAATTTTCTGGTTTCGATCCATGCCGATGCCGCGCCTAACCGCGATGCAACCGGCGCTTCGGTATGGGTGCTGTCTAACCGCCGTGCAAACAGTGAAATGGCGGGCTGGCTGGAGCAGCATGAGAAACAGTCCGAGCTGCTTGGCGGCGCGGGCGATGTGCTGGCAAATAGCCAGTCTGACCCTTATTTGAGCCAGGCGGTGCTGGATTTACAGTTCGGCCATTCGCAGCGCGTAGGCTATGATGTCGCCACCAGTATGCTCAGCCAGCTTCAGCGTATCGGTGCATTACATAAACGCCGCCCGGAACACGCCAGCCTTGGCGTTCTGCGCTCACCGGATATTCCGTCGGTGCTGGTCGAAACGGGCTTTATCAGTAACAGCAGCGAAGAGCGGCTACTGGGAAGCGATGCCTACCAGCAACAAATTGCCGAAGCGATTTACGGTGGGCTGCGTAACTATTTCCTCGCACATCCGTTGCAATCCTCGCCGCAGAGCGGCGGGCAAACCGCCAGTGCGGGCTCATCTGCTAACGGGCTGCTCAACTAAGGATTTATTTCATGCCGATACAGGTTCTACCGCCACAGCTTGCGAACCAGATCGCCGCGGGCGAAGTGGTTGAACGCCCTGCGTCGGTGGTGAAAGAGTTAGTGGAAAACAGCCTTGATGCTGGCGCAACGCGCATTGATATTGATATCGAGCGCGGCGGCGCGAAGTTAATTCGTATCCGTGACAACGGTGTCGGCATCAAAAAAGAGGAGCTGGCGCTGGCGCTGGCACGTCATGCCACCAGTAAAATTGCCTCTCTGGATGACCTGGAAGCGATTATCAGTCTTGGTTTTCGCGGCGAAGCGCTGGCGAGTATCAGCTCGGTTTCCCGTTTAACGTTGACTTCCCGTACAGCCGAACAGCAAGAAGCCTGGCAGGCTTATGCCGAAGGGCGCGAGATGGCGGTGACGGTGAAACCCGCTGCGCACCCGGTGGGCACGACGCTCGAAGTGCTGGATCTGTTTTACAACACGCCGGCGCGGCGCAAATTTATGCGCACGGAAAAAACCGAGTTCGGCCATATCGATGAAGTGATCCGCCGTATCGCACTGGCGCGTTTTGATGTCACCATTAACCTCAATCACAACGGTAAACTGGTGCGTCAGTATCGCGCGGTTGCTGAAGGGGGGCAGAAAGAGCGCCGCCTTGGCGCGATTTGCGGCACGGCATTTTTAGAGCAGGCGCTGGCCATTGAATGGCAGCATGGTGACTTAGCCCTGCGCGGCTGGGTGGCCGATCCCAAAAGTACCTCCAGCGCTTTCGCTGAAATCCAGTATTGCTATGTAAATGGCCGCATGATGCGCGACCGGCTGATAAACCACGCCATTCGCCAGGCATGTGAAGATAAGCTGGGTGCGGATCAGCAGCCTGCGTTTGTGCTTTATCTGGAAATCGATCCGCATCAAGTGGATGTGAATGTCCATCCGGCAAAACATGAAGTGCGCTTTCATCAGTCGCGCCTGGTACATGATTTTATCTACCAGGGCGTGTTAAGTGTGCTGCAACAGCAGATAGAAACACCGTTACCGCTTTCTGAGGAACCCGCGCCAAGAGCGCTGCCGGAAAACCGGGTCGCGGCAGGGCGTAACCAGTTTGCTGAACCGCTGATCGCTCGCGAGCCGCCAGCACCGCGTGTTTCCACTCCTTCTTCTGGGGGAGCGCGTAGCAATACCGCAGGGGCTCAACCGTGGCCTAACGCTCAGCCGGGTTATCAGAAACAGCAGGGGGCGCTCTATCGGCAATTGCTGGAAACCCCGGTTGTCGAACGTAAAAATGAAAACGTGGCGCCTGTCGCTCCGGCGCTTGACGGGCACAGCCAGAGTTTTGGTCGCGTATTAACGCTTATTGCGCCGCATTTCGCGCTACTTGAGCGGGACGGAAAACTGGCACTACTGGCACTGCCGGTTGCTGAACGCTGGCTGCGCCATGCGCAACTGTCGCCAGACCACGCGCCTGCCTGCGGTCAACCGTTATTGATTCCGGTGCGTTTAAAAATCTCTGCGCAAGAGAGCGCCGTATTGAAGCGTGCCCAGGCAGTGCTTGCGGAAATGGGCATCGAATTTGTTCCCGATGGACAACACGTGACCATTCGCGCAGTGCCTTTACCCTTGCGCCAACAAAATTTACAAATCTTGATTCCCGCTCTGATAGGCTACCTGGCGCAGCAGACAAGCATTGATGCGGTGAATATTGCTCACTGGCTGGCGCGCCAGCTGGCGAGTGAGCATCCACAATGGAGTGTGGCGCAGGCGATAACCCTGCTTGCCGACGTTGAACGGCTTTGTCCGCATCTGGTGAAGACCCCGCCGGATGGTTTATTACAACCTGTTGATTTACAAAAGGCGATGAACGCCCTGAAAAATGAATGAAGTGAGTAAGGCTGGCCTGCCGAAGGCTATTTTTTTGATGGGGCCCACGGCCTCCGGCAAAACCGCATTAGCCATTGAGCTTCGTAAAGTTTTGCCAGTAGAGTTGATAAGCGTAGATTCAGCCCTTATCTATCGGGGAATGGATATTGGTACCGCCAAGCCGAGCGCGGAAGAGTTACAGGCTGCGCCGCACCGGTTGTTGGATATTCTCGATCCGGCGGTAGCCTATTCCGCCGCTGATTTTCGCCGCGATGCGCTGGCGGAGATGAAAGAGATAACCGATGCAGGGCGAATTCCTCTGCTGGTGGGCGGTACGATGCTCTACTTTAAGGCGTTGCTGGAAGGGTTATCGCCTCTTCCGTCGGCAGATGCGCAAGTGCGAGCAGACATTGAAAAACAGGCGGCAGAGCGGGGATGGGAAGCGTTGCATCAGCAGTTGCGGGAGATCGATCCCGTTGCCGCAGCGCGGATTCATCCAAATGATCCGCAAAGGCTTTCCCGGGCACTGGAAGTTTTTTTCATTTCGGGTAAAACTTTAACGGATCTGACGCAAACGTCAGGAGACGCTCTGCCTTACCAGGTGCATCAGTTCGCCATCGCCCCGGCGAGCCGTGAACTGCTCCATCAACGAATCGAGCAGCGTTTTCATCAGATGTTAGCTTCAGGTTTTGAAGCAGAAGTGCGGGCGCTTTTTGCTCGTGGTGATTTGCATACGGATATGCCTTCCGTTCGTTGTGTGGGATACCGCCAGATGTGGTCATACATTGAAGGCGAAATTTCATATGATGAAATGGTTTATCGAGGTATTTGCGCGACGAGGCAGTTAGCCAAGCGGCAGATAACCTGGTTGCGGGGCTGGGATGGCGTTCACTGGTTAGAGAGTGAAAAGCCGGAAAAGTCTTACCGTGACGTGCTACAGGTTGTTAGTGCTATCGCAGGGTGAATGTGTACAATTAAGTCGTATGGCGCGCAAATTTTTACGCAGTTTTCAGAACTTACGAGTTCTAAGTACAAAACAAGCATATAAGGAAAAGATAGAATGGCTAAGGGGCAATCTTTACAAGATCCGTTCCTGAACGCACTGCGTCGGGAACGTGTTCCAGTTTCAATTTATTTGGTGAATGGTATTAAGCTGCAAGGGCAAATTGAGTCTTTCGATCAGTTCGTGATCCTGTTGAAAAACACGGTCAGTCAGATGGTCTATAAGCACGCGATTTCAACTGTTGTTCCATCTCGTCCGGTTTCTCATCACAGCAACAATGCCGGCGGCGGTACCAGCAGTAACTACCATCACGGTAGCAACGCGCAGGGCTCTGCACAGCAGGAAGGCGAAGAGACCGAATAAGGTTGACGGCTGATTTTCCAGATCGGGGAGCCAGTAAAGCTGTGTTCCCCGCTGGTATTTTATGAGGGTTTACGCTTGTTTGACCGTTATGACGCCGGTGAGCAGGCGGTACTGGTACACATCTATTTTTCGCAAGACAAAGATATGGAAGACCTCCAGGAGTTTGAATCTCTGGTCTCTTCCGCCGGTGTCGAAGCAATGCAGGTGATTACCGGTAGCCGTAAAGCACCGCATCCAAAATATTTTGTTGGTGAAGGTAAAGCAGTAGAAATTGCGGATGCCGTAAAATCTGCGGGCGCTTCTGTTGTGCTCTTTGATCATGCGCTAACCCCAGCCCAGGAACGTAACCTGGAGAGACTGTGCGAATGTCGAGTCATCGATCGCACCGGTCTGATATTAGATATTTTTGCCCAGCGTGCGCGTACGCATGAGGGGAAATTGCAAGTTGAGCTGGCGCAGTTGCGCCATCTGGCGACACGCCTTGTGCGTGGCTGGACCCACCTTGAACGACAAAAGGGCGGCATTGGTTTGCGCGGTCCGGGTGAAACCCAGCTCGAAACCGACCGTCGTTTGTTGCGTAATCGTATTACTCAGATCCTCTCGCGCCTCGAAAAGGTTGAAAAGCAGCGTGAACAGGGGCGTCGTTCCCGCACGAAAGCCGATATTCCAACGGTCTCGCTGGTGGGGTATACCAACGCCGGTAAATCCACGCTGTTTAACCAGATAACGGAAGCGCAGGTCTACGCGGCCGATCAGCTATTCGCCACCCTCGATCCGACGTTGCGTCGTATTGATGTCGCGGATGTCGGTGAAACGGTGCTGGCAGACACGGTAGGGTTTATTCGCCACTTGCCGCACGATTTGGTTGCCGCGTTTAAAGCAACCTTGCAGGAGACGCGCCAGGCGACGTTGTTACTGCATGTGATTGATGCCGCCGATGTGCGAGTACAGGAAAACATCGATGCAGTGAACACCGTGCTGGAAGAGATTGAGGCACACGATATCCCGACGCTGCTGGTGATGAACAAAATCGATATGCTGGACGATTTCGAACCGCGTATTGACCGGGATGAAGAGAACAAACCGATCCGTGTCTGGCTCTCCGCGCAGACAGGGGGTGGCGTACCACTGTTATTCCAGGCTTTGACTGAGCGTCTTGCGGGTGAAGTGGCGCAGCACACGCTGCGATTACCGCCGCAGGAAGGGCGTCTGAGAAGTCGGTTTCACCAGCTTCAGGCAATAGAAAAAGAGTGGATGGAAGACGATGGCAGCGTAGGTATGCAGGTGCGTATGCCGATCGTTGACTGGCGTCGACTCTGTAAACAAGAACCGGCACTCGAAGAGTACATCGTTTGACCGGCAGCCTGAAGATTTTTCCCCTTTGGGGGTGCCCGCCAAAGGCCGGGTATACACCGCAAATAAATATGGAGCACATACATGGCGTGGAATCAGCCCGGTAACAACGGACAAGACCGCGACCCGTGGGGAAGCAGCAAACCAGGCGGCAACTCTGAGGGAAATGGAAACAAAGGCGGTCGCGATCAGGGACCACCTGATCTGGATGATATTTTCCGTAAACTGAGTAAAAAACTCGGTGGCCTGGGCGGTGGTAAAAGCACCGGCGGCGGTAATCCGGGTTCTTCTGGCCCACGTGGTCAGGCGAGCGGGCGTATTGTGGGTATCGTTGCGGCAGCGGTCGTTATTATCTGGGCTGCAACCGGGTTCTACACCATTAAAGAAGCCGAACGTGGCGTGGTGACCCGTTTGGGCAAGTTCAGCCATTTGGTCGAACCGGGTTTGAACTGGAAACCGAACTTTATCGATGAAGTGACGCCCGTAAACGTGGAATCCGTGCGTGAACTGGCGGCATCTGGCGTGATGCTGACGTCTGATGAAAACGTCGTGCGCGTTGAAATGAACGTGCAGTATCGCATTACCGATCCTGAGCGCTATCTGTTTAGCGTTACCAGCGCCGATGACAGCCTGCGTCAGGCAACGGACAGCGCGCTGCGTGGCGTCATCGGCAAATACACCATGGATCGTATTCTGACCGAAGGCCGTACCGTTATTCGTAGCGATACCCAGCGCGAACTGGAAGAAACCATTCGCCCGTATAACATGGGGATTACCCTGCTCGACGTTAACTTCCAGGCCGCTCGTCCGCCGGAAGAGGTGAAAGCCGCGTTTGATGATGCCATTGCCGCCCGTGAAAACGAGCAGCAGTACATCCGTGAAGCCGAAGCTTACACCAACGAAGTTCAGCCGCGTGCGAACGGTCAGGCGCAGCGTATCCTCGAAGAGGCGCGCGCGTATAAAACGCAAACCATCCTGGAAGCACAGGGTGAAGTGGCGCGCTTTGCTAAGATCCTGCCGGAATATAAAGCCGCGCCGGAAATTACCCGCGAGCGTCTGTATATCGAAACCATGGAAAAAGTGCTGAGCCATACCCGCAAAGTGCTGGTTAACGATAAAGGCGGCAACCTGATGGTGCTGCCGCTGGATCAGATGCTGAAAGGTGGTAACGCCGCTCCTGCAGCAAAGAGTGACAACAGTGGCGCGAACAACTTGCTGCGTCTGCCGCCAGCGTCAAGCTCCAGTAGCAGCGCTAACAGCGCCCCCGCAACGTCTGCGGGAGATATCATGGACCAACGCCGCGTTAACGCGCAGCGTAACGACTACCAGCGTCAGGGGGAATAACGATGCGTAAGTCAGTTATCGCGATCATCATCATCGTGCTGGTAGTGCTCTACACCTCTATTTTTGTGGTGAAAGAAGGCGAGCGTGGTATCTCGCTGCGCTTTGGTAAAGTGCTGCGTGATGATGAAAACAAGCCGTTGGTTTATGCGCCGGGCCTGCATTTCAAACTGCCGTTTATTGAGTCGGTTAAACTGCTTGATGCACGTATCCAGACTATGGATAACCAGGCAGATCGCTTTGTGACCAAAGAGAAAAAAGATCTGATCGTCGACTCCTACATCAAGTGGCGTATCAGCGATTTCAGCCGTTACTATCTGGCGACCGGCGGCGGTGACGTCTCCCAGGCAGAGGTGCTGCTGAAACGTAAGTTCTCTGACCGTCTGCGTTCTGAAATCGGTCGTCTGGACGTGAAAGACATCGTTACCGATTCTCGTGGCCGTTTGACGCTCGAAGTGCGCGATGCGCTGAACTCGGGTTCTGCCGGTACAGAAGACGAAGTGTCGACGCCTGCTGCCGATGATGCCATCGCGAAAGCGGCTGAGCGCGTTCAGGCTGAAACTAATGGCAAAGTGCCGGTTATCAACCCGAACAGTATGGCGGCGTTGGGTATTGAAGTGGTTGATGTGCGCATTAAGCAAATCAACCTGCCGACTGAAGTGTCGGATGCGATTTACAACCGTATGCGCGCCGAGCGTGAAGCGGTTGCCCGTCGTCATCGTTCACAGGGTCAGGAAGAAGCGGAAAAACTGCGTGCCGCAGCGGATTACGAAGTGACCAAAACGCTGGCAGAATCTGAGCGTCAGGGGCGTATCCTGCGCGGTGAGGGTGATGCTGAAGCGGCGAAGCTGTTTGCTGATGCATTCAGTCAGGATCCGGACTTCTATGCCTTTATCCGTAGCCTGCGTGCCTATGAAAGCAGCTTCCAGAGCAACCAGGATGTGATGGTGCTTAGCCCGGATAGCGATTTCTTCCGTTATATGAAGACGCCGACTTCCGCGACTCGTTAAGATAACCTGCGATTTTCATCGTAAAAACCACCGCCTTCTCCGGCGGTGGTTTTGTGTTTATAAGGATCAGCAATGAATTCGACAATCTGGCTCGCTCTGGCGCTGGTGTTGGTACTGGAAGGGCTTGGGCCGATGCTTTATCCGCGAGCATGGCGGCGTATGATTGCTTCTCTTAGCCTGCTGCCGGACCATCTTTTGCGTCGATTTGGCGGTGGGCTTGTGGTCGCGGGAGTGGTTATCTACTACATGTTGAGGAAAACGATTGGCTGACGAAATTGAGGCGTTCTTTGGGCATTTTTGCACAGAAAAAGTGCTGAATCTGAAAAAAAGCGGTGGTAGAATCCATTTTTAAGCAAACGGTGATTTTGAAAAAATGGGTAACAACGTCGTCGTACTGGGCACCCAATGGGGTGACGAAGGTAAAGGGAAGATTGTTGATCTTCTGACTGAACGGGCTAAATATGTTGTACGCTACCAGGGCGGTCACAACGCAGGCCATACTCTCGTAATCAACGGTGAAAAAACCGTCCTCCATCTTATTCCATCAGGCATTCTTCGCGAAAACGTCACCAGCATCATCGGTAACGGCGTTGTGCTGTCTCCCGCTGCGCTGATGAAAGAGATGAAAGAACTGGAAGACCGTGGTATCCCGGTTCGCGAACGTCTGCTGCTCTCTGAAGCATGTCCGTTAATCCTTGATTATCATGTGGCGCTGGACGTGGCGCGTGAAAAAGCACGCGGCGCGAAAGCTATCGGTACTACCGGTCGCGGTATCGGCCCGGCGTACGAAGATAAAGTCGCTCGTCGCGGTCTGCGCGTCGGCGATCTGTTCGATAAAGCCACTTTCGCCGACAAACTGAAAGAAGTGATTGAGTATCACAACTTCCAGCTGGTGAATTTCTACAAAGTGGAAGCGGTTGACTACCAGAAAGTGCTGGACGATGTGATGGCAATTGCCGACATCCTGACCGCAATGGTGGTGGACGTTTCCGATCTGCTGGATCAGGCGCGTAAACGCGGCGACTTCGTGATGTTCGAAGGCGCGCAGGGGACGTTGCTGGATATCGATCACGGCACCTATCCGTACGTGACCTCCTCCAATACCACCGCTGGTGGTGTAGCGACGGGTTCCGGCCTTGGCCCGCGTTACGTGGATTACGTGCTCGGCATTATTAAAGCTTACTCCACGCGTGTAGGCGCGGGTCCGTTCCCGACCGAGCTGTTCGACGATATCGGTGAGTTCCTCTGTAAGCAGGGTAACGAATATGGCGCCACTACGGGTCGCCGTCGTCGTACCGGCTGGCTGGACGCGGTTGCTGTACGTCGCGCAGTGCAGATCAACTCCCTGTCTGGCTTCTGCCTGACCAAGCTGGACGTGCTGGATGGTCTGAAAGAGGTGAAAATCTGCGTTGCTTACCGCATGCCGGATGGCCGCGAAGTCACCACTACGCCGCTGGCGGCTGACAACTGGGAAGGTATCGAGCCGATTTACGAAACCATGCCAGGCTGGTCTGAATCGACCTTTGGTGTCAAAGATCGCAGCGGTCTGCCGCAGGCTGCGCTGAATTACATCAAACGCATTGAAGAACTTACCGGCGTGCCGATCGACATTATCTCCACCGGTCCGGATCGTACTGAAACCATGATTCTGCGCGATCCGTTCGACGCATAATGTGGTTTAAGGGCGCGTAAATCGCGCCCTTTTTCTTCGCTTTTTTCACCCTTCCGTTCAAATAAATTAGCGACCTGACAGGTGGCTGGTTTATCATCAATAGTGTCAATACCTGCGGGTATCTCATCTTTTTCCCTTTTATGAGGTTGATGTGCAGTTAACAAGCTTTACCGATTACGGCTTGCGCGCCCTGATTTACATGGCGTCGCTGCCGGCAGGACAAATGACCAGCATTACTGAAGTTACAGAAACGTATGGCGTGTCCCGTAATCATATGGTCAAGATAATCAATCAGCTGAGCCGTGAAGGCTACGTCGCGGCCGTCCGTGGGAAAAACGGTGGGATCCGGCTGGGGAAACCCGCGCAGGATATTCGTATTGGTGATGTTGTCCGCTCGCTGGAGCCGCTGGCGCTGGTCAATTGCAGCAGTGAGTTTTGCCATATTACCAGTGCCTGTCGCCTGAAAAAGGCGCTTGCCAAAGCTGTGCAAAGTTTTCTTAAGGAGCTGGATAACTACACGCTGGCCGATTTGGTTGAAGAGAATCAACCGCTTTACAAATTATTGCTGGTGGAATGACGAAAATTTCCACCAGAGCTGACAACGGAGGAACCGCAATGTCACAAGATCCTTTCCTCGAACGCGAATCTGAAAAATATACCAACCCCATTCCCAGCCGCGAATTCATCCTCGATCACTTAGCCAAACGCGAAAAACCAGCCAGCCGGGATGAACTGGCCATCGAACTCAATATCGAAGGTGAAGAGCAACAAGAAGCGCTGCGCCGCCGTCTGCGCGCTATGGAGCGCGACGGGCAATTAGTCTTTACCCGCCGTCAGTGCTACGCCTTACCGGAACGTCTCGATCTGCTCAAAGGCGTGGTGATTGGTCACCGCGACGGCTATGGTTTTCTGCGCGTTGAAGGCCGCAAAGACGATCTTTATCTCTCCAGCGAGCAGATGAAAATGTGTATTCACGGCGATCAGGTACTGGCGCAACCGCTGGGCGCGGATCGTAAAGGCCGCCGCGAAGCGCGTATCGTACGCGTGCTGGTGCCGAAAACCGGGCAGATCGTTGGCCGCTACTTTACCGACGCAGGTGTCGGTTTTGTCGTGCCGGATGATAGCCGCATGAGTTTCGACATTCTTATCCCGCCTGAAGAGATTATGGGCGCGCGCATGGGCTTTGTGGTGGTCGTTGAGCTGACGCAGCGTCCAACCCGCCGCACGAAAGCGATTGGTAAAATCGTCGAGGTGCTTGGCGACAACATGGGTACCGGCATGGCGGTCGATATGGCGCTGCGCACCCATGAAATTCCGTACCAGTGGCCGCCGGAAGTGGAAAAACAGGTCGCCGGGCTGAAAGAGCAAGTACCGGAAGAGGCCAAAGTCGGGCGTGTAGATTTACGCGATCTGCCGCTGGTGACCATTGATGGCGAAGACGCCCGCGACTTCGACGATGCTGTTTACTGCGAGAAGAAACGCGGCGGTGGCTGGCGCTTGTGGGTGGCGATTGCCGATGTGAGCTATTACGTACGTCACGGCACCGCGCTTGATAACGAAGCCCGTAACCGTGGCACATCGGTTTACTTTCCATCGCAAGTAGTGCCGATGCTGCCGGAAGTGCTGTCAAACGGTCTGTGCTCGCTGAACCCGCAAGTGGATCGCCTGTGCATGGTCTGTGAAATGACCGTCTCCTCAAAAGGGCGCTTAACCGGCTTTAAATTCTACGAAGCGGTGATGAGCTCCCACGCACGTCTGACCTACACCAAAGTGTGGCATATGTTGCAGGGCGATCAGGAACTGCGTGAGCAGTACGCGCCGCTGGTGAAACACATCGAAGAGCTGCATAACCTGTATAAAGTGCTCGATCAGGCGCGCGCTGAGCGCGGCGGCATCTCGTTTGAGAGCGAAGAAGCGAAGTTTATCTTCAACGCCGAGCGCCGCATTGAGCGTATTGAGCAGACTCAGCGTAACGATGCGCACAAACTGATTGAAGAGTGCATGATCCTCGCCAACATCTCCGCAGCACGTTTTGTGGAGAAAGCCGACGAGCCGGCGCTGTTCCGTATTCACGATAAACCGACCAACGATGCGATCACCGCGTTCCGCTCCGTGCTTGCCGAGCTGGGTCTGGAGCTGCCGGGCGGCAATAAACCGGAGCCGCGCGATTACGCCGAGCTGCTGGAATCGATTGCCGATCGCCCGGATCACGAAATGCTGCAAACTATGCTGCTGCGCTCGATGAAACAGGCGATCTACGATCCGGAAAACCGCGGTCACTTCGGCCTGGCGCTGCAATCTTATGCGCACTTCACTTCACCGATTCGCCGCTACCCGGATTTATCACTGCACCGCGCCATTAAATATTTACTGGCGAAAGAGCAGGGGCTAAAGGGCAACAGCACCGAAACTGGCGGCTGGCACTACAGCATGGAAGAGGTGCTGCAACTGGGTCAGCACTGTTCGATGACCGAACGCCGCGCCGATGAAGCCACTCGTGATGTTTCGGACTGGCTGAAATGCGACTTTATGCAGGATCAGGTCGGCAACACCTTCCCGGGCGTTATCGCCAGCGTTACCGGCTTCGGTTTCTTCGTGCGGCTCGACGATCTGTTTATCGATGGGCT
Organism: Kosakonia sp. SOY2; assembly: GCF_027109175.1. NCBI lineage: Bacteria > Pseudomonadati > Pseudomonadota > Gammaproteobacteria > Enterobacterales > Enterobacteriaceae > Kosakonia > Kosakonia sp. SOY2. Next base: position 176,495 of record NZ_JAPVXH010000005.1, read on the forward strand.
GGTGCATGTCTCTTCGCTGGACAACGACTACTACCGCTTCGATCAGATCGGTCAGCGCCTGATTGGCGAATCCGGCGGACAGACGTATCGCCTCGGCGATCGGGTGCAGGTAAAAGTCGAAGCGGTCAATATGGATGAGCGCAAGATCGACTTCTCGCTGATCTCCAGTGAGCGCAGCCCGCGTAACGTGGGGAAAACCGAGCGTGAAAGAGCGAAAAAAGGTTCGGCAGGCAAAAACGGCTCTGCGAAAAAGCCGCCGCGTCGCCAGATGGGGAAAAAAGTGAATTTCGAGCCAGACAGCGCCTTCCGTAGTGAAGGTGGAAAAGGCAAAGCGAAAAAAGCCAAAAAACCGTCGGCGAAAACGCAGAAAATCGCCGCCGCGACCAAAGCGAAACGCGCGGCGAAAAAGAAAGCCGCGCAGTAATACCAGCAAAGCCCTTCCCGTGAAGGGCTTTTTTCTGCGTCACTTATTCAATACTCCACGGGTTGTTATCTTTTCTGAGCGGTTTACACCGATATTGGTGCGCGTATAAAACAGCCCTGGAAAATCGGCGCATTAGCTCAGTACGATTATCTGCCAGCCTGTTTTATCTCATTCGTCCTCCGGCATTTACCCGCTGCGTCATTAACTGAAGTGATGCATCACATCGCCACTCAACCTTTCGTGGTTTCCGGGAAACGCTGTTCAACAGTTACCGGGCAAAAGCGAAACCATTCCCTTTGTGCGGGCGAAACATCACGGTGCAGCGAAATTCCGCACTCCATACCACGTTCGGCAAAGCGGCAACTGAGCCCGCGGAGGTACTTTCTGCGGCGCGTGTCGGTTATAATGAGCGCAAGTGATGAGTGTCACGGCCCACATAACGCGGCGAAACCGCCCCAAATGAGTACCATCAATGAGTGAAATGATTTACGGCATCCATGCGGTGCAGGCCCTGCTGGAGCGCGCCCCGGAGCGTTTTCAGGAAGTGTTTATTCTGAAAGGCCGCGAGGACAAACGTCTGCTGCCGCTGATCCACGCGCTGGAAGCGCAGGGCGTGGTGATCCAGGTGGCGAACCGCCAGTATCTGGATGAAAAAAGCGAAGGCGCGGTGCACCAGGGGATCATTGCACGCGTGAAACCGGGGCGTCAGTACCAGGAAAACGATCTGCCGGATCTGATCGCCAGCCTCGAGCAACCCTTCTTTTTGATCCTCGATGGCGTCACCGATCCGCACAACCTGGGGGCCTGTTTGCGTAGCGCAGACGCGGCGGGTGTGCATGCGGTGATCGTGCCGAAGGACAAATCCGCGCAGCTGAATGCCACGGCAAAAAAAGTCGCCTGCGGCGCGGCAGAGAGCGTACCGTTGATCCGCGTGACCAACCTGGCGCGCACCATGCGCCTGTTGCAGGAAGAGAATATCTGGATTGTCGGCACAGCGGGCGAAGCCGATCACACCCTGTTCCAGAGCAAAATGACCGGGCGCATGGCGCTGGTAATGGGCGCGGAAGGTGAAGGTATGCGCCGCCTGACGCGTGAGCACTGTGATGAGCTGATCAGCATTCCGATGGCGGGCAGCGTGTCGTCGCTCAACGTCTCAGTCGCCACCGGCATCTGCTTGTTTGAAGCGGTGCGCCAGCGCGCGCTTTAAACTTCCAGCGCACGGTAAAACCACCCTTATTCGGGTGGTTTTTTTTGCCCAGAACACTGGTAGAATTTGCCGGCAGATATTTTCTCTTTTTACTTTTATTGCGATGGAATAATCAGGGTATAAATGATGGCATGGACTGTAGAGACACTTGGCGCGGCATTATTGCAATCATCGACGCTTACGTTAAATATCCAACACGAAGCTGATGCGTTAATTATTAAACTGGATGACTACGGCGATTTGCAATTAAATCTGTTGCTCACTTCCCGGCAGATAATTATTGAAACCTATATTTGTCCTTTAAGTGAAATTAAACAACAGGACGCTTTTAACGCCTTCCTGCTGCGCAATCAAAAACTTTTACCTTTATCGTCCGTTGGCATCTCGCCTGTCGGCGGGGAAGAGTATTATGTCGCCTTCGGCGCGCTGTCGCTTAACTCCTCGCTCGACGATATCCTGCTGGAAATCTCCACACTTGCGCAAAACGCGCTGGATCTTGCTGAACTAACCGATGATTTTACCCAATAACATTGTCAGGGAGTGGTTGTATGGGAATTTTAAAAAGCCTGTTTACGCTGGGTAAATCCTTTATTGCTCAGGCGGAAGAGTCGATTGAAGAGACGCAGGGCGTGCGCATGCTGGAGCAACACATTCGCGACGCGCGCGCTGAGCTGGATAAAGCGGGTAAATCCCGCGTCGACCTGCTGGCGCGCGTTAAGTTGAGCAACGACAAACTCAACGATTTGCGTGAGCGCAAAGCCAGCCTTGAAGCCCGCGCGCTGGAAGCGATGGCGAAAAATGTGGATGCCGGTTTGCTGAATGAAGTCGCCAGCGAAATCGCCCGTCTGGAAAATACCATTGCGGCGGAAGAACAAGTGCTGGCGAATCTTGAAACGTCGCGCGATGCCGTTGAAAAAGCGGTAACCGCCACGGCGCAACGTATTGAGCAGTTTGAGCAGCAACTGGAAGTGATTAAAGCCACCGATGCGATGCAGCGCGCGCAACAGGCTGTCACTACCTCCACCGTGGGCGCGTCCAACAATGTGGCCACGGCGGCAGAGTCCCTGAAACGCCTGCAGGCACGTCAGGCTGAACGCCAGGCCCGACTGGATGCGGCAACGCAGCTTGAAAAAGTGGCTGACGGACGCGATCTCGACGAAAAACTGGCGCAGGCCGGTATTGGCGGCAGCGATAAAACTTCGGCGCAGGATGTGCTGGCGCGTCTGCAACAGCAACAGAAACCGTGATGCTCTCTTTTCTGAAAAACCTGCTGGGGCGGCCTGATGCGGCGGCCCCGGTAAGAGGTCCGCTTGGGTTGCATCTGCACGCGGGTTTCACCATTGATACGCTGCTGTTTCGCCTGTGCGAAGAGGATTTGCTGGTTCAGCTTCCCGGCGAAGAGTACACCATTGGCGCGTGCGGGTCGTTCGATCTCGGCGCCGGATGCATGATTCATCGCTACTACACAACGGGCGATGAGTTCCTGCAAATCAGCACTTCGGGCGGTCTGGAAACGCACAATATCGATGACATCAAACTGTTTGTGTATGAAGAGAGCGCGGGGGTTTCCGGCGAAAAAGCCTGGCGCGATATGCTGAGCGCAAACGCGATGGGCAAACCCGTGCTCCGCTGGCGGGATTGCCAGTGGCAGCGCGTGTTTAACGCGGAAGAGCGGGGCGATATCGAACCGGTCTATACGCTGGAAACCGTCAATAACCACGCTGGCGCAAGCTGGGAAGTGCACAACTTTATGATGGCGTACCAGCGCGAAGTCACCGCTGACGTGTTCGAATATTTGCTGTTAAACGGCGAAGAGACCTTTAATGCGCAAAACCAGCCGGAGTGGATCTACTCGCGCGCGCTGGGCGTGGATATTCCGCTGACATCATTAAAGGTCATTGGTTAATTTTGGGAGTAGATATGCATATTCTCGGATCGCTGCTGGCGTTTTGCTCTTATTTTTTTATTGGCATTGCGATGGTGCTCTGTTTTCTTTTCGTTTATACGCGCATTACCCCGCACGATGAATGGCGATTAATTAAAGAGAATAATGTCGCCGCATCGTTAGCGTTTAGTGGTTCTCTGCTGGGCTATATTATTCCGCTTTCCAGCGCGGCGATTAACTCGGTGAGTATTCCGGATTATTTAATCTGGGGGGTTATTGCGCTGGTGGTGCAGTTACTTGTTTACGGCGGTGTACGTCTGTATATGCCGAAACTGAGCGACAAAATAATTAACAGCAATACTGCCGCCGGGTTATTTATGGGTGCGGCGGCACTGGCGGGTGGGATTTTTAATGCCGCCTGCATGACGTGGTAATGGAACATCATGGCCAGAAAGCGATCAAATCGGCAAAGAAACCCTATTCTTTCGCCTGCGCAGAGCCGCGCCCAGCGGCCCATTTTCACCCAGCCGAAAGAGCGTAAAAGCGGGCAATACCTGACGCTGGCGATTATGGGCGGCGCCGCCTTTTTTGCTTTAAAAAGCTGCAACGATCATAAAGACGATAACGACGGTGACGGGGTTTATTACACCTCGCAGCAGGATTGCGTTGACGACGGTAACGCTGCGCAGGTGTGTAACGATGCGTGGAACAATGCGCGCATGAACTTCGAGCAAGAGATCCCGCGCAATATGTCGCAGCCGTATTGCGTGCAGCAATACGATAATTGCTACTACGACAATATTGGCCAGCGCTGGATGCCAGTGCTCAGCGGTTTTCTGTTAAGCCAGGCCGTGCGCAAAGACCGTGATGAGCAATACAGCTACAGCAGCGGCGGCAGTTACTACGCTTCCCGCCCGGTGTGGCGCAACCGCGACGGAGATTACAGCTGGCGCTCCGGTGGGAGCAGCAGCGCGAGCAACCATTACGGTTACACCACCAAAAAGGCGACCACTTCATCACGTGGCGGTTTCGGGCGCTCTTCCAGCGCGCGCGGAAGCTGGGGAGGCTAACGATGCTGCGTCATGATGTTGCTGTGCGCCCGGATCTTGAGCGGATCGCCCGCGACCACGGCTTTGACTTCCATATCATTGATAACGAAGTTTACTGGGATGAGAGCCGTGCTTACCGTTTTACGCTGCGCCAGATTGAAGAGCAGATTGAAAAGCCGACCGCCGAACTGCATCAAATGTGCCTTGAGGTAGTGGATCGCGCCGTGGCGGACGAGGCGATCCTTCGCCAACTGGCGATCCCGCCGTTGTACTGGGATGCGATTGCCGCAAGCTGGCGCAACCGCGATCCGTCGCTCTACGGGCGAATGGATTTTGTCTGGTGCGGCAAAGACCCGGTGAAGTTGCTGGAATATAACGCTGATACGCCAACCTCGCTGTACGAATCCGCCTACTTCCAGTGGCTGTGGATGGAGGATGCGCGGCGTAACGGTACGCTCCCACGCGATGCCGATCAGTACAACGCGATTCAGGACAAGTTGATTGCCCGTTTCGCCGAGATCCAGAGTCGTCATCCGCTCTATTTTTGCTGCTGCAAAGGAACCGAGGAAGATCGCGGCACGGTGCTCTACCTGGAGGATTGCGCCCGCCAGGCCGGACTCGATACGCGGTTTATTTATATCGAAGACGTTGGGCTGGGGCTGGGCGGTGTATTGACGGATCTGGATGATAATGTCATTCGCCAGGCGTTTAAGCTCTATCCGCTTGAGTGGATGATGCGCGACGAAAACGGCCCCTTGTTGTGTAAACGCCGCGAGCGGTGGCTGGAACCGTTGTGGAAAAGCGTGCTCAGCAATAAGGGGCTACTGCCGCTGCTGTGGCGTTTCTTCCCCCATCATCCGAACCTGCTGCCCGCCTGGTTTGATGGGGAAAAGCCGCAAATCGCGGCGGGTGCCAGCTACGTGCGCAAGCCGCTGTTTTCCCGCGAAGGGGGCAATGTCACCCTTTTCGACGGGGCGCACAACGTGATTGACCATGAAGAGGGCGATTACGGCGAAGAACCGATGATCTACCAGGCTTTTCAGCCGCTGCCGCGCTTTGGCGACAGCTACACGCTGATTGGCAGTTGGGTGGTAGACGATGAAGCGGTCGGCATGGGCATCCGCGAAGATTGCACCTTGATTACCAAAGATACCTCGCGGTTTGTACCGCACTACATCGCCGGGTAATGCACCGCCCGGCAAGCGCAACGCGGCCGGGCAACGAACGTTACTCCTCAAGCGAGCGCAAATGGTCATCTTTTTTGAGCGTCATCAGCGCCACAATGCTGACTAACGCCGTTGCCATCACGTAATAGGCCGGGATATCGACATTTCCTGTCTCTTTGATAAGACCGGTGATGATTAACCCCGCGCAGCCGGAAAACAGCGCGTTCGACAGCGAATACGCCAGACCCAGCCCGGTATAACGCACGCGGGTTGGAAACATCTCCGCAAGCATCGCCGGGCCAGGTCCTGCCAGCATACCGACCAGACCGCCCGCTACCAGTACCACCACGGCTTTTATCGCCAGCGTGCTTGATTCCGCCTGCAGGATTTTCAGCAGCGGTAGCGCCAGGATCAGCAGCAGCGCGGTGGCAATCACCATCACCGTACGACGCCCGATGCGATCGCTCAGGATGCCGGAGGGAATGATCGTCACCGCAAAGCCAATATTGGATATCACCGCAATCAGCAGCGCCTGGTTAAAGCCGGTATGCAGCGCCGACTGTAAATACGCAGGCATGATCACAAGGTAGGTATAACCAGCGGCGGACCACACCATCACCCGGCCGATCCCCATGATGATGGCTTTGAACGTGTCGCTCAGCCGGGCGCGTTCGGTAACAGGATGCGCCTGCTGTTGCACAAAACTTGGCGTCTCCTCCATGCTCACCCGCAACCACAGCGCGACAACGCCCATCGGTAGCGCAAGGAAAAAGGGGATGCGCCAGCCCCAGTCATGCAACGCCTCTGGCGTCAGCAACACGGAAAGCAGCGCGACAATACCGGCACCTGCCAGCAGCCCCAGCGCCACGGTAAAAGATTGCCATGCGCCATACAGCCCGCGTTTGCCGCGCGGCGCGAACTCCGTCATTAGCGATACCGCGCCACCGTATTCGCCCCCGGCAAACAGCCCCTGCAAAATGCGCAAACCGGTAATAATGAGCGGCGCGGCGATGCCAATGCTGGCATACACCGGGACAAGACCAATTGCGGCGGTAGCGAGTGTCATCATCACCAGCACGATAATCAGCGTCGGCTTGCGGCCAATCCGGTCACCGATACGCCCGAACACCATTGCACCCAGTGGGCGGAAGAAAAAGGCGACGGCAAAGGAGGCATAAGTCAGGATCAGACTGGTGAGACCTGTTTCGCCCGAGAGTTGAAAGAAGTTTTTCGCAATTACGGTGGCGAGAAAGCCGTAGACCGCGAATTCGTACCACTCGATAAAGTTGCCGATCGAGCCGGCAATCAAAGCGCGTTTATGCGCATTCGGTGCGTGTTGGGAAGCTGGCATCAGGATTCTCTTTGGCAAGGTGAGAATAAATTATTCATCAGTAATCGCATTCGTGAAATATATTATTCTTATATTGTGTGAGCCGTTTCACGAATGATTACCGTCAAATTGCGGCCTTGTGAGCCTACTCCCATGCAGCGTTAGCGCGGGCTGTCCATACTTATCTTCATTGCCATTGAAGGAGGGAGACACGATGCACTGGCAGACGCATACCGTTTTTAACCAACCCATTCCGTTAAAAAACAGCAACCTTTTTCTTTCCGATCGCCCTTTGTGCGAGGCGGTGATGCGCGAAGGCGCGGCGTGGGACGCCGAGCTGCTCGCCAGCATTGGCCAACAATTGGGCGCGGCGGAATCGCTGGAGCTGGGAAGATTAGCCAACGCCAATCCCCCGGAGCTGCTGCGTTATGACACCACCGGCGAGCGGCTGGATGATGTCCGTTTTCACCCGGCGTGGCATCTGTTGATGCAGGGGCTGTGCGCCAACCGGGTGCATAACCTGGCCTGGGAAGAGGAGGCGCGCGTCGGTTCTTTTGTCGCGCGGGCGGCGCGGTTTGTGCTGCACGCCCAGGTTGAATCCGGCACCTTGTGCCCCATCACCATGACTTTCGCGGCCACGCCGCTGCTGCAACAGGCCTTGCCGATGCCTTTTCATGACTGGTTAAAACCGCTGTTGAGCGACCGTTACGATCCTCATTTAGCGCCGGGCAACCAGAAACGCGGCCTGCTGATTGGTATGGGAATGACCGAAAAACAGGGCGGAACGGATGTACTGAGCAATACCACCCGAGCGGAAAAAAGCGGGGATGAATACCGGCTGGTGGGACATAAATGGTTCTTTTCCGTACCGCAAAGTGATGCACATCTGGTGCTGGCACAGGCCAAAGGCGGGCTCTCCTGCTTTTTTGTACCGCGCTTTCTGCCTGGCGGTCAGCGTAACGGCGTGCGGCTTGAGCGTCTGAAAGAGAAACTCGGCAACCGTTCCAATGCCAGTAGCGAAGCGGAGTTTTGCGATGCCAGCGGCTGGCTGCTTGGCGAAGAGGGCGACGGCGTGCGGCAGATCCTCAAAATGGGTGGGCTGACGCGCTTTGATTGCGCGCTGGGAAGCCATGGGCTGATGCGCCGCGCCTTTTCGGTGGCGCTCTATCACGCACACCGGCGTCAGGCGTTTGGTAAAAACCTGGTCGATCAGCCGCTGATGCGTCATGTGCTGAGCAGGATGGCGCTGGAACTGGAGGGGCAAACCACTATGCTGTTTCGCCTCGCCCGCGCATGGGACAGCCGCCGCAATGAGCAAGACGCGCTCTTTGCGCGTCTGTTTACTCCGGTGGCGAAATTTGCGGTCTGTAAGGGCGGGATCCCGTTTGTCGCCGAAGCGATGGAAGTGCTTGGCGGTATCGGCTATTGCGAGGAGAGCGAGTTACCGCGCTTGTATCGCGAAATGCCGGTCAATAGCATCTGGGAAGGTTCCGGCAACGTCATGTGCCTGGATGTGCTGCGCGTGCTGGGTAAACAGCCGGGGATAGTGGATTTGCTCAGTGACGATTTTGCGACGGTGAAAGGGCAGGATCGCCATTTTGATCGCGCATGGCGACAGCTTCAGCAGCGGCTACGCAGACCGGATGAAGCGCAGGGAAGGGAGATAACGCAACTGCTTTGGCGGCTGGGAACAGGAGCGCAAATGCTGCGCCACGCATCGCCGCCGATCGCGCAGGCGTGGTGCCAGATGATGCTGGATACCCGTGGCACGTCGCCGATTGGCGAGCAGGTGCAAAATGACCTGCTGCTACGCGCCACGGGGGCGGCAAATTAATCCATCTTCAGGCGGAACAGGCTTACCAGCTCGCTCAGGTGCGCGCCTTTTTCCCGCAACGTACGGGCCGTCTCCTCGCTTTGCGAAACGCGCCCGGCGTTGACGTGCGTGGCGTCGCCGATGTGCGTCATCGCCAGGTTAACCTGGTTGATGCCCGCTGATTGCTCGTGGGAGGCATGGTTAATTTCATGCACCAGCTGGTTGATCTGATCCATGTGGCTGATGATCGATTGCATGGCAACACGTGTGGCTTCTGACTGGGAATGTCCTTCGCTCACCTTTTTCAGCGTGTCACCAATCAGCGCTTCAATCTCTTTCACCGCGTTGGCGCTGCGCGCCGCCAGGGCGCGAACTTCCTGGGCAACTACGGCGAAACCTTTACCATGTTCCCCTGCGCGCGCGGCTTCTACCGCGGCGTTGAGCGCCAGGATATTGGTCTGGAAAGCGATGGATTCAATCACATGGGTAATGTCGGCAATGCGCTGTGATGCTGCGCGAATGTCTTCCATTGTCGCCACGGAGTGATCGACGGTTTTCCCGCCTTTTTGCACCGCGTCGGTGGTTTCATTCACCAGGCTTTGCGTTTGTTCCATGTTGGCGGCGTTTTGCTGCACGGTGGCGGCAAGCTGCTCCATGCTGGCGGAGGTCTCTTCCACGCTGCTGGCTTGCTTGTTGATCTGCTCGCTGATTTCGCCGCTGTCGGCGGCCAGCGCGTTGGTGCCGAGGTTAATTTCGGCGGCGGATTCGCGCACCTGCAACACAATCTTGTGCAGCCCGTCGCCAATGCCGTTAATGGCTTCGATCAACTGCCCGACTTCATCGTGGCGATCCACCACCAGGGTGGCGCGCAAATCGCCTGCCGAATACTGCTGAGCGAGTTCGATAACATTACGCAGCGGGCGGCTGAGCCAGCGGCGAATAATCACCACAAACAGCGCGGCAAACAGCAGGGAAACCACGATACCAGCCAGCAGGAACTGGTTACGCATGGTGGTGACATCGCGCAGCAGTACGGCTTTGTCGACTTCGCCAACCACTGTCCAGTTCCAGCCGGGCAGCACGGTGTAGGACATCAGCAATGTGCGGCCGTCTGCGCTCTGGCGCGCCAGCGTACCGCTGCTGTTTGTCAGCAAGGTTTGCAGATCTTTTTCATCCCACTGCGGGCGTTTGCCTTCGTCGGTATCGTGGAACAGATAGTTGCCGTAATTCTTGCCCTGGTTGCGATCAAGCACGAAGAAATGGCCGCTTTCACCCAGCTTACGACCGAGGATCTTATTGCGCATCACCTCCCACGAACGGGAGATATCAACGCCAACAAACAGAATGGCAATGGTGTTGCCGCTGGCGTCTTTCACCGGTTGGTATTGGGTGATATAGCGTTTGCCAAACAGCAGCGCCAGACCGCGATAGACTTCACCTTTCATTACCGGCGCAAAAGCCGGGCTGGCTTTATCCAGCTTTGTGCCGATGGCGCGATCGCCGTTCTCTTTGCGCAGTGATGTTGCGACACGCACAAAGTCGTCACCGCTGCGCACGAATAGCGTCGCGATGGCGCTGGTTCGGTTGAGGAAATCGTCCGGGATAGCGTTGTTGTTATGCAGTTCAGTATCGCCGCCTTTGAAGAGCGGCACATCGATACCGTTAATCTCGCGGCGCTGCTGTGAATCAACCGCGAGCGGCTGTGGCAGAAAACTGCTGAACAAGCGCGTGTAGCTCTCCACCTCATCACTGAGACTACTGTTGAACATTTCAACCATATCCACCACCCCGGTAGACTGGCTATGCAGGTCTTCCATGGCCAGCGTTTCCAGCTGTTGGCTGGCTTTATTGCTCATCAGAAAAGTGAATAAGAGGAAAAGCGTTGCAACGCTTGCGCCAGTCAGAAGTGACAATTTTGCACCGAGGCCGGTGCGGCGAAAAAAGGCGCTCATAATTTGTCCGTTGTTCTGTGTATGAGGCTCCTTCAACGGCACAATTGCGATAACATTTAGTTTGTCAATGTAACAAAATGTTACATCGATGTATCCTTACAATAACATAATCTTAATGATTGTAGGGGCATAAAAAAGCCACCAGATTTAGGTGGCTTTTTACGACGGCTCAGGCGTACAAAATGGCCTGCACTCGCCAGTTGTCAACTTGTTGATCTTCCTGCATTCGCACAATGCGATACCAGGAGGCGCCCTGTTCATCTGCTTTTAACGCGATAACCCGCTCAACGTCCTGTAGGCTCCCTGAGACATTATTGACGGAGATAAGACCGATTTCGTTTAATCCCGTCACGCAGTCAGCGCTGGCGAACTCTGCAGGCTGCGCTGTTGTATTTAGCAAACCGGTAGAAAGCAACAGTGAGTTTAAAGCAAGAGATCGTTTCATAGTCAGCTCCATTTTACGTTACCCCGATAGTGTGCAGGGCTTCCTTTCGCGCAACGGATTCGAAAAATCCTATTGTGCACAGGAGAACATCAATGGACGCAAAGCAATGTAAATGTCCTGAAAATCAACGCCTCGCTACTGTTTATACAGCAGGGCGCGTCCGAACCAACGACCAGGAATTATGGTGTCATCCATCATGATGATGACGTAATAATTGGCGCCGGCGGCCACGGCTTTGGCTTTGATTGCGTCTTCCACGTCCATGGGAGAACCCAGTACCGTTACGCTAACGGCACCAATCTCGCGGAGATCCTGCGTTTGATTACGGCGGATTTCCTGCGGATGGTCGCTAACCGGCGGTGCAGATTGCGGCTTACCTTCCAGCACTGCGCAGCCGCTTAATAACAAGGCGAACAGTAAGCACGGTAAAGCACGCATGGTTTTCTCATCTCTCCTGATTGCCATAGTGTAGTTCCTGGTGAATTTCCGTTTGGGGGAATGTTCCCGAAATGTTATCCCGAGCACTAATTTCGAATGAAAGTGTTTTGAAAGCGTAAGCTATCTCTCAACGTCGTCAGATGCTCATGCGAAATCTGACTTGCGCCACCCTGTCGCCAGTGGCATACCAGCACTATAGATCAAGGAGGGAGTAATGATTGAACTTCAGGTTGAACAATTTGCAGGTATCGAAACTCTGCATGCCTTCCCGGCGGGAAAACGCGGCGAACCGCTGCCTTGTGTCGTGTTTTATCACGGTTTCACCTCATCAAAGCTGGTCTACAGCTACTTTGCCGTGGCGCTGGCGCAAGCCGGTTTCCGCGTGGTGATGCCGGATGCGCCGGATCATGGTGCGCGCTTTAGCGGCGATGTTGAGCGGCGTTTGCACCGGTTCTGGCAAATTCTGCGTGGCAATATTGAAGAGTTCGCCGCGCTGCGCGACGCGCTGGAGCGCCTTGAATTGATTGATAACCGGCGGCTGGCGATCGGTGGTGCGTCAATGGGCGGGATGACTGCGCTGGGCATTATGACCCAACACCCGGAAGTGCGCTGCGTCGCAAGCCTGATGGGCTCCGGCTATTTCACCACGCTTGCGCGTACGCTTTTCCCGCCGCTGGTCGTGACCACGCCGGAACAGCAATATGAATTCAACGTGATTATTGATCCACTCTCACAGTGGGACGTCAGTACGCAACTGGCGCGTATCGCCGATCGCCCGCTGCTGCTGTGGCACGGTGAGCAGGATGATGTGGTGCCAGCAGCGGAATCTTTCCGTTTACAGCAAGCATTGCAGGAACAGGGGCTGGACACCAATCTCACTTACCAGTGGGAAGCCGGGGTAACGCACCGTATTACCCCGCAAGCGCTGAGTGCAACAACGGACTTTTTTAGCCGTTATCTTTAAGCCGTTCGGCGCAAGCGCATAACCACCAGCGCGAGCACACAGATGATGGCTCCCGCCCAGAAGGTTGACGCCGCACCGTGGGTTTCCCACAAAACGCCGGCACCGAGGCTTGCCAGCAGCAGCGCAACACCGCTGAGTAAATTGAACATGCCAAACGCCGTGCCGCGCAGTTCCGCTGGCGCGGTATCGGCAACCATGGTCGCGAGCAAGCCTTGCGTCATGCCCATATGCACACCCCACAGTGCGACACCGAGCAGCAATGTGCTCCAGTGCTGGCTGAGCGCCAGCGCCATATCCGCGAAGATCAGTACCACCAGACCCAGCTGTAGTAACCGGCTGTGGCTGATGCGGTCTGACAGTTTGCCAAACGGATAGGCGGTGACCGAGTAGACCAGGTTCATGGCGACCATCACCAGCGGAATGGTCGCCAGCGGGATCTCCAGCTGCTGGGCGCGCAGCACCAAAAATGCTTCGCTAAAGCGGGCGAGGGTAAAGATAAAACCGAGCGCCACCACCCACCAGTAAGCACGGCTTAACCGTTTGAGATTTTCGCGGCGAATGGGATTGGTGCGCTTATGGGTGATGGGGGTTTTCGGTTCGTGCAGGCCAAAGAATAACAGCGCGACCGCCAGCACTCCGGGGATCACCGCGATCCAGAATACGGCCTGAAAGTCGTCATTCCACAACAGCATCAATGCGACCGCCAGCAATGGCCCGAGGAACGCGCCAACGGTGTCCAGCGACTGGCGCAACCCAAACGCCGCGCCGCGGATTTCCGTCGGGGTGACATCGGCAACCAGCGCATCGCGCGGCGCCCCGCGAATACCTTTGCCAAGCCGATCCATCATGCGTGCGCCGAACACCAGGCCGGACGTTGAGGCCAGCGCAAACAGCGGCTTGCTTAATGCGCCCATGCCATAACCCAGCAGCGCCAGCCCTTTGCGTTTGCCGATGTAGTCGCTGAACATGCCGGAAAAGACTTTAATCATCAGCGCGGTGGCTTCCGCCAGCCCTTCAATCAGGCCAATAATCACGACGCTTGTGCCGAGCGTCGTGGCCATAAACAGCGGCAGCAAGCTGTGGATCATCTCCGAGGAGATATCCATCAACATACTGACGCCGCCTAATACCCAGACGCCTGCAGGTATGCGACCTAACGTTGAAAACCGCTTGAACATTGCTTTCCCCGCAACTTTTCATCACCGCAGCCAAAACGCTATTAAACCTGCCGGAAAGGGGGTTGATAAGGGGGATAAAAAAAGAATTCTCACGTCGGTGAGCGGCCCCAATGCGGGGCCGCAAATGCAAGAGGGACTGGCCTGTAAAAGGTATAATTAGCGGTAGATAAACGCGCTGGCGTGCAGGTTGCCGTTGCTCCCTGGCTCATGAGTGAGCTCTGCACGGTAATATTTGGCGCTGTGGGCGTCGGCCTCGTCATTGAGCGCCTCGTCAGCTTCATGCTCAGTAGCGAAGTTATGATTGATATAGATAACGCCTAAGCTGTGCACATCATCCATGTTGCGGGCTTGCTGGTTGTTGAGTTTAATTGCCGCTGCGGCATTGGCGCTAAGCAGCAAGGTTGTTAATAATATTGCGATGTATTTCATGATGTTATGCTCCGATAAAACGTCGTTTTTTAGTTTTTTAACATCTCTCCTCCTTATGTTTGAGGCCTGTTTAAAGTGTACGCGTCAGCCCAAAAAGGTATCGCGACCATTTCTGATGCTGTCGTTCAAAAAATTGCCGTAATGCGTTGTGCTTAATTTTAATTCGCCAGGCGCGCTTCTCTTTGCGCTTAGTGCGAATTATTTGTGCAATTGCCTTGAGTTTGGCAGGGGACATCAGTATTATGACGCGTCAATTTTTCAGCCGACCTTTAACACGTTCCTTGCCTCCCCGGGATTCGGCTGACCCAGACAGGAGGCTGAATAATCCGTAAGGAGCAATTCGATGCGTCATTACGAAATCGTTTTTATGGTCCATCCTGACCAGAGCGAACAGGTTCCGGGCATGATCGAACGTTACACTGGTGCAATCACTGCAGCAGAAGGTACGATCCACCGTCTGGAAGACTGGGGCCGCCGTCAGCTGGCTTACCCGATCAACAAACTGCACAAAGCACACTACGTTCTGATGAACGTTGAAGCTCCGCAGGAAGTGATCGATGAGCTGGAAACAAACTTCCGCTTCAACGATGCCGTTATTCGCAGCATGGTTATGCGTACTAAACACGCTGTTACCGAAGCATCTCCGATGGTTAAAGCGAAAGACGAGCGCCGTGAGCGTCGCGATGATTTCGCTAACGAAACCGCAGATGATGCAGATGCTGGGGATTCTGAAGAGTAATTACTGATGGCCAACCGCCTGGTGTTGTCCGGCACAGTGTGCAGGGCGCCGCTTCGTAAGGTCAGCCCGTCAGGAATTCCTCACTGCCAGTTCGTGCTTGAGCACCGTTCTGTGCAGGAGGAAGCCGGTTTCCACCGGCAGGCGTGGTGCCAAATGCCTGTAATAATCAGCGGGCAGGAGAACCAGGCCATTACTCACAGTATAACGGTCGGCAGCGCAGTAACTGTTCAGGGGTTCATCAGTTGCCACAAGGCAAAGAACGGCTTGAGCAAAATGGTTCTGCATGCCGAGCAGATTGAATTGATAGATTCTGGAGACTAGCCAAATGGCACGTTATTTCCGTCGTCGCAAGTTCTGCCGTTTCACCGCGGAAGGCGTTCAAGAGATCGACTATAAAGATATCGCTACGCTGAAAAACTACATCACCGAAAGCGGTAAGATTGTCCCGAGCCGTATCACCGGTACCCGTGCAAAATATCAGCGCCAGCTGGCACGCGCTATCAAACGCGCTCGCTACCTGTCCCTGCTGCCGTACACTGATCGTCATCAGTAATCGGTCACGGTCCATTAATACGACTTTGAGAGGATAAGGTAATGCAAGTTATTCTGCTTGATAAAGTAGCAAACCTGGGTAGCCTGGGTGATCAGGTTAACGTTAAAGCGGGCTACGCTCGTAACTTCCTGGTACCGCAGGGTAAAGCTGTTCCGGCTACCAAGAAAAACGTTGAGTATTTCGAAGCACGTCGCGCTGAACTGGAAGCCAAACTGGCTGACGTTCTGGCGGCTGCTAACGCTCGCGCTGAAAGCATCAACGCACTGGGCTCTGTTACCATCGCGTCTAAATCTGGCGACGAAGGTAAACTGTTCGGTTCCATCGGTACTCGCGACATCGCTGACGCTGTAACTGCAGCTGGCGTGAAAGTTGCGAAGAGCGAAGTTCGCCTGCCGAACGGCGTTCTGCGTACTGTTGGTGAGCACGAAGTGGACTTCCAGGTTCACAGCGAAGTATTCGCTAAACTGACTGTAAACGTTGTTGCTGAGTAATTCGTTACTCACAGCAATGCCCCTAAGTAGTTCGGGCTTGCAGGCAGGCGGCAAGTAAGTGAATCTCCAGGAACTTAGATAACTAAGTTCCTGAGATGAACGAATGCAGCCAACGCATCTGCAACACGAAATACGACTGGGAATGAAACGCCGGCCTTGTGCCGGCGTTTTGCTTTTCAGGCCTCGCAGAACAGGCCATTGTGGCTTGTTTAATCTCGCATTCTGACGCATCCTCAGGTAATAATTGAAACGCAATTTTATCTTTGAGATTTGTCATGGAAACCGCTCTGCCCGCGTCCGTTTTTGCCCGCCGCAATGTGGCTTACGCCTGCGCCACGCTCTGTTGTCTGCTCTGGGGTAGCTCCTACCCGGCCATTAAAAACGGCTACGAACTCTTTCACATCGCCACCGACGATATCCCGTCAAAGGTGGTATTTGCCGGTTACCGTTTCCTGTTTGCAGGGGTATTGCTGCTGCTGTTCGCCCTGGCGCAGCGCAAACCGATTGGCAGGTTATCGGCTACGCAGTTTGGGCAACTGACGGTGCTCGGGTTAACGCAAACGACCCTGCAATACACCTTCTTCTATATTGGTCTTGCTTATACTACCGGCGTAAACGGGTCGATCATGAATGCGACCGGCACCTTCTTCAGCGTGCTGTTGGCGCACTTTATCTATCAAAACGACAAGCTCAGCTACAACAAAAGCCTCGGCTGTATTCTGGGCTTTGCCGGCGTCATGCTGGTGAACTTCCACAGCGGTATGCGTGACTTTGTTTTTATCTGGAACGGCGACGGTTTCATTGTGCTGGCGGCGTTTATCCTTTCTGCCGCCACGCTGTATGGCAAACGTATTTCCCAGACAGTAGATCCCACGGTGATGACCGGCTGGCAGTTGGCTATCGGCGGCATTGCGCTGCTGATTGGCGGCTATCTGTCGGGGGGAACGCTGGAAGTGCATAGCCTCAGCGCGGTCGCGATCCTCGGTTATCTTACGCTGCTGTCTGCGGTGGCTTTTGCGCTGTGGAGCATGCTGCTGAAAGTGAACCGCGTCAGCATGATCGCGCCGTTCAATTTCGTGATACCGGTTGCCGGTACGGTGCTCTCCGCCATTTTCCTCGGTGAAAATATTCTTGATATCAAATACGCGGTCGCGCTGGTACTGGTCTGCTCAGGGATCTGGTGGGTCAATAAACGAGCCGGGTAACAGGTACCCGGCATAGTGGCTTAACGTGCGCGGATAAAGCTGCCGTCCGGCTGGCGGGTAAACAGCACCGGCTGGCCGCCGGTTTCGATGGTCAGCCCGGTTACTACGCCGTTAGCGTTCTGGCGAATTTTCACCATCTGGCCGCTTTGCAGGGTGCTCAGCGGTTTACCGTCACCTTCCACTTTGGCCATCGCATAGACATCGGTTGGCGGCAGGTTGTGATCGCGGAACAGTTGCGCCAGCGTTTTCCCCTCTTCAACACGGTAAGCGCGCCACTGCTGCTCGATGCCGCTGGAAGAGGGCAGCGTGTTCTGCGCTACATGCTGACGCGGTTGCTGCACCGGTTGCTGTTGCTCTACGGCTTGTTGCTGCTGCATTGATTCTTCCGCGCTCGGCGCGGTCTGCTGCGGCTCACTCACCACCTGCGGCGGTGTGGGTTCCGCTGTGGAAGGTTGCGGCTGTGAAGAGGCAGGAAGATTGAGTTGCGCTTCGCGAGCACCGGATGGCGTAGTGGAGCGGTTGCTGTCGTCAGTTGACGGTAACAGAAAACCGATAACCACCAGCAAAGCCGCGAGGATCAGGCCGCGACGGTGCAATGGCGGGAGCGGATCCATCAGGCGAAAATGGTCCGGGGCTTGCCAGATTTTCACCAGGGTAGGTTTCAGTTCAAATCGCCCGGGCATGGCTTTCCTCCTGCTCCGCGTCATTTAATGTCCTGTCTCGTTGAGTATATACACTTTATCCCGCCACCGCGGCGTACGCCGTTTTTAACTGCCTGAAAGTCGACAAAAAGCTGCATTTTGTGACCGCAATTCGGGATAAATCTTACTTGCTGTATTCTTTCCCTTTCCCTGCGATTTGTCATCTTTCCTGCGACAAAGTTTTACCCGGTGCAGCGCGGCTGTTATGCTGCGCGCTACCTTAAAAAGCGATGAAAGGAAAACCCATGACAACCCCAACTTTTGACACGATCGAAGCGCAAGCCAGCTACGGCATTGGTTTGCAGGTAGGACAGCAGCTGAGCGAATCCGGGTTAGAGGGGCTGTTACCGGAAGCGCTGGTCGCAGGCATCGCTGATGCACTGGAAGGCAAACAACCCGCTGTTCCGGTAGATGTTGTACATCGTGCGCTGCGTGAAATTCACGAGCGTGCCGACGCTGTGCGTCGTTCCCGTTTCGAAGAGATGGCGGCGGAAGGCGTGAAATATCTGGAAGAGAACCGCGAGCGTGAAGGCGTGAACAGCACCGAATCCGGTCTGCAATTCCGCGTTATTACCCAGGGCGAAGGCGCTATCCCGGCGCGTACCGACCGTGTACGTGTGCACTACACCGGTAAACTGATTGATGGCAGCGTGTTCGACAGCTCCGTTGCGCGCGGCGAACCGGCTGAATTCCCGGTTAACGGCGTGATTGCTGGCTGGATCGAAGCCCTGACGCTGATGCCGGTGGGTTCCAAATGGGAACTGACTATTCCGCACAACCTCGCGTACGGCGAGCGCGGCGCTGGCGCGTCTATTCCGCCGTTCAGCACGCTGGTATTTGAAGTGGAACTGCTGGAAATCCTGTAATTCTCCGCATAAATGCCTCTTCCCGTCAGGGGAGAGGCTGCACCTGCTGCGCTGATCGTTTGTTAATAAAACCAATACCGACAGATTATCTTGCAAATGGCGCAATCGGGTGTATTTTTGTGAGCTATTTCGCGTTACCTGAGTGATATGACACTCACTTTAAACAAATATTTAACATTGTTTTTAATTCCGAGTATTCATCCCGCCGATTCTTACCTAATATCTTTGCGTCCATACAAGGGCGGAACACGCAACTAAAAAAGGCCAGTAGAGCCCCAACAACACAGACAGGAATACAACATGGTAGATCAGGTTAAAGTCGTGGCCGACGAACAGGCGTCGACTGAACAGTCGCTACGGCGAAATCTCACAAACCGGCATATTCAGCTCATCGCCATTGGCGGTGCCATCGGGACCGGGCTGTTTATGGGCTCCGGGAAAACCATCAGCCTCGCCGGTCCGTCGATCATTTTTGTCTATATGATCATCGGCTTTATGCTGTTTTTCGTCATGCGCGCCATGGGTGAATTACTGCTGTCGAATCTCGAATACAAATCCTTTAGCGACTTCGCCGCCGACCTGTTAGGCCCGTGGGCGGGGTATTTTACCGGCTGGACATACTGGTTTTGCTGGGTAGTGACCGGCATGGCCGATGTCGTCGCCATCACGGCTTACGCGCAGTTCTGGTTCCCCGGCCTTGCCGATTGGGTAGCGGCGCTGACCGTTGTCGTCGTGCTGCTGAGCCTCAATCTCGCGACGGTAAAAATGTTCGGCGAGATGGAATTCTGGTTTGCGATGATCAAAATCGTCGCCATTGTCGCGCTGATCATCGTGGGTGTGGTGATGGTGCTGATGCACTTTAAATCCCCGACCGGCGTTGAAGCTTCCTTCTCGCATCTGTGGAATGACGGCGGCTGGTTCCCGAAAGGCATCAGCGGGTTCTTTGCTGGTTTCCAGATCGCGGTGTTTGCTTTTGTGGGGATTGAGCTGGTCGGTACGACCGCAGCGGAAACCAAAGATCCGGAGAAATCCCTGCCGCGCGCCATCAACTCGATCCCGGTGCGCATCATTATGTTCTACGTTTTCGCGCTGATTGTGATCATGTCGGTGACACCGTGGAGTTCCGTGGTGGCGGATAAGAGCCCGTTTGTTGAGTTGTTCGTGCTGGTGGGTATTCCGGCGGCGGCGAGCATTATCAACTTCGTAGTGCTGACATCGGCGGCGTCTTCCGCCAACAGCGGCGTCTTCTCCACCAGCCGGATGCTGTTCGGCCTGGCGCAGGATGGCGTGGCGCCGAAAGCGTTCGCTAAGCTCTCTAAACGCGCGGTACCGGCGAAAGGGCTGACCTTCTCCTGTATCTGCCTGCTGGGCGGCGTGGTGATGCTGTATGTCAATCCGAGCGCGATTGCTGCGTTCACCATGATCACCACCGTATCGGCGATCCTGTTTATGTTCGTCTGGACGATCATCCTCTGCTCGTACCTGGTGTACCGTAAGCAGCGCCCGCAGTTGCATGAAAAGTCGAACTACAAAATGCCGCTGGGCAAACTGATGTGCTGGGTATGCATGGCGTTCTTCGTCTTTGTACTGGTGCTGCTGACGCTGGAAGCAGATACCCGCCAGGCGCTGATCGTGACGCCGTTGTGGTTTGTGGTGCTGGGCGCGGGCTGGCTGTACGCGGGCAAAAAGCGTCTGGCTAACCGCCAGCCATAAAAAAAGAGCCGCGCGGCGGCTCTAAACTTCCATGAATCAGGGCGCTCTCGGGCGCCTTTATTTATTCGCCAGCGAGGGCACGCGGGAACAGATTGTTGTTTTCCAGGCTGATGTGTTCCATCAGATCGTCAATCAAGGTATTGATGCCGTTATACATCGCTTTCCAGGTGGTGCAGGCTTCCGGCGGCGGGGTGACGTTATTGGTAATGTGTTTGATCACTTCCAGCAGTTCGCCCGCTTCATCGTGCTCGCTCTCCATTACGCTTATCGGCCCCATCGCCTGCGAACCCATACCCTGTTTGATCATCGGGAACAGGATCTGCTCCTCTTTCATCATGTGGCTGGAAAGCTCTTCATGCAGCATGGTCAGGTATTTGGTTAAACCGCGCGGCACGTTCGGTTTATCGGCGTGGACGCGCTCGACTTTGGTGGCCTGCAGGATCAGTTCCGGCAGTTGTTCGCGGTGACGGTCATGGTAACGCACGATAATGTGGTCAATGATTTCCGCCAGCCCCGCCACGCGCCAGTCTTTCTCAATCGGCTGCTCGGCAAGCGTCGCCAGCTCGGCTTCGATGACGTCAATATCCAGCTCTTTGCGGGCCGCAGAACGTCCCAGCGTCTGCTTACCGCCGCAGCAGTAATCCATATCATATTTACGGAACAGTGCGGAGGCGCGGGGGATAGAGAGCGCCAGCTCACCCAGGGGTTGATCGCGGAAAGCCATAGCAGTTACCTCATGTGTAATTTATAAGATGCATTTTAAATGCATCTTTAAGCCGATGATATACCCCTTTTGGGGTGGCGGAAATCGCCTTATTCCTTTCTTACACGAAAAACTGTGATATTCATCACAAAAAATCTTACGAATTTAACATGTTGAATAGCGGTGTTTTTATTGGAAATTACTGGATTGCGACTTGCATCACAATTAAACAACTTCGCTTCGCTGCCGATACCAAGACTCCAGACAATATCCTGCACGCTATAAAGGCTTACAATGTTCAAAAGAATAAAAGTTATTACTTTATTAATCATGGTATTACTTGTACTTGGTGCAATGCAGCTGATCTCCGCTGGCGTGTTCATCAGTGCGCTTAATAACGATAAAAACAACTTCAACGTTTCTCAGGTTTCCAGCCAGAACGTTTCCGAATTTACCGATGCCTGGATCAGCCTTAACCAGGCGCGTGTGACGCTGAACCGCGGCATGCTGCGTCTGCAAAGCAGCACCGCCAGCCAGATTAATGGCGGTCAGCTTAATGAACTGGCGCAAACGGCCACCAACTTGCTGAACCAGGCGCAACAGCATTTCGAGAAGTACAAAACCATTCCGGACACGCCAGGGCTGGATAAAGCGCTGTCGAAAGATCTGGAAACGCAATACGGCATCTACCATGCGACGTTGACAGAGATGAACCGTCTGCTGCTCGCCGGTAGTCTGGAAGATATGTTCCGCCAGAACGCCGAAGCGAAACAAGTTGCCATGCAGAAGAGCTATCGCGCGTGGCGCGATGCGCAAACCGTACTGGCGAGTGAAGGGATCGTCCAGAATGAACGCGATTACCAGCGTATCCTGTGGATCCTCGGTACGGTGATGCTGGTCGTGCTGGCAGTGATCGTCATGAGCTGGGTTGCGATGCAGCGCGTCCTGCTGAAGCCGTTGCATGAGGTGATGAGCCATATCCGCCACATCGCAAGCGGCGATTTGACGCATGACATTGATGCCGAAGGCAAAAACGAAATGGCGCTGCTGGCGCAGAATGTGCAGGAAATGCAGCAGTCGCTGGTGAAAACCGTCAGCGTAGTGCGCGACGGCGCCGATACCATTTACACCGGCGCGGGTGAAATTTCCGCTGGCAGTAACGATCTCTCTTCACGCACCGAGCAGCAAGCCGCGTCGCTGGAAGAGACCGCCGCCAGCATGGAGCAGCTTACTGCCACGGTGAAACAGAACGCCGACAACGCCCGTCAGGCAACGCAACTGGCGCTGAACGCGTCCGGTACCGCGAAGAAAGGTGGGGAAGTGGTAGATGGTGTGGTGCGCACCATGGATGAGATTGCCACCAGTTCCAGCAAAATCGCGCAAATCACCAACGTGATTGACGGTATCGCCTTCCAGACCAACATCCTGGCGCTGAACGCCGCCGTTGAAGCGGCCCGTGCGGGCGAGCAGGGCCGAGGCTTTGCCGTGGTGGCGGGCGAAGTGCGTACCCTGGCGCAGCGCAGTGCGCAGGCAGCAAAAGAGATTAAAGGGCTGATTGAAGACTCTGGTAATCGTGTCAATGCGGGTGCCGCCCTGGTGCATGAAGCCGGGGAAACCATGGCTGAAATCGTCAGCGCCGTCACGCGCGTGACCGACATCATGGGCGAAATCTCGTCTGCTTCTGACGAGCAGAGTCGTGGTATCGATCAGGTAGGCCAGGCCGTTGCCGAGATGGACCGCGTTACCCAGCAGAACGCCTCGCTGGTAGAAGAGTCTGCGGCTGCCGCTGCAGCACTGGAAGAGCAGGCCGCGCGCTTGACTGAAACCGTGGCGGTATTCAAGGTCAACCGTACGCGCAGCGCACGCCGTCCGGCGTTAGTCACGCCAGTCAGCAAACCGCAGGCCAAAGCGACGGAAAGCTTCAGCGAAGCCAACTGGGAAACGTTCTGATAACGGTTGCGTCGCTCTCCCGAAACCCGGCATATGCCGGGTTTTTTTATGCCCATTTGAAAACCACAGGCGGGGGAGGCACTCAGCGGCACAGAGTGGCAGTGCCTGATTGTGTGGCATTCACTCTTACCGAACGGCCCGACGCCTGATTTTCACGCCGCGTGTCGGCGAGAAAGCACTACGAATGCGGCGGTTTATTCGGTCCTTAGTGCGGTGATGCTGGCTTTTTCCGGCTTCGACAGTACCGCCATCAACACGCCGCCGACCAGCAAGGCAATACCGCAGACGGTGAGCAGCGGCGGCAGGCTTTGGCGCAGCACAAAGGTATAGAGCAGCCCGGCCAGGGTTTCAAAGACAATCAACGGGCCGACAATCACCGTCGGTAAGCGCTGGCTGGCAATGTTCCAGCACAACGCGCCCACCCACGAGCAGAGCACCGCAATGGTGAACATCAGCGTAATAAACATCAGCGGACGTGGGCCGAAGGGCAGGGTGAAATCCGGTTGCTGAACACCAAGCCACAGGCACGCCGCAATATAGCCCACCAGTGACACCGGTAGCGTCACCAGCGCTTGTGCCGTGGCCCACATCATCGGGTTTTTGTCCGGGTTTTCCCGCAGCCAGCGGGCATTGCGTAGCGCATACCAGGCCCAACAGGCGACCGAAGTGAAAGCCAGCACAATACCGGAACCGTAGCGCCAGCCGCTGAAATTCGGCAGCCCGTGGCGCAGTTCGGCGATATTGACGCAGCCTAACCCAAGCGCAATGCAGAGTAGCGCGGGAGCCAGCCGCCGCCATGCGAGTTTGCCGTCACGCTGGCTATAGAGCAGGTTAGCGCATACCGGGATCACCACCGGCAGCGTGGCGATAATCATCGTCGACACCGGCGCGCCCGTACGCTGAATGGCGCTTGCCAGGCAGACGTAATAGACAAGGTTGCCCATGATCGTCAGCCATAAGGCTGTGAACCAGTCGCTGCGCGTAAGCTGGCGCAAACGCGCGCGACCGAGCCACGCCAGCGGCAGGGCGATAATCCCCAGCGCCAGATAGCGCCCGGTGGATTGCAGCGCCGCCGGATAATCCGGCACGATCAACGGCCCGACAAAAATAAGCCCCCAAAATAGCCCGGCGAGCAGGGCATACAACACACCACTAATCATCATTCCACCTGCGTTTACATCGGCAGCGGACAGTGTAGGAGAGCGACGGGCGGGAATATTGTATGAGATTGCGCATTAACGGCGCGTAACCTGCTTTTGGTAACGCACCGGCGTGATGCCGTAGCGGTGTGTAAACGCGCGGGTCAGGTGTGATTGATCGGTGAGGCCGGTAACGGCGGCGACATCGGCGGCGGGCATGCCCTGAGTCAGAAACGATTTGGCGCGCCACAGGCGGATCGCCATCAGCATCTGATGCGGGGTGACATGAAAATGCGCCTTGAACTGGCGTTGAAAATGGTACGGGCTGAGCGCCGCGACTTTCGCCAGCTCGTCGAGCGTCAGGCTGTGCATATAGTTGTCATGCAGGTAATCGCGCACGCGCTCAAACCGGTGCGCGCCTTCCGGGCGCTGCGGCGCATGGTGCGCCAGCGGACGGAAGGTATCGATAAGATCCAGCAAAATTCCCTGTTGCGCCAGCGGATCGTCGGTGTGCCACAAGCCGTGGATCTGTGCGCAGATCTGCCGGGTGCGCAGCGGATCGTGACGCATCACATCGCTAAACCACCAGTGGCGGATCCCGGTGACCTCTTCGAGCAGTTCGGGCTCAAGATAAACCATGCGATAGCGCCAGCCGTCGGCGGTTTCCGCCTCGCCGGTGTGCAGCTCGTCAGGGTTCATGGTGACCACGGAATGCATCGGCGCGACATACTGCGTACCGCGATAACGAAAGCGTTCGGCACCGGCTTCGATAGCGCCAATACCAAACGCTTCATGAGTGTGCGGCTCAAAGGCGTAACGCGAAATATGCGCGTGGTACAGCTCCACCCCCGGCAGTAACGCCAGGTGGCGAAAGCGCGCGCAATCTCGCTCGTCAGTAAACTGTTCGGGTACGCCTTCCACGGTCTCTCTCCACACGGGTCATCCCTTCATTATTAGGGATGACCCGGCGGGAGGCTACAAAAATTAACCACTTTGTAACCTTTACAGGAGGTCGTTGACGCTCTTTTCAATCGACGTGGTCGGGCGGCCAATCAATTTGCTGAGCGTTTTACTGTCATCAAACAGGCCACCTTTGGCGGCACCCGCATCGGAATCCGCCAGCATGGTGGCGAGCCAGTCCGGCAGGCCAGCACCTTTCAGCGCGGCGGCGAAATCGGCTTCGCTCAGGTTCTGGTAGACCACGTTTTTACCGCTGGCTTTGCTGAGCAGCGCGGCCAGTTCAGTGAGCGTCCAGCCGTGATCACCGGCCAGTTCATACACTTTGCCCGCATGCCCTTCTTCGCTTATTACGCGCGCGGCGGCGGCAGCGTAATCGGCGCGA
This sequence comes from Kosakonia sp. SOY2, assembly GCF_027109175.1. Classification (NCBI taxonomy): domain Bacteria; kingdom Pseudomonadati; phylum Pseudomonadota; class Gammaproteobacteria; order Enterobacterales; family Enterobacteriaceae; genus Kosakonia; species Kosakonia sp. SOY2. The sequence continues at coordinate 202,177 of NZ_JAPVXH010000005.1, forward strand.
GTAGCAGAGGCGATTTTGCCGTCACCGGCGGCGCCAATAAATACCCCGTGCGCCAGCGCCGCTGGTGCGCTTGCCAGGTAGTTTTCGCTATACCAGCCGTTACGCAGCAGGGTGTAAGGAATACCGGAATCGGCGAGCATTTTCTCGGTTTCAACGTGTTCAACGTGCAGGCCAAGCGGGGATTTATCGGCGTGCAGCAGGCTGGTGTAAGCAATGAATTTCACCCCGGCGGCTTTGGCGGCGTTTATCACATTGCGGTGTTGCGCGGCGCGCTGGCCCACTTCGCTACTGGAGATCAGCAGCAGCTTGTTCACGCCTGCTAACGCCTGGGTTAACGCGGCCTGGTCGCCATAATCGGCCTGGCGCACCAGTACGCCTTGTTTGCTGAGCGCTTCGGCTTTCGCCGGGTTACGGACGATAGCGACAATCTCTTTTGCCGCCACGGTTTTCAGCAGCTCTTCTACCACAAACTGGCCCAGTTGGCCGGTCGCGCCGGTGAGTGCGATCATGAGTATTCTCCTTCGGTGTTCGGTGAGTGTTGTGGTACGCTAACACCTTAACTAACTTTTAGTAAGTACGTACAAAAAGGTAAGTATGAAAACGCAACTCCGACCGCAAACGTTGAGTGAACAGATGCGCGACGGCAATCTGTTCGCCGAGCAGTGTCCCTCGCGGGATGTTCTGAAACACGTCACCAGCCGCTGGGGCGTGCTGATACTGGTGGCGCTACGCGAGGGCACTCACCGCTTTAGCGATTTGCGCCGCAAAATGGGCGGCGTCAGTGAAAAGATGCTGGCGCAGAGCCTGCAATGGCTGGAGCAGGATGGTTTTATTAACCGCGTGTCGTATCCCGTCGTTCCGCCGCATGTTGAATATAGTCTGACCCCGCTGGGTGAGCAGGTCAGCGAGAAGGTCGCGGCGCTTGCCGACTGGATCGAGCTGAATATCGAGCAGGTACTGGCCTTCCGCGATGAACGGGAAGGCCAGCAGGCATTGGTGGAATAATTATTTGTTTAGCTGGATGTTATAGATAGCAAAGCCGATATCGTCATTGGCGACTTTCGCCATCGGGTAGCGAGCTTTCTCTTTGATAAACGCGGCGGCTTTGTCCGTGGGCGCGGTTTCAAAACGAATATCCAGCTTCGCGTCGCTGTGGATTGGTGCCAGTTGCCAGTTGTTGTCGGCAGCCGGATGGATTTCCCCTTTCTGTTTGGTTTCATCGCTTATCCATTTCGCCAGCACCGCGCGGTTTTCATCCGGCGAGGCAAAAGCGATATGGCTGTCGCCGGTACCGGCAAACTTGCCGCCGTAGGCGCGGTAGTTATTGGTCGCCACAAGGAACACGGCGTTCGGATCAATCGGCTTGCCGTTAAAGGTCAGATTCTTAATGCGTTCCGCCTGCGGGTTAACGCTCTGGCATTCGCCGTCGTAGCGCGCCGGTTGCGTGACATCAATCTGGTAGTTCACACCATCGATCACATCGAAGTTATAGGTGCGGAAACCGTCCCAGTTGATCAGGCTTTGCGGCTTATCGCTGTGCGGATCGATCTGGTTAAACTGACCGGCGGAGCACTCCAGCCACTCTTTAACCTCTTTACCGGTCGCTTTCACCACCACCAGCGTGTTCGGGTAGAGGTACAAATCGGCGGCATTGCGGAAGGTTAACTGGCCTTTTTCCACTTCGACATAACTGGCGGGATCGTTTTTGCGACCGCCCACTTTAAACGGCGCGGCAGCGGAAAGCACCGGCAGTTTCGCCAGATCCGGATCGCCCTGAATAAAGTGTTCGACATAGGCTTTCTGCGCATTGTTCACCACCTGCACGGTCGGATCGTCCTGCACCAGCGCCAGGTAGCTGTACATGTTGTCGGCAGATTTGCCGATCGGCTTGCTGACAAACTCGCGGGTGGCGTCGTGATCGTGTTTGAGGATCTGCACCAGTTTAGTGTCCTCGCCAACGAGGGCTTTTTTCGCCGCGGCGTCATAAATCGGGCGCGCTTCGGCTTTGGATTCGCGTACCTGCCATTTGCCAGAATCATTGTTCAGCACCAGATCGACCACGCCAAGATGATCGCCCCACATGCCCGGCATCACGGACGGAATACCGTTCAACGTTCCTTTCTGGATATCCGCGCCTTTTATCGCCGCGAAATCTTTACCCGGGAAAACAGCGTGAGCGTGACCAAACAGGATCGCATCAACGCCTGGCACTTCGCTGAGGTAATAAACGGAGTTTTCCGCCATCGCCTGATACGGCTCCGCCGACAGCCCGGAGTGTGCGACCACGACCACCAGATCGGCCCCTTTGGCGCGCATTTCCGGCACATATTTACGCGCGGTTTCGGTGATGTCGTTCACCGTCACTTTGCCGCTCAGGTTGGCTTTATCCCAGACCATGATCTGCGGCGGTACAAAGCCGATATAACCGATGCGCAGCGTGTGCGTTTTGCCGTCGCTGTCGGTGACCGGCGTCTCTTTGATTAAGTAAGGCGTGAACAGCGGTTTTTTGCTTTTCGCATCAATGATATTGGCGTTCACATAGGGGAATTTCGCGCCAGCCAGCGCCTTGTGCAGGTAATCCAGACCGTAGTTAAATTCGTGGTTGCCCAGGTTACCGACGGCGTAATCAAGGGTGTTCATCGCTTTATACACCGGGTGAACTTCCCCGGCTTTTAGCCCTTTCGCCGCCATGTAATCGCCCAACGGGCTGCCCTGGATTAAGTCACCGTTATCCACCAGCACGCTGTTTTTGACTTCATTTCGCGCGGCGTTAATCAGGCTTGCGGTGCGTACCAGGCCGAATTTTTCCGTCGCCGTGTCTTTGTAGTAATCAAAATCCATCATGTTGCTATGCAAATCAGTGGTTTCCAGAATACGTAAATCCACCGTTGCAGCCTGCACGCTGGCCGCAATCAGCGTGGCCAGAAGCGTTGCACTAAACTTAATCATCAGAGGCATCCTTTTTCGATCTAAGCCACAAAAGAAAGTGTTATGTACATTTTGTTGCTTACAGAATTGTGAATACTGCCATAAAAGCGCGCAAAGAAAACGCAATCGCTATCACAGATGGCAGATTCCGCCGCAATACGATATAAGTAAAACAATGAGTTACAAACCACTGAACAGAAGAGGTGGAAAATGTTAGATGCAATTTGCCAGCTCGCGCGCGAAGCGGGCGATGCCATTATGCAGGTCTACGACGGGCATAAGCCGATGGAAGTCACCAGCAAAGTGGATGACTCACCGGTGACGGCCGCCGATATTGCCGCACACGGGGTGATTGTGCGCGGTTTACAGGCGTTGACGCCGGACATTCCGGTGCTGTCAGAAGAAGATCCGCCCTCCTGGGAAGTTCGCCAGACATGGGGGCGTTACTGGCTGGTGGATCCGCTGGACGGCACCAAAGAGTTCATCAAGCGTAACGGCGAGTTTACCGTCAATATCGCCCTGATTGAGAACGGAAAACCGGTGCTTGGCGTGGTTTACGCGCCGGTGCTTAATGTGATGTATTCCGCCGCAGAAGGGAAGGCGTGGAAAGATGAGGCGGGGCATCATCAGCAGATTCAGGTACGCGATGCGCGTCCGCCGCTGGTGGTGGTGAGCCGCTCACATGCAGATGATGAACTGAAAGAGTATTTACAGCATCTTGGTGAACACCAGACCACCGCCATTGGCTCTTCGCTGAAGTTTTGCCTGGTGGCAGAAGGCAAAGCGCAGCTTTACCCGCGCTTTGGGCCAACCAGCGTCTGGGACACCGCGGCAGGCCATGCGGTGGCGGTCGCCGCCGGGGCACATGTTCACGACTGGCAGGGGCGCACTCTGGATTACACCCCGCGTGAATCTTTCCTTAACCCCGGCTTTCGGGTCTCGCTCTACTGATTAAGCAGTTTGTGCAGCAGGTCGATGACTTGCTGCACCTCTTGCTGGCTCAGCCCGCCATCTTTTGCGTACTGTACGCGCCCGTCTTTATCCAGCACCACAATCGCCGAGCTCTCCTCGTCCAGCTTCCAGGCTTTGCGCGTCACGCCTTCGCTATCCACAATAAATTGTGACCACGGATAAAGCTTCTTATTGCTTTCGATACTGCTGCGCACAAACATCGCGCTGCCGGGAATGGCATCATCGGTGTTAACGATGGTGGTGGTTTGGTATTTATCGTGCGGCAGCTTTGCGGATTTGATCGCTTCAATCAGCGCGGCATTCTTCTCTTTTGCTGACGTTCGACCAGCAATATGCTGCACCACTCGCACTTTGCCTGGAAGTTGAGCGCTATTCCATTTTTTATAGCTAAACTTATCGTTATCCAGTATCAACTCCCCTCTGTCGGCTATGCCCACAGGCGGCACGCGTTGGTTGTTTTCAAAATTATGGGCTGAAGCAACCAGCGGCAGTAACAGGCATGTCGCTGCCAGGATGTTACGTAGGGTCATGGCGTTTCCTTATTATCTCTTGTGTTTGTGCAGGTGATCCGACCACTTGGGCTCGCGTTTTAATCATAAATGCGATCAATGCGTTTTTCCCGCAATCTGGATGCCAGTTTGCGGGCGAACGCACATAACCGTGAAAAAATGTGGGCTTATACTGCGCAGAGTAAGGTGTTGAAAAGAATATTCTGAATAATTGTCATCAAAAGGTAAATAAAGTTATTCACACTATGTATGGGTTAGGTTCTGAACTATAGTCATTGAGCATTAAAATTTGCGCTCACCTACGTTGGTCCGATTGTGGAACCGCAAGAGCGTAATGTTTCACAGGAGATACAAGAATGAAAATTTTCCAGCGTTACAACCCACTTCAGGTGGCTAAGTACGTAAAAATCCTGTTTCGTGGACGGTTGTATATCAAGGACGTTGGCGCTTTCGAGTTCGATAAGGGCAAGATCCTGATCCCGAAAGTGAAAGACAAACAGCATCTGTCTGTCATGTCTGAAGTTAACCGTCAGGTGCTGCGTTTGCAGACCGAGATGGCTTAACAGCTGTGCTATGCAGTAGTTTAAATACGATAAAAAAACGGCCCCAAAGGGGCCGTTGACATTTCTGCGACAGATTACGCCGCGCCTTTACCTTCGGCGTCCGGCAGCTTCGGCGTTAACACCGCCGCGCGGGTATCGATGCGGGTCACCAGCAGCTGATCGATGCGGTAGTTATCAATGTCCACCACCTCGAATTTGTAGCCGGAAAACTTCACCGCATCGGTGCGTTTCGGGATTTTACGCAGCATAAACATCATAAAGCCGCCGATGGTTTCGTAGTTACCGGACTGCGGGAATTCATCGATATCCAGTACGCGCATCACGTCATCAATCGGTGTGCCGCCGTCAATCAGCCACGAGTTTTCATCACGCGCGACGATCATCTCTTCCACCTGGCCGACCAGATCGCCCATCAGTGTCGTCATGACATCGTTAAGGGTGATAACGCCCACCACCAGCGCGTATTCGTTCATGATCACCGCGAAGTCTTCGCCTGCGGTTTTGAAGCTTTCCAGCGCTTCAGAGAGCGTTAATGTATCCGGAACAATCAACGTATTGCGGATCTGCACGCCGCTATTCAGCGCCATGCTCTGGTTTGCCAGCACGCGGTTGAGCAGATCTTTGGAGTCGACATAGCCGACAATGTGGTCGATATCATCGTTACAGACCAGAAACTTCGAGTGCGGATGTTCCGACACTTTCTTTTTCAGGCTCTGCTCATCTTCGTGCAGATCGAACCAAATCACGTTTTCGCGCGAGGTCATCGACGATGGCACGGTGCGCGATTCCAGTTCAAACACGTTCTCAATCAGTTCGTGTTCCTGCTTACGCAACACCCCGGCTAACGCACCGGCTTCCACCACCGCGTAAATATCGTCAGAAGTGATGTCATCTTTACGCGCCATCGGCAGCTTGAAGATGCGGAAAATGACGTTGGCCAGGCCGTTGAAAAACCAGACCAGCGGGCGGAAAACAAATAAGCAGAAGCGCATCGGGTTGATGATACGCAAAGCCACTGCTTCAGGCGCAATCATACCGATGCGTTTCGGGGTGAGATCGGCAAACAGGATGAACAACCCGGTTACCAGCGAGAACGAAATAATAAAGCTGAGCTGTTCGGCCATTTCCGGCGAAACCACGTTGATCAACATGCTGTGAAAAACGGGAGAGAACGCCGCGTCGCCGACGATACCGCCAAGAATGGCGACGGCGTTCAAGCCGATTTGCACCACGGTAAAGAACGTGCCGGGCGTTTCCTGCATTTTCAGAATGCGTTGCGCGTTGATATTGCCTTCATCGGCAAGCAGTTTGAGCTTAATTTTTCGCGATGCGGCGAGTGAAATCTCAGACAACGAGAAAAACGCACTTACCGCGATCAGACAGAGTATGACTAAGATACTGTTTAACATAATTTATCCAGCTTTTAACCGGATCCTCGGAAGGGGTTTTTGAATATCCATGTGGTAAACACTTATGAAAGCCGGCCCGAAGCGGTGGACCGGCAATTTCGAGGGGTAGTATAGCGTAAGCCTGTCGCAGGCTGCCAGAGGCTTAATTTGCACCGTTTTTCGGCGATAAAACCTTTGATATTTTAAGGGTTAAGCTGCGGTGGCAAACAAACACCAATACCGCCGATACCGCAGTAGCCGTGCGGGTTTTTATACAGATATTGCTGATGCTCATCTTCCGCGTAATAGAACGGTGTCGCAGGTTTGATTTCCGTGGTCACCTGGCGCGCGTCGCCTGCGCTGCGCATCGCTTGCTGGAAGCGCGCAAGGCTGGCTTGTGCGGCGTCGCTTTGCTCTGGCGTCAGCGGGTAAATCCCGGAACGGTACTGGGTGCCAGAATCATTACCCTGGCGCATGCCCTGCGCCGGATCGTGGTTTTCCCAGAAAACCTGCAGCAGTTTTTCATAACTCACCACCTTCGGGTCGTATACCACCCGCACCGCTTCCGCGTGGCCGGTCAGACCGGAGCAGACTTCGCGGTAGGTCGGGTTCGGCGTGTACCCGCCGGTGTAACCCGCGGCGGTGCTGTAAACACCGTCTAACTGCCAGAACAGGCGTTCCACGCCCCAAAAACAGCCCATGGCGAACAGGGCGACTTCCATCCCTTCCGGAACATGACTCATTGAATGCTCGTTAACAGCATGTAAACTGGCAACGGGCATCGGTGTATTGCGTCCGGGCAATGCATCTGATTGGTAAACAAGCTCTTTTTTATCGAACAGACTCACGGTGATACCTCCCGGAGGGGCTAATTGCGGTTAGGGTTGTGTTGCGGCCTGTGTTTTAACACAATAAACGCCATAAATCAGACTAGATTTAAACATAAGAAATTTTGGGGTAGTCGTCTGTTTTTCAACCTGTGTTAACGGGTTTTTATCGGCTTGTGTTCTGTCGTAAGGCAAAACCTGGCTCAGCGCGGAGCTGCGCTTACGTTTCCTTCCAGGGGTGGGAACAAGGATATTCAGGAGAGAACGTGCCAAAGATCCGTCTGTTATGTTTTGCCGCTTTACTGCTGGTGAGCGAAACGGCTTTCGCCGCCAATGTGCGATTGCAGCTGGAGGGGCTAACCGGGGAGCTGCAAAAAAACGTGCGCGCCCAGTTGTCCACCATTGAAAGTGATGAAGTGACCCCGGACCGCCGTTTTCAGGCGCGCGTGGATGACGCCATCCGCGAAGGGTTAAAAGCCTTAGGTTACTACGAACCCACCATCGATTTTGAACTGCGCCCGCCACCGGCGAAAGGGCGTCAGGTGCTGATTGCGCGCGTGCAGGCCGGTGAACCGGTGCGCATTGGCGGCAATAGCGTGATCCTGCGCGGCGGCGCGCGTACGGACCGCGATTATCTCGACTTACTCAAAAAACGCCCCGCTATCGGCACGGTGCTGCACCATAACGATTACGATAATTTCAAAAAATCGCTCACCAGCGTGGCGCTGCGTAAAGGCTACTTCGACAGTCAGTTTCTTAAAAGCCAGCTTGGTATTGCCCTTGAGCGCCGCCAGGCGTTCTGGGATATCGATTACGACAGCGGCCAGCGTTACCGTTTTGGTACGGTGACGTTTGAAGGCTCGCAAATCCGCGACGAATATCTGCAAAACCTGGTGCCTTTCCACAAAGGCGATTATTACCAGACGCAGGATCTGGCAGAGCTAAACCGCCGCCTGTCCGCCACCGGCTGGTTTAATTCGGTGGTGGTCGCACCAGAGTTTGATAAAGCGCGTAAAACCAAAGTGTTGCCGCTTAAAGGCGTGGTATCGCCGCGCACGGAAAACACCATTGAAACCGGGGTGGGTTACTCGACCGACGTCGGGCCGCGCGTCAAAGCAACATGGAAAAAGCCGTGGATGAACTCCTACGGCCACAGCCTGACCACCAGCACCAGCATCTCCGCGCCGGAACAGCAGCTTGATTTCAGCTACAAGATGCCGCTGCTGAAAAACCCGCTTGAACAATATTACCTGGTGCAGGGCGGCTTTAAGCGTACCGATCTGAACGATACCGAAGCGGATTCCACCACGCTCGCGCTGTCGCGCTACTGGGATCTCTCCAGCGGCTGGCAGCGCGCTATTAACCTGCGCTGGAGCCTCGATCACTTTACCCAGGCGAACGTGACCAACACCACCATGCTGCTTTACCCTGGCGTGATGATCAGCCGTACCCGCTCGCGCGGCGGCCTGATGCCAACCTGGGGGGATTCGCAGCGCTACTCGGTGGATTACTCGAATACCGCCTGGGGATCGGATGTCGACTTCCTGGTATTACAGGCGCAAAACGTCTGGATCCGCACGCTTTACGATCGCCACCGCTTTGTCATGCGCGGCAATCTGGGCTGGATCGAAACCGGGGACTTTGAGCGTGTGCCGCCGGATCTGCGCTTCTTCGCCGGGGGCGATCGCAGTATTCGCGGCTACAAATACAAATCTATCGCGCCTAAAAATGATGACGGCAAGCTGATTGGTGCCTCCAAACTGGCGACCGGTTCACTGGAGTATCAGTACAACGTCACCGGCAAATGGTGGGGGGCGGCGTTTGTCGATAGCGGCGAAGCGGTGAGCGATATCCGCCGCAGTAATGTGAAAACCGGCGCGGGTGTTGGCGTGCGCTGGGAGTCGCCGGTCGGGCCTATCAAGCTCGATTTCGCCGTACCGGTCGGTGATAAAGAAGAACACGGATTACAGTTTTACATCGGGTTGGGGCCGGAATTATGAATTTATGGAAGAAAATCAGCCTCGGCGTCCTGGTGTTTATCCTGCTGGTGCTGGGCACCGTGGTCTTTCTGGTGGGCACTACCAGCGGGCTGCATCTGTTATTTAACGCGGCCAACCGCTGGGTGCCGGGGCTGGAAATTAGCCAGGTGACCGGCGGCTGGCGCGATCTGACGTTAAAAAATATCCGTTTTACCCAGCCGGGCGTGGCGGTGAACGCGGGCGAAGTGCACCTGGCGGTGAAGCTCGGCTGCCTGCGCGACAGCAGCCTGTGCGTGAACGATCTGTCACTGAAAGATATCAATGTCGTTATCGACAGCAAAAAAATGCCGCCCGCCGCACCGGTAAAAGAGGAAGAGAGCGGGCCGCTGAACCTCTCCACGCCATACCCGATAACGCTAAGCCGGGTGGCGCTCAACAATGTCAATATTAAAATCGACGACACCACCGTTTCGGTGATGGATTTCAGCACCGGTCTGAACTGGCAGGAGAAAAACCTGACGCTGAAACCGACGTCGCTACAAGGGCTGCTGATTGCGCTGCCGAAAGTGGCCGATGTGGCGCAAAAAGAGGTCGTTGAACCGAAAATCCAGAACCCGCAGCCGCAGGAAAAACCGCTCGGCGAAACCCTAAAAGCGCTGTTTGAAAAGCCGCTGCTGCCGGAAATGACCGATGTTCATCTGCCGCTCAATCTCAACATTGAAGAGTTTCGCGGCGAACAACTGCGTCTTACCGGCGATACCGACATTCTGGTGCGCAGCCTGTTGCTGAAAGTAAGCAGTATCGACGGGCAGATGAAGCTCGACGCGCTGGATGTGGATTCCAACCAGGGGCAGGTGCGCGCCACCGGTAGTGCCCAGTTGCGCGATACCTGGCCGGTGGATATTACGCTCAATACCACGCTGAATATCGATCCGCTGAAAGGCGAGAAAGTGAAACTGAAAGTCGGCGGCGAAATGCGTAAGCAACTCGACGTTGGCGTCAATCTCTCCGGGCCGGTCGACATGGATCTGCGGGCGCAAACGCAACTGGCCGAAGCTGGTTTGCCGCTGGATCTGCAGATAACCAGCAAGCAGCTTTACTGGCCGTTTAGCGGGGAAAAACAGTACCAGGCTGATGACCTGAACCTGAAGCTTACCGGCAAAATAACCGACTATGTTTTGTCGTTTCGCACGGCGGTGAAAGGCCAGGATCTACCGCCTGCGACCATTACGCTTGATGGTAAGGGCAACGAACAGCAACTGAACCTCGATAAACTGGTTATTGCGGCGCTGGAAGGCAAAACCGAGTTAAAAGCGCTGCTCGACTGGCAGCAAGCGATTAGCTGGCGCGGTGAATTAACGCTGAAAGATATCGATACCGCAAAAGCCTTCCCGGAGTGGCCATCGAAACTGAATGGCCTGATCAAAACGCGCGGCAGCCTGTATGGCGGCAGCTGGCAAATGGAGGTGCCGGAGCTGAAACTGAGCGGCAACGTGAAGCAGAACAAGGTCAACGTTGACGGGCAGCTAAAAGGCAACAGCTATTTGCAGTGGACGATCCCCGGCCTGCACCTGGAACTGGGGAAAAACAGCGCCGATATTAAAGGCGAACTGGGGGTTAAAGATCTCAACCTTGATGCCACGATTGATGCGCCGGGGTTGAATAACGCGCTGCCAGGTCTGGGCGGCACGGCGAAAGGGCTGGTGAAAATTCGCGGTACGGTGGATGCGCCGCAGGCGCTGGCGGATATTACCGCCAATAACCTGCGCTGGCAGGATCTTTCAGTAGCTCGCGTGCGCGTCGAAGGCGATGTCAAATCCAGCGACCAGATTGGTGGCAAACTGAACGTGCGCGTGGAACGCATTGCCCAGCCAGGCGTGAACCTGAGCCTGGTGACACTGGCGGCGGACGGCAATGAGCAACAGCATAAACTCCAGTTGCGCGTGCAGGGCGAGCCGGTTTCCGGCCAGCTTAATCTGGCGGGCAGCTTTGACCGCCAGCAGCAGCGCTGGAAAGGGACACTGAGCGATACGCGCTTTGCCACGCCGGTTGGCCCGTGGTCGATTAACCGCCCGGTAACGCTGGATTACCGCAATCAGGAGCAGAAAATCGCTATCGGCCCGCACTGCTGGCTGAACCCGAACGCCGAACTCTGCATTCCGCAAACCATCGACGCAGGCGCAGAAGGGCGCGCGGTCGTGAACCTGAACCGCTTCGACCTTGCGATGCTGAAACCCTTTATGCCGGAAACCACGCAAGCAAGCGGCGTGTTCAGCGGTAAAGCGGATGTCAGCTGGGACACCACCAAAGCGGGGCTGCCACAAGGTGAAGTGACGCTCGCCGGGCGCGGTGTGAAAGTGACGCAGGTGGTAAACGACGCGCCGCTGCCGCTCGCGTTTGACACCCTTAATCTCAACGCAAAACTGCGCGATAACCGGGCCGATCTCGGCTGGTTGATCCGCCTGACCAATAACGGCCAGTTCGATGGCCAGGTGCAGGTAACCGATCCGCAAGGGCGGCGTAATCTGGGCGGCAACGTGAATATTCGCAACTTCTCGCTGGCGATGGCGAACGCCATTTTCAGCCGGGGCGAGAAAGCGGCAGGCACGTTGAATGCCAGTTTACGTCTTGGCGGCAACGTGCAAAGCCCGCAGCTGTTCGGGCAACTGGGGCTGAACGGGCTGGACATTGACGGCAACTTTATGCCGTTTGATATGCAGCCCAGCCAGCTGGCGATGAATTTCAACGGCATGAGTTCGACCTTGCAGGGCGTGGTGCGTACCGGGCAGGGGCAGATCAATCTGAGCGGCGACGCCGACTGGAGCCAAATCGATAACTGGCGCGCGCGCGTGGCAGCGAAAGGCAGCAAAGTGCGCATTACCGTGCCGCCGATGGTGCGCCTGGATGTCTCGCCGGATGTGGTATTTGAGGCGACGCCAAGCCTGTTTACGCTGGATGGCAATGTGGATGTGCCGTGGGCGCGCATTGTGGTGCATGACTTACCGGAAAGCGCGGTGGGCGTCTCCAGTGATGAAGTGATGCTGAATAACGACTTGCAGCCTGAGCAGCCAAAAAGCGCGTCGATTCCGATCAACAGCAACCTGACGGTGCATGTCGGCAACAACGTGCGGCTCAATGCATTCGGCCTGAAAGCGCGGCTGACGGGCGATCTGAAAGTCGCACAGGATAAGCAGGGGCTGGGCCTGAACGGGCAGATCAACATTCCGGAAGGGCGTTTCCATGCTTACGGCCAGGATTTGCTGGTGCGCAAAGGCGAGCTGCTGTTCTCCGGGCCGCCGGATCAGCCGATGCTGAATATCGAAGCGATTCGTAACCCGGAATCAACAGAAAACGATGTGATTGCCGGGGTTCGCGTCACCGGCACCGCCGATGAGCCGAAAGCGGAGATTTTCTCCGATCCGGCGATGTCGCAACAAGAAGCGCTCTCGTACCTGCTACGTGGTCAGGGGCTGGAGAGCGAACAGAGCGACAGTGCGGCGATGACATCGATGCTGATCGGCTTAGGGGTTGCACAAAGTGGGCAGGTTGTGGGTAAAATCGGCGAGACTTTTGGCGTCAGCAATCTGGCGCTGGACACCCAGGGCGTCGGCGACTCCTCGCAGGTGGTGGTCAGCGGCTATGTGCTACCGGGTCTACAAGTAAAATATGGTGTAGGAATTTTTGACTCACTGGCGACTCTCACGTTACGTTATCGCCTGATGCCTAAGCTGTATCTTGAAGCGGTGTCTGGCGTAGATCAGGCACTAGATTTGCTCTATCAGTTTGAGTTTTAGCAATGCGAATATTTGTCTACGGCAGTTTACGACGCAAGCAGGGCAACAGCCACTGGATGACCAATGCTCAGTGGCTGGGGGACTTTTGTGTCGAAAATCATCAGCTGTATAGTCTGGGGCACTATCCGGGCGCAGTAGCCGGTGAAGGAAGCGTCAAGGGCGAAGTTTATCGTATCGACGCAGCAACGCTCGGTGAGCTGGACGCTCTGCGCACCGCGGGCGGTGAATACAAACGCCAGTTGATCCAGACGCCTTATGGCAGCGCCTGGATGTATGTTTACCAGCGTTCGGTTGAGGGAAAAACCTTGATCGAGAGCGGTAACTGGCTCGACCGCGAGCAGTACCAGAAGTAATCACACTTAGAGAACCGCGCCGTTGGCGCGGTTTTTCTTTTCAGCCGAGTAAGGACGAGAAACATGTTACGTAAGACAGCCTGGGTAGTTGCCGCAGCGCTGCTGCTGGCGGGTCTCTTTAGTTTTGGCTACCTCACTTATTACCCTTTCCTCCACTTTTTCTGGGGGCGTGCCGGGCTGGTAATGACCTCCGTTTCCGCCGCTATGCTGGCGACGCTGATTAACGGTCTGCTGTTCGCTTTTTCTGGCTTGCTGATACTGCTTTTGATGCTACGACAAAATGCCCGGCAGCGTTTTTCCGCGCAGCGGATTGTGGTAAGAAGCCTGGGGGCTGCGCTGGGTAACGTGGCGCTGTTTAGCCTGTTTGTCGCCGGGCATAAATTTCTGCTGGCACCGCAAATACCGCCAGGTGTGAGCGTGAATATCACTCATGACTATTTCCACCCGGAGCGGGTGCTGAGCACGGTTATTGTGCTGGCGTTCTCTGCCTGGCGGCATAAAACCCGGCCAGCGTAAGGTGGCCAACGCGCGTTCCGCTTAATCCGATCTCTGCCTGGCTCAGGCAGAGTCATTAAACCGGCAGCTCACAAAGCCTGGACGAAAAAAAGCCCCGGTCGCATTACGCGCACCGGGGCTTTTTTCACTAAAACGGATTACTTCTTCGCTGCGCGCTCGAAAGAGGCAACGATTTCAGCTTTCGCCGCTTCAGCGTTGTCCCAGCCGTCCACTTTCACCCATTTGCCTTTTTCGAGATCTTTGTAGTGCTCGAAGAAGTGGGTGATCTGCGCTTTCAGCAGTTCCGGCAGGTCGTTCACATCTTTAATGTGATCGTACTCTTTGCTCAGTTTGGTGTGCGGTACGGCAACCAGTTTGGCATCTTCACCGGATTCGTCGGTCATTTTCAGCACGCCAACCGGACGGCAGCGGATCACAGAACCAGGCTGCAGCGGGTACGGCGTCGGCACCAGTACGTCTACCGGGTCACCATCCAGCGAAAGGGTGTGGTTGATATAACCGTAGTTGCACGGATAGAACATCGCGGTGGACATGAAACGGTCAACGAACAGCGCGCCGCTCTCTTTGTCGACTTCGTATTTGATCGGGTCAGCGTTAGCCGGAATTTCGATAACAACGTAGATATCTTCTGGCAGATCTTTACCCGCCGGGACGTTCAGTAAGCTCATGTTTGTTTCCTTTAAAATGTGTGGCAAACAAGTGCCGGGTATTATAGCCAACTGGCGGTGAATGTCTTGGGCTGTTTTAACTTACTCACACTTTTTCAGACGCTTTCTGACACGCCATTTATGACCGTTTTATCCATAACCATAGCAGCATCATCAATAATTTTGTGTAACCGATTACAGCGAAATTTCGTTCTAATCCGTACGCAGTAAATTTCTGCAATTTCAATGGATAAATGAGGTGAATTAAAACCGCGCTTTTCGCGCGCCAGATCGCAACTGGTTATCAACAATTCATTCACTTTTCCGATTTGTGATGTAACGCATTCTGTTACATCCTCGATTGTCTATAGTTTTCCCGCAGGTGAAGTTGTAGCCAACAATAACCCTCGAGGATGCTCTTATGTGGAAGCGCTTACTTCTTGTCACAGCAGTTTCGGCAGCCATGTCGTCTATGGCAATGGCCGCCCCGTTAACCGTAGGATTTTCGCAGGTCGGGTCTGAATCCGGCTGGCGAGCCGCTGAAACCAACGTCGCCAAAAGCGAAGCCAGCAAGCGCGGCATTACGCTGAAGATTGCTGACGCTCAGCAGAAGCAGGAAAACCAAATCAAAGCGGTACGTTCGTTCATCGCCCAGGGCGTTGACGCCATCTTTATTGCGCCGGTGGTGGCAACAGGCTGGGAGCCGGTATTGAAAGAAGCCAAAGACGCCAAAATCCCGGTGTTCTTGCTCGACCGCTCCATCGATGTCAAAGACAAATCGCTCTACATGACCACGGTGACCGCCGACAACATTCTTGAAGGCAAGCTGATTGGTGACTGGCTGGTGAAAACGGTCGATGGCAAACCGTGTAACGTCGTTGAGCTGCAAGGCACCGTGGGTGCGAGCGTGGCGATCGATCGTAAGAAAGGGTTTGCCGAAGCCATTTCGAAAGCCTCTAACATCAAAATCATCCGTTCTCAGTCTGGCGACTTTACCCGCAGTAAAGGTAAAGAGGTGATGGAGAGCTTTATCAAGGCGGAAAACAACGGCAAAAACATCTGCATGGTTTACGCCCACAACGATGACATGGCGATCGGCGCTATTCAGGCCATCAAAGAAGCGGGTCTGAAACCGGGTAAAGACATTCTTACCGGTTCTATTGACGGTGTGCCGGATATCTACAAAGCGATGATCGACGGCGAAGCGAATGCCAGCGTTGAGCTGACGCCAAATATGGCAGGCCCGGCGTTCGACGCGCTGGAGAAATACAAAAAAGACGGCACTATGCCGGCGAAGTTGACCATTACCAAATCGACGCTCTATCTGCCGGATACGGCGAAAGAGGAGTTAGAGAAAAAGAAAAACATGGGTTACTGAGTCGCAAAAACCCTCTCCCCGGCGGGGAGAGGGTAAATGTGTAAGGGGTCAACAATGAACGCGGAAGCACACCAGGAAATCCTGCGTACTGAAGGCTTAAGTAAATTTTTTCCCGGCGTAAAAGCGCTCGATAACGTGGATTTCAGCTTGCGCCGCGGCGAAATCATGGCCCTGCTTGGGGAGAACGGTGCAGGAAAATCGACGCTGATTAAAGCGTTAACCGGCGTTTACCACGCCGATAAAGGGGCTATCTGGCTGGAAGGCCAGCAAATCAACCCGAAAAATACCGCCCACGCCCAGCAGCTTGGCATCGGGACGGTGTACCAGGAAGTCAACCTGCTACCGAATATGTCGGTGGCGGATAATTTATTCATTGGTCGCGAACCCCGGCGTTTTGGTTTATTGCGTCGTAAAGAGATGGAAAAGCGCGCGACTGAACTGATGGAATCCTACGGCTTTTCACTGGATGTGCGCGAGCCACTTAACCGCTATTCGGTGGCGATGCAGCAGATTGTGGCCATCTGCCGCGCTATCGATCTCTCCGCCAAGGTGCTGATCCTTGATGAACCCACCGCCAGCCTCGATACCCAGGAAGTGGAGATGCTGTTTACCCTGATGCGCCAGTTGCGCGATCAGGGCGTCAGCTTGATCTTCGTTACCCACTTTCTCGATCAGGTGTATGAAGTCAGCGACCGCATCACCGTGCTGCGTAACGGCGGTTTTGTCGGTTGCAAACCGACCAGTGAGTTGCCGCAAATCGAACTGGTCAAAATGATGCTGGGCCGTGAGCTGGAAAGCAACGCCCTGCAACGTGCCGGGCGCACGCTACTGAGTGAAAAACCGGTGGCGGCGTTCAATGGTTACGGCAAGAAAGGGGTGATTGCGCCGTTCGATCTGGAAGTGCGCCCCGGTGAGATTGTCGGTCTGGCCGGGTTGTTAGGCTCGGGTCGTACCGAAACCGCTGAAGTGATTTTTGGCATTAAACCCGCCGACAGCGGCAGCGCGACCATCAAAGGCAAGTCGCAATCTTTACGTTCGCCACACCAGGCTTCGTGTCTGGGCATCGGTTTTTGCCCGGAAGACCGTAAAACCGACGGCATTATCGCCGCCGCATCGGTGCGGGAAAACATTGTGCTGGCGTTGCAGGCGCAGCGCGGCTGGCTGCGGCCGATCCCGCGCAAAGAGCAGAATGCGATTGCCGAGCGTTTCATTCGCCAGCTTGGCATTCGCACACCGAGCGCCGAGCAGCCGATTGAATTTCTTTCCGGCGGCAACCAGCAGAAAGTGCTGCTTTCACGCTGGCTGCTGACGCGCCCGCAATTCCTGATCCTCGATGAGCCAACGCGCGGTATCGATGTGGGGGCGCATGCGGAGATCATTCGCCTGATCGAAACCCTCTGTGCCGATGGTCTCGCACTGCTGGTTATTTCGTCCGAACTGGAAGAGCTGGTCGGCTATGCGGATCGGGTGATTATCATGCGCGATCGTAAACAGGTGGCGGAGATCCCGCTCGCTGAGTTGTCCGTTCCGGCGATCATGAATGCCATTGCGGCGTAAGGAGTAGAGTGTGATGCCTCAATCACTTGGCCAAACGACGCCGCCAAAGCGCCGTTTTAACTGGCCGACCGGAACGCCGCAGTTGATAGCGCTGCTGCTGGTGTTGGTGGTGGATAGCCTGGTCGCGCCGCATTTTTATCAGGTGGTGTTACAGGATGGTCGCCTGTTCGGTAGCCCGATAGACATTCTTAACCGTGCCGCGCCGGTGGCGCTGCTGGCCATTGGTATGACGCTGGTGATTGCCACCGGCGGTATTGATCTGTCGGTCGGGGCGGTGATGGCGATTGCCGGCGCGACGGCGGCGTCGTTAACGGTCGCCGGACACAGCCTGACGGTGGTACTGCTGGCGGCGATCGGCACCGGTGTGCTGGCCGGTTTATGGAACGGCATTCTGGTGGCGATTTTGAAGATCCAGCCGTTTGTCGCCACGCTGATTTTGATGGTCGCCGGGCGCGGTGTCGCGCAGTTGATCACCTCTGGGCAGATTGTCACCTTTAACGCCCCGTCGCTGGCCTGGTTGGGCAGCGGTTCGCTGCTGCTGTTTCCCACCCCGGTGATTATCGCACTGGTTACGCTGGTGCTGTTCTGGCTGTTCACGCGCAAAACCGCGCTCGGCATGTTCATTGAAGCGGTGGGCATCAACATTCGCGCAGCGAAAAACGCCGGTGTGAATACCCGTGTTGTGGTGATGCTGACCTATGTGCTGAGCGGCGTGTGCGCGGCGATAGCCGGGGTGATTGTCGCGGCGGACATTCGCGGCGCGGATGCCAACAACGCCGGGCTATGGCTGGAGCTGGACGCGATCCTGGCGGTGGTGATAGGCGGCGGGTCGCTGATGGGCGGGCGCTTCAATCTTGTGCTGTCGGTGGTGGGTGCGCTGATTATTCAGGGTATGAACACCGGCATTTTGCTCTCCGGCTTCCAGCCGGAACTCAACCAGGTGGTGAAAGCGGTGGTGGTGATGTGCGTGCTGATTGTTCAGTCGCCGCGCTTTATCGCGCTGATTAAAGGAGTACGCGGTCATGATAAAACGTAATTTACCGCTGATGATAACGCTGGGCGTGTTTGTGCTCGGCTACCTCTACTGCCTGACGCAGTTTCCCGGTTTCGCGTCGACACGTGTGATTTGCAACATCCTGACGGATAACGCTTTCCTGGGGATTATTGCCGTTGGTATGACCTTCGTGATCCTCTCTGGCGGCATTGATTTGTCCGTCGGCTCGGTGATTGCCTTTACCGGGGTTTTTCTGGCGAAAGCCATTGGCGACTGGGGCATCTCGCCGCTGCTGGCGTTCCCGCTGATTCTGCTGATGGGCACTGCGTTTGGCGCGTTTATGGGGCTTATGATCGACGCGTTAAAAATCCCGGCGTTTATCATCACCCTCGCGGGGATGTTTTTCCTGCGCGGCGTCAGCTACCTGCTGTCGGAAGAGTCGATTCCGATTAATCACCCGGTCTATGATTCGCTCTCCAGCCTGGCGTGGATGATCCCCGGCGGCGGACGTTTGAGCGCGATGGGGCTGCTGATGTTATTCGTGGTGGTGATCGGTATTTTCCTCGCACACCGCACCCGCTTTGGCAACGAAGTCTACGCGATTGGCGGCAATGCCACTTCCGCGAACCTGATGGGTATCTCAACGCGCAGTACCACCATTCGTATCTATATGCTCTCGACTGGTCTTGCGACACTGGCGGGGATTGTCTTCTCCATTTACACCCAGGCCGGTTACGCGCTGGCGGGCGTGGGGGTTGAACTGGATGCTATCGCCTCGGTGGTGATTGGCGGCACGTTGCTTAGCGGCGGCGTCGGCACAGTGTTAGGTACGCTTTTTGGCGTGGGTATTCAGGGACTTATCCAGACCTATATTAACTTCGACGGCACGCTCAGTTCATGGTGGACCAAGATTGCCATTGGCATCCTGTTGTTTATTTTTATCGCGTTGCAACGTGGCTTAACGGTGCTGTGGGAGAACCGCCAAAGCTCACCTGTTACACGCGTTAGCACAACGGCAACAAAGTAATAACATATTGAAATGACTATTTTTCCCTAAAGTAATTCCGGTGGCGGTCGATAACTGACGAATCGGCTTAATTTACGCCAAAAAGTATCGCTGCTACCGGGATTCACATCATGCTTAAAACGCTTTCGATCCGTACTGGTTTACTTTCTTTGCTGGCTGTTATGACGTTTCTCCTGCTGCTGGTTAGCGGCATCGGAGTTTATGCACTCAATAAAAGTTCCTCATCGCTGGAGCGAATTAGCCAGCTTCAGGGCGAAAAGATGGCGCGCCTGAGCGAAGGCTACACGCTGATCCTGCGTGCGCGTAATGAAGCGGGTCAGGCCGTGCGCATGATGGAAGTTGGTTTGCTGGACGATGCCGCCAAATCGGTAAAGATGATCAATGGCGAAATTGAACACGGTGAGCAATCGCTTGCTGGTGTGATTAAGGCGGGCGTCGATGATGAACAAGGTGCTGCACTGCTGGCGGCGTTAGCGAAAAGCTACGGCGACTACGTCAATCAGGGCATTAAACCGATGCAGGATGCGCTCAACCAACAGAGCGCCGATGCCTATTACGATCTGCTGGAAAACAAACTTATCCCTATCTCCCGCCAGTTCGACAACGATATGCAGGCCTTCCAGAAATGGGGCGAAGTGCGCGGCAAAGCGGAAGTGAGCGCCGTTCAGAGCAGCAAAAACGGCGTTATGCTGCTGATTCTGGTGGTGGCGTTACTGGTGGCCGGGATCATCGTACTGGCCTGGCTGGCGCTGCGTCATTTACTGCTCAAGCCGCTGGATACGTCTATTCAGCAACTGGAACAGGTAGCGGCAGGGGATTTGACCTACCTGAAAACCGACGTCAGTAGTAAAGAATTTAACCGGCTGAATGCGGCCATTGAAGAGATGCGCCAGTCGCTGGTGGGTTCGGTCACCCGCGTGCGCGATGCCAGCTCGCAAATTGATACCGGCAGCCGTGAACTGGCGGCGGGAAACATCGATTTGTCGCAGCGTACGGAATCGACCGCCACATCGCTGGAGCAAACCGCGGCCAGCATGGAGCAGATCACCGCCACGGTGAAACTGAACGCCGACAACGCCGAACAGGCGCACAAACTGGCGAAGACGGTTTCCGATACCGCCGATCGCGGCAGCGAAATGGTCTGCTATGTAATTGAAAAAATGCGCGATATCTCCGCCAGTTCCGATCGCATCGCCGACATTCTTAGCGTGATTGACGCCATTGCTTTCCAGACTAATATTCTGGCGCTGAACGCCGCCGTTGAAGCGGCGCGCGCGGGTGAGCAGGGGCGCGGTTTTGCCGTCGTAGCCGGTGAAGTGCGTAACCTTGCCAGCCGCAGCGCCGAATCGGCGAAAGAGATCCGGGCGCTGATCAGCAGCTCGCAGGCGCAGGTCTCTGAAGGCAGCGATCTGGCGATGCAGGCCGGCGAAACGATGGACGAAATCGCCGAAGAAGTGTTGCGCATGACCAAACTGATGCGCGAAATCGCCAATGCGTCGCAGGAGCAGAGCCGCGGTATTGAGCAGGTGAATATCGCCGTCAGCCAGATGGATGAAACCGCGCAGCAAAACGCGGCGCTGGTACAGCAATCTTCTGCGGCGACCCGTTCGCTGGAAGAGCAGTCGCGCGAATTGTTGCAGGCAATGGCTTCATTCCGTTTACAGACGCAGGGATAACGAAAGGCAACGACATGGGAATCTGTATTCAATGCGATAAGGAAGCGCTGAAAGAGAGTGATTTCTGCGCGGAGTGTGAGGCGCGCGAGTTTAAAAAAATTCGCGGCTGGCTGTTTGTTCCTGCTATTGGGCTGGTGCTGTCGCTGCTCAGCGTGATTGTCTCTTTCAGCGCGACGCTCAAAGTGGTGATGGAGCATTACAGCGTGCTCGTTGGTGGACAAAAAGGGATGCTCGTTTTCGAACTGGTATTCTACGGGGTAATGTTCGCCTACACGGTCTTCGTCGGGAGCCTGTTCTTTCGCAAGAAACGGCTGCTTCCGCGTTTTTACATTGGTTTTCTGCTGTTATGGATTGCCTTTCATGGCGTAGATGTATGGCTGGCGCATCAGGTGTTTGATGTGCCGTATGTCTACGATACCGTAAGCTCACTGGTTCGTAGCGTAATAAGCGCGGCGATTTGGATCCCCTATTTTGTGGTGTCCGAGCGCGTCAAACGCACCTTCGTACGCTAAAAAAAAGCGCCACAATCGTGGCGCTTTTCTCGTTTTGCCCGGCTGATTACGCGTCCGGGAACTCACGCATATAGCGTTCTACGTCATCCACCATATGCTCGTTGCCGACAAAGAACGGACGGCGCTGATGCAGGCTTTCCGGCTGGATATCCAGAATACGGTTTTTGCCGTCGCTGGCTTTACCGCCTGCTTGTTCCGCGAGGAACGCCATCGGGTTGCATTCGTACAGCAGACGCAGTTTCCCTTCCGGGTGGCTGGCGGTGCTTGGGTAGAGGTAGATGCCGCCTTTCAGCAGGTTACGGTGGAAATCCGCCACCAGCGAGCCGATGTAGCGCGTGGTGTAAGGGCGGTTGGTCGCTTTATCTTCTTCCTGGCAGAACTTCAGGTATTTCTTCACGCCCTGCGGGAATTTGATGTAGTTGCCTTCGTTAATGGAGTACGTGTTGCCACGATCCGGGAAGCGCATACGCTCCTGACACAGGCAGAACACGCCAAGTGACGGATCGTAAGTGAAGGCGTGTACGCCACAGCCGGTGGTGTAAACCAGCATGGTGGACGAACCGTAAACCACATAACCGGCGGCGACTTGTTTGTTGCCCGGTTGCAGGAAATCTTCCATGGTGACCGGCGTGCCGACTGGCGTTACGCGGCGATAGATGGAGAAAATTGTCCCGACGGAGACGTTAACGTCGATGTTGGAGGAACCATCCAGAGGATCCATCAGCACCACATATTTTGCGTGCTCGCAGCCTTCGAAAACGACGATCTCATCTTCTTCTTCAGAGGCGATGCCAGCCACGATATCGCGGGCGCGGAGTGCGGCTTTCAGTTTTTCGTTCGCGAACAGGTCGAGTTTTTGCTGCTGCTCGCCCTGCACGTTTTCAGCACCGCTTGCACCCAGGATATCGACCAGACCGGCCTTATTGATATCGCGATGAATGATCTTGGCGCCCAGTTTTATCGCCGACAGCAAAGCAGTCAGTTCACCCGTTGCATGCGAGAACTCATGCTGCTTTTCGACAATAAATTCACCTAACGTTTTCATAACACTTTCCCTGCATTTTTCATGATGGAGTAAAGCGATTGTAGCCTGTGGTTTTCAGGTTGCTGCTCACAGCAAGTTCCGGATAGTAAACAGCCGACGCCGTAACAGCCAGAGCTTTCGCAAACGAAAACGCGAAGGTCCTGTAACAATACTAACAAACATTCAAAAGCTCGCGCACAGGTGAATCGCGCCAGCTATATGCGGATTATCCTGAAATGCATTTCTCTGTGCGTAAACATATGAGTAAAATGTGCGCCAGTTTAAGAAAGGATAACGACGTATGCGCATTCATATATTGGGGATTTGTGGCACTTTCATGGGCGGGCTGGCAATGCTGGCGCGCTCGCTGGGACACCAGGTAACGGGCTCGGACGACAGTGTCTATCCGCCGATGAGCACGCTGCTTGAGAATCAAGGGATTGAACTGATTGAAGGTTATGACGCCAGCCAGCTCGATCCGGCGCCGGATTTGGTCATCATCGGCAACGTGATGAAGCGCGGTAATCCCTGTGTGGAAGCGGTGCTGGAAAAGAACATTCCGTTTATGTCGGGCCCGCAATGGCTCCATGACTTTGTGCTGCGCGACCGTTGGGTTGTCGCCATTGCCGGTACGCACGGTAAAACCACCACCGCTGGCATGGCGACCTGGATTCTGGATGCCTGCGGTTACAAACCGGGCTTCGTGATTGGCGGCGTACCGGGCAATTTCGATGTATCCGCGCGTCTGGGTGAAAGCCCGTTCTTCGTGATTGAAGCCGATGAATATGACTGCGCCTTCTTCGACAAACGTTCCAAATTTGTCCATTACTGCCCGCGCACGCTGGTGCTCAATAATCTTGAGTTTGACCACGCGGATATTTTCGATGACCTGAAAGCGATTCAGAAACAGTTCCACCACCTGGTGCGCATCGTGCCGGGGCAGGGGAAAATCATCTGGCCGGAAAACGACATCAACCTGAAACAGACGATGGCGATGGGCTGCTGGAGCGAGCAGGAGCTGGTGGGCGAGCAGGGGCACTGGCAGGCGAAAAAACTGAATACTGACGCCTCCAGTTGGGAAGTGTGGCTGGATAACGAATGCGTAGGCCAGGTGAACTGGGGTCTGGTGGGCGAGCACAACATGCATAACGGCCTGATGGCGATTGCCGCCGCGCGTCATGTTGGCGTTGCACCGGCAGATGCGGCGAACGCGCTGGGCTCTTTCATCAATGCGCGTCGTCGTCTGGAGCTGCGTGGCGAAGCCAATGGCGTGACCGTGTATGACGATTTTGCCCATCACCCGACGGCAATCCTGGCAACCCTCGCGGCGCTGCGCGGGAAAGTGGGCGGCACCGCGAAAATTATCGCCGTGCTGGAGCCACGCTCGAACACCATGAAAATGGGCATCTGCAAAGCCGATCTCGCTCCGTCGCTGGGACGCGCCGACGAAGTGTACCTGCTGCAGCCGCCGCATATTCCCTGGCAGGTGGCGGAAGTGGCGGATGCCTGCGTACAGCCTGCGTACTGGAGTGCGGATGTAGATACGCTGGCGGAGATGATTGTCAAAAGCGCCCAGCCGGGCGATCACATTCTGGTGATGAGCAACGGCGGGTTTGGCGGTATCCACCAGAAACTGCTGGACGGGCTGGCGAAAAAAGCGCAACTCGCTGCTGAAAGCGCCTGATTAAATTAAGCCGAATAAAAAACCGCGCCTGAAACCTGGCGCGGTTTTTTTATGCCTGCGCGTTACTCTTTCGCCATCGGCGTTTCAATCGACTGCGGGGTTTTGCTGCCCTGAATTTCCTGCACGCGTTTCTCTACTTCAGCCACCTGACCGCTGCTGTGCAGCAAGGTATAGGTTAAATCGAAGCGGGTGCTCTGGCCTGGTTGCAACTGTTTCACGCGTTTTTGTTCACGCTCAATGGTCACCGGGTAGGCGTAGCTGGTGCCCGGCTCGATACCGGTGACGTAGCCCTGTTTTTCCGTGTCGGTATTTTTCCACAGCGTCAGCACCGGCAACTGTTCAGTGTTATAGCTGATCGCCACGCCTTTATCTCCGGCCTTGTTGAGGAGTGCCGCGACAGTCTGTTTACTGGCGTCGGCCAGCGGCTTGATATTAAACACCATTTCGTCGAAGCCCTTGGTTGGCCCGGCGTAGGTTTGCCACTCTTTCAGCCCTTTTTTAGCGTAATCATTGAACGGGCTGACGTTTTCATACGGCGTAATAAAGCGCGCGCCCTGTTCAAGGATCGGTTTGCTGAAGTTGCTGTGGTAGATGATTTGGTAATCGTGCGGATAGTCAGCATGGTTGGTCAGCACGTCATGCAGACTGAAACTGTTGCTGCCCGGAATGTAGCGCAACTCCATTTCCGTTTGCAGATCCGCTTTTTTGAAGGTGCTCTCTTTCACTAATCCGCGAATGCGAATTTCATAGGGTGCCGTTTCGCTAACATCGACGGAAACCTGCGAAGCGGGCGTGTTACCCACTTTGCCATGCAGGGTGTAAATCTGTCCGTCCGCCGTTACCGGATGGCCGGTCCACTCGTAACCGCAGCGCACCACCATCTCGTTGAAACCTTCCAGCCAGCCGAGTCCGTTGCGGCTTTCTAGGTTGATGAATGCCGGGTTAACGACCTCTTTTACCGGTGAATTCCAGCCCATATGCACGCCAAAACCGTCTGCATAGAGTAAATTCATCCCGCGCGTCGGGCTCAGCGCGATAGTCAGGCCGTTTTTACTGCTCAGTTTGATAACTTTGCTGCCCTCTTGTTTGCCACCATGCAGTACCACCTGCTCAATGCTGAACTGCTGATCTTTGATGTTCAGCTGATCGCTGCTGATGCGCCAGTTTCCCTGCTCAACGCCGCCTTCAGCACTTGTCAGCACCCAGGTTTTCGCCATTACCGGAGCAGATACAAGCAGGGCAAGTGCGGAAAGCATTACGGTTTTTTTCATCATTTTGTCCTTTTTAGCTGAATCGATTATTTGCACCACGGCTGAAATCTACGTTTTGCGCAGGGGAGAAAATGTGATCCGTTTCATTTGGTGAAAATGAGCGAGGATGAGAATGAAAATAGCTGGTATTGATCGCATTTATCTATGAAATGAAAGATATATGCGTAATAAATATGTGATAGAGAACGTTTTTAGCTTTAACGATTCAGCTAAATTTTGATCGCGTTCAGAAGGGAATAAATGAAACAGGAAAAGGGAAGCAGGAAAAGCCCTCTCCCGCAGGAGAGGATAATTCAGAAAGGTTATTGCTCGCTGGTTTCAGCCAGTTCACGCAGATACTGAAAGATTAAACGCGCGGATTTCGGCGGTTTGTTCCCTTCTTTCTCTTTTTTCGCATTACGGATCAGCGAACGTAACTGCTGGCGGTCAGCATCCGGCCACAGGTTCAGCACCTCTGGCACCGCATCATCACCCTCTTCAATCAGGCGATCGCGGATCTGCTCCAGCTTGTGGAAAAAGGCAACTTGCTGGTTGTGGCGGTTTTTCAGCTTATCCAGCGCCTGGCGAATCGGATCGACATCGCGCTGACGCAGCATTTTACCGATCAACTGCAACTGACGGCGGCGACCCTCTTTCTTAATGCGCTGCGCCAGCTCAATAGCGTCGCGCAGATCCTGGTCGAGCGGGAGTTTATCCAGCGCGTTTTTACCAAGATCGACCATTTCCGCGCCGAGCTGCTTTAACTCTTCAGCATCGCGCTTAATTTCACTCTTACTGACCCAGATGATCTCGTCATCTTCGTCTTCAATATCATCACCGGGCACGTCGTCGAGCCAGTCGTCGGGCTGCTTTGTCATCTCAGGCTCCTTAAAAAAAGAGGCTAATGTTACCAGTTAAGGCGCGCACTGAAAAACGGTTCTCTGTTAGACTTCAAAGAATCTCTCCCTTAATTATGGCATTGGCAATGAAAGTAATCACACAAGTTGCACAACAACGCAAAACGCTGGAAGAGGCGGTTTCCACAGCGCTGGAATTAGCTGCCGGAAAAGCGGACGGTGCGGAAGTGGCTGTCAGCAAAACCACCGGGATCGGCGTGAGCACGCGCTACGGCGAAGTGGAGAATGTCGAATTTAACAGCGATGGGGCTCTGGGGATAACCGTTTATCACCAGAACCGTAAAGGCAGCGCCTCGTCAACCGATCTCAGCCCGGACGCGATTGCCCGCACCGTACAGGCGGCGCTCGATATCGCGCGTTACACTTCGCCGGATCCTTACGCGGGCGTGGCAGATAAAGATCTGCTGGCGTTTGAAGCACCCGATCTTGACCTGTTCCACCCGGCGGAAGTGACGCCGGATGAAGCCATCGAATGGGCCGCGCGCGCCGAACAGGCGGCGCTGAAAGCGGATAAACGCATTAATAATACCGAAGGCGGCAGCTTCAATAGCCATTACGGCATTAAAGTCTTCGGTAACAGCCACGGCATGCTGCAAAGCTACTGCTCCACGCGCCACTCGCTGTCGAGCTGCGTGATTGCCGAAGAGAATGGCGACATGGAACGCGATTACGCCTACACCATCAGCCGTGATATTAACGAACTGCAAACGCCGGAGTGGGTGGGCGAAGAGTGTGCGCGTCGCACGTTGTCCCGCCTGTCGCCGCGCAAGCTGTCGACCATGAAAGCGCCGGTCATTTTCGGCCACGAAGTAGCGACCGGCCTGTTTGGTCACCTGGTCGGCGCGATTGCCGGTGGTTCTGTCTACCGCAAATCGACGTTCCTGCTGGACTATCTTGGCAAGCAGATCCTGCCAGAGTGGCTGACTATTGAAGAACATCCGCACCTGCTTAAAGGGCTGGCATCTTCACCGTTCGACAGCGAAGGCGTGCGTACCGAACGCCGCGATATCGTGAAAGATGGCGTACTGATGCAGTGGCTGCTGACCAATTATTCCGCGCGTAAGCTGGGACTGAAAAGCACCGGACATGCAGGCGGTATCCATAACTGGCGCATTGCCGGACGCGGCTTGAGCTTCGAACAGATGCTAAAAGAGATGGGCACCGGGCTTGTTGTCACCGAGCTGATGGGCCAGGGCGTGAGCGGCATTACCGGTGATTATTCGCGCGGTGCGTCCGGTTTTTGGGTAGAAAATGGTGAAATCCAGTACCCGGTGAGCGAAATTACCATTGCAGGAAATTTGAAAGATATGTGGCGTAATATCGTTACCGTTGGTGACGATATCGAACACCGTAGCAATATTCAGTGTGGTTCAGTGTTACTCCCGGAGATGAAAATCGCCGGACAATAACTCCGTGGCGC
This sequence comes from Kosakonia sp. SOY2, assembly GCF_027109175.1. Taxonomy (NCBI): domain Bacteria; kingdom Pseudomonadati; phylum Pseudomonadota; class Gammaproteobacteria; order Enterobacterales; family Enterobacteriaceae; genus Kosakonia; species Kosakonia sp. SOY2. Next base: position 230,092 of record NZ_JAPVXH010000005.1, read on the forward strand.
ACAGAGTTGCGCCTTTAGCGTGAATAATAAAAAAAGGAAGTGAGCAATGCGTAAAAACCTGTTAGCGATCCTTGCTGTGTCATCGTTGTTTGTTGGATCGTCGGTGTTCGCCGCCGATCTCGAAGATGATATGGGCACCCTGAATGACAATCTGAAAGTGGTGCAGAAAACCAGCGACGCTGGCGAGATGAAAGATGCATTAACCAAAATGCGTACCGCTGCGCTGGATGCACAAAAAGCGACGCCGCCGAAACTGGAAGGTAAAGCGGCAGATAGCGCGGAGATGAAAGATTATCGTCACGGCTTTGATGTGCTGGTCGGGCAGATTGACGGCGCGCTGAAACTGGCTAACGAAGGCAAAGTGAAAGAGGCGCAGGACGCCGCCAAAGGGTTCATTGATACCCGCAATACGTATCACAAGAAATACCGTTAATTCGGTATCTGGTTAAACGAAGCGGGGCAATCGCCCCGCTTTTTACTTCAGCTTCTCGACCGGAATTTCCGGTGTCCGCTTTTTATTATGTGCTTCCCTGGTGCTGTTTCATTTTTAAAACGCGTTATGTCAGGGGATCAAAATTACCTTCCCGCTAAACTCTCTGTTTTCCAGCAAGTCATGCGCCTCTTTACCCCGGTAGAGCGGAAAAGATGTCACCTCCGGCAATTTAATATGTCCTGCTTTCAGCAGCGCAAACAGGCGATCGGCGCGGCGCTGCCGCTCTTGCTGCGAGGTCAGATAAGTCCACAGATCGGCACCGATAACGCCGGTGGAACGCAACAAAAACTGCGCCGGATCCGGCGTGGGGATCGTGCCGCCGGACATACCGAACAGCACAACGCGCCCGCCATCTTTCAGGCTGTCCAGGCTTTGTTGCAGCGTGCTGCCAACCGAATCAAACACGATATCGCAACCCGGCGTATACCACGCGCGAACCTGTTCAGGCCATGAGTCGTAATCGGCGGCGGCGTCTGCGCCGTTACGCAGGCAGAGGCGTTGCTTGGCCTGGTTTGAAGCCACGGCGAACACCTGCACCCCCCGGTGTACCAGCATTTGCGTCAGCAGGCTGCCCACGCCGCCAGCGGCGGCCAGCACGGCGACACGCATGCCGGGTAGCACCGGTAACACATCATGCACCAGATAATCTGCGGTTAAGCCTTGCAACAGAATCGACGCGGCCTGCGCTTCAGAAAGCCAGTCGGGAAGGCGAATAGCTTTTTCCTGTGCCACCACAATATGGCTGGCGTGCGCCAGCGGCACATCGGCAAAACCCACGCGATCGCCCGGCTGCCAGCCGCTTACCCCGCTTCCCACAGCAATCACCTGACCGGCGCCTTCATATCCGGCAACCCAGGGGGCACTTCCTGCCAGCGGGTAACGCCCCTGGCGGCGATAAATATCCGCAAAATTCAGCCCGGCGGCAGACACGTCAACCAGCAACTCACCCGCGCCGGGCTGCGGTGTAGGGTGATTGTGCAGGTACAGCACATCCGATGCGCCAAATTCATTGAAAACCAGCGATTGCATCATTAAGAACCCTATAAACGATAATGGCGCTATTATTTTCCGCGTCCTGTTGCGGATAAATGGGGCGTTGTTATCTTCATTTGATACTGTGGGTTTAGAATGCGGGTGGAAAATGGATTATCTCAAATGCGTTGAGTCGTTTGTCAGCACCATCAAGTTCGGCAGTTTTACCGCCGCCGCCGACTCGTTAGGCATCACGCCGGCAATGGTCGGTAAACATGTGCGCGAACTTGAGCGTCGCACCGGTTGCAAGCTGCTGCACCGCACCACGCGCCGCCAGGGTCTCACCGAAGCGGGCCAGCGTTTTTACCAGTATGGTCTGCAAATCCTCGCCACTGTTCGCGAAGCAGACGGGTTAGCCAGTCATCTTTATGAAAATGTCTCTGGCCTGCTGCGCATCAGCGCGCCGGTGGCCTGGGGCAACCATGTTTTAACCCCCATTCTGTCGCGTTTTTTACAGCAATATCCCGGCGTGAATGCGGAAATGGTGCTGGGCGATCGCAAAGTCTCGCTGATTGAGGAGCGCTTCCAGCTCGCTGTGCGCGTCGGTGCTGTCAACGATGAAGGGATGATTGCCATTCCGCTGGCGCCGTACCAGATGATCCTCGCCGCATCGCCAGACTATTTAGCGCGACACGGCACGCCCGAAACCCCGGAAGAGTTGAAACAGCACCACTGCATCAGTTTTAGCCAGTGGCGATCCGATCACAGCTGGCAGCTGCAAGGGCCGGACGGTAAGCAAGAGGTGGCGATTACCCCGCGGCTGATGGTAGATTCCGGCGAGGCGATTCGCCAGGCGGCGCTGGCCGGGCTGGGGATTGTGCAGCACGCCGACATCATGTTGCAGCGGGATATCGACGCAGGTCGCCTGTGTGCTGTACTGCCGGGCTATTTACCGCCGCCGCGCCCGATGCACTTATTACATTTACCCGGCAGGCCGTTGCTGCCGCTGGTGTCGTCATTCACAGATTATCTGTTGCGGGCGCTGAACAACGGGCAGGAATAAGTAAACCTTATTCACCTCACACTTTTCCTCTCCCGTCCGCCGTTTTTTTGTGCTTTTGGGCTGCCGTTTTTCCGCCGCTTTTGGTCAAAATTGTGACCGCAATACAGTGAAAAATCCCTCAGCGGCCTTATTTTGAGGCGCAGATCACTAAAGCCTTCCGCGTTTCCACTTCGAAGTGGAAAACTCCTCGCTACAAACTCTTAACCTGCAACGTTAGTTTTATTCCGAAGCCATTAACGGGGTACGACGAGTGAATAACGGAGCGGTAATAAACGACGCGGAGCAGGCTGCGCAAACGGCAACCCTCGCTGAACGCATGCTGAAGCAGGTGTATGCCTTACTCAGTTCTCAGAACATTACGCCGAACGCGGTGCAGCAACAGATGCTGACCTCTCATGTCCGCGCGATGGCGCACCGGTCGGTAACCGGCGAACCGCTACCGGAAGTGGACGCCAGCCTGTTTGATGAGATCTCGGCGGATTCCATGAACCTTGCCCGCGACGTCGTGGCGGCCTTTGGCAACCTTCCGGAAGAAGAAGCCTGGCTGCTGTCGGTGCATTTCGAAGTGGCGAAAGACAACCTTTAAGGAGCGAACAATGGAACAGATTACCGTAGTGATTGGCGACCGTCTGGGGAAAGGCCAGAAAGTGGCGGCCGGTGTAGAAAAAGCGGGCGGCCGCGCGGTGGTCGTGCCGGGCGTGGCGGCGGATATGAAACTTGGCGACGTGATGAAAGCGGAAAACGCCACCTTTGGCATCTCCTTTTGCGGCAGCGGCGGCGCGGGCGCAATCACCGCGCAAAACAAACATGGCTACAAAGCCAAATACGGCATGCGTTCTGTGGAAGAGGGCGTGACGGCGATTAATGAAGGCTGCAACGTGCTGGGCTTTGGCTTTATGGACAAAGAAGAGTTAGGCGAGCGTCTGGTGCAGGCGTGGCAGAAAAAATACGGCGCATAACCATGAAAGAACAGTTCACCACCACGGTCAGGGTAAAGGGCAAGGGCGATGCGAAAGCGCGCGCCTTCGCCGATGCGCTGAACCATGTTCAGGCCGCGGTGATGAAAACGTCGCCGCACATTTTACTGCGCATTGAGCCACAGGACGTGCAGGTTGTTCAGGCGCAGGAAACGACGCGCAAAGAGGCGTTTTTGTTCCTCTTTCTGCGCCGTATAAGACGCACGTACAGCGTGGAGCTGGACGTCACCGTCAACGTGACCGCCATCAATCTCGATAAAGTGGATTTCGTCACGCAATAACTCACCGCATACCCCAGAAATCACTATCACAGGGTAGAAGAGGGCAGACTGATGTTCTTAATCATACTAATAAAATCGCTCATTATCGGCGGCCTGGTGGGCGTCGGCGTGGGCGCAGGGGCTGCACGCATGTTCCATGCGCCGACCACGCAAGGGATGGGCGCGTTTCGTACACTGGGCGAACTGAACTCCTGCGAAGGGGACCCGGCTTCGCACTTCTCTTTTGGTCTGGGTTTCTTCTTTAACGCCTGGGCGTCATCCGTTGCGGCGGGGTCGTTCACCCAGGACGTTGACCACCGCATTATTCCGAACTGGGGCGCTGCTGCGTTGATGGTGAAAAACCGCAACGTGGGCGAAACCCTGCACGATCCGAAAAAGATGGCTATCGCCTGCGGCTTGATCGGCATGGTGGTCGTCACCTTCCTCAACCTGACTGCTTCCTCCGTTCCGGCGGCGTTGCAGGTGACGGCGGTGAAAGTGCTGGTTCCGGCCGCGAACCTGCTGGTCAACACCGTGATGCCGGTGATTTTCTGGCTGGCGGCAATTGATGCAGGCAAGAAATCCGGTTTCTGGGCGACCGTTTTTGGCGGCGCGGCACAGCTCATTATGGGTAACGCCGTACCGGGTCTGGTGTTGGGCATTTTGATTGGTAAAGGTGTGGAAGAGAGCGGCTGGAACCGCGTCACCAAAGTGATGATGACAGCGATTGTCGCGCTGTTTGTGCTGAGTGCGTTCTTCCGCGGCTTTGATCTGAAAATGATCGAGTCCTTCCACCTGAGCGCGCCGGACTGGCTGTCGCTTATCCACAACTCGCTCAGCGGCAAATAAGGAACCGAGATGGAACAGAATAAAGGCTTTTGGTACGCCGACTGGTCATTCCCGATTTTCGTCGGCCTGCTCTCTTCCGGCGTGTTCGCCGGGACACATATGTACTACCTGTACGGCATTGGCGCGTTTAACGAAGTGGCGTTTGTTTCGATGCTGCGTTCCGGCATGGATACCGGCGTTTACGGCGCGGTGGCGGCATTTGGCGCGAGCTTCCTGTTTGCCCGCATTATCGAAGGTTCGCTGGTCGGTATTCTCGATATCGGCGGCGCTATCCAGACCGGAGTGGGGCTTGGCGTGCCGGCGCTGCTGCTCGGCGCGGGCTTTGTCTTCCCGGTGGCGAACTTTGTGGCTTCGCTGGCTACCGGGCTGATCATCGGCCTGGCGATTGGCTACCTGATTATCCTGGCGCGTAAGTTCACCATCAACCAGAGCGACTCCACCTACGGCGCAGACGTGATGATGGGCGCGGGTAACGCGTCCGGCCGCTTCCTCGGCCCGTTGATTATCCTCAGCGCGATGACCGCTTCCATTCCGATTGGTATTGGTTCGCTGATTGGCGTGCTGCTGTTTTACCTCTGGCAGAAGCCGATCACCGGGGGCGCGATCCTCGGCGCGATGCTGCTGGGCTCCATTTTCCCGGTAGCCCTCTGACACCCACGGGCGCTGCGGCGCCCGTTACTCCTGGAGATACGCATGTTTGATTTACTCCTGCGCCGGGCGCGTCTGGTTGACGATACGGTGACGGATATCGCCATCGCGGCGGGCAAAATCGCAGCGCTTGGCGATATCGACGGCCCGGCGGCGAAAAGCGTGGATTTACGCGGCGAACACTATGTCAGCGCCGGGTGGATCGACTCCCATGTCCACTGTTACCCGAACTCACCCATTTATCACGACGAGCCCGATAGCGTCGGTATCCAGACCGGTGTTACCACGGTCATTGACGCCGGGAGCACCGGCGCGGATGACATCGATGATTTCTATGCCATTACCCGTAAGGCGTCGACGGACGTCTATGCGCTGCTGAATATCTCGCGCGTCGGGCTGATTGCGCAAAACGAGCTGGCGAACCTGAATAATATCGACGCCAAAGCTGCGCGTGAGGCTATAAAACGCCACCCGGATTTTATTGTCGGCCTGAAAGCGCGCATGAGCAGCAGCGTGGTCGGCGACAACGGCATCACACCGCTGCAACGCGCCAAAGTCATCCAGCAGGAAAACGGCGATTTGCCATTGATGGTGCATATTGGCAACAACCCGCCAAACCTTGATGAGATTGCTGAGCTGCTGACCTCCGGCGACATCATTACCCACTGCTATAACGGCAAACCGAACCGCATTTTGACGCCTTCCGGCGAGCTGCGCGCCTCGGTGATGCGCGCCATTGCGCGCGGGGTGCGGCTTGATGTCGGGCACGGCAGCGCCAGTTTCAGCTTTGCGGTGGCACAGCAGGCCATCGCGCTGGGTATTTTGCCGCAGACCATCAGCTCCGACATTTACTGCCGCAACCGCATCGATGGCCCGGTGCGCTCGCTGGCGAATGTGATGGCGAAATTCCTCGCCATCGGCATGTCGCTGCCGCAGGTGATCGCCTGTGTGACCGACCACGCCGCTGATGGTCTGCGCCTGCAGCATAAAGGGCGTCTTGCCGTGGGTTTCGACGCCGATCTGACCATTTTCGACCTGAAACGCCAGCCGGTGCTGTTCACCGATGCGGAAAACGAGACGTTACAGGCCGAACAGATCCTCACGCCGCTTGCCGCCATTCGCGCGGGCAAGGGCTATATGACCGAACAAGGGAGTGCCGAACATGCCTTCGATTTATGATAAGTACCAGCTAAAACAGGTGATTAATGCTTCCGGGCGCATGACGGCGCTCGGCGTTTCCACGCCGCGCCCGGAAGTGGTCGACGCTGTAGTCAGCGGCATGAATCACTACTTCGAAATGAAAGACCTGGTGAATAAAACCGGGGAGTACATTGCAAAACTGCTGGATGTCGAAGGCGCGACCGTGGTGTCGTGCGCTTCCGCCGGCATTGCGCAATCTGTCGCCGCCGTGCTGGTGAAAGACAGCGACTGGCTGCTGGAAAACCTGCACAGCACACCGATTGAGAACAACGAAATCGTACTGCCGCGCGGGCACAACGTTAACTTTGGCGCGCCGGTAGGCACCATGGTGGCGCTGGGCGGCGGCAAAGTGGTGGAAGCCGGTTACGCCAATGAATGCTCTGCCGATCAACTGGCGGCGGCAATCTCACCGCGTACTGCAGCGATCCTCTTTATCAAATCTCATCACTGCGTACAAAAAAGCATGCTCAGCGTGGAGCAGGCCGCCGTGGTGGCACGCAAGCACAACCTGCCGCTGATTGTCGATGCCGCAGCCGAAGAGGATTTGCAGTGCTACTACCGCGCCGGAGCCGACCTCGTTATCTACAGCGGCGCAAAAGCGATTGAAGGGCCAACCAGCGGGCTGGTGATCGGCAAAACGCAGTATGTGGAGTGGGTAAAACGCCAGACGGCGGGCATTGGCCGCGCAATGAAAGTGGGCAAGGAAGGCATTCTCGGTCTGACCTGCGCCATTGAACACTATCTTTCTGCCAGCAAAGAGAGCGGGGCGGAGATGGTCGCCAAAATGACACCGTTTATTGAGCAGCTCAACACGCTAAAAGGCGTGAGTGCGCGCGTGGTGTGGGATAGCGCCGGGCGCGATATTGCCCGCAGCGAAATCAAATTTGATGAAGCCGTCACCGGTATCTCTACCGGCGAGCTGGTCAGCGCCCTGAAACAGGGGGAATACGCCATTTACTTCCGTGGTTATAAAGCCAACGAAGGGATTATCGAAGCCGATGTGCGCAGCGTCACCGCCGATCAACTGACGATCATTTATCGCCGCATCGCCGAAGAACTGAACAAGGGAGCAAATGCATGAAACTGACGCCGAATTTTTACCGCGACCGCGTATGCCTGAACGTGCTGGCGGGCAGCAAAGAGAACGCCAGCGCGATTTACGAGGCCGCGGAAGGCCATGTGCTGGTCGGCGTGCTGTCGAAAAACTACCCCGATGTCGCTACTGCCGTCGCGGATATGCGCGACTACGCGGCGCGTATCGATAATGCACTTTCCGTTGGCCTCGGCGCAGGCGATCCAAACCAGTCGGCCATGGTCAGCGCCATCTCCCGTGAAGTTCAACCGCAGCACGTTAACCAGGTGTTCACCGGCGTGGCGACCAGCCGCGCGCTGCTCGGGCAGAACGACACGGTGGTTAATGGCCTGGTCTCGCCAACCGGTACGCCGGGAAGGGTAAAAATTTCCACCGGGCCGCTGAGCAGCCAGGCGCCAGACGGCATTGTGCCGGTGGAAACCGCCATTGCACTGCTAAAAGATATGGGCGGCAGCTCCATTAAATACTTCCCGATGGGCGGGCTGAAATGCCGCGACGAATTTATCGCCGTGGCGCAAGCCTGTGCGCGCCATGATTTCTGGCTGGAGCCGACCGGCGGCATCGATCTGGACAACTTCAGTGAAATCCTGCAAATCGCGCTGGATGCGGGTGTTCGCAAGGTGATCCCGCATATTTACAGTTCGATCATTGATAAGGCGAGTGGCGACACGCGCCCGGCGGATGTTCGCCAGTTGCTGGATATGACCAAAGCACTGGTGAAGTAAACGATCTTCCCTCCCGATACGGGAGGGCCACCTCGTCACGTAAGGAGCCACCATGCTTACCGCTCGTCATCTGCTTACCGCTTCACTTTCTCTGCTGGCAACCAGCGCCATGGCACAAACGCAGTACGCCTGGGTCGGAACCTACAACCCGAACGGCGAAGGGCTTTATCGCTTTACCGTTGATCCGCAATCCGGTGCGCTTGGCAATAAAACGCTGGTCAGCCCGTTGCCGAATGCGGCACAGCTAACGGTGGCGCGGGATGGTAAAACCCTCTACCTCGCCAGCGAAGTGGAAAAGGGCGCGGTACAGGCGCTGCGTATTGGCGCTAACGGCGAGTTAAGTGTGCTGAACCAGGTGGCGTCCGGCGGTGCCGGACCGGTCTATCTGTCGCTGACGCCGGATGGGCGTTTTCTGCTGGTGGCGAACTATGTCAGCGGATCGATTGCCGTGCTGCCGGTGAAAGCGGATGGCAGCCTCGGCGAAGCGGTGGATACGCGTCAGGATCAGGGCGAACCGGGGGCCGCGAAACCGGCTGCGGCGGTGGAAGGTAGTTTTGCGATTAGCGATCACAATGGTCCGCATGCGCATATGATCGCCGTCGATCCGAGCGGGAAATTCGTCTTTTCCACCGATCTTGGGCTGGATCGCATTTATCAGTATCAGTTTGATGGCAAAACGGGCGCGTTAACGCCGAATGATCCACCCTTTATTAGCGCCTCTTCGCAAGGTGCCGGGCCGCGCCATTTTGTGTTCACGCCAAAGGGCGATGGCCTGTGGCTGATCAATGAAGAGGCCTCAACGCTTACACACTATGCGCTGAACAAAACCACCGGCACGTTGCAGCCGGGGAAAACCTTTTCGGCGCTGCCGAAAGAGTATAAAGGCACCAGTTTTGCCGCCGGGCTGGTATTAAGTGGTGACGGTAAACAGCTGTATGTCGCCAACCGGTTGCATAACAGCATCGCGCACTTTACGGTGAAAGCCGATGGTTCGCTAACCCATCAGGACGATGTCTGGACGCGCGGCGATTACCCGCGCACGCTAACGCTGGCGGAGAATGGCCGCTGGCTATACGTGATGAATCAGCGCAGCGATAACATCACCCGTTTTCGCGTGGAACGCGACGGTAAATTGCAGTTTGAGCCGGACTACACGCCGATAGGCAGCCCATCTCAGATGGTTATTTCATCTCACCCCTAAGCCTGGAGAGCGACGTGCGATTCCCGAACCAACGTTTGGCGCAACTGTTCATGATGTTGCAAAACGAGACGCTACCGCAGGATGAGCTGGCACAGCGCTTGTCGGTCTCGACGCGTACCGTTCGGGCCGATATCACCGCACTGAACGCTCTGCTGCTGCACCACGGCGCGCAGTTTATTTTGACGCGCGGCAGCGGCTATCAACTGAAAATTGATGACGTCACGCGTTACCAGAGCTTGCAGGCGTCGCGCCCGCGCGCGCTGCGCATTCCGCGTAGCGGGCCGGAGCGCGTGCATTATCTGGTGGTGCGTTTTCTCACCTCCGCCTTCTCGCTCAAGCTGGAAGATCTGGCGGATGAGTGGTTTGTTAGCCGCGCCACGCTGCAAAATGATATGACCGAGGTGCGGGAGTGGTTTTCCCGCTACCGTCTGACGCTGGAAACGCGCCCGCGCCACGGCATGAAACTGTTTGGCAGCGAAATGGCGCTGCGCGCCTGTCTGACGGATCTGTTGTGGGAACTGGCGCAGCAAAATGCCGATAACCCGCTGATCACGGAAGAAGCGCTTAATCCGGGGGTGCCTGAGGCGCTGGCTACTATTCTGCATGACTGTTTTAACCGCCATCATATTCGCCTGACGGATGAGGGCGATCTGTTTATCCGCCTTTACTGCGCGGTGGCGGTTCGCCGCATCAGCGAGGGCTATCCGCTCTCTGAATTCAGCGCCGAAGATGGGGACGAAAATGTCAAAGAGGCGGCGCGGGATATCTCTGCTGCGCTGCAACATCTGGCGGGAAAACCGCTGGCGGCGGCGGAAGAGCACTGGCTGCGGGTGCATATCGCCGGGCGACGCGTGCAGGCGATCGCACCCAGCGCCATCAGCGCCGATGACGACGAAGCGCTGGTCAACTACATCCTTGGCTACATCAACACGCACTATAACTACAACCTGCAAAACGATGACCAGCTACATGCGGATCTGCTCACCCATATCAAAACCATGATCACCCGCGTGCGCTACCAGATAATGATCCCTAACCCGTTGCTGGATAACATTAAACAGCACTACCCCATGGCGTGGGATATGACGCTGGCGGCGGTCTCCAGTTGGGGGAAATACACGCCGTATGTGATCAGCGAAAACGAGATCGGTTTTCTGGTGCTGCATATCGGCGTGGGTCTTGAGCGCCATTACAACGTGGGTTATCAGCGCCAGCCGCGGGTGTTGCTGGTATGCGATGTCGGAAATGCGATGGTGCGGATGATTGAAGCGGTGCTGTCGCGTAAATATCCGCAGATTTTGGTAACACGCACCGTGACGCTGCGTGAGTACGAGCAGTGCGACGGCATCGCGGAAGATTTTGTCATCTCCACCGCGCGGGTAAATGAAAAAGATAAGCCGGTCGTCACCATCGCGCCGTTTCCCAGCGAGTATCAACTGGAGCAGATCGGCAAGCTGGTGCTGGTAGACAGAACGCGGCCGTGGATGCTGGAAAAGTATTTTGATGCCGCGCATTTCCGCATCATTAACGGCGCGATGGATCAACAAACGCTGTTCAACACCTTATGCCATCAATTGCAGGATGAAGGCTTTGTCGATGCGGAGTTTCTCGATTCGGTGGTCGAGCGTGAAGCGATTGTCAGCACCCTGCTCGGCGAGGGTATTGCGTTGCCGCACGCCCTCGGGCTGCTGGCGAAAAAGACGGTGGTCTACACCGTGCTGGCTCCGCAGGGGATCGCGTGGGGCGATGAAACCGCGCATGTCATCTTCTTGCTGGCGATCAGCAAGAGCGAGTATGAAGAAGCGATGGCTATCTACGATATTTTCGTCACCTTCCTGCGCGAGCGCGTAACGGCGAGGCTCTGTGCCTGCGCGGATTTCGCGTCGTTTAAAAGCGTGGCGATGGAGTCGCTGAGCCGCTTTTGAGCCTATACCGGGGCGCTTGCACGCCCCGTGCCCGTTAACCATCGGTAGAGCGGGTCAGTGCCTCCCATGCGTCAATCTCCGCAGTGAGTGCCGCCAGTTTTTCACGCACCAGGCTGAGCGCATCGCTGCCCAGCAGCAGGTGCGCGGGCGGCGTGTCACTGTCTATTATCGCCAGCATGGCGCGAGCCGCTTTGACGGCATCGCCGGGCTGCTTTCCGCTCTTTTCCTCGCGCGCCTGGCGAATCGGATCAAAAAGCGCATCGTAATCGGCAATGGCGCGCGGGGTGCGGATCATCGAGCGCCCGGCCCACTCGGTACGAAACGATCCCGGCGCTACTGCCGTGACGTGGATACCAAAAGGCTTCACCTCTTTGCCCAGCGTTTCGCTGATCCCTTCCAGCGCGAATTTGCTCCCGCAGTACCAGGCGATCCCCGGCATGGTGATATAACCGCCCATCGAGGTGATATTGATAATGTGCCCGCTGCGGCGCTGGCGCATGCCGGGCAGCACGGCTTTCATCATGGCCGCGGCACCAAATACATTGACGTCGAATTGGTGGCGCATCTCTGCAAGCGAGGACTCTTCCATGATCCCTTCATGGCCGTAACCGGCGTTGTTTACCAGCACGTCGATGGCCCCGATGTGTGATTCAACCTCTGCGACTACGTCATTGATTTGCGCAAAATCAGTGACATCAAGCAGACGGGCAAACGCCCGATGCGGATGCAGGGCTTCAAATGCCTGCTGCGCGTCGTGGTTGCGCACCGTGCCAATGACCTTGTGACCCGCAGCCAGTGCTTCCTGCGCCAGCGCACGACCAAAGCCGCTGCTGACGCCGGTGATGAAAAGTGTTTTTACAGGTGACATAACGCCTACTCCCATGAAAAATGGAAGCTGCATAGTATTCTCAGATTTGCTGGCTTTTTAGGCCATATCTTCTTTTTTTATTGCCTGATCTTATGAGGTGCGCGATGTCTGACATGATCGCGAGGTTAATGGAACTTGCCCCGCAGGAGGGGTACAACCTGACCGCGCTGGCGGATGTGCGCATTTTGCGTTCCGATCGCCCGCTGGCCCGCACGCCGGTGCTGTACGATCCGGGGATCGTGATTGTCTGCCAGGGCAGCAAGCGGGGGTATTTCGGTCAGCAGATCTATCTTTACGACGAACAGCACTACCTGGCGGTATCGGTTCCTGTGCCTTTTGTGATGGAAACGGATGCATCGGCAGACCACCCGTTGCTGGCAATTTACATGCATCTGGATTTTCAGGTCGCCGCAGATGTGATGCTGCAAATTGAACAGCACGGCTTTCCGCTGTTATCCGCTTCGCCGCAAAGCATGATCTCCAGCCCGATGGACGAGACGCTGAAAACAGCGGTGCTGCGTTTACTGGAGACGCTCGGTAACCCGCTTGAGGCGGCAATCCTTGGTCCGGCGCGGGTACGGGAACTCTATTTTCGTGTTTTGACCGGCGCACAAGGCAATGCGATGCGCGCCGCGTTAGCCTTGCAGGGGCAGTTCGGTAAAATTGGCAAAACGCTGCGTTACATTCATGCGACTTATGCTCAACCCTTAACGCTGTCGCAACTGGCTCAGCAATCCGGGATGAGCGTGCCAACATTCCACAGCCATTTCAAAGCGATAACCCGCATGCCGCCAATGCAGTATGTGAAATCGGTACGGCTGCACCAGGCACGGATGTTGATGGTTCGCCAGCGACTCACTGCCGCAGCGGCCTGTTACGCCGTCGGTTACGAAAGCCCGTCACAGTTTAACCGCGAATTCAAACGGCTCTTCGGTTTACCGCCGGCGGAGGAGGTCAGACGTATGCAAAACAGTTTTGCCGTTCCTCCGGCGCATTCAGCGTCGGAATACATATCGTCGCACTGAAATGAAAATATGCAGGGAAGTATTGTGAAAATTGCGCGAGGAAATCAACGCAAGTGATGTACAACCTGGTTGCTGCTGCCGCGCCAGATAAGCATCGGGTCTTTCAGATCCTGAACAAATTTGCCGTCGATCAGCACGTTGATCAACCCGACCACCTCCCGCTGCGCGGCGTTCAGTTCGTCCATTTTGTAACCGGTCCACACCCAGATATCTTTACCCGGGCATTCCGAGCGAATGCGGGTCACCAGCTTTAAAATATCCGGTATGTTTTGCGGGTGCAGCGGATCGCCGCCGGAGAGCGAAATTCCCTGGCGTTTGATGCGCGTATCGTTGAGATCGGCAATGATCCGATCTTCCATTTCTTCGGTAAACGGCACGCCGGAATTCAACCGCCAGGTGCTTTTGTTGTAGCAGCCAGGGCATTCGTGTACGCAGCCGGAGACGAACAGTGTGCAGCGGGTGCCGGGGCCGTTGACGATGTCGACTGGGTAGTATTGGTGGTAATTCATGTTTCCTCGTCGCATTTGGCGCTGTAGCTGCGTTGGCTACTCTCGCGCACCCGGGTCACTTACTTATGTAAGCTCCCCGGGATTTACTCGTTTGCCGCCTTGCTACAACGTCAACTGCTTAGAGAAAACGTATCAGAGAACAATCGTAGCGGCAGAAAACGTAGGCCCGATAAGCGTAGCGCCATCGGGCAATCAGGTACGGTGAAATCACTGACCGCGTGCCCGGCGCGGGTAAACGCCACTCACCGGGCGACGGAGTTGTTAACCGATTTGCCCGTTGCCGAGGTGTTTCACGCGGCGTTTCACTTCTTCCTGCTTGCCAGCGTTGAACGGACGCGCGTCCGGGCTGCCGAGGTAGCCGCAAACGCGGCGGGTAACGGAGACGCGGGACGCGTCGTGGTTACCGCATTTCGGGCAGGTAAAGCCTTTGCTGGTGCATTCGAACTCGCCGGTAAAACCGCACTCGTAACACTCATCAATTGGCGTGTTGGTGCCGTAATACGGCACGTGCTGATAGCTGTAATCCCAGACATCTTCCAGTGCGCGCAGGTTGTGCTGAATGTTCGGATACTCGCCGTAGCAGATAAAACCACCGCTGGCTAACGGCGGGTACGGCGCTTCGAAATCGATTTTGTCGTACGGGTTCACCTTTTTCTCGACATCAAGGTGGAAGCTGTTGGTGTAGTAACCTTTATCGGTTACCCCTTCCACCACGCCGAAATCGGCGGTATCGATACGGCAGAAACGGTCACACAGGTTTTCGCTCGGCGTGCTGTAAAGGCTAAAACCGTAACCGGTCTCTTCTTTCCACTGATCCACCGCCTGGCGCAGGCGTTCCACAATTGCCACGCCTTTGGCGCGCAGTGCTTCACTGTCGTAGATATGTTTGTTGCCGGACAGCGCGTTGATCGTTTCGTGTATGCCGATATAACCCAGCGAAATCGACGCGCGGCCGTTTTTAAAGATCGGCGCGATATCGTCGTCCGCTTTCAGGCGCACGCCGCAGGCTCCTTCCATATAGAGGATCGGCGCAACGCGGGCTTTCACCCCTTCGAGGCGCGCGATGCGGGTCATCAGCGCTTTTTTCGCCAGTTGCAGGCGGCTGTCCAGCAGTTTCCAGAACGCCGCTTCATCGCCTTTCGCTTCCAGCGCGATGCGCGGCAGGTTAAGGCTGATGACACCGAGGTTGTTACGCCCGTCATGAATTTGTTCGCCATTCTCTTCATACACGCCAAGGAAGCTGCGGCAGCCCATCGGCGTTTTAAACGAACCGGTCACTTTCACGACCTGATCGTAATTGAGAATATCCGGGTACATGCGCTTGCTCGCGCACTCCAGCGCCAGTTGTTTGATGTCGTAATTCGGATCGTCGAACTTGTGATTCAGACCATCGCGAATGGCGAATACCAGTTTCGGGAACACGGCGGTTTTACGGTTTTTACCCAGACCTGCAATGCGGTTACGCAGGATCGACTGCTGGATCAAGCGGGATTCCCAACTGGTGCCCAGCCCGAAACCGAAGGTGACAAACGGTGTCTGGCCGTTCGCGGTATGCAGGGTGTTAACTTCATATTCCAGCGACTGGAACGCGTCGTAACACTCTTTCTCGGTGCGGCTGCGCGCATAGCCGTCGGCATCCGGGATGTTCCACTCGCTGGCGACTTTGCGGTGTTTTTCGAAGCTGGCGCTGACGAACGGTGCCAGCACTTCATCGATCCGGTTGATGGTGGTGCCGCCATAAATATGGCTGGCGACCTGGGCGATGATCTGCGCGGTAACCGCCGTGGCGGTTGAGATCGATTTTGGCGGTTCAATCTCCGCGTTGCCCATTTTGAAGCCGTGGGTCAGCATGCCTTTCAGATCGATCAGCATACAGTTGAACATCGGGAAGAACGGGGAGTAGTCGAGATCGTGATAGTGGATCTCACCGCGTTCGTGCGCCAGTACCACATCGCGCGGCAACAAGTGCTGGCGCGCGTAGTGTTTGGCGACAATTCCCGCCAGCAGATCGCGCTGAGTCGGGATCACTTTACTGTCTTTGTTGGCGTTCTCATTGAGCAGTGCCGAGTTGGTTTGCTCAACAAGACCGCGAATATCCTGGTTCAGACGGCCGCGTTTTTCACGGGCGATATCGCGATCGTGGCGATACTCAATGTAGGCACGTGCCAGTTGTTTGTACGGCCCGGACATCAACTGGTTTTCGACGGCAGTCTGGATTTCGCTAATATCGACCTGCGATCGGCCCTGCATCTGACGACTAATTACCTCTGCGACGGTGGCGCAATAGTCTGCGTCATCGACTCCCGCTGCTTTAGCTGCACGCAAAATGGCTTCTTGTATGCGCTCTGAGTTGAAAGGCACTTTACAGCCATCTCGTTTCATCACATGCGGTGTCATGATCACTCCATTTTAGAAAACAGGTTATCCACAATATGAGGACGCGCAGACTGGCTGGTTATTCATTACTAAAACCAATAAGTTCGTCCCATCCAGGCCCGTGTTATCCACAGCGTGTATCGCTTTCGCGGTGGTCAGCTTGTTCGAATAGTAGTCGATTAATACAACATATAGGGCCGGGGTGCATTCTAATTTCTATATATAGTGATTTGCATCAAACATGTTTGCGTTTTTATTGACTCAGGACAAAGTAAAAACCGGATAGCGCAGAGGACGGGCGCTCTGAGGAAATGTAAATTCAGGCATTCTTGTTTTGACTAAAAATTCAACAAAAACAGCAGGTTTAAGCCTGCTGTTTTTTTGCGCCAGGGAAGTGAAAAACGCTTATTTTTGATGCCACCACACGGCTTCGAACGGCCGCAGGGTCATTTCACCGGGAACAGGGGAAACTTCCGCATAGTTGCTGATGACCACCTGCCAGTCGCCCGGCAGGGTTTCTGGCCGCCACGGCTGGAACTGATTGCTGAGGTTGGCGATAACCAACAACGTTTCTCCCTGCCACTGACGGCGGTAGCACCATAAATGTGGGTGAGAGGGGAGCAGATCCTGATAATCGCCCCAACTGAGTATCGGCAAGTTTTTACGCAGGCGAATCAACGACTGGTAGGTATAGAACACCGAATCGCGATCGTTGACCGCGTTTTCGACGTTGATTTCCCGATAGTTATCGCACAGACCAATCCACGGATCGGCAGTGGTGAAACCGGCGTTTTTACGCGCGGTCCACTGCATCGGCGTGCGGCTGTTATCGCGCGATTTACTGGCGAGGATCGCCAGCAGCGCTTCCGGCTCGCGCCCGGCGGCACGCAGTTCGGCAAACATATTCTGGCTTTCCACATCGCGGTAGTCGGTAATGCGCGCAAAGTGCGGGTTGGTCATACCGATCTCTTCGCCCTGATAAATGTACGGCGTGCCCTGCATGCCGTGCAGCACCAGCGCCAGCATTTTGGCGGCGGGCACGCGCAGCGCGCCTTCTTCGCCAAAGCGCGACACAATGCGCGGTTGATCGTGGTTACACCAGAACAGCGCGTTCCACGCCACGTTGTGCATCCCTTGCTGCCAGTGGCGGAACAGCGATTTCAATGCCACAAAATCCGGTTTCGCCAGCGACCATTTTTCGCCGTCGGGATAGTCAACTTTCAGATGGTGGAAGTTAAACGTCATCGACAGCTCGCTGCCGTCGAGTGCGCCGTAGCGCTGGCAATGTTCCAGCGTGGTGGATGACATCTCACCGACCGTCATCAACTCGCGCGGGCGAAAAACCTCGCGGCTCATCTCCTGCAAAAACTCATGGGCGCGCGGGCCATCGGTATAAAAACGTCGCCCGTCGCCGCTGTGATCGTCGGGGAAATCCTGCTGTTTGGAGATTAAATTCACCACATCGAGACGCAAACCGTCGACACCGCGATCGGCCCAGAAGGTGCAGACTTTTTTCAGCTCGTCGCGTACCGCCGGGTTTTCCCAGTTGAGATCTGCCTGCTCTGGCGCGAACAGATGCAAATAGTACTGGCCGCTCTGGCTGTGCCAGCGCCATGCGCTGCCGCCGAATTTCGAACGCCAGTTATTCGGCGGCGTTTCTGGTTCGCCGTCGCGCCAGATATAGAAAGAACGGTATGGGTTGTCCGGATCCTGCGATGCCTGGAACCAGGCATGCTGGGTCGAGGTGTGGTTGAACACCATATCCAGCACCAGGCGGATACCGCGCTGGTGCGCCTGGGCGACCAGTTCATCAAAGTCTGCCAGTGTGCCGTAAAGCGGATCGATGGCGGTGTAATTCGCCACGTCGTAGCCGTTATCCACCTGCGGGGAGATATAAAATGGTGTCAGCCAGATGGCGTCGACGCCGAGGGTTTGTAAGTAGTCGAGGCGCGTAATCACGCCGCGTAAATCACCGGTGCCAGTGCCGGTCGTGTCCTGAAAACTCTTTGGGTAAATCTGGTAGATAACGCCGTTTTGCCACCAGTGGGGAAGGGTATTCATCATGATTTCCTGCGAAAACGAAGGGGCGCAAACGCGCCCCAAAAATTACACAATCTGCAATGTGCCGTGACGGAACTTACGCTGATAAACAAAGGAGGTCAGCACCAGCGGGATGACAACCGCCACCGCTGTAGCCAGTGCGAAGACCTGCCAGAAAGCGGGTTGAATCGAGAGGAAACCCGGCAGACCCGCCACGCCAATTCCGTTCGCCAGCACGCCGTTAAGGCCGCACAACAACCCGGCAAGGCCGGAACCGATCATCGCGCACAGCATCGGGAAGCGATATTTCAGGTTGATGCCGTACATGGCCGGCTCGGTTACGCCGAGAAACGCGGAGATAGCCGCCGGAACCGAGATTTCACGTTCATTCTCTTTACGGCTGGAGATAATGATGCCCACTACCGCCGAGGCCTGTGCAACGTTTGACAGCGCAATCAACGGCCACACCGGCGTACCGCCCATGTTCTGAATCATCTGCATGTCGATAGCCAGCGTGGTCTGGTGCACACCGGTAATCACCAGCGGTGCGTAGAGGAAACCAAACAGCGTCGCGCCAATCGGGGCGAAGCTGCCTGTCATCAGATGGCGAACCGCCCACGCCACGCCGTCACCAATCATGCGACCGAACGGGCCGATTAGCGCATGTGCCAGGAAGACCGCCAGGATCAGCGAACAGACCGGAACAATCACCAGATAGAGGGAGTCCGGTATCAGCTTTTTAAGCCGCGTTTCAATAATGCCGAGCGCCAGGCCCGCCAGCAATGCCGGGATCACCTGCGCCTGATAGCCCACTTTCGCGATGCTGAACAGACCAAAGTTCCACACTTCCGGCACCTGCGAACCCAGTAAATAAGCATTCATCAACTGTGGTGAAACCAGCGTTACGCCGAGGATGATGCCGAGGATTGGCGTTCCGCCCATTTTGCGCACCGCAGACCAGCAAACGCCGACCGGCAGATAGAAGAAGACCGCTTCACCAATCAGCCAGAGAAAGTCATACACGGTTTTCAATGGCGGAAATATCTGCACCAGCGTCTGGCCGTTGCTCATCGGCACATCGCCGACAATGTTGCGAAAACCGAGGATCAAACCGCCGCTAATCAGTGCGGGCAGCAGCGGGAAGAAGATTTCCGCGAAGTGGGAGATTAAGCGCTCGTGCCATTTCATATTTTGTCGCGCTGCCTGTTTGGCCTGCTCTTTATCCGCATGAGCCAGACCGGTGGCGGCGCGCAACGCCTGATAGTAGTCGCCGACGTTGGTGCCGATCACCACCTGGAACTGCCCGGCGTTGGTGAAACAGCCTTTGACCATCGGAAGCTGGTCAATCGCTTTTGGGTCGGCGGCGCCCGGGTTATTTAATACAAAACGCAAGCGGGTAATACAGTGACTGACCGTCGCGATGTTTTCGCGTCCGCCAACCAGCGTAATAAGTTGTTCAATATCTGATGGATTGACTTTGCTCATCCTGGTGCCTCTCGGGGGGAGAAATGATGCGTAACATGACCGAGGCAAAGCGTAACCGCAGGCAAAAAAATTAAAAATGGGAACGTTCCCGAAACTTGGCGAGGATCACAATAAACGATAAAGCGGCTTAAACGAGGCGGGCAGGGATCACGATTTGGCGAGGCGTGGCGCGGCCATTAACCTGTTCTATTAATTGCGCGGCGGCCTGGCGACCCGCTTCGGCGTAACCGGGATCAACGGTTACAATTTCCGGGTGCAGAAACTTCATCAGCGGCGTATTGCCGACGCTGGCCAGTTGCAGATTATCAATGCGCTGTTCCTGCAAATATTTACTGGCACCGAGCGCCAGCGTATCGGTCGCGCAGAGCAGCGCGGTGGTGTCAGGGGTTAAAACGTGGGCGACATGTTCATAACCCTGCTTCATGGCAAGGCCCGGTAAGGCGAACGTTGGTTCGAGCTGGTGTTTTTGACAAAACGCCATATAGGCGTCGTGGCGGCGTTTGCCGGTGGTGGCATCGCTGTGCGGGACGCCAATAAAACTGATATGGCGATGCCCACGGGCATAAAGATTTTCCATCAATAGCTGGATTGCGCCGTCATCATCGTAACAGACCGAGGCGAAACCGCTGGCATCGCGCGCCAGCAGCACCAGCGACGACTGCCAGGCAGTAAGCAGGCTTTCGGTGACGCCGGTAAAGCCAAACAGCACCACGCCATCAATATTACGGTGGCTCAGCATCTGCAAATGCTCTTCGACTAACTGCGGCGAGAACTGGCTTTCCATCATAATCGGGTCATAACCCTGTTCGTAAAACGCCGGGAGCATGGTCTGTACGGCAAGGTTTTCCGAGAGTGAATCCAGACGCGAGACGATAATCGCCACCACTTTATCGCTCTGTCCGCGCATGGCGCGCGCGGAGCGGGAAGGGGAGAAACCGTGCTGATTGACCACCGCTTCCACCCGTTCGCGTGTGCGCTGGCTGACGCCGCTTTCGTTATTCAGCACACGGGAAACAGTGGATTTGCCCACGCCGCTTAAGCGTGCGATGTCTTTGATTGTCAGCCGGTTTTGCATACTTCAATCCTTTCCTGATGGGGGCGGGTTGCAGGATAAAGGAGTTTTGCATCCCTTCCAAGCGCCAGCAATGAGCAAAGTCTGGTTTATGCACTTTGTGCTACCAATTGATGGTGTGTATATGTTTGGTTTAATTCAGCGGAGCTATGATACCGCTACGTTATGATTCGCCCTTCACACCTTACCGGAGGCCAGATGGATCCCGATCCCACCCCTCTCCCGCGACGGAGATACTTTTTCCGGTAAGCCTGCTGTTGCTGCCTTACCGGATGCGTAAGGCAGCGACGTCGTTTTCGTCCCTGCCCGATTAAAAACGCCAGCTGGCGCGGCTTTGTTACGCCAGTTGTCAATCGCACCCGCGTGATGCGGGGGCAAGGACACTATCATGCTGAAAAACATTACCCGGCAGCTTTTCGCTCGCCTCAACCGCCATTTACCGCGTCGTCTGGTGCAGCGCGATCCGCTTCCCGGCGTACAACATATCGCCCAGGGCGCTATCCCCGCCTCGATGGGTGAACGCTGTCTGCAGATTGCTGCGATGGAACATGAGCAGCTCTGGCACACTTTTGCCAGCCACCCGGAAGGGCTGAACCCGCAGGAAGTGGAACTGGCGCGGGAAACCCACGGCGAAAACCTGATCCCGGCGCAGAAACCCGCCCCCTGGTGGGTGCATCTGTGGGTGTGCTATCGCAACCCGTTTAACCTGCTGCTGACCTGCTTAGGCATTATTTCCTATGCCTCGGAAGATCTGTTCGCCGCCTGCGTAATTGCGTTGATGGTGGCGATTTCTACGCTGCTCAATTTCCTGCAAGAGGCGCGCTCGACCAAAGCGGCCGATGCGCTGAAAGCAATGGTCAGCAACACCGCGACGGTGCTGCGCGTGGTGAATGAGAAAGGTGAAAATGGCTGGTGCGAATTGCCTATCAACCAACTGGTGCCGGGCGATATCGTCAAGCTGGCCGCAGGAGATATGATCCCGGCGGATCTGCGCGTGTTGCAGGCGCGGGATCTGTTTGTCGCCCAGGCTTCGCTGACCGGCGAATCCTTGCCGGTAGAGAAAGTGGCGACGACGCGCCAGGCCGCGCAGCGCAACCCGCTGGAAGCCGATACGCTGTGCTTTATGGGCACCAATGTGGTGAGCGGCACGGCGCAGGCGATAGTCATCGCCACCGGCGGCAATACCTGGTTTGGCCAACTGGCCGGGCGTGTCAGTGAGCAAGAAACCGAGCAAAACGCATTTCAGAAAGGCATCAGCCGCGTCAGCATGTTGTTGATCCGTTTTATGCTGGTGATGACGCCGATTGTGCTGCTGATCAACGGCTTTACCAAAGGTGACTGGTGGGAAGCGGCGCTGTTTGCGTTGTCGGTTGCCGTGGGGTTGACGCCGGAAATGCTGCCAATGATTGTCACCTCCACGCTGGCGCGCGGTGCGGTGAAACTGTCGAAACAGAAAGTGATCGTTAAACATCTGGACGCCATTCAGAACTTTGGCGCGATGGATATCCTCTGTACCGATAAAACCGGCACCCTGACGCAGGACAAAATTGTGCTGGAAAATCATACAGATATCAGCGGTAAAGTCAGCGAGCTGGTGCTGCACAGCGCCTGGCTGAACAGCCACTACCAGACCGGACTGAAAAACCTGCTCGATACCGCCGTACTGGAAGGTGTGGACGCGGAAGCGGCGCAGACGCTGGCGGCGAGCTGGCGCAAAGTGGATGAGATCCCCTTTGATTTCGAGCGCCGCCGCATGTCGGTGGTGGTGGCGCAGCAGACGGATGTTCATCAACTGATTTGCAAAGGCGCGTTAACGGAGATCCTCAGCGTCTGCTCGCAGGTGCGTTTCAACGGCGAAATTTTCCCGCTGGATGACACCATGCTGCGCCGCATTGAGCGCGTAACCAGCACACTGAACCGCCAGGGGCTGCGCGTGGTTGCGGTGGCGACCAAATATCTGCCGGCGCGTAGCGGTGACTACCAGCGTATTGACGAGTCGGATCTGATCCTCGAAGGCTACATCGCTTTCCTCGATCCGCCGAAAGAGACCACCGCACCAGCGCTCAAAGCGCTAAAAGCGAGCGGGATCACCGTCAAAATCCTCACCGGCGACAGCGAACTGGTGGCGGCGAAAGTGTGTCACGAGGTGGGGCTGGAAGTGGGCGATGCGCTGATCGGCAGCGAAATTGAGCACATGAGCGATGATGAACTGGCTCAGATGGCGAAGCACATCACGCTCTTTGCCCGCCTGACGCCGATGCATAAAGAACGCATTGTCCGTCTGCTGAAACGCGAAGGGCACGTGGTCGGTTTTATGGGCGATGGCATAAACGACGCCCCGGCGCTGCGCGCGGCGGACATCGGGATTTCCGTCGATGGCGCCGTCGATATCGCCCGCGAAGCGGCCGATATTATTTTGCTGGAAAAGAGCCTGATGGTGCTGGAAGAGGGCGTAATCGAAGGGCGCCGTACTTTTGCCAACATGCTGAAATATATCAAAATCACCGCCAGTTCCAACTTCGGTAACGTCTTCAGTGTGCTGGTGGCGAGCGCGTTTCTGCCGTTTTTGCCCATGTTGCCGCTGCACTTACTGATTCAGAATCTGGTGTATGACGTCTCGCAGGTGGCGATCCCGTTTGATAACGTCGATGAAGAACAGATCGCCAAACCACAACGCTGGAACCCGGCGGATCTGGGCCGTTTTATGATCTTCTTTGGCCCGATCAGTTCGATCTTCGACATTGTGACGTTTTGCGTGATGTGGTGGGTGTTTAAAGCTAACGTGCCGGAAGCGCAAACCCTGTTCCAGTCCGGCTGGTTTGTCGTCGGTTTGCTGTCGCAAACGCTGATTGTGCATATGATCCGCACCCGCCGCGTGCCGTTTATCCAGAGCCGCGCCGCCTGGCCGCTGGTGGCGATGACGCTGATGGTGATTTGTGTCGGCATCGCGCTGCCGTTCTCGCCGCTGGCGCAATACCTGCAATTACAGGAGCTGCCGCTGGCGTACTTCCCGTGGCTGGTGGCGATCCTCGCAGGTTATATGACGCTCACGCAGTGGATGAAAGGCTTCTATAGCCGTCGCTACGGCTGGCAATAAACTTTTGTCTTAAACCCGGTCTGCGCACTCTGTGCAGGCCGGGTATTTATCTCAATTCCCGCAAGCTGTGATCCCCGTCGCCCGGCGCGCTTGACGCTCCTGAGGGCGCATGTTAACAAAATGTTTTCCCTCGCCTGACGTCGTCTGAAGGAACATTTATGTTGCGTTACAGCCTGTTAACTGCCGGGTTGCTGCTCGGTTCTTCCGCTTTTGCTGCACCCGCAGGTGACTTGCCACTGATGCCGTGGCCGGCAAAGGTTGAACGTCCGGCAACGCAGGGCTCGCTGGTACTGACGGAGACGCTCTCTGTCAGCGTCAGCGGCGACGATCTGGGCGACGCCGTTACGCGATTGCGCCAGCGCATCGCCCGGCAAACCGGCTGGACGCTGCAACCGCAGGCCGAAAAACCGCAACATCCCACCATTTCGATAACCATTGCCAAAAAAGTGGCACCGCTGCCGAAGCTGGATAGCGATGAGCATTACACGCTGACCATTGATGCGAATGGTGTGCAGATCGCCGCAAATACCCGCTTTGGCGCACTACGCGCCATGGAAACGTTGCTCCAGTTGATACAAAACGGCACGGAAAATACCACCTTGCCGTGGGTGACCATTGACGATTCGCCGCGCTTCCCGTGGCGCGGTTTGCTGCTCGATTCCGCCCGCCATTTTATACCGGTCGAGGATATTAAACGGCAGATCGACGGCATGGCGGCGGCGAAACTGAACGTGCTGCACTGGCATTTAACCGACGACCAGGGCTGGCGTTTTAGCTCCAGGCGCTACCCCAAACTGACGCAGCTTGCCAGCGATGGTCTCTTTTACAGCGAAGAACAAATGCGCGATGTGGTGCGTTACGCCACGGCGCGTGGTATTCGCGTGGTGCCGGAAATCGACATGCCGGGACACGCGTCGGCGATTGCCGTCGCCTACCCGGAACTGATGAGCGCGCCGGGGTCGTATCAGATGGAGCGCCACTGGGGCGTGCTGAAACCGGTGCTGGATCCGACAAAAGCGGCGACGTACACCTTTGCTGAAGCGATAGTCAGCGAACTGGCGGCGATCTTCCCGGATGCGTATTTGCATATCGGCGGCGATGAGGTGGACGATACGCAGTGGAAAAACAACCCGGCGATCCAGCAATTTATGCGCGACAACAAACTGGCCGACAGCCACGCGTTGCAGGCCTATTTCAACCGCAAACTGGAGGCGATCCTCGAAAAACATCAGCGTCAGATGGTGGGCTGGGATGAGATCTTCCACCCGGATCTGCCCAAAAGTATTGTCATCCAGTCCTGGCAGGGGCAGGACGCGCTGGGCGAGGTGGCAAAGCAGGGTTACAAAGGCATTCTCTCGACCGGTTTCTACCTCGATCAGCCGCAGTACACCGCCTATCACTACCGCAATGAGATTGTGCCGCAGGGCTTAAATGGTGTGGATGTGATTGCCGATAATGACAGCGCGCAAAGCTGGTCGTTTTCGATGCCGCGCCTGAAAGGCAGCCCGGTGGAAGGGACGTTTACGCTGGTGAAAGGCGAAAGTGGATGGCGCGGATTTATTGATTTCAAAGGCAAATCTCGTCGCGCCGTGCAGCATATCGACTGGCGCAGCGATCGCCAGGTGAGTTTTGTCGTCGATACGTGGATGGGCGAAACCCGCCCGGTCATCACTCTCACCGACGATAAACTTGGCGGTTACTTCCTGCTGGGCAACGCGCGCTACCCCGTCACCGGCACGCGGTTAAACGAGGTGCCGAAAGGCATTGCTCCCGCGGTGCCGGACGCCAGCCAGCAGGCGAATTTACTGGGAGGCGAAGCCGCGCTGTGGGCGGAAAATGTGGTCGCGCCGGTGCTGGATATCAAACTGTGGCCGCGTGCGTTTGCCGTGGCGGAACGGTTATGGTCGGCGCAGGATGTGAACGACACCGATAACATGTACAGCCGTTTACAGGCGATGGACAGCTGGTCGACGGTATCGGTCGGCCTGCAACAACACAACCAGCAATCGGTGCAGTTCACGCGCCTTGCGAACAGCGCCGATACATTGCCGCTGCAGATCCTCGCCCAGACTGTCGAACCAGCGCACTACTACACGCGCCAGCATCTGAAATTCCAGGCCGGTAACTATCATCAGTTCGAGCCGCTGAACCGCTTTGCCGATGCGCTGGCACCGGAGAGCAGCACCGTTCGCCAGATGAACCAGTGGGTCGACAGGCTGGTGAGCGATGCGGAAGACAACACCAGCGCGGTGGCGCTGCGCCACCTCTTTAGCCGCTGGCAGGGTAACACCAGCGATGCGCTGGCGCTCAGCGACAGCAATTACCAGCTAAAAGCGATGCGCCCGGTGATTTTGCAGGTGGATAAGCTCGCCACTATTGGGCTGCGGCTGACGGATTTGGTAGCGCGTCAGGGGACGCTGGACGATGGCGAGATAGCGTCTATTCAGGGAGAACTGGATAACGCGGCGCAAATTCAGGACGAAGTGGTGATAGCTGCGGTCTATCCGCTGGAAAAGCTGCTGCGCGCTACGCGCAACCGCTGAACGCCTGGGGGATAAGCGTACATAAATTGATTCCCTGGAAAGGTGTACCCACTTCTTCGAAAGAAATCTCTGGCAGCCTGTGAGATTTAAATTTAAAGGTAAGCGGGCAGAGCCAAAAACCGGTCGCGTTTTAGTTTTAAGTGGGCAATAAAAAAGGCAGCGTAAGCTGCCTTTTATCTCTCGCTTAGCCGTCATTAACGGCGAACGGCGATGGCTTCAATCTCGATTTTCACGTCTTTTGGCAGACGGGCGACTTCCACGCAGGAACGCGCCGGGAAGCTGGCGTTATGTTCGTTGAAAAAGGCTTCATACGTGGCGTTAACGGTAGCGAAATCGTTGAGATCTTTCACGAAAACGGTGGTTTTCACGATGTCGCCTACTTTCAGACCCGCCGCTTCAACAATCGCTTTCACGTTGTCCAGCGACTGACGCGCCTGCGCCGCCACATCTTCCGGTACGCTACCGGTCTTCGGATCAACCGGGATCTGACCTGAGGTCAGGATCATGTTGCCAAGATCAACAGCTTGAACATAAGGGCCAATCGCTGCTGGCGCGTTTTCCGTGGCGATAACTTTGGTCATAATAACTCCTGAATGACAGCGGTATTGAGGTTCCGCCCCATTATAGGGAGGGAAAAACGCAATACCAACCGCAATTAGTTAGCCAGCACTACATGGTGCGAGAACTCTTTCTCACAATATTTGCACTTCAGCGCGATGTCGCTTTCGCGTTTTTTCACCGCAAAGCTGGAGGCGACCGGTTCAGCATGGCTGATGCAGTTGCTGTTCGGGCACACCAGCACGCCAGTAATGCGCTCCGGCAGGCTCGGGCGCGATTTACCCACCACTTCATACTCATCAATGCGGTTAACGGTGGCCTGGGGTGCGTACAGCGCCAGCTGGTTTACCTGCTCGTCGGTCAGAAATGTGTTCTCGATCTTGATCAAATCTTTGCGCCCCATCTCGCCGGACGGCAAGTTCAGGCCAATGGTGATGCGCTGATCGGTTTCCGTCAGCTTAAACAGCGTCAGCAGTTTAAATCCGACGCGCGCCGGGATGTGGTCAATCACGGTGCCGCGTTTGATGGCTTCGACCTGCAGTTTGTTATCGTGTGTCATTGTCGTTTCTCCTTACAGCGCCAAATCGCGATTGAGAACCAGCGCCAGCAGAGCCTGGCGAGCGAAGATGCCGTTACCGGCCTGCTGGAAATACCAGGCGTGCGGCGTTTTATCCACGTCGGTGGTGATTTCATCCACGCGCGGCAGCGGGTGCAGCACCTTCATATTGCTGCGCGCGTGGGTTAAGTCGCTGGCGCGCAGGACAAACTGGGCTTTGACGTTGGCGTATTCCGACGGATCCAGACGCTCTTTTTGCACGCGCGTCATATAGAGAATATCCACCTCTGCCATCACCTCTTCGATGCTGGCGTGTACGCTCCAGGCCATGCCTTTTTCGTCCAGCATATCGAGAATGTACTGCGGCATCGCCAGCGCGTCCGGGGCGATAAAGTAAAAGCGGTTGCCGCTGAATTTCGCCAGCGCCTGTGCCAGCGAATGCACGGTGCGACCATATTTCAGGTCGCCGACCATCGCGATGTTGAGGTTCTCAAGGCGGCCTTGCGTTTCCTGAATCGTGAACAGATCGAGCAGCGTTTGCGTCGGATGCTGGTTAGCCCCGTCGCCAGCGTTGAGTACCGGAATGCCGCCGGAGAACTCGGTGGCCAGTCGCGCCGCGCCCTCCTGCGGATGGCGCATCACAATGGCGTCCACATAGGTGCTGATTACCGAAATGGTGTCGGCCAGCGTTTCGCCTTTTTTGCCCAGCGACGTGTTGCTGCTGTCGGAGAAGCCGACCACGCTCGCGCCGAGGCGGTGCATGGAGGTTTCAAACGATAAACGCGTGCGGGTGGAGGCTTCAAAGAAGCAACTGGCGATCACTTTATGCTTGAGCAACTCCGGCTGCGGGTTGGCCTTCAGTCGTGCGGCGGTGTGTAGCACCAGTTCGAGTTCTTCGCGGCTGAGATCGTTTATGGAAATGATATGTTTCTGATATAGCGGGTTAGCCATGGTTATCTCCTGACGACTGCGCAAAAAAAAGCCCCTCAATAGAGGGGCTGTGGAATTCGGTGATCAACGGGAAGGAAAACGGCAGGCCAGCGCCTTTTTTCAGACGCGGTAAGACAGTTTGTCGTACACACTGATTCATGCTTCCTCCCGGCAAATTGTCCCGGATTATACGCAGCTGTTTTCGCGGATCAAGCGATTGATGCACATTTTACGCAATGCAAACGGTTCTCTTTGAATATTAATGCGTTCTAAGTAAATAATTAATTTGCTTATGCACCAGCGCCGTATGCTTCACTATTCTCGGCGCGACCCAGACGATACTGCTTCCTGCCACCACGCCGAGGATCTCCGGCAACTGGTGGTAATCCAGAATACGTGCCACTGCGCGGCCATATCCCGCCACGGTGTGAATAAGGATAAATTCGCTATTGTGCTCAACGCTAACCACCATTTCGGAGACGGAGCGGGCGGCGTCCGGCACCGGGCGTGACTGCGGATTCAGCGAATAAATTTTTTGTCCTTTGGCGTTGCGAATTTTGATTACACCGAGCAGCTTCAACAGGCGTGAAACGGTGGACTGGCTGATACTATCGAAGCCGTGGCGCTGCAAATCGCGCCGGATCTCCTCCTGTGAAAGATAACTTTTTTCGCTAATCAGGCGCTGGCAGACCGCCAGTTGTAGCTGCTCTTTCGGTGAATAATCTCCATATTCCATCATCTCTTTTCCCGTATTGGTTGCCGAAACAAAACGCCCGGCAACGCCATGCTTACCGGGCCTGTATATTAGCCACAGACCGGGTAAGCAAAGCGCCACCCGGTGCGTTACAGCAGAGCGCCAAGGCTGAGCGCCGCCATGATCACCACCGTCAATATCGCCAGCAGTGGCGCGACCCACTTCAGGTAGCGCACATAGGGGACATGGGCGATAGCCAGCCCGCCCATCACCACCGCCGACGTAGGCGTCACCAGGTTGACGATGCCGGACGCCGATTGGTACGCGGTAACGACCAGATCGCGGTTGACGTTAGCGAAATCGGCCAGCGGCGCCATAATCGGCATGGTCAGCACGGCAAGGCCAGAGGACGAGGGCACGAGGAACGACAGCACCACTTCCAGCCAGTACATAACGTTGATAAACGCGACGGTGGATAACCCGCTGACCATGCCTTCGGCACTGTGCAAAATAGTATGAGTAATCATACCTTTATCCATGATCACTACGATACCGCGGGCAATGCCGATAATCAGCGCTACGCCCAGCAGATCCCGCGCGCCGTTGATAAATGTTGAGGTCAGCTCCTCTTCGCTCATGCGGGCGATCAAACCCACGATGATGGCGCTTGCCAGAAACACCGCCGAAATCTGCGCCATCCACCAGCCGAGCACCGCCACGCCGTAAATCATCACCACAAAGGCCAGCGCGAAAATAAGCAGGATCAGTTTGCGCACCGGCGTGAATTCGAGCATCTCCGGCGATTTATTGCCGAGGAAAAACGCCCGATCTTCGTCCTGCTTGTCGGCGACGATCGACCGCGCCGGGTTGGCGCGCACGTTGCGGGCGTAGCGCATCACCCACGCAACGCAAATCACCCAGCCAATCACCAGCAGCGCAACGCGCAGCAGGATGCCGTGGGTAAACGGGATCCCGGCGGCATTAGCGGCGATCACCGTGGCGAACGGGTTGATGGTCGATCCCAGCGTGCCGATCCCCGCGCCGAGCAGCACGGTGGAGGCGGCGACAACCGGATCAAAACGGGCGGCGAGCATCACGGGAACCAGCAGCGTATAAAACGGCAGCGACTCTTCGGCCATACCGTAGATGGTGCCGCCTGCGGCGAACAGCGCCATCAGGATCGGGATCATCCACTCTTCACGGCCACGCAAACGGGTGGTGACGCGCTCGATCCCGGCGTCGATGGCACCGGTTTTGGTGACGATGCCCAGAAACCCGCCGATGATCAGAATAAACAGCGCCACATCAATTGCGCCGGCCTGGCCGGTATCAGGATCGTAAAGGCCGCTTATTGGCGCCATGATCACCGCGATTAACCCCTGAGGATGCGCGGCGACATGCGCGTAAGTACCGGCAATCGGTACTTCTTTACCGAGGGCTGGGTTCATTGCCATCTGGTATTGCCCGGCGGGGATCACCCAACTGAGCGCGGCGACAATGGCAATCAACAAAAAGAGGATGGTGTAAGCGGAAGGGAACTTGAACTTGCCCATGATGTGCTCCTTAACCCCGGCGCACCCGCGGCGCGCCGGGGGAGTGGTTAGTCGCCGAGGGTTGCCACCATCACCGCTTTGATGGTGTGCATCCGGTTTTCTGCTTCATCAAAAACGATAGAGTTAGGCGATTCGAAAACCTCTTCGGTGACTTCCAGCCCTTTCAGGCCATACGCCATTTCGATCTCGCCGCCCACTTTGGTGTGCTCGTTATGAAACGCGGGCAGGCAGTGCATAAATTTCACCTGCGGATTACCGGTGGCTTTCACCACCGCAGCGTTTACCTGGTAGGGTTTCATCAGGCTGACGCGCTCAGACCATGCTTCTTTCGGCTCGCCCATCGACACCCACACATCGGTGTAGAGGAAATCAACGCCCTGCACGCCTTCTTCCACATCCTCGGTGAGCATGATGCGCGCGCCGGTTTCACGGGCGATGGCGCGACACTGTTCCACCAGTGCAGCCTCTGGCCAGAAGGATTTCGGTGCCACCAGGCGAATATCCATGCCCATTTTCGCCGCGCCGACCATCAGCGAGTTGCCCATGTTGTTGCGCGCATCACCCAGATAAGCAAAACGCAATTCCGACAAGCGTTTGCCCCGCGCGTGTTCCAGCATGGTCATCAGATCGGCGAGGATCTGCGTGGGGTGAAATTCATTGGTCAGCCCGTTCCACACCGGCACGCCTGCGTATTGACCCAGCTCTTCCACAATCTGCTGGCCGTAACCGCGATATTCGATGCCGTCATACATGCGTCCCAGTACGCGGGCGGTGTCTTTCATCGACTCTTTGTGGCCAATCTGCGATCCGCTTGGGCCGAGATAAGTGACCTGTGCGCCCTGATCGAATGCACCGACTTCAAACGCGCAGCGGGTACGGGTGGAGGTTTTTTCAAAAATCAGCGCGATGTTTTTGCCGACCAGCGTTTTCTTTTCACGACCTGCTTTTTTGTCTGCTTTGAGCTGAAGAGCCAGATCGATCAGGTACTGGATCTCCGCCGGGGTGTAGTCGAGCAGTTTGAGAAAGTTGCGGTTTTTCAGGTTGATGCTCATGAGATTTCCTTTTTTAAATCAGTAACGAATCAATGTGCCTTTGTCCCCGGCGAGAATGGCCGGACCATCCGCCAGCGCACCGATGCCCGCAATGCCGTGACACTGCTCAACAAACTGGCGGCAGGCGGCGACCTTCGGCCCCATCGAGCCTGCGTCAAACTGCATGCCCTGCAGCATGTCCGGGGTGACTTGCGCCAGCGGGCGCTGCGTGGGTTTGCCCCAGTCGAGGTACACCGCGTCGGCGTCGGTAAGAATCAACAGCGCGTCGGCTTCGATTTGCCGCGCCAGCAGTGCCGCCGAGAGATCTTTGTCGATCACCGCTTCGATGCCGTGGTAGCCGTTGGCGTTTTCCACCACCGGCACGCCGCCGCCGCCGTTGCAAATCACCAGGTGATCGCGGTTTATCAGCGCGCTAATGGCGTCGCTTTCGACAATGCGTTTGGGTTGCGGGGAGGGCACAACGCGGCGGAAATAGCGACCATCAGCCTTAAATACCCAGCCTTTCTCCTGCTGCAGCGTCTGGGCTTGCGCCTCGCTGTAAACCGGGCCGATGTATTTGCTCGGGTTGCTGAACGCCGGGTCACTGGCGTCGACTTCCACCTGGGTGAGCAGTACGCTCACTTCGCGCTGTGGCAGGCTGTTTTTCAGCGACTGTTGCAGCATGTAGCCAATCATCCCCTGGCTTTCCGCACCGAGAATATCGAGCGGGTAGGGGGTAACTTTGTCGTAAGCGCTGTTTTGCAGCGCCAGCAGGCCGACCTGCGGCCCGTTGCCGTGTACCAGCACCACGCGCCACTGCGCGGTCAGCCCGGCGATGGTACGCGCGGCAAGATCAATGTTCTGGCGCTGGATGTTCGCTTCCAGCGGTTCGCCGCGTTTTAGCAGCGCGTTGCCGCCCAGCGCGACAACCAGGGTAGGTTTTCTTTCCATGATGGCTCCTTTAAATGCCGTCGCGTTCCAGTGGGCAGCTCATGCAGCGTGCACCGCCGCGCCCGCGTCCCAGCTCATCTCCGGGAATGGGCAGCACGGTGATCCCGGCTTTGTCATATTTCTCGTTGGTCCAGATATTGCGCTCGTAGCCGACGACTACGCCGGGGCGCAGCGTGAGGACGTTGTTGGCGTCATTCCACTGTTCGCGTTCGGCTTCAAAAGCGTCGCCGCCGGTGGTGATAAGCCGGATCTGGTCAATACCGAGCGCTTTTTCGATGGCGTGCAGCAGGTCGCTTTCCTGCGTGCGTTGCAGACCGCCGCGCCCGTCCGGGGTGAGCGTCCAGCACTGGGCGTCTTTGCGCACTACTTCGGGGTAAACAGAAAAAGTGTCGATATCGATATGGGTCATCACCGTGTCGAGGTGCATACAGGAACGGTGTTTTGGCAGTTCAACGACGATAACGCGTTCGGCCTGGCGGTGTTTGAACAGGCTATTGGCAAGAAATTCCACGCCCTGCGGTGTGGTTCGTTCAGAGAGGCCAATTAATACCGCGCCGCGACCAATGACTAATACATCGCCGCCCTCTAAGGTGGCGTGATCGTAATTAATATTCTCGTCGCCAAAATATTTAATAAAATTGCCATCGGCGAATGCGGGGTGCCAGCGATAAATAGCACGCAGATTATTCGTTTCACGCTGGCGGGCCGGTTTAGCCATCGGATTAATCGACACGCCATTATAAATCCAGCACGATGTGTCACGGGTAAATAAATGGTTGGGCAGCGGCTTCATAATAAAATCATTCGCTGTATGGGTATCAACCACCATATTTTTAATAAATGCCGGGATCTCGCCGTAGGTTAGTCCACCGCTGAGCCGCCGCGCCAGTTCGCGGTGCGGCATATCCGCCAGCCAGCTGCGCACATCTGCGGCGAAGGTCGGGCCAAGGCGATAATCGGAGATCTGCATTTCCAGCAGCCAGGCTTTTGCCTCTGCAATATCAAGCGTTTGTGTCAGAAGATCGGTCAACAGCAGGACTTCCACACTCTGCTCGCGCAGTGTGTTTGCGAAGGCGTCATGCTCTTCCCCGGCGCGCTCGACTGATAACACGTCATCGAATAACAGCTCCTGACAATTCGAGGGTGTTAACCGTTTCAGGCTTAAATTGGGGCGGTGCAGCATAACGCTACGCAATTGACCTATTTCAGAACCGACGTAGTGCTTTTCCATAATTATTCCTTTAACTTTTTTCAGAATAAAAAGGGGGCGGCAATGAAATGTGATTAATTTCATCGCGCATTAATAACGATTAATTTCATGGCTCATAGTAGAAGCCGTAAGAATTAATAGTGTGATTGTGCTCACGTCGAATAGGGAATTAAATCGCCGCCGTTCAAATGCATGATTCGCATCAGAGAATAGACAATTAGCCTAATTATCAGGATGAATGCTTACGCATTAACGGCTGGACTTATTCATGGTTGTTATTGTTTTGTAGCTATACACCTATTTTTGTGAATATGTAACCCGTTGATTGATAAGTTTTTTCAACAGTGAGTGGAATAGATATGCATAAAAATGAATAGAGCGGTGCTGCCGGGCGCAAAAAACGGAAATAACCAGTGAATGAATGCGCAAATTACCAGGCTGCTGAAGTGTGATCGGGAAAGGTTTATTTAAATAAATACTTGTTAATCAGTGAGTAACAACTTTACGCCCGCGCACAGGCGTCTGCTTTATGCATCTATGTTGCATAAAAGCGTAATCGGCCTTAACAGGCATATAACATATTTTCCGATAAACATGCGTTGCAACAAATCTCCCGTAAAAAGTGGTGGTATGGCAGTGTGAATTTTCGTATAAAAGCTGAAAATGAAACGATGTTTTATGTTGAGGGCTACACCATGATCGTTGGCAATATTCACAATTTACAATCCTGGCTACCGGAAGAGCTGCGCCAGGCTATTGAGCACGTTAAGCAGCACGTTACCGATGCCACGCCTGTTGGCAAACATGATATCGACGGCAACCGCCTGTTTTTCCTCGTTTCTGAAGATATGACCCAGCCGTTTGCAGAACGCCGCGCCGAGTATCACGCCCGTTATCTGGATATCCAGATTGTGTTGAAAGGCCAGGAAGGGATGACTTTTAGCACCCAGCCTGCGGGCGCGCCGGACACCGACTGGCTGGCGGATAAAGACATCGCCTTTTTGCCGGAAGGCGTGCAGGAAAAAACCGTGGTACTGAACGAAGGGGATTTTGTAGTGTTCTACCCGGGTGAAGTGCACAAACCGCTGTGTGCGGTAAACGCGCCAGCCCAGGTGCGTAAAGTGGTGGTGAAACTGCTGATGGCGTAAGCGTAATGCCCGGTCGCGCTGCGCAACCGGGCTTGTTAGGTCACTGGCTTAAGGTGGCGACCATCACCGCTTTGATGGTGTGCATCCGGTTTTCCGCCTGATCAAACACAATACTTGCCGGTGATTCAAACACCTCGTCAGTTACTTCCATGCCGCCGTGCAGGCCAAACTCTTCTGCCATTTTTTTGCCGAGCGTGGTCTTATCGTCATGAAACGCGGGCAGGCAGTGCAGGAATTTCACCTGCGGGTTGCCGGTGAGCGACAACATTTTGCTATTGACCTGGTAAGGCCGCAGCAGCGCGATACGCTCCGCCCATTTCTCTTTCACTTCGCCCATCGATACCCACACATCGGTGTAAATGAAATCGGCATCTTTCACTCCGTTCGCGATATCTTCCGTCAGCAGAATGTTGCCGCCGTTTTTCACCGCCAGCGCTTTGCATTCGGCGACCAGGCTCGCGTCCGGCCAGCAGGCTTTTGGCGCGACAAGGCGCAGATCCAAACCCACCAGCGCGGCGGCTTCCAGCATCGAGTTGCCCATGTTGTTACGCGCGTCACCGGCATAAACCAGTTTCATCTGATTAAAAGCTTTGCCCGGCAAGTGCTCGCGCATGGTCAGCAGATCGGCCAGCAACTGGGTCGGGTGAAATTCATTGGTTAAGCCGTTCCACACCGGCACACCGGCGTATTGCGCCAGCGTTTCGACAATCTCCTGGCCATAACCGCGATACTGAATGCCGTCGTACATGCGCCCCAGCACGCGCGCGGTGTCTTTAATTGACTCTTTATGCCCGATTTGGCTGCCGCTTGGGGCGAGATATGTCACGCGAGCACCCTGATCATATGCGGCAACTTCGAAAGAGCATCGTGTGCGGGTTGAGTCTTTTTCGAAGATGAGCGCGATATTTTTCCCGGTAAGTTTCTGGACTTCCTGGCCTTTTTTCTTATCCGCTTTCAGCTGAGCGGCGAGTTGCAGCAGGGTATTGATTTCAGCAGGTGTAAAATCGAGCAGTTTCAAAAAATGCTTTTGATAAAACGCGGACATATTCCCCTCACATGGCGAAGGCCACTTATTGAATTAAAATTCAATTTATATGTATGAATATGCATTTGCAACCCCGGGATATAAATCTTTTCGGCGAGGAGTGGAGGCAATGCCAGCGGTGTGTGACAATAAGTGTATCTGCCACATTGATGAGGAACGAGCCATGGCGAACCCGGAACACCTGGAAGAACAGCGCGAAGAGACGCGTTTGATTATTGAAGAACTGCTCGAAGACGGCAGCGATCCTGATGCGCTGTATACCATTGAGCATCACCTGTCGGCAGATGATTTCGAAACGCTGGAAAAAGCCGCTGTTGAAGCCTTTAAACTGGGCTACGAAGTAACAGAGCCGGAAGAGCTGGAACTGGACGAAGGCGAAGTGGTTATTTGCTGCGATGTGCTGAGCGAAAGCGCGCTGAACGCTGATTTGATCGACGCGCAAGTTGAACAGCTGCTTAACCTGGCTGAGAAATTCGATGTGGAATACGACGGTTGGGGAACCTACTACGAAGACCCGAACGGCGAAGAGGGTGACGATGATGACGAGGATTACGTCGACGAAGAAGATGACGGTGTTCGTCACTGAGTAAATATTGCGGCAGCGCTCGCTGCCGCAATGCAAGGAACCACAATGGATTACCCGCAAATACTCTCCCCGGTTTTAAACTTTCTGCACTGCCCGACACCGCAATCCTGGCTGGACAAAGCACGCGATCCATCAATGCTGCCGCTGCTGCTTACCGATCATATGGTGTGCGAACTGAAAGCGGCGCAAACCGCCATGCTGCTGGTGCGCCGTTATGTGGCGGATAAAAGCGGGTCGGACGCGCTACTGGCGTGGCTGAAACCCTATGAAGAATTTACCTTTCGCGAAGGACCGGAGCCGGATTTTGTCGCGCTGCATAAGCAGATTGGCAAAAGTGTGATGCCACAAACGGACGATGCCTGGGGCCAGGCGCTGATTGACAGCATGGTGCTGTTGATCAAAGAGGAGTTGCACCACTTTTGGCAGGTGCGGGAAGCGATGCTCGCCCGTAACATTCCCTACGTGAAAATTACCGCCAGCCGTTATGCGAAAGGGATACTAAAAGAGGTTCGCACGCATGAACCGCTGACATTGGTCGATAAGTTAATCTGCGGTGCCTATATCGAAGCGCGTTCCTGCGAGCGTTTTGCTGCACTGGCGCCGTGGCTTGACGATGACTTGCAGAAATTTTACCTGTCGTTGCTGCGTTCAGAAGCGCGCCATTATCAGGATTACCTGGCGCTGGCGCAGCAGATTTCGACTACGGATATCAGCCCGCGCGTACGCCATTTCGGCGAAGTGGAAGCGGCGCTTATCTCCACACCGGATGCGGAGTTTCGTTTTCACAGCGGCGTACCGGTGTAAAACGCCGGTACGCGTTGGCGTCACAGCGTTTTCAGCATCCGCACTTCACAGTCTACGTGACCGGTGCAGCCGAGCGGGCCGTCGATATGCTCAAAACCAAGGTGCTCATAAAGCCCAATGGCATCGGTCAGAAATGCGGTGGTTTCCAGATAACAACGGCTAAAGCCCTGCGCGCGGGCATGTTCCAGCGCCATCAGCGCCAGTTTCTTCGCCAGCCCTTGCCCACGCGCGCTGGGCAGGAAATACATCTTTTGCAGTTCGCAGATATCCGGCTCGCTACATTTCAGCGGCGCGACGCCGCCGCCGCCCACGACTTCGCCGTTTTGCTCCACCACCCAATAGGCGCAACCCGGTCGGTTATAAAGCTGATAGAGCTCATCCAGTTCGGGGTCGGCAACGGTGTAGCCTTTATCGGCAGTGAGGCCATATTCCGCAGATACCTGGCGGATCACAGATGCGATTGCTGCGTTGTCGGCGGCAGCAATCCGGCGCATTTTTACCTCTACCGGCGCGGTCACATTCATCTCTGCACTCTGTTTTCGGGGTTATAAGCTGATCCTGCTTAATACCACTACAGGGGCGTTCTGGCAAGACCAGGAATATTGGGCGCTATTTTTTTGACCGGCAGCTATTTAGACTTAATAGTGGAGATAACCATTTCGCAATATTGTTATGGTTGACTGCCTTTTTCCTGGCTTCTTTTTTTCGATAAGGATTGTTATGACTCCCGAAACTCATGGTTCCGTGGCGGTTCCCGTGCGCCGTTTTCTCTTTCAGGGCAGCGGGAAAGGCTATTTAGTGGTTTGGCTGGTTAATATTTTACTGACCTTAATAACGCTGGGGTTATATTTGCCGTGGGCGTTAGTGCGCGCGCGTCGTTATTTTTATGAGAATACTGAACTTAGCGGTGCGCGTTTTTCTTATCACGCGACCGGGCGTTCTATTTTTGTCGGCTGGCTCTGCCTGCTGGTGCTGTATGTGATTTTCTTTATTAACGTGGCCTACCAGAACGTGCTGTTACAGCTCTGTATGATGGGGCTGTTCCTGATTTTCTTCCCGTGGTTGATTACTCAGGGCCTGCGTTATCAAATGCTGATGACAGAGATTAACGGTGTGCGTTTTAATTTCTACGCCAGTCCGTTGCGTGCCTGGTGGGTGATGATGGGATGCCCGTTGCTGGTTATTATCGCCTCGGTGGTGGTGTTCTCCCTCTTTGTGACGTCTGCATTAAGTAGCGGCTCATATGGCGCTATTTCTGTGATAATTGGTATCGGTACATTGGTATTGCTGCTGGGGATTGCCATTATGCAGGGCGTATATGTTGCGCAATGGTTTGGCATGCTGAT
This sequence comes from Kosakonia sp. SOY2, assembly GCF_027109175.1. Lineage (NCBI taxonomy): Bacteria > Pseudomonadati > Pseudomonadota > Gammaproteobacteria > Enterobacterales > Enterobacteriaceae > Kosakonia > Kosakonia sp. SOY2. Next base: position 268,925 of record NZ_JAPVXH010000005.1, read on the forward strand.
TAATAATTTGCAGTACGGCAAACTGAAATTCTCCGCTGAAATTTCAATGAAAAAATGCATCACCATTGTGGTGCTATCGATGCTGCTGTTTGTACCGTTTATTTTGCTGGTAATGGTACTGGTTATGCCGTCACTGATGACTCTGCAAGAGAATGCCTACGCAGCAGGTGGCGATCCGGAACAATTAGCGATGATGATGGGGCCGATTTACGGCAAATTGGTGCTGAGCTATTTGATCTATATTGCCGGGGCGATTGTCTGCTTCCTTTTCGCGTTTGTGAAACTGCGCGCCTATATTTACGGGCAACTTGCGCTGGAAGGGAACATTCGTTTCTCCTCGACGGTGGCGATGGGGCGTATGTTCTGGATTTCCATTACCAATATGCTGGTGTGTGGCGTCACGCTGTTCCTGGCATGGCCGTGGGCGAAAGTGCGTATGACCCGTTATTTGCTGGAAAATACCCATGTTCATGGTGACCTGGAAGCGCTGCCGCTGGAAGACCATGGTGTGCAGCCCGCAAAAGATCCGGCGAACCTGCTGGCTCGCGGTTTGTCGTTCTACCCGGCGGTACTGTAATTCGGGAAAACTTGCCGGATGGCGGTGACGCCTTATCTGGCCTGCAAAATAAAAAAGCCGGGCAGCGATGCCCGGCTTTTTCTTATGCTCGGTGATTACAGCGCGGCGATAACCGCCTGCTGCTCAATCAGCTTCGCTTTCGCTTCCGCATAGCCATCCAGCTTCTCGCGCTCTTTGGCAATTACCGCTTCCGGCGCGCGCGCCACGAAACCTTCGTTGCCCAGTTTGCTTTCGATGCGGCCAATTTCCTGCTCAACTTTCGCCACTTCTTTCGCCAGACGCGCCAGCTCCGCCTCTTTGTCGATAAGACCCAGCATCGGGATCAGCAGCTCTGCGCCATCAACGATTTTGGTTACCGAAACCGGGCCTTTATCGTCGGCAGGCAGAATGGTAATGCTCTCCAGACGCGCCAGCGTTTGCAGGAAGCTCAGGTTGTCGTTCACACGGCGCTTCGCGTCCTCGCTCGCGCTACGCAGCAGCAGCTCCAGCGGTTTACCCGGCGCGATGTTCATTTCGGCGCGAATGTTACGTACCGCGATGATCGCCTGCTTCAGCCACTCGGTGTCTGCCAGCGCTTTCTCATCCACCTGCGCCGCGTCGTACTGCGGGAACGGCTGCAGCATGATGGTGTCGGCGGTAATGCCTTTCAGCACTTTCACGCGCTGCCAGATGGTTTCAGTGATAAACGGAATGATCGGATGCGCAAGGCGCAGCAGACCTTCCAGCACGGTGACCAGCGTGTTGCGGGTACCGCGCAGTTCCGCTTCAGTACCACCGTTCATTACCGGTTTGGTCAGCTCCAGATACCAGTCGCAGAACTGATTCCAGGTGAACTCATACAAAATGCCTGCGGCGATATCGAAGCGGAAGTTATCCAGCGCCTCACGGTAGGCTTTGATGGTCTGGTTGAATTCCGCGAGGATCCAGCGGTCTGCCAGCGACAGCACCATTTCGCCGCCGTTGAAGCCGCAATCCTGATCTTCGGTGTTCATCAGTACAAAGCGGCTGGCGTTCCACAGCTTGTTACAGAAGTTACGGTAACCTTCCAGGCGCTTCATATCCCAGTTGATGTCACGACCGGTAGAAGCCAGCGCCGCGAGGGTGAAGCGCAGGGCGTCGGTGCCGTGCGGTTCAATGCCGTCCGGGAACTGTTTCTCGGTGCGCTTGCGGATTTTCTCCGCCAACTGCGGCTGCATCATGTTACCGGTGCGTTTTTCCAGCAGATCCGCCAGCGAAATACCGTCAACCATATCCAGCGGGTCAATGACGTTGCCCTTGGATTTGGACATCTTCTGGCCTTCGTCGTCGCGGATAAGTCCGGTCATATAGACCGTTTTAAACGGCACCTGCGGCTTGCCATTTTCATCTTTGATGAAGTGCATGGTCATCATGATCATGCGCGCAATCCAGAAGAAGATGATGTCGAAGCCAGAAACCATCACGCTGGTCGGGTGGAACTGGCGCAGCGCGTCGGTGTTTTCCGGCCAGCCGAGGGTTGAGAAGGTCCACAGCGCGGAGGAGAACCAGGTATCCAGCACGTCATCGTCCTGGCGCAGGGCAACATCGGCGGCCAGATTGTTTTCCTGGCGCACTTCCTCTTCGTTGCGGCCAACATAAACGTTGCCATCGTTGTCGTACCACGCCGGAATACGGTGGCCCCACCACAACTGGCGGGAGATACACCAGTCCTGAATGTCGCGCATCCAGGAGAAATACATGTTTTCGTACTGTTTCGGCACGAACTGGATATCGCCGTTTTCCACCGCTTCTACCGCCGGTTTCGCCAGCACATCCGCACGGACGTACCACTGGTCGGTGAGCATCGGTTCGATAACCACGCCGCCGCGATCGCCGTACGGAACGGTCAGGTCGTGCGGTTTGATCTCTTCCAGCAGGCCAAGCGCGTCCACCGCCGCGACAATCGCTTTACGCGCGGCAAAACGCTCCAGCTTCTGGAACTCTGCCGGGATATCCGCCGGGTAAACGTCGGATTCATTGCCGTTGGTGTCGTACACTTGTGCGCTTTCACGGATATCGCCGTCAAAGGTCAGGATGTTGATCATCGGCAGCTTGTGGCGACGGCCGACTTCATAGTCGTTAAAGTCGTGCGCCGGGGTGATTTTCACGCAGCCGGTGCCTTTTTCCATGTCGGCGTGTTCGTCGCCGACAATCGGAATACGGCGGTTGACCAGCGGCAGCACCACGAATTTGCCAATCAGATCTTTGTAGCGCGGATCTTCCGGGTTCACCGCCACGCCGGTATCACCGAGCAGGGTTTCCGGACGCGTAGTGGCAACTACCAGATAATCTTTACCGTCGGCGGTTTTCGCGCCGTCAGCCAGCGGGTAGCGGATATGCCACATTGAGCCTTTCGACTCGCGGTTTTCCACTTCCAGATCGGAAATCGCCGTGCGCAGTTTCGGGTCCCAGTTCACCAGGCGTTTGCCGCGGTAAATCAGGTCTTCTTTATACAGGCGGACAAACACTTCTTTTACGGCGTTAGAAAGGCCTTCGTCCATGGTGAAGCGCTCGCGCTCCCAGTCCACGGAGTTGCCGAGACGGCGCATCTGGTTGGTGATGGTGCCGCCCGATTCCGCCTTCCACTGCCAGATTTTGTCGATAAAGGCGTCACGGCCGTAGTCGTGGCGGGTTTTACCTTCTTCCGCGGCAATTTTACGCTCCACCACCATCTGGGTCGCGATACCGGCGTGGTCGGTACCGACCTGCCACAGGGTGTTTTTTCCCTGCATGCGCTGGTAACGGATCATGGTATCCATGATGGTCTGCTGGAAGGCGTGGCCCATATGCAAACTGCCGGTGACGTTCGGCGGCGGGATCATGATGCAGAAGCTTTCCTGGCTTTCATCACCGTTCGGTTTGAAATAGCCCTGCTTTTCCCACTGCTCGTACAGCGGCTGTTCGATATCTTTGGGGTTGTATGTCTTTTCCATTATTTCCAGGTTGCCGTGTTCAGGTTGAAACCAGCCATGCGGTACGCTTTATAGCGTTCGCGCGCCAGTTGTTTCAGAGAATCTTCGTGAGGAACGAAGTCTATCACTTCTGTGAAAGCGGTGGCAAAATCTGCAAATTCCGCGCGCAGGCTGATCAAAATATCGCGCGGGCTGCTGTTGCGTTTTTGGGGCCAGGCCAGCTCCACTGGCGCACCGCCGCGAGGTCCTTCGCCTGCCAGGTTGTGCGGGACAAAGCTCTCCGCCGGGCGCGCCCACAGCGCTTCATCCAGACGAATAGCTTGTTGTTCATCGGCACAGGCAATCAGCACGCGTTTACCGTTACGCCAACGTTCTGCGGCAATTTCACACACCAGTTGTTCGACGGCGCTTAAGCCATCCTGTTGGGTATCATTGTCCAGAAGGTAGAACGTCGCATTTTTCATATATGGGGCTTTTGGTTGAGGATTTAAACGCTATTGCTGTCGGTCTTTCACGCTGCCTCTTTGTTGGCTGCGAATAGTCTGCCCATCCCCGGGCCTCGCCCTCAAGGGGCCGCTACAGGCAGCGTTCAAATCTGCTCCCGGCAGATTTGTGGCGCACCCCGGTCACATAGTTATCTATGCTGCCGGGGATTTGCTCAGTTGCCGCCGCGATGCAACGCGAAATCCATTGGGTATTGAATTCAGCATTGCTGAGGCTCCAGGCCGGATAAGGCGTAGCCGCCATCCGGCAAACACAGCTATCCGGCCTTATGAGGCTTACTCTTCGCCGTTAAACCCGGCGCGGTTCAGCAGGAACTGCGATAGCAACGCCACCGGACGACCGGTTGCGCCTTTGGCTTTACCGGAACGCCATGCAGTACCGGCGATGTCCAGGTGCGCCCAGTTATACTTACGGGCAAAGCGAGAAAGGAAGCAGCCAGCGGTGATTGCCCCGCCGGGACGGCCGCCAATGTTCGCCATATCCGCGAAGTTAGATTCCAGTTGTTCCTGGTACTCATCGGCCATCGGCAAACGCCACGCGCGATCGCCCGCCTGCTCGGACGCGCCAATCAGTTCGTGCGCCAGCGGGTTGTGGTTCGACAGCAGTCCGGTGATGTGGTGGCCGAGCGCAATCACACACGCACCGGTCAATGTCGCGACATCGATTACCGCTTCCGGCTCGAAACGCTCAACGTAAGTCAGCACGTCGCACAGTACCAGACGGCCTTCTGCATCGGTGTTCAGCACTTCTACCGTCTGGCCGGACATAGTGGTCAGCACGTCGCCCGGACGATAAGCGCGCCCGCCAGGCATGTTTTCACAGCCAGCAAGCACGCCAATTACGTTGATCGGCAGTTGCAGTTCAGCAACCATGCGCATCACGCCATACACCGCCGCGGCGCCGCACATGTCGTACTTCATCTCATCCATGCCTTCAGCAGGCTTGATGGAGATACCGCCGGAGTCAAAAGTCAGGCCTTTACCGACCAGCACGATTGGACGCGTGTCTTCGGCCGGGTTGCCTTTGTATTCAATCACCGACATCAGCGATTCGTTTTGCGAACCCTGGCCGACCGCGAGGTACGAGTGCATGCCCAGTTCGCGCATCTGCTGCTCGCCAATCACGCGGGTCACCACATTTTTGCTGTAGGTGTCAGCTAACTGGCGCGCCTGAGAAGCGAGGTAGCCCGCGTTACAGATATTTGGCGGCATATTGCCGAGATCTTTCGCCGCTTTGATACCGGCGGCAATCGCCAGACCGTGCTGAATGGCGCGCTCGCCGCTGGTCAGCTCGCGGCGGGTCGGCACGTTGAACACCATTTTACGCAGCGGGCGGCGCGGCTCGCTTTTGTTGGTTTTCAGCTGGTCGAAGCTGTAAAGGGTCTCTTTCGCGGTCTCAACGGCCTGGCGTACTTTCCAGTAAGTATTCCGCCCTTTTACATGCAGTTCGGTCAGGAAGCAGACGGCTTCCATTGAGCCGGTATCATTCAGCGTGTTAATGGTTTTTTGAATCACCTGCTTATACTGGCGCTCGTCCAGTTCACGCTCTTTACCACAGCCAATCAGTAAAATACGTTCGGAGAGGACATTCGGTACGTGGTGCAGCAACAACGTCTGCCCCGGCTTGCCTTCCAGTTCCCCGCGACGCAGCAGCGCACTGATGTAGCCGTCACTGATTTTATCGAGTTGCTCGGCGATCGGAGAGAGCCGGCGCGGTTCAAAGACGCCCACAACGATGCAGGCACTCCGCTGTTTCTCCGGGCTACCGCTTTTTACACTGAACTCCATGCACTACGCTCCTGAATCTTAAAGACAACGGCGGCGGCTACGGATAGAATTGCAAGCTTTCGTAACTCGTGTCCGCTGTTGCGGTGACTTCGTGTTAATCTTAATGTTACTTCGGTTTCGGCACGTCAAAATCGGGTCTTACGCGCGTATCCGCTGAGTATATTAATCTTAGCGATCATTTCGACGACTCAAGAGAATAAATGACGTTTAAGCCATGAAACAAGCTATTTTCCAGCAAAAACACTGGTTTTTACGGGCGTATTTAAAGTGATAATCATAAGATATCTGGTACGGGAGACGCTAAAAAGCCAGCTTGCGATCCTATTCATCCTGCTTCTGATTTTCTTTTGTCAGAAACTGGTCAGGATTTTAGGCGCAGCCGCTGATGGCGAAATCCCGACGAACCTCGTGCTCTCACTGCTGGGGCTGGGCGTGCCGGAAATGGCGCAGCTTATCCTGCCGTTGAGTCTGTTCCTCGGTCTGTTGATGACGCTGGGCAAACTTTATACCGAAAGTGAAATCACCGTGATGCACGCCTGCGGCCTGAGCCGCGCGGTGTTGGTGAAAGCGGCGATGATCCTCGCGTTATTCACCGGCATTGTCGCTGCGGTCAACGTTATGTGGGCGGGCCCGTGGTCTTCCCGCCATCAGGATCAGGTGCTTGCCGACGCGAAAGCGAACCCCGGCATGGCGGCGCTGGCACAAGGGCAATTCCAGCAGGCGACGGATGGCAATTCGGTGCTGTTTATCGAAGGCGTTGAGGGCAAAAACTTCAAGAATGTCTTCCTGGCGCAGATTCGTACTAAAGGTTCCGCCCGTCCATCAGTCGTCGTGGCGGATTCCGGCCATCTCTCGCAGCACAAAGATGGCTCTCAGGTGGTGACGCTCAATACTGGTACCCGTTTTGAAGGCACCGCTATGCTGCGCGATTTCCGCATCACCGATTTCCAGAACTATCAGGCGATTATTGGTCACCAGGCGGTGGCGCTCGATCCGTCAGATACCGAGCAGATGGACATGCGCACGCTATTTAAAACCGATACGCCGCGCGCGCGCGCCGAACTGCACTGGCGCTTAACGCTGGTGTTTACGGTCGTTATGATGGCGCTGATGGTAGTGCCGCTGAGCGTGGTCAACCCGCGTCAGGGCCGCGTACTGTCGATGCTCCCCGCCATGCTGCTTTATCTGGTCTTCTTCCTGCTGCAAACCACGCTGCGCTCGAACGGTGCGAAAGGCAAACTCGATCCGTTGGTGTGGATGTGGCTGGTAAACCTGGCCTATTTAGCGCTGGCTGTGGTGCTGAACTTGTGGGATACGGTGCCAATGCGCCGGGTTCGCGCCCGTTTTACGCGTAAAGGAGCGCTATAATGCAGGCTTTTGGCGTACTTGACCGCTATATCGGTAAAACCATTTTCACCACCATCATGATGACGCTGTTCATGCTGGTGTCGCTCTCCGGCATTATCAAGTTTGTCGATCAGCTGAAAAAAGCAGGCCAGGGGAGCTATGACGCGCTGGGCGCCGGGATGTACACCATTCTCAGCATCCCGAAAGATATTCAGATCTTCTTCCCGATGGCGGCGTTGCTTGGCGCGCTGTTAGGGCTGGGCATGCTGGCGCAGCGCAGTGAGCTGGTGGTCATGCAGGCTTCCGGCTACACCCGCATGCAGGTGGCGCTGTCGGTAATGAAAACCGCTATTCCGCTGGTGCTGCTGACCATGGCGATTGGCGAGTGGGTCGCGCCGCAGGGTGAGCAAATGGCGCGTAACCAGCGTGCGCAGTCGATGTATGGCGGCTCGCTGCTCTCCACGCAGTCAGGTTTGTGGGCGAAAGATGGTAATAACTTTATCTATATTGAGCGTGTAAAAGGCGACGATGAACTCGGCGGCGTGAGCATTTATGCCTTCAATAAAGAGCGTCGTTTGCAGTCGGTGCGTTATGCCGCGTCGGCGAAGTTCGATCCGCAGGAGAAACTCTGGCGACTGTCGCAGGTTGATGAATCTAACCTGACGGACCCGAAACAAGTTACCGGTGCGCAAACCGTGAGTGGCACCTGGAAAACGAACCTGACGCCGGACAAACTTGGCGTGGTGGCGCTGGATCCGGACGCGCTCTCGATCAGCGGTTTGCACAACTACGTGAAGTACCTCAAATCGAGTGGCCAGGATTCCGGGCGCTACCAGCTCAATATGTGGAGCAAAATCTTCCAGCCGCTGTCCGTGGCGGTGATGATGCTGATGGCGCTGTCGTTTATCTTCGGGCCGCTGCGTAGCGTGGCGATGGGCGTACGTGTTGTCACCGGCATCAGTTTCGGCTTTGTCTTCTACGTGCTGGATCAGATTTTCGGCCCGTTGACGCTGGTGTACGGCATCCCGCCAGTCGTCGGCGCGCTGTTGCCGAGCGCCAGCTTTTTCCTCATTAGCCTGTGGTTGATGACGCGAAAAAGCTAGTTGATACCTGAAAAGAGAGGCTGAGGCCTCTCTTCTTTTTTCTGCAAGGAGCACCGCATGTTGATACGCGCAGCAACGCATCTCTCAGCCATGATTGTCTCTTGTTTGTTGAGTACGCTGGTTACCATAGCAATGCTTGGCGCGCAGTGGGCGCTTTCCATGCTCAGCGATAGTGCGGTGCTGGTACTTGAACTGCTGGTGGCCATTATTGCGCTGAGCCTGGTACGCTGGCTGATCCAGCGAGCGGATGCGCTGGCGCAGCAGGTTGGCACCGTGCGACGCGGTTCGCCGCAAGAGTCGCAGGCAGACCGGGTGCTCGCCCGTTTTAGCGCGGCGGAAAACACGCTGAGCAGTCTGTGGGTCGTTTTTTCACTTCCGGCCATCGCCGGGTTCTTTCTGCTGGATTCGCATATTGCCAGGTATTTGCACGCTGCGTTGCTGGTACTGGCGATTATCGGCGCGATTGTGCTGGGCAACCGTCTCGACACGCTGCGCAACCTGCGCGGATACGCGGTGGATTTTGGTCGCAAAGCACCGTAAAACCCATTCAGTAAAATCTGTTCTTTACCCCGTCCCGCACCGCGCGGGCTATGCTTGAGGAACGATTCACAACTTTTTGGAATATTATGTCCAGATTCTTTTTCAATGACCGCAAACAGCTGGTCAATGATGCCATTGAAGGTTTGGTAATTTCTGCACCACACGGCAACCTCGTTCGACTTGATATCGATCCCGCTATTCGTATTGTGGCCCGCGCCGACTGGGATAAAAGCCGCGTCGCGGTGATTTCCGGCGGTGGTTCCGGGCATGAACCGGCGCATGCCGGTTTTGTCGGCAAAGGGATGCTCACCGCCGCCGTCTGTGGTGATGTCTTCGCTTCGCCAAGCGTGGATGCGGTGCTGAACGCGATTGTGGCAGTCACCGGCGATCGCGGCTGTCTGCTGATCGTGAAGAACTACACCGGCGACCGGCTGAACTTCGGCCTCGCGGCAGAGAAAGCCAAGCGCTACGGCCTGAAGGTGGAAATGGTGATTGTCGCAGACGACATCGCCCTGCCAGACAACAAGCAGCCGCGCGGCATCGCTGGTACAGCGCTGGTGCATAAGATTGCGGGTCATGCTGCGGAACACGGTAAGTCACTGAGCGAAGTGCGCGATATCGCCCAGCAGGCCAGCGACAACGTTTTCAGCCTCGGGCTGGCGATGGAGACCTGCAACCTGCCGGGCGGCGATAGCGAAGAGGGGCGCATTCAGCACGGGAAAGTCGAGCTGGGGCTGGGGATCCACGGCGAACCTGGCGCGACCACTGTTGATACGCACAACAGCAAGGAGCTTATCGATACGCTGGTTAAACCGCTAAAAGCGGCGGTAGGTGACGATCGGGTGGCGGTGCTGATTAACAACCTCGGCGGCGTCTCGGCGCTGGAAATGGCGCTGCTGACTAAAGAACTGGCGCACTCAGCCTTTAAAGAGCAAATCGCCTATCTGATTGGCCCCGCGCCGCTGGTCAGTTCACTGGATATGAAAGGGTTTTCGCTATCCGTCTTGCGCCTGAATGACACTTTCGAGCAGGCGATTTGCGCCGATGTGCAGACCGTAGGCTGGCAGAAACCGGTGCCGTTCGCGCCGATGAAAACCCAGCCACACAGCGCGGTGTATGACGGACTGGAGATTGAACCATCCGACAACCCGCAGGTGAAAGCGCTGGTCAGTACGGCGGTGAATACGTTGATTGGCCTGGAAAATCGGCTTAACGCGCTGGATGCGAAGGTAGGCGATGGCGATACTGGTTCCACCTTTGCTGAAGGGGCGCGGGAAATCAAACAGTTGCTGGAGCAGAATGCTCTGCCGTTGAACAACACCTCGCAACTGCTGCAACTGGTTGGCGAGCGGCTGGCGACAGTGATGGGCGGTTCCAGCGGCGTGCTGATGTCGATTTTCTTCACCGCCGCAGGTCAGGCCGTACACAACGGTACGCCGTTGCCGGCAGCGTTACTGCTGGGGCTGAAGCAGATGAAACATTACGGCGGTGCGGATCTCGGCGATCGGACACTGATCGACGCGCTGCAACCGGCGCTTGAAGCGCTACGCGATAGCGGGCTGGATGCCGCGGTCGCTGCGGCTAAAACTGGTGCGGACAGCACGGCGACAATGCAAAAAGCGGGGGCCGGGCGCTCATCGTATGTGAACAGCGAAAATCTCGACGGGGTAACCGATCCGGGTGCTGTCGCGATTGCGGAAGTGTTTGCTGCTATTAGCAGGTAAAACCCGCCTTGCTGGAAAGCGGCTTTGATTTCGCTTTTGAAGGGTATCCCGAAAACCGTAAAAGAACCGCCAGCCAGGCCAGTCAGAAGTCAAACCAAAGACATTAAGGTAACCCAAATTCTGGCACTGGTCGCGTTAACAAGACGGGTTAGAGCAATCAAAAAGCCCGGCAATAGCCAGGCTTTTTCACATCAGAAATCCGCTTTTAACACCACGCGGTAACGGGCTTTGCCGTCGCGCACGTGCTGCAACGCTTCGTTAATCTGCGACATCGGGAACATCTCCGTCGTCGGTGCCACTTTCGCGCGTCCGGCGAATTTCATCAGCTTACGCAGTTCATACGGTGTGCCGGTTGCGGAGCCGGAAACGCTGCGATCGCCTGCGATCAGCGTAAAGGCCGGGACTTCGAGCGGCTTCAGCACCGCGCCAACGGTGTGAAAATGCCCGCCGTGGGTGAGTGCCTCAAAGTAGGGCTGCCAGTTCAGATCAACGTTTACCGTGTTGATGATCAGATCGTACTGACCCGCCAGCGCTTTCAGCGCATCCGCATCGCGGCTGTTCACCACGTAATCGGCCCCCATAATACGCACTTCTGCCTCTTTCGCCGGGTTCGAGCTAAACGCCGTCACTTCGCAGCCCATCGCGTGCAGCAGTTTAATAGCGATATGGCCCAGCCCGCCGATACCGATCACGCCAACGCGGCTGGTGGCGGTGATGTTGTGCATCAGCAGCGGTTTAAACACGGTAATGCCGCCACATAACAGCGGGCCGGCGGTTTCGATATCAATGCTGTCCGGCAGCGGGATCACCCATTGCCAGTCGGCGCGCAGTTTATCGGCAAAGCCACCGCGGTTGAGAATGGTTGGCACCGCGCCTTCCTGGCAGTTGATCTGATTGCCATCAATACAGGCATCACAGTGCCCACAACTGCGCGCCGTCCAGCCGATGCCCACGCGTTGTCCGATTTTCAGACCTTTATTTTGTGCCGCGCTGCCCAGATCCACCACGCGGCCAATCACTTCATGCCCGGCGACCAGCGGATACTGGGAGAAGCCCCATTCGTTATCGATCATCGAGAGATCCGAATGGCAGATCCCGCAGTAATCCACCTGCACTTCCACATCTTCCGCCGCCAGTGGGCCAGCGTCATACTCCTGCAGCTCCAGGGCGGCGCCAGCCTGCGGTGCGGCGTAACTTTTAATGATGCTCATCACGGATTCCTTTGATTTAGAGGGAGACGCATGAAGTGTAGGGCATTGGCAGGCTCTGCGGCAGCTTGCGGGTGTACATACCGCCCGTTTCGTTAATGTATGGCGGTGTATGGCACGCCGCAGGCCGCTATTTTCGGATTTTCCATACGGCTATTTTGGCGCGGTGACTTTGCAACACGATGTGTCCGAACCATCCTCAAAAGGTGCTGTACCCACCCACAAACCCGGAGCAACCACCATGGTGAATCAACCGCAAAGTACAGGCGCTGGCGGCCTGGCGCTAATTAAATCTTTTGAAGGGCTTAGGCTGGAAAAATACAAAGATGCCGTGGGTAAGTGGACCATTGGCTACGGACATTTGATCTTACCGAATGAAAACTTCTCCCACCCGATTACCGAAGCCGAGGCCGAAGCGCTCCTGCGTACCGATCTGCTGATGACCGAGCGCGGGGTACACAAAGCCGTGACGGTGGATCTCAATCAGAACCAGTTTGATGCGCTGGTGGCATTTACCTTTAACCTTGGCGCAGGCAATTTGCAGAGCTCGACGCTGCTTAAACTGCTCAACCAGGGGGAGTACGCACAGGCGGCAGACCAGTTTCTGCGCTGGAACAAAGCGGGCGGTAAAGTGCTGGCCGGGCTGACAAGGCGGCGTGAAGCCGAGCGCGCGCTGTTTTTAAAACCTGTTTAACCGGGCACGTGTCTTAGGCCATTTTCCCCGTTTTTTACCGCCATCCAGCCAATATTTTCAGCCTCTTCGCTCTATTACTGTGGGTTTGCGAATTCGCAACGCGATGTTTTCGTATAACCCACAGGAGTATGCATTATGGATTCACAATTTATTGGATCGGTCATTAATGCACTGCCGCTGGAGCACATGATTGGCGGCCCACTGCAGGCAATGATCAAAGCGCAGGTGCAGGCGAGTAAAGCGTACGCCGACTTCCTGCTCTCGGTGTGTATCAAGGACGGTAAGGCGGAGTCGGTGCAGTTTGACTACGACGAAACCGTGGTGGATGACAAGGGCGTTATCCAGGGCGTGGTGAAAAAGACCATGCGCATCCCGCTGCTGGCGGCCATTTCCCACCCTAACATCAGCATCGAAGAGGGCACCATCGACTTCGAGCTGGAAGTCTCCCAGAGCGAAGCCAGCAGCAGCCAGACCGAAGCGGAAGCCTCGCTGGAAGCGTCTGTTGGCTGGGGGCCGTTCAGCGTGAAAATCACCGGTCGCGTCTCTCACAAAGCCCAGCAAACCCGCTCCAGCGATACCCGTGCGAAGTACAGCATCCATACCCAGGTTAAACGTCAGCCACCGCCGGAAGCTCTGATGCGCGTGATTGATTTCCTGACGGATGCCGCAACACGCCCGGCTATCCTGCCGTCAGAGGCGAAAAAGCTGGAATCGAAACAGCTTGATGCCTACCCCGAAACGCCTGCCACAGCGGAAAAAGCGCCGGCGTAATTCTCGCTATCTCCACCCTGAGGCTGCCTGGCAGCCTCATTTCTCACGGAGCGCACTATGTCAATGAAAGACTGGCTTCGCGGCAACCGTGGCGCGGCACCGAAGGCGGATTCCCCCGCGCCGCAGCCTGCGCCGGAGGAGGGGGCCGGGCTGCCACCTGCCGATCCGCCACCCGACGATATCGCCGGATTACCGCCTGCCGATCCACCACAGGATCCGCCCCCGTCTCCGGGCGACGGTACGCCACCTTCTGCTTCGGGTGTGACGCTGGCCGATATCACCCGCGGCATGCAGCATGCGGCCTCGGCGGCAAACCAGCTTATTGCGCACCAGTACATGCAGGCGCTGGATCCTTTTTTTGAACACAGCGACGACGGGCGGCTGGTGCCGAAGATCATCGAAATGGCACTTGATGATCGCCACCACTTTGAGTTGCCGCTGGTAGCGCTCGCGACGCCGCGCGGGCTGATGCTCGAGAAAATGAAAGTGTTTCTTACCGTGCGTACCGACGCGGTGGAACAGCAGAGCGCAATGTCCGGCACGCCTGACGACGCGGTCAGCCGTTTTCACGTCAGCATGTCGCCGCCGAGCCATGGAAGCAGCGGGCGCGACAGCGGGCATGTGGATATCGAAATGCAGTTCACCGTGCTGGAGCCGCCGGAGAGCGTGCTGCGGCTTATCGAAGAGTACACCCGACAAGTTCTTCCTCAAGTAACCGACAGGAGCGATGACAATGGCTAATCAACCCCTGAGCACCGGCGTTGCCGGGCTGACGCTGATTAAATCTTTCGAAGGGCTAAGCCTTGAGAAGTACCGCGACGCGGTAGGCAAATGGACCATCGGCTACGGGCATTTGATTTTGCCCAATGAAAACTTCCCCCAGGCGCTGAGCAAAGTGGAGGCGGAAGATCTGTTGCGCGCCGATCTCGGGATGACCGAACGCGGCATCCACAAGTATGTGACGGTGGATCTTAACCAGAACCAGTTCGACGCGCTGGTCGCCTTCGCCTTTAACGTCGGGCTTGGCAACCTGCAGAACTCAACGCTGCTGCGCCTGCTCAACCAGGGCCAGTATCAGGAGGCGGCCGATCAACTGCCGCGCTGGAATAAAGCTGGCGGCAAGATTCTGGCGGGGCTGACGCGCCGACGTGACGCCGAACGCGCGCTGTTTCTGGCACCGATTAACTGAGCCCAGGAGTGAAGAGATGAAACGATATCTGCCGATAGTCACCTTTGTCGGTCTGCTGCTAACGCAGCCCGCGTGGGCAGAATTGCCGCAGTGCAGCGCGGTGGTGCAGGCGGCTAATCAAGAGTTAGCAAAACTGAATAAGAAAACCGTTCAGGATGACAAAAAACTGACGGCTCTGCTCAAAACCCTGAACCGCGATGACGTGCTGCCAGCCGATTACGTCACGCGCGATCAGGCCATCAAACTGGGCTGGAGCGGCAAGGCGGAGGACTCGCTATGGAGCGTGTGGGCGCTGAACAAGAAGCAGTTGGGCGGCGACCCGTGGAGCGGTAAACCGCTGCCGGGCAAAGGCAAGTGGTACAGCGCGGATATCGATAGCGTGCGTGGTCTGCGCAGTAACAAGCACCTGATTTACAGCCCGGAAAGCGCGACGCGTTATCTCACTACAGATAACGACGCCACAACCGTCACGCTTCCTCCTTGCCAGTAGTCGCTATTGCGGCCTCATCCCATTCGTTGAGGCCGCCTGTTCAGGAGGGAAATACGATGGCCGCAGATGGGCTGCAATTGCTAAGCCAGGGGCTGGCCGCGCTCGCCGGATTGTTCGGCGGGCTGAGCGTGTCGTTTTTCTGGCAGCCGAAAAAACTGCATCAACACGGGCGCCTGGCCGCCGGGATCATCATTGGCGCGATTAGCGTGAGCACCACTTTCACGCTCGGCGGGTTTATTGCCCGCTGGCTCGGGATGAACTTTAAAGACAGCGATATCGCCATGGGGATCGGCTATTTTGTGGGCGCGATAAGCGTTGGCATGATTGCCTGGCTGGCCAACTTCTTTAACCGCCGCGAAGGGCATGACATTTTACAGGTGGCCGGTGAGTTAAAACGCGCAGCTCGCGGCGTGAAAGCCGCACCGCGTCGCCGTGCGCCGCGACGCAAACCAGGGGAACCATCATGACGCTTAAACTCCTTTTTTGGGCCATCACGCTGGTGGATGTGGCGATTGCGGTGATCATTTTTATTAGCGCCCTTAGCAGCCGTATGCTTGATATTCCACTGTGGTATCGCATTGGGCTTTTAATTACGGCGTTCGGTTTTACCGTGCAGGGCTGTTTGAATTTACCCTACCTGTTGTTTAACGTGATATTAATGGCTCAGGAGTTACCTTTCTGGATCTTAAAAGATGTAGGTATTGGGATAATCTCAATCTATTATTTTTGGCACACCATGCACAAAGATGATAAATCCAGCAAAGCACCGATACGTAAAAAAACGGCGGGAGTGAAAAAGACGCCGGTCGCTAAAAAAGTCCCTGTTGCTAAAAAAACACCAACCCCACGCGCACCACGTAAGAAGACGCCCGCCCAATAATTAACGCGGAGTAGTAAATTTGTTTTGCTGCTCCGTGAAGTGGCCCAGGCCATTTATCTCGTCTGCACTGGTCACCTGGCAAATATTCAGTAATACACTGCGGCGCTAATTTAATCCTGCGAATTCGCACTTCCTTTATTTCACTCGCAGGAGATGATTATGTCTGTAAACTCTGTTTTTTCACGTAAGGTTAAAACGCGCAGCATTATTTCTGTGGCTGCGGTATCACTATTTTGCTTTTCAACAGCGGCGATGGCAGTTAATGTTGGTCCGGCCTGTAACCTGCCCGGTGCGGGCCTGACTGCCGCGCAATGGGCGCAGAATCAGGATAACGCCGGCGGGCATATGACGACTTGCCATGTCGGTAAAGCCGACGCATGGCTGCAGCAGCGCACTGTTGCCAACCAGCCGGGATGCCCGCAAACGAATACCGCTTCGACATGGACGGATGCGAATGTGGCGTGGAATTCGATCGGTAACACCATTCAGGCGTTCTGTGCTGGCGCGGCCAACCATACCGCGGCGGTTAATTTCACCATTGCGCTGGGCGGGAATGGCACTGCGAACGTGGGCAGGGCGTATGGCAATGGGGCTTTTTATAATATCGCCAACGATCGCCACGCGTTTATCCGCTTAGTGAATAACGGTGGACAGTGGCGCGTACAAACAAGTTATCCAAGAAATTAAGTTAAACTACAGGAGCATTATGCCCACGCATAATGCTCCTTTTACGCTCAGGAAAACGAAAATAAGCTAACGTGAATCAAATAACGATAATCAGGACTACTCTTCCGAATACATCATCGCAGCCTGAGTGCGGTTATTCACATTCAGACGGCGGAAAATCGATTCCAGATGCGCTTTCACCGTGCCCGCGCTGATATTTAAATGGCGGCTAATTTGTTTATTTGACTCCCCGGCGGCCAGTAGTTTCAGGATTTCACGCTGGCGTTCACTCAGGCGGGCAAGCGCGCTCTGCCCGTTGTCCAGTAACGTAATGCTCTCCTGTGGCAGACAAAACATGCCAAGCGACGCGGTACGGAGCGTTTGCGCGATGGTTTCCGGGGGAGAATCACGCCTGATAAACGCCATGGCATGATGATTTAAAAAAAGCCGTAATAATGTCGGCTGACATTTATTCATCAGCATCACTACGGGGATATTCGGATGACGACAAGCTAAAATATCCAGCAATTCGAGGCTTGAGGTTTTATTACCATCGCCATCGAGCAGAATTAACGATGCCGGAAATTCATTAAGCGTATCATCAATATCTTTTTGATTATTCAGCCCACGAACTTTTACCTCCGGAATATATTGCGATAGTACTGATGCCATTCCTTCAATAAATATTGACTGCTTGTCAATCATGAGTACATGCATACATTATCTCCACGTAATAGCGTTCGCCATTGAGACTGGTAATCATCAAAGTATTCAATGAAATGCAAAAAAAGAAACAGGCTAATTGTCATAGGTCTTTTAACCGATATGACGGTTTAAACATTATTGGATGGTATAAAGTGATGAAAAAAATATTATATATGAAGAATGGTCGCATTGCTATTTTACGGATTGTTAGCAAGCTTTGTTTTTACAAATATCGGCAGAGTGGCGCGAACGTATATTTCGCTAGTCGGGTTATTTGCAAGACTGGCAGAAGAAGGGAGAAGGGAAGGTTGAAGTGCTGGCGGATTGTGATGTTGGAAGGGCAGGGGCTGATGTGGAATGTTCAACGATGGGTGCTGGAAGGATGAACGTTATGGATCGAAGGGGGCAGCGGGTAAGGGATTAAGAGGATAAAAGGGGGTTAAGGAGGAAAGGATTTATAAAGAGAGAGGCGACAGCTTGTAGAACGTTGATTTTTTCAGCACTTAGCGGCGTATGACAACATCGTGACTTGCATAGCCGCCCGCGGCAGGTATAATCCAACACGTTTCCGCATCCCCTTCAGTGCCGAAGTGGCGAAATCGGTAGACGCAGTTGATTCAAAATCAACCGTAGAAATACGTGCCGGTTCGAGTCCGGCCTTCGGCACCAAGACCTCTTCCAAGACCATCCGAGAAAGTCCATCAAACCCTTTAAAATCAAGGCATACAGCGGTTTTTGTATCCGGTGTTGTCCGAGCCCGTCCGTTGAAATCCAGGGGGCACTGGGGGCATAATTGGGGGCATCTTAACTTCGATTAGAAATGTGCCCCCAAAATGAAGCTCAACGCCAGACAGGTAGAGACCGCAAAGCCTAAAGACAAAAACTACAAAATGGCCGATGGCGGCGGTTTATATCTTGAGGTTTCGGCCAAGGGTTCTAAATACTGGCGCATGAAATACCGACGACCCTCTGATAAAAAAGAGGATCGCCTTGCTTTTGGTGTCTGGCCTACTGTTACGCTTGCTCAGGCTAGAACTAAGCGCGATGAAGCTAAAAAGCTGTTAGTACAGGGCATCGACCCAAAAGCTGAACAGAAGGAAGCCCAGGCCGAAAACGCTGGGGCATATACTTTTCAAACCATCGCCCTCGAATGGCATGCGAGCAATAAGCGCTGGAGCGAAGACCATCGATCGCGTGTTCTTCGTTACCTTGAACTGTATATCTTTCCTTATATTGGCTCGTCTGATATCCGGCAGCTTAAAACCAGCCACCTGCTTGCCCCGATCAAGAAAGTTGATGCCAGCGGTAAGCATGATGTCGCGCAGCGCCTGCAACAACGTGTCACGGCCATTATGCGCTATGCCGTACAGAATGATTACATCGACTCAAACCCGGCCAGTGACATGGCTGGCGCGTTATCAACTACCAAAGCGCGGCATTACCCGGCGTTACCTTCCAGCCGCTTCCCTGAATTTCTTGCTCGTCTTGCTGCATATCGTGGCCGGGTAATGACACGTATCGCGGTTGAGCTTTCCTTACTGACTTTTGTGCGCTCCAGTGAGTTACGTTTCGCGCGTTGGGATGAATTCGACTTCGATAAATCTCTTTGGCGTATACCAGCAAAACGAGAAGAAATTAAAGGTGTGCGTTACTCGTATCGTGGCATGAAAATGAAAGAGGAACATATTGTTCCTCTCAGCCGGCAGGCGATGGCTTTGTTACAGCAGCTCAAGCAAATTAGTGGCGATAAAGAGCTGCTGTTCCCTGGGGATCACGACGCAGCCAAAGTTATGAGTGAAAACACGGTCAATAGCGCATTGCGTGCTATGGGCTATGACACGAAAACCGAGGTTTGCGGGCACGGGTTTAGAACGATGGCGCGTGGTGCTATGGGCGAGTCAGGGTTATGGAGTGATGATGCGATAGAGCGGCAATTGAGCCATTCAGAACGTAATAATGTTAGGGCTGCATATATCCATACTTCCGAACATTTAGATGAGCGAAGACTAATGGTTCAATGGTGGGCTAATTATCTTGATATAAATAAAAGAGAGTATGTTACTCCTTATGATTTTGCGAAAAATAAAGAGTGATAATATTTATATTAATTTAGGGGGGGGGGAGTCCCCCCTTCCAAATCTATACGACTACTTTTCTTGATACTGTCGACCTAAAAATCTATGCGATTTCGTAAGGGTCACGCGCCTATATTCTTCAATATCTAATTTTAGTTCATCTTTTTCAATTTCTTTTAGCTTGTCTATATTTAATGTCAAAATGTACTGAGTATCTTCTAAACAGCTTGATTTGGATGATATATAGTTCAAGCTCTTTATTAATGTATCTGTGTCGACATCAAAAATGTTATCATGAATAAGCAGTTTCGGATGTTTAATAAATGTGTCATGTGTGAGTAATAATGACATGTCGTATATGAATACTTTCTCTCTTTCATTGCTGTGACTGCCATCATCAAAGATTCTTAAGTCAAAATCAACGACGTTGTTTTTATCATTTGCAGATATACTAAATGAGCACTTCCTATTTTCCATAACATAATCATGTATAGAGGATAGCGTGTCTTTGAACTCTGAAATAGTCGCGCTTTGGTTTGATATGTCTATTTCTAAGTCAACTATCTTGGCTGCTTTTTCAGCCTTTTTAGCTTTCGTTTTAAACTCGTAGTCATCGAATTTTTTTATGAATGAAGATAATTGCGAGAGTTCTTCAAGTTTTTTCTCATAAGCTAGGAATAGCGACTTAATATTTCGCAAATGGCCATTTTGTTTTATGATGGCTGTTTTTGAGTTTAGCTTTAAAGATATATCATTTATGGATGTTTCTATTTTTTCTATATCGAATAGAATCGAATCTTTTCGTGAGTCAATGAGTACCCTTTGGAAATTGTCAATTTTCTTTTTGAATCCTAAAACATCGCTAAGCTCTTTACCTATGTTATCGCCCAATCCGGCTTTAAGTTTGTTATATAATTCAATAACTTCATTTTCATCTATGTAATTATCACCAATCAGAGCCTGTATTTTATTTAACTCTGATTTTAATATGGCTTTTTTATTTCTCAAACTATCCAGACTATCTTCATAGCTAGCGATTTCATCGCGAACGAAATCAAAAGTTTTATCCCCCTCTAGCAAATCCATCTCTTGCTTGATAATTTTAACTTGATAATCTAGATCATTAACCTCTGATCTTGCGTTTGATATTTTCTTGCCGGATATAGTTTCTATATCAGCCTTGAGTTTTCTTTTGGCAATGCTCAGTTCTGAAATTGATTTGTTTATTTCTTTGATTTTTTTATAAAGCTCAATATTTATTCCAAAAAGGAAAAGATGTGGGGTGTAATCTGGAGGAATGCGTTCTTTAGTATCATAACAGTCAATGATAGATTTGAACTCCGAGCGCTCATCTCGAATTAATGGACCAAGAATATTTCGAAAGGTCGGATGGGATTTTGAATTCATATCTTCAAACATTAATATGGTTAGAAAGTGATTTACATCTTCAGTAGATGTAAAATCCTTCCTAACCCCATTAATAAATAATGTAGGAGTGTTTTCTGCTGCAATACTTCTTTTTGTTATAATATGGTTTTCATTAATAAAAAAATCTAAACATACGCGTATTTCTGTTGGGAAATCCGTGCTTGGGATTTTTGACAGACGACTACGTTTATAATCCTTCATTAGACCAAAGTTAATAAACTCTATAAGAAGGGATTTTCCGACGCCATTGGTTTTATTTGATGAGTCGTCCTTTTCACCTAATATTAGATTGATACCTTTCTTGAACACGATGGGCTCAAAAGAAGAAGGTTCACTGTAAAGTTTATTTATTCTTATCATTTTTTAAAACCACATAAGGTTCGTTAAAATCAATGAAATCTAGCGCGTATAAAAAAATCATTCCGTAGTATATAGAACGCACTCCGATTAATCTATTTTTTCTTAAGTTTCTTGCTAGCTCAAAGATGCTTATGCAATCTTTACCTTCAAGCAACTTTAATATGTATGAGCCTACTATCGGGGCTGATTTCTCTATGCGCTCGTCTTTTGAGAAAAGTTTTAGCATGGAGTTTTAACCTTATTTGGGAAAACATTACACCTAATCATATTGTCTATTAAATAATATTGTATTGCAGCGTCGTCATAGTCAATCCCATTAGAACTTAGGCGAGAGGCGTAATACTCTATCATTTTGTCTAAAGCTCTTACAGGATCACCATTACATTCATCTAATGCCGAGTTGCTAGCGCGCTTTAGATATGCCGAAAGCTTGTTGGTGTTTATTGTTCCAGAGTCATTTGAATTACTGATTTCGTTTAAAATACCTGCATATGTGCTAATCAAAGACATATAAATATCCATGAGGTATTCCGCATACTCTGAAAATCTTTTATTTATTTTACCATGAGGATCTGGTTCTTCTACAAAACCATTTCCGTTTAGAGGATGGTCGTCAGCACTCAGAATTTTAATCATTTCCAGAATTGTTGTGACTTCTTTTGGCGCTTTTTGTGAGGGTGTGTCAAAAATTTGAGATGATAAGTAGTCACAAATCTGTTGTATTTTAGAAGGAGACAAACTCATTATGACTTTAATCAAGTCAGTATAATCTAAAACATCTTTTGAAATAGATATTACAAATTTATCTCCGTAAGTTTGGGTTTGATATCTTTTCTTTTTAGTTAAGATTAAAACCATTAATCTGTCGATGTTTTTTATATTGTCTGTCTCTATAAATCCATCCACTGTTTTTTTGATTTTAGAAAAATCAGAAGTGGATGTGACTTGGATGGCAAGTCTATTTTTTACATCGATAAGGTCTATCGATTTAGCATTGGCATCAATAGTATTTAAATTTATAAGTGATACATCATATATGATATTTAGAAGTTCACAAAAAAAATACTCAGCATGTATATTTAAGTCTGTTAGATTTAGGCAGGTATTTAACTCAATTTTATACGCCAAAATTGCTAATTTAGTGCTTATTTTCTCAATGTTTTCTTTTCGCTGTAGCATGTCCTTGGCCTCAGTTGCACCTGCTAAGTACAAAGTGTGCATTATGTAGCCATATTAAATATGAGGGTTGATACATGCCAGTAAAATTTGTCAGAAAAAAACAATGTTTGGCACTTGGCGCGCAATGCTCTCCCCGCCACGCCTGCCCGCTTCACGGGGCGGTTTAAATGCAGGTGCATGGCCGGGCTCTGGCCGCGCCGGGATTGGCGCGGGCGGGCATGTGGCCGGTGCAGAAATAAATGCAGTTAAATGCAGCGTATGCATGCAGGGTATTTTATTAAATAATTAACGGTTTTTTTGGGGGATTTTTCAGGGGCGGGAAGGTGCGCCCGGCAGGAGGCTACCGGCGCGCATTTTTCGGGGATTTATTTTTGCTGGCTGTCCGTACGTGAGGCCGCATCCGGCCTCACGCCGACGGCATTTAATACCGCGCAGCCCTGCGCATGATTGATTTCGTTACCAGCGGCCAGCCATGATGCGAGGGCGTCGCACAGGTGATGTGTTGCCCGGTCTAGTGCCCGGTGTTGCAGGTACGCCGGGAGGCTGCGGATGTGTATCAGCTCGGGGGCCAGGATAGCGGTCAGCTCCGCGCCGTGCTGATGCATGAAATCACTGAGCCAGTGACGGATGCTAAGCGTCTGAACGGTCTCATGTGCACGGATATATTCCCTCGCGGCCTGTCGGGTTTGTTCCGTGGCGCAGGGCGTTTCCCTGCGGCTGAGCCACACGGCATGGTGTTGCAGGCAGGCATTAGCGGCCTGCGTCAGGGTATTTTCGGTCATGGTGTCTCTCCCGCGTTTAATACAGTCATGGCGTTTTCCGGTATGGCCGGCTGACGTATCACCCCGTCGAGCGTCTCGGAGGTGCGGAACGTGGCCGAACATTCAATACTGGTGCACTGGTGATAGCGCAGCTTGAGGTTTTCCGTCAAATAACGACTGGTACGGGCATGCGCAGGCTGGTGACAGAACGGGCAGTGAAACATGGCTCAGCCCTCCGCCTGCTTTTTCTTTTCGGCCAGTTGCGTGGCAAGCTGCGTACGCTTCAGCAGGCTTTTATACAGCGCCATGTCCAGGCCGGTCATCGGCGGGCGGTGCATGCCGAGCTGTGAGAAAACCGGCTCATTGTCCATGTCAAAGTTATAAAATTCTGCCTGC
This sequence comes from Kosakonia sp. SOY2, assembly GCF_027109175.1. Taxonomy (NCBI): domain Bacteria; kingdom Pseudomonadati; phylum Pseudomonadota; class Gammaproteobacteria; order Enterobacterales; family Enterobacteriaceae; genus Kosakonia; species Kosakonia sp. SOY2. Next base: position 292,239 of record NZ_JAPVXH010000005.1, read on the forward strand.
ACCGCAACATGCAGGCGCAGCTCCTCAGCCAGAATGTCCGCCGGGCGGGCCACACCGTTCAGCTCCAGCGCACGCAGGCGCAGACAGAACGCCCGCACCAGTGCCGGGCTGATGTCCCGCATGGCCTCTGCCCACTCAGACTGGGCGCAGACGGTAAACGCCTTTGCATGCTCAGTGACATACGTTTTACCTGTCGTGCAGGCTTCCAGCATGGCGCGGGATTTGTCCGTCTCCAGTTCAGCAATCAGGCCGGTGAACTCCTCCGCCAGCTCACGACCGGCGATGTGTCTGCTGTGTCCGGCTTTGAGCTCCGGCGTCATGGTACCGCCGAGACTACGGAAACGCTCGCGCCAGCTCTTCTCTGCTGCGGCGCTTTCCTCAAGCGCGTTCTGCCGTTCCTTTTCGCTGCGGGTGATGGCTGCGCCGATATCGTTCAGTTTCATCATGCTGCCGGTGTGGGCGGCTTTTGCTTCTGCAAAGACCTTCAGGGCACGGCTGACAGCGGCGGCGTTATCCTCGCTGGCTTTTTTATGCACAGTATTAATAGCACCCTCGATAACGGCGCGGGAGGCACCGGTCTGCGTGCTGCCGATGGTTTTCATGATGGAGGTCATAAGTTCAGTTTTCATGGCGGGGCTCTCTGTGTTGTCAATGTAAGCGCATTCTGCCGCGCCCTGCACAACGAAACGACCGGTTGCAGTTGTGGCCGGGATGGCACAGAAAGCCGCTGAAAAAACCGGCTCGCCAGAAAGAGGTCGCAGTAAAACCCCTCTCCCTGTTTGTTTTTCTGTATTTAATTCTTCACACTGTTCACCAAGAATATAAAAAGTAAGTAATACAGTAAGTTAACGGGTGAATAGTTGAAGGTCTGACTGTTCACCCACTGTTCACCACTGTTCACCAGCTGTTTTTGGAGACACTTACGGCATCTATACTTTATTACGATAATAGAAAGGTTATTTATAACCATAAATGATTAGCAATGTGCCAGACTGTTATCAGGAAATGCCAGAGATTGTCAGCGTTTGCCACTGTTTGCCATTTGCATGTTAACAAATTGTTAAGCGAAGAATGCCAGCAAAATAACCTGTTGCTCCGGCTGAAAATATTCACAAAATAGAGCGCTACCTGACGCCGGAAAGATACGACCGGCACCACACGGACTTTATGAGGTAGCCCGATGCACACCGCTTTTTCTTCCCCGATTTCTGCCCCTGCCGCCCCGTTAATGCCGGTGACTGAGCCCGCCCAGGAGCGCTTTCTGCGCCTGCCCGAAGTGATGCATCTCTGCGGCCTGTCGCGCTCCACCGTTTACGATCTCATCAGCCGGAATGCCTTTCCGCAGCAGGTCTCCCTCGGGGGCAAAAATGTCGCCTGGCTGCACAGCGAAATCACCGCCTGGATGGCTGCCCGTATCGCCGACCGTAATCGGGGCTGTGACGCATGATGATGTCCGCCCTGCAAAAACCGCCTTTTCCTGGCTTGCTTCTTCTGGCCGTTTCCAAGTATAGTTTTCCCGCTGCCGCAAAATCGGCTGCCGGGATTGGCGTCCCGTATACAACATTGGTGACACCAGACGCGTCACGCGTCTTTTTTTGTGTCTATGCCTTAGTGCATCCATTTTTGGTTCGAAGGTTCTTCCACCTTTGGATCTATAGAGTAATGGTGGCTCAGGCGGGGGCTTCTTATGAAGCGCCGGTTTCCAATGTTGCCGGTTACGCCAACCCCGTCTGGGCTACCACCAGTGAAATTGGCGTTTCCGGTGGTAGCGTTAAAACGCAAACATTGGAGGCTGCCACCATGGCTACCCACCTCACCCTGTCACACCCGCAGTTTGTCTATGTCTTCGCAGCCGTTCGCCGCGCAGACCGCACACCCCGTATCTGTATGCTCCGTACCGTTGCCGGTGACGAGCGCGCTGCACGCCGTTCCCTTGTCCGGGACTACATTCTCGCCTTTGCCGGGCGTCTGCCGGTGGCGGAGGTGTGCGCGTGAAAGACCTGACCCTGACGCTCACCCGTGATGAGCTTGCGTGCCTTGAGCACCTGCGTAACGTCGGCCAGTTCGTGAATGCCATGACGCTGTTAAATGACAGCGTGACTGTCAGCCGGGAAACGACACACCAGGCGCAGCTCTCCTCCGTGATTTACCTTATGACCGCCCAGCTCGACGGCGTGGTGGAGCGCTGCATGCAGCGCTGGCTCACCGAGGAGGTCAGCGCATGAAAACCCCGTTAACACCTGTCCTGCGCGCCGCGCTTTACCGCCGCGCCGTGGCCTGTGCCTGGCTGACCGTGTGCCATCGTCAGCACCGTTACCCGCACCTCACCCTCGATGCGCTGGAGTCGGCCATTGCCGCCGAGCTGGAGGGCTTCTACCTGCGCCAGCACGGCGAGGAGAAAGGCCGCCTGATTGCCTGTGCCCTGCTGGAAGATTTAATGGATGCCGGTCCCCTGAAAGCCGCCCCGTCGCTGTCCTTTCTCGGTCTGGCCGTGATGGATGAACTCTGCGCCCGCCATATCAGCGTGCCTGTCCTGCACTGAGGAAAACACCAATGAAAATGAACGTAACGGACACCGTTAACATAGCGTGCGGCCACTGGCCGCGCATTCTCCCGGCGCTGGGCGTCCCGGTCATCAGAAACCGGCATCAGGCCTGCCCCGTCTGTGGCGGCTCTGACCGCTTCCGCTTTGACGATAAAGAGGGGCGCGGAACGTGGTTCTGTAACCAGTGCGGCGCGGGTGACGGGCTGAAACTGGTTGAAAAGGTGTTCGGTGTGACCCCGTCCGAGGCCGCCGGGAAGGTGAATGCCGTGACCGGCACCCTGCCGCCGGTTGCCCCGGCAGCCACCACGCCCGCAGATACCGGAACGGACGCCGCGCGAAAAGCTGCGGCCGCACTGGCGGCGGAGCTCGTGGCATCAGCCCGCCCGGCCACCGGCAACGCCTACCTGACCCGCAAGGGGCTGGCTGACCGCGAGTGCCTGACCCTCGCTACCACGCACAAAACCGGGGGCGTGAGCTACCGCGCCGGGGATGTGGTTGTCCCGCTGCATGACGACACCGGGGCGCTGGTTAACGTCCAGCTCATTAACGCTGATGGGGAGAAACGCACCCTGAAAGGCGGGGCGGTGAAAGGTGCATGCCATATCATCGAAGGCCAGAAACAGGCGGGAAAACGCCTGTGGATAGCGGAGGGGTATGCAACCGCGCTCACCGTGCACCACCTGACCGGCGAGACCGTGATGGTGGCGCTCTCGTCCGTGAACCTCCTTTCCCTGGCGAGCCTTGCCCGCCGTCAGCACCCGGCCTGTCAGATTATCCTCGCCGCTGACCGCGACCTGAGCGGTGACGGTCAGACAAAAGCGGCAGTGGCCGCAGATGCCTGCGGGGGCGTGGTTGCGCTGCCGCCGGTGTTTGGTGACTGGAATGATGCGTTTACCCTGAACGGGGAGGACGCCACGCGCCGGGCAGTTTACGACGCCATCCGCCCGACGGTGCAGAGCCCGTTCGACACCATGAGCGAGGCGGAATTTACCGCCATGAGCACTAGTGAGAAGGCCATGCGCGTGCATGAGCACTACGGCGAGGCGCTGGCGGTGGATGCGAACGGCCAGCTCCTGTCCCGGTATGAGAACGGTATCTGGAAGGTCATACCATCCTCAGACTTTGCCCGCGACGTGGCCGGGCTGTTCCAGCGCCTGCGCGCCCCGTTCTCCTCGGGACGCATTGCGTCGGTGGTGGAGACCCTGAAACTGATTATCCCGCAACAGGAGGCACCGGCGCGTCATCTGATTGGCTTCCGTAACGGCGTGCTGGACACAAAAACCGGCACGTTCAGCCCGCACCGCAAATCGCACTGGCTGCGTACCCTGTGCGACGTGGATTTCACCCCGCCGGTGGCGGGCGAAACGCTGGAGACCCACGCGCCAAACTTCTGGCAGTGGCTCGACCGCGCCGCCGGTGGCAGTGCCGACAAACGCGATGTGATACTGGCCGCGCTGTTTATGGTGCTGGCAAACCGCTATGACTGGCAGCTCTTCCTCGAAGTGACGGGGCCAGGAGGAAGCGGGAAAAGCATTCTGGCCGAGATTGCGACCATGCTCGCAGGCGAAGACAATGCCACCTCGGCGACCATCGAGACGCTGGAATCACCTCGTGAACGTGCGGCACTGATAGGCTTCTCACTCATCCGCCTGCCTGACCAGGAAAAATGGAGCGGGGACGGTGCCGGGCTCAAGGCCATCACCGGGGGCGATGCCGTGTCGGTTGACCCGAAATACCGCGATGCGTATTCCACGCACATTCCGGCGGTGATTCTGGCCGTGAACAATAATCCGATGCGCTTCACCGACCGCAGCGGGGGCGTGTCCCGTCGCCGGGTGATTATCCACTTCCCGGAGCAGATAGCCCCGGCGGAGCGCGATCCGCACCTGAAAGACAAAATTGCCCGCGAGCTGGCGGTAATTGTGCGCCAGCTTATGCAGCGCTTCAGCGACCCAATGACCGCCCGCACGCTGCTCCAGTCACAGCAGAACTCTGACGAGGCACTTAGCATCAAACGCGATGCTGACCCGGCGTTTGATTTCTGCGGTTATCTGGAGGCGCTGCCGCAGACTAACGGGATGTTCATGGGTAATGCCAACATCGTGCCGCGCCAGCCCCGCAGCTATCTCTATCATGCCTACCTGGTGTATATGGAGGCAAACGGGTTTAAGCATGTGCTGAGCCTGAAAATGTTCGGAACAGGGCTGCCGATGATGCTGAAAGAGTACGGCATAAACTACGAAAAGCGGCACACAAAACACGGGACGCAGACCAATCTCACCCTCCGGGAAGACAGTAACAGCGACTGGCTGCCGAAGTGCGACGAGCCCGCAGCGACATAACCTCACCAGACCGGCAGCCGCCGGTCTTTTTTTATCTGACATCCCAGGTGGTGAACAGTGCACTGTTCACCCTTCACCTTCTGTTCACCACTCAAGCCACTGAAAGTAAAGGGTAAAGGAGGAGGGTGAACAGTGTGAACAATAAAACCAAGAAAAAGTTTTTACCCCCCCCCCTCACTCCACATCCGTATGCGGCATTCCTTTGCCTCAATACGTAAGTGCGCGCAGGGGTGAAGAGTCGAATGTTCACTGTTCACCAACTCATAACATCCTATCTTAATGATATTAAATGGAAAGTTATCGAGGTGAACAGTGTGAACAGTTAGGTGCAAAAAAACTTTTTTTGCATATGATGATGCTATGCACATCATGGGAAGATTTAAGCAGTGGATAAAACCAGAGATTTCATTCTAGAAGGGCTCTCCCGATTTGGATTGGCTGATTTGCCGGGTCGACCTTATGACTGCGCCTTTGATCTCCTGGCCGCAACACCATCAAGAAAGCGGCTAATTGTGATGGGCTTTAATGGCTCGTTAGCTGATTCATGTATGACAAATCGCCAATCTATTCTTGAAGATTATGCTCATCCTTTTATCTCCGGGGTTCAACAAGGAATAGAAGGAAAATGGGGGATCACGCATCTTGCAAAACGATTACAACAAATACCTGTTTGCCTCGGTTATAGGTGGGAAGACGTTATCTATACCAATGCATTTATGATGTGTTCTCAGAATGCAGTAACCCTAAAAAAAGAAGCAGCTTGTCGAAATATGACAATGAACGAGATCGAAGCAAAATCAATGGCATTTTTTGAGCATGTGACCACCAATTTGAGCGAACCAGATCTCATCGTTGCATACAGCAACAGTCTTCAGTCCATCTCTGCTGCAAGCCTGTTGCTAAAACACTTTGGCGATGCAACTACTCTCAAATTTTCTCACCCCAAGGGTTACCACACCACTTTCGCTTTTATGGCCAATATTAGTAGTAGAAGTATCCCGGTTGTCTGCGTACGCCACATGTCACGATTCAAACCTGAAGAGGGTTATGTAAGGGCGGCTCTGAGATTAATGGAATGTTAATTTTTGTTCCGGTAAGGATCCTGACAGCGGAACCTCACCGGCAGGAAGTACCACCCTTAAAAGGTATATGCTCCTACTTATTATCAATGCTATGGCATCAAAACGTCTGGGGGCACAAAAGGGGGCATGTGTTAATGATTAAAATTAAAAATGCTTATAAATTAGAAGCTTAATTCGATATTTGAGTCCGGCCTTCGCACAAAGTCACTAAATTCCTTACAATACAGCTAGTTAGACAATAAAATCTGTCTCTTTTGCCTGTAAGAAATGCTCTGTTATGTCCCTTGAAAAAGCCGCTGTGGTTGATAGTGGTAATTGGGATGTTAACTCATAGCGGCGTGTCGTTCCAAGCGTCAAACACGTACTGACTCAACTTGAAAGCTATGACGTAGCCACCGTCTCTAAACAATCCCAAAAACTTTTAGTGAAGCGCATTTTAGCCCGATGCCCCCGTTCTGTCGCCGTCGCGAGACGCCGCAGGGGATAAACAGGTTTCTGGTGGTCACGGTACTTGCAGACCATATGCAAGCTCTGCCAGCGGTTCGGCCTCGCTCCCCTTGGGTACATGGTCATCCTGATAAGCCTCACTAACTGACATAACCCTGATGAAGTCGCCAGAGGCTCCGCTTGTCTGTACCACCAACGGGGCTTATATGATGCTATTGCTTGCCGTCTGGACTGCCTGAAAAATAGGCTATACCATTGATGGTCAGAGTTGATATGGAGGTGAAAGCGTGAGCACCAGAAGAGAGATAAAGGACGGGGCATTATTTGACGTACTCGACAGGGGAATAGTTTACACCGAGGTACTCGGCTGGATTGATATGGGGCATGCCCGTGGTAATGACGTGGCTGAGCTTAGACGTCAATTCGTTGAGGGGGAGCGTAGCGGTAAGCCGTCTTATGTAGTCATGTATCGGCAGGATATGGGCATCATTAAGTTCGCATCGCGGCTTGGTGTCGGGAAGTTCTCTCGCTGGGAAATTAAGTGTGGCCGGAGCACCGAAGACATTAACAGAATCATGCTGGCAATGATGATGAACACTGCATCCAGATTCGAGGGGCTGCAAAGCTTACGGTCATTCTCTTGGTATACGGACAGTGGCTTTAGTGGCGAAGATTTGGTTTCTGATCTGTTCGGATTCTATCGGGCTATAATTCCGGGTCGGTATGGTTATCGTGTCAAGCCTGTGAGTTATGAATCAGCCGTCTGCCGCTGGGATTACTACGGCGCTATAGGTTCCCATAAAAATCGAGGGTTCCGTCCGATTCTGTTTCCTGATCCAGAAGATCCATGTGTGCGGCATCAGGCGTATATGGTGAATCTTCCGCATTTTATGGCATGGCTTAGGCCGTGGGACGATTTCACATCCGGGGTGGTTAAAGTCATTACAAATGATGGTGCATCGCTCTCATTCATGGGGGCTAAGCAATGACAACCCTGTTAAAAGTTGTGAAGTGGTGTGTGCTGTTGGCTGTCACCGTGCTTATTCTAGTATGGTTATTTGTCTGGCTCGTTGCATCTGGCTCTGATGAAACAACTGTCTACAAAGAAAATGATTTCTTCAATTACCACACTCTAACAGACAAGGACATTGAAAACGCCCCGCGTATAACGGACGACTTCAATTTCGAGTCACACCCCGGCGATGGTTATGCGCCTTCAAATAGTATTATCTTCAAGGGAGCAACCGGGACTGAACCGTTGCGCTCTTACCTTGAAAAGCTGGGCTACACCAAGGAAAAGCGTAGCTTAGGGGAAAGGGAAATATGGTCAAAACCTGATCAGTTGAATGGGGATCTTTTCTATCTGTACTTTAATGCCGCAACGGGTGAAGTCGAGCTGACAAAGGTTATGAATCACTGAACCTCCCCGGCTTGAAAAATTGCACGCTTATGGTTGCCCCTCCCTCGACGGTTAAGGCTTCAACTTCCCCCGTGCGCCTTTCCCAGCCGAAGGCTGGGCGGGCTGTATATCGATTTGCCTTCCTCTGTGGCGTTTATTGTAAGCATCCCGCTTAAACGAACCATTCACTTTCAGAGATCTTCCGACATACTGACTATGTCCTCTGAGGAGATCGCCATGCGTAAAGCCCGATTCACCGAACACCAGATCATTGCCGTTCTGAAGTCCGTCGAAGCCGGACGTACCGTCAAGGATGTCTGCCGCGAGGCCGGGATCCCTGAGGCTTCGTACTACAACTGGAAAGCGAAGTTTGGCGGTATGGAAGCGTCTGATATCAAGAAGATGAAAGACCTGGAGGATGAGAACCGGCGATTAAAACAGATGTTTGCGGACCTGAGTCTCGAGTGCCGTGCACTGAAAGACGTTATTGAAAAAAAGCTTTAAAACCAGCGATAAAGCGGGAGCTCGTCAGCTATCTGACGGCACAATTCGCCATGAGCATCCGCCAGGCCTGCAGGACATTATCGCTGAGCAGGACGGTCTATGTTTACCAGCCCGATACCCGGCGCGATGAACCAGTGATCCAGCTGCTGACTGAGCTGGCAGAGCGCTACCCGCGATATGGTTTTAAGAAGTTGTTCCAGTTGCTGCGCAGGCAGGGTAACACCTGGAATCATAAACGTGTTCACCGGATTTACTGCCTGCTGAAACTGAATTTTCGGCGTAAGGGAAAACAGCGCCTGCCGGTACGTAATCCGGCTCCGCTGGCAACGCCGCAGGCGATGAACCAGAGCTGGTCCATCGATTTTATGCACGATGCGCTGGTCTGCGGCAGACGCTTCCGGACCTTCAATGTGGTGGATGACTTTAACCGCGAGGCCCTCGCAATAGAAATCGCTCTGAATATCCCGGCACAGCGGGTGTTCAGGGTGCGGGACAGGATCGTGGCGAACCGGGGGTATCCGCTGAAACTGCGGATGGACAACGGCCCGAAACTGGTTTCGCTGACGCTGGCACAATGGGCTGAAGAGCATGGTGTGATACTGGAATTTATCAAACCCGGGAAACCAACGCAGAATGCCTTTATTGAACGTTTTAACCGGACGTACCGGACAGAAATACTGGATTTTTATTTATTCAGAACGCTGAATGAAGCATGGGAAATTACAGAGCGCTGGCTGGCTGAATATAACAGCGAACGGCCCCATGAATCCCTGAATAACCCGACACCGGAAGAGTACCGGCTGATGGCTGAAAAACCGGAACTCTCAAAAAGTGCGTGGAACTAAAACGGGTGCGCTTACAGGTAAGCTACCGTCAGGGGAAGGGAATGCTCGCTGGTGAAACAGACTTCACGGTGGCTTTCGTCGGTGGTCATCCGCCACGCCGGGCCCGCCAGCAATTGCAGGTCGGCCTTTAGGCGCAGCGGGCCTGTACGGTACTGGCTCAGCGGTAACGGGAAGTCATAAAGCTGCGCCCGGTGTGTATCGGCAAGACACAAAGACTAGCCGCTGTCGCGCAGTAGGTACTGCGGCGCTCCCCTACCGTCGGGTGAAAACCGGGCGGGATAAATAAGGTTGTGAGTTGCTCCAGCGGCGGTTGTTGCGGTGAAGTGCTGATCAGCAAGTAGCGGTCGTTGCGCACCGCTTTCGGCGTTGCAGGAGAGGCGGCGGCAACGCCGTTAAACGCGAACAGTATCAGGATTGCCAGCAGTTGTTTCATCGGATCCTCCACAGGGTGATAGAGGGATAATGCCCTGTGGTGGGCACAGGGGGCTAACCAGGGCAACCTGAGTGCCACCACGCTGCTGCTGACGCTGGCGCAACAGGTGAATAACGCGGCGGACGGGCGCATGGTCGCGGGCGACAGCGCTACGCTGAACACGTCGCAACTGAGCAACAGCGGCCTGATTGCCGCGAAAAACCTGACACTGAACAGCGCTGATATCACCAGCAGCGGCACGCTGCAGGGCACGGCGCTGCTG
>NZ_JAPVXH010000006.1:0-135896 GCF_027109175.1 Kosakonia sp. SOY2
TATCCGTCGCCCCGCCGCTGACCATCTGCCCGACGCTGGTAAGTGTGCCGCTGTAGATGCCGCTCAGGCCATGCAGCCCGTTGATGGTGTTGCTGTTGTCGAGCGTGGTGCCGGTGAGGGAAACCGACTCGCCCTGCAGCGTTCCGGCATTACTCAGGCTGCCACCGTCAAACGTCAGCGCACCACCGGAAAGCCAGTTACCGGAGGCGGTGTTGATGATACTGCCTGCGTGCGCCTGCGCCTGCTGCGCCCCCTGAATCAGGCCGCTGTTGGTCAGCGTGTTGCCGGTCAGGGAAACGGTGTTGCCGGCAATCTGTCCGCTGTTGCCGAGTGCATCCGCGCGAAGCAAAGCCGCATGGTGCGCCAGCAGCGTGCCGCTGTTGTCCAGTGTGCTGTCAGCGGTGATATCCAGCGCGTCCGCTTCCAGGCTGCCGCTGTTCACCAGTTTGCCGGCATGAAGCGTCAGCGCATCCTGCACATACAGCAGCCCCTGGTTTTCCAGCGCATCGAGGTTTACATCAAGCAGCCCGCCGCTTGCCAGCTGACCGTTGCGCCCATTGAACAGGCTCTGCGTGGCGAAGGTCAGGCTGTGATTGCCCTGCAGGATGCCGTTGCTGGTTATCACCGGTGCCGTCATGGCGAGGTCGTTTGCCGCCAGCGTGCCGTCGTTGTTCAGCTGTGCCGCGCGGATATCCGCCTGGCCCTGGCTCAGCATCTGCCCCTGGTTAGCGAGTGTGCCGGTAACCTGTACGTTCAGCGCGTCCTGCGCCTGCACCGTACCACTGTTATGCAGGCTGTCCGCCGTTGCGGTCAGGGTTTTCCCCTGCATCCGGCCCGCGTTGTCCAGGGTTTTACCCTGCAGTGCCAGACTGCCACCGCTGACAAGCTGCCCGTCCGCGGTAGTGGTCAGCGTGTTGCCATCCCACGTCAGCCCGTCCGTCCCCTGAATCAGACCGCTGCTGTGCAAATCGCCGTGCAGGGCGAGCACTTTCGCCATCAGCGCGCCGCTGTTTGTACTGTTCTCTGCCGTCAGCGTCATCCCCTGCCGGCTGACCACCTGGCCCTGGTTATCCAGCGTGCCGCTGACCGTGGCAGTCAGGCCGCTCTGCCCGAGAACCGTGCCGGTGTTCATCCACTGACCGGTCGCGAGGTTCAGCGTGTCACCCTGTATCTGCCCGGCGTTGTTCAGCCGGTCATTTTTCAGCGTCACCGCGCCGTTACTGAGCAGCAGGCCGTCCTGCTGGTTAGTCAGTGTGGTACCGGAAGCGGTCAGCAGCGCCGTGCCCTGCAGCGTGCCGCTGCTGGTAATATCAGCGCTGTTCAGCGTCAGGTTTTTCGCGGCAATCAGGCCGCTGTTGATTAATGCCAGTCCGCTCAGATCGAGCGAGCTTCCGCCCGCCAGCGTCCCTCTGTTGGTGGTTTTCTGCGTCTGTAACGTCAGGGCATCACTGCCCTGTATTGTTCCCGTGTTATCGAGGGTATCTGCTCGCACACTGGTGACGTTTGCTGCTACCAGACCATTGTTACTGATGCTGTCTGCGGCCAGGCTTAACTGCCCGTCTGCAAGCAGGCGGCCGTTGCTGATCAGACTGTGATAATCGCTGAACAGATTAACGCCGTTGATTTCTCCTGTGTTCACCAGCGTACTGCCGACAAGACGCAGGTCACCGTCGGTGGTGATTAACCCGCTGTTGTTCAGCTGCGGGATGGCAAGCGTCAGGTCTTTTGCAGAATAGAGCGTGCCGCCGGTGAGGTTTTCCAGCCAGTCCGTCTGCAGGTTCAGAGCCTGTGTGCCCTGCAACAGCCCGCTGCTGGTGATATGTGTGCTGCCGAGGCTGAGCGTATCCGCGACCAGCGTACCGCTGTTGTTCAGCGCACCGGGGGCGGTCAGGGTGATGGCTGACGCATTCGATTTCCCGCCGTGACTGACGGATTTCGCCGTCACGCTGAGCGTGCCTTTCGCTGCCTGAGTACCGTTCAGCGTGGCGCTGTCAGCGACCGTCAGGGTCAGGTCACTGCCGCTCTGCAGCTGTGCCTGCTGGCGGGTCTGCAGGTCAGTTGCTTTCACGCTCAGGGCTTTACCGGCATTCACCTGCCCGCCGATATCAGCAGTGGTCTGCGCGGTCAGTGTCACATCGCCTTTCGCGGTAACAGTGGAGCCGGTGCCGGTGGTCAGCGCGCCGGCCTTCACGTTCAGGGAATCGTCAGCGGCCAGGGTGCCGTTGTTCTGTACCCCATCGCCGGAGACCGCAAGCGTCTGCCCCTGCAGTGTGCCGCCGTTATTCAGCGTGGAGGCGGTGGCCGTAAGCTGGCCTTTTGCCGCTACCATCCCCTGGTTATCCAGCCGGGCGACCGTAAGCCGGGTATCACCTTCGGATAGCAGCGAGCCGCTGTTGTGCAGCGCATCGCCGGTCACACCCAGCGACTGGCCCTGCAGTGTTCCGCTGTTGTTCAGCGTGGACGCCGAGGCGGTGAGCTGATTTTTCGCGGCGATGGTGCCCTGGTTATCCAGTTGTCCGGCGGTAATGCGGGTATCACTGCCGGAAACCATTTTCCCCTTCTGGGTAAGGTTCTGCGCCGTCAGGGCGATGTTCCCTGCGGCATTCGCCTGGCTGGCGGTGTCCGTGGTTATGTTTTTCCCGGCAAGCGCCATGTCCCCGCCACTGGTGAGCGAACTGTTCGTCAGCGTGGTATTGCCGTTGCCGCTGAGCGTCAGTTTGCCGTCCGCCGCCAGCGTGGCGGTGTTCAGCGCCATATCCTGCGTGCTGTTAACCGCGATATCACCACCCGCTTTATGGCTGCCGGTGAGCGTCACGCCATCGCCCTTCGCCGTCAGCGACCCGCTGGCAACACTCTCCCGGACGGTCATTTTCCCGTTCGCATCAAGCGTGATATCGCCCTGGCGCGCCGCCAGATTGCCGAGGTTCACCCCCACGCCTTTTTCTGTGGAGACCAGGTGAATACGGTTGGCATACATGCCGCCGAGTGCGCCGGTATCCACCGCCACCACCGGTGCCGCGCCCTCGCCGTTGATAGCGGTCGCCTTACCGCTGGCATCCACCCGGTTCGCCCCGGTGGTGACCGTTAAATTCTTCGCATGTATAGCAGCGTTGACTTCGGTGGCACGGGAAATCAGTGACAGCGCATCGCTGCCGCTGGCATTCAGCCCCTGGCCTTCGACGGTGATGGTGCCTTTTGTCACCTCGAGAGCCGAGAGGTTGCCCGCCGCGTCAAACTGTGGTTTGCCGGTGGTCAGTGTCGCATTCGGCGTGTTAATAAAGCCGCAGCCGTTACAGGTGATGCCGTACGGGTTGGCGACCATCACATTGGCGGCTTTTCCCGCCACTTCGGTGTAGCCCTGCAGCTGTGAGCGGCTGCCGCCGGTCACTTCGTTGATAATGCCCTTCGCTTCCTGCCCGGCCTTCAGGTTCGGGTTGTTCTGGATAAGCCCGCCAAGCCGGGTCTGGTTCAGCTGTCCGGTGGCGTTGTTGAGGATGAGCCCCTGCTGGCCGACGTTGTATTCGTTAAACTGGTTGTGCGAGATGCCCGCGCCGTTGGGTGGAGCGATGTTCACCACCGGCACGCCGTTGCCGGCTTTGTCCATGCTGGCCGGGCCGGTCGGCGTGATGGCCGCCGCGAAGGAAGGTGCCACGGGCTGCCAGACCAGCAGGCCGATAATCAGCCAGCTGAGTGCGCGCTGGGAGAAACGAACCGGTTTATCGGTATTCATCCTTGTCTTCCTTTAAAAAGTGACAGCCACACGCCAGTTAAATGTCAGGTGGTCCGGGCCGAGCCAGTCCGGGTAACGCAGAGGTGTGCCGACAGAGACCTGGCTTGCGAACCAGCGCCCGGCGCTGCCCAGTCCTGCCGCGGCGCCCCAGAGCGTGCCGGCGGCATACCGGTCAAGCCGGTCTTTCTCCAGCCAGCCGCCATCCAGCGCCGCGGTGGCGCTTATCTGCCCGAGCACCGGCAGCGTGAACAGGGTGTAATTCACTTCGTTGCGCCAGTAACCGCCGTTGTCGCCGGAGATGTACTGCTCTTTGAAACCGCGCACCGAGCTTTCACCGCCAAGCGTCAGGCGCTCGCTGCCGTAGAGCCGGTCCGGCGACCACTGCCCGTACAGGCTGGTCAGCCACAGCAGGTCGCTGGTGAGCGGGCGCTGAAAACTGGCGCTGAGGCTCCCCTTGCGGAACTGCGCGCGCGGCACATCGCCGGTTTTACCTTCATCGGTTTCGGCGTTAAACCATGGCATGCCGTGGCTGTAGGTCGGGTTAAAGGTCGCCACGCCGCCCAGCAGTTTCTGTGTGTGGCTGATGCCAAGCTGCAGGCTGGAAAGATTGCGCGTGCTGCTCACCAGCGGGGCGTCGTTAAGCCAGTTGCGCGATGCGCGCTGCGTGATGCCGGCGCTGAGCGCGGTTTTGATGTCGCCGTTGCGGAAAATAACGCGCGAGAGGTTCAGGCGGTGGGTTTTCGTGTCGCCGGTGGAAACCCACGGAAACCCCTGACTGATGATGGTGGTGCGGTAATTGCTCCAGGCGTAGCTGTAATCCAGCAGGCTGTAGCCGTACGGAATACTGACCCCGGCCTGAAAATTCTGCGCGTCATACCCGGTGGCGAAATCGCTGCTGCGTCCGCCGCTGACAAACCACTTATCCGCCAGCCCCAGTAAATTATTGCCGGTCAGTGAACCGTTCAGCTGATTTTCACCGGTGCTTTTCTGCCCGCTGTTATCCAGAGACACAGAGGCACTTAACGGAAATTCCGGCGTGGCGGTTAAATTCACGGTGGAATAACCGGGTTCGCTGTCCGGCACGATTTCAATCTGCACCGGCTGACTGCGCAGACGGTTAATCTGCTCCATGCCCTGCTCTATATCCCTCAGGTTGAGAACTTTCCCCTCCAGCCCCGGAAATACCATTTTCAGCATGCGCGGCGATTCACCTTCCAGGCGGATATGGCGTAATTTCCCCTCCAGCACCACAATGCGTAATTCGCCGTGGGATAAATCCTGCTCGGTAAGAAACGCGCGGCTGGTAATATAGCCCCGGCTGATATACCAGTCGGAAATGGCGGCGGTGAGTCCGGTTATTTTCGCCATGTTCAGGCACTGGTTCTGCCAGGGAGAGAGCAGCTTCTGCTGCGCCCTGGCGTTAATAAGGGTGACGCCGGAAAGGGTGATGGTGTGAATATCAAAACAGGGGCCGCCGGCCTGCGTGTCAGACGGGGTGCGGCCTGCGCGCGGCAGCGGTGTGGCACGTTCCAGCTCGTCGCGCTGCTGCTGGTTCTGGCGCAGCAGTTGTTCCTGCTGCTGACGGACAGCATCACGATCCGCCGGTGATAATGGCGCAGCCTGTAGTGCTACCGCTGCAAATAATAAAGACCATGCCAGATAACGCACGCTGACCATCCATGAGAAAGAGAATATACGTCACCCCAAAAATTCAGTTTTGGTTAGGTATTATTAGAACAGGTATTTCCTGTATATTCCTATTAAAAAGCTGCAAAGACAATCACCGCGCAATAAAACGGACAGAATGAATAAATAATTTTATTTTAGTTGCGGATATATTCGGTGGGGTAACGATGCTTAAAGAGATTAATAATAAATATGACAGAAATGCTACACTTTCAAGAAATAAATAAGACAGTGATTACCCACAAATAAACGGGAAGCATAAATATAATCTCATTCGGGAAAATCTTCAGGCAGGATGAGATAGAGAGAAGTGCTGACTGCGCCTACAGTGAGCTACATTCTTCTCCAGGTCACATCTGTTGCGGAAGTCGTACTAGCGATTGGAGGGCGAGTATTTAACAAAAAAACGGTGAGACATTGATTCTTGCAACGTGACAATCGGCATTTATCCTTGCTTTCACATATCGTTGGACAAAGAGTGTTAAGGGACACTACGTTGCGTTTGAAGTCACTCTAATCCCGGTGATCGCCTTTTTTCGATCCTGACGAATATTCAGCTCTGAATACTTGCCCGCTTCGGGGCAAAGTGGATATTGAGCACATCGTGATAAGTTGCCTTCTGCGAGCAGGTCATCTGGCCTGGGGCCGATCACCGGGTGTCTACCTCAACTTGGTTCAAGCCGGCGAAAACATGAACGGCTGCTATATTCCAGCCCACAACCTCCAAAGGTACAAATATCGGATACGGATAAACGGTTTTATACTCATGAAATCAGGGAGCTAGAAAGATACCGGAGTCTGGGTATAAAAGATGATGAACGACCGAAGAACAGAGCTGAAGTCTGGAATAACACCCATACTGCAACGTTGGAAGATTATAAAATAAACGAAAAAACACATCCTTTATATACACCAGAGGCTGAGGAAGCGTATCGCAAAGCGGAGGAGGGAAAATAATGTTAGATCTTGAAAATATTTATAAAAATGAGAGTGTGGAAGATATTCTCTTGCATTTCGCGCTGCGCACTCCTTATCCAGTCATTGATCGCATGTTTGTTCGTTACAAATTTGAAGTAATTTCAGAAGGTAAGTTGTTACAAACGTTTCAACGATTGATCCGTGAAGGTAAATTGGTAGAAAACGAAAATCCTCTTCCGGAAAAAGGCCCCAACTGGAAAGAACCTGATTTTGTGACACAAAAAAGATACGGCATTGAATGATCCACCTGACAAGCCCCTGAACAGGGGCTTGCCACAAGTTACATTTTCACTATCCAGCCATCACACGTGCAGTAAACTTCGGCAGTTAGCATGACAGCAATTTTAGCTCCACCAACGGCATGTCTGTATCCCGCTGCGGAGCCGCCTTGTTCCCGTTCTTTATTATGAGTGCCAGCAGATCGGATGTGTCTGGATTATCAGTGTCCAGTACGATTGAGATGGTCATTTACTGCCGCAGTAAGCGTATGATGTAAAAAGCCAAACACCGGCATACACCTGAGTACCTGGCCATGAAAATTTTACTCAAATCTTTGCTGATCGCTGCTGCCTTTTCCTCGGTCTCTGCTCATGCAGGCACCACAATCTACCATGATGGCGATACAACCTATGTGGATAGCGATGAGGGCAGAACCACTTATCAGAATTTAGGCGGCACCGTATTCGGTAGTGATGGCAGCATCACCTACCAGAGCGGTGATCGAACTTTTTCGCAGGATAAAGACGGGCATACCACATCATATTACGAAAGCAGTGGCATAGTTTTCGGTAGCGATGGCAGTAGAAAGCAAACCATTGGCAATTATACTTACATCACAGACGCAAGCGGCAAAAAACAGATTTGTTATGACGAGGGTCCCAGGACGATCTGTATGTGAACATTCCCGGTGGCTGAATTGATCTCATCTTCCTCTGATTCTGTGCAATGACGTCAATACTGACACAGACCGGTACGATGCCGGTCTGCTGCACACAATCGTTTGCTACATCATCTCGATATACAGGAACCCGGTAAAGACTGGTTTTTTGCTGCATCCACTGGCTGGACAAGCCTGTGACGGATCGGGCACGTCAGTACTGTGCTTTGTATGGCCACAAGCAGCTGCTGTGACGAAGCCAGCCCAACCAATACTGTGATTATTATTTTTTCATTTCTGTAGTTTCATAAAAAACAGAGATCTACAATGTGACTTTTCGTATGTTCTTTTTCCGCACTTTTGGTGCTAACAAGGGTATCACGTGAATACGATGAGCGTACTGGCTCCTCTGGGGGCGGGTGTACTGGCATGGGCAATTGCAGGATGTACCATATCCGGTAGTATGCAAGATAAAAAACATAGCAAACTGGTGTCCAGAGTTTCGGGGATCCTGGGAGGAGCTTTTATTGGTTTTGTCTGTCTGGTCGCAACAATAATATTTGTTCATGATTCTGAGAGCCCGAAACCGGAAGAAGAGACAACGAAGACAGTACCTGCCGCAAAAGATTACGACGAATCCCACATAGTTACATTCAACGTGAGTGTTGAGACATATGTTTCAAGACTGAATTCATTGTTAGAAAGGCTGCAAACAGGCTACAAAGCTGATTTTCAGACTACGGAAACAGATATATCTTTTGATGGATTTTATAAATTTGACGAATGCAACAGAATAGGAATTGCAGCAAATAAATTTAATCATAATGTTCGCAGTATTGTTGTTACTGTTTGCTCAGGGAAAGATGTTGATGCCGCAACCCGCTCCGTAAGTTTAGCTTCGGCTGCATTTGATGCAACGCAAAAATCGCCGGGGAATTTTAAGGTTTCAATGGATATCATCACCAAGCTAATGTCAGGTAAATATAAAAATGATGAGGTTAAAGTTGGAGATGCGGTTCTTTCTGTCGTTCATCAGAATGGCGGCAGTGTCATATTTATTGAATCGAAATAGATCATACCTCCGCATTCTGCGTCAATAAGAATGATGTAAGCATCAGTAATTTCTAAGAAAAGCAATGATGCACGCTAAGCTGGTATGCCGTGAGAGAAACGCTGCGACTGTTAACTGGTTAAGTCACAAGGCGTCCTGAATTGGGGCATGTCATAAAAGCTTTTCCGGCAGAAGATAAAGCAGTTATTTTTATCAACAATCTGGGTAAAGAGATCATGTCAATAAAAACAGGCATTATAAATTTCAAGTCCAATGTGGCTAGTGTCAACTTTGTAACTCAAGCCGAATCTGATTCGGTCCTGGTATTTGAAGCAACGCCTTCCAGTGAAGGGAAAGTATGCTTTTTGAAAGAGGGCGAAACCTATCCTGCGTTAACACCATGGATAATAAGGCTGTTGATGGGGGGAGATAATCAGAAAAACACAGGTACGTTATATTTTCTTGATTCATATTCTGCCCAGGCGGATATTTATATTAGCAGTGACAAATTTAATTCACTTCTAGTGGCAATCAGCTCTGGTAATTTACCCGATTCCTTATCTTTGAGCGTCGGTGGTGTCTCCTACAGTAATTCCGGGCTAATCTGGGATGTAGAGGTAGATCAATTACAAGTGCTCGATGTCACGATAAGGATAAAAATCTTTAGCAAAATGAAACAAGCATAATCCCCAAAACAAAGAAGTATGCAGATGAGCCTCTCGTGCACAGGAATGCTGTTGACAGCTGGGTTGGCAGACAGATGGGGGTTAAATTTCGCCTGGGTGCCGGTCTGGCTGGATATGTGAAAACCTGTCATCCGGGTATCAGTGCTGTAGCCGCGAGCAACTGAACCCGGCCACACCCGGCACCTTTATTCTTCTTAACCATCCATTTTAACGAGGCTTCTACGCGCAAAATATTCATACGCTCTCCTTCGCTATTGATTGTTATTATCATCAGTATAAATCCAAAAACGATAGTATTATTTATCTTGTTAAGATTAATTCGCATAATACGTGAGAATCGGTTTATCTGCGCTAATATAACGTTTTGGTTGTAAAATTTAATAAAAAAGTCCCATGTCAAACGGGACTTTCCGTGAATTAATCATTATCCTTTTGGATTGGTATTAACTTTTCATTATTTGTTTTTGTGAGTGACAAAGGTGAACTTACATCAGAAACATGGAAGCGTTCCAGGTGATTCTCAATAAATCTTTGACCTTGATTTGTTAGTCTGTCAATACTTTCATTAAGGTTTACAATGTCTCTGTTCAGTTCTTCCAGAAAGCGGGTGGATGTTGCTATTATATTACCCAGTTTAGTATCGACGGCTTTGATAAGAATATCCTTTGCTCTTTCATTGCTACCAAATTTTTCTTCTATTCTAAGAAAATCATTCATCGCTTCTTCAATAGCTGTATCCTGAAGTTCTTTATACTGAATAGTTTTATCATAGACTAATTGTTGAGCTCGTTCCTTAAGCTCAAGTTGCATATGACCGATGGCGGTTATAGTTTCTACATTTAACTTAGTAAGTTGTTCAAGGTAAAGAGCAATAGCGGCTGTGGTTCGCTCCATCCGTTCAAACTCTTTTTCTTTTTTCCATTCCTGGATTTCAGCTACTGCTTTCTCAATTTCACGAACTCTTCGAACCTCGAGGTCAACTTCAAGCTCTTTCTCTTGAGATCTTAATTGATGCCTGAGATCCATTTCTTTAATTTTGAAATCGTGTTCGGATCTGGATTGAGCTGTTAATGTGTCTATACTGCGTTGGTGAGCGGAGTCTTGCGAGGATTCACTTCTCTCATGAGCTCTTGTTTTAAGCGGCTCAGAAGCCCAATCACATAAAACTTCAATTGGCTTACTGATACAACCAAGTAGGGCATTCCCTATGTTACCTAACCAGCCCATATCACTCTCCTAATAATTCGTTGAATAATCTATCAAAAAGAACCTGTTCTTTTTTTCTCAAGTAGTTGATTTCTTCAATCCTATCCTTGTCTTTGTCAAAGACTGAAAATATGTTTCCAATTTGATTGACCTTATCATCAAGGAAAAAAGCATAAGTGTTTGAAGTTGTTCTGGATTGTTTGAAGCCAACAAGTTCTTTGGTAATGTACTTCAGGCAATTTTGTGTATTAGCATCTTCAATGTCAGTAATTTGATTAGCAATCCTTTCTAAATTGTTATTAATAAAAATTGAGTATTCTCTTTCAAAAGAGAGTGATAAAAGATTTTCATTTTTCTCATATTGAAATAAGCAAGAAAATAATTGAGGGTGTTCATTTATACTACGTGAGACGAGATCCTCTCTTGCTTGTCTTAAAGCTGTTAACAACTCGGTGAGTGTTTTTTTCATCGATTCTTGAGCTATTTTGGCTTCTGTTAATTTTAATCGCAAGATTAAATAAAAAGTACTCACTAAGGATCCGATAGCCCTGTGGTATGATGCATTTTCTAAGGCTTTATGTTTTTCAACCAAATGCAAAATGGCTATTAATTTCCTTACGTGAGCACTTTTTTTCATTCTAATTATCTGAAGACAAATTAGGTTTGCTTAATTTTGCTTCTGAACGAATTTTCCCGATAGTATCAAGGGTATGTTCTTCAATTAAGCTACTGCTTAGGTCTAAACTTTTGGTATAACTATCGACAAGTTCTTTTAACCATTTTGAAGCAACCGACTGATCTACTTGTGATTCACTGAGTGTTCCTGAAACCTCTTTAAGGGTCTCAGAAAAGAATTTTGAACGCTCTTTTCGCAAGTCCTCTTGCAGAGTGCTAGCAAACTTAATTTCTTCTTTATATGCCTTAACAAGCTCAAGATAGTTTTTCTCAAAATTGTACAAAACTTCTAGCTTGTTTTTAAGTCGCTCAAGGCTGATATAGTCGTTTAAATCTTTTCTCAATACTTCAGTTAATTGTTTGTTAATGGAGTCATCGGCACCTGACGCTTTGACTGCAGAGGATATTACCTGAGCGAGATCTGTCATATCTTGTTATCCGTTTGGTTTATTGTTACTTTATCTTACTATTTATACAGGTTTGCATGAATAAAAATCAAAGGAAAAGTGATTTTTCTTATTAAAGAATCGAGAATCATCCAGGGGCTGGCTTAAACCTTTTTAGCTTTCTAATGAGTCCGAATCTTTGCTCGCGTCGAACGAGAGTCATGAATGTAAGCTTCTCGCTCAAAGCGACCAGTCACGCCTTCTCAACGCGCAGGCCTGGCAAGTCAGTTCGGTCAACTGAGGTGAACACCCGCAACTTGTGCGACATGCTGTATGGCTTCCGCCATTACCGTACCATCGGCATCCCAGTGCCCCCGCATACAGAAACAGGCGAAAGGGTCAAGTTTCCGCGCAGGCGCGGGCATAGGGATGTGTCAGGTTCAACTGTCCGGTTTCCCTGTTCCGTTAGAGAGATTGATGCCTGATTGTTTTGCATTTCATCTCGACACCTGGCTGGTGATGCATGAGGACTTACGCCACAGTGAGGCCTGTAAAACGGTGTTCGATATTCTTGCGAAGGGCTTACGGACTTATATCAGTAAGGCGCAGCCGTGACCGAACAATGATCCGATTAACCTCCAACCCAATGATTAACACACCACGAAATTCATAATGTTTTGAGAATGCCCGCATATCGCTCAAAGCTGCCTACCATGCCTGCTTCAGGAACGAACTTCGTCCGTTTTTCTGACAGACATCATGAAGACCAGCGCCGGAGCTGCCTGCAAGCTATATAAAAAGATTCCTTAGTATGTTGTAACTATTAATTTCACACTATTGCTTCGTTTCATGTGATTGCTTTCGTTTACCGGAAAACAGACAGCAGAGGAAAAGCAGGTAACGTTGCCCATAAACCAATACCCAGCAGATGAAGGATGTAGGCTGGCGCAAACCAGCGTCCAACCTGCAGACGCTGGCCTGAAGCCGGAACCAGTCCGTGTACGCAGAACAGCACCGTCAGTGTCAGCATTACACCTGAAAGCATCATCACGTCCCCGTGATGTACATTGAGCAAAGCAACAAACAGCAGCCAGACGGAAAACACGCTTGGCCGGAGTTTATCGCTGAACAGCCATAAACATCGCGCACCGGCAAGCACCAGCAGACCGGCCACCCCGTAACTGCCAGAACTGAACGGGAGATAGACGACCAGGGCCACGAAGGCAGCAAAGCTATTGAGGATGCTCGCATTCTGCAGGAACCGAAATACCTGCATGGCAACAGCAAAAGCGAACAGAATATTCAGTTGCCACCACTGTCCTCCCGCGTCACTGAATGCCAGCCAGTATCCCGGCTGAGCCAGCAACGCCATCAGCCAAAGACGGTTAATACCTTGCTGTCGTATGCTTTTCTTCGCCACGTTACAACCACTCACCAGTGCGAAGAGCGGGAATGCACACCGACCAGCCATATTGAGCCAGGGCATATCTAACTGAAATGCGGTGCCGATGTGATCCCCTGACATGGCGACAAATGCAACTATCCGGATAACATCGCGTTGCAGAGCCGAGAGGTTAAGTACTGAATTGAGGGAGACAGGGAAAACAGGCATTCGGGTTAGTATCACCTGTCCCCCTTAAATCTAAGGCAGGGTGATACACGGTGATAACCGACAGACACGAACCTGGACAAGACAATACCGTAAATATTGACTGGAATGAGCATCTGTTTTTCTACCTGCATCAGTCACCGCCGAGCGTTTTTTCCAGTTCAATGTCTTTTTCCGGTACATTCGCCACCGACCCATGCCCGGCACGCCCCATCAGTTCACTGATCTGTTGGCGTGTACCGCGCATATCAGCCAATACTTCGCGGATAGCCTCATCCCGGGTACCCTGCTCTTCACCGTCTCGCAAACGGCTATCCAGCTCTGATTGCCGGAGCGGATCACTTTTACCCCCCGCACGGAAAGGTTCATCCAACGGCATGGCACTAAGGGCTACCGCAGTCAGTTCCTGGGGGGTTGTTCCCTGAGCGTCTTCCTGCTTCTGTAGCCCATCCGGAGGTATTGCTGAAGAATAGTCCTCTCTTGCCGTAGCTTCTCTTTCCGCTTCTGCCAGGCTGCGGGCTATCAGCTCGACCTCTTCCGGCTCCGTGATACGCCCGCCGGTGAGCCGTATGGCATTGAGCAGTCGATCCTCACCATGCAACCTTATCACCACCCCGCTCTGCGGGTTCCCGGGTGGCATTCGGCATACGCCATTAACTGCTGGTGACGGCGGCAGTACAGGCGGCACAGTTCTTCCTCGTCGTGGCGGTCATACATCCAGCTCCGGTGGTTCAGCACCAGACCGGTGATGACAATCCCCGCAGCTTCATTGCCCAGACTGAGATCGGCGTCGCTGAGTGGATTCACAAAACGCCAGCGCGCTTCTCCCTCCGGCTTCATAAAACCGCCCCCCTCCGGCAGCTCCGCGTAATCCCACGCGCCGCCGTCATATCCGTCCAGATATCGGGTGGCATAGAGATAGATATTGTTTTCAGCGATAATAAAATCGTGACCAAATAGGGCTGGCAGGAAACGCAGTTTGACGTAACCGTCCAGAATACGGGCGGGCTGAAAATCAGTGACTGACGTGTGCATATACATAATCTCCGCTATTAAGGGTGAATACCGATACGGCCTGTGCCGTGACTGAATGGCAGCCCGGCGGAAAGCGGAGTGTTCAGGAGCGACGACGAGGCCGCAGCGCAAGCGAGCGCGAGGCGGGATTACGCACGGCGGTGACGCGAAGCATGAGCGGAGGCGCGACGGGAGTAAGCGCGGTGAGGCGAGTGCGAACGGGGGAGGAGGCGAGCTTGCGATCTCTTGAACACGCAGCAGCCGGGCTATAGTGAAGTCACGGCACCGGCCGCAGACCGCACGGACCGGGTTTTCTGCCCTTCTCCGCCGCAGGCGTAATGACAGCGGCGCGCAGCAACGTCCTTTTTTCCACAGCGCAACTGCACAGGGCGGGCATAACCCTGTGGATAAACACCGCGCGGCCTTGATGGCAGCAAAAAGAACGGAAGTGGTTATAAAATAACCACTTCCGTTGACGGTTATCCCAGATTATTCCGTATCTCTGCCGCCCGGCGGTACAATTCAACCAGCTGCATATCAATCTGCTCAATCAGCAGGCCGGCCATTTTACTGACAGGTGCGGCGTCCCGGTACAGATGACGTTTTGTCATGTCCCGCAGACGCAGATGAAACTCATATAGTGACGCTTCCAGAATGGCCACATCCGCTAACAGTTCACTGCCGGCTCCTGTCTCAGGTGTCTGTCCGTTCATGATGTATCTCCCTCCGATCAGGCTTTCGTGAATTGTTTAAGGGCAGTCAGGGCAGCATGTCCCCGAGTCACCGTCTCCGGCGTGTCCCCGCCGGCCTTCCAGGCCAGCGCATCCTGTTCATTGAGACAGCGCTCAGCCCAGCCGCTCACCAGTTCCAGCAGTGCAGCCGGCACGCTGACCATCGCCGGTGCCGCCCGCAGACCGGCCAGTAGTTCCAGCACCGTGCCGAAGGAAATCCCCTCTTCCGCATGGTCGCCGCTGCCGGCCCCGCCAATCTCCTCCAGAATGCGATCCGCCTCCAGTTCCGTCATGTCCTCCGCCACGCCTATGATGGTTTCGCGGCTCCAGACCAGCAGGGCAAATTTTTCCGTATCGCCAAAAGCGCGTTTCAGTTTTTTGTTCAGTTCTTTGCGGGTTCCGTACAGCATAATTTTCTCTCTTCTAAACCTGTATTCGCGGGTGGCGAATGCCCCCCGACGTGTCGTTATGTGCGTATGCCGTCGGGGCATCACACCGCGGCCGAATGCATCAGCGCGCGCTGTTCACCAATCCGTTGCAGAGCGGCGGTGTGGTACTGCTCCAGAAGCTCGATACCAATCCAGCGCCGGCCGCACTGGTCAGCAGCCACACACGTCGAGCCGCTGCCGGCAAACGGATCGAGCACCAGGTCGCCGGGGCGGGTGAAACACTCAATCAGGGGACGAAGAATGCTGACCGGCTTTTCCGTCGGGTGATGCCGGTTGCCGGTGTATTCCCAGGGCATCACATCCGGCAGCGGGTTCTGCGGCAGCGCCGGACGGCCTTTTGCCAGGATATACGCGCTTTCGTGCTGATAGCCGACAAAGGCGGATTTGGAGGCATAGGGTTTGGTGAAAACGAGGTGGCCAACAATGCGGAAGCCCGCCGCTTTCCATGCCCGCATGAAGGTGTCCACGCGGTTCCAGCCATAGAAGCTCACGGCCAGACTGTTATTTCTCAGGACGCGGTACATCTGCTGACTGGCGGGCATCACCCACTCATCGTTAACGTCATTGGCGATCGAACGCCCTGACCGGTCCTTAAAGCCGACGAGATACGGCGGATCTGTGAGAATGAAATCGATGCTGTTATCCGGAAAGGTGGCCATCAGCTGCACGCTGTCACCCTGCATGAAACGGGACATGTTCTGCTCCTGTGTATGAAGGGGCACCCCAGTGGTGCCGTGACCTCCACACAGCCGGGCGATCTGGCGAGCAGGCAGGGGCGTCAGCGCAAGCCGCACGCGCCGCCGGAGCGAACTGAATGTTCCGCGCACGGCGGGGAACGGGTGAGCATGACGGCGTCAGCTTCCCTTGCCGGCGAGGCAGCCCGGCTACCGTGAGGGCACGGCACTTCCCGCTCGCCGATGGCCGGACAGGAGGACGGACAGCGGCAGAGAAGCGGAGCACAGCGACAGCCTTATCCTGTCAGCAGGAGATGTGCAGGAAAAACCCGGTTACCTCGCTATTTTTATGGTTAATTAATGTCCAGTTAAGGTTCGTCTGCCAGAATAGGTGGCATAAAGAGCACAAGGTTCAGGTGCCACTGAGTTTATGTAGCCGGCAGGAGATGATGTCTCCTGCACCTTTTTTCTCTTCCCTCCCTTTTTCAGCGCGCAGCCTGCCGTTCCTCAGCCCTTAACGCATTCAATAGCTGCCTGAAGCGTATCCCAGTTAAACCCGACTGCTGCATCATGGTTTCTCTGCGCCAATTTCATGGCCAGTCGTATCTGCTCATCTGTCAGGCTGGCATCGAGCGTGAGGAAATGCTCCCGCAGCCAGAACGTGCCGCAGCAGAGTGCATCTGCCGGATAACGTGACAGGCGGTCAGTCAGTGCGGCCACCGTATACTCCCCCGCGTCAGGCTGGCACGCGGCAAACACTCCGTCCGCCACATCATTCCAGCACCAGTCCTCATGCGCCGGGCACGGCGCGTCAATGTCCTGCAGCGTCATACCCGGTATACTGAGCAGGCCGGTGACAATGTCATCGAGGCCGTCTGCCCTGTCGCCCGGCTCCGTGCTGGTCAGGTACCAGCCATCCAGGTAAATGGCCATTTCACCGCTACTAAGTGTGATGCGGGTCAGTTTCTGCATATCTGTGTCTCCGGTTGATGCGGCACCGTTTGCGCCGTGCCGGCACAACAGCCCGGGGAAAAGCGAAGGACGGAAGGGCCGCACGCGCCGTCGACAGCGGGCTGAATGCACCGCTTCGACGGGGAACGGGTGAGCATGACGACAGGGTGAACCCTTCTGGCCGCAGCGGCCGGGCTAACGTGAAGGCACGGCGCGTTTTCGGGGTCTGCCATGTGCCAGGAGCAGACCTTTATGCCCATTTAAGCTTGTCACTGGGGAGTTATATTAGGGGACAGCTTGGTCAACGGTTTTTTGTACGTTATGAGCATCATTTAACAAGCATATATAGGTAACTTATTGATTTAGCATTTGTGACTATCATCTAGGTTCAACATACACGTTTTGATGAGCGAGATTAAGTTACTGATAAAGTGGAAGCCATTCACTTCACATTTAGCATCCCCAAGTACTTACTTTTTCTATTCACGCAGTAAACACAGTGGTATTGTTTTTAGTCAATACAGATAATGTGATACGTATCGCCAAACGTTGGATGGTAGCTCGTTGCTTTCGTGAGTCATTTTGCCGTACAACTGAAGCGCAATCGACGCAGGGACTAAAACATGACCGGAGCAACTAGCGATCAATACGCTGCTGGTGAACAGGGCTTAGGGTATATCTATCAGCCTCGTTTTGCGCTACTTAAGCTTCTACAGTGGCCAGAAGATACATCTGTTTTGATCGAAAAAGATGATGACCTAGACTTCGTCAATTCTGATGGTGTCAAAACACTGGCATCGCTCAAACACAAGGGGGATGGGGATACTCTAACCGACCTGTCTACCGATTTCTGGAAGTCAGTCCGCATCTGGCTTGACCGCTATAATCGTGATGGTAAAACCGAAGCAAATCTTCGTTTCTTTCTGTTTACGACTGGAACTATCTCAAACGCCTCGTTCCTGCAACACTTCTTAGTCGAACCGCCAACAAAAGACGATAATTCAGTATCAATAACTCACCACGCCAACACTGCTCTGGCTAGAAGCAAGTCAAAACTGATCACGGCAATAGCCGATGAGTTCAATAAACTGACTGATGAGCAAAAAGATGACTTCTTATCACGGATAGTCATATTTGATGGCGGGCCTCGCATTGAAGACCTCCCAACAATCATTAAAAATCAGCACATGCGTATCATTAGACGCGATAACCGAGACGCTATTTTTGAACGACTTGAAGGGTGGTGGAATAACACCATAGTCGATCTGCTAACAGGGAAACGTAAAGAGGCGATTTTTGGTTATGAGATTTCCGACAAACTTGCAGCATTTTCTGAAGAGTACAAATCGGACAATCTGCCGATTACGTTTAGAGGAAAAATGCCCGTTGGAGAAATCGACGCGATGAATGATCCCAGGCTCTTTGTTGTGCAGCTCCGTGAAATAGGGGTTTCCTCTAATCGTATCCGAAACGCTATTCTCGACTACTACCGAGCATTTGAGCAGCGTTCTTCATGGGCTCGTGAAAACCTTTTGGTTACAGGAGAGATGGAAGATTATGAAGACCGCCTTGTTGATGAATGGAGTCGCTTTAAAGACGTCGTTTTTGAAGAATTAGATGAAAATTCAGCTGACGAAGTACTTATTACTGCAGGAAAAGCATTGTATCAATGGGCCGATCTTGAAAGTGGTAATATTCACTCATTGCGTATCCGAGAACGAGTGACTGAGCCTTATGTAGTTAGAGGAGGATTTCACATCCTTGCGAACAGTAGACCACTACCCAAAATTTTCTGGCATCCCCACTTCCTAAATAGAGTTGGTCAATTGTTAGGAGCCCAAGCATGAAGCAATGGGATCAGCGTCCATTCGAGATAAGGAATCTTTTCAATCCTGCTTTTTGTGGTGTTGTACTATTCAGAGCAATGCAGAGCTACGAAGAGGAAAACTCACAGGGCATGCCATTTTCTCTGGCTCTTCTAGTTTTACCATTATGTCTGCAAAAAGATTCTCGCCAAGTGTTTGCTGAAAATCCTCGCCGCTATCTTTTGAAAACTATAGAAAACAACCCCAAATTACTCGTTAATTTTGCTAACCGCGTCAATAATATGCTTCCATTTACGCTTGAAGCTTTTGGAGTGCTCATGGAACGAGGATGTTTTGTTGTAACGCAAGACGGCCGATTGAAAACAGTACCTAATAAAGTTCGCAAATCGGTCACAGGGACTGAAGAATCTATCTCATGCCAGCGTGTCGCGCGCTATATGGGAAAAGAATTTGCCCGTATTGCAGATCGCGTTACGGTGTACACGACTTTTGGAATACGCCCATGAAAATTAAGTCGATTCATGTCTACAGCCATGATGGCCAACGTCGGGACCTGCAATTTAAGGTTAATGGTTTAAATGTCATTACTGGCCGTTCTTCAACCGGTAAATCAGCTCTTTCTGAGATCATTGAATACTGCATGGGTCGCTCTACCTTTAACGTACCAGAAGGTATTATTCGCGATAAAGTGTCATGGTTCGCAGTCATTTATCAATTTTCACAGGAACAGGTACTGATCGCGAAACCAACACCAAATGCAGGAGCCACAAGCTGTGGCACCGTTATGCTGCGACGAGGAAATGAACTGACCGCACCGAATTTCAAAGACCTCTCGGTTAACACCGATGATGATTCGGTAGTCGCATTGTTATCACGATTACTTGGCATCCGCGAGAACCGTACAGATGTGGCAATTGGGCACAGCAGAGAAAGCTTTGATGCAAACATCAAGCATACTTTTTATTACCTTTTCCAAAAGCAGGGCCTTGTAGCAAATAAAGATCAACTTTTTTATCGACAAAATGAGGCATTTCAGCCACAAACTATTCGCGACACATTACCGATTATTCTAGGCATTTCATCAAATGATCGCTATGAACTTGAAACCAAACTTCGTACAGCACAGCGAGATCTGAAAATCAATGCCAAACGTCTTGAACAAGCTCGAGATACAATCGATACATCACTGCTAAAAGGTTCTGGACTTTTATCTGAAGCCAGAGCCGTAGGTATTATCACACAAGACAAAGACCGAACCGGAGCTGACGAAGTAATTAATGTTTTGCGTTCTGCAATGCAATGGATTCCGTCATCCATACCTGAAGACGATGGACATAGAATATCCATTCTTGAAAATGAAATTGCGGGTTTACGACAAGACAGACGTCAGATCCAGTCCAGAATTGATTCTGCTCGGTTATATGCGAAGCAATCAGGTAATTTTGAAAACGAAGTTTTAGAACAGCAAGACCGATTATCTTCTATCAAGGCACTACCGAAAAATCCGGAAACCGGCGAATGGCAATGGCCATTCTGTGAAGCAAATTTAGCACTGGAATCTCCAATTGCAAAAGCACTCCTGAGCGAACTAACAACTCTCGACGCTGAAATGAGCATTGTGGTTGGCCAACGCCCTAAAATGGATGCTTATCTTACTGAACTAGAAGATGAGGTTCAGACCATTGTAAGTACGATAAGAGCCAAAGAAGTGGAGCTTGCTGCGGCAATCGCGGCAAACGAAGTTATTGAGCAATTAGGCTCACGCAATAATGCTGCGGCAAGAGTAATCGGTCGCATTAGTTTGTTTCTGGAAGACCTTGTACCTAACTCAGAGCTGGCAACATATGAAGCAGAAAATCGTCGTCTACAGCTCAAAGTCGAAGAACTACAACGGAAAATTGGAGCTGATAGCAGCCATGAAAGACTCATATCTATTCTGAATAACATTTCGTCACAGATTACACGCTACATCCTGGCTTTCGATGCAGAATTTCAGGGGCTCCCTGCACGGTTTGATCTAAGCCAAATGACTATTATCTTTGATCGTACAGATCGTCCAGTACCTATGAGTCGAACTGGCGGTGGCGAAAATCATCTCGCTTATCATCTGTCTGCATTGTTAGCCCTTCACCTCTTTGCCTCAAAGAACAATTGCCCCATCCCTCAGTTTCTTTTAATTGATCAGCCTACCCAAGTTTATTTCCCTTCTGAAAAAATTTACCAGGAAGCTGATGGTACTGTTCAGAAAACGGAAGCAGATGCTGACTTATCAGCAGTACGTAGGCTGTTTGCGTTACTGCTGAAGTTTACACAAGAAGAAGTCCCAGGCTTCCAGCTTATCGTGACAGAGCACGCAAATCTTCGCGACCCGTGGTTCCAAGATGCTTTAACCGAGCTTCCCTGGACCAAGCCCCCTGCCTTGGTACCAGAAGACTGGCCTTTACCGTCAGAATTACCAAATTAATAAAAAGTCGTTTTGAAAGACAAATAAGAACAGAGACCGCTAGAGCAATCAGGAAAACACCAGCCGATCAATATTTGAGCTATAGCGGCATAAACCATCGCCAGGTGGGTGATTCAGGAGGGGGCTATGAACCCGTTGCGATTCACATCTTGCGTCAGGTATAGAAGGTAGCGTCTGAAATAGCGTGCTTGCGGCAGTGTTCCCGGGTCGAAACATCGGCTTCAGCCCCACGGAGAATACTGATGATCTGTTCGGCGGGAAATCGTTCCTTCAATGGGATGTCCTCATGTGACTTATGAAGACATTACTAACATCGTGGTGTATTAATCAATGGTGAGCAGGTCACACAGGCCCGCTTTAGCGGGCTTGTGACCTTAATCTTGAAGTTCAGAATTGGTTGCTCGATTAACGAGCATCAATTGAGACACAACAGGCTGTACTCAACTAAATAGTAATCAGCTCAGAAATTTTTGTTGCCACAACTGCCAGTGTATCTTCTCCCGTGTCCAGACCGGTTCGGGAGGCAAGTAAAGGGCTAACGTTACGGAGCGCCTCATAGGTTGTATTGTGCACGATAGGAATAAGCTGATTGCGTGCTAATAGAGCTGAAAGCTCTTTATCAGCAACACCTTCCTTAGGGAGGCGATTCAAAAATGCGGGGGTTACCAGTACCAATCCAACCCGAGAATTCGCTAATCCTTTATCGATGGCACGCATCATAGGAACTCCGAGCGAAAGATCCTTTTCACTAAACCATACTTTTACACCTGCCGCTTCAAGTAAATCGTGTAATTCTTTGGCTACGCCCTGACGGTCATCCCAGGCGTGGCAAAGAAAGACGTCACGAAGATCTGGTTGCTCTGCTGCTCGTTTCTCGACCGTTTCTCTAATTGGTGTGAGTGATTGTACTTGGGTGGTCGTATAGGAAACGGATGAACCGGATTTCGACCAACGTGGTTTTGTGCTGCTACTGACGCCACCTCCATTTCCACCGCTACCTCCACTTGATGAGGAATAAGACGGAGTGTAGTTGTCATAGCGATAGCTACTGCGATAACCACTGCGATTGCGGCAGGCAGGGCAAGCTGCTGCTGCAGCTGCTGAACTATGTCCCCGAATGGGGGCGGTGCATCTGGCCATATTGCGGATTCCCCTTATTATTCTCAAAAGTTCATGCTGTTGTAGTGGTACATGAGAAGTAATGAGGGCTCCTAATTATAAACCCAACGGGTGCGCGATCAGAATTTTGCACTTCATCACGTTGCGGATTAAAAATTTCTCAGCATGTTTGCTCCAACCTTCTAAGGTAACTCTTGGCTCTTACATATGAGCATTAAAACGTGCTGCTTAGTTTAATCTGGAATGTCTGCTCATCGCTCATAGCGGACCTTGCCACGACTGTATGTCCGCTTAGTGCCAGTAGCAGACGTTTCAAAATCTGTATTAACTAATTTGTGGAGAGCAAATCTAAGTGCATAGCTGTTCAAGCGTGCCAGAATCACTAGGCGCAAATTTCACAGGATCATGATCGAAGAAAGCGTGCCCTCTCCATCGTAAGGTGCATCGATGTTGTTGCTTTTGGCTGCTCTCCGCATGATGAGGACTCGTACTACCTGTTCCTGGCATTCGGCGACATAGACCAGATGAAGGCATCGCAGGATGCATTCTACGGAAACGAGAGATGGCTGAAGGAGCCCCGGACGGATTAAAACCAGCGTGAGGTCAGTCATAACCCTGCCCGAGACGGTGATTGAAGGCATGAGGTGGAGTAAAGTTTACTTCACCGCCGGGATGCAATTGAAAGTTTATTCAGCGCCCCGTCGGCTTGATAATAAATGAATGGAAGAACTACTCTTCCGAAATAAAACCACTCATCCCATATTTATATTGTTCGTCTTTCTCTCTTGAAAGGAATGAATTGAAGTTTGATTCTTTTTTATTATAAACTTTTATATTTATATTATCTTCGTTAATTAGGTGCAAATGATTTGCATGATTCTTTGCTCTAGGGAAAACACGCCAAGAGGCGAAGTCATTTGATATCATTTCCAAATCATTCCCTGAGATAGAAAACAAGAGGCCTTCATTAGATTCAATCATTGTACCGCAACCTGATGTTCTAATTTTTTCTGGCTCTGAAAAATCATCAGGAATAGCGAATCTCTCAACGGCTCCTGACATTTTGTTTTGTACAATAATTTCATTGTTTTTATTGAGAACAAAATTACAATCACCGCTAGACCACCCATACCTGTAATTATCATTCAACCTTAATGTTTTTGGCGGATAACTCAATGCAATATCCAGATATTTTCTATATGAGCTATTTAAAATTTTAACACTATCAACTATAGCGCCATCATATTCTTTTTCGATCTCACGCTTTATCTTCACAAATAAATCATTAGACTCTGCATCTTTCTTTTGTGTTATTTTATGAAATTTTTCAACAACGAGATTATCTGAGTTAACAAAGAGACTTTCATCTAGCCAATCTATATCGATGGAACTATTATCTGAAACCTTAACTTCAGATGGGGTTTTTAATCCATACTTTAATGTTGATGTAAAAACCCCCTCCCTACCAACAGCCAAAGCAATTCTATTGTTAGTATTAGGAGATATGGAAAATCCTTTCATACCAAAAACTTTCTGTATATGTCCTTTGTCAAACTCAGCAGTTAAGTGATTAGTGTTTATAAAGAAGACACCATCATCTCCTGAAAAATATAACTTATTTGAAAATATATTTATATCGGACGGCCACGTTTTAATTTCCACCACATCTTTTCTAAGCGAAAAAAGCTCCCCTTCACTAATTGATGTATCTATTTTATTTGTAGATGCATTAATTAATCTGTTATCTTTTGAATAAGCCAATATTAATCTAGCGTCATCAAACTTAAAGCCATTTCTTTCTAAAAGAAAATTACAGAGCGAGTTCCAAGAATAGGATGTAAATTTAAAATCAGAATCAAGAAGATATAAAACACCGGAATAGATAAAAGAATCTATGTAATCGCCTTCAATGTTGAGATCAAGTGCAAGATTTGGCATAGCCCCTCCCTTTCTTTATATCTGTTGCTTCTTTTTTTGAAAAGAAATTAAGTTTCCTCCACGCATCTAAAATATCAGAGTGAGGTACGTCGTGAGGGGCTCTTTCGGCAGTGACAGGATAGCCATGCCACTCGTTGTTGTGGTTTGATGTGAATTTAGCAATATATGCGTAGTTTATATCGGTTCTGCCCATTATATTCTTTTCGTTGGTGTCAGGGGTTACATCAACCCACCAATAACAATTCTTGTTACATAGGTAAGATTTATCTACTGCACTCCAAAAAAAGGACTCTTCTTTTTCTTCAGCAACTAACCAGATAGTTCTATCAGGCTTCGGTTTTCTATTTCGATGCTTTCCGTCATTAGAATCATACTTCATCTCGTTAAGGCTCCCATCCTGTTCAGCACCGTTATGGTTCATTCTTCCACCATAAAATAAATCCATCTAGTAACATTAGTCATATAAAACATATGCAATTAAAGCCAGTTATGACCATTTTGTCTATTTTATAATATAAAATCTATCACTATTTTCATCAGTGTACTCCTCACTGATAACCTGCGCACATGTTTTACCTTCACAGCTACTAATTATAGTGAGAGGAACGTTCCGCGCCGATTCAGTCTTTTTCGCCTGTATGAGAGCAATCTCCCTATACCGTCACTCAGAAACTACGTCAGGGCAGCCATACATGGCGCCATAATAAACCATATCCTCAAAGCAATCATCATGGAAGGCCATCATTGATGGGTAAAAAGGGTAGCCCTGCTGATGTTGTTGCCCTACTGGGTGCGTTACACAGACTGAACGCAATGCGTTCTGCCCGCAAAGCATAAACCGTTTCATCCGGGCTGGAATCGCCCGGAATTTACCCGTCCAATGAACAGGGCTGGGAAAAGCAGTTTGAGGAGCTTCGCGCTGCCAATGTTGAAAGTGCGCTCGTCAGGCTGGCGGACATGCGGAAAGAGGAAGTCACGACGGAGCACACTTTCGTAATGGGGTCCGTACTCAGCAGTCTCCTCATAGCCATTCTCAAGTAACAGCCAGATGTGGCGTTATATTCCCCTGCCAGCTACTAGCTTAACTTAGAAGTGCGTGTGGAACTTCAATTCCTCGCTCATAGTAGACATAAGAACCCTCGTGTCCTATGGCGCTTCGGCATCGGCACATGGATGACACTTTATACTCATCAGCAAGAAACATAAGAATCCAGAGCATGCAACTGGCTCTTATTTAGACGTTTACCTGAAAACATCCTTGATAAAGCCATTGGTTTAAATTCGTTGAGGAAAGATTTGTAAGCGATATTCAACCCAGTAGTGAAAGAGTGCATAACCACTGCCAGGATCATTTCGAAAGGATATTTACTTTTTTAACATGGGGCTCTCCAGTAAGAGAGTCCAACTAAATGGGTGCAGTGCATAATGAAAAATGACCTTCGGGGTATTCTTCTTTCTGCCTCACAACAAGGCGACAAATCACCTGAACATCATGAGGCAAAACGCCTCAAGCGCCACCGCCATTAAACCTAATGCAAGTTAGTCACAGGCAATATCTTATTAGGGATTAACCCCCATCGAAAACACCAGGAGCGCGTTTCTGACGTGTCCCGGTGAAACAACTTTGACAAACCACGCGAAAATGCCCGCCAGAAACGCGCATAAGAATCTACGCTATGACCGGGTATGCATTCAACCAAATACAGTCAGGTTCCAATCCGTTTGACCCATATCGGCTCTGTTTCGATAAGCTTCCGCAGGGTGATTTCTGATAAAGAAAACCACTGCTTAATTAAAAGCACCTTTAAAAGCACTTTTAAGTGATCTATAATAGATACTCCGAACAGGAGGATATATTATGGCATTTCAGATCTTAACCACCACTGCTGCCAGCATTACAGAGCTTAAACGTGATCCTATGGGTACGTTCAATGCAGGAGACGGTGCCCCGGTAGCCATCCTGAATCGCAACGAACCCGCTTTTTACTGTGTACCACCAGCCCTGTATGCACAACTGATGGAAATTCTGGAAGATCAGGAGCTGGGTCGTATTGCTGACGAGCGAATCGGTGAGTCAGTAATCGAGGTCAATATTGATGACCTATAAGCTGGCCTTTAATGAATCAGCGTTGAAAGAATGGAAAAAATTGGGCCATACCATTCGGGAACAATTCAAAAAGAAGCTTACTGAGCGCCTCCAGAACCCACGGGTGCCCGCATCACAACTTCATGGACGGAAAGATCAGTACAAAATAAAGCTCCGTGGCGCGGGTTACCGACTGGTTTACAGCGTCAACGATGAAATGGTGACGGTCATCGTAATTGGAGTGGGTAAACGAGAAAATGATGATATCTACAATGCAACCCAACACAGAAATTAATCGCCCCGGGTATCCGATAAGGGCAGTATGACAGCTATCCATTCGCCTTATCCGTTGTCCCTTTTTCTCTGAGGAGTTTTTGGGGCTTTACCTGCTTGACCCTCTTAATTACCAGCATTCCCCAGCACCACAATTTGTGACGGGTCACCATTTTTATAGCGGATTGTTACTCGCTGCCCGGGTTTAAACTCATCGGCATCGAATATTTTGACCACCACATCTTTCCTGGTCACAACCTTTTCCGTTCCGGCGGTGAACTCGACTGTAAGATTCAGGGATAGCCGGCCTTCGGCGTTCTGATTTTGGTGCTGAGCCGCGTCAACGATCAGTGCGGAGGCTTCAGTTCCCTCCTTCTTTATCGCCTCATTGATGCGCGCTGAGACGATAGAATTGCGAATACCGATAATGACCACCACCGTAATAACAGCGATGGCAACAATCAGGCCCCACATCGCGATATTTGCCATTTTCATCTTCTTAAATAAATGTGGTTAACGTGCCAAAAAAAGTCCGGAGCCCGGATAAAGTTGTCTCCGCCCCGCTTACAAACTGAATTTTATTGTCGTGACGTTTAAGCTCGAATGGTTTGTTTTTGATCGAAAACGCCCCTGCTGAGATACTCATCACTGAGGTGCTTATGGCTGTTGTTGTAAAGCCAAAAGAAGCACCGGTGAAACTTTCTGACAGACCAGTCATGCTGAAAGAGTTGCCGGTAAAGCTTTCATTATGTGCCTTTGCCTTACTTTTAATGTTGGGCGCGTCGAGGTTGATTTTCGAGGTGCTGCGCAGAGTAATATCCTGCGGACTGAATATCGTAATCGTGCCGTCCTTGACATTATGCGTCCAGTTGCCGCTGTTAACGTTAATCACCACCCCGTCGTGTATCGTTTCGGTTCGGCCACCAGCACCGATGGTTGTTTCCTGCCCCTGATCATAGGTTTCCGTCAGTTTCCCCGTTACGTGATGGGACTCTCTGCCATTGATCGTTGTATCGCGATAACTGGTCACCTCAACCGAATCCCCGCCATCCAGGATCTTTAACATTCGCCCATTCTGTATGGTGGTGTGCTCGCCATTATCAACGTTTGTTGTTCGTTTCTGATGGTAATGGAAGCTCGCATCACCGGTTACGTCATCAGTCTGTTCTTTTTTAATGGTAGTTATGCGACTGCCATCAATACTGACGCTCTGATCGTTTTCAACGGATACAGCCATATCTTTTTCTGAGTGCAGATCGATAAGCTCACGTCCGGGACTGTCCTCAAAAAAAAGGTAGCTGGCATTATCCTTGTGACCGTCTTTACTCCGGGTCATAAAGCCCATCACCGTGGCGGCGGCAGGCAGCTCCCACGGTGGCATACTCGCTTCATTGTAGACACGGCCAGTAATAATTGGTCGGTCAGGATCCCCGTTGATAAAATCGATAACCACTTCATCACCCACTCGGGGGATCTGCATGCCGCCAAAACCCTGGCCAGCCCATGCGCTTGAAACCCTCACCCAGCATGAACTGGTGTCATCACCTTTAGCCTGTCGGTCCCAGTGGAATTTTACTTTTACCCTGCCATATCGATCAGTCCATATAGATTCGCCCTGTGGACCGACTACACGCGCTGTTTGCGGCCCGTGCGTACGTGGCCATTCTGTCCGTTGTGCGGAGCGAAAGGTGGTCTTTGCTGGAATGACCACACAATTAATTTGATGAACACTGTCGGTCATGCTGCCACTGGCGTAACTGTTCTCTTCAAGGGTGTAGCCTGCACTGACGACAAGATACTCACCGCTATTGTCTGTATCTGACGGGTTATCAAGAGTAAATGTATACCCCGGTGTTATCCCCAGCGCAGTGCCGGATGCATCGATGCGTTGCTGCTCGGCCTGCCACTCTTCCTGCCGGATACGGGCATAAAATTCACCGTGCTGGTGATCAACAAAGCGGCCCGGCCATTCGTAATAATCGATCTGTCCCGGTAATGGGGACGAGGGGTTCTGACGGGCCTGGAACATCCAGGCATTGGGCTTACGGAAATCGTAGTCATCAATGCTGTAGAGACCCGGGGTTACCCGCTCACTGATAGCCCACTGACCTATACCTTCTTCGCTGGTTGTTCCTCCCGAAAGGCTGGAGTGATATGGGATGACCTCATAGCCACTTACCGGATGATGATTCTCGGCCGCATCCATCAGCACAAGCGTATGAGAGTCCGCCTCATGCCGGAAAAAGAAATATATCCCTTCCAGCTCCATCAGGCGGGAAATAAAGTTGTAGCTGCTTTCCTGATACTGAACACAGTATTCCCAGATACGGTATTCACCGGTAAGTTTATCTTCCGTTCTGACGCCATATTCAGCCAGAATGGTCTTGATAATATCGGGTACACGCTGGCTCTGAAAAATTCGCTGATTCCGGTCGCGCAGCAGTGGCCATAAGTCGGATTCAATTTTGAGAAGATAGACTGCGTAACGAACGCCGTTCAGCTCAGTATTCTGAAGGTTTACTTCTGTTATTTTGCCGTTGAAATAACGCGGTTGCATACTTTGTGTCGGTACAGTGACAGTCAGGGGTTTTCCCAGTAATGCTTTGCGATCAATACGGTCATCCAGGCTCAGCATGGTCACATTCAGTGTAAATGAACGGGACATCACTTCCGTACCATTCAGTTTCCAGAACAATAGCGATTCAGCGCCAGCGGGAGGGGTTACCGTAATGCGGTTAAACATTTATCTTCTCCGTGGAACGATTTACCGTCTGCCATATGGCTGAACTGTCCATCGTCAGAGTGAGTGTCAATATGCCGAACCAGACACCGCCGTGGTATTCGCGTTCTGGCTAATATTGTGAAACGCAAAAGCAAGATGGCTATCTTACAATTGTGAATTGACTGGAAAACAGCTTTCTGCGTTTTCCTGAACCGTCACAGCTTATTTACAGACAATTCCTAATCCCGCACGGGAATTAACACATCAGGGTTTAAAGAAACGCGACCAGTGAGCAGACAGCGATTGGGTCAGCTCCCACCAGATGTCAATAAATGAAAAGCGCGATGTTTTTGAGCCAGAAAACCTGATCGCTGTCGGTAAAAAAATTCAGAGCCTGACACCCAAAGAAATCAAAAAGATCATCAAAGAAGTGTGTGATACCGTTTCCCGATGGGAGCAATATGCAACAAACGTTGAGGTAGATGAAAGCGAAATAGAAACAATTAAAAGCACACACAGATTGTATTTTGGAAAGGGGTTTATAAAGAAAATAACTTCAACACCATGATCCGGAATACGCTCTGCGGCAATGCACAGTCGCTGATATGTTCATTATTCACCTTCAGCAGCTAGCCCGTGTGGTAGATCGTATGGCTGAAAAGCTAAAAACAGGCAGGGTTTCCCCTGCCTTGTTGTTAATGCCTGAACACGTAGCCCTCAAGGAACACAAAGTCATTCATGAACATATCGCGGGCAAACGCCTCGAAATCAAAGTAACCCCGTAATGATTCAGGCACATCCTGAAGCAGACCGCACTCCTCTGCCAGCTCGCGAGCGTAATCCTCTTCACTCCCGGCCTCACCACACCAGGCGTCCTGAAAGAGGTCATAATCGCAGTCGTCAAAATAATCTGACCAGACAGTAAATGCCTGCTCCATCCCGTCAGCAAGGGCGCGTTTATACGCATCGATAAAATCCCAGTCGATATAACTTTCACCGGCGTAAGCCGATGGAATACCCTCCCAGTCCTGAAACATAAACTCCGGATCGGCTTCATCCGCGTGCAGCGCATGACACGCTGCATAAAAAGCATCTTTGCTATCGAAATCGGTCAGATCAAACCATTTTCCGAAAATACTGCCGCAGTTGTACTTATGGTAAGTGCCAACATATACAGCAGGTGTGGTTGTCGTGCCCATCATAGATCCTCCATGGTCAATGTCATCTGTGTTCCGGCTTACGCCGTGCCGACACGACAGCCCGACGAAAAGCGGAGAATGCAACGGGCGACACCGGAGGCCGCAGCGCAGGAAAAAGTGAAGCCGGTCTGGACGGTTTTCGAGCGAAAATTGAGCGAGAGAACGACGGGAAGAACGGCGACCAGCATCATAAAAGAGACTGCGACCGGGCGAGGATGGCGGCGAAGCGCACCCTTGCATTCGAAGCGGTCGGGCTAGAGTTGAGGCACGGCGTTAGCCGCAGGCCGCACGGTACCGGTTTTATGCCCTTTCCGCTTCAGGTAGCGAGAATCGGTGGAACGCTTTCTCGTGGACAGAAACAACGGATCTTGCCAGCACGAGCATTGTTCAAAAAGCCGGGGGTTTTCCGGCCTAATACGGCGAGCAACCATCCGGATAAAGAAAGCAAAGTTTCGATGTTATTTAATGGGTTCGGGCGAAAGGTGGTATGAAAATAAATAAACCAACGGGCGCTGTTCCGTTCGTTATTCCTGCAATTCAAGCGTATGTCATTAAAATAAATTGAGTTTCACAGACGTTGAATTAATCAGGAGATGAATCAAAGGACAGCATATTGCTTGTAATCCCCTTCAGGCAAAGTCTGTTGTTATTCCAGTCTATAAATCTGATTGTAGAAAAAGAGGCTATCTTTTCCACATTCTTACTGCACAGTACAGACCTAAACCTGTGGATAAACCCCGGCCAGCCCCGGGGGCATTGGGCAAAACGCACATGCTTAAAAAACAACCTCACTCACCTTCGCTATACACTCCTAAGGCTGGATCATACTCCGGGTCAAAGTCACAAACAGAAATTACTAGCTGACAGTTGTGTTTAATACTGAAGGCAGGCCACGCCGTTTGATGTTCTTCTGCATCCCAGAGGCCACGGCGTTTAGCTTGATCAGACAAGAAGTGACTGCTCCCACCGGCCTACCATTCATAACAATATGCTTTGAAAAAAAGTAATTAACGAGTATTTTTTACTTACACGATAATGAATATCTTTCATAAGCCAGTTAATAAAACATGGAGTAGGCAGTGGAAAAAGATACCATCTTCAACCAAACGTTTGGTTTAGGAAATGCTCATTTTGACTGGCTCAACGCTTGCGTCGGCACAAACGGTTTTCCTGATTCGCTAACTTATGCTGAAGGCTATTTAAGAACGCCTGAAATTCTCACAAACTATATAATTAATAATAATAAAAGAGGTGAAGTTGATTTTCTTGTATACCCAATTGTTTATTCGGCCAGACACGGCATTGAGCTTTCGCTGAAGACGATATTGATAGATATGTCTAAACTTCGAAATATAGACATATCTCTATTCGATGTAACTAAAATCCATAGTATCAAAAAACTATGGGAAACCACCAATGAAATAGCTCAAAAAACAGACATTCGTTTGCATTATATCACATCCCAAATAACCCCTTACATACTTGATTTTATTGCAATAGATGATACTGCTCAGACTTTTAGATATCCTGAATCAAATGTTGGGACTACTCATTTAGAACAGACGCCTATAATTAATCTCGTTCGCTTTATTTATTTTTTTAAAAAATTAAAAAAAGGCCTACAAGAAATTATTAACATTACATTAGAACTGAAAAATGAGTATAAAACTGGTACATTTACAGATAAGCTATCTCGTCGAGATTTAATAAAGTTAGCTAAATGCCTAGGGAAAAGAGAGGACTGGGCATCAACGCTTACATCTGATAAGAAGAAAATCCTTAAGTTGAAATTTAACCTCGGCAGTAATAAGCAACTTAG
Source organism: Kosakonia sp. SOY2 (assembly GCF_027109175.1). Classification (NCBI taxonomy): domain Bacteria; kingdom Pseudomonadati; phylum Pseudomonadota; class Gammaproteobacteria; order Enterobacterales; family Enterobacteriaceae; genus Kosakonia; species Kosakonia sp. SOY2. The sequence goes on from NZ_JAPVXH010000006.1 coordinate 32,150, forward strand.
CAAAGCTATTGAAAAAATCCAGAATAACCGGTATCTTTCATCACTTATTGGGATTGAGATTCCACTTAAATTTCTTGACAGGAACACCTTAATTCTATTCAAGAGAGTTTGGTATAAGTTATATTTTAGATATTCCCTGCAGCATAATAATGTTTTTAGCGATCCATTATCTGATTTAGGCACGAGTCTATCAGAAGTTAATGTTGAAGAGATGGTAGCCTATCTTGAGTTTAAGAAAAAATTAACAACCACTTATTTACCTCTTTTTTCGGAAGAACATTTAGCAGACTTAACAACATTAATCATAATGGGCCGACAAAGCGATCAATATTATGCTGAAGATTATCAAAAAGAGCTTGAAACGCATCTAAGAGATGCGCGCATGAATAAAAGCGAAGCATTTAGATATATTTTCGATAATGCAGCGGCTTTGATTTATGTCCGAAGAGCTTTACTATTGCTTGGCTGCAAAACTCTATCTACTGAGAGCCATTTCGGCTATTGACTTGCATAAATCAATGAGGAACAGCTACTACGACAGCAATGGGATAATAAAAAAGAATCGAAATTTTTAGTAAAATAAGTTTAGGCAGACCGCATAGAGTCGCTCTGCCTTAGAAGTTAATACGTTATGTATTATCTTTTATTGTCTTGCTGCTACCATTGCTTTTTACTGAAGCAATACCTGTCTCACGGGATTGTGAAGTGGCATACATCTGACTTGTACCAATCACCTGATGGTTAGCGGCTTTGAGGTTGAAATAGTATTTCCCATTCGACGCTGTTTTCTTTTCATAACGATCATCCAGAGGACTGTTGATCTGAACGGAAGTTATGCCGTTTTCTGCGGAAGTTTTCGTCCTGTAAAGTTCGCTTGTCAAAATGATCTCACCATTGCCTGCCTTAAGAACAAACCGGTATTGATTATCACTGCTCCTGCTTAACTCAAACCAACCACTCATGTTAACTCCTTGATATAATATCGATAACGCAAACAGTTTGATTAAATTTAGGCATAAAAAATATGCATAAAAATAGTGATAAATAAAATCCTCATATCCTGTTTATTGAGGAGTAATCAGCAGGGTTGTATTCGGATGATTTTTCTTATAACGATGGTACTGCAAGATTAATGTGGCGAGATCATCATCCAGAGCATAGAAATAGGCCTCCGGCACATCCAGCACAACCGCAAATCGGCAGACGAGGCCAAAATCTGGCGCACTGACTTCTCTTTCGTACTGGCTTACCCTTGAACTTGCCGTCTCTTCATCAAGCCCTGCCAGGCACCCGAGCTCTGCCTGTTTTAATCCCGCGTTCACTCTGGCTAACCTTAGTCGTTTACCAATCATTACATGACCTTCATCCCTGATGAGCATCGGTCAATTATCACTTTCCGATCCCCCTGAATCATGAAGCATTACTTTGATTAATAAATAAATAATTTAATTTAATTTTCGATACTATGGCAGAAGAGTAATTCATCAAATGAATTAATCGTTTGATCGGCAGAAGAAACACGAATGCCTGAACATCAGGTACGCCACAGTTGGGCGTTATTGAGGAGTAATTATCAACGTGGAGTTAGGGTTGTTTTTTTTGAAGCGATGGTATTGCAGAATCAATGTTGCGAGGTCTTCATCCACAGCGTAGAAATAGGCCTCCGGCACGTCCAGTACTTCAGCAAATCGGCATACCAGAGCAAAATCAGGGGAACTGACTTCCCTCTCATACTGGCTGACGCGGGAGCTTGCCGTTTCCTCATCCAGACCCGCAAGACAGCCGAGCTCAATCTGTTTTAACCCCTTATTCACTCGGGCTAGTCTTAATCGCTTACCAATCATAGTGTTACCCACGCCTGTGATCACATACAGCGATTATCCCTGTTCGCACCAAAACTGACTTGAATTATTTCTTTATCTAATAAATTTTAAATTTATTTGTGATTGCATTTTGTACAAAAATGAAGATAAACTTCATTAAAAGAAGGATGTTTGAATTTTTACAAAGGAGGTTGTATGAATACCGACCAGGAAAGAATGGGTTGGCACCCTGCTGATATCATTGCCGCGCTGCATAAACGCAACACCTCGCTGGCCGCCGTATCACGCGCCGCAGGCCTAAGTTCTTCAACCCTCGCTAACGCACTGACCCGACCATGGCTCAAAGGAGAACAGCTCATTGCTGAAGCGATTGGCGTCGCGGCCAGTGAGATTTGGCCTGGCCGCTATTTCGATTCTGAAGGGCAGTCAATCCCGCGCAAACAACGGCGCAAAAAACTGCAATCTGAGCAGACTCACCGCTGAATTTATCCCGATCACAAAAGGCAGCAATAACAGAACTATTCATTCCGCTGCGCCGGTTAACTTTTTCACTATGACGGGTGAGAAACTAGCTTGCGCAGCGTGTTAATGCTTAGCGTTACAACGCATAGAGAGACACATATCTCCTTGAACAGAAAATTAAATTTTAATAATTTTCAACAAGGTAGCCCGGCAATTTATTAGCTCACTACCTTCTCACGCCGCCCACCAGCACGAAAATATCATGTCATCAAATCAATCCATTAATCGGATTAAGCCTGCTGAACTACAATAAGTCCGTCAGTAGGCAACTAATCTCACTTACTAATCTCACTCACTCTTCATCGGCATGAAGCATTTTTATCTCTTCAGTATGCCGCTTAGGTACGTTCGGTTTTTTGCTGCTGTTTTTTTTCATAAACAGGAAGACACTCAATCATAACGACATTGCTCAATGATTAGCCGATACGCCACCTATGCTCACGGTGTTTAATCAACCCAGAGCAGATCAAAGGTCGCCTGTTTGCGGCTCTTTTCGCCAGCTTTGTAAAAATGTATCGCACTGGGTTTCAGATTTGCCAGGAAAGCATGACTGGATTTATCCTCCACGCCATGTGTCCCTGCTGTAAAGCACAACGTGGCCTTTTCGAAGCCAAACCCGTTCTGATTTGAGGATCCCGCTATGACCCCCTTTCATCAACTTACAGCCACCAGTCTTGCCGGTAAGCCTATCTCCATGGCTGACTATAGGGGAAAGGTGATCCTGGTCGTTAATACAGCCAGCCATTGTGGTTTTACGCCACAATACGGCGGCCTTGAATCGCTCTACAAGAAATACGCGACCAGGGGCTTAGTGGTGCTTGGTTTCCCCTGCAACCAGTTCGGTAACCAGGAACCCGGCGACGCCGACGAAATAGCGCAGACATGTCACATTAACTACGGTGTGAGCTTCCCGATGTTCGAAAAAGTCGATGTCAACGGAACCGCAGCCCACCCGGTGTTTCGCTATCTGAAAAAAGAATTGCCAGGTGTGCTGGGTGGGCGAATAAAATGGAACTTCACTAAGTTCCTGATCGGACGCGACGGTAAACCTCTCAAGCGTTTTGCACCGTTCACCCCCCCGGAGAGAATGGAAGCCGCAATCCTTGCCGCGCTTGAAATTTAAATGTTTCGGCAATACGGACCATGCACTTTTAGAGCGCTTACGAAAATTCATTATCCGTGGGTGGATAATTGCGACTGTTCGCTCGTAGTAGCCCTCACGGCTCTTCAGTTGATCCGCTACGTGCCAGGCCAGAAGCGGACGTTGATAACATTGAGATATGTTAGCTTATGGGGAGCAGGTCACTCGGAATCGTTCTAAAGGCACTAGTATTTTAAATACTCTAGTCAAATTAGTATTTAATATAGCTGCTATTATTTTCCATCTCAGCACTTTGTTTTTGGTCAGAGCAAATCATTCCGTATATTCATTTTCTAGTCTTGTGCATTTACCTTTCTCAAAATAACCCCACCAGTCCAATTTCTGACCAATAATGACTACTATAGATGGTCTGTAATGGGGCAGGCCTTTTCTCCAACTTGAATGATCAATGCCAGAAGGAGTTGGGTTGGGTTCAGGATGAGTGTGCCATTCTCCTATATAGGTAAGAAATCCGCCAGACGTTAACCAGTGTTCATCGACTTGCTGCTGATGGTGCTGTTTTTTACGAGTAAAGCCAAAGCGAGTTGCAACATCAGCAGGGCCTGGTTCTGTGATTTGAGTTACGATTATATGAGGTGGGCGAACTTCTCCGATTAGAACCCCACCTTGTTCGCACTGATTCTTATGCAACTGGCGATATTTATTTAAAGCTCTCAGAGCAGCGGTTTCAACAATAACCAATCCTCCGCTCTGATTTCTTAGAACCAGCTCGGAATTGAGATCAGGAGCAAACACTACAACCTCCATATTTGGCTAGCTTTCGTCGTTTATGATGTACAACTTTACCTGTTGAATGCTGAGCGTAGGTCCATGGTAGTTTTTCATTGAGAGTATTCAAAACAGCTTCCTGAATCAGTGCTGCTGTGATTGTACTCACATTTGCGTCATAAGGCGTAAAAACGCTGCCACAAGAGTTACGATAGGGTGAGGGGGGCTTGTTGGATTCGCTGAGAACCGTAAGCTGTTGAGTACAACCGTAACAGGCCTTCCCATCATCGATCATCACAACAGATGCCATACCATAGGCGTCGTTATACCCGTGAATGAGAAAGGGTGGACGTCGAGGTGAGCTGCGCATTAAGTGGCTAAGCATTTTACCTGTAGGAGCATGACCTGTAGCATCAATTATAATATCGTAGCCACGAATCTTTTCTTCTTTCATTTCCATACGATATGGCAGTGCATGGATATTCAGACGACCTAAGGCGTCTCGTTTAAGAAATTCACTCAAAGCTTCAGATTTATTCCAGCCTATATAAGTTGCTGGCAGAGCATGCCTGCTAAGATTACCTGGCGATAAGAAATCTCCATCGCAGAGGGTTAGTTTGCCTGTGCTTCCTCGTCCGGCACCAACTTTAGCCAGTAGTTGGGCAGCAAAGCCCCCGATTGTTCCACAGCCGATTATTAGGATTTTCTTATTCTCAAGATCTAGAGGGGCAACGCGGTTTCTTTGTTGTATTTCTTGTCTACTTATTGAACGAACACTCAGGCGCAATATTGCACTTGTTGCGTGTTTTGCTCTTAGCATCGGGAGGACTGAACGTAGCTTTTGCCCATTCTTTTTTCCACCATGCTTGGTTTTTCTTTGGGTGTGGTGCTGCAAGACAGTACGTGCACTAGACTGGAAGTTGATCTCAAAACCAATTATTCCCTCATTAGCGATATCTAGTAAAGCGATCTGCCTGTCTTTACTTAAATTTTTGAGTATTCCTCTCGCGAGGGAATCATGGGCAGCAAGGTCAGCAGACTTTAGCCAATCAAAAACTTCGCTAAGCGACTTAGGAGGCCATCTTACAGAGGCTAAATTGTTGTGAGCAACTCTGACAACTGTCACATTGCTGTCTTTTTCCTGAGTTATTTCTTGATCTCGTAACCTGTACCAATCGTCCCTTTGTTGGGGGTCAGTGAAGATAATTATTTCTTTGCTAGCTTCTCCTCCACTTGAGATTACAGCTTTCAGTGATCTGTAAGAGAAATCCTCTTCTGAAAGTTCTCCTGCATTACCATAGATATAGGCATCGGTCAGTCCATCCCAGTAATTTACAAATTCCCCCTGAAATTCAATCTGTCGCAGTTCTCCATCCGAGACAGCATTATTTAGCGCTTGCTGGATAAGATCATCTAACATCTCAATGACTGCTGGTGGGTACTGTGGATTCCAGTCTGCGTTGTCTTGGTTTACAAGACATAATCGCTGAAAGCTACTTATATGCGGCAGAGTTGTACCAATGAATTTATCTGGTCGACTGATAATATAAACTTCCGGCAGGCGACTAAAATCTTCGTCTGGATCTATGACTGCAACAGTAAAGTTACCCTCCTTGGTCTGGTAGATTTTGGTGTAAACATCCCACTCCCTGTGCAAGGCAACTGGCAGATCGGTAATATAGCGGCTTTCAAAATAATGAAAGCCGCTTTGCAGAAAAAGATTATGGATAGTCACTATTAACCGCTCGTCATAGAATCTTTCATTTGGTTTTGCGGCTGAGGTTGTCGCGGTTGTTGGTAGGCTGGCATTGAAGCCCAAGGCTTGATTATCTCCTCATTCAAGACCCCATCCCCGAACAGTTCATTTAAAAGTTGCAGTGTCTGTTTTTTTGTCGGTGAGTCTTTAAGTGCTGTATTAAGTGTTGAATGCAGCTCTTCGGCCTTGGAAATAATCTTATTGATAGCAGCTTTGTCCATATTTTCTTTAGGAAATAATAATCTTCCATCATCAGACGTGTCTGGGCTTTTAACGCCTTCTATTAACTGTGCTGACAACCTTTCCGTTACCACTAGCAAAAGCTCACTATGATCCAGTGAGTTTGGCATTTCGATGTTATTAAAAGTATCAACAACACACTTCATCAGCGTGATAGAGGATAAATCTGGATGTTCCCATTGTACATCTCGCCAGGCTTTCAGATAACGGCAGATTTGCCGCATTGGTTCTTTGTGACGAACAACAGCTCTCCTGAACCAGCTGGCAACAGTTTCTGGGTCTGATTTTATCCATTTATCATTTCCTCTGACGGCTAGGTAAACGCAGTCTTCTTCAAGTCGTACTTTTGCTGACTTCGATAGATAACTTTCATTTGCCGTTATGGAGTCCATCGAATCCATGGTCATTCTTGTTGCCGCAACTTCTCGGGCCACAAATTGTTCTTTGGGAATTGCATACATTGGGACGTCTACATGCACATCTTTTTCTTTAACAGTTATTCGTCCGCAATTAGGTAATTTGGATGCTACCCAGCCGACATTTTCTTTGGCTAACGATGCTAAGGAGGCATCGACCAGCAGCAGCAGTAGGCGGTGTCCCACCAATGGTTGTTCTTTGAACATTTCCATTGGCATGTATGTACCATCATCGATGTCCATCTGCTGTGGCGGTAGGTGGTATGGTTTATTTAGCGTTTTATAATTATAACTTCCTTGAACCCAAAATCTGGGTTCTGTGCTTAAGAATGCTTCACGAGCATCATCACTCATATTAAAAAGAAGTTTTGCGACCTGTTGAATATCTTCGTGGTCAAGGTAGCGCAAAAAGGTATTCCGAATCGCATTTTCCACAAAAAGCATATTAATTGAGTTATTAGGCGTTTTGATCAGCATTTTGATGACATCTTTTGCTTCTTCGAAAACGTCTTTTGTGCGAGCTCTTATGGTCGTTTTAAGTTTTTCTAGGAAAGTAACATCCTCTCTGGTTGGTTCCAGCCTTTTCATAAGGCCGTCATTGGGACTGCTTAAATATAAATGTGCTGACCACTTCATTCTGATTTTTCCTTACGATCAAGTGGATGGATGAAAGCTGGAGCCTCCATGCTAAAGAATGTCTTAATTAGGGTATCGTCGCCGGTTGCCGTTGTTGCGACTGATTTCCCCCAAGCTACAAGAGCTTTTAATGATTCTTTGCTCGCATTATCCAGTGAAATGAGCTGCGCCTGCTGATCAGGTACTGTTTCATCAAGTGAAAAATATCGCTGGGGGGCTCCTTCATGATTGAGTGTTTTGTTTGCCATGAAGCCATGCATTTTCTGAGAGGAAGACATGACAGTTTCTATGAGTGCTTTGCCTCCGCCCCATAGTCCAACGTAACCTGGTGAGAATTTAGTGATATTGTTGGGATTGATACAGAAATCATTCGACAGGGTACCGACGTTAAGAATTTTGATATCTTCCGGTGTCAAGCCCAAAAACTCTTGATTGTCAAGGTAGTTGAGTGCTTCGTGGTAAGCGACAAAGGAAGGGTTGTTTGCCAATAACCCTCCATCAGCAAAATAGGCGCTCTGGTTTTCAATATAATGAGGCAGGAAATAAGTAGGTGCAGCAGATGTAGCCATTGCAACATCTATTAGATTAAATTGGTCATCCCTTGTGAATCGAGAATTATGGCAGGTTTTGATGTATAAAGGACGACCTGTACTAAGGTTGATCGTAGGGATAAGTAGGCGTCGTTTCAGCATTCTGACCGTTTTGCTATCTCCTATAATCCCCGTTACTTCTTTTTTGAGATGAGCAGCATTGTAAAGAGGGCACCATAAGCGTTTAACAAACTGATGGATACCTCGTAGCCAGCTGGGAATCCAACTATAGCGAGGGAAGATTGCTGGGGCGGCAGTGTGAAATTTAATCTGCAAATCTCTGGCTTTCTGCCCGTCAGCTAAAGCAATTGCAATGATCCCACCAATAGAGGCACCTGTGATCAGGTCAAAGTAGCTTCCTATGGCCAGATCAGGGTTGTTGGTACGCTCAGCAATAACTCTTTCAAGTTCAGCGAGAATAGTTATCGAGAATAAACCACGAACACCGCCTCCATTCAGGGACAGTATTTTGAATTGTTTTTGCGAGTCGCCCATGGAACCTCCATAGTTTTAACATGTATCATATGGGGTAATCTGAGCAACATTCAAGTTAATATGGATATAGGCTCCTAGTAAAGAACCCTCACCCGCTGGTTGGCGATTAGTCAATACGTGTCAGCTCATAATGACCTATTGTTTTACGGCTTGTGAAGTAGTTCCCATTTAGCACTTGTTTACCATTAAGGTTTAGCTTGAGAATAGCTGTGCCTTTGTAAGGATCTTGTGCACCAAAACCTTTTTTATGCTTGGGAGTTGTTAAAAAAACGTAGTATAGTGCTGGTCTCCCCGTTTCGGTATCCTTTTTAGGCTTAGCCACCAGCGTTTGAGAATCGGAGTCGTCAGCATCAACATCCATTCCAATTCTAAGAAAATTCTGCCTTATCGTTGCGTGAGCGCGAGAGATGCCTTTTTTATCTTGCCATTCCCAATGAATAACCATATCCCAAGTTCCATTCAAATCAGGGAAGAATAGGTCATTTAGCTTAGGGAATAATTTCCATAGTTTTCGCCAGCCAAAGAAAAAAATTGATATCAAAATAGTATTCAGAAGGAACGAACCTCCAGATGCCACTGATAGGGCTGTCGCGAAAGTTGTATTTTCATCATATATGGCCCATAAAATCAGGCAGCAGAAAGCAGCATAGATGACGGCGATTGTTGAGATTATTTTCCCTATCGGGAGAAGGTTTATCATTGCAACTCCTCATAATAAACTTCCTTACCATCCTTAAATATAGAAAGACGATCTCCTTCGCTTACAATTCCTGTAAATTTAATTTCATCAATGCAAGAACCATATAGCGCGGCAACGAAACGACCACCAACAATTCTTGATCTATCAAAACTTATGTTATCTATGATTTGAGGTGAGAAATATTGGGCGGTATAAATAACAGCTCCTGTCTCATCTAATATATGAAAGCCATCGTGATATTCACTATTTTTGTTGGAAATTCTTGTTAATAACTCCAATGTGGAATCATTCTTTATGGGATTTGTATTACGAAGGCTCGTTATAGGAATACTATCAGGATTATTACATATAATAATCCCGACCCCAGAAAAATCACTACGATTGGAATTTTTCCAAATACCATATAGTAATTTATATAAACTCTCTTTTGTCATTGCTCATTTCATTCTTTTTTAACAGCTAACTGCCTAAAGTTACACGATTGTATGAGTAAAAACATTATCCAATATTTTTCTAAATAATGGAAGATTTGATAAGCAATGCCTAAGATTCTTAGCAACAAAGGTATAGGGTTTGATGTCATGCATCAGGACAAGATGCAGTTTTAGCTAACGACAACAAAGGAAAATGCACGATGTTCGCTCATATGGGACAACCATAATCACATCTCCTAACCCAATGGAGATTGAACATTAAAATTTCACCCTGGAACAAAAGCAGCATTATTGGCCAAAATCGGCTTCTTCAGATCTCTCATATCTGGGGAATTCTTATCCGTCCTGAGCTGGAATGAAAAATCCGCGATTTGGCTCTGTTTAACATGGCTCTGGACAGTAAACTTCCGGGCTGTAGGGGCACACTGAATTTTGCCACCTGAATAGAAGTGATATGCTCATCTCAGAACATGACAGGTGCCCTACACAGAGTTTAAACGCGAATCCGCTCAACTGGTCCTTGACCAGAACTACACCGTTGCAGATGCAGCCAGCGCCATGGATGTCGGCCTTTCCACAATGACGCGATGGGTGAAGCAGTTGCGTGATGAGCGACTGGGAAAAACGCCAAAAGCTTACCCCATGACACCGGAAAAAATTGAAATCCGTGAGTTCAGAAAAAAGCCCCAACGTATTGAAATGGAAAATGAAATATAAAAAAAGGCTACCGTGTTCTTGATGTCAGACCCCCTCAACAGTTCTCGATAATCGGAGTAGGCTGGGCAATGTCGTTCTCACCAGACAGCAGACTCACCATGAAAGCGCTGGAAATGGCATGGGAAACGCACGGTAAGCCAGCCAGAGTAATGTTCCATAGCGATCAGGCTAGTCATTATACGAACCGGCAGCTCCAGCAATTACTGTGGCGATACCAGATCAAGCAGAGTATGAGCCAGCGTGGAAACTGCTGGGATAATAGTCCTATGGAACGCTTCTTCCGGAGCCTTAAGAAAGAGTGGGTACCGGTGACTGGTTACATAAGCTTTAGCGATGCAGCTTACGCAATAACGGACTATATCTTCGGGTATTACAGCGCGCTCAAGCCACACGTGTATAACTGTGGGTTAACACCAAACGAATCGGAAAAACGACACTGGAAGAACGCTAAAGTGGTGGACAGTTTTAGTTGACCACTACAGAGCGGACTTTAAGTTGTTCTCAGGAAATACGTTATGTACTGTATAATGGGCTTATTTTGGTTGATTGCTCTACAAACCTCCAGTTTCGGAACGAGTCTATAACGCCTCACTAACAGAGTTAGTCCTCCTAAATAAAAGATGGTGCCGGTAGTTCAAAACGGTCTAGCGAACCGCGGATTTATTCTCCCTAAGGGTATTATGTTCATCGCCCGCCCGACGTTGATCGGGCAACTTACTCCCTCCTTTCTTAAGAACGGAAGGAACAAAAAGCTGACGTTGTTGGTGATGATTTGCCCACGCCAGACGAGGTTTACAACCCTCAAAGCGCAAAGTATTAATATCAGATATAGCAGGCAGGGATGACATCACAATATTACTGATTTTGCGCGAAATTGATTGTTTATTTCAGCAACAGATGAATAGGTTTTACGCTTTTTTTTATCTATAATCAGTGGGAAAACGTCAGGAAAACGAATATGGCAACGGCAAATATAAATACAGCAATGTTAACTTGGGCGCGTCAGCGTTCCGGCTATTCTTTGCCTGTATTTGCCGCTAAGTGCGCTGTTAGCGAAGAGCGTCTGATGCAGTGGGAATCAGGCGAGCAGTCCATGACGTTTAATCAGGCAATGCTTTTTGCTGAAAAGGCGCATGTCCCTTTCGGTTACTTGTTTCTGATAGCCCCACCAGTTGAAACACTTCCCATCCCCGATTTGAGAACACAGGACAATCGCCCGGTTCATCAGCCCAGCGCAGAATTACTGGATCTGGTAAAACTGATGCTCCAGCGTCAGGAATGGTACAGGGAATATCTTAGGCAGCAGTTGGCTGAGCCCAACCCATTTGTCGGACGTTTATCTATGCGCAACAGCGTCGATACTATCGTCGAAGATATCCAGCAGGCGTTGCGAATTGGGCGATATCCTGAACGTGGGAACAGCGATGCTTACTATCGGGATCTGGTTAATCGCATCGAATCCATCGGGATTTTAGTCATGCGGCAGGCTAATCTGGGACATTTCACTCGACCTTTACAGGTGGAGGAGTTTCGCGGGTTCGCCATTACCGATGAATATGCCCCCATTATTTTCGTCAACCATGCCGACGCCCCCGGGGCCAGGTTATTTACGCTAATCCATGAACTGTGCCATATCTGGATCGGACAGTCCGGTATTTCCGACGGAGATGCACGAACTTCTCGTAAAGAAGAAGTTTTATGCAATGCAGTGGCTGCCGAGTTTCTGGTTCCGGCAGAGGAATTTACACAACTCTGGCAACCAAATTTGGATTTCTGGCAGGATAATCTCGCTCCTCTGGAACTTCATTTTCGGGTTAGCCGGTGGGTACTGACCCGCCGGGCATTAACACTCAAGTTAATCGGATATGATGACTACGCAGGCTATATTGCGAGATTGAAAGATGAATGGCAGGAGAGAGAAAAAAACGGTAACGGCGGTCCCGGCTATTACAAGACGAAAAAAGCGCAGATCAGCCTGCCATTTTCCCGCGCTGTCGTCGCACAGGCGCTGAGTGGCCAGCTTTTACTTCGTGAGGCAAGCGTGCTTCTTGACGGTATGAGACCAGCTAAAATTCCTGTTTTTGCAAAGGAGCTAGGGGTATGAAATACCTACTAGATGCAAACACGTATATTCAAGCGAAAAATCAGTATTACGGCATGGATATCTGCCCCGCTTACTGGAACTGGTTAGATCTTCAGTTTGCACAGGGACTTATAGGCAGTGTGGATATGATCGGCCGGGAACTGAAGGACGGTAATGACGAACTGGCGAACTGGGCTAAAGCACGTCCGGGTCATTTTATCAATAACGACGATGCAGATACGCAAGCCATTTTTACACAAGTTGTTCAGACTGTTATGGCTGGTGATTACAATCCCGGCAATCGTGATAACTTTCTTGCAAAAGCCGACCCGTGGATTATTGCTAAAGCAAAGTCTATCGGTGCAGTGGTTGTGACACATGAGTCACACGTTATTGAAGGTACTAAAAAAGTTAAAGTGCCGAATATCTGCCATCAATTCGGCGTCCCTTGTGTAAATACGTTTCAGTTTCTCCGTGAATTGAATGCGCGGTTTGTATTAGGCTCATAAAGCTTAAGTATAATTAGCCCATATTTAGGCATTAATTGTGATACTGAACTACCAAATATTGTTCCCCTAAGGCCATCTAATGAGTGATCCTGACACTGGATATGCTCCAGCCGTTATTCAGGAGTAACCGGCCTCAGTCTGGCTGCATATTCTGGCAACCGGCAAATTCGGATGGCGTCATCCAGCCCTGCGCAGAATGGGGACGCGGGTACGGCAGAATGTCTGAACGAGAACGAGTTCATGTTGGTGGATGATGCACGGTGTATAATCGCACCCTGCCGCATACACAATAATCAGAGGCGTAGTGAAGGACTCCACTGTCGTATTGTCCGTTGGCGTTCCCGGACGAGTGAAGTCAATGCGTATCCCCCGTCGCTTACCTTACGATATGATGGTTTATGGGAGCAGATCACTGCTTCCCTCTGTCTTTCTCTCATTCAAAATGGCAACTTCAAACGTAATAGAGTAAGGTTAATCATGCTTATAATTAACAATTATTTATTGTGGAACTTTATAACATGGAAATAGAAGAAATTTCAATTCGGTTTAAGGCTCTGAAGCAAAAAAGCAAAAACACATTCTTTCAGAACCTGTTATCTTTATTCAATCAGATTGAAAGTGCATTAATTCTTGAAGGTCCGTACAGGTTAGTATTAGATTCCAATATAATCTTGCGTCTTGAGTCATACCGGCAAGGTAACGTCTCAGAAGGACTCCTGTCGATCCTTCTGGCATTTAAACTCATAAAGAAGCTACCTTTTCATTTTGATCTGGTGGTAAGGCCGACTGTTTTTTATGAATATCTTCGGCAAAAAAATTTAAAAAACACACATGAGCACTGGATTAAATTCAAAGAGTTAAAAAATCTGATAGAGGAAGAGTTGGGCGCAAAGTTATTCTTTGATGGTATTGAAACATATCCGGGGGCAGAACATTTTTTACAATTAATTCAAAACGATGCTAAAAAAATAAAAAAAACTTTGATTGCATATCAAAATGAAAACTGGCACATAAACTTCATTCAGCGTGCTGGTTCTGGTGTAGCTGGATTCCCTATAACTGGTACAGGATACATACTGGTCCCACCTGCTTTTGCAGCTGATGCGCTTTTTTACCCTTTAGGTCTTGAATATTTTGACGAAACCAAATCAAGTCGATTCTTTACGCAGTACATACACAAATATATTATTGAATGCAAAAGTAACGACAGAGATGTCATCAATAAATACAATAATGAGAAAGATTTTTTATTTACTCAAATTTTAAAGTTAACTTCAAAAGGAAATTTGATGGGGCTTGCAGATTTAGATATTTATACAAACTGTAATATTCAAAGTCAATTTTCTAATCAAAGCCACTCTCGCTATGCCCCCGCTTCGGCTGCCTTAACTATAGATGGGAAACTGGCGAGAGCATTGAGAAATTCGAATTCTCATCATATCACTTCCGGGGGGATGATCTGTGGACCTGAAAATGAAAATGATAATAATGCCAAAATGGAAGCATTTATTGAAGAACATAAGCGCATGCGGGAAAGCGAAGAACGCCACCGGATTGCCATTGAAGCAAGCAGAGAATTCATAAAAGAGCTTCTTTTGAGTGGGGCTTTTTCTGACTAGGTGAATGTTTGTTCAGTATTTTTGCAAATCTGGTTTTATATCTAAGAGGGGGTTATATGGCAGGTTTTCATAGAGGATATGAGTTTTCCGCCATATAACTCTGCCCATCAGCCCGAGGCGCCGCTTCTGCCTGCACGGCAAACGGATAGCTAACCAGCAGTAAGTACACCAGGTCGGCCTTCACCAGCATAAAAAGCTGCCTTCTAACGTAATTTATTCGCAACGATAAGCACAGCTCATAGTGTAAGTATCCCATAAAAGCTTGCCGGTATCTTTTGAGCTCCTTTGTAATCAGGCTGACTCAATAATGTCCGCATTTCGCTCATAGCAGACCTGACCTATTCAGACAGAATGCTGTTAGAAATGTCAGCTCTTCGCTCATGACAGACCTAAACGCTGCTTATCCTGCGCCTTTTTCAGAAAGAGGATGCTCATAAAGGCAAATATCCTGTCAACATACAGCCACAGGTTTAACGTTCAGGTTCAGCCAGTTAACTTAACATTACAGGTAAAAACTCGTATCTGAGAACACATCTCCGCCCCGCTTTTTCAGCTGTCTTTATAGACGGCAAATTTTCCGGAATGATAGTTCCTGTAATGAAGGTCATTTCCCGGCCAGGGTGGGCAAGATGGTTACCAAGCAGACGCTGAGCCCGGGAAGCCAGAGAGCGTCCGCGAAAGGCAGGCAGGATAACTTCTTCAGAAATCCGGTAGCCCTCTAAAAAAGCGACCTCCCCCTTCTCGTAAATTATCAGTCCGACACGAATCTCATCTTCGTAAATAATATACGCATTGCCTGCTGAAAGATGATCACTGAGTTCCTCGTCATCGACAGAGTACAGGCGGTCTTTTAAGGCAGGGACAGCTAACAATGAATACTGATAAGCCTCTGTCAAAGCCTGTCGACACCATTCAAAATCGGTGTATTCAGCCGGCCGCAGGGTTAATGCCTCATCCGAATATTCAGGAGCACCAGACAGGCAGGAAGCATATATCAGCTGGTCTGTAATACCCTGAACTTTATGATGGCCGGGCGAGAGAATACGAATGTACTGCGGCTGTAGTTGCGCCCATTCCTGGCTGACAGATTTGAGTACCGACCAATCTGTGCCGGAGTCTGAAGCGACGATATCAATGAAAGGGTTATTGATATCGCCCCCCCGGTAACGCGGACCAGTAAGAAACTGCTGGCCATCAATAGTGAGTTTTCGCTGTAAAAAGTACTCCTGTGGTAAGCCGGTTTCTTTCCACGGGAATCGTGCTGAAAAGGTACTGTCCACACACCATTTTTCCTGCTCAGAAATCCATTTTTCAAGCCAGCTACGAAGAGTTTCCTGTGGTACGGGCAGTTCAGCATACTGAGAGAGCATAAATTTTATCATCCTATCCATCTGCCATCGCTCCAGGTATCAGGTCAGGCTACACAGATTGCCCTGTCTTTTGTGCAAACAGCAAGCCGCTTTCGGCACGACAGCGTCCACTTCTGGCACAGAGCGGACAAGCTAACTGATCCAAAGGTTCGTTGTGAGCGAGGTGCCAGCTCAAAAAACAGGCTTAACGTAGGATATTTTCCGTTTTCCAGGCGGACCCCATAAAGGCCTCCCGGGCATAAGCCAGCATGAAGCGCAGCTCATCCCGGGAGATCGGGGCGGAACCGAAGGTCTGGCCAGAATAATATGCCGGTAGAGCTTCCGGACCGTGGCCTCCGGATCAGCAACCAGCTGAAAATATCTGTCGCCGACAGCGGCCGTTTTGAGGCCGTCATCCAGGAAGCGTTCGGCGAGCGCATTGACTGAGGTATCTTCGCGAAAAGTCGGCTCTCCAGACTAATCTCACGCGGTAATCGCCGCCTGCAGATGCGATTAGCGGTTTGAGGTCTTTGGTTCTACCGACTGCCAGATTTCAATATCCCAGTTGCCATCACGACCATCGCAAAGGTAGTTTTCGAAACAAACGCCGCGAGCAAGTTCGTAATCGCTGTTTTCTATCGCAGCGTACAAATCGCTCCACGCTTTGGCGTAAGCGCCGTTCCGCACAAGCGTATGCCACACGGCGTATAGCCCTCCCGGTACAATTTCTTCTCTGAATGCCGTACCGGTAAGGTTCACCTGTGTTTGCGCATCAACCGTAAGCGCGACATCGGCACGCAAGTCGGCAACATTCGTGTGCGCAGGATCATCCCAGTAAAACACCAGCGCTTCCCGGTAAGTCACGCCCTGCTCCTGCGCCCAGCCAATAATTTGTTGAAAACCAACCGGTACCGTCTCGTTCCATGGACCACCAACGCGCACACAAACGATGCTCCTGGGAAGCGCATTTTCAAACCGTAAACTCATAAATCCTCCGCACCATTATTAAGAATAACGTTTATAAACGCAGCAGCCCGCCATCAACCACGTACTGGCTGCCCGTGACATAACTGGCATCATCAGATAACAAGAATAACGCGACAGCAGCCGCTTCCTCCGGTGTTCCAGGCCGCTTCATCGGCACAATGGCGCGGATCTGCGCGTCATATTGATCACGAAATGGCGCCGGGATCGCCTCAAGCAAACCAGTTTCTATCGCGCCTGGTACCAGCGCATTCACCCGGATCCCTTGTGCTGCAAAGGCCGTTGCCCAACAGCGAACCAGCGCCAGCTGCGCCCCTTTACTGGCAGCGTAAATCGCCGCAAGCGGGGTTCCTTCATAGGCGGCGGTCGATGCGGTCAGCACCACCGACGCGCCCGCTTTCAAAAAGCGGGCAAGACAGGATATTTGCAGTACCGCGGCGCGAACATTGTTCTTCATCATGCTATCGAACAGCGCGGCACTACCCTTTTCGGCAGGTGCAAAAGCCAGCTGCCCGGCATTCAGCCATAAGCCATCCAGCATGCCGAAGGCGGCTACCGCGTCAGCCAGCGCTTGCGCCGCTGCCGGATCGGCTCCGTCGTTTTGCAGCAACCGGGCATCAGGTGGCAGCACCTTGCGAAGGCGCGCCAGTTTGTGCGCATCACGCCCGGTGATCATGACTTCCCCCTCTTCCGCAACAATGCGTTTCGCCCCTGACAGACCAATACCACTGCTGGCTCCCGTAATGACAATTTTCTTACCTGTGAACCTGGCCATCCCGCCTCCCTGAAGCCGTTTATGTGCCAATGCGCGTTTTTATCCTCAACGATGATTAAAATAAAACAATAAAAACTTATTGTAAAACGATAAACACCAGGCTAGCCTGCATCCATTTCAACCACCTTTGCCAGGAGAGGCATCGAATGAAAAGAAGTCTGCAACAGGGTGTTTTGTTCTCTGGATTACTCATCTGTGCGCCGACACACAGCGCAGAGTTGTCCGTTTTTGCCGGGCTGGGCGTCAGCGCGCACCCCATTTACTCGGGGTCGAACCACACGGCCGTGGAACCACTGCTGAAAGCGGGCGTAAATCTTCATAGCGAAAACTGGGGGTTGTTCGGTCTGTCTACCGACGGGCTGATTTGGGGAATGACACCGGACTCGCCCTTCAGCGTGAGCCTGCTGTTAACGCAAGATGAGGCGCGAAAAGAGGTATTTAACTACCCGTTTTCCAGCAGAAAAAACCGCGATCTACAAGGAATGGGTAACCTGTCTGCAGCGGTGATGGCGGGTACAGATCTGCGTTACCAACAAGAAAACTGGACGTTGTGGCTTCGCCTGTTAACCGCCACGGAAAAGCAGCGATACGGCGGCGAAGCGCCAGACAGAAGCCTGCTCGTCACAAGCGGCGCGGAAGCCGAGCTCTGGCGCGGACAGAATGTCTCCCTTTCGGTCGGCGGCGACGTCAGCTGGGCGAACAGCGGCTACCAGCAGCGCCACTACGGTGTAACGGCGCAGCAGGCGCAACGCACCGATTTTGCCGTTTACTCCCCCTCATCAGGCTTCCAGCAAGGTGGTGTGTATACAGAGCTGGTATGGCATTTCGATAAAAACCTGGCGGCAGGATTGACCAGCCGCGCGCAGTACCTGTTCGATGACGCGGGGAGCAGCCCTCTGGTCAACAGTCGGATGCAGTACACCCTGTCGTCACTGATCCAGTACACATTCTGAGGCGACGCCATGAGCAAATGTCACTTTCGCAGCCGCCCGCGGCTGCTCGCTGCGGGCGCGGTATTTATCACTCTGATTGCCGCCGGTATTTATCTGCAACCTGGTTTCAGCACCCCGTCGCCACGCCAGACGGGAGATGCCAGTATGGTGTCATTTTTAACGCCGTTATTGAAAGGATCGCGAGGCAGCGTCGCCGCCGCGCTGATCACGCCGCGCGGGGTGCAATACGCCCTCTGGAATAGTGATTACAACCGACAATATGAAATCGCCAGCCTGACCAAAACCATGACCAGCAGTTTACTGATGGAGGCATTTCGCCGGGGTGAAGCGACAGCGCAAACCCGCGTCGGCGATCTTATTCCGGAAATCAGCGGCCCGGCGCGAGAAATTACCCTTGAGCAACTGGCATCGCATCGCTCTGGCCTGCCGCCGCTGGCCTCATCGCTGCGCAAGAAGATCCAGGTGATCAGCCAGATAATCCTGCGTGAAAACTTCTGGGAGTATGACGAACAATCCGTCATCGAAATGGTGAATAACACCCGCTTAGCCACGCCCGCCAGATTTGATTATTCCAATACCGGCTACGCCTTGCTGGGACTGGCGCTGTCGAGAGCTGCACATCAGCCTTTTAATTCGCTGTTGCAAACGCGGGTTTTTGCGCAGGCGAAAATGAAAAACACCGTTGTTGCCGAAGCATTAACCCCTGACACGCCCACGTTTCACCACGGTTGGGCGGTGTCCGGATTTGCCGAAGCACCATGGATACAGCACGCATTCACGCCGGCTGCCGGTGTGCGGTCGACCATCGTCGATATGGCGCATTATGCGCAGGCCTTACTGGCGGGCAAACTTGCCGGTCGCGCGGCAATGTCGCCACGCTTTGCCACTGACGATGCGGATTCACGCGTGGGTTACGCCTGGTTTACCACCCGTATTCGTGGGCGGGACATCACCTGGCACGACGGTGAATCCTCCGGTTTTGCCTCCGCGATTGCGGTCGATCCACAGCAACAATCTGCCGTGGTGATCCTCTCAGATACGGCATGGCCCGTTATTGGCCCGGCCATGCGCCTGTTGTTAACGCAGACACCAGCTAAAACGGAAGCTCATCATGAACTGGATTGATATGTTGTGGGCCCTATTAACCTTTATTTCGGTCATTCTGTTTATTTGCGGCTCCTGGGTCGCACATTACAAAATACGGTTGTTGAACTACATCCTGCTGGCTTTGATTGTCATTTATTGTGCCGAAATGATGCAGACAATCACGCATCTGACCAAGATCGGTTATCTGTTCAGAATGCTGACATGGACCATTCAGGCGTCGTTTATTGCCATCAGCGTTTATCACGCGTGGTCAGCGCCCTGGTTAACACGCAGCCCGCGCGTACTGGCGGCTGGCAAGATTGTCATTTCGCTGATGCTTATGTCATGCTTGAGCATGCTGGTTTTAAAATAGAATCCTTAATTCAGGAAGGTACAAAGTGAAAGGTGTACGAAATAAACTCAGCCTGATGCTTATCGCAGGGATATTGCCGCTCTTTTTCATCCTCGCCTTAATTACACCGCTGTGGTTATATTTTTCCGGTGAGTCATTTTTTATTTCCAGCATGCTTAAATTCGCCGAAATGCAGGCAGAAAGCCAGCCAGTGGCTGCCGTATCGCCACTTCACCAGTTACTGCTGTTGATCATTCTCTATTTTCCCGTCGGGTTATTTGCTTTTGCTATCTGGCAGGGAATGCTCGTGATGCGCCTGGTCGGTAAACGGCAAATCCTCAACCTGGCGATGGCGCGTTGTGTGCGTACTATTGCATTGATGATGCTGAGCCTTGGCATTGTATTGCCGGTATGCCGCTTTTTAATACCGCTGGTCGTCTGGTGGCCGGAAAAATATTATCAGGTCACCGTGCTGATTGGCGATGTGATCCTGTTACTCACCGGCGGCTTGTTATTTGTGACGTTTCACGCCATGCTTGCGGGGATCAAAGCAGAAGAAGAAACCAGGGAGTTTATCTGATAATGGCTGTGGTGGTTCATCTGGACAAACTGCTGGTAGAGAAAAAAATGACGTCCAGAGCGCTGGCAGCCTTTATCGGCATCACCGAGCAAAACCTGTCGTTGCTCAAGTCCGGTAAAGTAAAGGGGATTCGATTCGATACGCTGGCGAAAATTTGCGAAGCCATGGAGTGTCAGCCCGGTGACATTATCTCCTGGGAACCCGACCCCGCTGCGCCAGACAAAAAGTGACGCACCGGGACTCGTTTTGCAGACAATAAAAAAGCCGACAACATCGCTGCTGTCCGCTTTTTTTATTTACGAGGCGAATCAGGCGTTCTGTAACTGCTGACCACAGGCAACCACACTTGCCAGCAGAACTTTGACGTCCTCCAGACAAACGGTCGGGTTCAGCAATGTCAGCTTCAGGCAGGACACAGCTTCCTGTTTGGTTCGCATAAAATCATAGTGACCTGCTCCCGGAAGATTAACACACGAAATTTAATAATGGTTGCCCTGTTAAGATGACAATAATGTGCTTCCGCTCCCCACTCAAAGCGGACCTTAGTATCCTGAAGCACATCACATTGCTTTGTACCATAAGCAGGCGTACCAGCATTAACTTATCTTCCATACTCCGTGGCAGATTCTGCCAAGGAACAGTGCTGATTTATATAGACATATTAGCAGTTCTATGCCGATCGGCTGCATGCGGAGGCAGACGCCGATAATTGTATCCGTCTCTCACTTTTGTTTTGGCGAAATCAAAAGATGAGTACATCATCATATTAACTCGCTGATGAATATCTCTTTCCTTAACCGGCTTTCTACCACACACCATTTATCCTAATCTGTTTCTAAACAGCTAATGAACAGGAGAACAGAATGAGACCACCGATAACTGATGATGAACTGGAATTGCTGAATCAGGATATGAGCACACTGAGTCGTGCTCAATTTAATGAAGGTCAGGTTTTCGACGCGCTCCGGCTGCTGGAAATGCGACGTCAGACAGCAAAGCTCGAAGCGATAAAACGTTTGTTAGAATCAAAGAGTGAATAGGATACCTGGTGATTACGGGCCAATTTATAAGTAATCAAGTGTAGCAAATCGGGTATGGTCATGAAGAAGGTACAGCATCATTGCGTAATGCATAACACATGAACCTGCTGACAGGGCAAAACCAATGCCCTGTCAACCGATGAATGGATGTCATCCTGATAAGATCATCGTCTGCATTGAGACCTGGTTCTTAATGTATTTATTTCCCGCAAATGTTTACCCTCTGTAAATTCAGGACAGAGAGCAGTAGCGTGCACATGAACATTGCTGAAATGGACTATTCTACTGAAAAGATAGCCCTTTTTTACGATGTGAAAATTAATAATCAGTCCGGCCAACCGAATGAATAAAGCGGCGACCGGACTGTAACCATTAAAGGTGGCTATATCAGAAAGACTCCCAGCTACCGTTGTTTGCTGTAACCGTTACTGGACGAAGAACCTTAGCCACAGCTGAACCGGAATATCTTTCACGGTCCTCTTTCATCAATCGGAATGCTGATACGAGTCGAGAGAGCTGGCTCGCCTGTTCTTCAAGTGATGATGCAGCAGCAGAAGATTCCTGGACAAGTGCGGCATTCTGCTGCGTTGTGGAATCCAGTTCAGTCACAGCCTTACCAATCTGATCAATACCCCGACTTTGTTCGTCTGAGGCATCAGAAATTTCACTCATAATCCCACTGACATTCGTTACTGAAGCAACGATTTGCTCCATGGTACTTCCAGCTTTATTTGCCATCTCAGAGCCGGTATGTACACGGTCAACAGACTCTTTAATGAGATCGGCTATTTCTTTAGCCGCATTCGCACTACGCTGGGCAAGAGCACGCACTTCACCTGCAACAACAGCAAAGCCGCGCCCCTGCTCACCTGCCCTTGCGGCTTCAACCGCTGCGTTCAGCGCCAGAATATTGGTCTGGAAAGATATACCATTTATGACACTGATAATTTCAGTGATTTTATTCGAACTCTCGGTAATGGCGCCCATAGTGTTGACCACATCCCAGACAATCCCCCCTCCTGTACGGGCATGATCCGCTGCCACACCAGCCAGTTTACTCGCTTCACGAGCATTTTCTGCATTACGTTTAACAGTTGAAGTCAGTTCTTCCATACTGGCTGCGGTTTCCACTACTGCGGCAGCCTGCTCTTCAGTTCGGGAAGCGAGATCAATATTGCCCGCAGAGATTTCGGAGGACGCATTTGCAACTTGCGTCACCGACTCCTTAATCTGCGCAATCATTTCACGAAGCCGATCGTTCATGGTGGCCATCGCCATCGTCAGTCGGCCCAGCTCATCTGTTGACTGGGGCTCAATCACACCGGTTAAATCACCTTTGGCAATCTTCTCCGCCAGGGTCAGATTATGATGTATCTGCCGGGTCATTTGACGCGTAAGGAGCCAGGCGACAAGGATCCCGGTTACGACCGCGCAAACAGCAACCACAATCATAATAATGATGACGCGCTGAATGTTTGAAAGGTTATTGATGTTCTGAAAATCGATCAGTTTTTGCATAGCGGTATCGAGCTTATTCGCAGTGACGGTTAACTGATCCGAGGCATTGAGTGAGTTTTGCCGGGCTTCGGCATAGGCTTTCACATTTGACTGTAACTTGTTAATAAAGAGAGTTAATGAGGTATTAGTTTCCGCAGGAAGCACACCGGCGAAATTTCGAGCCATATCGGAAGCGGCTTTTTGGGCAAGCGTAAATTCTGACCAGCCCTGAGCACCATCGCTTGACTGGATTTGATAAACATCATCCCAAAGATGATTCAGTGCAGTTTGTACCTGAAAGCTTTCTTTCACCGAAAGTCCACTCTCTGATATTGTTTCAAGGAGTTTATCCAGATCGGACCTTAATGCAGGAGTTGTCAGCCTCTTTGATGATTCCTGGGTTATTTGTTCGAGTTTGACAAAGGAATCTCTTTCGTCATTATAGACTGGTAAGTTATGTGTTAACTCAGCAAAAAGAATACGCGTTTCTTTGGCCCAGATAAACGAATCTCCGGTAACTGCCATCTGGCGCATCCGTTCTAATGCAGCTTTGTTTTCCTGAATTGTACGCTCGTCATGATTTATCTGATAGGTAAGACGGTTTCGTCTCGCCGCATTAAGTTCATCATGCATTTCCGTTATCAGTTTCTCTTTATGCGCACGATCCTGTATCTTTTCGGCCTGGTAAATACTCGTCAGCGAAGAGATGATAATAATCACGATAAGGATAGAAAAACCACCATACAGCTTTGCTGCGACGGGAAGGTTTTTTAACGATAAAATATTGAGTTTCATAATATTGCCCTGATTTGAAGCGTGTGCATAAAGCGATAAACGCTTATTATTTATAATGTTGTGGTTTTTATTTTTCGAGCCGACTAGTAATGAGTTTTTTAGCCTCGCAGTAAAAGAAAGAGATATGCTTCCTGCGTTATTAACCCATGAGATAAAGACTAATCCATCATTTATGTTCTTCAAAAGCAAGCTTGCCTGAAAAGAAGTTAAAAAACCAATATATTTTAATGAGCGATGATATATAAATCACATATACTAATAAGCTATAAGCTTATAAATTTAAAATTACGACCAAAACTTTCCGCACATAAATAAAATTTTTGCTAATTATAAAATGAATCAAATTCAAAACCCCAGTAACACGATGAAAAAACACATCTTTTTAAAAGGATAAGATTTAGAATGGCGTTTCATATTTAAACGCCGTTATATATGTATGATGAATAAAATGGCCAGCATCGAGTAATTAGAAAACATACTTTTTAACTTCGCAGAATTATCACTATATGGATAATCATTAGCTGATTATACAAAGCCACCGCTTAAAAGAGGGGCTAAACTCACACATTTAGATATTTTTTAATTGACAGCACCGAACGGCACTCATTTCATCAACCCACAAGCAGAGAAACAGATTCCGGTTTCAATATAATTTTTACGCTTATTGAAGAAGTAAAAATCCTTCATATCAAGTTCCAGGCCCGAACTAAGACATTGGAATCAGTGGGTTAAGATAAGCAGGTTGATTATTATCTAATAAGATCAAAGGAAATTATATCTCATTCATAACTATAAATATTTAATCTTACGCGCCGATAACTGAGAAATCGAAAGGAGTTGGTGTCATCTCAGATAACAAGGCGAATGATGAGTATATCCATACTAAATGTCGGTGGTTCAGACACCGAGCAAACCAGAAGACTCATAAATAAGACATTTACCTATATGGTCTCGCTATTGATGGGTATTTTTATCATCGCGATTATTTCATTGCTTGCAATTATGGATAACGTCAATACAACTAATGACAGGCGTGATGAATTTTTTCTAAAAAAAGCGCTACTCACGCGTCAGGAAAATATACGTAACCAACTGAAAGACTATGCTGAGTGGGGGGCAGCTTATAAGCACCTTCATATAACAATCGACCAGGCCTGGGCCTGGGATAAACAGAACCTGGGTAAGTCGCTTTATGACAATTTTGGCTACGAAGGCGTTTTCATCCTCTCCCCCGAAGGGAGCACCCGCTACAGCGTGCTTGACGGAAAACTAAGGCTGGAAGATCTGGATAGCTGGGCAGGCATATCTACAAAAAACGATTTGCTTAATAAACTGAGCCAAAATCATGGAACTCCCGTGTCGGAGTTAATTCAGATAGATTCCGTTCCGGCCATTGTTTCTGCCGTATGGATAACAACGGGCAGCGATATGAGTGTGGTCACCTTACCTGGCCCCCCGTCAACCATGGTATTTATCGAAAAACTCACGCCCGAAAAGCTGCTTACTATTGGGCATGATGCAGGGATCAAGAACGTTCGCACTTTGCCTGTCAAAGGTATTTCTCAGACAGAAAACCGAGCAGGTTTTACCTTAACCCTTAAAAATGGCGCAGTGCGCATTGCCTGGGACAGTGAAAACCCGGGTAAGGCTTTGATAATTTTTCTCCTGCCATTACTGGTACTCTCAGTACTCCTGACTATATGTATGACGGTAATATTAATGCGCCGTATTATGCTCAAGGCAAGGATTAATGATGAAAACAGCTTTCTTCTCGAGCAGGCACGACTAAAACTTGTTATCAGTGAAAAACGATTCAGGGATGTCAGCGAGACAACCAGCGACTGGCTCTGGGAAACGGATACAAATTTGAAGATAGTATGGCTATCCGAGCGTTTTTCCACAGTAACAGGTTTTGATAATATTGAATGGACAGGCCGCCGTCTCGATGAATTATTTCCTTCAATAAGGATTGCTTTACAGAACTCTTTACGCCGCCAGGAATTATCAGGGCAGCTAGCATTTAAGAACTGCCCGTACATCAACTCAAAAAACACTACGGGCTATTGCACCCTGCTTGCAAAATTTGTGGTTCAGCATGATGGATCAGTGGTTATCCGTGGCGCTGCGAACGATGTTACGCTTGAAGTCGAGGCAACAAAACGTGTCCAGTTCCTGTCACGGCATGATGAATTAACCGGCCTCCCCAACCGGTATCACATTAAAGAGTTTCTGGCGGGCCAGTTAAATAAAGAAGAAAAAGATTACTTCTTTTCAATGATTTGTCTTGATCTGGATAAGTTTAAACCTGTGAATGATATTTTTGGGCATTCAACTGGCGATGCCCTGCTTGGCGAAGTATCCTCCCGCCTTAAAAAATGTATACGCAGCGGTGACTTTGTAGCCCGGCAGGGAGGCGATGAATTTTTAATTCTCCTCGCCGACACCAGTCAATTAAGCCAGGTTGAAGAGGTTTGCCGGCGCATCGTGCAGGAACTCAACCGTCCTTTCTCCATTGATGGTAATGATGTGACGATAGGCGTCAGCATGGGGATCGCCATGGCGCCACAGGACAGCAGTAGCGCGAACGATCTTTTACGCTTTGCCGACATTGCGCTCTATGAGGCAAAACAATCCGGCAGAAACAAATGGGTTTATTATCGTCAGGACATGTCGGAAAAACTGACAGAACGCAGAAAAATGGGATCCGAACTGAAGAACGCGATTCAGGAAGGCCAGCTCTATCTGGTTTACCAACCTCGCTTCAATCTCAGAACGTCAAACGTGGAAGCGGTAGAAGCCCTGGTTCGCTGGCGGCATCCGGAGCACGGGAATATTATGCCGGATCAGTTCATTCCGCTGGCTGAAGAAACCGGGCAAATTATTCACCTCAGCAATTGGGTTATACGTAAAGCCTGTTCCGACACGCTTGATAAATTGCCCGGGTTATCAGTTTCGGTAAACGTTTCGCCTGTTGAGTTTCAGGCAAGCGATCTGGCACACAGGATAAAAAATATCCTTGAGGATACCGGTCTTGAGGCCACACGCCTTGAAATAGAAGTGACCGAAAACGTAACGCTTTCCGATCCGGAAAAAACCTGTCAGACCATGCAAACCCTCAAACAAATGGGCGTGCGCATTTTGATTGATGACTTCGGTACCGGCTATGCATCGCTGAGCTATCTGCGCAAGTTTCAGTTTGACGGATTGAAACTCGACAAAAGCTTTATTTTTTCACTGGGCGACTCGCAACAAAATCAGTCGGTGGTGGAAAAAATCATTGATCTGGGTAAAGCCTATTCAATGGAGGTGACAGCTGAGGGGGTGGAGACTGCCGATCAGCTATCTTTTCTTAAAAAGAACAAGTGCGATGAAGTACAGGGCTATTTTCTTGGAAAACCCGTTACCATTACCGATTTGAATCTGTCATTAGTAAAAAGTTAGACTGGTTCTGGAACCCCGCAACCATAGACGTATAGAGTCTTTACGAAGAGGCCTTATCAAAGGCCTCCGGACTGAATCAGACACCTCAGAGTCATTTAAGATGGCATAAAGAGAGGTGCCCCTGAGTGGTAAATGTTATCCAGAAGAGTTTAAAATTGAAGCAGTCAAACAGGTTGTTGAACGTGGTTATTCTGTTTCCGGCATTGCAACACGTCTCGATATCACCCCCCAAAGCCTTTATGCCTGGATAAAGAAGTACGGTCCGGATTCTTCCACTAATAAAGAACCGTCAGATGCTCAGGCGGAGATCCGCCGTCTCCAGAAAGAGTTGAAGCGGGTTACCGACGAACGGGACATATTAAAAAAAGCCGCGGCGTACTTCGCAAAGCTGTCCGACTGAGGTACGCCTTTATCCGTGACACCCCTGTTGCTGGCCTGTTCGCCTGCGCTGGTGGGTGCTGGGTCAGCATGCAATGGGTTGAAAAGAGCTTATTGATTTAAATATAAATTTTCTTATGGTTGGAACTGGTAAAAATCAACTGCAATACACAGTGATGCGAACCACTCCTGGCGACAACGTTAGCTATTGACGTGCTGTACGAGCGTGTGCGCCAGAGGCCTAATGAGTTGCAAATTAGCAGCGTGGTTAACGATGCGCATTAGCCCTCTGACCGCTGTCATCATTTCTGATTAGACAAGTGGATAAGTGTCGACGCCTACCATAAATAATCTCAATCAGACATTCTCACTCATTCTCTGCTTGCCTGTAATCCAGCATGTAAAAGAATATGGACGCACGAATCCACACAGGAACAAAGGGAATGGCTTACATAGCGGCAACGCCACGGGCTTATATCGGGCAATCGGTTGGCAGTGGTCAGTGTGTAGCGTTTACTCAAAAGGCAGCCAATATGCCGCGAACGGCAGCATGGCGACGCGGCGCACAGGTTAAAGGAAATACATCGATTACCCCGGGCACAGCAATAGCAACGTTTGATGCCGATGGTCGATACGGAAATCATACCGATGGCAGATCCCACGCAGCAATTTATCCTGGACAGGATGAAAATGGGATTCAGGTTCTGGATCAGTGGATGGGACACAGTACCGATAGACGAGGCGAAAAAATAAAAACACCTCACCCTGTCAGTCAGCGAACAATCCGATTCACTCAACAACCACGCGCCGAAAACGTCGGAGGGAATTACTATGTCGTGGAGTAAAACGTTAATTTTAGGTAGCGTGGCCTTGCTTTTTTCCAGTTCTGTTTTTGCCGAAAAAGTAAGCTGCCCGCCTGTTTTAAAAGAAGGCAACAAAACACACCGAATGAATTTAGTTGATGTTTTCGTCGGGCCGCCAGAAGAAAGGGCCTCATTATTGCCGGATACGGATGAAGAAATGGTATGGACACTTAAGGACTCACAGGATTATGCGAAGGAGCATAACACGTCCGTATTTCTTGTTTGCCAGTATAAGGGAACACATAAAACTGCCACTGTAAAGGTACCCACAACAGCACAGAAATGTTCTGCGTGGTATGGAAACAGCAAAGAAGAGTTTTACGCCTCCTGCGAATAAATCCGTCTAATTGCCAGATATCGCCCTGCCGGTGTTTCTGGCAATTTATTTCCCACAGAAACGAGAAATGCGTAAATTACAGGGTCACCAGCCCCCCTCCATGAAGAAGGATTATCTCCGGGGCGCAGGCTTGCGCCATCGATATTCCGGAGCGGTTGCGGTGATGCTTCTTTGTGGCGAGCGTTCCGATCACACGGCAACGTATCTCCAGATTATCAGCGGCATTCAGTTCATGGTCCTGCGACGGGCCATCTCAATCAATACTGATTCCATGTCTACCATGCTTTACCCCTACCTGATGCGCGTGCCAGCCGTATTCACTTTAAGATTCGGCAACCTTACGGGCCATTTCATCACGTAAGTCATCAATAACATTCTGGACACGTAACACCGCTGATGACCTGCCCCCCATTTATTAACACGCGTCATCAACTATGGGATAAATTACGAACTTCCGCAGTTTGCTCAAAGCTAATCCTGGGCCTTACCTACGGTAGCTTCGTGCCAAAAACAGACACCAGGTTAATTTGCAGAAAGTCATTATCCCGCATCCTTCGCTGCAGCTTGCGATGAACCTGACCGTGGCTAGTTCCTGAAAACAGGTAATGTCCAGCCGGTATCGCCATTGCGCAGTGCCCGGATGTCGGTCATCGGCGGGGAGCCGAACTGGCGACGATACTCCCTGTTGAATTGCGTGGTGCTCTCGTAGCCGACGCGAAGGGCTGCGGATTTCGCATTGATGCCGTTGTTCAACATCAGACGCCGGGCTTCATGCAGCCGCAATTGTTTTTGGTATCGAAGTGGCGACATGGCCGTCAGCAACCGGAAATGATGGTGTAACGTCGATACGCCCATGTTCGCCATCGCCGCCAACTCTTCGACGCGAAGCGGTTGCAGATAGTTTTCCCGCAGCCAGTTCACGGCCCAGGCGATGCGATTGCTTTGAGTGCCGGCGTTAACGATCTGCCGGAGCCGTGCGCCGGCGGGGCTTGTCAGCACGCGATATAGCATGCCCCGTATGACAATCCGGCTCATGATGGGGATGTCTTTAGGCGTATTGAGCAGATCAAGTAGCCGGGCGGCATCTTCGAAAAGAGCTGGCGTCGCCGGACCGATAGCCATACCTGTGGAGGGCAAGGTCGGATCGACGTCAAGCATGTCGATCTCCGTAATCAACTCCCGGACAACCTGTAAATCGAGCTTCAGCACGATAGACAGGTAGGGAGCCTCCTCTGAGGCATTGATGACTTCGGCAATCGTGGGCAGATCAATGGCAGTCAGCAAGAAATGTGCTTCGTCATAGACATATGTCTCGTTACCCACAATGGTTCGCTTCCCACCCTGGGCAATGATCGCAAGACTCGGCTCATAGACAACGGCCTGCGGAGCAGCAGGAGTGGCACATCGGCAGACAATGACATCGGGAATCGCCGTCGACAGGACTTCGCTATCGACGGTCAGCTCACCGATCCGGGCTGCCAGTCGAAGACGTGCATTATGGGCAAGTAAATCTGTCACGGCAGGTGTCTCCCCGCATGGTCGCTTTTTGAGGTGGAATGCATTCATAGTGTATGAGAGAGCAGAAAAATGGCAATTTACGGCAATAACCGCCCTACCTGGTGCCGTTACGAATGAGCCAGCGATTTAGGTGATTAGATTGGTCCGTACGACATCCCACTCCCTACCCAAAGACACCGCGAGAGAATTAGGCAACAAACAGGAAGAATCATATCTTTGTTGGGCTGGAGGTTGTGTATAGCCTTTCGTTTGATGCTTTTGGACGTTTTGCTCACCCGGAGAATCGCTATGAAAACCTGGTTTATCACTGGCGCGAGTCGCGGACTCGGCCTCGAAATCGCGCGAGCGGCACTGGAAGCGGGCCACAATGTCGTTGCCACGGCCCGTAAACCCGAACAGCTCCTGGATGTTCTAACCGGATACGACGATCGACTGGCCACGGTACAGTTGGATGTGACTTCTCACGCTATGGTAGAGAGCGCGGTGAAGGCGGCGCTAACCCGGTTCGGACGCCTTGATGTGCTGGTTAACAATGCCGGTTTCGGGCAGCTTGGCGCTTTCGAAGAACTCTCGCCGGAGCTGATTCGCAAGCAGTTCGACACTAACGTGTTCGGCGTGTTTAACGTTACGCGAGCGGTGTTACCTGCCATGCGTTCGCAGCGCTCAGGTCATGTGGTGACGATCTCTTCAACCGCCGGTATCGTCGGCTTTGAGGGCGCATCCATGTACTGCGCGACGAAGTTCTCCCTCTCAGGCTGGTCCGAATCGTTGAGCCTCGAACTCGCCCCCTTCGGTATCAAGGCGACCTGCATCCATCCGGGACCGTTTCGCACCGACTTTCTCGATGCGACCTCGGTCATGTTCGGCGATGTCGCCATTGACGATTACCAGCAGTTCAGCGAAGCCAGACGCGATGCGCTCGCACAGGCCAACCATCACCAGGACGGCGATCCCGTCAAGTTCGGCAAGGCCGTGGTCAGGCTGGTCGATTCCGAAAATCCTCCGGTACGATGGGCTGCGGGCACCAACGCCTTCGACACATTACTCTCCCGCGCTGACGACCTTCGCAACAGCGCCCAGGCGTGGCAGGAATTGTCGAAGTCATCGGACATCGAGTAAGCGACGCACTTCTGCCCCGGTCCTGCATAAAAGCCGGGGCGACCTGGTGCCCTTCTCCGCAAAAGACAGCCTGCAGCGCCATATCCGCCCTTGGTTAAATGCGTTTTGCTCTCACTTCCCCGTTAACGTTCACGTTTTTTAATCACCGCAAAGTAACTCAGCCACTGCCTGCCGGGAGCATTTTCCGCTGCGTCAATGACCGTTTCGGCCTCAAATTCATGCAATGACTCAACAATAAAGCGTTCACGGAAGGTGTCAAAAATCTCATCCGCGTTAACACCGCCATCGATCCCCGGTTCTTTTTTGCAGGCCAGAACATAAAGCCGGCCATCGTCGTTGAGTAATTGACTGACAATTTCCAGGTAAGCAACCTTTCTCACTTCATCACCTGAAAAGATATGAAACAGCCCGCTGTCAGTAATGGTCTGAAACTTACGATCCCAGCAGCCAAGAGTAAAAAAATCCTGAACCATAAAATCGATGTTAAGACCGGCCGCCTTCGTCTTCGCGACAGCTCGCTCTACAGCCTCTGCGACAAAATCAATGCCGGTAACCTGCTCACCACGCCCGGCAAAATATACGGCAAGCGTACCCGTACCACAGCCAATATCCAGGATTGGCCCGCGTATATCAGAGGCGCGTTCAATGAAAGGTTTTTGCGGATGACCGATATCCCACACG
Organism: Kosakonia sp. SOY2; assembly: GCF_027109175.1. NCBI lineage: Bacteria > Pseudomonadati > Pseudomonadota > Gammaproteobacteria > Enterobacterales > Enterobacteriaceae > Kosakonia > Kosakonia sp. SOY2. The sequence continues at coordinate 64,308 of NZ_JAPVXH010000006.1, forward strand.
GGTCTGGCATTATCAGCATAATGCTCCCTGAACCCTGCATGATGAGCCTGACTGTCGATGGTGGCCATGATTATTTTCCTTCCTTATAGTCGCTGATATAGGCGTTCGCGGCTTCGGTTCGTGATGCACGTTCGTCGGTATTGTTTTCCACCCGGACGTCATGCTCCCTTGCCTGGTTAGCCCGGTGAATTGCGCCATCTAACGCCCTGCGCAAAACGGCTCCCAAAGGAACATCGATCCCTAATTCGCCCTCTAATTTCTCCTTCCATTCTGTGAAAAATTTCATTTGTTCATCCGTTAACCTTACGGTGACGACATTATTTTTTCTGCTCATGTTTTCCTCAGCATCAATTCGCAATCAGCGTATACAATGTATACATTGATTACAAAAGAGGCAATGTCTCTTTTTTAATGATGCTCCACGGCCTAACGCAGAAGGTATAAAACAAGGCTCACGGAGGTGAGATCACGCAGATATGACATCAGAAGGAGGCATCAGCAGCTCGCTGAATGAGAGGATATTTCGACATCCGCTTCTCGCTTAAAGCAGCTCTGTGCATGTGACCGCTTCGTGCCAGGAGCAGACATGATGGTCACGAAGCCTGTCCGCTACGTGCCAGAAGCGGACATTACAAACACTATGAGTGGTCATCAACGGGGAGCATAGGGAGCGAGTAATAATACTTGGAAGATCTTATCCTTAGGCATGTTGGAACTCCATGAATGGTTGGTTTCATAGAATATGCTCGCTCAATCCAATAAGATTATATTTTAACAGTAATTGCGATTGATGCGTTATTTTTTCTTATTGAAAGTGAAAAACTCCCATCGAGTTCCATTAAATATGGCTGTGGAAAACTTTTCCCCATCATAGTTATAATACTTCATATTAGATATAGGACTTTTTCCTTCGGCATGATAATAATAATTAACTAAACCTAACCTTGCGGTTGTATCCCAAAAGGATCCCGTGATGCTGCTTGTCCATGAGAACGTATAAAAAATGAGACATACGAAAATAGGTGATGAAAAAACTCTAAAAAATAGAACTCTAGAGTTTAATAAGACCAGTTCGGATGAAGTGAGCCTTTCAATTCGCTTTCCTGTCCTCATTCTTACTGATAATCTCGCCAGATTTTTGAATTTATTTCTTAGTAAATTTTCCTTAATGGGAGTGAGCAAAGACATTAAAGCTATTCCAATAAGTTCGGGAATGACAATTACCAGTGAAAAAATCCCTACAAGGATTAGATAAGCAAGCGGCGTGAAGAAAATGCTAACTATATTAGTAAAATCACTGAAGAATTTAGGGTCGAGATCTGTAGTGATATAAATCCAGCGTCGAGATAAATAATTAGTAATGACAAATGACAGTGCTGCTAACAACGCGATTATGGTCTTCCCTAATAATCCTGACCATATTTTTTTAAAGATGTAGATGCAGCGATTATAGATGTCAATTGCAAAGGAAACACTCATTACCACAAAAGCAAATCCGGTTAGGAAGAAAGAATCGCCACCGAATAAAAACTGGCTGAGGAAAGAAACCATAAATGCTAAAGAGCCAACATATAAAACAAATCTATTAATTGGTGTGAGGTTATAGTACCTCCTTATTTCCACTACCAAACGCCAACTTTTCATCTTGAAATGTTTGCAAGCTCTTGGATATAAAATTGCAGCAGATATTGCTAACGGAACTGACATCCAGATAACAGCTAAAGTTATGAATACTGGTTGTATTATGGTCATAAATTTCATGCTTTTAAATGAAATCATGTTAATGAATGCTAGGGCCAAACAAAGCAAAATCAATTTAAAGAATATTCTGCTAAGTAGTTTGTTTAGTTTATAAGGCACGGTCGAAATCTCACTTCATCAGAATCAGAAAAGTATCATTAAGATAGCTAATAAAAGTTGATGAAAAAAGCGTAACGAACAACAAGTTGGAGTAATACATCCGCTTCTCGCTCAAAGTGAACCTTCCGTACCTACCTGCCTTTTGCTTTGACTCCCTCTTGCCGTATTTCCATCACCCTTCCATACGGTTTTTCAATCCACATCCGACTTTACCTTTTTTCGGATCCATCGGCGGAAACGAGTACGGCGTGTATGTACTAGAGATATGATTTTACGAAATGTACTATATGTATTATTTGTATTTTATGTACCTTATGTATTCTTCCCCGGCGCGTAAAATCCGGTCACTGACCCTTTATCCACCCCGGAGCCCGTCATGAGCACACTGCCCCCCGAAACCGTCCGCCGTATCGAGGACGCCGCCGCCCTCATCACCACTGGCACCCCGAACCCGACCAACGAGCAGGTCCGCCAGCACCTCGGGGGTGGCTCCCTGTCGCATATCTCCCCGGTGATGCGCGCGTTCCGCGCCAGTCGGCGTGAGCAGCGCGCCGAGCAGGCGCAGCTGCTGACCCTGGCCCGCGGTGACGGGAAGGTGAGAAAATGAGGGAGGAAACCGCGTTCCGGGTGAAGGCGTTTCGTCAGGCACTGGAGGAAGCTGCCCGGGAGCTGCCGGAGGAGCACAGGATAAGTTCACGCTGGTGTGAACTGAAAAACTTCCCGCGTGGCAGCTGCGCTCTGGCCAGCAATTGCCTTGCACAGTACCTGAAGGACTGCAAAGAAAAAGGGGAACCCGGCATTGTGTTTATGTATGGCACTCCATCATTCCATGAGGCTGAAAATTCCACCGTTCATGCCCATGTCATTGTGATACTTAACGGAGAGTACATCGACCTGACGCTGGATCAGTTTGATGAATATACAGACTACATCCCGGCTGAACCCGTCGAAACCGGCGGTGTGCTTGGCACGCTGCTGAGAAAAATCCCTCAGTATGAAGGGGGAATAGAGACCCGCCGGATTAACCTCGATCGTATGCAGGGCATTTACGTGTGGTTACGGGAACGCGCTGATGCAATCCTGAAGGCAGATCCTGAATGGGTGGAGCGGGAACAGTCCATAGCGGAGAACAGGTTAGCAGCTAGAAAGTTATTATCCTTTCTTTAAGACGCGTCGCAGACCGGAACGGACGTTCCGGGAGGGATAAATGAACTGTTATCATTACACCGACCGGAAGGATATCATCGAATTAGAATTTTATAGATGAATCATTGTTACTGAGATGAGGAGTTTTATGGAAGAAAATACTTTTATTGATCGGTTTTTTGAAAGCAGTTTTGAACTGATGGACTTCAGATATTCAGGATCTCGGGACATTAACACATTATTGTCTTTCCTGAATAATCTCCAGTCGGTTAATGACCGATGTAAAAAAAGTTTCGATGTTGATTTCAGTCATCATGCTGAATTCAAGCTACTGAGATTGCTTAGGAATTACTTTCAGCATGAAGGGGATGTTCATGAGACAAGACTGTTCTTCAGCCAGCAGAACGTTTTACTGAGTCATAGCGAACTACTCATTATACCCATATGTGTCATTGCCAAGGCCATTCGATCCTTCCTAGAAGGAAAACCAAAACCCTGGAAAAAAGAGGAAATCGCAGCCATCGTCAGCTTTAGCCCGGGATTGTGTTATGTCATGGATAACCTTGATGGTTTCGCAAAAGACCCACAATTCCTGCATGAAGGTCATTACTATTCAGGGGGGTATGATTTATATGTCGCAGTATATAATATAACAAATATAGTGGCCAGTACCTGCAGGGAGATCGATGCCCTGTCTGGTAAGCAAATCATTACCGAACTGGATGATACCTATGATTTAGAGAACAATATCGGCCCTGAAAATATGATCACAAGACTGGGTATAGAGCCAATACTCACAACAAAAGGTTATATTTTCATGAACCATAACACGTGAATTAATTATAAGTAAATAGCCACTTACCTCCTGAGCAATAATATTAATAACATAAAACAGTACAATATATAACCACATGAAACCACAAAATAACAATGTAAACGAAGCCAAAAACGGCGAGTCAACATTAGTAATAAATAAGTCCAAAATTCCCCGTCGGATACAGAATGAAGTCGCGGATATCTACAATGATAAAGGCATCAGGGAAATATTGGGCAAGGTTGTCAAATCGGGATTAAAAAAAATGCCGGGAGTTGGGACGGTACTAACACTGCTGGATGAAGGGTACCAAGCCGTTCTGGACATGGAGCAAAAGCAGCGTCATGCCCGTGTCGAAGATTTTGTAACGGGAATTGCCAAGACCCTACCGGACCAAGCTGATATTTCCGCAGAGGACTTTCTTGCCGTCCTGCGCAAGGTCCTGCAGGATGATGAAAAATCCAAAATCTGGTTTTATGTACGGCTACTGGTAAAACTGGGCACCGGGACACTTGATCGAGACACCCGCTTTCATCTTATTCATTTGACTTACAATCTGACCTTCAAACAGATTATGTTTGCTCGTGAATTATATCTTCGTAAGACTCTTGAGCTCAGAGGGTATAACACCAGAGAGGATGCTGAACTGGAGTTAACCAGTACGAAAAATGGAATGACGCAGAGAGCCATCTTTACCTTCACCAACTGGGGTCTCATCAGGGAAGATCGCACCGGGGACATACGACGTGACCCTCTGTATATCCTAAACGATGAAATGAATACGCTGATTAACCTGCTTTTTGATGAAAGAGACCTCCATGCCAACGTGATTGATAAGGAGCTTAAGGACCGGCCCGATGTCGTGATTCTGACCTCCATCAAATCAGACGGCAATTTGTACGAAACAGAGTTACCTCAAGCGCTGGAAAAGCAGGGGCTGAAGGTAGTTATACTGCCAAACAACAGTGAACATGAGAAAGAAACTCTCGGTGGGATATACGTAGAACTCAGTACGGAATCACGGCAGCAGCACTACCGAGATGAAATTTTCACTTGTGTAGGGGTACGAATTACTCCAGATAAAAATGGAGATAAGCTGGTTAACGTACGCATCAATCAAGCAATTTTTAACGGAAGCAACAAGTTAAAAACCTCACTTGATCCGCTTCGAGCTCAACTTAACAAAGTGAGAGATGAGGTGTTACGTCTGCATCAGGAGCGTACCGGAAAATAGCGACCAAGAGGACTGAAATGCCGTATGTAGTGGTTTACTGAATTTGGCCACCTGAACAGAGGTGATATGCTCACCTCAGGACATTACCGGTGCCTCAATGAAAAAAAGAAATTTCAGCGCAGAGTTTAAACGCGAATCCGCTCAACTAGTCCTTGATCAGAACTACACCGTTGCAGCTGCGGCCAGTGCTATGGATGTGGGTCTTTCTACAATGACGCGATGGGTAAAGCAGTTGCGGGATGAACGACAGGGCAAAATACCTGAAGCCTCCCCTGTAACCCCGGAACAGATTGAAATACGTGAGCTGAAGAAAAAGCTACAACGCATGGAAATGGAAAACGACATATTAAAAAAGGCTACCGCGCTCTTGATGTCAGACTCCCTGAACAGTTCTCGTTAATCGGGAAACTCAGAGCGCAGTATCCTGTGGTCACACTTTGCCACGTGTTCGGGGTTCATCGCAGCAGCTACAAATACTGGGTGAAAACCCCCGAAAAGCCAGACGGCAGGCGAGCTGTGTTACGCAGTCAGGTTCTGGAACTGCATAACATCAGCCATGGCTCTGCTGGCGCAAGAAGTATCGCGATTATGGCAACCCTGAGAGGCTTCAAAATGGGACGCTGGCTTGCCGGAAGGCTCATGAAAGAACTGGGTCTGGTGAGTTGTCAGCAGCCTACCCACCGGTATAAACGTGGTGGTCATGAACACATCGTTATCCCGAATCGCCTTGAGCGACAGTTTGCAGTGACAGAACCGAATCAGGTGTGGTGCGGCGATGTGACGTATATCTGGACAGGCAAGCGTTGGGCTTACCTTGCTGTTGTTCTCGATCTGTTCGCAAGGAAACCGGTGGGCTGGGCAATGTCATTCTCACCGGACAGCAAGCTGACCATCAAAGCGCTGGAAATGGCGTGGGAAGCTCGCGGTAAACCAGCCGGAGTGATGTTCCATAGTGACCAGGGTAGCCACTATACAAGCAGGCAGTTCCGGCAGTTACTGTGGCGTTGCCGGATCAGGCAGAGTATGAGCCGACGTGGAAACTGTTGGGACAACAGCCCGATGGAACGCTTCTTCCGTAGTCTGAAAAACGAGTGGGTGCCAGTGACAGGTTATATAAACTTTAGCGAAGCTGCTCATGCGATCACAGACTATATCGTCGGGTATTACAGCTCGCTAAGGCCGCATGACTATAACGGTGGATTACCCCCAAACGAATCGGAAAGTCGATACTGGAAAAACTCTAAAGCGGTGGCCAGTTTTTGTTGACCACTACACAGCGAAACGACCTGGCAGGTGATTGAACAAAATCACTTTTTAAAATGAAGATTTAAGGATGAAGAGAACAACGAGCCAAAGCTGGATGCTTTCGTTGACCAGCCTTCCGTAACGAGATACATCACGATGTGAGTAATGCCTTACCAGCCAGGGCTTCTCGTCTATGGCTGGGCTCACTTCTACAGGGCTTTGCTCCTGCAGGACACAACGCATATCGTTATAACTGACCGATTCGCCGATTCTTATCCGCCCTCCCCTTCCCGTCGTTACCGCGAACTTGCGGGGGTATGTGTAGTTTTAAGCCTTTCCTCTTGCTCTTTTCATCTGAAACACAATTGATACCGATATCTCTGCATATGCCTGCTACGCAGTAGCAGTATTTCAGTGCTCGCCCGGGGCATTTTTTACCGTTTCTGTCCTCTGCTCTCACTAAACAGGCACTACAGCTACACTAAATGCTTTTTGGCGAAATTTATTTTTATAATTTTTTCAGGCCATTAAAAGAAAGCCTTCCCGCCTCGCTTGAAAGCATTCAACAAACAAATTAATAATACTGTATGTATAAACAGCATAAAAATAAGGTCTGGTGTTATGAAACTGATAATGCTGACACCCACAGAAGGCAACAAGCCGATAAATTTGCCACTTTTCCTTGAAAAAGTTTCCTGTGGCTTTCCCTCACCTGCGCAAGACTATGTCGAAAAAGAGCTTGATCTGAATGAATACTGCATCAAACGTCGCAGCGCGACGTACTATCTTCGTGCCCATGGTGACAGTATGCAGGACGGATTTTTATTTGATGGCGATTTACTGGTTGTCGACAGCGCCGAAAAACCGGTTTCCGGTGATATCGTCGTAGCAAGCGTTGGTGCAGAATTTACCGTCAAGCGACTTCAGCTTGGACAGCGCATCGCATTACTTCCTATGAACCCGGCTTTTCCTCCCCTCTACCCCGACCCGGATGAACTAAACATTTTCGGTGTTGTTACACATATCATTCACCGTACACGAGAGCTTCTAAAATGTTTGGACTAGCGGATGTTAACTCCTTCTACGCATCCTGCGAAAAAGTGTTCCGCCCTGATCTGCGCGATAAGCCTGTTATTGTACTTAGCAATAATGACGGCTGTTGTATCGCCCGCTCTCAACAGGCAAAACGCTTAGGCGTAAAGATGGGCGATCCCTGGTTTAAAATTCGGGAGCAACACTATGCCGAAAAACTGTATGTATTCTCAAGTAATTATGCACTGTATGCGAGTCTGAGTACCCGCGTCATGGCTTGCCTTGAAGAACTGGCACCTCGCGTTGAGCCATATTCGATAGACGAAATGTTTCTTGATCTTCACGGCGTACATTCCCTCATTGATTTTGAAACATTCGGCACCCGGCTGTGTGAGCATGTTTATGCCTGCACCCGACTCTCAATCGGTGTCGGAATGGGGCCAACAAAAACTCTGGCCAAATCAGCCCAGTGGGCATCTAAAGAGTGGCCGGCCTTCCGGGGCGTGCTGGCGCTGACACCGGACAATAAAACCCGCACCTCGAAGTTACTGTCGCTCCAGCCCGTCCAGGAAGTATGGGGGGTGGGTAATCGCACTGCCCGTAAGCTCAATGCGATGAGGATAACCACAGCGTTACAGCTTGCACTCGTAAATACAGCTTTTATTCGTAAAAATTTTAATGTCGTTCTGGAGCGCACAGTCAGAGAATTGAATGGAGAAAGTTGCATCTCTTTTGAAGACGTGCCATCGGCTAAACAACAAATTGTGTGTTCCCGGAGTTTTGGTGAGCGGATCACGACCTTTGAAGATATGCGCCAAGCCATCTGCCAGTACGCTGAACGGGCGGCTGAAAAGCTCCGTATTGAACGGCAATACTGCAGCCACATTTCGGTTTTTATTAAAACGTCACCGTTCTCCAGGACCGAACCGTATTATGCTAACGTGGCAAGCGAGAAGCTTTTGACCCCCAGCCAGGATACGCGTGATGTTATAGCCGCCGCGTTACGTGCCCTTGAGCGCATCTGGCGTAATGATCACCGCTATGCCAAAGCTGGAGTAATGCTCAACGATTTCAGCATGTCTGGTATCGCACAACTCAATCTTTTCGATGAACAACCACCACAACCACGTAGCCAGGAATTAATGAAAGTGCTTGACGGGATCAATCAGTCCGGGCTCGCCCATTTGTGGTTTGCTGGCCGTGGTGTTGCACCTGGCTGGAAAATGAAGCGCGAGATGCTGAGTCCGGCTTACACAACTCGCTGGAAAGACCTGCCCCTTGCTCGTATCGGATGAGATAAAAAAGGGAAGGGGGTAAGCATAGCCGTTTTTAATTAACGGCATTTTGTATAATTACTTACTTTCCCCACCAGCCGGTTTCCGGCCGGGCCAAGTGTATTCATAATTTCATGGCGCTTAGTTGTTTTATTCTGCCTGACAGTACCATGTTGTTTCACGCACTGCATTCCACATCCTTTTCAGATAAAACGTTATATCCCCGTAAGGCAAGTCCGGTCATAACATTCTGTATGACCGTTCCGCTCCGGCTTTTCCAGGCAGATAATCTCCGCTATCGCGACAGGGATATCAAATTTTGTAACAGCGCAAGGATCCCGCTTCCGGTATCATTTGCGCGTAGTTTTATGTGACAACCGCGATTTTGTCCTGTCAGCTCAGCTCCCGCCTCGCCGGAATATTCATGCCAATTTCTGATATCAGCACATCCTTGGAACAATCATTCTTTCAATTGAAGTGGCGGAAGCATTTGCTTCATAACAACGCATAACGAAAAATGAATAGTTTATTTTCGATTCATCGCTTTTGCGGCATCCTTAGTGCCAAATTACGTGCTGGCACAAGTCGCTTTCCGTGTTCAAAAAACGGGAGGCGGCAGACAATCCGATAAGCATATTTATGATTTTAAATACGACTCTACGTGCGTTATACCCGAACAGCATCATTAAGCCATATCGCATACAGCGTGATGTGACAGGACTACCTTCTCATCTTACCGGTGTCCGACGGATAATATTTACCGTCGCTGAATGGCAAGTGACTCGCAGTATGGATGTTTAGCTGCTGAAGTTGTCCTTTTCAGACACACGGTAATTCCTGCTTTGTCCCTTTTAAAGATGTTCTGATGACATCTTTATGCGCATAAAATTTCAGGCTACTGTTCCTGGATCTTGCGTTTAATCTCCGGTTACCACCTTCCTGAATGCTTATTGTCTAAATGAATCCGCTTCTTTCCGCTCTGTTTTTCTTCACCACGCTTGTCAAACTTTTAGTTAACCGCGCGTCATGGTTGATTTCCGTGAGTACGTGCCAGCCCTACAGAGGCATCTCTTTAGCAATCAGCTCTTGCTCCGCTATTAAGACTCTATGCATGAAAATCTTCCTGATGGAACACGAACAATGGGTTGCATAATTTATGAAGGGGAATGAGTTGATTATGCAGGGGACTCTTAAGGACATTTTTGTTTTATCACAACAGCATCATATCGCAGGCTGGCATTTTAGAGGGTTTAAACTGGCAACCCGGCAAAGCTGGACAGGTTTTATCTGTCCGGGTTTGATGGGTTTGGCAAGCCCGGAAATTCCGGGCGCGGCAGGGGAAATACATCATGAAAGCGTGGCGATTTCAGAGTGAAATTTACATTAAAAATCATTGTAAATCATCATGTTAAGTGTGAAATTTCACTGGCGAAAAACCTCATTCACGCATCAGGAGAGAGATGTTTTTGAAGAACATTTGCTACAGCCTCATCGATCTCGTCCTGGAGTTCTTTCGGTAATCGATTGAATTCGTAAACAAACATGCGTCCTTTACTGCGTTTTCTTGCAAACCGATCTTTGTCCGGGAAAGACCACAGATTCGTCACAACCGCTTTGTCTTTGCCCTTAAGAGAAGCCATAGCCGCTGTTTCACGTGTCAGGATTTTGATAATCCTGTTTTTGACCTCGTCTTCAGCAAGTGATTCATCGGCCAGGATGATATTGACTTCCGGAGCGGTGGTTTCGAGTAAATCCTCAACAGAAAAATCTTTCGCGCTGAGCAATGTTTCCAGCGTACCTAACGTCTTGTAATCCGCGAATCCTAATTCCGACTGAACCGGGAAAACCGAAACTAGCTGCGCTGAAACCGATGCAGCCTGGATAGCACGCGTAACCTTTGCTTCCGACAGTCCTTCAAGCCGGGCAATCTCTTTCTGGCTCATGCCCGTGTTTTTGAGTGCTAAAAGACGTAACCCAATCTCACGGATATTGTGCTCTTTGGCTGTCTGAATATCTTTTGCCAGTTTCCGTGCTTCATCGGCAGAAATCAGAGACTTGGTTACCATAATATTTAACGACGTGTGGCACAGGATAGCGGACGCACGACGTCTTGAACCATCAATGATCTCAATACCTTCTTCACGCTGAATACCAATACAGGGGAAGAACTGCTGCAATCGAAGGGTGGATGTAATGTCCTTCAGTGATTCAGGAGTCAGACCGGATTGATCGCGGCCATTTGTTTCCTGCAATACGTAAGTTTTACCTTCCACTTCATTTGCCGGGATGGTTTGCAACGTGAAGACGGCTTTCCGTCCGGTTGAAAGGGTAAAGATTTGCTCAACTGCACTGTCTGACAAAGTCTCAGATAGTGCAGACGGGGTAAAAGTCCGACCAATCGTTGTTCTTTTCGTGCTCATAGATCCCTCAGTTTGCCCGGATAAATTCAATACGATCAAATACAGCTTTTGCAAAGTCTTCTGCCGCTACACGGGCATTTTTCAGCGCTTCGCTGCTGCCAATATACGTCGATGGGTTAGCGGATATGACAGTATCAAAAGACTCGCCACACCTTTCAAAACCATCCAGGCGGGGCAGGGCGACGTCAAGCATATCTCCTCCAAAGATTTCCTTAGCAAGGCTGTGACAAAGTTTGTGATCGGGTTTATTAGAAAGCTTTGACATAAAACCGATATTTCCTAAAAGATTACATTTACAGCCTGACTCAGAGATGATGTTAACTAATTCTGGCACACGTGTTAGGTATTTCAGTGTCGAATGAAAATCAACCTGAGCCGGAGGAACCGGGGTTAAAAGTAGATCTGCAGCTGCAATGGCGTTTTTGAGGAACGCATCCAGATGGGGTCCGCTATCTATGAAGATAAAATCGTAATCATTCTTAAGTTTCGCAATCAAATTATCTTTAAGAATGGCATGCTCATTTTGACCGGGTAAGTGTTGTGAACATAGTTCTGACCATGCAGAAGCTATGAATGCGTCATCAATAGAAGCGGGAAGAACATCCACGCCTGGTACGATTGAAGAAACGATAAATTCGTTAAACAGCTCCTCTCTTGTTACATTCTGCAGCATAGCCTGCGCAGCCGTCGTTTCCACAATACCCACCGCCTGTGTGTGGTTAAGAAACATTGTTGCAGAAGACTGAGGATCTAAATCGATTACTAGAATTCGCAAGTCTTCAAAAAGAAGGTGAGGATGCGTACGCAATGCATGCGCTAATGAGACAGTGGAGACGGTTTTTGACACCCCTCCTTTTAGATTTCCGACGAAAAGAGTAAATGCTTCGCCATGTCTGTCGCGATACTTTGGCACACCTCTATGGTGGTAAATATCGATAATATTCTGTATAGACATCGCATACTTGAATGATGTTCCCGCCGGGCGCTTATCGAATACATAGCCGCTTTCTTCCATTTCACTCACTGAGTAATCCACGTTTGCACGGGTGAGTTTAGGTAATTTGGCTAATGCTGCTTTTGCATAAACCTGATAGAAAACGTTCTCCTTAAGCTCTTCCTTTTGTGCTCTGATTTGATCTGTTAGACCGATGAGCATTTTTTCTGAACGCTGGGCAACTTTAAGAAGCTGTGAAGTACGGTCCATGAAAAGTACCTTTATGCAGGATTAATGATTTTATTCGATAATGCTACATAAAAGCACAAATGTAAACATTTCAAAGAAATGTTAGTTTCTGCTTCTTGCGCATTGCAGATACGTACTTTTAGGGGACAAGCGTTAATGAAAACGGGCCAAGCCCTAGCAGTGTTGCCGGCGCGTTTGTAAGGCTGGATCTAGGGGGACGGGGCTATCTCACTAACGGGGTAGTTTTTGGAATGCCGATTACGACAGCGTTCCAAAAACATATCCTGTCTCTAATTGAAGGGATTCAGGATAAAAAAATGCTGCCAATTAAGGGTGATAATTTAAGTTGCTATACCATAACCTGAAGCACTGCCAAAACCGCTTCAGGATCAGCATAAGTGGTCAATCATAACCAACTACATCGGCAATAACAGCCCCCTGACTGACCAGGGATAAGGCAGAAAGCCCATGGAACCATTATTGTCTCCATGTGTGTTACATCAACTATGCACGATAATGGCACCTCACCATCACAAGCCTCATTGATAGCTGCAGGTGCTCACGATTCGTAATCCTCTGTGACACAAGATTTAATTTAAGTGGTAACCGAAATTACATTCCATGGCCAATAATTCTCTGTATCAAAAAAAATCGCGTTTATTTTTCCTGTGCTGAAGGTACAGAATAAGAACTGTTACCAGACTCAGCCATACCCCTATAACACATCCAAGGAGAACAACATCCCTGATATCGCTAACATCAAAAGAAAACACATCCGTTTTAAAATAAAAAATCAACACAACGGCTAGCTTCAATGCCAGAAAAAGAGCACTCATTACGGAGGAGAGAGCTACTAAAAGAATTACGAAATAAACTATTATTTTCACTTTCCCTCTCCTTTAAGAATTTTCTCACCCTGTTTGCTAATAAACCAGCTTGTTCCTTCTGAAGCCGTGGAACCTGCACCCGCGCCAATAGTGGCTGGGAGCACAGATATTGTATTCGCTCCAGTAGAAAGTGATGGCATCTTTAAGCTATACGTTTCTTTAAAGCCATTAGACCAAGGGTTATATACATACTCGAAGTGTTTTTGCACCCTCCCGCCAACTCCATAACCGACCATTGAACCAGCCATTCCTGCGGCCATAGGAACCCAGGGAGACTGGCCATCTAATGCGCTGGAAATGCCCGCAGCGGCTGTATTTACCGTCGTAGTGCCATAAAAGCCCATATTAGCTGTTGTGCCTCCTGCAATTACGGCAGCGTAAAAACTATTCAGGCTAAATTTTTCGTTAGGATCAACATACATTTTGACCCCTTGGGCTAAAAGGTTCCCGACACCATTAGTTCCCGCAACTATGCCTCTATTAACCAGAGTTGAGCTACCCGCCCATTCAGCTACAGAGGGTGCAACAGCCTTGCCTAACGCAGGCATAGCGAGTGAAATCGTTGCGATTGCTGCTTTGGGAATGTTGTTCGATCTCTGCAACTGGTCATAGTTATCAATTACTGGTGTAAGTTGGTTTATGCTGTACTGCGCCAGTTTTTGGCAATCAGCATCACAGCCAGGGGACTGCATGAGTTTAATCAGCGCGTCCTGCTGTTTCACCAGATAATCCTTACTAATCTGTGTAGACTGTGCCTTCTGTTGCTGGGCCGCATCAGCTTTACTTGCCGCATCTACCAGTTTTTTCCGTTCTTCATCTGTCGAGGCTAATCGATATTTTTCAAGCCACGATGTCGTTTGTTCAGCACTAAGGTAATTATTTTCAACCGTCGTTTTGCCGGTCTGTGCTGCCGCGAACCCTTCCGCTGTGCTGCCTCCGGCCAGGCCGCCTGCAAGCCCTGCGGCGAGCGTGGCCAGCGCACTTACCGTCTGTTTCTCGGTTTCATTCAGTTCACGGACGGGTTTACCGTAAGCATTCACCGCTACCATGCCGACAAGTTCTGCCGTTGCGGCACCCGATGCACCCACCAGGGCATTGTTTCCCTGCGCCGCCGCCAGTGCCGCATTCACCGCCGCGTGAGCAAGTATTTTCCCGCCATCGTCCAGGCCGCTGTGTCCGATGACATTCGCTATATAAGGCGCAGATCCTCCCGCCACCGCTTTAGCCAGATCTCCACCCGCCAGACCCTGTACCGCTGCCGTGGCCGCCTGAATCGCCCGCTGGACCTTACCCCCCGTGCCAAAGCCGGAGTCAGCAAATGCCTGGTCATAAAATGACTGGTAAACCTGACCGGCAATCTCTTTGTCAGTAGGCTCTTTGTCCGGATGGGCTTTGATCAGCGCTTCCTTCGCGGCCCTGAGCTGATCCGGCGAGACATTTTTCATCTTCTCGTTCGCCGCACGGGTGGCTTCAATTTTCCCCTGTGTCGCCGCTATATTTCCTGCCTGAACCCCGATCTCCCCGATCAGTTGCGCCTCGCGAAGTCGGTTCTGCTCTTTCTCTTTGTCAAAGATAGGACTCAGCGTCTGGTTTGCATGCTCTGCGTCACGGCTCAGGCTGGCCACATCCTGCTGCTGCCTCTCCCTGTCGCGAATGATGATGGTTCCTTCGCTGATTGCTGATTTCGTCGTGGAGTTGGCGCTACCGGAGCCGTTTGCGCCCATCAGCAGCCCGCTCGCCACGTTACCCAGGAACTGGCTCCCTACGCTACCGCCCGAGCTTATCCCCACGCTCTGGTGCTCTACCTTGTATTCCGCGCTGTTCTCAATGTCCTTAAAGCCCAGCGTTCCGGTATCCAGCCGGTTCCGGTCAGCCGTTGCCGTCGAGCCGATTACCGCCCCGTTCAGTTGCGTATGTTCGCCAACCGAGATATCTGCTCCGCCTTTCCCGGCGAAAATTCCCGTCTGTTCCTGCACCGACGCGTACGTGCTGTGCATTTTATCGCGGGACATGCTCAGGGACAGCGAGCCGCCGCCCATGCTCGCGCTGCCTCCGGCGCTCATGCTGGTCTGTTTCGAGTCGTAATCGTCCGTGTCCTGCTCGCTGGTCAGCGTCAGGTTCCGGCCCACATCCATTTTCACACTGTTGCCGCTTGCCTGCGCCCCGGTCAGGGTCGTGTCCCGCCCGCTGACGATGCTGAGAGCATTACCCGCGTTCAGCGTCGTCTCGGTATGTGAAGTGCCGTTACCTTTCTCACTGCCTTTGCCTTTGTTAACGCTGGCATTGACTGAAATCCCGTTCGCCCCGCTGCCGAAGTTGATCCCCACGCCATAGGAGCTGCCGTGGCTTTCGTTTTTACCGTCCAGCTTCTGGTTGTTCAGAGCGGACTCCAGCAGCACATCGCGTTTCGCATTCAGCAGCATATCTTTGCCTGCCTGTAGCTCGCTGCCCTGCACGTCAATATCGCCTTCGGTGGCCTTCATCGTCAGGTTATTCCCGGCTGTAAGCCGGCTGCCCTGGCTCTGGTTCGAGGTCTGGGTCTGGGTGGATTTCGACGACTGGCTGCCCCAGGAGAGGTTCACTCCCACCACACTGCCCGGTGAACCGCCTTCGGCGTTATTAAGCTGGTTCCCCTGATAGGCTTCCACACCACTCAGTGCTGACTGCACACCCTGCAGGGCAGCGAGGCGGCCGTTGCTCTCTTTTCTGGCAGAGTTCGCCTGGCTCACCGCCTGGTTCACCGCGCTACCTACTGTGCCGGAAAGGGCGAGGGTAAGGCCGCTTGTTTTTTGTTCTGTGATGTGGGTTTGCGTACTCTGGTTTTCCGCCGCGAGAATGCTGATCTCTTTCCCGGTCAGCAGCAGATCCTGTTTAGCCAGAACGTCCGAGCCTTTCACCGTCAGGGCGTTACCGGCGCTCAGGTTCACGTTACCGTCTGTGCTGCCCGCCATGCTGCCGGTGCTGCTCCGTGATTTGCCGTCGTCTGTGGTTTTCTGCTCACTCTTGCCGTAGCTCACACCAATTCCGCCAGTACCGGAAAGACCGGAGGTTTTTTCCTGGTACTGGTGATTTTCCTGACGGGTGTTTTCCGCCGTGGTCAGGGTCAGATCGTTTCCGGCGGTCAGGTTAACGTCATGAGTTGCCGCCACGTTGCTGCCTTTCACCGTCAGGTTGTGTCCGGCCTGCAGGGTGATGCTGTCACCGTCCAGCGTACTGCCCAGCGCGTCCGTGACTTTCACGTCATCATGGGTGGTGACCGATTTCTTCGACAGCCAGCCGCCGGAGCTTTGCCTGCTGTTCTCGGTCACCTGATAAGAGGATTCGCCGCTGGCGATACTGATATCATTGCCTGCCACCATCGTGAGTTTGTCTGCCGCCGTCACGCCTGCTGCGCGGGCATTCACGTCATGCCCGGCGCTCAACACTACGCTTCCGTTGCCATTGATCTGGCTGCCAGTGTCCGTTGTCTGGATCACGTGCCGGTCATTGCCACCACCCCAGTCGCCGGACTCCGTATGGGTGGAGGTCACCGTATTCAGGTTCAGGTCATTTCCGGCAATCAACTGGGTTTTACTGTTTTCACCGCTGTTACTAACCTGGCTGCCGGTCAGGTTGATATTATTCAGCGCCTGCAGCCCCAGTTCTCCCCCTTCATTCTGTACAAAGATCCCGGCAGGGCGGTCTATCCAGTTGTTGATGCCGTCGCCCCGCATGGTGGTAATGCTGTTGAGGTCATGGCCAGCCACGGCAATCAGCCTGTCGCCGGCCTGCAGCGTACCGCCAATGTTACTGAGATCGGTACGTGCCTGAAGGCTGACACGGTTGCCGCCAAGATAGCCGCTGTTGGTGATGTTTTCGGCAGTGATCTGCGTAACATCACGTCCACTGATGTGTCCGCTGTTGGTGAGATCGTCTTTCACGTTCAGCGCAATATTGCTGCCGGACATCAGCGCGCCGCTGCCATCAAGATCGCCGGCGCGAACGCGGGCATAAACCTGAGGCACCAGTACGCTTTGCACCGAACCGTCAGGCAATGTCACGTCCTGTTTCACCAGCCACACCATGTCGCTGGTCAGGAGTGCCATTTGCTGGGGCGTCAGCGCCACACCCGGGATCAGGTGGTACTGTTTGCCGAACGCCACGCCCGCATCCATCAGCGAGCGATACTGGTTCTCATCGTTATCAAACCCTTTCAGGAAGCGATTGCCGGTCAGGTCTGTAATCTGCTCGCGGATCAGATTCTGCTCATAGAAACCGTCACCCAGACGTTTGAGAATATTCCCGCCATCCAGGGCAAACTGGCTTTGCATATAGTCGCTGCTCAGCCACTGCTTCTGACTGGTGAAGCGCGGGTCAGTTTCAATCAGGAAGGGAACATTGTTCGCCGGACGCAGCTGGTAAAGGCTGTTATCGGGCAGGCGAAGGTCTGGCGGAGTGATGCGGATCACGCTGTGCGGGCCGCTGGCAATCTCGACGATTTGCCCCGGAGGCGCCGTTACCGGACGCTGCGCCAGCGCTGTATTCAGCTTGCCGGGATCGATGATGTGGGTGGTGACGCCGCCGGTATCACGGCTGGCGATCGCCGTGCTGCTCCCGCTGACCAGCGCGTTGCTCTGCCAGGCCATCTGCTTCAGGTCGATCTTCTGTATAACCGCAGCCGGTTTGTAATTGCTGGTGTCCTTACCCTGGCTGGTTTTGGTCCCGCCCAGTTTCTTTTTCTTCTTCTTGGCATACCAGCGCGTCTGTTTACCTGCGTCAGTAATCACGCGCTCGCCCGGCGTGGCCACATTATTCAGGCTGACTACCGCTGCATTTAACAGTCCACCGGCCACAACCATACTGTCGTGGTTGTTTAACTGGTTGCTGTTGATGGTCATATTGCCACCCGCAATAATTTTGCCCGGGTCGGTTTTCACCACCCTGGTTTCTTTTACAGTGCGCTGATAGTTGTACTCATAAAATTTTTCGCCGCTTGAGCCGTCAGGCATCGTGGCTTTATGTACGCCGTATTTATTTTTTTTGCTGGTGTCGACATCACTCCAGTCGTAATGCGTCGGAGAACCCTGTAGCGCCGCTTCGTGGTGCGTGGATTTTTCCGTCACCACCACCTGCGTTTTCAGGTCGTCGTTGAGGTTGTTAATCTCACCAGTGCTGAGGGTCATATTGCCGGAGGACTCCAGCGTCGCGCTGTGGTTATTTAACCTCAGCGCCTGTCCCTGAGCCAGCCACTGATCGTTGAGGTTACCGCCGATAGCCATATCGCCCGCGCTGTAAATCAGGGCATGAGCCACGTTATTGAGCGTCCCGGCGCCTACATCCAGGCGCTGACGGGCGGCAATGACCGGCGCCGTACCGTTCTTCGCTTCGTTATTCAGCGTCCCTGCCTGCAGGGCAACGTGGTCACCATAAATTCGCCCGGAGCCATAGTTGTTCAGCGTGTCGGCGCTGACATGGGTTAAACCGCCATCTAGCAGTCCCCAGTTTGTCAGCGTTCCGCCCACGAGCAGGTGTGTCTCCCCGGCGCTGATTTCGCCGTTTACCCGGTTGAGCAGGGCAGGGAGGCTCGCCGTCAAAATGCCGCCTGCTTTCACAAGACCTTCGTTAATCAGCCCTTCGGCAAAAGAGAAAGTGACGTTGCCGT
The DNA here is from genome assembly GCF_027109175.1 of Kosakonia sp. SOY2. NCBI lineage: Bacteria > Pseudomonadati > Pseudomonadota > Gammaproteobacteria > Enterobacterales > Enterobacteriaceae > Kosakonia > Kosakonia sp. SOY2. Next base: position 83,044 of record NZ_JAPVXH010000006.1, read on the forward strand.
TGGCAATAATCTGGCCGACGTTAAGCAGCGCTTTTTGCAGATTCAGTGCCATCGCATCCTGCGAAAGAAGTTTGCCGTCACCGGTGGCTGAGCCGGCGTTCAGGCTAAGCATCTTCCCGGCGATGAGCGTCCCTGACCTGTTGGTCAGCGCCAGACCCTGACCACCACTGACGGTTAACTGGCTGCCTGAGGAAAGCAGCCCGCGGGTGTTGTCAAGGGCGCTGCCCGCGTTGAGCGTTAAGGCGTCACGACTTCGGACCGCGCCATCGGTGTTGTTGAGCGAGACGGTATTGAGCGTGACGGCCTGGCCTTCAATACCGAGCTGTTCTTTATTCGTGCCACCATTGGCTATACTGGTGGCGTCAAGCGTCGCGGTTTTGCCGCTGCGAATAAGTCCGCTGCTGTTTTCCAGTTCATTTTTTGCCGTGATCTGCAGGTTCCCGGCAGCCTGAACCTGTCCGTTAGTGTTGTTAAGCGTGCTGGCGGTGAGGTTCGCTTCCCCCCCGGCGGCAATGATGCCCCCCTGGTTGTTTAGCGGATTACCCCGGGTATCCAGTTGAGCATTTTCCATGGCGATGATTCGGCCGGCATCATTGAGCAACACGCCGCTGGACAGGGTAAGAGCTCTGCCTGACGTCAGCTCACCTTGTGTGTTAACCAGCTTGCCGCCGCGTAAATCCAGCGAAAGCGACTGGCCTGACTGGATCAGACCATGCTGGTTGCTGATATCATCACTGATGAGCGAAAGCATGCCATCGCTTGCCAGTGTGCCGGAGGTGTTATCCAGCGCCAGCGTGGCGAGGCTGGCCTCTCCGCCGGACGCTATAAATCCGCTGCTGTTATCCAGCGCGCCGCTGTTCACGGTCAGTGCGCCCAGGCTCAGTACCCCACCGTTTTTTCCGCTATTGCGGTTGGTGAATGTGCCATCCGCGACATCCACGGAGAGACTGCTGCCCGCCTGCAGCAGGCCGCCGTCATTGTTTAACCGGCTGCCCTTCAGACTGAGGCTCCGGGCGCTGGCAATCACGCCACCGCTGTTATCCAGCGCATCACCTTTGATATTCAGCGCGCCTTTCCCCGACAGATTGCCTCCGTTGCGGTTTGTCAGGCTGCCGATGTTCACATTGACGTCCAGCGTTGAGCCAGACTGGAGCGAGCCCGCATCGTTATTCAGTTGATCGCTGCTGAGCTGTAACGCTCCGGAGCTGGCGATAACCCCCTGCCGGTTATCCACCACGCCACCGCTCATCGTCAGCGAACCGTTACTGAAAATGCCGTTTTTCCCGCTGTTACGGTTGCTGAGCACACCGCCATGCAGGTCTGCCACGATATCAGTGCCAGCCTGAACCAACCCTCCGTCATTGTTCAGTCCGCCGCTTTGCAGCGTCATACTCTTGCTGGCGGCAATCACCCCCTGCTGGTTATTCACGCTCTGTTTCGCAGTATTAATTTCGACTGCGTTCGCCTGAATGCGCCCCTGCTGGTTATCGAGCTTCGCTCCGCTCAGTGTCAGTTTTTTACTGTTAGCGACAATGTTACCGTCACGGTTATCAATACCGTCGGCATGCGCAAGCGTCAGCTCAGTTTCGCCGGTTTGCTGCAGCGCACCCTGCCGGTTGGAAACCTGTCGGGCGGTCAGGCTGAGTTTATCCGCGCTCAGAGTGCCACCATCGTTGTTCAGCATTCCGCTGGTGCTGACCGTAATCTGCTGTGCCGTGACATTCGCCTTTGTGGTCAGGACATCACCCTGAGTTGCGGCAAGCTCAACTGAGCCCGCACGGTTCTGGCTCGCACTGAAATCAATGCCCGAGCCCTTTGCCGTCAGTTTGCCTGCCACGCTGTTCTGCCCGCTCACGGTCAGCTTCCCCTGACCCTGCATCGCCAGGTCACCTGCCGGGCTGACGCTGCCGTCCGCTTTCATTCCCGCGGCGAGCACGCCGCTGCTGGAAATGTCATTGCGGGAGGTGATCTGTATGTTATTGCTCGCCTGGATCTGGCCGCTGTTGGTGACTGAACCATCGGCATTGACCACTACATCTCCGGCCGAGGCGCCAAGCGTTCCGGCGTTATGGACGCCGACGCCAGCCTCCGTTCCTCTCAGCTGGATCTTATTGGCGTACATGCCGCCAAGCTGCGCCACATCCACAGCAAACTGCGGTCGCAGACTGCCATCATCAGATTTCGCTGTGGCCGTATGGTTGGTGGCGCTGACGTTATTACGTCCTGCAGTGACCTCAAGCTCTCTCGCCTGGATACTGGCATTAACTTTTACCGCCCGGGCGATCAGTTCGGTCGTGTCCTGTCGCGAGCTGTCCATCCCGAGTCCCTGTACGGTAATGGTTCCCCGGTTGACGTCGTAACCGGTTATCTGACCGTTCGACAGTTGCACCTGCCCCGTGGTTAATGTCGTGCGACTGGCGTTGATAAATCCGCAACCGTTACAGGTGATCCCCGCCGGGTTGGCGATGACTATTTGCGCCTGCCGGCCGGCCACCTCGAGCATGCCGTTGAGCTGGCTGGGATCGCGCGAGTTCACTTCGTTCAGAATGACTTTCGCCTCGCCCTTTGCCAGCCACGGGTTTGCCGCAACCATCCCACCCAGTTGGGTCTGGGTCATCTGGTGTGAGTTGTTTAAAATCGCCCCTTTTTTATCGATATCGAACTGGGTGTACTTATTCTGTGAAACCCCGGCCGCACTCGGCGTCTGGATATTGATTTGCGGCGTACCGTTAGCGCTGTTTATGATAGTCGGCTGCTGCTGACCGGGTGCGCTGCCGTCCGCCACGATCCCCGCCCAGGCCGGCGTACTGACACACCCCATCGCCACTAAAAGGCTGAAGCTGACAGGCGTCAGCCGACTCAGGCAGCGGCGCTGAGTGTGTCCCACTCCCCCGGACGGGGAGGCGGCTGCACGACCTGACGCGGCAATATCCGGCACGACCATCATCATTCCGCGCGCTTTGTTAAAGACGATACGATAAAGATTCCTGTTCATCCTTGAGTCCTCAGTATTGCCAGTTCAGGTTGAAACCGAACGTTACAGGATCAGGGGTAAAGCCCTGGGGTTTTGACAGCGGGATCCCGGCGAAGGCGTCATAGCTGACCCCAAACAGCAGACCCCGCAGTCCGGCCACACCACCAGCCAGGTGGCGACCGACAAGATAAGGGCTGCTGCGACCACTGACTTCGCCGTAATCCATCCCGAGATAGAGCTGCTGGTGTGGCAGCGGCGTATACCAGCCAAACTCATTGCGGACGGTCCAGCCGTTATCCGCGCTCAGCGTGCGCTCGCCGTCAAAGCCCCTTACCGTCCAGCGGCTACCGATGGAAAACTGCTCTTGCGGCGTTAAAGGTGTGCTGGTCATTTGCCGCATGTACTGCACGTTGTAGCGGAAGCTTTGCCCGCCGAGCGCAAAGGGCAGTTCAAGCTGGGCATTCATCTGCAGAATTTTACTCAGAGCCGTCGCTTCGCCAAAATATTCCTCGGTGGCCGGGATCGCGCCAAACCAGCGGGTACCACGCTGGTAGCTGATACCTGCATCGAGTGTCGCCGTGTAGATATAATGGCGGTGTTGAAGCCCCAACTTCCAGGCGGCAGTCTTCCGGCGCTGCGCGTCTATCCGGGTATCGTCAATAAAATTTTTCGACTCTCGCGTAAGGATTTCGTAGGTAAAGCTGGTCTTCTGACTGCCGCTGCGATGCAGTACACGGCTGAGCTGGAAGGCGAGGTTACTGCTTTCACCCCGATAACGGTAATCCCCGTTCAGCCCGGCGATAGTCTGATAGTAATCATTGCTGCTGGCAGTCAGGCTCGCCATCCAGTAGCCAAAAGGCACGGCATACTGTCCGGTATAGTTATGCGTACCTTTCTCATTATGGGGCTGCAGCGCTCGTCCGGCGTTAAGATAGAGCGTATCGCTCAGGCTTAACGGGTTATCAACGTAGAGCGTGACGCCTCCCTGATAGCGGCCGGTACTGCGGCTTCCTGAATCGTCCAGTGACAGACCAAGACGCCACATTCGTGACTGTTTCCAGTCCAGCAATATATCGCTTTCGCCTGGCTGTTCTCCGGGAATAATTTCCATACTGGCCTGAACGGTGGGTACACGCTGGAAATTTTCCAGCCCTTGCTCGATATTGCGTAAATCAAGCAATTCACCTGGTTTTGCAGGGAAACTATTTAACAGCGAAACATATTTCCCGCTTTGAGGGGTAAATTTCACGTGCTGGATTGTGCCCGGCAAAATAAAAAGTATTAACTTACCCGAAATAAGGCTTTGCTGGGGGGCAAGAACGCGCGTCGTGACGTAACCGCTGTCAATCAGGCGATTTTGTATTAGGCTCATCAGTTTATTAATGCCTTTTGCACCCAGACAATGTCCTGCGCCGAGACTGGCCAGTTTTTGCAGTGGCAGCCATGAAGGTAATTTATCGCGCTGCTGTAATTCAACCTGTTGAATAAGAAAACAGGGAGATTCTTCGGGAAAATCAATAGCTTCTGAAGGCGTGGTCTGTGGTGAAAGCCTGACGTCAGGCACCGGCGGCGCCAGCTGCGCTTCACGCGCACGCTGGCTTTCCTGTTGCCGGATAAGCTGTTCATCAGCAACAGGGGCAGTATATCCGTAATGAAAAATTGAAAATAAAACCAGGCTGCCACAGACAGTAGAGTTGATAACACGCACAAAAATTCCTTTTAATTTTTTATCCCTGAAAATTTGATTTAAGGTCGTCACACAGTTACTTTTAGATATTAAGATAATTCTATCAAAGAGAACCGATATTATAAAAATGTTATTTCAAATACTAATCTGACTTATCCGTAAGAATAAGCGAAATCGATATGCCCGCTCTATTGAGACACCTTAATATTGGTAAGGTGCTTATCATGGAATCTGCCCTGGAATATAAGTCACTGTGGTGCAACTCTCGGCTTATGAAGGCGCATCAAGAACGTACCTACATAACTTTGGGTTTGTTTCAAACGGACTGGAGCACCGCTTGCACGGAAACCGAAAGCCCTGGAACATCAATGGTTATTACGAAGCATGATGACAAAATGTCTCATCCTGACTCCAGAATCTGGAAAGTAATATACGTCGGATTAATCGCAGGAGAGCGTTTAAGCAAAATCCTCAAATTAAAAGCTGTTATCCACTTATCCACCGGACAGATCCAAACAAGTAATGATCCTAAGTAGATCCCTATTTAGATCCAAATAGATCCCCGATCGCTGAGAGCCGTGCCAGCTCTGGCCTGAGAGGGGGTTGTCATAAGCTATAGAGAGATAAAGATAAGCTGTGACAAGCATCATATAAACTACAAGGAGATAACTCTATGCTGTAGCCAGTAAACAATATAAGCTATAGTCAGATCGCAGCCGTAAATGGCTGTATAACTTGTGCGTAAAAACCACGCGATTTTTCATTGAGCTACGATGTGTTTTTAAACATCAGGATGATTTCGTCGCTCAACGATCCACAGATCCGGAGCTCGTCTTGGAAAACGAAAACAAAGATCTCAAAACGCTGTTTGAAGAAGTGGATAAGTCTACTGGTGAACTTATTACTCTCACTCCAAATGCTAATAATACGGTCCAGCCAGTTGCACTAATGCGACTTGGTGTTTTCGTTCCAACGCTCAAGTCTCTGAAAAATAGCAAAAAAAATACATTATCAAAAACGGATGCGACCGAAGAGCTGACACGTTTGTCACTGGCCAAAGCGGAGGGTTTTGATAAAGTCGAGATCACAGGTCCCAGGCTGGATATGGATAATGACTTTAAAACCTGGGTCGGCATTATCCACTCCTTTGCCAAACATAAAGTGATTGGCGATAAGGTTCAGCTATCCTTCGTTGAATTCGCCAAACTCTGCGGCATCCCATCCAGTCAGTCCTCACGCAAGCTCAGGGAGCGTATCAGCCCCTCCCTGAAGCGTATTGCAGGTACAGTAATATCATTCTCCCGCACGACTGAAAAGCACACCAAAGAGTATATAACGCATCTGGTACAGTCCGCATTCTATGACACCGAGCGGGATATTGTGGTTCTGCAGGCGGATCCGCGTTTATTCGAACTCTATGAATTCGATAAAAAAGTCCTTCTTCAGCTTAAAGCGATCAATGCGCTGAAGCGCCGCGAATCGGCTCAGGCGCTCTATACCTTTATCGAGAGTCTGCCAAAGGATCCGGCACCCATATCGCTGGCACGCTTAAGAGCAAGACTGAGCCTGAAATCACCGGTGTTCTCGCAAAACCAGACCGTTCGCCGCGCTATGGAGCAGCTCAAAGAGATTGGTTACCTTGATTACACCGAGATGCAACGCGGCCGTAGCGTACTGTTTAACGTACATTACCGCCGACCCAAGCTGAAAGCCCCCAAAGACGCCAGCGAAGAGAATCCTAAGCTGCCTGGCAGCCCGACAAATACGCCTGATCCCGAGCTCAGCGAAAAACTCCAGCTCCTTGAAAAGCTTGGCATCACCATGGACGACCTGGAAAAACTCTTCCGTAATAAGTAGCCCAATAAGCTATAGCGAGTACCTCCCGTTCAATTATCACCGCCAGTGAGTACTGACAGGTTCAGTGCTCACTACAGCTTATACATATTCCCTGGCGAGCACTTTCGCTAACCATGTTCTCCGGACAGTACCTTATCACTACTATTTACTCGCTATAGTTTATGTTTCCCGCATCATTACGCGATGATCCTCACTACAGCTTATGTATCAACATGCCACAAATGAATCTGCTCGCTATAGCTTATCTCTTTATGTTTGTAAGCACTTGCTTACAATTGATGCCAGTTTATAAAGCATCTTTTATTTTAAATAAACGGAATGAGCGAGAGTCATATAAGCTATAGCAAGTGAATTACTCGCCATAGTTTATGTACTGGCTATAGCTTATGTTTCGCAACCGGAAGCTATCCTCACTCGCTATAGCTTATGATATAAGCTGCAGTAAGCATTTGCTCACTACAGCTTATACTTCTCATTGACGGATAAATGCAGGAAATACGTGAGTAATCATTCTGATACAGGCGAGGCGTCTGCATGCATGCCGGAATGAACTGTCCAACTTTAGGCTATATTGCTCACTGGTCAGCATTAAGAACAGAGCTGCTTTTGGCAAAGTAACCGCGACTTGCTGTGACGATCTTCTCAGGAGAAAGGGGAGGGGATGCGTACGGATGAGGATCTTTCTTTACTGAACCCGGGGTGAGGAAGCTACCGTATCCATACGCCTGCGACCAAACGGGGTACGATACCGGCGCAATACTATCTGACTCCACAATCTTTCGAAGCAAACCCCTTTCATTGCTGGCAAACGTAAGCTTGCTGATTTTGTGACGGGGTCACTCAACTGGCGGCATGCTGTGTGGACATTACGACGCCAGTGGCCTTATCTCGTTGTCGCTGATTATCTTTTTCATGATAATAGAAGATATACAGAACGAGGTTATCCGGGGAAATGTCGATTCCGTTTCTGGCCTCACTGCTGCCAGATTCCGCTTAAATGGAGTTTTCAATGATGACAACAAGGGATGCCGTATCCCCGGAAGCAAATCACCGGTTGGGTAGCGCCATTACGCGTCCAGATCAGGATCGTTATGGGTTTGTGCATGTCGCTCACCACCTGCGACTGGCTATCGAAAGGTTAGGCCGCAAGGGGAGTGCCGTCATTGGTATCGAGGGACCATGGGGGAGCGGCAAAAGCAGCCTTCTGACGTTGCTGGAAACGGAACTGCGCAGCAAGCCAGAACCCCGTACTTTTATTCTTAAGATATCCCCCTGGCTCAACGGGGACAGTGTTAGCCCTGTCAGTTCATTATTGCTTCCGGTGGCTGGTATCGTTGATACAGAAGAGATGAAACAGGCCCCCTGGTGGCGCTGGTTATGGTTGTGGCTGCGCAAGAGGAAAAAATCAGCCTTCATAATCCTGCAGTATTTGCAGACGACCTCGCGGCACCTTGCATCCATTTCCGATGCTGCTGCCCTTATCCCTGGCGTACCCAATACCGGTTCTTTATTTCGGGCTCTCAGTAAAATCAGTCTTAAAGAAAAGAAAAAAACCGCGGCAGAGCTACGTTCGGATATAGCGACCAGGCTGGAAAAACTGGATCTCAGCTTTATTGTGCTGATTGATGATCTCGATCGGCTAGAGCCGGAGCAGGCCGTGGAGGTTGTGCGGTTGGTGAAATCCGTGGCTGATTTTCCACGGTTTCGCTATATCTTATGTTACGACCGGGATGTTCTGGCGTCTGCCGTCACTACGGGTATGCAGGTGAGTGATGGAGCGACGTATCTTCAGAAGATCCTGCAGCTAACGTTTGGTCTGCCAAAACCGGAATCCTTCGACCTTCGTCGGGAATTTACCTCCGGAGCCTGTGCTCTTTTTTGCGAGGTCAATGGCGAAGAACCTGATGCCAGTATTATTGCCGCAATCGAAAATGCGGCTGATAACTACGGTAAGCAATTAAATACTCCCCGCGAAGTCAGACTTGCACTTGATGCGCTGAGTTTTCGCTATCCGGGTGTGTGTGACTATGTCTATTTTCCGGATTTATGTCTGCTGCAACTCCTGCGCGTCACTAATGCTCCACTTTATGACTGGATAGAGCTGTATCTGACAGAGAGAGCCGTTGTTGTTTCGGGTGATGGAACGGTATCTGAGAGTGACACGTTCGAATTAGCAGAAAAACTCTGGCATTGCCTGCAGATGTACGGCACTGATAAGGCAGGAACTGCCTTTACGCTGAACGAATGGATCCCGGGTATACGTCCGCAACAGGATGATGACCCGGGCATTTTTGTTGAAGAGAGTGAAGAACGTGAAACCAGTGCAACAGCGTCCAGACGACTGGCGAGCATCAGTTACTGGCGGTACTATTTTGCGTTTTCTGCTCCACAGAACATATTATTGCCTGAATACTTCGATGGGTTATTTGCGTTAGCAGCGGGACCTGACAGCGCTGATAAACTTGCCAGTGAACTTCTGAGCAGGATAAACAGTAACGGCATCACTTCCCGTACCTGGTTTGAACATATTCTGAGTCAACTGACCGGACGCGTTATAGCTGGCAGAAGTTTCGACGAGTGTGCCGGGTTGCTGCGGTTTTTCTTCAATTACAACGATGGTGTTCGCCTGTTGTTTTCTGACCGCAATGCATGGTTTTCGTGGCAGACATTAGGAATAGAGCAAGTCGCACACGATCTGCTGCGCAGAATGCTTTCCCTGAAACGTAAGCGGACGATCTGCCTGTTAAATGCGTTGTTTACCCGGGGAAGTGCCTGGTTCTGGGCGGCGCAATTTATGCGCACCCTTCTCGTTAAAAATGGCTTGAACGGGTACTATCCTGCCCCTGAAGCCGAGCGTTTACTGACCGACGACGAGCTACTCATGCTTCGTGAGTCTTTTGCTGTGCGCATGCGGGACAGGGCTGTCACTGATAACCTTTTTATATTCGACAATCTGCTGCGTTATATAAGTGCCTGGGAGGAAATTGATTTATCGAATAGTGTTGCACATTGGGTACAGGCGGTTTGTCAGAATGATGATGGTTTTCTCAATCTTCTTTTGCGTTTTCGGTCTACTGTGCATTCTTCCCATCAAGGTACTTATCTGGAACTGAGGCTGGAATATTTCGCAGAGCTTGCGGCGATGTCGGAGGAAGACATTCACTCTCGTCTTGATCGACTGGCACAGCAGCCTGAATGGTCTGAAACCGTCAGGGAATTACGGAATGATCTAGCAGAGTAAGTTTAATTGTTGCCAGATAAATCTATGCCCTTACCCCTGTAGTGCTCATGACTTTCTGGCTGGGTAGCCGTACGTATCGCTCTTTACCCTGTCGACTTACCGTTCTGTCCGGTTGTTCATCGAGAAGATTCATGATGTTCGGTGCCACAGAAATCGGGCACAGGGCCTTCATTTGCCACAGTGCCCATCACTGGTGAGTCATGCGTCTATTTTTTTGCCGCAGGGATGGTTACGAAACCAACCAGAGGTTTTCGTGGCTTACGTTTATCTCCGGCAGTGAGGTAGCGTGCAGGCCAGATTGTGGCTGGAGGAACGTCCAGCGCCCTGGCAATCAGCCACTCGCCTTTTGGCCAGGGGCGAGTCAGAGCATTCGCCAGTGTCGAGGAGGCGAGACCCGCTTCGCGTGAAAGCTTCGCCAGGCTGGTGCCACGTTTATGCAGTGCGGCGATAATGTCGGCGGGATGCCAGTCCTTTTCTGTCATATCGTTTCCTTAATGAACCATAAATTTTCCCTTTCTATTTTCAGTAAAGAACTTATTTATTCAACTACGTTTTACGTAGTATTCAGTACGCTTAAATAATGATAACGCCGTATTTATAGAAAATGGAAAGGTTGGCGTTGTAATTTCTCATTATCGTTTTATGGTTGTTATATTTGGTGTTTTTGTGGTGACTGAATAATATTGTCTTAGGTTCAAGAATATTGTAAGTACACTCGTTTTAGTTTCACACCCTTTTGGAATTATTTGGTTTTTCAGCCATCAAATGGTATTCTTCTGATGTCAGATTATTCAGGGATTAATGGGTCTGTTCACTGTTGTATTCAGTCAGCCAGCGCTTTATGATTCCCGTACTTCGTTCAGCGTTCGAAACAGATAACAATACGATATGTCCGTTTAAAAATTCTATAAAGGCATTCTGTGTCGGCATTCCTAGCCTTATAAATTCCAGTATCCCCATGCTCCTCAGCTTGTTGTGCCAGCACCAGGCAGACGCGCTTCGGACAGTTATCCATTCGCAACTCTAGCGGATAATCGCGATTTACCACGTTCGTCTCCAGCACTCTTCAAGAAGAGTCTCTGTATTGCTGCGGGCATCGATGAATTTGTCGCCAGTACACGCATCAACAGATATGAAAAAGGTGTGCACGAACCAAGCACAGAAATTGTGCAAAAGTTGGCAGAGGCGCTGAGGATGCCACTGGCATATTTCTATGCAGAAGATGATGGCCTTGCGGAGTTAACCTTATTGTATGCCTCTGCTACAGAAGAGCATAGGTATGCTCTGCTGGAATATGCGAAAAAAATATCCCGGTGATAATTAAGAAAGTGAAATGAATTTAAAAGTCGGTGCATCCTAAAGTATCGGCGGTAGATGTGTGGTGAGAATTCTATATTTTTTATCCCGATCCGTGGCGCTCAGCGTCACCACTTCGCGTTTTTAGGAACGTCTAAGCAGTCTTTTCCCCTTCGGGCAATCCCCACGGCATCATGGCAGGCAAGGAAGATTAATTAGCCTTTTTCTGTACCAAAATTCTGCATTTCGTTTATTTCGATTATTATTTCTACGTAATGAACCTTAGACTAATGAAACAGACAAAACTGCTGGAATACTGCAATGAAAAGCACTCCTCTGAACAGTTTGAGCTTACCGGCTTCACAGGAACAAGAGGCAGCAATACGTGGACATCGGCAGCTTGCTACATATCTGTCTGCCAAACTGGAAACACAGAAAATATCAATTCAGGATGCAAATGAGACTGCGCATCAGATCGAGTTGCCTACTTCGGCACTGACTATTCTGATAAGTATCCTGGGCGAACTGGCAGCAGGTAATGCTGTGCAGGTTGTGCCCGTGCATGCTGAATTAACGACCCAGGAAGCGGCTAATATTCTTAACGTTTCGCGTCCTCATATGGTGAAACTTTTGGAAGAGGGTCAGTTGCCTTTTCATAAAACAGGTTGTCATCGCCGCGTGCTTTTTGCTGATCTCATGCACTATAAAGAACAGCGAGAAAATGAAAGTTTGCAAGCCATGCAGGAGTTGACTGACCGAAGCCAGGAGCTCGGGTTTTACTAATGAACCATTAGTAAGCATATCAACAGATATGAAAAAGGTGTGCACGGACCGGGAACAGAAATTGTGCAAAAGCTGGCAGAGGCGCTGAGGATGCCACTGGCATATTTCTATGCAGAAGATGATGGCCTTGCGGAGTTAACCATATTGTATGTTTCTGCGACAGAAGAACATAAACGTGCTCTGTTAGACTATGCGAAAGAACTTGTCCTGTAATCATTAAAAAGCAAATAGTTTTACTTCGTTATCGTCGGTTTTAAAGATAGTGAGAACCGGCCTTTTTAAGGCTGCGTCGCGCAACCCCTATATGCGGTAACCCGCATTTATAAATGTTTTGATCTGCATTTATCTTCATCGACCGGCATTTCATTTTCCCAACTCATGTTGGATGAAATCGACCACCTCCCTTGTCGCAGGCAGCAGTGAAGGAGGGATGCCGGCAATCGCATGTAAAAACTTTACTGGCACTCGTATTATTAAATTAGTTACAGATGAAAAAGTAACCCTGCGATCGCGCAACCGGCAATGACATACGTTACTTTTGCTTTAAAGCGAAACAGCGCGATTGCCGCAAACAGCGCAATGATCAAAGCAATCCAGTCAACCCGATGGGCAAATCCTTCCGGCCAGAGTACGTGATAACCGAAAAACAGTGCCAGATTGAGGATGACACCGACCACCGCGGCGGTTATCGCCGTGAGCGGGGCGGTGAATGTGATATCGTTGTGCGTGGTTTCAATAAAAGGACCACCGGCAAAAATAAACAGGAATGATGGCAGGAAGGTAAACCAGGTCACCATTATCGCAGCAAGGGCGCCGCCCAGAAAAAGATGATCCGGCCCAAACGCAGCATTTACATAACCGCCGACAAAGCCAACGAAAGCAACAACCATAATTAGAGGACCGGGTGTGGTTTCTCCCAGCGCCAGACCATCAATCATTTGAGGCGGCGTTAGCCACTGATAGTTAACGACTGCCCCCTGATAAATATAGGGTAGTACTGCGTACGCCCCGCCAAAAGTGAGCAACGCCGCTTTGGTAAAAAACCAGCTCATCTGTGTAATGGGGTGAGTCCAGCCCAGAACGAAGTAAAGCGTACCCATCGGAATTGCCCATAGCGACGCGCCGACAATGACGATCCACAATAATCGTGACCAACTGAAAACAGCGTGATCAGGTGCCGGAGTATCATCATCAATCACGGCCGGACCATACGATTTGTCGTTTCCGGCATGGGCGGCACCGCCTCCGAATCTCTCAGGAGATAAGCGTCCTCCGATAAAACCAATGAATGCGGCTGATAAAACAATAATCGGGAATGGAACATTCAATGCGAAGATCGCTACAAACGCGGCAGCGGCGATTGCCCATTGCATATTGTTGCGTAACGCTCTGGAGCCGATACGATGTGCAGCCTGAGCGACAATGGCAGTGATTGCGGGTTTGATACCGTAGAATAATCCCGTGACTATCGGGAGATGGCCCCAGGCAATATAAATCCAGGAAAGGGCGATTAACACCAGCAGTGAAGGCAGAACAAATAATGCGCCAGCCACGATCCCGCCCCGGGTACGGTGCATTAGCCAGCCGATATACGTTGCCAGTTGCTGCGCTTCAGGTCCGGGTAAGACCATGCAATAATTCAGCGCATGCAGAAAGCGTTGCTCTGAGATCCAGCGCCGGTTTTCCACCAGTTCCTGATGCATTATTGATATTTGTCCTGCCGGGCCGCCAAAACTGATAAACCCCAGCTTCAGCCAGAATAAAAACGCTTCCCGGAAACTGACCAGTGGAAGTGCACTCTCCGGAGTGGCAACAGCAGGCGATGCGCCTTTACTCATGATGTTTAGATCCCCTTTGATAAGTCATTCACAGGCCTTCAAACAGTGCGGATGCTGTTGCCGGCACCTTCTCATCGTCCGTAATGTTCCCCATGAGCCCTGCCAGGAATCTTTTGAAGCCAGTAGTTTCTGGCGGCCGGGCTCTTTCAGTCGTATCCAGGTAATGTACCAGCAACCCTGACAGTGCCAGCCCATTATTTTCCAGCTCAAATCTCTTCAACAATTCTTCGAAAGTGCCCCTGATGCCTGCCTGGCAGTAGATTACCCGTTAAAGTCGAAACAGGCTGCCGCAGGAGGGCAGGAGGCAATATCATCCAGCCATATAAAATATGGCTACTGCACCGGTAAAACGAAGGATGAATCCGGAGGAAACGGGTTAGCGCGGGGAGATTTCTGCCCTTAATGGTGTTGCAGGCAGCTAGCGGAAGGATATTCAGTGGTTGGCAGTAGCTTGCCCGGAACAACAGAACAAAGAGGCGATCTTACTGAGTAAGTCATCGATCAGCTCGCGGCAGGTCACTAAAACCAGATGCAACATATAACGTAGATAAGGGATACCAGACGGCCTCAGCGAAGTGAGCAAGGATACCGGCGGATAGCAACGTATCGGAAAATGAAATAAGCAAAGCCAGTACGTTAAATAAGTCGGTTCCCCGGCAGATGAAGTAGTTAATACTGGCTAAACCCTTACTATCTAATCCACCCGCTATTCAAGGCCGCACATACGGCCTTTTTTACGTCAGCTGTTTGAACAGGCTTTTACTGTTCGCACCCTTGATTATTTGAATAATATGTTGAGCCGGGATTTGATGCTTTAAAACTTCCCCGCTCAAAAATCTTATTATTTTCGATTGAAATATCATCCGTGAACTGGTCAGGGTTGCTGCGAAATTTCATGTAGCTAACATCCACTTTACCATTACCTGTGTATTGAACAATATCTATTTCTTCCAGATTATCCCGGCTTCGGAAGATGGTATTGGTGAGCGCTGGTGTGGAGGCTGCGTTAGGGTTGTATAAGGGATAAAGCACCCCTCCCATGATTAATCCTTTTTCGGTAATTCGCAGAGGTGATGGCGAAATATCTTTGCAAAAAAAAGGCTTAGATAAATCTATAGGGTTACTGAAAATGCCTGCATGAGCGAAGATGCTTGTACCCAACAGTAAGATACTGCTCACAACTACAGAGATTTGATATTTTTTCATTAAATAGTCAACCAGATAAACTATTGTAGGATTTTAATAATTTTACAGGTAATAAAGATATCATTAAAACAACGACCAGAAAATACCGGGTTGTTGTTGCCATTATTCGCTTAGTGATTCCGGCTTATCAGAGCGAACCTGAATGGAAAATGGTTGCTAACGTGGCTGAGATTTATACCAGGAATATATCGGCAACCTTTTTATTGATCCTGACCCTAACTCCTGTGCCATCCAGAAACAGAATGCCGGCATGCTCCATACTTCCCTGAACGAAGGTGGTTCCGGTGACAAAATCACAATTCTCTGAAAAACAGATTGCCTTTGTCCTGAAGCAGGCTGAGCCGGGCACGCCGGTGCCGGAAGTCTGCTGTAAGCCAGGCATTTCCGGTGCCACGTTCTGTACGTGGTGCAAGAAATACGGCGGCATTTCGCCCCTGGAACTGAAGCATATGCGCCTGCGGGAAGAGGAAAACCTGCGGCTGAAGAAACGGGTGGCCAATCTGAGCCCTGACAAGACAATGCTTCAGGACGTGCAGACAAAAAGGAACAGACTCTGGCAAGGCTGCCTGAATAGGGCAGGGAGCAGCAGGCGCGTTACGGGGCCAGCGAACGGCAGGTCTGTTTTGCGCTGCAGGTCAGCCGCAGTTCGTTCCGTTACCGCTCTGTGGCGGCCGATGACAGTGCGCAGTG
Organism: Kosakonia sp. SOY2; assembly: GCF_027109175.1. Taxonomy (NCBI): domain Bacteria; kingdom Pseudomonadati; phylum Pseudomonadota; class Gammaproteobacteria; order Enterobacterales; family Enterobacteriaceae; genus Kosakonia; species Kosakonia sp. SOY2. Next base: position 98,616 of record NZ_JAPVXH010000006.1, read on the forward strand.
CCTGCGTATTGGCGAGGTCACGCAAACCCGCGTGCATGACGGTTACCGACGGGTACATATCCTGCTCAGGCGGGAGGGATAACCATAAACGTATCTGTTGTCTCTGGCATGAGCTGGGTCTGTCCCTGAGGCTCAAACGCACCCACCGTAACAAATCGGCACAACACCACCAGCCACCGCCCCAGAGCTGTATCCGCACCCTGTCAAACATTGCAGTGTGGTGATCAACAGGAAACAGGTCACACACGTTTTAAGGCTAACAGTCAGCCGCTGCGCTTCAACTGCTGCCTCTGGAGTAAAGATTTATCACCGATTTTGAGCCCGCGTTTGATGAATGCGGGATGGAGACAGTGCTGGTGTGAGACAAAGCGGTGTTGAGTCTCACCTGTAGAAGGCTGTTCACTTGCGATTTACAGTACCGCTACTGGTGTGGTTCTGCCTCAGAGTTGCTAACTGTCTGCGATCATTCCAGCGTTAAAATCTCTCTGTGAGGGGGCGTGATGATTGCTGATATTCCCCTTCGTGTAATGCCCGAATTACCTGCCAGGTATGCGTATGTGACATTCCAGTTTATGCCTGGATTATGAACAACAGTATTTTCTCTAAAAAAATCTGTCTCACTGCCGATAACCCGACTTTGCCTTTATTTTGAACGGGACGATGGAATGCTATGAAATTACTCATTGGGATAGGAATTATCGTTGTAATAGTGTCAATAACTTTCTTCCATAAAAAAACGTTAACTAACGACGAAATGATGGATAAGGCGATTTTTTACAGCGAACAGAACCTGAAAAAGGATGTAAAAATGCCTGAAAGTTTACAAACACGAAATGTAAGCTTCGGCGGTCATCGTACAGATATTGATGGATTAACCGGTGCAGTATGTGGCGAATTTGCTGCAAAAAATGGTGATGGAAAAATGACCACTTACAGTTACTTTGTGCAAAGTATTGAAGTTGATAAAAAGGGTGAACTTGTTTCTATGGGGCGGGTTTTATATCCAGTTCAAAATGAGGCTGTTTTCGAGGCCCTTTGCAGCAAAACAAAAAAAGCACACTAAAATAAGGATGTTTTCATGAGTTTTTACTTTGCAAATATGAAAAGTATGAAATATATATTGTTTCTGGTAGTCTCTTTTACAAGTTCCTTTTGTAGAGGGGAAAGTGTCGATTTAAGCGAATATATTACTCCTCAGGCATTCAACGGCCAGGTCAGAGCAGTCTATGGATATGTTGTTCTAAACAAAGAACTTATTGAAGATACCGTAAGTATTATTGAATATAATAATGGCCTAATCACAGACGATTTCTATGAATTATTAACACCCGCTGGAATGAAAGAGTTTAATGAATCAAAAAAAATGGTACAGCGCTCCAGTTCTCGGCGAGCATTCACCGTGGAAAAGGATGTGATTATAGTAGCGGGTTATAACGAGAATGAGCAGTATAAGTATGGATATTCCATCCCAAGAACAGTCGAACTGGATAAACTTTATGAGGATAAGTCCGTAGGTACTATTGTGGCTCCGTTACCGACTTTTAACAGAAATATCAAAATTTCTGATATGTTTAAGTTGACCGTCCGCGAAGGGAAAAACTGCCTTTTACATACGCGAATAGAAGAAGAGGATAATAAGAATAGTCAGCGTAAAGACAGAAACGATTATTTATACTGTAAGCCCTACGGGTTTGTTTTGCATACTATCTATGAAAAAGATGGAAGAGTTGTTGATTACATGAAATTAAGGAAAATGGAAGAGCTTTAATATAATGGGCTAGAGCTTTTATTCCGCTCAGCCTGCCTTCTACGGTGAGCATCGCCAGGTATATAATACTTAGGCGATGCCACCAGCAAAATAAGCCAGGGTGATATAAGATTTAAACTCAGATATTATCGGCATCGATATCTGAACAGACCTGGTTTGTAATCATACTTGTTATAATTTCATGTGGTAATTCTAATGCGGTACCATTATAGCTGATTGGCTCAAAATGCTTGTTTTTTTTAGATTCAGGCGATGCAACAAGCGAAGGAAATAACACTATAATTATTAGCAGTCAAAATAAGTAAGTGCTGTTTATACGCGCGTAGGCGCATATAAAGCCGACTGGCCAGGAGAAAATTATAAGAACCGTTGCCATTTTTTAAAATGGAAACAACTGCGCCATCTGCCTGCTCCGCGATCTGGATTTTGAGGGGGGAAGCGAACTGGAGAGTGTCCGGGAAGGGAGGTTGTCACGCACCATAGAGTTTCCTGAAAACCGGCCTGAAATTAACTCGTTTTTCCTGCCGCGACGTCAGCGTTATTCATATGCGCCACGAGAGTCGTGACTCCGGGCATGCGAATGCGTGAATACCGATATTTTACGTTGCAGAGACCGGACATGCAGAGCGCAGAATCTGACTTACTGCGACACTACAAATATTAGTGATCTGTGGAGCTTAATCCGCCTCTTGACCCAAAGTTAACTTGAGCTTTTATGATGCCTTCCACGAGATAACTGGGAGTTATTCTGAGTATGAAAGATATCGATGTGGGGTTTACACATGTTGCATTTATGGTCAGGGATTTGGACAAAAGTATTGCTTTCTATCGCCGCTATGCCGGCATGGAGGTTATACATATGCGCGAACCTGGCGTCCCGGAAGCCCGCAAGGTTGCGTGGTTAAGCGATCATACACGCCCATTTGCGCTGGTGCTGGTACAGGCGGATACCATCACTGATACACCGCTGGGTAATTTTGGTCACCTTGGCGTTGCCTGCGCAACTCGCGAAGAAATTGATCGTAAAACCGCTATGGCAATAGCTGACGGTGTATTAAGGAAAGCACCGGAACACCTGGGTGATCCGGTCGGCTATTATGTTTTTTTTGCAGACCCTGATGGAAATACCTTAGAGCTTTCATTCGGGCAACGTGTCGGGCTTGAAGCAATACGGATTTCCCGTTAGCCCAGCGTTTAATTACGGATATGCTCACGAGAAACATTTTCAGTAATTGCGGCACGTTCAAACTAACATTACAGCCAGCCTTCGTGGGTGCGGATGTAAGGTATGCCCGTTACCCAACATTCATCCGTTGCTTCCTGCGGTGCTTCCGGGCTGAACTGCCGCTGGAGCCTGTTGGTTAAACTCTTCGGGATAACGCTTACCGCTCCGGGAACCTCTCTTTCAGCCATCTTAAATGACCCTGAGGTGTCTGTTGAACCCGTGTCGATTCAAACTGACGATATAGCCTCAGTTACAGCTTATAGGGCGTTTTATTGCACTAACAGCTTATAAGTTGTATTGTTGTGTTTACAGCTTACAGGGTGTATTGTGAAAAAACAGCCTGTAGTCTGTACCCACATTGATAACAATGGTAACGCATAATGAACACGGTTTACCCATTGAAAACCCTGAATCAGCTACGACCATTACTGGTTGGTTTCCGTAAAGCTAACGGGCTGACGCAAAAAGACGTTTCTGAACGGTTAGGTGTCACGCAGCAAACTTATGCTCGCCTGGAAGCGAATCCCGGCAGCGCCAGTATTGAGCGGTTATTCAGGGTATTTACCATTCTGGGTGTTGAAATGACGCTTTCCTCCGGGTCCCCTTCAACAGCGACAGAATCGGCGGTGTCAGATAATAAGGACGTTTCACCCGCCAGACGGGAAAAATGGTGACGATATGTCTCGAAAACAGCAGCGTTTAGCGATATGGATGAACGGCTTCCGGGTGGGGTTCTGGGAAAAAGTCAGAGGTGAAGATTCGCTGCAATACCTTCCGGAGTGGGTTGCTGATGAACAGGGGAGACCTTTATCGCTCTCCTTGCCCTTTATTCCCGGTAATCAGCACTGGCGCGGTGAGATTGTCCGCAACTATTTTGATAATTTATTACCGGACAGTGAAGGTATTCGCAGGCGTTTAGCAATGCGTTACCAGGCTGAAAGCCTTGAACCTTTTGATCTGCTTGCTGAGCTGGGAAGAGACTGTGTGGGTGCAATACAGTTACTGAACGTTGGCGAGGAACCCACCAGTTTATTCTCCGTCAATTACCGGCCGCTGTCTGAAGCCGGCATCGCCACGATATTGCGAAATACCACAGTGGCATTATTACCTGGCCGTCAGGGTGATACTGAGGATTTGCGTTTATCCATTGCCGGAGCGCAGGAGAAAACGGCCTTATTGTGGCATCAGGGAAAATGGTGCTTACCAGAAGGTAACACGCCCACGACACATATCTTCAAGCTGCCGCTTGGGCTAGTGGGTAACATGCGCGCGGATATGAGTACATCCGTTGAAAATGAATGGTTATGTTCTTTAATTCTGGAACAGTACGGGATCCCTGTAGCTAAAACGCAGATAGCGCAGTTTGAAGAGCAGAAGGCACTGGTAGTTGAGCGTTTTGACAGAAGATGGTCAGGCGATCGTCAATGGATCCTTCGCTTGCCACAGGAAGATATGTGTCAGGCAATGGGAGTTTCCCCGCTGCGGAAATACCAGTCAGATGGTGGGCCGGGAATCTCTGATATCATGGACATCCTGAGTCATTCTGATCGGGCTGACCAGGACAGAACGTAGTTCTTCAGGGCGCAAATCATTTTCTGGCTAATAGCGGCCACTGACGGGCATGCCAAAAATTTCAGTATCACTATACAACCACAAAGTCGTTATCACCTTACGCCGATTTATGATGTTTTATCAGCATGGCCTGTAATTGGTCATGGCAATCATCAGATCCCCTGGCAGAAATGCAAACTGGCAATGGCAGTTCGCGGTAGCAGTAATTATTATCACCTCAGTAAGATCCAACGCAGACACTGGATCCATCATGGGGAATTAACCGGGCTGGGGAGACGACAGGTTGAGTCCATGATGGAAGAAATTATTTCCAGAACACCAGAGGTCATTGAAGGTGTGTCAGCGTTGCTTCCTGAGTCGTTTCCATCAGAACTGGCTGAATGTATTTTTGCTGGCATGCGGCAGCAGTGCGCGCGGCTGGCGAACTGTTTTTCTGGATCTTTTTAGACGAAGTGAATGAATATTTTGACGGTATTGCAGATATTGTCACTGTTTCACTTATCTTGCCTGGGCAGCCAGTCTTAAAAACAAGTGGTAAGCCAAGAGGCGCTGCACCTGGCACGTCAATAGCCTCGGCTGCTGGGCGTCGCTGGTTCAATATTGAATTAACTCGTCCACTACCAACCTTTACCAATGCAAGCATCAGAACCCTGAAACCGATGATGACCAGAAAACTTGGTGCATTCGTTGGCCGAACTGTCCTGTTATCGGGTGGGCTCTGTTGGCAAAGAATGTTGCTGTTATAACTTTTAATGTAGCGAACAAGAATAACAAAATTGCCCGAGGGAACGATAAAGTATGGTAACGGATGAGGATGTTCTGTCCTTCTTCAGAAAAGAGCTTCCCTCACGGGCAGACATGAAATTGAAGGAAATCCCCCTGGGGCTTGATGATGTCCTTCAGGAGTATGCTGAGGCTGACGATCTTGTCATCACTATAAATAAATATGATGAGCAGTTTAATGTCGATGTTTCGGCTATTAATCTGGATAACTACTATCCATGGGAAATTCCGTGGTTTTTCCGTAAATGGTTTACTAAAAAACCTCTAAACCAGACATCCAGACCACTTACCGTTCGCATGTTTGCTGAGTCAGCACGTGCTGGTCGCTGGTTGTATGACTGATGTTTGTTGGGCGAAGTTATCCGTGTTGGCTTGTTAAAGAGATCTGGTAGCGCAATAAACTGGACTGGCCCCGCCGCAATAGACGATCCCACTCTATAGTTGCAGGAAGAACGCACCGAGGCCGGCGTCTGCCAGGGAACGGCTGGGCCCGCGCTTACTGTTGCGGACGTTGGGCAAGAACACGCCCGGACGCTCCGAGTCAGGCTTGGAGTTCGGTTTGATCATCATGCCGCGGACATACAACAGACCAATATGATCTGCTGCTTGGTGCCAAAAGCGGACGTCATAAACGCTAGGTTAGTTAGAGCTGATTTCTAGACGTATATGACTCGCTTGGATGGGATACTTACACCTTCATTAAAGGAAGTGCTATTACCGAATCATTAGATTGGGAGTATTACCATCAATTGCATCGGATTGTTATGAGTGAACACTAAAATCGTTTTGTTCTGCTATTTCCCACGCTGAGGCAAACTCAGTTGGCGTTGGTGGAATGATATCAAACCAGTCAAAATTAAATACTTTCTCTCTCTGTTTATGTAAATCACCTGTCGTATCAAACCCATCTCCAGGTAATCCTGTCTCAGCATTTACAACCAATACACTTAATGGTGGTAATTTGTTTTGAGCACAAAAATGAAGAATATGACCTAGTTGACGATCCATCGTACCTGCGCCTTTATAACCAAGAATATCAGCAATCTCTCCATATGTAGTTATCTTACGCTCATAAGAGAATCCGATAAGAATTTGCCATATTTGTAATGCTCTATTCTCAAGGGTGTTTTTTTCAGAAAAATATTGGACCATAGATTCCTCTTCAGAGTTACGATACACGTAACAGGGCATACTAAATAAGCGCAACGTTTTGTGTGTCCTGCAACTACAGGGAGAGCACATTGCTTGCGGTAGTTCTTCCTTCAATAGAATATCATGATCAAGGTTGTCCGCCATTCCTTAATTTTCAGTAGCGCAGGGTTATAGAGTGGAAATATCTACCAAAGACAGTAATTCGCTCATCGAAGAGGTAGTCCCTTAGCTGTAACCCCTTCTATTAACCCTCACTCAAGTAGCAATCAAAGCCAATCTTTACCATCTTTTTAGTAAAGTCCCGGCTTTGACAGAAAACGGATCTGCGGAAACCGAAACCGCAACTGATGACACTCGGGCAATAAAAACGACAAAATTATTATTAAAGCCTGCAAGGTAATAATCCGGCGCGAAAATGCGTTTCATGGTGTCAACAGAGTAAAGCACAATTGCTTTACTTTATCTGTAAAGCAGTTATGCTATACATAATACGTAAAGCAATAGAGCTTTACATAAATGTTTTAACAAGGAGCATGACCATGCCTTTAGCCATGATTAACGCCCGCCTGGATGCGGCGCTGAAAGAGCGTGTTGACCCCAAACTCCAGCAATTGGGTTGCACGGCCACCCAGGCCATCACCGCCCTTTACCAGTTTGTCGATCAGAATGACCGGCTGCCCTTCACGATAGAAACCCGCGTCTGGCGGCCGGAAGAGTCACTACAGAATGTCCTGGACGGTCTGCTGTCTGCCCGGCCCCGGCTCGCGGAAATCGCCCGGTTGCTGAGCGCGGATACGCTGACAGAGGACGCTTGCCATAAATACTGTCAGGCGCTGGCCATCGATATCGGCATGATCAAAGACAACATGCGTCTGTGCGGCGCGTCCGGGCGCGCGGGCGAACATCTGCTGCACTTCGTACAGTCTTCCCTCGGCGAAGCCTACCTGGCACTGACACTCTGCCACAGTATTCTTGAAGATGATCCGAACCGTTATGGAAAAAACCTGTTCCTGAAAAAAGAAAAAGTCTTTGCCGACGCGCTGGAAAGGGCTGAGACACGCATGACCGAGATGGGGCTTCACCAGGCTGGGGCGGTGATAGCGTCCTGTTCACATGAGGGCACGTACTGTACTGTCGAAGTGTACCGGCCGGAGAGTTACCAGTATGGTGCCTGGCTGGTCCGAGTGATGCTGAAATCCACCCGCAGGGGGCAGTCGTTACCCGACAGCCTGAGCTGGCAGGGCTTCGCATTTCCGACAGTCACCGATCACGTTTTTAATGTTGCCAGCCCCTACAGTACACCGGTGAGCGGCAAGCACGGCATCGAGATCGGCTTCAGGTTTGTGGAAGGGTATGCGTTCTTCCACCTGTACCCGAATCGTGAGGTTACGGAACACAATGCCGTCAACGCTGACGGGGTGGCTGCCACGCTCGGTGCTTATATGGACAGGGAGCTGGAAAAGATTATCGTGGCCTGAATTGCAGGCCACCCTGGCAGGCAATGACGAACAGGAGAAAAAGTGGGAGAGGAAAAGGCCTTTCCCTGAGGGATGGCTTGTTTGTCATGTTTCACGCGATGAAAGACCACCGAACTTCATTCATGATCAGATCATAATGTGAACGCGGCCGGGCAGACAGACGCAGCCCTGGTTGCCGGCATTCATCCGAGAATTTCTGCCCTTCTTCACCGGTACGCTGCTCTGGTGCACGGCTGGCCAGCCAGCGTGCCACAACTTCCTGACGTGTTCTCTTCATTGCTTTGTCCTCACGGAGTTAATTACCCCCCGATCCTGTCGCCACGACGCCGGTGTTGCACCATCTCATTTCGTTAACAATCCCCTGAATCCACTCCGGAAACCGTGGCGATTCAGTTCAGGCCGGTAGTGAAAGTTACCTGGTAATGAGATACAGCCGGGAATCTGTCACAGCTTAAAGGTGTGTGCTACCGTATATTTTCTGCTCTACGACGATTCGAGGGAAGGAATTGGACATATATACAGGTGGTAATCGCTTTTCGGGCTATTTCCTGACAATGGCCTCACTGGAAGTGAATCAGCTGATGAATACAGCGCTTGCCGTATCGGGGTTTCATATTAAAGATGCCCTGACGCGCGTTCGCTTTCAGGACAATGTGCGTAATTTCAGTAAGCTTCAGCTGGCCGCCATCCGCAATGGCGCAACAGAGCAGGAATGCCAGCAGTGTATCCGTAACATCCGTGAGGAAAATAATAACCTGAAAATTCAGGACAGAATGCTCAGGACGGGGGAGTCTGTTCTCACCGCATCGGTGAGGATCTACGAAGAGAACGGGAAGTTCTTCGGCTATGTCATCGATTTTGTCGGTGTGGTCATTTCCGGTCTGCAGATAGCCGGTGGCATTGGTGTCATTGCTTCATCCGTTCCGACAGGAAATGTGCTTGGTATTATCGCCGGTGCGACACTGGTGCTTAATGGTGTCTCTTCGGCAGCGGAGGGTATCCAGAAGCTGGCGGGGAAAGAGCATCCCGTCAACTTTATGCGCGATGGCTTTGAAGGGTCGGCCGAATTTCTGGGCTTTGATCGTAAAGTGGGTTTACTGGCTTATCAACTGGTGGATCTCAGCACGTCCTACTATGGCATGTTCAAGCTCACCCTGAAACCTGATGCCTGGCGTCTGTACCGGTATCTTGCCCCCGATTTCATGCGGCAGGTGACCACCATGAGCCGGACGGCACTGGCCATTAAAGGCGTTTCGGCGACGTGGAAAGGGGCAAAAATTGGCCATACGCTTTACCAGCTGCAGCATGACGAAAAACCGCAGTGATACCTACCGGCCTTTCATCATCCGGTATGCTTTCCATGAAAGGCCGAGGGGGATCAGATACCAGACCGCAATAACACCAAAAATGGCGACAGGTAAGTAATACAACAGCAGGGAAGGCGGATAAAAGACGGGAAGGAAAAGCAGCGGCGACAGAACTAGCAACAGACAAATGACCCCGGCATAAAAACGCCGGCTCAAATCATCAACCAGTCCCGAAAGCGTCTCGCCGGCATTTTCATTCCTGTTCAGCACTTCCCTGAGCCGGGATACGTTTCTGACGGTGAAACCATTCTCCAGCAGGTCTTTCTCTGTCAGTTCACTGGCCACATGATCTCCTTCATTCATGGTTGTTATGTTCCTGAAAGCATACCTTCCGGGTGGACTTTTTTAAACTTTATCCTGACTGGCTCAAATGACCAGCCCCGTTATAACGCTAGCAATAAACAGTTTAACCCCGGCTCTTGTCCTGCTGCCAGCGTATTCATCCCTCAGAAGGATACCCACACCGTCTTACCCGGGCATCAGATATGGATCTGTTTCTGGGAGTTTTCGGATCTGGACGGAAAAAGGAGAGAAACAAGCACAGGCATGACATATGGATATGTTACCCCTATGCAGATACATCACATCTGCCTTTACTAAGCATATGCGCACCTCCGGTGCAACGAACATCTTTTCAGTATATGAGCCACATATATTTTGCTCGGGAGAAAATCATGAGAACCGTATCCATTTTTAAAAATGGCAACAACCGCGCCATCCGTCTGCCCCGCGATCTGGATTTTGCGGGAGTGAGCGAGCTGGAGATCGTCCGCGAAGGGGACAGCATCATCCTGCGTCCCGTCCGGCCGACCTGGGGCGCGTTCTCGCAGCTGGAAAAAGCAGACCCGGACTTTATGTCAGAGCGCGAGAACGTTGTCAGCGACGAAGAACGATTTGATCTGTGAATAAAACGTACATGCTGGACACCAATATCTGCTCGTTCATCATGCGCGAGCAGCCCGAAGCTGTCATAAAGCGCCTCGAACAGGCAGTGCTGCGCAACCACCGCATCGTGGTCTCGGCCATCACCTACCAGGAGATGCGCTTCGGCGCCACCGGCCCGAAGGCTTCGCCGCGTCACGTTCAGCTGGTCGGCGCATTCTGCGCGCGGCTCTATGCCATCCTGCCCTGGGACAGGGCGGCAGTGGATTCCACCACGGAAATCAGGGTCGCGCTGCGCCTGGCTGGCACGCCAATCGGCCCGAATGACACGGCGATTGCCGGGCATGCCATTGCCACTGGCGCTGTGCTGGTGACGAATAATACAAGAGAGTTTGAGCGGGTGCCGGATCTGACGCTGGAATACGGGGTTAATTAGCGGCAGGCAGAATGCTACAAGAAAGGGGGGGCTTGCCCGCTTTTCGCTGTGATTTCAACCGATGGATGTAACACACCTATTGAACCTTTCAGTGACTATCCAGCTATGACACAAAAGGGGCCGGGCTGCCTGGGGCCGGCCAGTGACGATGTTCGGGTTCGGTTCAACGGAGTCACGCACACCGCCAGCCGGTGCGATTTTGGGGTGCACCTCGACGGAACCACCTGCCTGCAGTTATGGGACGGCAGCGGCCGGGATTGCCGTCGGGTTGCAGTTCAATCGAAGCCCCGTGATCATCAGTAACGGGATGGCCATATAACAGAAGGGTCAAGGCCCAGATATTCCGCAATTATGCGTTCACCTTTTGGCCATTTCCGGACAAGTGTATTTGCCAGCGTAGAGGATGACAGTCCATGGCTACGTGAAAGTGCCGCCAGCGAAGTCCCTTTTTTCTTCAGCGCCGACATAACATCCACACTATGCCAGTCGTGCGATGGTGACAATTCCGCAATGCTGACTGGTTCGAGTCCACCGCCGGACAGGTATCGGTGTCCAACCAGATCCTTGCCACTGACAGTGTACCATGCCCATGACGATTCGACAGGCAGTCCACTAATTGCTGACTCCAGCCTGTGAATTTCAATCACAGACTGAGGATAAAGACTGGAGGAGTTATTCCTTAAAGTTAAAGACCTCTTTCTTGTTTCGTTTAACAGGGCAGTCAGGACACGTAGTGAAGCTTCATCAACAGAAAACATGTTTATTTCATCAGAAGAGAAACCGCTTTTATGACAGTTTTCTAAATTTATTTCCCTGGTGTTTGTTTGGGGGGAAGATGTAAGCTCAATTTCATATAACTGACTGAGAAGTGTTGCGACTAGATTACTATCAAGAAATCCGCCGGTTATATACAGGATGGGAAGTCTTTCTCTTATAACATGGAGGTAAGTACATGCAAGTTTCACTTCCCGTTCACTCAGAAGAGTTTTAATATAGCAAGGCTGATCACTATTATGTGGGGAAGGTCTGAATATTTTATATTCCATCTTATCCTTTCCTGTCATCCGCTAAAAATATGTGTCATACTGGCTGCTGAATTACGATGTTAATTTAGCAGCGCAATATTTAAATGCAGAAGAGTACTTTTTGCTTATTTTAAAAGGAGTTTAAGCATGTCCTTATTCGCTAATTTTCATACGGATGAAGCCCAGAAAGACGATTCAGTAGGAATTTCAATACAGAATCTGATAAGCAGGAAGGAACAGGATGCATATGCTACTGTTATCGAAGCGGGAAGCAAAGTTGGATGCCATTGTCATCATGAAGGGGATGAATGGTATATTATTCTCTCCGGGACGGGATATATTTTTACAGCGGAAGTAAAGGGTGGTCTGTTAGCGCCTGCGTCTAAAACTCCTTTTGAAAGAGGCAGTATCTTCTGTATTTCGCCCAAAACAGCGCACCAGCTGGTTGCGCACACAAAGGTTGAACTGATATTTCTCTGTCCTCCGGCCCATCTGACGAAGGACCGGACGGTTTTTGATAACATCTGTTAATCACGGCATCATATTGATAGAGATTCTGGCTTTTTAAAAAAACTTTCAGGTATGTAATTAGCAATATTTTGCTCATAGCAGAACTCTATCAATGTGCGGCGGGAGTTCACGTCCGCCTTATGATAAATACTCTGAATATGATTGTTAACGGTTCTTTGTGAGATGCAAAGGTGTTCCGCGATATCTCTGGCGGTAAAGCCGTTAAGAAGGTAAAAGACAATTTCCCATTCTCTTTTTAAGAAAATGTCTGAGGGTGGGGTGAATACCAGTGATGACGGCGTCTTAATTTTATCCAGACGTCGTAATGCTATGACTTCAACAGGCCGGCCATGAAAAATCGTACCGATACAGTTACCATTAACATCCATTAACGGATATTTATCAAAATACCAGGGTTGTAGATAACTGTTTTTCTCGAAAGGGTGTATTTCAATCGACGTGACGCGATCTAATAAAGTTTCAACTTTCCTGTCATGAGCCTGAAATTCATGCTCAAATTCGGCTGTCGATGCCGGAAGTTCGCCATCGAAACGACCTTCCACATTATAACCGGATGGAAGCGAAAGCAATTCATGATATTTCCTGTTAGCAAATATGAAGCGTGATTCCCTGTCCTTCGCGCCCCAGGGTTCGTTGCTGATTCGCCAGAAATTAATAAGGCTCTGTAACTGACAGTCAGGTAATGACTCCATGACTAATTTCTCCTTGTTGATAATGGTAATGACTTCCTGCTCACTGAATAACTATAGCCGAGAATGGTGAATTCGACATATTATTTTTCTATTGTGCTGAAATGATTAAAGGAATTCTAAGAGTAATTTATACTTATTGAGCATGCCAAAATAAAACGCAAGTGATGCATTTGTTGCTTTGATAACAATAAATATTTTTAACATGTTACCAGTGGGTGTTTAATGTTTTCTATTGACTGCTAAACGTTTTTTTTACTATTGCGAAGCTGATTATTGAAAGCCTTGAACAGGTTTATGATGGGCAACTGGATCCTGAACTATGGCTGGAACGGGCCCGTGCCGCAAATGATACCTGGTATGAAATGGCGATAGCCGGGGGAATAGACGACATTCGTCTGAATACCGACCATAACAGGCTCGCTGGTTTAATAATGAGTGCAGAAGATTGTCTGAAACAGGCTTCCGCGATTGATGACGTATTTAATCTCGTCAACAAACTGAAGACGGGTGAGACCGTCATACAGGTGCATGGCGGCGACGGTATTCCCTTTGTTGACGAGTTTTCTGGCCTCAAGCGACTTCAGGCGCTTAACCTCGGGCACTTCCATACCGCCATACTTCTTACGCCAGGTGTAAAAGGTGGCGTTGGAAATGGCGTGCTTACGGCAGAGCTCCCGGGCAGAAACCCCGGCTTCAGCCTCGCGGAGGATACTGATGATCTGTTCGTCGGAAAAACGCTTCTTCATGGGGATGTCCTCATGTGGCTTATGAAGACATTACTAACATCGCGGTGTATTAATCAACGGGGAGCAGGTCAATCACCTCCGCTCCCGGGAGTCAGTATCATCCTGGAACTTTGTTTCTGAATGGAGCAGGATTTCGGGCCAGGGTCAATCCTTAGGCCATTTATCCTTCAGAAGTCCTTAACGATGCGGCTGTAAGCCAAAAGGCTCAGACGGTTCAAATTAACTGTCTGAGTCTATTTTTTTAAACAGGATGTTAACCATTTTTCTTATATTTATCAGGCAAATACTCAGGCCTTTCAACCATCCTAATCAATTTAACCAGTTCATCCTTATAAAAAGCTAACTCGTCTTTATCACCACAGCCAGTAATACGAAAAATCTCTTCATCTGAACAATGGCTCAGGATGTGATCGATACATCCTTCATACACCATTAACTCTCCTTCAGAAGCTCTGACATCAAATAACGTAACGCTGGCAATACATTCTTTCTGTAACAAGTCCATCCTCTTACCACCTGATGTAATCAGAGTAATTCTGCCTAAACTGAATTGCCACGGATAATCTGGGCGCTTCCGAGCCGTTGATAATACTGTTTTTCATATTCAGCCGGTGACATCTGATCGCTAGAACCACGCCGGCGCTGACAGTTATAAATCATTTCGATGTAAATAAAATATCGCTGCGGGCTTCTTCCCGCGTTCCGTAGATCTTTTTCTTGATCCGTTCACGCTTCAGCAACTGGAAAAAGCTTTCTGTAACCGCATTATCGTGGCAGTTACCGCAACGATAATGCTGCCCTCCAGTCCGTGCGATTTCAGGAACGACTGCCATTCATGGCTTGTGTACTGACTGCCCGGATCCGAGTGAACCAGCACTTCTTTTTGGGGGTTACGCCGCCATACAGCCAGGAGCGGAACTTTAGGAGATGAGTTTCAGGCACTCTAAAAGGGATGTTCCCGGTGTCACGTTATAGCGTCCAATGGGTTCTGGAGCATATGGAATATCACGTTCGGCTTCATCGGCCAGGTAAGCCAGATATTCTTCACGGGTTTGAGCTTGTGCAAAACGTCCACACGTCCACACATAGACGCCCCCAGCACTGTAATGCTGAAAGTATAGGGCAGGGAGAAAAACTGGGCGCACCCTTAAATACTACGTTTTATAAGGGAATTTGATTTAACAGTACACGGAAATTTAAGTAAAGGAACGGTCGGCGATTCTGGTAAGTACCTCTCAAAAAACGTACTGAACAGACAGATAGTTTTATCTTCGCTTTACCTTGTCGGAATCGCAGGCATAAAAAAACAACCGTAACAGGTTGGTTTTGATGGGTTTTTTTAGCCGACACGAGAGGATCTGAACCTCTGCCATCCTGACACCCCATGATAGCCGATATTTACAGAAATGCTGCTTTGTGCCAGAAGCGGATGTTGCTGATATTGAGAAAACCATTCTCGCCAGGAAAGGTGGACAGATGAGCCGGAAAACAGAGTACTGCGATATTTCCGGCTCGCAGCTTACCAGGGGGTTCTGCCGTCAGGCTCTATAAACGCACCGGATTCATCCCCCTCAAGGGCATATTTAACCGGCAGGCGCGCCCCCTCGGCTGGCGTCATTGTTCCATAGCCCGTAAGGTCCGTTTTTACAAACCCAGGGCTGACAGAATTTATTTTTATACCGGTGTTCCTTAACTCTTCGCTCAGTTGAACAGTAAGCATGTTCAGAGCAGCTTTGGAGGCATTGTAGCCAATAAATTGTGAGGAATAATATGTGGAGGTCGGGTCACCGTTAAGCGTAAGCGAACCTAAAGAGCTCGACACGTTGACTATCCGGGCAGCAGGTGCGGCCCGTAGCAGCGGCAGCATTGCCTGGGTGACTGCAAGGGTCGCAATAAAATTCGTTTCCATCACGTGACGGACTGCCTCGATGGCAGCCTTGCCCGGGGGACCATCTGCATGATCAAATACACCGGCGTTGTTTACCAGGATGTCCAGCCTGCCAAATTCAGCTTTAATCAATGAAGTTGCAGCGGCAATGCTGTCATGCCGGGTGATATCGAGTTCACAGGGTTGCACGGACAAGCCCTGAGTCTTCAGCACTTCTGCAGCCGCGTTACCGCGGCCAAAGTCCCGCGCCCCCATGATAACAATCACTCCAGCCTGCGCCAGCTGACGTGCAATCTCAAAACCAATGCCTTTATTAGCTCCGGTAACCAGAGCGATGCGTTGCTCATTCATCGATTATTTCCTCCGTATGCGGTAAGGAGATAATATATGAAGCATCATTCAGCTTTGGAATTCGCTTTTGACAACATCCAGACACACTTACCTGAAGCCCCGCAGAACGCCGCGTCAGGCCCGTTCAGCAGTGACAATGGACGCTATTTTTGAAGCCACCATTCAGCTTCTGGTAGCTGACGGCATACATCGTCTCACCACCACTCGCGTCGCCGAGCGGGCAGGCGTGTCCGTAGGAACGATGTATCAGTACTTTCCCCACAAAGAATCTCTGGTTTATGCCCTCAATGAACGTTATTTAGCAGCGCTTGCCGACAGGATTGAAATCACCTGTCGGAACCATCGTGGCGCGACGGTTAGCGCCATGACTGAGGCATTAATCACAACCTACTGGCAGGCCAAAACAGAACGCATTGAAGTGACAAAAGCGCTCTACCGTTCTGTCGCAGAACTGGACAATCAGCCGCTGATTGACACGTTTGCCAGCCGCGTAAACAGTGCGACGACTGCGATGCTTGAAACCGCCAGTGACATAACGTTTCAGGACGTCAGGAGCGTCAACCTGACGCTTATTACTGTCATATTCGGCACCGTGCGTAATGTTTTTGAGCAGGATCTGGCTCCACCACACACCGAAAGCGTGCTCCGGCAGCTCATCATCATGTGTAACGCCTATCTGGACACCTTCAGGACCCGTTAAAATACGCTTCTGCGGAAATGGCACCGGATCAGGTAAGCCGGACGCCACTGCGGGCGGCTTTCATATCGCATTCCGGACACACGGAAAATCAGTAACATATGAAATACAAGCGAAAGGTGACATGCACAGCATACATGGCTGCTATAAGTGCTGTCCGCTTCGTGCCAGCAGCAGACGTTGATAACGTTGAGATATGTTAATTTATGGGGAGCAGGTCAACCCAACTACAGGTGAGATTGTGTCACGTAAGTTCACACAATCTGCTGATATCAAAGAGGCGACGGCGACCAGTTACATTCGGGAAGCTGTAAATAAGTATCCTGTAGGCGCGACCATTGTTAAAGTCCCATCAGGTGGGGCATTGGCTGGCGATACGCTGCGTGGGACTTAATATTTTAGAAGTTCCTCCTCAGGTAAAACCCATTCCACAAGCGGTTTTGAATGCAGCAGACAAGGCTGGAGTGGTAATACGTGATACAAATGGGAAAGTTTATCAATGAAGCAAGATGTATTTTATTGTAAATCATGGTTTAGGGCAAAAAACAAACCAATAGATATATGGTTAAAAAAGAAAGCATATAAAAAACATATTACTGGTGAGTCTTATACCGCACTCATTGGTTCAGATTCTACACCATCATGTTTTATTGAAGTAATGAAAAGCAAAGGATGGGTTGGGGTAAGCTTTCTAAATGAAAACTTACAAGAGTTTTTGCTATACAATTTTAAAATAATTGATGACGATCGTTTGTTTTTATCAATGGCTATTTATCGAGAGTTTGCTGAGCGTGATGGAGAAGGTGCAGGTATATTGAATGTGTTGCATGGTACTACATATATTTTTAGCGAAGATGGTAGCACTGTAGTAAGAGAAGAACAGTTCCATCCCTATAAATTAGAAGAGAGTCAAACAATGGTCGATGTGGCAGGGAATTATGATACATTTCCCGATTTTGGTGAGTATGATTCTTTGATCCGAAAGGAAAGGTAAGAAATTGTGACCTACTCAGCATTTATTAACACGCGTCATCAGCTGTGGGATAAATTACGAACTTCCGCTGTTCGCTCACAGCGGACCTTCAGCTTACGTAACTTGTCTGCTTCGTGCCAGGAGCGGACATTCATATTTTAATATTGAGAATTTTAGCCGCTTTGTTAATGAAAACAGGAGATCTGAGCCCAACATGCAATGCGACTTCCTTACCTCGCTCAGCGCTGAAACTCACCAAAGCCAACGTCGCTTGGGTTCTTGCCAGGCTCCCTGCCACAGGTCAAAACGAGTGAGTGGTTCAAGCTTTTTTTGAACGGCAGTTTCGCCCGCGGATGAGAGACTTCGCTCTGAAATGGAAACACCGAAAAGGCCTTCAGCGACCGGAAATATTTCACATTTTGGTGTCAGCGATCCCAATGCTTTTTCTATCTTGTTACGTTCTGCTTTGATAATTAACTGAAGTCCCATCAGTTTTTAAACTCCACAATGGCTACCTGCTCAAGCGCTTGCCTGACTTGGTCCTGAACCTGGACAGAGATGGACTGCCCTGTGATGTCATAGACGACCCGGCAGGTTTGAATGTGCGGTGGAAGTTGCGATAGTCCCCAGCTTATTCTGGCAATATTGTATGCAATACTGAGTCTTATCGATTCCGGTGATGCCAGACTGTGGTTGGCCACAAGTAGAAACTCGCCGCGTTTTTCATTTATAAACTCCGGGCTGAACATTACGCCTCCGTTTCATTGTCTTCGCCAAGCGCTGGATAATGAATGCTTTTTCATCAATGTCTTATCTTATCAGAAATCCTGTTCGAGTCGCGATGTACGTTTTTCGCTCATAGCGGATCATATTGAGGTGAATAATTTTAGACTTGGCGAGCAGTGCGCAGCCAGTAAAACATGCCCGAAGACCCGGACGGTGACAGCGTCGTTACCTGTTGTTAGCTCAGTTGTGCCCCCAGGCACGCGATGGAAATAAGCAAAATACAGAGTGACCTCCCTGTGGGATAGCTGCATACAAAGAGAAGATGCTTGGAATTTTCCCCGTTATCCACCGCGAGGTTATCCAGTGAATAAATGATCTCTTATGAATAAGGTAAGGCTGAAGCCCTTAATATATTGCGTGCTACCTGAAACAACTTGCACTAAATGGTGGTTCCTTATTTGCAAGTTGACGAGGTACAGATGTGATATCCGGAGGATCTTTTTTAAACCCTCCGGGATGCGGGATCACCAACGGAGTTCAGAAGTTGGCATAAAAGTGACCGTTCTCACAACACCCATTACGTCATAATTGACCTGCATACTGGTCGGGAGCGCCCGGCCTTTAGCTTCATAGAGATCGGTCCAGCCAAACGCTCTCTTCATGACGACATAGGGAGGTGAACTTTTTAATGGTTCCCCTACATTCTTATGTACCCATTGGCGCGACATATTTTTTTGCAACGGACTCGGTAGTTCGTTGGGAAACTCCCAGTCAGCTATCGTTTCATGCTGCATTCTGAGTGTAATGGATTTCAGTATCTGACCTTCTCGCCAGAACGAAAGAAATACCCCTTCCTGAGCCATATCAAGACTGATAGTAGGTGTTCCAGAAGAGCCCTTTGGCGTTGATTTGTAAGGGATTAACTTGTTATCAAGCATGTCCTGATACGATTTTCCCAAGCTATTTATCAGCGCATCAACATTTACGGTCATTCATACAGCCCCATCTCTCTGTTTAACTTATGCATTTTCGCTCTTGCTGCCTCTATCTGGCTCTCAGTCGCGCCATGCTCTTTCAACGCCGATTTAATAGCGTCCAGATTACGATCCACTGCAGCCCGCAAGTTACCCGAGTCCAGTTCGATTTGCGCCGGTGTATTACGTCCGCCGTAAGTTTCACTGAGCTTCTGGTGAATCTCTTTTGGAATGACTATTGCGGAAACCTGATCAGTCAGTGCAAGGATCTCATTATCGTCCAGCAGTGGATAGTTAGCTCTCAAATAAGCGTCAACAGCAGCCCTTGATGGCATATGGTCAGCTTCATATTTTCCCTGACGCGAACGACGCTTGAAGTCGCTGTACAGCTCCACCTCCAGAAATTCCACTGGCGGTTTGCTCAGGTAGATATAAATCGGCGGAATATCTGGCACCGGCAGGATTAGGATGTAATCCGCAAAATGCTTCTCATCGGGTGTCGGGCTGGTCGTAGCCGTAATACCCGTATTATCCGGTAGCGGATCCACAATCACCGGGTTTGGCAGCACTGGCTGCACCTGATTACCGGTGTTCGACGGCGTATTTACCCCCGAATTATCCGGTGTCCAGATGATGGTGATGTGGGGTTCTTCCTGCGTTGTAAAGGAATATGCCTGGTAGCGGCTGTCCCACTCCATTTTTCGCACCCGCACCATATCCCTCCCCGGTGGGGTGTGCCAGCCACGCGGTACAGGGTTGCCTTTGCCGTCCTGTTCCCAGGTATAACGCACCCGCGTGGGCACTTCATGCATCTGTTCGGCCCGCATCCGGTCGATAAAATCCTGCTCACCATCATTAAGTCGTCCGGGCATCATGCCGAGTAGTAACCCGGCCACCGGCGCACCGGCAGTGCCGCGTACGGCCCACGTACCATAGGTCAGAGCTCGTCCTGTAAGTTGTTCCAGTATACTCGCCCCGGCAGTTGCAGCCTGTGCCCGTGTGGCAGCGGCGACAGTTGTGACTGCCGCCTGATAGTCGATTTCCTCATGGTTTCCGTTCAGCCATTTCCAGAGAGCACTGCGTTTCCTGGGTTTCGGAATGTCCTCCGGGGCGGTGGGCTTCTTCTTCGCTGCCTGCGCCCGCTGCGGTGCTTCTGTATCCGTTACCGGGCTGTCTTCCGCTTCGTGTACTGGCGGTAATGCCCGGTAGAAAGACATCTGCGCAAAGTTGCTATGTGGCTCGGGCCGAACGCCCGCATCGTTGCAGCCCTCTGCGCGCAGGCAGGATTTTGCAAACACCCGGTTACGTTCCCGCTCCCCGGCCAGCCGGTTTGCTTCCGCCTCCTTCTCCTTCAGACGGGCAACCAGCATCGCAGCGTGTTTCTCCTGAGCCACCTGCTCAGGCGCAGGACCAGAGCCAAGCCACTGTCCTGCCGGCGCGATCACTTTATTAGTTCCCGGAGGACAGCCACACCGGACGGTGGAACGATCTACCGCTGCCGCCGCACCGTTCCACAATGAATTTGGCTCACCGTCAACAATAGTTCCTGGCTGTCCGCACCTGGGACACGTTGTCGTTGGATCACCCACCCGCACCACGGCGCGGCCGTATTCGGTGCAGTTCGGCAGGGTCGAGCAAATAGTCGCCCCCGTTGAAGTTTTATCCCCGTGCAGGGCAAGACCGCGACCGTAACAGTTAGTTCGATAGCCACCCATAACTATTCATGACCGGCGGAGAGAACGTCATCACCCATCGGTACGCCATCTCGCACAATCAGCATTCCTGCTGATTGTGGTGTACTGATTATCCGGTCACCATTGCTCAGCAGACTGCCCACGAGCGCAATCTCCCGCCCCCCACAGGTATGCTTGCTTCCCGCGCTACTGACGATCCTGGCTGAACTGCCGTCAGGATAAGTCACAGTACAGCCTACGGTCAGGACACTGACCCAATGACCATTTTCCTGACGAATTTTGTATCCAACTTCCGGGTTCGGGTTGAATTCATCCCCGGTACCGCCACGAAGGGTCAGGCAACCGGCTACCGCGATGCGGTGAATGGCTTTCACGAGATGCGCACGGCAGAATGCCTCCTGCTTCTCAATCAACGCCCGGGCCTCGCCATTCACTTCCGCCAGTTGTTCCGGAGTGAAAGGGGATTTATCCATTCCGGCCAACATCTCCGGCGTCTGATCGTTGGTAAACTGCTGTGACATATTAAATCCTTTTAATTTATCTGGGTAATTACCTGGCTATCATACTCTTTGCTGAACTTAATCTAAATTTTCCTTTTCTGATTGTCGGTGCAGAGCACGGATCTGGCACAGAGTGGATGGCTGTTGGTTGGTCCATCTGGCGGCCAGCATTAAGTCAGAGCCATAAGGCAGGTCGCCAAATCTGTTGGAATGAACGTTGATTTTGCTTCCCGGTGAGGGAGCGGAGCGGTTGCGTCTTTTGCAGGTAAACTGCCGCTTCGAGCAGGAACAAACATGCAGAGAGAAGGGGAGAGCGATGAAGGAACGAGCGGTATCTCTGTTCGCTCACCTGTTACTGAACGCATGAGGACAAGTTGTGAAAGATGTGCGCTTATATCCTCTTACGACGCTTTGCGGAGTACATCACCTCGTCGCTCTCTTTAAGCATCTCCCCCAGCGACTGGTAACGACGCGCGTCACTATGCAACATTCCAAAGGAATAATTAATGTTGTACGGCTTACCCGATTTTTTGTTGTACTCATCCACACTCTTTCGAAGATTGTTCAAGAAAGCATCAGCATGAGCCTGCTGCGTAGCGAGAACGGCAAATTCATCCCCACCAAGACGTCCTACGATATCTCCGGCACCAAGATGTTGGTGCAACAGCGCTGAGAATACTTTTAACACTTCATCACCTTCAGCGTGCCCCCAGAGATCGTTGATAGGTTTGAATCTATCCAGATCAATAAAGATAAGGCTAAATGCCGCATTATCTTTAGTAAGGCTGCGGAATCGTTTTTCCCCCGTCCTGTAAAAGCCACGACGATTAGCGATACCTGTCAGGCTATCTGTCATGGCCATTCCAATCACCCTGAATTTATCTTCCAGAATAAAGGCTAAATCCTTGAGTGAAGCAATATCATCGTCGTTAAAGCCACGGGGAGTGGTATTGATCAGACAAAGCGTACCTGCTACCTGTCCATCAGGCAGATGTACCGGGTAGCCTGCATAGAATCTGATGTAAGGCTCACCCGTCACCAGAGGGTTATCGTGGAAGCGTTCATCATTAGCTGCGTCGTTAACAATAAAGGGGCCTTCCTGCAAAATGGCATGACCACAAAAGGAGATGTTACGGGGCGTTTCCTTAATACCCAGCCCCTCACATGCAAGCAACCATTGGCGCTCGCGATCAAGGAGGCTTATTAGTACGACAGGCACCTGGAAGACCTTTTTTGCAAGGCGAGTTAAACGATCAAAACGTTCATCGGCACCTGTATCAAGCAGGTCTGCCAGATGGAGAGACTTTAATCGTTCTTCTTCATTTTCGGGGATTCCTGGAAATTTCATACGGCCTCGCAGAGATATACTTGCTTTATGTCAGCTACGTTGACTGCATCCAGACTGGCTAAGCCTTCCACGTCATTAGAACAATATAGTTCAAACGATAATGGACAGCCTGTTTGCTACGCGGCTCACGACTTGTGATCCCGCCTGCTTTTCACCTGTCGCAGCCTTTCAGCTCACAGCCCCCTCTTTTAGTAGAAAGTTAAACATCACTGAATCGCTGACAAAACGTCGGGTTGGTGGGGATGGGGTGCCTGTATAACCCGTAGCGATTCAGTGAGCGGTTATCAGGGCATTTTGATGCTGTGCTTCCAGCAATGAATTCACTGCAACATCATTTTAGTTACAACATACTTTAAGGTATAAACGCGGTACCAGGCCTCTGACCCGGAGCAGAACTGCTTTTCAGGATTAGGTGGCGGTTTGTAAGTTGATGTTGGTGCTAAGTATTACCGGCGTTGCCTGGTTTTCCCGCTTTTACGCCCAGTGTTGCAGTACACATTTCATTATGATCATAGGTTTGGGCCTACTTCAGTTCTTCCTGGAACCTATTTGAACACTGGATATTTTCATAACTGCCAAACACAGCTGAATATCATGCTTCTGTATGAATGAACCCACTATCCGGCATGCATATCTTTTTAATACAAGGCATATGCATATCGGAGAGTCTATGAAACCCGCAAAATTTTCCCTTATTACGGCCAGCAACACTCCTCTGCGGCTCCAGCACCTTCTTGCCTTCAAGGTTTGACCTACATAGGCACTGCATATAAAGAGACAAATGCTGAACTAGGACACGCGACTAAAGTAACTGCGATGCCGCCTTTTCTGGTTTGCTGGTCTCCAGGATGGAGGCCAGCAATTACAGCTAATCATGAACTTCGCCGGAACGTATGAAACCATCATTTTTTTAACAAAAGACGAGAATTTACCGGCAGGGCCGGGCGCGTGGCCCGGCTCCGCTTAGATGCTTACCATGCCTGTTCAGTAGGCATAATGAACAACTCTGCCATGTCCACGTGATCCGGTGCCTGCAGCGCAAAGATGATGGAATCAGCAATATCTTCTGCCTTCAGGAATTTCATCTGTTGCTTCAGTTGTTCCATCTGTGCGCGGTAGTTTTCGTCCGTAATATGTTCGAATAACTCGCTTTCAACTGCGCCGGGCTGTAGCGTGGTTACACGGATATGGTATTTAGGCGCTATCTCCATGCGGAGAATATCTGAAAATGCCGTCACCGCATGCTTCGTTGCACAGTACACGCCCAGCCCGGGAAATGTTTTCCGACCAGCAATCGAGGAGGTATTAATAATGTGCCCTGACTGTTGTGCCTGCATAATAGGTAGTACGGCTGCGACGGTATTCAGCACCCCCTTGATATTCACATCGACCATACGGTTCCACTCTTCAAGTTTAAGACTGTCGATATCAGAAATTGGCATCAGGCCGGCATTGTTGAAAGCAATATCTATCTGACCGTAGGTTTCATGCAGTTTTGCCACGCCTTCAGCGACGGAGGCCGGGTCAGTCACATCCATCTCCAGCGCAATGGCTTCACCGCCTGCAGCCCTAATCTCGGAAACAAGAACCTGCAGACGTTCCAGGCGGCGGGCAGCGAGTCCGACTTTGACGCCATGTTCCGCTAATTTTTTAGCGGTGGCTGCCCCGATCCCACTTGATGCACCGGTGACGATAGCGACTTTATCTTTAAGTTCCATAATTGATCCTCATGTGAGTTAGTGTCACTGCTTCAGAATGAATGTCTGAAGTACTCTTCAATCATGTCTCCGTCAGATAGGCTTTTCTCGCGGCGAATTGCTCAGACTGTTGCTGTTTTGCTATGGACGTGGTCGCTCCGGTATTGGCTGGGTGACACGCCGTTATGCCTGCGAAATACTGAGGCAAAATGGCTGGGGCTGTTGTAGCCAACCGCCAGGGCAATACTAATAATGGACTCATCTGTTTCGGAAAGCAGACGGCGAGCTTCTTCCATGCGCATCCGAATAAAATAAAGAGAAGGCGAAAGCCCGGTAGACTGCTTGAAGACGCGGCTAAAATGATATTCGCTAAGATCAGTGAGTTTGGCCAACTGCTCTAAGTCAAATGGTTTAGCCATGTCTTCGCGCATCGCCTTAAAAACCTTGTGTAATTTGAAGGCTTGCAAGCCCCCACGAAACCGCTTCACCTCAGTTTTGTACGTGCGGGTTAGGTGCACCGCCAGCGCTTGAGCGATACCCTGAATGAACGGTCCGCTGGGTGGATGATGTACGTAGAGCTCGTCACGTATAAATTCCAGCAAAGCTGATAACTTGTGGTCGCGTTCACCCGATACTTCCTTCAGTTCGATACCCTGCATCATGGACACCCCGATATAGACGTGCATAACGACAAAAGGAGTACCAGGCTCAGCTTCCCATCTCATTTCTGTGGGAGAGTCGGAGGTGGTGAGAAAAAAATCACCTGAGGAGACATGGCTTGCTAACCATTCACCTCCTGGGGAGCGCTCTTCGACGAGCGCTTGACCAGAGAGAATCCAGACGATAAATGGTTCTGGTACGGCTGGAATGATGATATTTTCCTGAACCTGCCGACGCCTTATGATTTGCACGAATACATCCCGGGAAGATTGTGCCCTATGTTCCCTGAGCAGTTCGCCGGGAATGTATTCTTCGAATGCCTCTGCGGAAGTCCGCTCTATCATATTTATCGTCAACCTCAACTATGCCAATTTCACAAGGTTTATAGCGGGCAGAGATCCCCCCGGGAATAGTTGTAAATTACCACCAATTTCAAGGCTACCGAGGTCTATGCTGGCGAAGCCAATTATGGCGGCTAATTTTTCCACTTCCGATTTCGCATCAGCATGATCGCCAGAAACGAAAACGACGCGACGCCCACCTGCCTGAGCTGGATCATGTGCTAACACACTTGCCGGAATAGTGTTGAAGGCTTTGACGATACGGGCACCCGGTGCCCATTCCTTAACAACCTGGCTTGAATTCTTGTTACCCAATTCAGCCAGTGTGTAATCTGGCAAAAAAAAGCACCGGATTGGTGGCGTCAATCAGAATACGTCCCTCCCAATTTATACCTCTTAACGCAGCTTCCGTCCTGTTCCAGTTAGTGCTAACAAATACTATTTCTGCCTCAGCAGCTTGCTGTACGGTACCTGCACGAGCGCCAGTACCCAATGTTTTAACCACATCTGTCAGGCTGTCAGAACCACGGCTATTACTTAACAGAACATGCAGCCAGACAAAAGCCGGTTATTACAGAAGAGTACTGGAGCCATATTAGAGGCCAGGATCACTAGCGAAGGTTTTAGTGCAACTGGGTTCAAAACTCTGGTAAGGGGATGACAAGTGTTTTTTGCTCGGCAGCACAACCCTTGCTGGCTTCGTTTAAAAAGTGTTCCTATGTTGGATTGGTAACTTAAACGAAACTTTTAACCATTGCTTAACTTAAAAGTTGTCAATGTAGCAACTACCTGTTTTTACACCAATAAATGTTCCCACGAGTACTGTTTTGAAGTTGTGTCTGCTCATTAGAAGGAATATAATTTTACAGGTATGTAACCTCAAAACCAAATTAACATTTATCAATAGAAGGGAATATGAATAATAAAGTTATACTGCCATCCGTACTATTTTTAATAACAACTTTATTGGTAGGTTGCGGAGACAAACAACCAGATTGTGGGTCTTCATCATTTTCCAAATTAGTACTCGATCTGGTAGGTGGTAACGCTTTTTCTTATTATAAGTCTCATTCTGACGATTATGGTATTGATGCAATAAAATTTTCCGATAAGGACGATTATATTCAACGTAACCATATAGAATTGCGTAATATACGTGAGTCTTCGTCAAATGAAAAAAATCAGCAAAAAACCTGTAATTTCGATATTAGCATTCAACCCGCAGGCCCGATTACTAACAGATTAGAACTCAAAAACCAGACAGCGGTAGTGAGCATCGATAATGAAGGAAAAGAAGTTATTTCAGCAGCGTCAAATTTAGGTTATAGCATTTTAAATGATGCTGAGTCTGTAGAACGGGGTCATCCTTCCAAAGAACAGCAGGAAGCACTGGATACATTAAAAAAGAAAGAAGCTGAACAACAAAAGAAAACCCAGCAACTTAAAAATGAAGTGCTTATGACTCCAGCTGAAGGTTATCACTTTATCAGCGAAAAAGATCTTACATGGTTGTTTATTTCACGTGCAAAAAATCTGACCCAGAAGGAAATGCTTAACCTAACAAACGCACAGTATTACAATGAGCAGGATGATTTCAAAAAAAGGGATATTGAAAAGACCGCTATACCAGCAATGATGGAAAAGGTTGAGCAATATAAGAACATCAAGTTCATTAAATTCATTACCGCACAAGGTCAGACCGAAATATCACAAGCCACTATTTCTGGCGATCCAGTGTTAGATATGTTCTTACCGGGATCATTCCCGGAAAAATATGATTTTGATAAGAATGTATTTCCTCTGACATTCGCTGGATGCCCGCAACAGAATAGCGGTGGATACACCTATACTTCCCGTCAGAATATTAGTATTAACTGGGATGCTGAAACTTCCCTTTCTTCGTGTATGCTGAAACCGAAAGATGAAGGTGAGGCGCGTTCCTGGAATGAAATTTTCCAGCAAGAAAAAGATGAAATGCGACATAATAATTATGTCGTGCACTATTTTGCACTTAATGATGAGCTTGATAGTTCAGGTCGACTGCAGGCAATGCTGGTGCGCAGTGAAGTTAATTACAATGGTGCTCATCCACTAAAACTGACTACAGAATAATTTAACATAGAAAACCTCTGCTACTGGCAGAGGTTTTTTTTAATATCTCAGTTTCTTTTCCTGTAATATTACTAGTACAGGAAATATATTCTGGGGTTTTAAAGAAAGACTGAATAATAGCGATCCTGATTTTCTTTCGAAAATTGGTGAGCAAATAAAGTAACAACAGGGGGAGTTATGACTTCAATTTTTATGGTTGTGTTGATTGGGCTTCTGATAAATATACCATCTTTGATTCCAGTGCTTTTTCTTAAAAAGGTAAGCCGCAATATCAAAGTTTCAATTGCGATAAGGATCTTTATTCTTAATATATTCTTGGTCTTTTCACTTGTGACACTGACTAACAGCATAACGGAAAAATATTCCACTTTTCCGTTATGGGTAACGTTAATGGCTGTTGTTTGTTTTGGAATATTACTTATTTCAACAATCTCTTATATTCGTAAGTTTTTGAGCATCGGTATAAGTCGGGCTATTATTCTTTCTTCCTTCATGATTGTTTATGTTGTCAGGGTTCAATCGGTATTTGCTGACAGGATCAATGGGGGATACACAATCAATGGAAGTAGCGCAGTATGGACATTTTTCTTCATGCTCGCTTGCCTCCTTGCTTATCTTTCATGCGCAGGCAAGAAAAACTTTTCTGGTACTTATACATCATCAGTCAACAATCAAGTTCATCCTTATAAGACAAATAAGGAATATGAAATGCAATCACAGATTGATTATGATATTGCAATTAAAGGAAGAAGTGTCTTATCTGACCCGACTCTTTCTATTATTGAGCAAAAACGTTACCGTGATGCTCTGGAAGAGAAAGAAAAAGATACTTTTTGATAGTTTTTTGTTTATAGCAATAACAAGGCCGAATTTAATTCGGCTTTGATTTTATATGAAGCCAAAATATCTGCATTATTTCTAGAGAGAAATATTTTATTTGCAGGCATACTCGGTTTATCTATTATTTAATCCTTATGACATCCTGTTCATTTCTGGCATTACCTTAAGTTTACTCTTTTTGAATTATAAGTTGAGTGTATGTGGTGGATCTGGATGGATCGGTGACGTTCATTTCACCGGTTTGCTCCATCACCTGTACTATTTTCCACCCTTCACGAGCAAGGTTTGGTATTGTACCGGAAATTTTGTTTTCGCAATTGAAAACTGTATTATCGTTAAGTCTTGCTTTATGTGGAGCCATCACGGGTACATCCGGAGAATTACACACGTGAGCTTCGCCCGCATATGCTGTGCCGGTTAACATGGAAATAAGAGAAATGATCACTTTTTTTTGCATCATACACCCACCATTATTAAACGTTTAACTCAGAATTAATCGTGTACTACAGTCCCCATCATTTTAGGCATTTGAAAGCCCATATCCAATGGTTTTGTTCTGTTCGCTTCTGGCTCAGGAGCATCAGTTGATCTCATTGAAGTGATTCATCTCTACTTATTAAAATGTACCTTTGAAAAAGTAGAGAAAATGAGATACGCTTGAGTAGACCATTCGGCCACAGATTTTGCACAGCACGCCGGTGTGTTTCGCCCGGTCTCGCTGCCCGGTTATGACAAAAACGATGCAGGTTCACAATGCCCCCATTAACTGATACCGAAAGTAATCAGCCTGCCCGGCATCCGGTGAATGTGCCCGGCGAAGCCAAATCGCCTGCTCCTTATAGTGACACTGTCACGAAAGTTAATCCCGCGCAGGCGTACCTGCTATCGCTGAATTCAGTCCGCAGCCGGCAAACCATGACCTCCTTCCTCAATATCGTGGCGCGCATTCTCGGTGCCAGCGATCTGACTGACTGCAACTGGGCAGAACTGCGCCGTCATCATGTACTTGCACTGATAGAGTTACTGCGAGATACGGGACTGGCAGTAGCCACGGTCAACACCTACCTTTCGGCACTGCGCGGCGTGGCGATGGAAGCCTGGATGCTGAAACTGATGAATGTTGATGATTATCAGCACATCCGTGCTGTACGTTCCGTCCGAGGTAGCACGCTGCCGCGCGGTCGGGCATTGTCACGTGAGGAGATACGAAGATTGTTCGCTATGTGTGAAGCCGACCGCAGTAGCAAAGGCGTCAGGGATGCGGCACTGCTGGCGGTGATCCTTGGCTGCGGCCTGCGCCGATCAGAGGCGGTGGCGCTGAGCTATGAAGATATTCTCCCCGGTGAGCGCGCATTAAAAGTGCTTGGCAAAGGTAACAAGGAAAGGCTGGCCTATGTCCCGGCCGGTGCCTGGCAACGACTGATGTTGTGGACCGATCAGATTCGTGGCGAGCATCCCGGGCCTCTGTTCACCCGTATCCGCCGGCATGACTTTCTGACAGAAGAACGCCTGACCGACCAGGCGGTGTACCATATCCTGCAGGTGCGTCAGCAAGAGGCCGATCTCGACAAGTGCGCACCCCATGACCTCAGAAGAACCTTCGCAACGGCGCTGCTCGATAATGGTGAGGACTTAATTACGGTCAAGGATGCAATGGGACATGCCAGCGTCACCACCACGCAGAAGTATGACCGGCGCGGTGAAGATAAACTGCGCAAGGCCAGGGATAAAATTGATTTTGATTGAAAAATTCAACCCTAAGGGCTTGTGGGTATCAAACATTTTGCGCTGAAATCTGCCATTTGCTTTCCTTGCTGTCACGACAGGCATGCCATCCGGGCGGCAATCCAGCAAGATCTACAATAGAGGGATCAAGGTCAACGATATTCTTCAAGCTGACCAACATAGCATCATCCTGCGTAACTGGTTCAGGCTGATCCGCATGAAATTGCCAGCCTCCATCATCAAGATCATGTGAAACGTAGGCAATCCAATCACCTTTAAGGATAATTGCCTTGTTCACAATTACGGCTAAATTTGGCGGATCATTAAATTGCCATTTCGCTGCGGTCATTCCCGATACCTCATTTGTTTGATTTTTCTCTATTCTGTTCGCGAGACAGAACCTGCGCGTTACTATAACTGTTCGTACCTGGTGAGACATCCGGATCTCTTATCTGACTTGGCATCCACATTCGGAAGGGATCAAAAGCCCGGAAATCTCAAAAGTGCATGGAACTAAAACAGGTCTATGTACATTACCACCACGCAGAAGTGTGACGGGCGCGGGGAAGATAAACTCCGCAGGGCAAGAGATAAATTTAACTTCCCGGAATAATCCTCGCTTTGGAGTGTGAGAGCCTTTTACAAGGAAGGTATTGTTTTTTAACTAGCTTCTATCCCGTCCGGTGGCGGCCTGTCATTAGCATTTTCCCCACGTCCGAGGAGTACAAGAGCGCCTGCTTCGCCAAGCTTTCTTAGTAGTCTGTGTATTTCTTTCTCTGTTTTATCTGCTTTTTACTGTTGAGCTGCTTTTCTCACACTTTCATTATATTGGATGGGCTGATTTGAGATCTGCAAGGTCCGTTTTGTTGATATGAAACGCTAACTTCTATTTCTGAATGGCGCAGGATTTCGGGGCCGAGTGTTCAAAGTAAACAGTATCTTAAGGTAAAACTAAGAAACAGTCAGGTCTGGAAATATATAGGCTTGACTCCATGGATAGTTACGCACCATATTTTGAGACGTATCACATAATTGGTATATATTTTTTACTGGATGATATATCGATAGTCTGCTATGCGTCGTTATATATTGATTATTTTGACTATTTTAATAATTGCCGCGCCTGTCTGACGATAAAAATAATTAAATATTTAGCCCGCCAAGGCGATAAGAAATAAGTAATCAAAGCAATTTTTCTAAATTGTATCTGACGCTTCGTTTGAAGTATGTAATGAAAGCAGAATATATAGCCTCATAAATTCGTCCTAACTTTAGATTCTGTAAAAAATTTAGTTTTTCAAAAATGGTGAGGATATGTCATCTATGTCGATAAAAAGCTTGTTAGCCGCAGCATTGCGCCGGAGTCGTTCCCAGCCAGCGAATGGCATTTATGATTGCCGAAATATGCCCAGAACGTTATCGGCGGCAGGCTTAAGTAATAAATCCCGTGGGATCCTGATGACATTTGTTCCGCCTAATGCCGATTATCCAAACGTCAGCCGGGCATGGCAGCAATTATCCTCTCCCGACTTAACCGTAATCACCCTTTCTTCCAGTGGCGCGTTGAGTAGCAGCGGCCGCGAAACGACTTATTGTGACGGCGCGGGGCAACAGGGCAGCTGGCTGTTCCTGCCCGACTCACTGGTTGCACAACACGAAGTACATATCGTTGATTTACATGTGAAAGATATGCATACCGCTCCGGATCGAATCAAAGCGATTCAGCTGGAGCTCGAAAGGTTGCAGGTACGTATACCGCTCTCCTCAGAGAAAACTTTCGCTATGGTTTACTGTGATGGGCTTTCTGCATCAGAAGGCTTTTTGATGCAGGCCTGGTATAACTGCGGTCGTTTCCCCTGCCTTGCTATTGGCGGTTCGGCAGGAGGAAAACTCGCTTTCGATGGTACATGGATAAGCGTGGGCGGTGAGGTGATGCAGGGAAAAGCAGTGATTGTCTTTTGCACCATGTCGAGAGGGAAATCATTCGCTCCTTTCAAAAGCCAGAATTTTAAACCGTGCAATAAAAGCTGGTTGATTGCTCAGGCGGATCCGGTCGCCCGTACCGTCACATCCGTATTTAACGAACAGGGTCAGCAGGTTCATTTTACGAGCGCGCTGGCGGAACATTTACGCTGTAATGAGCAACAATTAACCGAAAAACTTAAAGGGCTCACCTTCGGGGTGAAAGTAGGAGATGAATACTTCATTCGCTCTGTCGCGACCATTGACAGTAACGGTGTGCACTTTTTTTGCGACCTTGAATTTGGTGATCGCCTGCATTTGCTCGAAGAAACTGATTTTAAACAGGCGACACAACAGGACTGGAATCATTTCATTACGGGGCTTGGTAAACCTGCGGCCGTCCTGATGAACGACTGTATTCTGCGTCGTCTGGGCAGTGAGTCCCATCTGCATAACGCTCACTTTTTTAAAGGCTTGCCTGCTGCAGGATTTTCCAGCTTTGGGGAAATTCTTGGGGTGCCAATTAACCAGACGTTATCCGCATTGGTTTTTTTCAACCATGATGTGAAAGCAATGACAAATTTCCCGGTGGAATATGCCAGCTATGCGGGGCACTATGCCCAGCGTGCGCTTCGTCGCTGGGAAGCACTGAATGATTTCCAGAGTGGGGTAATTTCTCGCGTGGTTGCCTATCAACAGAAACTGGGGCCGCTAATGACGGCATTACCGATGCTCGAAGCGGCGACCCAGACGCAGAATGAAACCCTGGGGATGGCGGAAAACAGTATTCGCTCTATCAGCGATATCGCTATCCAAAGCCAGCAGGCACAGAACCGTTTAGTTGAAGGGCTGGACGATCTGGAGAAAATATCTGCAGGTATTAATGAAATTACCAGTGGTATCAGTAACATTGCATTCCAGACTAACTTGCTGGCGCTCAATGCCGCTGTAGAAGCAGCGCGGGCTGGCGATGCCGGGCGTGGTTTTGCCGTTGTTGCAAGCGAGGTGCGGCGGTTGGCACGTTCCTCAAAAGAACAGGCGGATGCCACCGCCGCAAACATTAATCAGGCGGTCACCACGATTTCTCGCATCCGCAACGTGGCGAATAATACCGTGGAAACGGCCAGCAACATGGCACAGCACTCAATTTCCGCAGCTGATACGATTGCGACCATGAGCAGTAAAACCAATGATGAGCGGGAAAGTATCGCCACACATCTAAGCAGCCTGCATGCCCTGACCGCAGGTATGGATGCCATGCAAGAAGCAGTTGCGCAACTGACAGTGTTGCAGAAGCTCTCCACCCGACACGACCATCACTGAAGGTCAAGCTCTGCTGATAAATCAGCAGGGCTTATCTAATCGATTCATATAGTTAGCGAAAAAATTAACACCGGGAAAGTGTCACGCAGTGCGCCCAGGCTGATCATAATTTTCTCGCTGAGCATGTACCTGGTGGTCTACGGCAGGGTAACCAGGGACTCGCGGAGCACCTGTCCGGCTTGCTGAATCTGCTGGCAGACAAAGGCCACGTCAGGAACTGACTTCCTATATGGCAAAGATAATCGACGCTTCTGCGAATCGTTATTTTTATACTGGCAACACCTTCGTTCAGGAGATATTCATTATGGTATATGAACCTCAGAATTTTATCATTCACTTAAAGGTTCAAGACTAAGAAGATGTTTTTTCGCTTTATCAAGCAAGAGCAAGAATTCATCATATTTAAACTCAAAAATGCTATTACCATTAGGATAAATGATTATATTTAAAGATTTTTTATCTTCAGCTAATGAAATTTCTCCCCACTGAACTCGATTGAATAATAATTCAGCATAAAGATCATCTCTGTCCAACGAACTACCTACGCTATATTCTAACATTTCTAACCCTCTCTATTTTGTCGGTGGTTCCCGGAATCCTATAAATCTAGAACCATCGGAACTAAACCGCAAAATCCTTCCATCCGGTGCTTTAGCATCAATGACTTCTATAGGCTGCTTGTTTTCAAAGACAATTTTGCTTTCAATTTTTGTTCCTGGATTATCCAGAATCTCGTTAACTATACTCTGCGCTTCCTGATTGAGAACGGATGCTTTCTGACTTGAATAGGAGTATGCAGACCCTTCTCTTCCCCCATGTTTTTGCAATGACCGTCCAGCATCAGTTAACCCATTTCTGTTTGGAGAAGAAGCAGCTTCAGATAAATTTTGTTTTGAAGGCCGATCTGAACCTGCTTTATTTCGACCATTTTCCTCGTCCTCCGGTCCCCAGCCTCCCGGTGTTCCTGAGCCTGAGCCTCCTGCTTCAACTTTGTCGCCATCTGACAGAGCTTTACCAACATTTGGTTTCGGACTGTCATCATCTTTTAGCGCATCAGATATTATTTCTCCTAAGGCGGCGCCTGCACCTGCTCCTGCCCCCGCCATCCCACCACCAAACGTAGGGCGCGATAAATCTAAGGAATTATTATTCAGGCAGGTAGCCATTGAACAGCCTACCGCGTTGTTCTCTACCGCATTTTTACCGGCCTGCGCCCCTGTCACAGCTGACAACGAGCTGTTACCAGCCAGTCCTCCGGCAAGTCCCGCCGAGATCGATGCCAGTGAGCTGATAGTCTGTTTTTGCTCTTCTGTCAGTTTTTCTCGTGGTGTATCCGGATACAACTGGTGCGCAATAATTTCACCCACCCCCGCACCAGCAGCACCTGCAGCGGCATTGTTTCCCTGAAGAGCGGCCACCGCACCGCCCAGAATCGCATGAGCAATGGCATTAACGGCCGGATCAGCTTCAGTGAATTTCAGCATATGCGCCAGTTCTGGCGCGGATGCTCCGGCGAGTGCCCCGGCAACATTACCGCCAGCCAGTCCCTGCAGCGCTGCAGTAGCCGCCTGAATACCCCGCTGGATATTCCCGCCAGTGCCCATTCCTGTGGCCGCAAATGCCTCGTTATAGTAATTCTGGTAAAGCTGGTTACTGATATCTTCAGGTTTTGGCGTTTTGCCGGGGTTCTCTTTTGCCCATTGCTCACGAGCTGCAGCCTGCTCTTCAGGCTTGATATTACCCATCCGCTTTTTCGCGGTTTCAATTGCGCTCAGTTCACCCTGCGTCCGTGCAATGTCTGCGGCCTGGCTGCCAATATCGCTAATCAGGCTTACCGCCTTGAGGCGATTTTGCTCTTTCTCCTTGTCAAAGATAGGGGCAATACTGTCGTTAGCATGTTCCGTATCGCGGCTGAGTCCGCTGATGTCCTGTTTCTGATTCGCCTGATCACGAACAGTAATTGTGCCATTAGCCACTGCTGCCTGCGTGGTTCCCTCTGCATGGCCGCTGTGGCTTGCCGCAGAAATCATGCCGCCTGGCATATTTCCTTTGAACTGATCGCCAAATGTGCCACCGCCACTCAGGCTTACGCCACTGTGGCTGACTTTATAATCAGCTGCGTTATGAAGATCGCTGAAGCCCAGCGTCCCTGTATCAAGGCTGTTTTTATCGGCCGCCGCGGCGGACGCAATGACCGCCCCGTCCAGTTGGGTGTGATGGCCGACCGTGACGTCATAGCCTCCTTTCCCTGCAAACAATCCGGTCTGTTCCTGCACCGAATCATAGGTGCTTTTCATTTTGTCCTGGCTGGCGCTGATGTAACCCGAACCGGTCATGCTGCCGAAGGTAAAGCTGCCGCCAGCCGCCACACTGGTCTGCTTCGATTTGTAATCGTTGCTGTCCTGCTGGCTGCTCATCCACAGATCACGACCAATATCCGCGACAATTTTATCGCCGCTGACCTGCGCGCCATTCAGGATGGCGTCACGTCCACTGGTCATGGAAACGGTACCGCCGCTGTCGAGGATTGTTTCCGTCCAGGCCGTACCATTGCCCTTATCATTGCCCTTTGAGGCATTCACATTCGCGAAGACGCTAATGCCGAAGCCGTTAGTCCCTCCGCCAATGCTGACGCCCACGCCACCGCCGCTGCTGCTGTTTTTTCCGGTGGTTTGCTGGGTATTTGCCGCACCGCTGAGCACAATATCGTTCGCTGCGGCAAGTGTGGTATTGCCCCCGGCCTTAAGCTGACTGCCGCCGATAACAATGTCGCCGCTGTTTTCACCCTTCCCTTTGCCTTTAGCAGTGATAGCCAGATTATTCCCGGCATTGAGCGTGCTGCCAGTCACTGTATCGCTTTCAGCATGCTGTTCAGATTTCGACTTCTGTGAGGTCAGCGAAATACTGACACCAAAGCCGTTATTCGGATCGCCGGTTGCCTGCGCCACCGCCACACCCTGTGCTGCCTGTACACCGGAAAGGGCGGCTTTAGTCGCCTGCAGAGCGACCAGGCGACCATCACTTTCACCTTTCGCCTCCTGCGCGGTCTGAACGGCGCCGTTAATCGCGGAGCCAACTGCACCCGACAGCGCCACCGTCAGCCCACTGCTTTTCTGCTCGAATTTCTGATCGGTGGTGCGTTTGTCGTGACCGGGATCGATAACCACGCTGTCGCCGCTCAGGGCGAGATCGTTTTTGGCAATAAGGTCTGAGCCGCCAACATACAGTTGATTACCCGCAGTGACTGTCACATCGCCGCCGTTGCTGCCCACGGTGCTCATGCTCTGACTTTGGGTGGTGCCTTTCTCTTTCAGATCCTGTTTGGTTTTGCTGGAACCGATGGTGAAACCGATCCCGCCGGAGCCCATCAGGCCGCTCTTTTTCTTCTCTTTAAACTGCCAGTTCGAGTCGGTATTGGTGGCGGCGATGATATCTACGTTATGCGCCGCACTGAGCGCCACATCGCCGTCACCCACCACGGATGAACCTTTCACCAGCAGGTCATTGCCGGATTTCACCGTCACGTTATCGCCGCTCAGCAGCGTGCCGGATTCACGGGTGGTGCTCTGTTCGGAAATGGTGTGCGTTTTGGTTTTACTGAGGAAACCGCTTTTGGTTTTGGTCTCTTCTTTGTAGTGGTAATCGCTTTCGGTGGCGGTCGTCAGATTGACGTCGCGTCCGGCCTGCACGCCGATATCGCCTTTTGCATTGACCTGTGCCGCTTCGGCGTTCATATCGCGTCCGGCGAGGATCACCGTGTTAGTGCCGCTGGCGATCTCGGTGCCCTGCTGGCGCACCTGCTCATTGATCACT
>NZ_JAPVXH010000007.1:0-124197 GCF_027109175.1 Kosakonia sp. SOY2
CCATGTGAAACAGGCATTGAGTCCCAAAAAACTAACCCACTTGGCTCATCCAGCGCAAAATAAACGTTACTATCTGCTCAATATCATTCAGGTTTAGTACCGGCACACCCTGCCTCAGAGGAATATCACTGGCAATGGCGATAACATGCTTGTCCAGCGTTAACTCCGCTAAATCATGACCGCAGTCATGCCGCCAGAGCAGGATCTTGGGCACCGCCTCATGTTTAAAACCCTCGACTAATACCAGATCCAGTTTTGTTGCATCCATTCTGCTAACCAGATATGCCAAATCCAGCTCGGCTTCATCTGGGGTTTCTGTCATTAACGCCCATCGTTGTGAACTGGCAACCAACGTTTGCGCCGCACCTGCTTTACGTAATTCATAGCTGTCTTTACCGGGCTTATCGACGTCCATATCGTGATGAGTATGTTTGATTAAGCCCGGACGAATACCTTGTTCGCAGAGAGCGGGAATCAACTTTTTAAGCAGCGTCGTTTTGCCGGTTCCGCTCCAGGCAGCAATAGCAAGTAGTGGGATCATGTTCTCTCCTGCCAGTGCGCGAGATCATCTGGGGTGTTCACATTTGTGAATGCGGATTTCACATCACTACAATCCACCGAATGTCCTCCGGCTTGTCGCATAAATACCATCACTCGACGTTCGCCGCTGGCGAGATAATCCTGCAAAAATGGTAAAACGCTGCGGTGTACCAGAGCAATTGCCGGGTGATCTCGTTCGCCATCATTAGCCCACACTGCCGGCGCATTATGCTGCCGGTTCTTTTGTAACCGAGCCATAAGATCCGTTGGTATACGCGGCGTATCGCACGGGCAAAACAGAAACCACTCCCCATCGCTTTGCTGCATAACGGAGAGAATTCCCGCCAGCGGGCCGGGAAAGTTATCCAGCATATCTGTGAGGACGGGTAAGCCACTGGCGCGATAGATTTCAAGGTTTCGATTGGCGCTGATAACTAAGCTGGATACCTGTGGTGCCAGCCGTTCCGCAACATGTTGCCACAGCGGTTTGCCATTTAATTCCTGCAGCCCTTTATCTTTTCCACCCATCCGCGAGGCTTTTCCTCCCGCCAACACCACACCTGTTACTGCACTACTGTCCGTCACCCTTATCGCCTCTTTTATTGTGGGTTTTACCCTGCTAACGTGTCTGTACCCAGAGTAAGGAGCACGATTATGAAATGTAAACGCCTGAATGAAGTTATCGAACTTCTCCAGCCCGCATGGCAAAAAGAGCCGGAGCTTAATTTAGTGCAATTTTTGCAGAAACTGGCGCAAGAGTCAGGTTATCAAGGCGACCTGGTGGATTTAAGTGATGACATCCTGATCTATCACCTGAAAATGCGCGACTCCTCGAAAGATGCGGTGATCCCCGGCATTCAGAAGGATTATGAAGAGGATTTTAAAACCGCGCTGTTGCGCGCGCGCGGCGTAATTAAAGAGTAAAAGCTTGTAAGCGGCGCAACCGAATACGCTACGAAATGATATCCTGAATTATTAGTCGTATTTTTGGATCCCAGGATGACCTGCAACGCCTTTACTTTCCAGACATTACACCCGGATACCATTATGGATGCGCTGTTTGAGCAGGGGATCCGGGTGGATTCCGGGCTTACTCCGCTTAACAGCTATGAAAACCGCGTTTATCAATTTCAGGATGAAGATCGCAAACGCTATGTGGTGAAGTTTTACCGCCCGGCGCGTTGGTCTGCAGAACAAATTCTTGAAGAGCATGAATTTGCTTTAGATTTGCAGCGTGATGACGTGCCGGTTGCGGCGCCGCTCGCTTTCAACAATCAAACCTTACTCACGCATCAGGACTTCTTTTTCGCTGTTTTCCCAAGCGTTGGCGGCCGTCAGTTTGAAGCCGACAACCTGGAGCAAATGGAGTGGGTGGGCCGCTACCTTGGCCGTATGCATCAAACCGGCAGTAAAAAGCGTTTTATAAGTCGTCCGGAAATAGGCGTTAAAGAATATCTGATTGAGCCACGCCAACTTTTTGAAACATCAACGCTCGTTCCTTCTGCTTTAAAAGATGAATTTTTGCGTGCAGCCGATAAGCTTATCGATGCTGTAATGGCGCAATGGCATAACCGTTTTAATCTTCTGCGTCTGCATGGTGATTGCCATGCAGGGAATATTCTCTGGCGAGACGGGCCAATGTTCGTTGATTTAGACGATGCCCGTAATGGCCCCGCCGTACAGGATCTCTGGATGTTGCTACACGGCGATAAAGCCGAGCAGCGTATGCAACTGGAGATAATTGTCGAGGCCTACGAAGAATTCAGTGAATTCAACATGGCTGAGCTGGGGTTAATGGAGCCGCTACGCGCCATGCGCCTGGTTTACTATCTGGCATGGCTGATTCGTCGTTGGGACGATCCAGCATTTCCCAAAAATTTTCCGTGGCTGAGTAGTGAAGATCACTGGCGCAGGCAAATATTGATTTTTCTTGAACAGGTGAAAGTTCTTCAAGAACCACCTTTAGCATTAACACCAATGTATTAAATGGAGAGAGTTGACCATGAAGAAGATTTGGCTGGCGCTGGCAGGAATGATTCTGGCTTTTAGCGCCTCAGCAGCACAACCTACAGACGGCAAGCAATTTATTACGCTCGATAAGCCAGTGGCGGGAGAGCCGCAGGTGCTTGAGTTCTTCTCGTTTTATTGCCCGCATTGCTACGACTTTGAGCAGGTCTGGCATGTTGCTGACGCGGTGAAGAAGAAGCTGCCAGAAGGGACAAAAATGACCAAATACCACGTGGAATTCTTAGGCCCACTGGGTAAAGAGATGACGCAGGCGTGGGCTGTGGCCATGGCGCTTGGTGTGGAAGATAAAATCACCTCTCCACTGTTTGAAGCCGTGCAGAAAACGCAAACCGTGAAGTCTGTTGCTGATATTCGCGATGTCTTCATCAGCGCGGGCGTGAAAGGCGAAGAGTATGACGCTGCGTGGAACAGCTTCGTGGTGAAATCGCTGGTTGCTCAGCAAGAAAAAGCGGCTGCGGATTTACAACTGCAGGGCGTTCCTGCCATGTTTGTTAACGGGAAATACCAGGTTAACCTGCAGGGTATGGACGGGAGCAGCCTGGACGCCTTCGTTCAGGACTACGCAAATACCGTGAAATATCTGGTTGAGAAGAAGTAAAAATAACGCCGGTCACTGACCGGCGTTTTTGTATTCTGCTTTGATAGTATCAATCAGTTCGTCTTTTCCAAGCCACAGTTTATTCAGCCACTGCTGGAAACGCCGTTTAAAATTCTTATCGTTAACGTAGTCGCCATGTAGCGCTTCATCCACCGGCAATAAATTGACTCGCACGACAATACGCGTCAGCTTACCGCTGAGCATATCAAAGAACGGCGTCCGGTCGTTTTCCGGATAACAGAGCGTAACATCAAGCAATTTATCGAACTGTTTACCCAATACATTTAGCGCCATGGCAACACCTGCTGCTTTTGGCGACAGCAGGTTTTTGAAAGAAGAGCGTGTCTGTTGGCGCTTTTCTTCTGTAAAGCGTGAGCCTTCAACAAAGTTCACAATGGTGGTTGGGTGAAAGCGAAATTTCTCGCATGAACGGCGCGTAGTTTCGACATCTTTACCCCGACGTTCAGGG
Source organism: Kosakonia sp. SOY2 (assembly GCF_027109175.1). Taxonomy (NCBI): domain Bacteria; kingdom Pseudomonadati; phylum Pseudomonadota; class Gammaproteobacteria; order Enterobacterales; family Enterobacteriaceae; genus Kosakonia; species Kosakonia sp. SOY2. The sequence continues at coordinate 3,636 of NZ_JAPVXH010000007.1, forward strand.
TGGCGAATCAGATAACTTCTGGAGTAACGACGCATAAAAGGCATATCCAGCGCCCAGCAGGCTAGGCCAATAAAAGGTACCCACGCCAGTTGCTGTTTAAGGAAATATTTGTTCATGGGAATATGTTTACGAAACAGTACACATAACACCACAATATCTGCCCAACTATGATGATTGCAGATCAGCAAATACCAGTTCTTCTTATCCAGGCCTTCCAGCCCTTCAACATCCCATTTTAAATAAGGGTTGAGATGCAATAACCAGGAAAGCCCTTCACACCAGCAATACATCATAAAATTGCAGAAAGCGGAGATCGCGCGCCATACCACGGGAACTGGAATTAACAGCTTGAGCATTCCGGCGATAATAATGGGCACGGAGCAAAAAATGGTAACCAATATGGTGAGCAGGACACTCAAAAATAGAGTGGCTACCGCAAGGAATCTCGACATAGTTATATTATTCAGAAAGTTAGCTGCTAAAAGCACACTAAAACAAGCGCAAGGCGCAGATCTTAACAGAAAACGGTTATCAGGAATGCTTAAACCTTGCTGGTAATACCTGAGGAATTATTGGCAATAAATCAAATCAAAATTACTTATATCCACACAGCGTAAATTGTCAGCAAATAGCAATAACGATCATCTTTTATATTATAACTCATTGAATATAAATAATTTGTATAATCCTGCGATCGGCGAAATGGCACAAAAGTCCAGCCTGATAAAAACTATTCACAAACTTATCCACAGGATGTTTATGCGAGCGATCCTGACGATCGCGAAATCTTTTCGGCATTTTCCGCGAAAAACTCATGTTTTCTCCCTGTCTGTGGCATCCTTTAACCATAATTTGATAAACAGGCATGGACATCATGGTTCAGATCCCAGAAAACCCACTTATCCTTGTTGACGGCTCGTCTTACCTTTATCGCGCGTATCATGCGTTTCCGCCGCTGACCAACAGCGCCGGTGAGCCTACTGGCGCTATGTACGGCGTGCTCAACATGCTGCGCAGCCTGATTTTGCAATACCAGCCGACACATGCTGCGGTGGTGTTTGATGCGAAAGGCAAAACCTTCCGTGATGAACTGTTTGAGCATTACAAATCACATCGCCCGCCAATGCCGGACGATTTGCGTGCGCAAATTGAGCCGCTGCACACCATGGTAAAAGCGATGGGATTGCCGTTACTGGCGGTCTCCGGCGTTGAAGCGGATGATGTCATCGGCACGCTGGCGCGTGAAGCCGAAAAAGCGGGGCGGCCCGTGCTGATAAGCACAGGTGATAAAGATATGGCGCAGCTGGTGACGCCAAATATTACGCTTATCAATACCATGACCAACACGATCCTTGGCCCGGATGAAGTGGTGACAAAATATGGTGTCCCGCCGGAGTTAATTATCGATTTCCTCGCTCTGATGGGGGACTCCTCAGATAACATTCCAGGTGTGCCAGGTGTTGGCGAGAAAACGGCGCAGGCGCTGCTACAAGGGCTGGGCGGCCTGGACACGCTCTATGCCGAATCGGATAAAATCGCCGGGCTCACCTTCCGCGGTGCCAAAACCATGGCGGCGAAACTTGAGCAGAACAAAGAGGTGGCTTACCTCTCTTACCAACTGGCCACGATCAAAACGGATGTTGAACTGGAGCTGACCTGCGAACAGCTGGAGGTTCAGCAGCCTGCGGCGCAGGAACTCCTTGAGCTATTTAAGAAATATGAATTCAAACGCTGGAGCGCAGATGTAGAAGCGGGCAAGTGGCTCCAGGCGAAAGGCAGTAAACCGGCGGCGAAACCGCAGGAAACCATTGAGATTGAGGCAGAAGCTGATATTCCCGCAGCCGCACTATCGGCAGAAAATTACGTCACCATTCTCGATGAAGAGACGTTGCAAACATGGATTGGCAAACTGAAAAGCGCACCGCTCTTTGCTTTCGATACGGAAACCGACAGCCTGGACAATATCAGCGCCAACCTGGTTGGCCTCTCCTTTGCGACCGAACCGGGTATCGCGGCTTATGTGCCAGTTGCGCATGATTATCTTGATGCTCCGGATCAAATTCCGCGCGAACGCGTGCTGGAATTGCTGAAACCGCTACTGGAAGATGAAAATGTCCGTAAAGTGGGGCAGAACCTTAAATACGATCGCGGCGTGCTGGAAAATTACGGCATTGAACTGCGCGGTATTGCCTTCGATACCATGCTGGAATCCTACACGCTGGATAGCGTCGCTGGCCGTCATGATATGGACAGTCTCTCCGAGCGCTGGCTGAAGCACAAAACGATCACCTTTGAAGAGATCGCTGGTAAAGGTAAAAACCAACTGACCTTTAATCAGATCGATCTTGAGCAGGCCGGGCGTTATGCGGCGGAAGATGCCGATGTCACGCTGCAACTGCATCTGAAGATGTGGCCGGAGCTGCAAAACAATGCCGGGCCGCTGAACGTCTTCCAGAACATCGAAATGCCGCTGGTGCCGGTAATTTCGCGTATCGAGCGTAACGGCGTCAATATCGATCCCGCCGTGTTACACAAGCACTCCGAAGAGTTGACGCTGCGCCTGGCAGAGCTGGAGAAAAAGGCGCATGAAATTGCGGGCGAGCCGTTTAACCTCTCGTCAACCAAGCAGTTGCAAACCATTCTGTTTGAGAAGCAGGGCATTAAGCCGTTGAAGAAAACGCCTGGTGGCGCGCCGTCGACGTCGGAAGAGGTGCTCGAAGAGCTTGCGCTGGATTACCCACTGCCAAAAGTCATTCTCGAACATCGTGGGCTGGCGAAGCTGAAATCGACCTATACCGATAAGCTGCCGCTGATGATTAACCCGAAAACCGGGCGCGTGCATACCTCGTATCATCAGGCTGTGACGGCAACGGGCCGTTTATCTTCGACCGATCCGAACCTGCAAAATATTCCGGTACGTAATGAAGAAGGCCGCCGTATTCGCCAGGCCTTTATCGCGCCGAAAGATTACGTCATTGTCTCGGCGGACTACTCGCAAATCGAGCTGCGTATTATGGCGCACCTGTCACGCGACAAAGGCCTGCTGTCTGCATTTGCCGAAGGTAAAGACATTCACCGCGCAACAGCGGCAGAAGTGTTTGGTTTGCCATTGGAAAGTGTCAGTAACGAGCAGCGCCGCAGCGCGAAAGCGATCAACTTTGGGCTGATTTACGGCATGAGCGCCTTTGGCTTATCGCGCCAGCTCAATATCCCGCGTAAAGAGTCGCAGAAGTACATGGATCTCTACTTCGAGCGTTATCCTGGCGTGCTGGAATATATGGAGCGTACCCGCGCACAGGCGAAAGAGCGTGGCTATGTTGAAACACTGGACGGGCGTCGTCTTTACTTGCCGGACATCAAATCCAGCAATGGAGCCAGACGAGCCGGTGCGGAACGTGCGGCGATTAATGCTCCAATGCAAGGCACGGCTGCGGACATCATTAAACGCGCCATGATCGCTGTAGATAGCTGGCTGCAAAGCGAGAAACCGCGCGTGCGGTTGATCATGCAGGTACACGATGAACTGGTGTTTGAAGTGCACAAAGATGATGTTGAGGCCGTGTCGAAAAAGATCCATGAACTGATGGAGAGCAGCACTAAACTGGATGTGCCGTTGCTGGTGGAAGTCGGGAGCGGTCAAAACTGGGATCAAGCGCACTAAGTGTTCTGTGGGTAAAGAGCTTTTTCTGTAAGTAAGCAACAAATCACCGTGAGTTTTGTGACAATCATTAGAATTCCCTATGTAAAAATTGAAAAGAAATTACAAAAAGTGCTTTGTCCGGATCTAAAAAGGGAGTAGAGTTATTCGCGTAGGGTACAGAGGTAAGATGTTCTATCTTTCAGACCTTTTACTTCACGTAATCGGATTTGGCTGAATATTTAGCCGCCCCAGTCAGAAATGACTGGGGCGTTTTTTATTGTGCGAAAGAAAGAAAAAAGCGCGGCGAATGCCACGCTTGATAGGAAGGTTACTCGCCCGTTTCTTCTTCCACTGGCGGCAGGTTATTGAACCAGCCATCCAGTTTCTCACGTAGTTTGTCCACGCCCTGTTTTTTCAGCGACGAGAAGGTTTCAACCTGTACTTCGCCGTTAAAAGCAAGCACAGCTTCACGTACCATATTCAGCTGCGCTTTCCGCGCACCGCTGGCCAGTTTATCCGCCTTGGTCAGCAGCACCAGCACTTGCAGATTGCTCTCGACTGCCCACAGGATCATCTGCTGATCAAGATCTTTCAGGGGATGGCGAATATCCATCAGCACCACCAGGCCTTGCAGGCACTGGCGTTTTTCGAGGTATTCGCCCAGCGCGCGCTGCCATTTGAGTTTCATCTCTTCCGGCACTTCCGCGTAACCGTAACCCGGCAAGTCGACAAGACGTTTGCCTTCAGCGACTTCAAACAAGTTGATCAGCTGCGTACGGCCGGGCGTTTTCGAGGTTCGCGCCAGGTTTTTCTGGTTAGTCAGGGTATTAAGTGCGCTCGATTTACCTGCGTTGGAGCGGCCAGCAAAAGCCACTTCAATGCCGGTATCAGCGGGTAAGTGGCGAATATCAGGCGCACTGGTGACAAAGTGCGTCTGTTGGTAATTCCAGTTAGTCAAAATGGTCGTCTCCATCGTCAAAGCATGCGGCGATTATACCTGAACCCACGCAAAAGGCTGTTTTTCTCGCCAGAAACTCTGCTGTGAGCCATTACCGCGCGCTATGTAAGATATTTGCCCTTTTCGTTATACGAACTTTCGGAGAAGTTGCAGATTAAAAAATGGCTAAAAGTTATTTAATCAAAGGGTTATGTATATAGAATTTTCTTAAACTGCGGGTTCCGGGACTTTTCCTGCTTGTCAGTTTAGCTCAGAAGGGTAAAGTAACCCACCAAGGCCGGATGCTGCTTGTGGAAGGATAACTCACGGAATGAGGGGTCAGGAGCGCCAGGAGGCGAAGACCGGAGACTAACGTCAGAAGACGTTGAAAAGGAAAAGGAACCGTAACAGGGAACGTTCTACGCTAACGGATAAACAGGGCAAGTTGATAGCGAACACGGAATGTAAAACCCATTACGGGTGAAGGGTCAAGAAAAAAGGCGACAGTTTGCACTGTCGCCTTTTTTCTTTGCTTGCTTTCTGCTAGATTCCGCCGCAATTCTATACTGATGAAAAACGACTTAAGACCACTAATATGAAAAAACCGTCCACCAATCCGCGCGGTAAAGTGCGCCGTAAAACCCGTGAAGAGTTAAATCAGGAAGGCCGCGATCGTAAGCGTGAGAAAAAGCACCGCGGTAATGCTTCAGGCAGCCGTGCGAACGGTGGCGACGGCGCTTCTGGCTCCGGAAGGGGTAAACAGCAAAAAGATCCGCGTATTGGCAGTAAAAAACCGATCCCGCTGGGTGTCACCGACACGCCGGTCAATAAGCAGCACAAACCTAAGAGCGAGAAACCTATGCTTTCACCACAGGCTGAGCTGGAAATGCTGGAAACGGATGAGCGCCTGGACGCGCTACTGGAACGTCTGGAAGAGGGTGAAACCCTGAGCGCTGACGATCAAGCGTGGGTCGATGCCAAACTGGACCGCATTGATGAGCTGATGCAGAAGCTTGGCCTCTCTTACGATGATGACGAAGAAGAGGAAGAAGAAGGCAAAGAAGATATGATGCGTCTGCTGAAAGGCGGCAACTAATCCTTTTCTATGGGGCTTTCTGTCCTGCTTATAACCCTTCCGGTTATATGTTATCTGGTGTGGTTATTCGTTAAACTACAGCGGTTGTCGCGGCGCAAGCTGTGGCTGCGCAACCGGCTTATGACCCGAAACGAGGTCAGGCCGGGCCGCCGGAACCGCCAGCGGCGTCATCGGAAGGAGTAAACAATGTCTGAGCAAGTCATCGACTGGGACCTGGCCCTGATCCAGAAATATAACTATTCCGGGCCGCGTTACACCTCATATCCTACCGCGCTGGAGTTTTCCGACGCTTACGGCGAAGACGATTTTCGCCAGGCTGTGGCGCGTTATCCTGAGCGACCGCTGTCGCTATATGTGCATATCCCGTTTTGTCACAAGCTGTGCTACTTCTGCGGTTGCAATAAGATTGTCACCCGCCAGCAGCATAAAGCCGATCAGTATCTGGACGCGCTCGAGCAGGAAATTATTCACCGCGCGCCGCTATTTTCAGGTCGCCACGTCAGCCAGTTGCACTGGGGCGGGGGAACACCGACTTACCTGAACAAAGCGCAAATCAGCCGTCTGATGAGCCTGCTGCGCGGTCATTTTGCGTTTAATGCTGATGCGGAAATCTCGATCGAAGTTGATCCGCGCGAAATCGAACTGGATGTGCTCGATCATCTGCGCAGCGAGGGCTTTAATCGCCTGAGCATGGGCGTGCAGGATTTCAACAAAGAGGTTCAGCGTCTGGTTAACCGCGAGCAGGATGAAGCCTTTATCTTCGCGCTGCTCAATCATGCCCGCGATATTGGTTTTACCTCGACCAATATTGACCTGATTTACGGCCTGCCAAAACAGACGCCGGAAAGCTTCGCTTTTACGTTACAACGCGTGGCGGCGCTTAGCCCGGATCGCCTGAGCGTCTTTAACTACGCCCATTTGCCAACATTATTCGCCGCACAGCGCAAAATCAAAGACGCTGATTTGCCGACGGCGCAGCAGAAGCTCGATATTTTGCAGCAGACCATCGCTTCGCTGACCGGCTCCGGTTACCAGTTTATTGGCATGGATCACTTTGCCCGCCCGGACGACGAGCTGGCTATTGCTCAGCGAGAAGGTGTATTGCATCGTAATTTCCAGGGCTACACCACGCAGGGCGACAGCGATCTGCTGGGGTTGGGTGTTTCTGCCATTAGCATGATCGGCGATAGCTACGCGCAAAACCAAAAAGAGCTGAAACACTATTATCAGCAAGTGGACGAGCGCGGAAATGCGCTGTGGCGCGGTATCGCGTTAACCCGTGACGACTGTATTCGCCGTGATGTGATCAAAGGACTGATTTGCAACTTCCGCCTTGAGTTCGATGCGGTGGAACGTGCCTGGGATCTCAACTTCCGTGACTATTTTGCCGAGGATTTGCGCCTGCTGGCGCCGCTGGTGGTGGACGGGCTGGTGGCAATGAACGAGCAGGGATTGCAAGTCACAGCGAAAGGGCGTTTGCTGATCCGCAATATTTGCATGTGTTTCGATGTTTATCTGCGGCGCAAGGCGCGTTTGCAGCAGTTTTCACGCGTGATTTAACGAGATGGCGCATCAAGCCTACAAAACACGTTCTGTAGGCCTGATAAGCGCAGCATAACGCGAAGATTAGCTAAACAGCCCAACCAGCGCGGCACACAGAACAGCCGCGATGGCTGTTTGCGGTGTGTGGCTTGCCGACGCGCCAGCTTCTACGCCTGCAGTGACCACATTGATTAATGATTCCAGCATGATGACCTCTCCCATGAACGGGCAAGATCATACGTCACTGCCGGTAACAGTAAAGCGCAAAATAACGGCAATTTGCGATCGCGATTCATTCTTTACATTTCACCCGCACACTACTCCATTCCCAGTTCTTTCAACTTACGCGTCAGGGTATTACGACCCCATCCGAGCAGCCGCGCCGCTTCCTGTTTGTGGCCCTGCGTGTGACGTAGCGCCGTGGTCAGCAAGGTACGCTCCATTTCCGGTTGCGCTTCTGAAAGCAGGTTTTGATGACCGGAACGTAATGCGCGATCCGCCCATTGCGCCAGCAGCGTTGCCCAACTGTCCGGCAGGCTCTGCGAAGGGCTGTCCGGCACGCTGGTTTCGAACAACTCGCCTGGCAAATCCTGAATCAACACTTCCTGGCCTGCGGCCATAACCGTTAACCAGCGGCAGGTGTTTTCCAGCTGGCGGACGTTACCCGGCCATGCCAGACGCGTTAACGCGGTTTCGGTTTCCGGGTGCAGTTGTTTCGTTTCCACGCCCAGTTCACGGGCGGCGACTTGCAAAAAGTGGCGTGCTAAACGCGGAATATCTTCCCGGCGTTCACGCAGCGGCGGCAAATGAACGCGGATCACATTCAGGCGGTGAAACAGATCCTCACGGAATTTGCCCTCCTGAACGCGCTGTTCCAGGTTCTGGTGTGTGGCTGCGATAATACGGACATCGACCTTCACTGGCGCATAGCCGCCAACGCGATAAAACTGGCCATCGGCCAGCACGCGCAGCAACCGAGTCTGCACATCCAGCGGCATGTCGCCTATTTCGTCCAGAAACAGTGTCCCACCATCGGCTTGCTCAAAACGTCCCTGACGAATTGTATTCGCGCCGGTAAACGCCCCTTTTTCGTGACCAAACAGTTCCGATTCAATCAAATCCTTCGGAATGGCGGCCATATTGAGGGCGATAAACGGCGCTTTCACACGCGGACTGTGGCGATGCAGCGCATGAGCCACCAGTTCTTTACCGGTCCCCGATTCACCATTAATCAATACGCTGATCGACGAGCGCGACAGGCGACCGATAATGCGAAACACATCCTGCATCGCCGGTGCTTCACCGATGATGTCAGTTGTCGGGCCGCTGGCCTGCACATTGCGCGGCTGCTGCTGTTCCTGATAATGGCTGATAGCGCGCTCAACCAGCGCAACGGCTTCGTCGATATCAAACGGTTTAGGCAGATAATCGAATGCCCCTTGCTGATACGCGCTTACCGCCGCATCAAGATCGGAATGCGCGGTCATAATTATGACCGGGAGCATCGGATGGCGCTGTTTGATCTGTTTCAGTAACGCAAGACCATCCATCCCTGGCATACGAATATCCGAAAGCAGTACATCCGGGGTTTTGGTGGTGAGTGCGTCTAGCACTTCATTGGCACTTTCAAACGTTGTACAACTCAAGCCAGCTCCGGTGAGCGCGCGTTCCAGCACCCAACGGATGGAGCTATCGTCATCAACGATCCAGACTATCCCTCGTTGCATAAACACCTCTACTTCCGAATAGGCAGAAATACCGAGAATTCGGTATGGCCTGGCCAACTGGTAAATTCAATTTTGCCAGAATGTTGATCAATCAAACTGCGTGCGATAGATAACCCCAGCCCGGTACCGCCTTCGCGTCCGCTTACCATCGGATAGAACAACGTATCCTGCAGGTGCGACGGAATACCCGGGCCGTTATCTTCCACATCTATTCTCGCCGCGAGGCGATAACGCACACCGTGCAGCGTTAGCTGGAAGGCAGTACGGGTACGCAGAATAATTTCGCCCCCCTCCGGCCCCAGCGCCTGCAAAGCGTTACGCACAATATTCAGTAAAACCTGTTCGATTTGGTCGGGATCGTGCGCGAGCTCCGGCAAACTTGGATCGTAATCACGGGTTAAGGTGACATTCTCCGGTAGTTCCATCGATACCAGTTTCACTACACGCTCAGCCACTTTGTGAATACTTTCGGTAACGTGCATCCCCGGTTGTTGCGGCCCTAACAGGCGATCAACCAGGTTACGCAAGCGGTCAGCCTGCTCGATAATCACTTTGGTGTATTCCAGTAATGCTGGATCGGGCAGGGCTTTGCTCAGCAACTGCGCCGCACCGCGTAAACCGCCAAGCGGGTTTTTAATTTCATGCGCCAGACCGCGTACCAGATCGCGCGCCGCAACTTGTTGCGCATGCTGGAGCTGCTCCTGGCTGAGACGGCGCTGGTTATCCATCGGCGCCATTTCAAGCAGAATCAAACCATCCGGCAGACGCTGCGCCGTCAGCGAAAGAATGTGTGAGCGCCCGTCAATCACGAGGGTCACTTCGTTATCGGTAAACCCCTGTCCGGCATGCAAACTTTCCCGCATCAAATCGATGTTCAGTGAAAAGTAACTCAGCAGTTCGGGGAGCGGTGTGCCGAATAACTTACGAGAGCTTTGCGCCAGCAGTTGCTGTGCCGCAGGGTTGGCGTAATGTACCGCCAGGTCGTCATCAACCAGCAAGATGCTGTTGATCAAAGAATTGAGGATCTGCCCAGCATCGGGCAGCACGCCGCTTGCCATTTAGCAGTCTCCCGGAGGTGTGCACCAATTTAGTGCAGTATAGCGTTTTATTGATAAAAAGCGCGTTAGATCAGGTTGTTGGTGGAGAAAAAAGCCCATCCAGGGATGGGCTAAAAGTTCCACGGCAACTAAAAATCCTCTGGCATCTTTCTCACCGTAGCAGCGTTGGCTGCCCTCATTAGCCCGAATCACTTATAGACTAAGCTCATCGGGACTCATTCGGTTGCCACCTTGCTGCGACAAGACTTCTGCCGAGTCTTAATTATTAAACGCTGTAGTACAGTTCGAACTCTACCGGGTGCGGCGTCATGCGAACGCGGTCGTTCTCTTCCATACGCAGCGCGATGTAAGCATCGATAGCGTCGTCGGTGAACACGCCACCAGCAGTCAGGAACTCGCGGTCAGCATCCAGCGCGTTGAGCGCTTCTTCCAGAGAGCCTGCAACCTGCGGGATCTCTTTCGCTTCTTCAGCCGGCAGGTCATACAGGTTTTTGTCCATCGCTTCGCCCGGATGGATTTTGTTTTTAATGCCATCCAGACCGGCCATCAGCAGCGCTGCGAAGCACAGGTACGGGTTAGCAGCCGGATCCGGGAAGCGAACTTCGATACGGCGCGCTTTCGGAGAAGCCACCACCGGAATACGGATAGAAGCAGAACGGTTACGAGCAGAGTAAGCCAGCATTACCGGCGCTTCATAACCCGGGACCAGACGCTTGTAAGAGTTGGTGGTCGGGTTAGACAGGGCGTTGATCGCTTTTGCGTGTTTGATTACGCCGCCAATGTAGTACAGCGCCATTTCAGACAGGCCAGCGTATTTGTCGCCAGAGAACAGGTTCGTGCCGTTCTTGGACAGAGACATGTGGCAGTGCATACCGGAACCGTTATCACCGAACATCGGTTTCGGCATAAAGGTCGCGGTTTTGCCGAAGCGGTGAGCAACGTTGTGCACCACATATTTGTAAATCTGAATTTCGTCCGCTTTTTTGGTCATGGTGTTGAAGCGGGTAGCCACTTCGTTCTGACCAGCCGTTGCCACTTCGTGGTGGTGAGCTTCAACAACCAGGCCCATCTCTTCCATCACCAGACACATGGTAGAACGCAGATCCTGTGATGAATCAACCGGCGGAACCGGGAAGTAACCGCCTTTCACTGCCGGACGGTGACCTTTGTTACCACCTTCGTATTTGGTGGAGGTGTTCCATGCGCCTTCGATATCGTCGATAGCGACGCTGGAACCGGAGATGGAGCTGCCGAAACGTACGTCGTCGAACAGGAAGAATTCCGGTTCTGGCCCAAACAGAACGGTGTCTGCCAGACCGGTGGAGCGCAGGTACTCTTCAGCGCGTTTAGCGATGGAGCGCGGGTCACGATCGTAGCCCTGCATGGTGCCTGGTTCGAGGATATCGCAACGAATGATCAGCGTAGACTCTTCGTAGAACGGGTCAATGACAGCGGTAGTCGCGTCCGGCATCAGCACCATGTCTGATTCGTTGATGCCTTTCCAGCCACCAATCGAAGAACCATCAAACATTTTACCTTCTTCAAAGAAGTCGGCGTTTACCTGATGGGCTGGGATAGTGACGTGCTGTTCTTTACCTTTGGTATCGGTGAAGCGCAGATCGACAAACTTCACTTCGTGCTCATTCAGCATCGTCAAAACGTGTTCAGCGGACATACTTAAACTCTCCCGGATTTGTCATTGTCGTCGTGGTAACGAGGTCTTCTAATTACTACGTAAGCTGGCGTAGTTATCGTGCAATCGTTAAAGCGAAATCTATGCCAACTTTTAAATGCCCCTAAAAAGGCGTTATCATGCACGGTATAGTGCAAAAGGGCTGCACCATGATGGTTATGTTGCACCAATATAGTGCCTTTATGTGAACATTGGGCACTATATTGGTGCAATTTTCGTTAAATGCCCCTTTTAACGCTCCGTGAAAGCGATCACAAAGCAACTCTGCAATACTTGTTTGCGGAGGATGTTTGTGATCCTGTTTAGTCCTTCGATTAATACGTGTACAATAACGCGCTATTTCTAATGCCTGAGGCAAAGTTGTGATCGAAAATCTGCGTAACATCGCCATCATTGCTCACGTTGACCACGGTAAAACGACCCTGGTTGACAAGCTGCTGCAGCAATCCGGTACGTTCGACGAACGTGCTGAAACTCAAGAGCGTGTGATGGACTCCAACGATTTGGAGAAAGAGCGTGGGATTACCATCCTCGCTAAAAACACCGCTATCAAATGGAATGATTACCGTATCAACATCGTTGATACCCCAGGGCACGCCGACTTCGGTGGTGAAGTTGAGCGTGTGATGTCCATGGTCGATTCCGTGCTGCTGGTGGTTGACGCATTTGACGGCCCTATGCCGCAAACGCGTTTCGTGACCAAAAAAGCATTTGCCCATGGCCTGAAACCGATTGTGGTAATCAACAAAGTTGACCGTCCTGGTGCGCGTCCGGACTGGGTTGTCGATCAGGTATTCGACCTGTTCGTTAACCTGGACGCGACCGACGAGCAGCTGGACTTCCCGATCGTTTACGCTTCTGCGCTGAACGGTATCGCGGGTATGGACCACGAAGACATGGCTGAAGACATGACCCCGCTGTACCAGGCGATTGTTGACCATGTACCTGCTCCGAACGTCGATCTCGACGGCACTTTCCAGATGCAGATCTCCCAGCTCGACTACAACAACTATGTTGGTGTAATCGGCATCGGTCGTATCAAGCGCGGTAAAGTAAAACCGAACCAGCAAGTCACTATCATTGATAGCGAAGGCAAAACCCGCAACGGTAAAGTCGGCAAAGTGCTGACCCACCTGGGGCTGGAGCGTATCGATAGCGAGATCGCCGAAGCCGGCGACATCATTGCGATCACCGGTCTGGGCGAGCTGAACATCTCCGACACCATCTGCGATCCGCAGAACGTCGAAGCGCTGCCGGCACTGTCTGTTGATGAACCGACCGTAACCATGTTCTTCAACGTCAACACCTCTCCGTTCTGTGGTAAAGAAGGTAAGTACGTGACTTCACGTCAGATCCTCGACCGCCTGAACAAAGAGCTGGTGCACAACGTTGCGCTGCGCGTTGAAGAGACCGAAGACGCTGACGCATTCCGCGTTTCCGGCCGTGGTGAGCTGCACTTGTCCGTGCTTATCGAGAACATGCGTCGTGAAGGTTTCGAAATGGCGGTTTCCCGTCCGAAAGTTATCTTCCGCGAAATCGATGGCCGCAAACAAGAGCCGTTCGAAAACGTCACGCTGGACGTTGAAGAGCAGCACCAGGGTTCTGTGATGCAGGCGCTGGGCGAGCGTAAAGGCGATCTGAAAAACATGAATCCGGACGGCAAAGGCCGCGTACGTCTCGACTACGTGATCCCAAGCCGTGGTCTGATCGGCTTCCGTTCAGAGTTCATGACCATGACTTCCGGTACCGGTCTGCTGTACTCCACCTTCAGCCACTACGACGATGTTCGTCCGGGTGAAGTGGGCCAGCGTAACAACGGTGTGCTGATCTCCAACGGTCAGGGTAAAGCGGTTGCGTTCGCACTGTTCGGCCTGCAGGATCGCGGTAAGTTGTTCCTCGGTCACGGCGCGGAAGTTTACGAAGGCCAGATCATCGGTATTCACAGCCGTTCTAACGACCTGACGGTAAACTGCCTGACCGGTAAGAAACTGACCAACATGCGTGCGTCTGGTACAGACGAAGCTACGGTTCTGGTTCCGCCGATCAAGATGACCCTGGAGCAAGCTCTGGAATTCATCGATGACGACGAACTGGTAGAAGTGACCCCGCTCTCTATCCGTATTCGTAAACGTCACCTGACGGAAAACGACCGTAAACGCGCAATGCGCGGAGCGAAAGAAGAGTAATCGCTCTTTATTTGCTTGTGAAAAAGCCGCTGATTTTCAGCGGCTTTTTTTATGTCTGTATCTTCTTCGCGTGAAGCCGCGAACTATTCAAGTCAGAACTTTCCCGCTACAGTTAACTCTCCACGGCTGGCAAGGAGAGAGAAATGCTCTATATCTTTGATTTAGGTAACGTGATTGTCGACATCGACTTCAATCGGGTGCTGGGTGTCTGGAGCGATTTTAGCCGTGTGCCGCTGGCGACCTTAAAGCAGAATTTCACCATGGGCGAGCCGTTTCATCAGCACGAACGAGGGGAAATCAGCGACGAAGATTTCGCTAAAGCGCTGTGTCATGAAATGGAACTACCGCTCAGCTACGAGCAGTTTTCCACCGGCTGGCAGGCCGTGTTTGTCGCGCTGCGCAAAGAGGTCGTCGACATCATGCACAAACTGCGTGAGCAGGGGCATCGGGTCGTCGTGTTATCGAATACTAACCGTCTGCACACCACGTACTGGCCGGAACAATATCCGGAAATTCAGGCGGCGGCTGACCATATTTATCTTTCCCAGGAAATGGGGATGCGTAAGCCGGAAGCGCGAATTTATCAGCAAGTGCTGGCGCTCGAAGGTTTCTCTGCCGAAGATAGCGTCTTTTTCGACGACAATGCGGATAATATCGCCGGTGCGGAACAACTGGGCATAACCAGTATTCTGGTGACGGATAAAACGACCATCCCGGACTATTTCGCGAAACAGCTATGCTAAAAAATCTGCGGCATCATGCAAAACATCGCACGCGCCCGCTTGTTGCCTGGTTGCGGTTGCTATGGCGGCGCATTGATGAAGACCATATGACGACGCTGGCGGGGAATCTCGCCTACGTCTCTTTGCTTTCGCTGGTGCCGCTGATCGCCGTGGTGTTTGCATTATTCGCTGTTTTTCCTATGTTTTCTGAAATTAGCGTCCAGTTGCGCCACTTTGTATTTGCCAATTTCATTCCCACCACCGGCGATGTGATTCAGAACTACATTGAGCAGTTTGTGGCGAACTCCACCAAAATGACGGCGGTTGGCGCATGCGGGCTGGTGGTGACATCTCTGCTGCTGATGTACTCCATCGATTCGGCGCTAAACACCATCTGGCGCAGTACGCGTGTACGCCCGCATGTTTATTCATTTGCCGTCTACTGGATGATCCTGACGCTCGGCCCGCTGCTGGCGGGTGCCAGCCTGGCGATAAGCTCCTACTTGCTGTCGCTGCGCTGGGCCAGCGAGCTGGATAGCGTGATTGATGATGTGCTGCGCATATTTCCGCTGATCCTGTCGTGGCTCTCTTTTTGGTTGCTGTACAGCATTGTGCCGACAACCCGCGTGCCGAACCGCGATGCGATTGTCGGCGCGTTTGTCGCCGCACTGCTGTTTGAGTTCGGTAAAAAGATTTTTGGTCTCTACATCACCATGTTTCCGTCTTACCAGCTCATTTATGGCGTGCTGGCTGTCATCCCCATTTTGTTCCTCTGGGTCTACTGGACCTGGTGTATCGTCTTGCTTGGCGCAGAAATAACTGTCACTCTCGGTGAATACCGAAAACTCAAAATAGCCGCACAGCAAGAAGAAGCAGACCAACCATGATTGCATTAATTCAACGTGTTTCCCGCGCGAGCGTTAGCGTGGCGGGTGAGGTGACGGGCGAAATCGGCCCTGGACTTTTGGTGTTGTTGGGCGTCGAAAGGGAAGACGATGAACAAAAAGCGAACCGCCTGTGCGAACGTGTGCTGGGGTATCGTATTTTTGGCGACGCGGAAGGGAAGATGAATCTTAACGTCCAGCAGGCTGGTGGGAGTGTGCTGGTGGTGTCGCAATTTACGCTGGCGGCGGATACAGAACGTGGCATGCGTCCGGGGTTTTCCCGTGGCGCTGCGCCGGAAAAAGCCGAGGCGCTGTACCACTATTTTGTTGAACGTTGCCGCAGCCAGCAAATGGAAACGCAAACCGGGCGATTCGCTGCCGATATGCAGGTTTCGCTGGTCAACGACGGCCCCGTCACGTTCTGGTTGCAAGTATGAGCCAGCTTGCGGCGTGGCCCCTGGTTACAAGAGAGAGTGCTGCTATGTACCACCTTCGCGTACCGCAAACGGAAGAAGAGTTAGAGCTCTATTACCAGTTCCGCTGGGAAATGCTGCGTAAACCGCTGCATCAACCGAAAGGTTCCGAGCGTGATGGCTGGGATGCGATGGCACATCATCAGATGGTTGTCGACGAAGAGGGCAACATTGTCGCTATCGGTCGGTTGTATATCAACGCGGATAACGAAGGGTCGATTCGCTTTATGGCGGTCCATCCGGACGTGCAGGAAAAAGGCCTTGGCACATTGATGGCGATGACGCTGGAGTCCGTGGCCCGCCAGGAAGGGGTGAAGCGCGTGACCTGTAGCGCCCGTGAGGATGCGGTGGCGTTCTTCGCGAAACTCGGGTTCGTCAATGAAGGGGAAATCACCGCGCCGCAAACCACGCCGGTACGCCACTTTTTGATGATCAAACCGATCGCCACGCTCGATGATATTCTGCATCGCGGCGACTGGTGCGGGCAGTTGCAGCAGGCCTGGTATCAGCATATCCCGCTGAGTGAAAAGATGGGTGTGCGTATTCAGCAGTACACCGGGCAGAAATTTATCACCACCATGCCGGAAACCGGCAACCAGAATCCGCACCACACGCTGTTCGCCGGTAGCCTGTTTTCCCTGGCGACGCTTACCGGTTGGGGGCTGATCTGGCTGATGCTGCGCGAACGCCATCTCGGCGGCACCATCATCCTTGCCGATGCGCATATTCGCTATAGCACGCCGATCACCGGTAAACCGAGCGCGATTGCCGATCTTGGCTCGCTAAGCGGTGATTTGGACCGTCTGGCGCGCGGGCGCAAAGCGCGCGTTCAGCTACAGGTTGAGCTGTTTGGTGAAGATAAGCAGGGTGCGATCTTCGAAGGCATTTATATCGTCTTGCCCGCCAAACCCTTCGGCTCGTTCGAAGAGGGCGGTAACGAGGAAGAGTAATCGTTCGCGCCTGACGATACAGGCGCGCAACGTCCTGCGAACAACCCCTACTGCGCGAAGAAAAACCACGCGATTTTGATCAACCCATCCTGCACTTCATAGACGGCCATATTTTCAATCACCGACTCGCCGATGCCGTAGATTTTTTCGTGATCGAACACCTTATTGCCCATCACCGTGCGCGAGAGCAACTCGGCGCGTAATGCCGGGTTGTTAAAGCGATGCGCAGCATAAAAGGCACGTAATGCTTCAAGCCCTTGCAGCGACGGCTCAGTGGATGGCAAGCGATACGCGATAAAATCGTCGCTAAAACAGGCGGTAAACGCCTCAATATCATGGGCATTGTAAGCAGCAAACTGCTTTTCCACAGGACTTACGACAGACATCGGCTCTCCTTTTTTCACGCGGTTATATCCTGGCCACCCGTGCGGCCACGTCTCTTATCGCATCTTTTGCACTTTGGCTGATCCCGGCAAGCTGGAAGAAGCCATGGATCACGCCCTGATATTGTGAACAAGTGCAGGTTACGCCCTGCTCGGTCATGTGCTTAAACAGTGCTTCGCCCTCATCACATAACGGGTCGAACTCTGCGGTAATGATGTGTACCGGCGGCAGACCGGAAAAATCATCGCGCCACAGCGGGCTGACATCCGGCAACAGGCGATCGGTATCGCCAAGATACATTTCATAGCCTGAAAGCAGCGCCTCGCGGGTAATCACATAATCGGAACCGTTAAAGGTATAGCTATCAAAATAGGCGGTGGCGTCGAGCATCGGGTAAATCAACACCAGTTGCGCCGGTTGCCATGTCGCCGCAGCTTTCAGCCGTAGCGCCGTCACCAGCGCCAGGTGACCGCCTGCGCTATCCCCCGCAAGCGTGATACGTTTGCTGTCGATACCGAGTTTTTCGGCGTTTTTCCATACAATATCGGCACCAGATTGCGCATCATCATGTGCGGCAGGCCAGCGATGTTCCGGCGCCAAACGGTACTGCACAGCAACAACCCGGCAACCACTATAAAAGGCCAGCTGACGCAACTGCTTATCGTGCGTGTCGAAGCCGCCGCTAATAAAGCAGCCGCCGTGGTAGTAAATCAACGCGGGAAGATCACCGCTGGCGTTCTGCGGCGAAAACAGACGAAACGTCATGCCTTCAAGCGTTATATCTTCAACCTGAACGCGCGTTTCCGTTTCCCCTGCCAGTACGGTGCTGGCGACATATCCACTGCGCCGGTCATCAATACTCTTCGCCCGTGCTGACGGGCGACCGGCGGCAATAAAGTCGCTCACCAGCCCGGCAATACCTTTTTCCAGTGCCATTCCGCTAACCTTTATCTGTATAAATATCCAGCCTTTATAGCCTGGTTTAACCTGAATGGGAACGGTGATTTTTAACGCCAGAAGGCGTGAGAAGAGGGCAGGGGAAAGTGAAAAAGGCTGACAACCCTTGCCTGGAAGGCAAGGGCTGGAGGCGATTATTCCCCTTCGCCGGGGAATAAAAACGGGTTGATGGAGCTGCGGGCGAAGCCTTCCTGCTCCATGCGGGCATCTAACACCAGCGAGGCCAAATCGTCCGCGACCGGCTCGACGTTCGGGTCTTTTTCCTGATACAGGATCTTCAGGTAAGTGCCGCAGTCGCCGCAGCTTTCCGCTTTGATTGCTGCCTGCTCGTTATCCAGCGACCAGTAGTGTAAATCGCGGGTTTGCTCGCAGTTGCTGCATTTGACGCGCACCACATGCCACTCGGTTTCACACAGGTTGCAGTGCAGATAGCGCAACCCTTGCGTCGTGCCAATATGCACCATGCTGGAGACCGGCATTGATCCGCACACCGGGCAGAACTGGCGCTGTTCACCATATTCCGCGCGTGCTTTGCCGGGGATCAGGCTGGCCATTTGCGCCCAGTAAAGCGACAGCGCAGCCCAGATAAAAGGCGCTTTATCGCTGCTAACGGAGGCGAAATCAGCGGCAAACAGCGCGCTGGCCATCGCTTCCAGTTCCTGCGCAGAGGCTTTTTCCAGGTTCTCAATGACCGCCAGCGCCGGGCCGCTCATCTCCGGCTTCAGCTCGGCGATCAGCGAATGCAGCAGTTTGTGCCAGTGCGCATCGCGCGGCAGCACATGAATGTCCAGCGGCGGTTTGCCCTGTTCAGCGGCCTCTTTAATGCGCGCAGTCAGGTCGATGTGCAGGGGGTGGTCGTAAAGCACCACTTCCTGGGCATGGGCGATAAGCGCAGCAAAACGCAGATAATCACCCAGCGGGTTACTCTCTGCCAGCTCACGCAAACGCTCTGCGCGGCGGTTATAGAGATTTTTCAGTCTGGGGAATAATAACGGCGGAATAACTTCCGCCGTGCGTTTATCGCTCTTCTCCAGCTCATCTTGCGGGATTATGCGAATACTCATTCAGTCGATTTTTCCGTTGTCTTGCGAACTTCCCGGTACCAGCGCGGGTGATGTTTCTTCGCCCACGAACTGGTAACCCAGCCTTCCACCATTGCGGTTATCGTGCCTTTTACCCACAGGGCGGCGTAAATGTGCACCATAATAACCACAATTAACGCGACCGCGGCAAATGAATGCACCATCAACGCTAATCGGATCACCGGAATGGGAAACGCTGGCGCGAAGTAAGGGCGCCAGATAACCACGCCGCTTACCAGTAGCAACACCAGGAAAATAATCGCCGCCCAGAAAACACATTTCTGACCGAAATTATAGCGCCCGGTGTCACCCACTTCCTCATTGACGACGATCTTACGAATATTCTTCGCCCAAAAGATATCATCCCTATTGATGAGGTTATGGTGCCAGTAGCGGAAAAACATGATTATAAACGACGCGAACATCACCACGCCGACAAACGGATGGAGAATGCGCGCCAGCTGCGGCGTACCCAGAATCCCCATCAACCAGTTGAAGGAGGGGAAGAAAAACCCCAGCCCGCTCACCGCTGCCAGCACGAAGCAGAAGGCGGTGACCCAGTGGTTGATGCGCTCTGGCGCCGTGTAGCGCACGATGGTGTCACGTTTTTTCATTTGCGCACCTCGTCTTTCACTTCATGCAGGTTATCGTCTTCCTCTTCTGCGCGGTTCGGACCGACACCGACATAATGGAAGATGCTGGCAGCGAAGGTCGCGGCAAAGCCGACCGCCGCAAGAGGTTTCCAGATACCTTTCCAGAACTTCACGGTAGAGCTGATTTCCGGGTTCTCCGGCAGGCCGTGATACAGATTCGGCTTGTCGGCATGATGCAGCACATACATCACGTGCGTACCGCCAACGCCTGCCGGATCGTACAGGCCCGCGTTGTCGTAACCACGGGTTTTCAGTTCCGCCACGCGCTCGCCGGCCAGCGTTTTCATATCCTCTTTAGAGCCAAAGTGGATAGCGCCGGTCGGGCAGGTTTTCACACACGCCGGTTCCTGGCCCACGGTCACGCGGTCAACACACAGCGTACATTTGTAGACGCGGTTGTCTTCCGGGTTCATGCGCGGCACGTCGAACGGACAGCCGGCGATGCAGTAACCGCAGCCGATGCACTGTTCGGACTGGAAGTCGACAATGCCGTTGGCATACTGAATGATAGCCCCTTCTGACGGGCATGCTTTCAGACAGCCAGGATCGGCGCAGTGCATGCAGCCATCTTTACGGATCAGCCACTCCAGTTTGTCGTTCTGTTCCACTTCCGAGAAGCGCATGACCGTCCACGATTTGGCGGTCAAATCCGCCGGGTTGTCGTACACCCCGACGTTATGCCCCACCTCATCACGAATGTCGTTCCACTCGGAACAGGCCACCTGACAGGCTTTACAGCCAATACAGGTGGTGACGTCGATAAGCTTCGCCACTTCCTGCTGGTGATCCCGCGCCTGCGGCGCGGGAGTGAAGCCGTTAGTCGCGGAACGACGGATGATGTCTTGCGATTGATAAGCCATAAGTCGTCTCCGTTACACCTTTTCCACATTCACCAGGAACGCCTTAAACTCCGGCGTTTGGGTGTTCGCATCGCCGACAAACGGCGTTAACGTGTTGGCGATAAAGCCTTTCTTCGCCACACCTTCATAACCCCAGTGGATAGGAATACCGATGGTATCGACTTCCTTACCGTGCACGTTGAGCGTGCGAATACGTTTGGTCACCACCGCCTTGGCTTTGATATAGCCACGGTTGGAGGAGACGCGCACCGTATCGCCCTGCGTGATGCCCAGCTTGTTCGCCAGTTTCTCGCCAATTTCCACAAACTGCTCCGGCTGCGCGATTGCGTTAAGCAGCGCGTGCTTGGTCCAGTAGTGGAAGTGCTCGGTTAAACGGTAAGTGGTACCGACATACGGGAACTTATCCGCTTTACCCATCGCTTCCAGATCGCCTTTAAACACACGGGCGGCCGGGTTGGAAACCACTTTCGGGTGCAGCGGGTTGGTGCCCAGTGGCGTTTCAAACGGCTCGTAATGTTCCGGGAACGGCCCTTCTGCCATCTTATCGAGCGCGAACAGGCGGCCCATGCCTTCCTGCTGCATGATAAACGGCCCAACATTGCTGCCAGGTGCGGCAGCGCTGTAGTCCGGAATATCCACCCCGCCCCATTTCGCACCGTCCCATTTCAGCAACTGACGCTTCGGATCCCACGGGTTGCCCTGCGGATCAGCGGAGGCGCGGTTATAGAGAATGCGGCGGTTAAGCGGCCATGCCCATGCCCAGCCCAGCGTATTGCCGAGGCCCGATGGGTCAGCGTTATCGCGGTTCGCCATCTGGTTGCCTTTCGGCGTCCAGCTCCCGGCGAAAATCCAGCAACCGCTTGCGGTGGTGCCGTCATCGCGCAGGTGAGCGAAGGTGCTCAGTTGCTCGCCTTTCTTCGCCAACACGGTGCCGGTTGCCGGATCGATAATATCCGCCAGCGCTTTACCGTTGCTTTCCATGGCCACTTCTTCCGGCGACGGGTTTTCCGGCGTCGAGTAGTTCCAGGTCATGTTCAGCACCTGTTCCGGGTTGGCGCCGCCTTCTGCCGCGTACATTTTACGCATGCGCAGGAAGATGCCCGCCAGGATCTCGCCGTCGTTCAGCGCATCGCCCGGGGCGTCCGCGCCTTTCCAGTGCCACTGCAACCAGCGACCCGAGTTAACGATAGAACCGTTCTCTTCCGCGAAGCAGGTCGATGGCAGACGGAACACCTCGGTCTGAATTTTCGACGGATCGACGTCGTTAAATTCGCCGTGGTTCTGCCAGAAGTTCGAGGTTTCGGTATTGAGCGGGTCAATGGTCACCAGGAACTTCAGTTTCGACAGTGAGGCGACAACTTTATTTTTGTTCGGGAACGACGCTACCGGGTTAAAGCCCTGGCAGATATAGCCGTTGACCTTGCCCTGGTTCATCATGTCGAAGTACTGCAGGACGTCGTAACCCTTGTCCCACTTCGGCAGCCAGTCAAAGCCCCAGCTATTTTCCGCTGTCGCTTTGTCGCCAAAGAAGGATTTCATCATCGAAACGAAGAATTTCGGGTAGTTGCCCCAGTAGTTCACCTGGCCTTCCAGCAACGGTTTTGGCGTATTGGCGGTCAGATAAGTCTGGAGATCGGTCTGTTTTTCATTTGGCAGCGTCATATAGCCCGGCAGGCTTTGTGACAGCAGGCCAAGATCCGTCAGCCCCTGAATGTTGGAGTGGCCGCGCAGGGCATTCACGCCGCCGCCTGCCATCCCCATATTGCCCAGCAGCAGCTGAATCATCGCCATGGTGCGGATGTTCTGCGCGCCAACGGAGTGCTGCGTCCAGCCAAGTGCATACAGGAACGACGCGGTTTTATCACGGGCGCTGGTTTCGGCGATGTATTCACACACCTTCAGGAAATCCGCTTTTGGCGTCCCGCAGATGTCCTCCACCACGTCCGGCGTATAGCGGGAGACGTGCGCTTTCAGCAGGTTCCATACGCAACGCGGATGGGTGAGCGTGGTATCGCGTTTGGCGAAACCTTTCTCATCCAGTTCGTAGTTCCAGCTGGTTTTGTCGTATTTACGTTTTTCCGCGTCATAGCCGGTGAACAGGCCATCTTCGAAGCCAAAATCTTCACGCACGATAAGCGTGGCGTTGGTATAGGCCTCGGTGTATTCGCGCTGATATTTTTCGTTGGTCATCAGGTACAGCAACACGCCTGACAGGAAGGCGATGTCAGTACCGGAACGAATCGGCGCATAGAAATCCGCAACAGAGGCGGTACGCGTAAAGCGCGGATCGATAACAATCAGCTTCGCGCCATTGTGGATCTTGGCTTCCATCGCCCAGCGGAATCCCACCGGATGCGCTTCTGCCGCGTTCCCCCCCATCACAACGATAAGGTTGGCGTTTTTCATGTCGACCCAGTGGTTGGTCATCGCACCGCGACCAAAAGATGGAGCAAGACTTGCTACCGTTGGTCCGTGTCAGACACGCGCCTGGTTGTCGACGGCTAACATGCCGAGTGCGCGGGTGAATTTTTGCGTTAAATAACCGGTTTCATTACTGGATGCGGATGCGCACAGCATCCCGGTGCTCAGCCAGCGGTTGACGGTCGTCCCTTCTGCGTTTTGCGCAATATAGTTGGCGTCACGATCCGCTTTCATTAATTTGGCGATGCGGGTAAAGGCTTCATCCCACGAAATTTGTTGCCACTTATCCGAGCCTGGTGCGCGGTATTCCGGGTATTTCAGGCGGCTTTCTGAGTGGATGAAATCCACCAGACCCGCGCCTTTCGGGCACAGCGCCCCACGGTTTACCGGATGATCGGGGTCACCCTCAATATGGAAGATTGACGCTTTGGCGTTTTTTGCTCCATCGCCGAGGCTGTACATCAACAGCCCACAGCCGACGGAACAATATGTGCAGGTATTCCGGGTTTCGCGGGTGCGCAGCAGCTTATACTGCCGTGTTTCCGCGAGCGCAACACTCGGGGCAAAGCCCAGCGCCGCTGCCGTGGTTCCTGCCATACCGCCAGCGCAGATCTTAAAGAACTGCCTTCTGCTGACCTGCATGGTTTGCTCCTGGTTCGACATTACTCTTATCGTTTTTTTCTTTGCGGTGCTTTTCGCAAAGGTTCAGAATTGCTGCTAATCCCTCATATCCAGGGGGATTCGCAACGAAGAATACCACAATGTAGGTATGCTTATTCTGACGTGAAGGATTCAGAACTGCTGCTATTCCCTCTTTTCCCCAAGGGATATGCGCGGAGAATACCATAATGTCGATACGCTTGTTCGATAACGGTTAAGACAAAGTGAACGATTTGCAGACAAAAAAGCACAAAAATGCAACATCAGTCACAGGAGCCCGCGAGGTTAGCCTGTGGAAACGCATTGATTTGCAACATGCCGTGCCGGATATGCTGGCGGAAGAAGTGCCTGTCGCGCTGGTGTACAACGGCATTTCGCATGTGGTGATGATGGCGTCACCCAAGGATCTTGAACTCTTCGCGATCGGCTTCTCCTTATCCGAAGGGATTATCGGAAACGCATCAGACATTTACGGGATGGATGTGGTCCCCTCCTGCAACGGCCTTGAAGTGCAAATTGAGCTCTCCAGCCGCCGTTTTATGGGCTTAAAAGAGCGGCGACGCGCGCTGGCCGGGCGCACCGGTTGCGGCGTATGTGGTGTCGAGCAGCTTAATGACATTGGCAAGCCCATCGCGCCGCTGCCTTTTACCCAAACCTTTGATTTACAGGCGCTGGATGCCGGTCTGGCGCACTTAACCGATTTTCAGCCTGTCGGGCAGTTCACCGGCTGCACGCACGCCGCCGCCTGGATGCTGCCATCCGGTGAGTTAGCGGGGGGGCATGAAGATGTCGGGCGTCATGTGGCGCTGGATAAGCTGCTTGGTCATCGCGCCCGTGAAGCGCAAGCCTGGGCGAGCGGTGCGGTGCTGGTTTCCAGTCGCGCCAGCTATGAGATGGTGCAAAAGTCGGCCATGTGCGGTGTCGAAATCCTGTTTGCCGTCTCCGCCGCCACAACGCTGGCGGTGGAAGTGGCGCAGCGCTGTAACCTGACGCTGGTGGGTTTTTGCAAGCCAGGCAGGGCAACAATCTATACCCATCCGCAGCGATTAATGGGTGTATAGATTGGTCAAAAAAATTGAATGTTGAGAACAAATCCTTCCGCTTTTTGTTGTGAGTAAACAGGACTACTCTTTATTTCATCGAGGCACGGTGCCTCACTCCAACAAATTAACGTAAGGGTTTATATCATGAAAAGCATCAAAACTTTTGTCGCAGTTATCGCCCTGGCTACTTCTTTTGGTTCTTTCGCTGCCCAGTCCGTGACCGCAACTGATTTAACGCTGAGCGGTGCTGAAGCAAAAATTGCTGCACAGGCTCAACAGGCTGGCGCATCTTCTTACCAGATCACTGAAGCGTATACCGGAAACCAGGTTCACATGACCGCCGAACTGAACAAATAAGTCACGTTTTCCTGTCGAAAGAGCGCCTGCGGGCGCTTTTTTTGCTTTTTAGCCAGCCTGCCGGGTGAGCCGCCAGTACGACACCAGCGTACTGAGAATGAAGGCGCTCTCCATGGCAACCGCCACGGGCGATCCGATCACCATATTATTCACCAGCCAGCAGCCGCTACCGCAGAGGGTGAGCCGCCGCATACTTTTTGCCGCCGGGTGAAAAGCGGCGCTGGTCATCAGCAGGCTACCGAGCAGCGGTAAAACATCGGTGGGTTGCTGCCAGCTTAGCGCGCTGCACAGGCAGGTTGCGACAATAAACCCATTTTTCATATTCCGCGCGGTCGTCATGATGGCGGTGAGATAACGGCATGCGGCCAGCGCCATCAAACTTGCGGCTACGGGCGCGTTCAGCAAGCAGAAATGTACCGCCAGCAGGCTGGTGGAGGCGGCAAGTATCGCCAGGGTTATCCGCCGACGGGCAAACTGAAATGCCAGCAAATCAAAAATGAAAGAAAAGCCAGCCAGCATTTGCGACAACCAAAAAGCGCTCATCATCGTTTCCTCTACGGCGTGATGGCGGCGATGGTAGCGGCCTGGCGGCGGGCTTTCGTTAACCTTTGTTAAGACGCGCGCGGATGCGCGACAGGCTCACCGGTGAGATGCCGATATAACTGGCGAGATCTTTTTGCGTTAATTGTGCTTCCCATGCGGGAAAATGGGTTTGCACATAGCGATAGCGTTGCTCCGGGTTATTGAGCAAAAACATCTGTTCCTTCTTCTCTTTAAAGATCAGTTGCTGGCGCAGGAGCGCTATTTTTGCCACCTGATGTTCTTCTTTTTCCAGTAAACGCAGCGGTACTTCGCTGAGCACGCCTGGCGTCAGCATTTGCAGGCTGTAATCCGCCACGCTACCGGTTAGCCAACTGAGATAGAGAAAACAGCACTCACCGGGAAAATAAAACTCCTTTACGCGCTCGCTCCCTTCCGGCGAATGCCAGACCGCACGCGCAATACCTTCGTGCAGCACAAACATTTTTTTCTGGAGATCACCCTGTCTGAGCAGGGTTGTCGCCGGGCTGATTTGCACTGTTTTCTGACCGACAAGGAGGGGGGCTAACCAATCAGCTATCATGCAGATCTCTATTGTTCATTAATTTTGACAAAGAATGGCAAATCATTCCGCTTTTTGTTGTGAGCAAACAGAACTACTATTTATTTCATCGAGGCACGGTGCCTCACTCCAACAAATTAACGTAAGGGTTTATATCATGAAAAGCATTAAAACTTTTGTCGCAGTTATCGCCCTGGCTACTTCTTTTGGTTCTTTCGCTGCCCAGTCCGTGACCGCAACTGATTTAACGCTGAGCGGTGCTGAAGCAAAAATTGCGGCGCAGGCTCAACAGGCGGGTGCATCTTCTTACCAGATCACTGAAGCGTATACCGGCAACCAGGTTCACATGACCGCCGAACTGAACAAATAAGTCACGTTTTCCTGTCGAAAGAGCGCCTGCGGGCGCTTTTTTTATTTCTGCGATGGGATGATAGCGTATTATCGGGGATGTAGTTGTGTTCAGTAATTACCCAAAGTGTTTTAAAAATATCCCTATATTATTGAAATGCCCGATGGCATATAAGAAATGTCGTCGGGCATTATTATTATGGGTGAGTTAAATTCACATTCTTATTATTGCAGTGCGTTATCAATAATAATATTACGCGGTAAGCGAATTATTAATTATATGTGTAGTTAACAATAATCTGGCTTGACTGGCCATTGACTGTCACCATTCTACCGGTGCCATTTACGCGGGCATATAAACTGAACGGTTGGTTCGGTGCGAGATTATAAGGTGTGAAGTCAATATTACCTGAACGTGCATCAGAAATATCCCTACAGTTGTTACCGTTGTTATAGCATAAATAAACCTGCATTCCAGCCGGGTAGGAACTGTAAGCCCAGGTGTAATAAACCATGCCAACTTTACCAGTTGAAGGTGTTCCGGCTGTAATCGGGAACGTCTTGTTATACCATTGGTTTTTTACTGAAATTGATGGTGCAAGCATTGAGCCGATGGACGTGCCGCCCGTTGCAAATGCGCTTGAAGAGATAAACATTAAACCTGATAAAGCCAGCAGGATCGATTTCCGTTTCATTTAAAGCCTCATTAAAGAGTAAGCTAACTAATATCCATGATATTTAACTTAAATCATGGGAATTATTGAGTTGCCCTGCGTGAATACAAGGTAACTCAATAATTCTTATTTGTCAGCCATAATTTCCTTTTGCCCGTGGAAAACTAGATAATATATTTACTTTTGTCAACGTTTATTATTTAAATTAAGCGAGGCTTAATTGCTGTTTAATATTTAAATATCCAGGGTAAAGTATACGGAATACCTATCGGCGGATGTGGTTAATTCTTTAGGTGTCAATTTTGGTAGGTTTGGTTGAAATGAATCCATGGCAAAAAAGCTAAAGCTTTCGTTTTTCTGGCCGTTAATATTGATATGTAGTTCACACCATATCCGTGTTCTTCAGGATGAATTATTGGCAAACATGGAACGGTTGCACGACTCAGGGATAAGCGAAACTCACCACACGACATCTGGCGCTGACTTGATACGCCTGGATTCGGTGACCTATTCCTACGCCGCCGGTACAGCGCGGCAGACGATCCTGCACAACATTTCGTTATCTATCCCCGCCGGGCAAAGTTGCGCCATTGTTGGCGCGTCTGGCTCGGGGAAAAGCACACTGCTCAATCTGCTGGGATTGCTTGATACGCCCACTTCCGGGCGCGTGATGTTTCATGGCGAAGATATGTCCCGCTGTGGCGCAGACGCCCGCGCGACGGCGCGTAATCACATCATTGGTTTTGTCTTTCAGAGCTTCAATTTACTGCCCCGGCTTACCGCGCTGGACAATGTTGCTTTGCCGCTGCTCTACCGCGGCGTGCTGCGCCATGAGGCCCAGGACGCTGCCCGCAAACAGCTTCAGCGCGTTGGTTTAAGCGATCGCGCGCATCACCGTCCTGCGGATTTATCCGGCGGGCAGCGCCAGCGTGTGGCCATTGCCCGCGCGCTGGTCGGTGAACCGGCTTTGCTGCTTGCCGACGAACCCACCGGTAATCTTGATAGCCAAAACGCTGCTGACATTATTGACTTGTTGCTGGCATTGAATCGCGACAGCGGCACCACGCTGGTGCTGGTAACGCATGACAATTCCATTGCCCGCCGCATGTCGCGCTGCATTCAGGTGGCTGACGGGCGGATCAGCGAGGCAACGCATGTCTGATGTGCGTCTGCCCGCTGCAGTCCGCGTGTCTCAGCCTTCACGCTACGGAATGCCGTGGCTGCAACTTTTGCTGGAGTCGCTGGATAACCTGCGGCTGCTGGGGCGCCGCGCGGTGCTGGCGCTATTAGGTATCGCGGTGGGCTGCGCGGCGGTGGTGGCGTTGCTCAACATTGGCTACAACGCCGAACGTGAAGCGATGAGCATCTTTCGCGGTATGGGTAGTGAGCTGCTGGTGGCTAACATTCAGCAGCCTGTCGGTTCCGGCCGAAAACCACTGGTTGCGCCGGCCGATCTGGATATCGATACCTTGCATCAACGCATCCCGGAAATTGACGCCGCCTCTGCGCTCGTCCCCAGTAACACGCAAGCACGTTTTAATGGCCGAACGGCGGCGGCAACGCTGGTCGGAAGCGGCGCTGAACTGCCTTCTGTTCTGCGGTTGCAACTGGAACAGGGCCGCTTTTTGAGCCGCTTTGATGCGCAGAGCACCTACGCCGTTCTCGGGGCGAATGTCGCCGCACAATGGGCTCAGCCCGACCGCCCTGTACTACTCGGCGACCGCATCCAGATTGGCGGTTATCTCTTTGAGATAGTCGGTATTCTGCACCCGCAAGGGCCAAACCCGATCATTCCGGTCTCCGTGGATGATGCCATTTTGCTGCCGATTACCGGTATGCGCCGGGTAATCAGTTTTCCGCAAATAACGGGCGTAGCGGTGCGCAGCCGCAGTGGTGAAGAACTTGATCGCATCGCGCCCCGGCTACAAGCGTGGCTCAGCGAAAAGATGCCCGGCTTCGAGGTCAATGTGCAGGTTCCTCAGCAATTGCTGGAAGGCATTGAGCAGCAGTCGCGCCTGTTTTCCTGGTTGCTCGCCGGACTTGGCGGCATCTCGCTGTTGGTCGGCGGGGTGGGCGTGATGAATGTGATGGTGATGAATGTGTCAGAGCGTCGCCGGGAGATTGGTGTGCGCATGGCGCTGGGCGCGCGTCCGCGCGATATCGCGATGCTCTTTTTGCTGGAAGCGATTGTCTTAGCCACCGTTGGCGCGCTGCTTGGCGCGGCGGCGGGGTTGGCGGCGGCGTGGCTGTTTGTCTGGTTTTCCGGCTGGTCTGATTTTGCCTTATCCGCCGCTGCGTTGCCGCTGGGCATTGGCAGCGCCATTGTTATCGGGCTGTTTTTTGGCTTATCTCCCGCACTGGCGGCGTCCCGGCTGGAGCCGGTGGAGGCGCTGCGCGATGCGTAGACATGCCTGGCTGTGGTTACTGGCAAGTCTGATTGTTTGCCCGGCGCGTGCTGAAATGCCGGTGAACCCTTCCCATGCCACGCGAGACGGCGAGACGGCGCGTATTGCCCTGAAAGGCGACAGTATCGATCTCACCCTGAGCGATGCCATCTATCTCGGGCTGCGTGATAACCGCGCTATTCGTAGCGCGTATCTCGACAGGGTTGCGCAGAAATTTGACCTGCGCGTGGCCGAAGATCGCTTCACGCCAAAACTGGTGCTCTCCGGCAATTATCTCTCCACGCGTAACCAGGACGACCGCTACCGGCAGGGAAACCTGACGCCGCGTTCCACGCTGCTCACCCCGTACGGCACGCGCGTTAGCCTCGGCTGGACATATCAGCACACCGACGCCAACGTGGCGGGGTTATCCCACAACGACGGGGCGAACTTTTCTGTTATTCAGCCGCTGCTGCGCGGCGCGGGTAAAGATATTGCCACCGCGCCGGTTCGCCTTGCGCAGATGACCGAGCAAATCAACCGCCTGAATTTGAAATCCACCGTTTCGCAGACGATCACCCAAATTATCACCGCTTACCGCGATCTGTTGCTGGCGCAGGAGCAGTTAAAGATTGCTCAGGATTCGCTGGCGCGGGCGCGCCAGTTGGTGGAAGTGAACCAGGCGATGATCAGCGCCGGGCGCATGGCGGAGTTTGAAATTGTGCAAACCGAAGCCGAAGTGGCCTCACAAGAGCTGTCGCATGAAGAGGCGCGAAACCGGGTGGATATGGCGCGGCTGGCGCTGTTGCAACTGCTGGCGTTGGATCTGCATGCGCCAATCGTCGCGACCGAAGCGCTACAGGCAAGGCCTGTCGAGGTGCAGGCCGATCGCGCACTGAAACAGGCGGAGGCGTCGCAGCCCGCTTATCTGGCGCAGCTGCTTGTTGGCGAACAGGCTGCGATTAATCTCGCCGTCGCCCATAATGACCGGCTGTGGGATGTTTCGCTGGTTGGCGGCGCGACACAGCAGCGTAACCGTGCGGCGCGAGGTGATGGCGCGCGCAACTGGGATAACTATGTTGGGGTTCAGGTGGAGATCCCTATCGGCGACATGACCGCACGGCAGGCGGAAGTGCAAGCGCAGGTTAATGTGAAGAACCAGCAAATCCAGCTGGCGGAAGCGCACCAGCAGCTTGACCGTGACGTAACCAACGCCGTGCGCGATATGGGCACCCGCTGGCGGCAGTTTGAGATAGCCCAACGCGCGCGGGATTTGTCACGCCGCAAACTGGAAATTGAACGGGAAAAACTGACCGCTGGCCGCTCCAGCAACTTCCAGGTGCTGAGTTTTGAAAACGATCTTCGCAACGCGGAAAACGCCAGGCTAAATGCGCTTATCAGCTATTTGAATGCGCAGGCCGGGCTCGATCAAACGCTGGGAACCACGCTGCAAAGTTGGGATATTTCGCTCAATGATTAAGTTTCTTATGCAAAAGCAACGCCTGCTTTTACTGCTGACACTTGCGGTAGTGGCTGGCGGCTCGCTCTTATGGTGGATTGTCGCACGCGAACCGGAGAGTGGCGCTGCGCAGGAGATCTGGCTGCCGGTTCAGCCGCAGCGGCTTGAAAACCAACTGGGGCTGGTGGGGCGTATTCAGGCGGCCCGCCAGCAAACCCTTGCCGCGCCGTTTGACGGAGTGATCCGCGAAATCGCGGTTCACGAAGGGCAACGCGTTGAAAAGGGGCAAGTGCTGATAGTGCTCGATCCCGGACAGATTGAGATCCAACTTCGCCAGGCGCAGGCGGAGCTTTTGAAAGCGCAAAAAGAGGTGGCGCTGTTTCGCAACTGGAGCAGCAGCCCGGATGTTTCGCGCGCCAGACGCCTGGTGCAGACTGCGCGCGTGACGCTTTCCAATACGCAGGCCAATCTTCGCGATACTACTACGCTTTTTAAGCGCGGGATTGTCGCCCGTATGGAAGTCGATGCGCTGGCGCAGCAGGCACAAGCGCAGCAGCAGGATCTGGCTGCCGCGCAGGAAGAGTTACAAACGATGGAAGCGCGGGGTAAAGGCGAGGACAGCAAAATTGCCGATATGGAGCTGACAAATGCGCAGGCCCGCTACGCTGCGCTGAAGGCGCAGGTGGAACGGCAAACGTTACGTGCGCCCTATGCCGGTTTTATCATGCGCCCGGTCGCAACGGACAGCGGTAAACCGGTTACCCTCCAGCCGGGTTTGTCGGTGAGCCAGGGCGCGGCGTTGTTGACGGTGACGGGGCTGGACACGATGCAGGTAGTGACCCGCGTCGAGGAAGCGGATCTCCACCAGTTAAAAGAGGGGATGCCGGTCAATATCACCGGAGAAGGGTTTGCCGGAAAAACGCTCAGCGGGCAGATCCGTGAAATTGGCGTTCAGAGCAGCGCGGCAGAGACGCAGGGCGCTTATTACGATGTCACTGTGTCGGTAGATACGCCGCTGGCGGATTTACAGCAAGATATTCGGCTGGGAATGAGCGCCCGGCTGGCGGTGATCACCTGGCAGAACGAACACGGTATTGCGGTGCCCGCTCAGGCGTTACATATCGATCCGCAATCCGGGGCGAGCTGGGTGCTCTGGCGAGCCTCGTCCGGTGAGACGCCGCGCAAAGTGGGGGTCACCATCGGGCAGACGGTGGCGCAGGGGGTGGAAATCCACGGGATTGACGCGGGGGAAGTACGCGTTGAAATGGGCGCGCAGGGCAGTTCGGCTAACCCTGTTCCCGTGAGTATCCATTAACACACCCGTTTCTTATGCGATTCCGGCAAGGCGCAGCAGCGCGGTGACGACCGCAGCGGAGAGGATCACCACAATCAGCGGCATTTTGCGCCAGGCGAGAAACAGCGCGAAAAGCACGCCCAGTACGCGTGCCATGCCAGCGAAATGCCCGCCTTCATAGAGCATTGAGGCCAGCGCGACCGCGAAAAGCAGGGTGGTAGCCGCATCCGACAGCAGTGCCTGCGAATGTTCGGAAAGCGCCAGCCGGCTGCCGAGTTTTGCGCCGCCAAGGCGCATCAAATAGGTGCCGATAGAAAGGATGGCGATACCGCCAATAATGAGCGCGATGCTGGCCATTATTTCTTCCTCGTCAGTAAGCCAAGTAAAGAGAGCAGCACCGGTAATCCCACCGGCGCAAAAGGAACGGCGGCGAGCGACAATACCGCGCCGCTCGAGGCGCGAATCAGCGTGGTGCGCTTTTTCAGCGCCGGCAATACCAGCGCCAGCAAAATTGCCGGGAAAACCGCATCCAGACCGATGGTTTCCGGTGCGGGCAGCAATTTACCCACCGCCGCCCCTACCAGTACGCCAGCGGGCCACAATAACGCGACACCTAAACCGCACAGCCAGTAAGCGGCTTTACGCTGCTCGGCGGTGGATTGTGATAAGCCGAACACGACGCTTTCATCATTCATGATGTGGCAGCCGAGAAAAGTGGCCGCACGTTGTCCTACCAGCTCACGCACCGTGACGCCAAAAGGGATATGGCGAGCGTTAACTAACAGACCCGCCAGAGCCGCAGCCAGCGGATTGCCGCCGCTGGCGACAATACCGATAAACATAAACTCGGATGCGCCAGCCAGCACAAGGGTGGAGAGCGCCAGCGGCACCCATAAAGGAAAGCCGTAGGCCATGGCCAGCGATCCATACGAGACGCCGACAACGCCCACGGCCAGGCAGACCAGAAAAATAGCTTTTACAGTGTCGCCCTTCAGCGAGGCGAAGTGTCTGGTGAACATCTCTCTTTACCCATATCGAACGTTTATCCATTATAATGAACACACCAGAATCGTTTTTCAACAAGAACGATTCGTTCGATTAAATGAACAATGGGGTGTTTATGACACAGCCAATTAGCATCATTGCCAAAAGTCTGGTGCGTGAGCGACTGCGAACCGGGCTTTCGCTGGCGGAGATTGCCCGCCGGGCGGGTATCGCCAAATCCACGCTTTCACAACTGGAAGCGGGTAACGGTAATCCTAGTCTGGAAACGCTCTGGGCGCTGTGTGTCGCGCTCGACATTCCCTTTGCGCGCCTGCTGGAACCGCAAAAACCCACCACGCAGGTTATTCGTCGTGGCGAAGGCACGAAAGTGATTGCCGAAGAGGCAAATTACCAGGCGATATTGCTTGCTGCCTGCCCGCCCGGCGCACGACGCGATATCTATCTATTGCTGACTCAGCCAGGCGCCGATCGGATCTCGCATCCTCACCCGACAGGTTCAGTGGAGCACATTATTGTGACACAAGGGCGGGCGCTGGTCGGGCTGACGGAAGCGCCGGAAGAGTTAGGCGAAGGGGATTACATTTGTTATCCGGCGGACAGAGAACATATCTTTAAAGCACTCGAAGCCGATACACAGGCTATTCTGGTGGCTGAACAAAATTAATCCGCTTTAATTCCACCCGGCGTTAATAAAAAGTGCCGAACAGACATTTCCCGTTCGTTAATCCCCCTCCGTTGCGAAGGGGGCTAACCGCTTACTCCAGGTAGAACACTTCTTTTAATTCCGCGCTGACCGGGCTGTTGTCCGGATTAGCGGGCATTACATCACGCATATATTTCCACCAGCGCTGGCACACTTCCGTATTCGCGACCGCGTTCCAGCGCGCTTCCGATTCAATCTCAACGGTGGCGAACAGCAGGTTGCGCTGTTTATCGAGAAAAATGGCGTAATGGTGCGCCCCGCCTGCTTTCAGCGCTGCTTCCAGCTCCGGCCAGATCGGGTTGTGGCGACGTTCATACTCTTCGTGTGCATCGGGATTTACCTGCATCACAAAGGCTTTACGGATCATAATGCCTCCAGATAAAGCTCGCGGACTTCGTCCCGGCTGGCGGTTCGCGGGTTGCACGGTGCGCACGGATCGGCGAGCGCTTTATCCAGCCAGCCTTCGATATCCGCTTTGGTAACGCCGAGTTTGCTGAAACCAGAAGGAATACCGACGCGCGCGCTCAGGGCGCGGATCGCATTGATGGCTTCCATGCTGGCGGTTTCATCGCTCATTCCTTTGGTGTCGACACCCATCGCCTGCGCCACGCGGGCAAAACGGGCGACGGCGTTCGGGCGGTTAAAGTTTTCGATGACTGGCAACAAGATGGCATTGCATACGCCGTGCGGCAAATTGTGCGTGGCACCCGGCTGGTGCGCTAACGCATGAACCAGACCAAGCCCGGCGCTGTTAAAGGCCATGCCGGCAAGATACTGGCCGTACGCCATTTGCTCACGCGCTTCGAGGTTGTGGCCGTCATCAACCGCCTTTGGCAGCCACAGGTTAATTAAGCGAATCGCTTCCAGCGCGTTGGCGTCGGTCAACGGGTGCGCACCCACCGAGACATACGCTTCAACGGCGTGGGTCAGCGCATCCATGCCGGTTGCGGCGGTAACAGAAGCGGGGATCTCCAGCATCACGCTGGCATCATCGACGGCGATATCAGGAATAATGTTCGGGTCGATAATCACTTCTTTCACCTGCCGCGCGGAATCAATGATCACCGCGTTACTGGTCATCTCCGCCGCCGTCCCGGCGGTGGTATTGATGGCGACCAGCGGCACACCGGGGTTTTTCACTTTGCCGACGCCGGAATAGGCGGTCGACGGGCCAGGGTTAGCGGTGAGGATTTTCACCCCTTTGGCGGTATCGATCGGGCTGCCGCCGCCGAAGGCGATAATGTAATCGCAGGCGGCGTTTTGATACGCCGCATAGCCTTGTTGTACCAGCGCTTCCGTTGGGTTCGGGAACACGTCATCAAACAGGTGATACGGCATGTGATGCGCTTTCAGCGCGGCAAACAGGCTGTCCAGCAGACCCAGTTTGACCAGTTGCCCGTCGGTGACAATCAGCGCTTTTCCCCACTGTTTGTTCGCCACCATCTTGACCATATCGCCGATAGCGCCCGCGCCATGCAGGCTGATTTTGGGTAGTGCTAACATAAAGCTCATACATAACTCCTTTATTTTCTTTGATTTTTACCGGCGACGAAACACCCTGTCGCCGGAGGGATTCATAAACGCCTGCGCTGCATCATGCGGCGGGTGATGATCGGCAGCGAAATCACCACAATCAGCATCGCGCCGACGATAATCGACATCACAATGCCCGGCACATTGAGCAGGCTCAGGCCAAAGGTCACCAGCCCCATCAGGAAGGCGGCGATAATCACGCCGACCATGCTGCCGGAACCGCCAAGAATGTTGACGCCGCCGAGCACCGCCATCGTTACCACCGACAGCTCCCAGCCCAGCGCAATCGTCGGGCGCGTGCTGCCCAAACGCGATGTCAGCAGCACCGAGGCCAGACCCGCCATCAGCCCCACCAGCGCGAAGAGGATCAGGTTGTGGCGTTTCACATTGATGCCGGAATACCACGCGCCGGTCGGGTTATTGCCGATGGCGTACGTGCGGCGGCCAAAGTTGGTTTTGTGCAGCAGAAAAGCGAACAGCAGCGCCAGCACGATGAACAAGGCAAACTCAAACGACAGTGCGCCCCACACGTAGCCCTGACCAAACCACGCAAAACTCGCAGGCCAGGTGTTAAGCGCCTGATCGCCGAGCAGAATGTAAGTAATGCCGCGATACAGGCTCATGGTGCCGATGGTGATCACAATTGAAGAGAGGTTAAAGCGAGTCACCAGAATGCCGTTGAACACTCCGCACAGCAGCCCAACGCTCAAGCCGACGCACACCAGCAGCGGCGTATCCATACCCGCCTGGGCGCAAAAGCCCATCGCCGTTGAGCTGAGCGCGATGGTGGCGGCGACAGAGAGGTCAATTTCGCGGGCAATGATCAGCATCGCCATCGGCAACACGATGATCGCTTTTTCGGTGAAGTTGAATGTCGCGTCGGAAAGATTCCAGATGTTGAGAAAATAGGGCGATGCGAGGGCGTTCACCACAAACACCGCCAGTGTCACCGCCAGTAAAAACCCTTCCCAGCACAACAAGCGCTTAAAGAACGGTGTCGCGGCAGGGATATTTTTCACGGGCTCAGAAGTCAATATTTTGCTCATGGTTTCACCGCCTGTTTTTGTCGTGCCAGCGCCGCGTCACGCAGGATCAGGCGGCCTTTGCGTTTGTTACCGCGCTCGTTGAGCAGTACCGCAATCACAATCACCGTGCCGGAAATCGCCATCTGCCAGAACGGCGAAATGCCAATTACCGGCAGTGCGTTATTGATAACGCCGAGGAATAGCGCGCCGAATAAACAGCCGAGCACGCGCCCGGTGCCGCCCATGGTGCTGATGCCGCCAATCACACAGGCGGCAACCACTTGCAGTTCGAACCCGTTAGCCACGTCGACATAGGCCACGGCAAAACGCGAGATCCACAAGTAGCCGCAAAAGCCCGCCAGTGCGCCAGAAAGGCAGAAGCTGACAAACTGCATCTTTCCGGCGTTGATACCGGTGTAATACGCCGCCGTGGCGTTGCCGCCCGCGGTATAGAGCGCTCGTCCGGTGCGGCTGTAACGCAGGAAGTAGCCCACCAGCAGCAATATGGCGATGGCGCACCAGCTCAGTACCGGCAAACCCAGCACTGAAGTTCGCGGCAGGCCGAGAAAATCCGCGCCCATCTGGTTCGAGTTCACCCAGCCGCCGCCGGAGAGCAAAAAGATAATCCCGCGATAAATACTCATGGTGCCAAGCGTGACGACAATTGCCGGGATACCGAGTTTCCATACCAGCAGGCCATTGATGATGCCCATCACCAGCCCGAGCACCGTTGCCAGTAGCAGCAACGACCAGACAGGTACATCCGGGTGATGGAAATTAATCAGCGCGACAATCATGCCGGTCAGCGCCAGGTTGGCGGCCATCGACAGGTCGATGCCTTTGGTGAGCAGCACCATCATTTGCCCGAGGGCGAGAATGATCAGAATGGCGGTGTCGTTGAACATCTCCACCAGGTTGCCAGGGCTGATAAACGAGGGGACACGGCTGCCGATGATAAGCACCAGCAGCACAATCACGCCGCCGAGCAACGCTTCGCGATGTTTAAGCAGTTGTTGCCACATTATGCTGCCTCCTTCCCGGCACCGCTGGCGGCGCTGACGATGGTTTCCGCCGTCGCTTCACCGGCCTGGTACTCGGCGACCATCAGCCCTTCGTGCATGACGATCACCCGATCGGCCATGCCCATCACTTCCGGCAATTCAGAAGAGACCATAATCACCGCCAGCCCGTGGGCTACCAGTTCCGACATAAACTGGTGTACGGCGGCTTTCGAACCGATATCGATGCCTTTTGTTGGTTCATCGAGAATGATTACGTCCGGATGGGTGGCGAGCCATTTGCCGATCACCACCTTTTGCTGATTGCCGCCGGAGAGGGTTTCCACCGCCTGCTTCCAGCTAAAGGCTTTCACCTGCAAACGGCGGGCGTACTCATCCGCCAGCGCCCACTCTTTGGCCTCGTTAAGCACGCCGTTGCTATTGAGTTTGCTGAGCTGCGGCAGGCTGATGTTCTGGGCAATCGACAGCTCAATGATCGCGCCCTGTTTTTGCCGCTCTTCCGGTACGCAAACAATCCCGGCGTTGATAGCGTCCGCAGGCTGGCGGAAATGCACCGTTCGCCCGTTAAGGATGATCTCGCCAGAAGAGGGGCGCGACACGCCGGAAAGTGCCTGCATCAGTTCCGTGCGCCCGGCACCCACCAGGCCGTAAAAGCCGAGGATTTCGCCTTTGCGCAGCGAAAAGTTGATATGGGCAAATTCCGTGGGATGGCATAAATCGCGCACTTCCAGCACGGTTTCGCCGGGTGTGCAGGCCACTTTCGGCCAGCTCTGGTTAATGGCGCGCCCGACCATCATCGCCACCATCCGCTCTTCGGTGATGTCATTGATGGCGCCGGAATCGACATACACTCCGTCGCGCAAAATGGTGTAGTGATCCGCCAGCTCAAAAATTTCATCAAACTTGTGCGAGATAAACAGGATCGCTTTGCCTTCCTGCTTCAGACGTTCAACGATTTGGTAGAACTCCAGGATCTCATGCTGCGAGAGCGCGGCGGTCGGTTCGTCCAGAATCACCACCTGCGCTTCAAAGGAGAGCGCACGGGCAATCGCCACCATGTGGCGCTGGGCGATACTCAATGTTTTCAGCGTCGCGCGCGGATCAATTTGCACCTCCAGTCGGGTGAGGATCGCCTGTGCTTGCTGGTGCATGGCGGGCCAGTCGAGTTTTTTCAACAGCCCTTTATACAGATACTGCCCAACGAAGATATTTTCGGTGACCGATAACTCGTCAAACAGCACTGTTTCCTGGTGAATAGCGGTGATCCCTACTTTATGCGCCGACTCGGGCGTGGGGAGCGAAATGGGGATCGCTTTGTAGAGTATTTCGCCCTCTTCAGGCTGGTAAATACCGGTCATCACTTTGACCAGCGTGGATTTGCCCGCGCCGTTTTCACCGATCAACGCGGTGACTTTGCCGGGCCAGAGATCGAGCTGTACGTTCTCAAGGGCGCGCACACCGGGAAAAACTTTGGTGATGCCCTTGAGCGACAGCAGAGGGGTGGATGCCGTCATGATAGTTCTCCAGTTTTTGCCCTCTCCCGCAAAAGAGGGCAGGAAGGGATCAGAAAATCTTCGAGAACTTATCAATGTTGCTGGCATCGTAGACAAACGGCTCAGCCATCGCGCCGTTTCCGTCGGCGTCGAGTTTCACCTTGCCGAGTTTGCCCATGCTGGCTTCGTCTTTGGTCGCCGTGCCTTTCACCAGATCATCCGCTAAATAGGTGGCGGCATATCCGAGGTCGATCGGGTTCCAGATGGCGAAACTTTTGCTCGCGCCGGACTTGATCGCGCCCGCCATTTCAGACGGCAGCCCTAAACCGGTGACATACACTTTGCCAATCTTGCCCTGGTCTTTTACCGCTTGCGCCGCCGCGACAATGCCGACCGACGATGGCGAAATAATCACTTTCAGGTCCGGATACGATTTCAGCAGGCCGACCGCTTCGCGGTAGCTCTTATCGGAGAGATCGTCGCCATAAGCGACAGTCACCAGGTTAATCGACGGGTACTTCGGCAATACCTTTTTCATCTCCGCAATCCAGAT
This sequence comes from Kosakonia sp. SOY2, assembly GCF_027109175.1. Classification (NCBI taxonomy): domain Bacteria; kingdom Pseudomonadati; phylum Pseudomonadota; class Gammaproteobacteria; order Enterobacterales; family Enterobacteriaceae; genus Kosakonia; species Kosakonia sp. SOY2. The sequence continues at coordinate 43,553 of NZ_JAPVXH010000007.1, forward strand.
ATTCTGGTTGGTGGAGGTGGGCGTGGCGCTAAGAATCGCCACATCGCCTTTTTCAACATTCAGCGCTTTTAGCGCATCGGCGGCCAGTTTGACGTTGGTTTCGCCAATCAGCGCGTTATTTGAGGGGTTGAGGTGGATTTGGCGTCCGGCTTTCGCCACGCCGGAATCCCACGACACCACTTTAATGCCGCGCTGCATCGCTTTTTTCAGCACCGGCACCACGGCATCGGGATCGTTGGCGGAGATGGCGATCGCATCCACCCCCTGGGCGATCAACCCGTTAAGCACTTCGATCTGCGCTTCGGCCGTGGTGGTGGTCGGGCCGGTGTAGATCACTTTGACATCTCCTAGCTCTTTGGCTGCCTCCTGTGCGCCGGTGTTTGCTGCTTCAAAAAAGCCATTACCTAAAGATTTCGCCACGAGGGCGATTTTTACTTCAGCTAAAGCGGAACCGGACAACGCCAGCATGGCAACGGTGAGGATTAAGCTTGCTTTTGTTTTCATTGCTTTTACTCCACGAGAGTTAGTGTTTGTAGGGCTTGCAGGTGAGGATTCGCCCCGTCTCAGTGAGCGGGGCGCGATGTTGTTATGGGTACAGATCTAATGCCGATTGCAGCGGCGTCACGCCAAAGCGTTTACCCAGCGCAATCAACTCTTGCTGCGTGATGGTCTGTTTCATACCGCCCATCGAATAGATTTTTACCAGCACCTCGGCGGATTTCTCGGCGGTGTCGATCAGACCAAACGCTTCATCCAGCGTCGGGCCGCTACCGAACACGCCGTGGAAAGGCCACAGCACCAGCGAATGTTTCTGCATATCTTTGGCGGTCGCCTGGCCGATTTCATCCGTGCCTGGCACCATCCACGGCAGAATGCCAACGCCATCCGGGAACACCACCAGACACTCGGTACTGCCTTCCCACAGTTTGCGGGTAATCAAATCGGCGGAGTTTTCCAGCACGTAGGTCAGCGCAATCAGATTGGTGGCATGACAGTGCATGATCACGCGGTCTTTCCCGCCGGTGGCTTTGATGCGTTCGCAGTGCGACAAAAAGTGCGCCGGTAGCTCTGACGTCGGAACCGCTTCATGCTCCAGCCCCCAGAGAATGTGGTAACCCGCGCCGTCGCTGTCGACTTTCACTACGCCTAAATTTGCTGCCGGATCGAGCTGCACGTTACGGAAAAATTTGCCGGAGCCGGTGACGATAAACGGCGTATTAGCCAGCAGCGGCATCGGCTGGCTGAGGGCGATATAGCGTGGTTTCTGGTGAAAATCAGCGGCGAACGATGTGATGTCTGCCTCATCCAGGCGCAGCGTCAGGTTGCCGCCGTTGCGTTCATCCCAGCCTTTCAGCCAGGCGTCCGAGGTGGCTTTGATCATCCCCTGGACGAACCAGGAATCGGTAATGGTCTGCATAGTCTTCTGTTTCCCGTTTATTGCCCGGTAGCGCTGCGCTTACCGGGCTGATGAATGCGCAGCGATTAGCCACGTTTGCTTAATACGTCTTTCTCATAGGCCCGCACGCTTTCCAGCCACTGGCTACCGGCTGGCGTATCGTGGCGCTGGCAGTACATTTCCCACACCGCCTGCCACGGCAGGGATTTCTGCTCTTCGAGCAGCGCCAGGCGCGCGGTGTAATCACCGTCCGCTTCCAGTTTGCGCAGTTGTTCAACCGGCTCGAGCAGCGCCCGCAGCAGCGCTTTTTTCATGTTGCGCGTACCAATCACCCACGCGGCGATGCGGTTGATGGAGGCGTCGAAGAAGTCGAGCCCGATATGGACGCGATCGAACAGTTTGTGGCGGATAATTTCGCTGGCGATGGCCTGGGTTTCGTCATCCAGCAGCACCACATGGTCGCTGTCCCAGCGTACCGGGCGGCTGACATGCAGCAGCAGACGCGGCACATAGAGCATGGCGGCGGAGATTTTGTCGGAGATAACCTCCGTTGGGTGGAAGTGTCCGGCATCGAGGCACAGCGCGGTCTGGCGGCTGGTGGCGTAACCCATATAGAACTCGTTGGAGCCGACGGTGTAGCTCTCAGCGCCGATGCCGAATAACTTACTTTCCACGGCGTCGATATGGTGCGCTGGGTTCAGTTTTTCGCTGATCACCTCATCCAGCGCATTGAGCAGGCGCTGGCGCGGCGCAAGACGGTCAACGGTGACATCTTTCATGCCGTCCGGGATCCAGATATTCATTACCGACGGTGTACCCAGTTGTTCGCCAAAATAAGCGGAAACGCGGCGGCTGGCTTTCACGTGGTCGATCCAGAACTGACGGATCTCGTCGTTAGCGTGGGAAAGCGTGAAGCCATCGGCGCTCAGCGGGTGCGAGAAGCAGGACGGGTTGAAGTCCAGCCCCAGATTGTTGGCTTTTGCCCACTGCACCCAGTTTTTGAAGTGTTCGGGTTTGATTTCATTTCGCGCGACCGGCGTTTCGGCTTCGTGATAAATCGCATGCAGGTTCAGGCGTTTCGGACCTGGGATCAGGCTCAGCGCTTGTTCCAGATCGGCGCGTAATTCCGTGGCGTTGCGCGCTTTGCCCGGATAATTGCCGGTAGCCTGAATGCCGCCGGTCAGGCTGCCTTCCGGGTTTTCGAAACCGGCAACGTCATCGCCCTGCCAGCAGTGCATGGAAACCGGCAGCCTGTCGAGCTGGCGCAGCGCCTCCTCGACATCAATCCCCACAGCGGCGAAACGCTGTTTAGCAATGTCCCAGGCTTGTTCAAGTTGAGTGGTCATGCGCAAAGCTCCTTTGTCTGTCGTTTTTGCTGAAAGCGCGCGACATAGCGGGCGATTTCATTATCAGGATTAGGGGTAAACGTAATCAGTGAGTGGTTAGCTGTGACCAGCTGGCGAAAGTCATCGACGTTGCTTAACTCATCCAGCGTCATCAGTTGCACGCCAATATTGCCCAGCGTCGAGGCTTCCACCGGCCCGGCGACCACCGGCAGCCCGCAGGCATCGGCGCAGAGCTGGTTCAGTAACTGGTTCTGGCAGCCGCCGCCGACAATATGCAGGCGGGTAAACGGCTTACCACGCAGGAAAGCCAGTTCGCTCAGCACATCGGCATACAACAGCGCGAGGCTATCGAAGATGCAGCGCGCCAGTTCGGCAGCGTTTTGCGGTACGGGTTGGCCCGCTTCCTGGCAGGCGGCCTGGATTTCGGCACTCATGTTGTCCGGGTTGATAAAGCGATCGTCGTTCGGGTTAATCACGCAGCGGCAGGTAGGGAGCTGCCCGGTGAGGGCGATTAACGCCGGCAAATCGGTGATGTTTTGCTCTTTCAGTACGCGTTGCAGCAGCCACAACCCCATGATGTTTTTCAGCACCCGGTAACGGCCTTCGGCACCGCCTTCGTTGGTGATATTGGCGGCGAGCGCCTCATCGCTGGTGTGTGGGGTTTTGCTCTCAAAGCCCATCAGTGACCAGGTGCCGGAAGAGAGATACGCCGCGTCGGGATTTTCCAGCGGTGCGGCGATAACCGCGCTGGCGGTATCGTGGCTGGCGACAGCGACGACCGGAATGGCATTCCCCTGCGGGCAGATCCAGTTGCCGATAACGTTGCCAGGATGGCTTGGCGTGCCAAACCAGCGAGCCGGAACGCCTGCCCAGTTCAGCAGGGATTCATCCCAGTTATCGGTGTTGATATTGACCAGTTGGGTGGTGGTGGCGTTGGTGTATTCCCAGTTGAGATTGCCGGTCAGGCGGTAGCTGAAGTAATCCGGGATCAGTAGTGCGTGGTCGGCCTGTTCCAGCAGGTGCGGTTGCTGTTCTGCCAGTGCGCGCAACTGGTACAGGGTGTTGAAGGGTAAAAACTGAATACCGCTGCGGCGATAGATATCGGCTTTGCCGGGGTTTTGCAGCGCGCGGTGCATCACGCCATCGGTGCGATTATCGCGGTAGGCAATCGGCAGCCCGACGCGCTGGCCTTCACGATTAACCAGAATGTAATCGACGCCCCAGGTATCAATGCCGATGCTGTCTGGCTGTATGCCTTCGGCGCACACCTTATTCAGGCCGAGGCGGATTTCGGCTTCCAGGCTGTCGATATCCCAGCAATCAAAGCCGTCCACTTTTTGCAGACAGTTTACAAAACGGTGCATTTCGCGAAGCGAAAGCGTGCGGTTCTGGCGGTCGTAGCGCGCCAGCATGACGCGTCCGCTGGAGGCGCCTAAATCAACCGCAACACAATGGCGAAAAGTCATGATCGGGTCCTTCTTAGAGTCATTGCGGACAGTCTAAAAAGGGCGCGGCAGTCGTACCTTCTTGCTACTGACAGTGGCGATTTCGCGCTGGCAAGAAAGCAAAGATGAACGTGAGAGAGTTCACAGTTTCCAGTAATCGCGAGGTTTTCAGCCATTGTGACCCTCACCACATTTCCCGATCTTTCCGGCCGTTTCTTGAAAAAACGGCAGGCTATGCGCAAATCGGCGTCGAAAATTTAAGGTGAGGTGGAAAACCCTTAATTACTATTTTGAGAACATTTCTCAAGACCGGGGCCATCATGACCGTACTGCATAGCGTGGATTTTTTTCCGACAGGTAAATCACCCGTTGCCATTGAACCGCGATTGCCCCAGGCCGCGTTTCCGGAACATCATCATGATTTTCATGAAATTGTGATTGTTGAACACGGTACGGGGATTCATGTGTTCAATGGTCAGCCGTACACCATCAGCGGCGGCACGGTCTGTTTTGTGCGCGATCATGACCGCCATTTGTATGAACATACCGATAATCTCTGTTTGACCAATGTGCTGTACCGCTCGCCGGATGCGTTCCAGTTCCTTGCCGGGTTGAACCAGTTGCTGCCGCAGGAGCAGGACGGGCATTACCCGTCGCACTGGCGGGTAAGCCAGCACACGCTGGGGCAGGTGCGCGGCATCATTAGCCAGATGGAAGAGATGGGCAGTGAAGTGGCAACGCATGACATTGCCAACCGCGAGATCCTGTTTATGCAGTTGCTGGTGTTATTGCGTAAAAGCAGCCAGCAGGAAGATGCGGGCAACAGCGATGCGCGGCTGAACCAGCTTATGCTGTGGCTGGAAGATCACTTCGCGGAGGACATTTGCTGGGAGTCGCTGGCAGAACAGTTCAGCTTGTCGTTGCGTACGCTGCATCGTCAGCTTAAACAGTCCACCGGCATGACGCCGCAGCGCTATTTAAACCGCCTGCGGTTGATTAAAGCGCGCCATATGTTACGCCACAGCGACGAGAGCGTGACGGATATCGCTTTTCGCTGCGGGTTCGGCGACAGTAACCACTTTTCGACGCTGTTTCGCCGCGAGTTTGACTGGTCACCGCGCGATATCCGCCAGGGGCGCGACACGCTGCTTCAGTAACGAGAAGGTTATCACCGATTTTTAGCCGGGCTTCCGTTAATAATGTCAGGTTGTTCACGGCAGAGGTGGCGTTGTGGCTGGTGAGTTAATTCTTCGTAAAGCAGACTTTTTTCCGCGCGCCGGACAGGCGGTCGTGGTGGCCGATCGCTACCCGCAAAATGTCTTTGCTGAACATACGCATGAGTTCTGCGAACTGGTGATGGTGTGGCGCGGCAATGGGTTGCATGTGCTTAATGACCGGCCTTACCGCATTACGCGCGGCGATCTGTTTTATATCCGCGCCGAAGATCGCCACTCTTACGCCTCGGTTAATGACCTGGTGTTGCAGAACATTATCTACTGCCCGGACCGGCTGACGCTGAATCTCGACTGGGCGGCGCACATTCCGGGGCTTAACGGCGCGCCGTCCAACCCGCACTGGCGTATTGGTAGCAGCGGCATGGCGCAGGCGCGGCAGGTGATTACGCAACTGGAACATGAGAGCGCGAAGGACGATCCGCTGGCCAATCTGATGGCGGAAACCCTGTTTGCTCAACTGGTGATGACCCTAAAACGCCACCGTTTCGCCACCGATAACCTTGCCGCGACCCACAGCGAAACGCTGCTGGATAAGCTCATCACCGCGCTTTCCGGCAGCCTGAATCGCAGCTTTGTGCTGGAGCATTTTTGTGAACAGGAACAGTGCAGCGAGCGGGCGCTGCGCCAGCAGTTTCGCACTCAAACCGGGATGACCATCAACCACTATTTGCGCCAGTTGCGCATTTGCCACGCCCAATTTTTGTTGCAGCACTCCGAGCAGATGATCAGTGAAATCGCCATGCAGTGTGGCTTTGAGGACAGTAACTACTTTTCGGTGGTGTTTAGCCGCGAGGTAGGGATGACGCCAGGTCAGTGGCGTCATCGTAGCCGGGTTGCTGCCTGATTAGCTCGCCATGCCGAGGCCGACGATATTGGCCGCGACAATGATCACCACGCAGCCGAGACTCAGCACACTCACCGGTTGCCGTCCGGCATTCTTCCACTCTTTCAGCACCAGACCGACCAGCCCGCCGCACAGCACATAGAAGCTCATATGCAGCATCCAGCTAATGTAGTCATACTGCCCCGGAATGCTGGCGTGACCCCAGGCGTAGAAGAAGAATTGCAGATACCACATCAGGCCACCCAGTGCCGAAAGCAGGATATTGCTGATAAGCAACTCTTTTGCCAGCGAGAAGTCGGCTTTTAGCGACAGATCTTTCACTTTTGCCAGCCGGATAAAGCAGAAGCTCAGGTTCACCAGCGCACCGCCGCCCATGATCACCACGTAGCTTGGCAATGCGGTATAGAGCGGATCGATACCCAGCGCGGCGGCGGCGTCGTGCATCGGTTTGGCGGCGTTCATCGCAAAAGACATCCCGGCAGAGAACACGCCGCACATCACTGCCAGCGCTAACCCTTTTTTCAGGTTGAACTCTTCGGCTTTGATGCCCATTTTGCGCTCTTTCAACTGACCGGCGCGGGTAACAATGCCAACACCAATCAGCGCCACCAGCACACCCAGCAAGGTCATTCGCCCGCCTTCGGTGTTGATCAGCACATCGAAGTGACCGTTGAGGATCGGCGTCATCAACGTACCGACAATCAGCGTAATACCAATGGCGATACCAATACCCATCGACATGCCTAAGTAGCGCATGGTCAGGCCATAGTTGATGTTACCGATGCCCCACATTGCGCCGAAAAGAAACACCGGCAGCAGCGTTGAGGCGCTAAACGAACTGAAATAAGCCCAAAAATCAGGCAATAACAGCGCGCTGATAGTCCAGGGAAGGATCAACCACGAGACGATGCCGCCGATTGACCACATCGTTTCCCAGGACCACTTTCTTACCTTTTTAAACGGGGCATAGAAACAGGCTGCACTGGCTGCACCTATCAAATGCCAAAAAATACCCATCGTAATCGCGTTACTCATTTCACAATCCTCTTTGTTTTTATCGCCGGGATACGAGCAGCCGACCCGATGAGTGTAAAAATCGGTCAGAAGATTAACCTTGAGGCGTTTGCCGCGTTGCGTTGCAGGCTGGCAATGAGCACGTGATGAGGGTGAGCGGCTTCACAATTTCAATAACATAACCAAAAGTTATAACCTTATTAAAACTACGGCATTGATAAACATTTTCAATATCATTTAATTAACTATAATGAACCAACTGCTTACGCGGCGTTAACACAATAGCCGCTTACCCTTAATGGAGATGAATATGAGCTATACACTGCCCGCTCTGCCGTATGCATACGATGCCCTCGAACCGCATTTCGACAAGCAGACGATGGAAATCCATCACACTAAACATCACCAGACTTACGTGAACAACGCAAACGCCGCGCTGGAAAGCCTGCCGGAGTTCGCGAGCCTGCCGGTTGAAGAGCTGATCACCAAACTGGACCAGCTGCCAGCCGACAAAAAAACCGTACTGCGTAACAACGCAGGCGGCCACGCTAACCACAGCCTGTTCTGGAAAGGCCTGAAAAAAGGCACCACCCTGCAGGGCGATCTGAAAGCCGCTATCGAGCGTGATTTCGGTTCCGTGGACAATTTCAAAGCTGAATTCGAAAAAGCAGCGGCGACTCGCTTTGGTTCCGGCTGGGCATGGCTGGTGCTGAAAGGCGACAAACTGGCTGTGGTTTCTACTGCTAACCAGGATTCCCCGCTGATGGGTGAAGCGATCTCTGGCGCGTCCGGTTTCCCGATTCTGGGCCTGGATGTGTGGGAACACGCTTACTACCTGAAATTCCAGAACCGCCGCCCGGACTACATTAAAGAGTTCTGGAACGTGGTGAACTGGGACGAAGCTGCTGCGCGTTTCGCTGCGAAAAAATAAGCCGCTTTCGTCACGCCGTAGAGCGTGAGTCGAAGCCCCGCCAGGCGTTGCCGGTGGGGCTTTTTTATTCCTTTTTGGCTGCCAGAAACCAAAAGGAACGTTGATCCTAAAATAATGAAATAATGTTTTGTTATGGTTGTTTGATCACTTTTCTCGCATCAATCCGGGTCTACCCTCTCTTCATCCGCGCGGCTGTTGTTCCGTTCAACCGGAGTGCTTGCGCCATAAAAATCGAACGGTTTTTACAGGTGAAGATATGCAAATCAAGCGTGCAATAGAGAAAATCCCTGGCGGGATGATGCTGGTTCCATTGTTCATCGGTGCTCTGTGCCACACTTTTGCGCCCGGCGCAGGGAAATACTTCGGTTCATTCACTAACGGCATGATTACCGGCACGGTGCCGATCCTTGCGGTGTGGTTTTTTTGCATGGGCGCGTCGATCAAACTGAGCGCGACCGGTACGGTGCTGCGCAAATCCGGCACGCTGGTGGTGACGAAAATCGTGATCGCCTGGGTGGTGGCGGCTATCGCATCGCGGTTGATTCCGGAACATGGCGTGGAAGCGGGTTTTTTTGCTGGCTTATCGACGCTGGCGCTGGTGGCATCGATGGATATGACCAACGGCGGGTTGTACGCCTCCATCATGCAGCAGTACGGCACCAAAGAGGAGGCCGGGGCATTTGTGCTGATGTCGCTGGAATCCGGCCCATTGATGACGATGATTATTCTCGGCACAGCCGGTATCGCTTCTTTTGAACCGCATGTGTTTGTTGGTGCGGTGCTGCCATTCCTCGTGGGGTTTGCGCTGGGTAATCTCGACCCGGAACTGCGCGAGTTCTTCAGCAAGGCGGTGCAGACGTTGATTCCGTTCTTCGCTTTCGCGCTTGGCAACACCATCGATTTAAGCGTGATTGCGCAAACCGGACTGCTGGGGATTTTGCTGGGCGTCGCGGTGATTGTGATCACCGGGATCCCGCTGATTATTGCCGACAAACTGATTGGCGGCGGTGACGGAACAGCGGGTCTGGCGGCTTCCAGTTCGGCTGGTGCCGCGGTGGCAACGCCGGTGCTGATTGCTGAAATGGTGCCAGACTTCAAAGCGATGGCGCCAGCGGCGACCGCGCTGGTGGCGACATCAGTAATCGTTACCTCGATCCTGGTACCGATTTTGACGTCTGTCTGGTCACGAAAAGTGAAAGGGGCGGAAGCGGACATGTCGCTACGCAACACCGTGAAATAACGAAATGAGGCCGACCTTTACAGGTCGGCTTTTGCATTAGCGAATAGCAAAAACGGTGTCGATAATGTTGCACTGATCTTCAGTGAGGGCACCGCCGAAGTTACGGGCGACGGGGGTGCAGTAACCAAACTTGCGCGAGACCACGGTTTTGATGGTGGTAACAAAATCGTCGCCGATGCTGTAGATGGCCATAAATTTGCCGATCTCTTGCTGCACCTGATGCAGGGTTGCCAAATCACTTTGTCGCCACGCCTCCCGCGCTTTAACGAACAGCTCCGGCATCACGTTGTTTAAGCCCGAAATCACGCCAGCGCCGCCCGCCAGCAAAGTAGGAATGAAATACTCGTCGTAACCGCACAGCACTGCGAAATCATCGCGCACGTTCCTGGTTGCCAGAATCATATTGCGGGTGTGCGACTGGCAATCAACGGTGTCTTTAATGCCGGCAAAATCGGGGAATTCGGCGGCCAGCGCCGCGACCAGCTCGGGTGTTAAATCACAGCCGGTGCGCGCCGGGAAGTTATAGGCAAACCATTTACCGCTGATCGCTTTGCCCAGCGCGCGAAAGTAGCTTAAAAGCTGGTTGCTGGTTTGCCCATAGTAATAAGGCGGCAGCACCATCACGGCTTCATAGCCGGTGCGGTAGGCTTCATCAGCCATCCACAGGATGTCGTTAAAACAGGTGGAAGAGACGTTAGCCACCATCGAAATGGGCGACATTCCGCGCGCTTCACGGATCAACATTATTCGTTCATCCAGTGTGAAAGAGGCGAACTCGCCGATACTGCCCATCAGCAATACCACGTCGATTTTCGCCGCCGTCAGGCGGGTAAGGTGCTGTTTTAATCCATTGAGATCGATGTTGCCTTCACTGTCCATCGGCGTGATGGAAGGGCACCAGACGCCGGAAAAGGGGGTTGTTTGCGTCACGTCACTGCCTCCTCGATTAATGAAATCATGTTTCAAAAGCGTAAGGTAAGTGATAGCACGGCACAGCGGCGCGCATGTGCATGAATGTCTCATTTTTGCAGGTTTGGTCTGAGCTCAATTGTGGTGTAATACCGTGATGAACGAAGCCTGTTGGAGGGAATATGCAACATCCGGTTGAAGTATTTGTAGGAAAAATAAGGGATTATCAGGGCAGCCGACCGAGCGCCATCGCAAAATTGCAGGTTGAAGGCGAACTCACGCTAACCGAAACCGGTATCGCCGGGGACGAGCAGGCGGAGAAGAGTTACCATGGCGGGACAGATCGCGCATTGTGCCACTACCCGCGAGAACACTATGCTCACTGGGCGCAGATGTTTCCGCAGCAGGCGGCCTTATTTTGCGCCCCCGCATTTGGCGAGAATCTTTCCACCAGCGGTCTGACAGAAAAAAACGTCTTTATCGGCGATATTTTTCGCTGGGGCGACGCGCTGATCCAGGTGACGCAACCGCGTTCGCCCTGTTTCAAACTCAATTTCCACTGTGGCATCAGCGACATGTCAACGCAGATGCAGTCCAGTGGCCGTACTGGCTGGCTTTATCGGGTGATTGCGGGCGGCAATGTATCGGCGGAAGCGCCGCTGGAGCTGGTTTCACGCGTGAGCGATGTCAGCGTCTATGACGCGGCGGCGATAGCCTGGTTTCAGCCGTTTGATGATGAGCAATATCATCGCTTGCTGTCGGCCGCCGGGTTGTCGGCGAGCTGGACACGTACGATGCAAAAGCGGCGTTTGAGCGGCAAGATTGAAGATAATTCACGCAGGTTGTTGGGGAAATAAAACGCCCCCTCCGGTGAGCGGAGAGGGCGAGTTATTAAGCGCGTTTATATAACGGCAGCCATATCGTCAGGCGTAACCCGCCGAGCGGGCTGTCGTCTGCTTTTACCCAGCCGCGATGCTGCTGAATAGCGGTTTCGACAATCGCCAGGCCAAGGCCCGTGCCGCCGGACTCGCGATCGCGCGCTTCGTCGGTACGGTAGAACGGGCGGAAAATCTGTTCCCTGTCCTCCGGGCTGACGCCGGGGCCGTCATCGTCCACGTTAATGGTGATGCCGTCTTTATCCACCGCGAAACTGACTTCGATTTTACTGTGTGAGTAGCGCAGTGCATTGCGCACGATGTTTTCGACCGCACTTTCCAGCGCGCTGGGGTTACCGTACAGCGGCCACGGGCCCGGCGGGAAGTTGACGGTCAGGGATTTGCCCATCTGCTCCGCTTCAAACGCTGCGTTATCCAACACCTCATTCCACATTTGATTGGCTTTCACCGTTTCGCTGACCAGCGCGTTTTTCTGCTGATTGCGCGACATGACCAGCAGATCGTTGATCATGCTGTCCAGCCGCTGCGCTTCAGTTTCAATACGCTCCAGCTCTTTGCTTTCGCCGCTGCGGCGACGCAGCAGGGCGGTGCCGAGCTGTAAGCGTGTGAGCGGTGTACGCAGTTCGTGCGAGATGTCTGAAAGCAGGCGCTGCTGCGCGGTCATCATGCGTTCGAGCGCCGTCACCATCTGGTTGAAACTGGCGCCGGCGGCCAGAAACTCCTGCGGCCCGGATTCCAGTTCCGGATGCTGCCGCAAGTTGCCTTGCGCCACTTCATCCGCCGCATTTTTCAACTTACGCGCCGGTTTCGCCAGGCTCCACGCCAGCCACAACAGCAGCGGCGAGCTGATCAGCATGGTGACAATCAGCAACAATAACGGGCGGTCAAACAACAGGTTGATAAAGTCAGATTGCGAACTGCTGGCGGGACGAATCAGATAGAGCTGGTAATTGTCTTCCCCGTCACGCACGGAGAAGGGCCCTACCATTTCGACCCGGCCATATTTTTTCTTCTGCGGATGGTCGGAGTTGTCCGCCTGGCCGATGAAGTTACGGATGATCTGCATCTCGTTGCGTTCGGCGCCAATGACGCGCCCTTCGCTGGTCACCAGCAGCAGACGTTGACCCGGCGGCGCCCATTTGTCGATGGCGCGGAAAAGCCTGCGCCACCACATCAGGTCGTTCGGCGGGTCGTTCGACAGTTCCGCTTCAACATGCTGTTCAATCATCACGCCCTGGCGCTGCTCGCTGTCCAGCAACTCCGTCATCTGACGGGAGTCCAGCTTCGGCACCATCAACACCAGCATCAATACCAGCGCCAGCGTTAACCAGAAAATGGCAAAGATGCGGGCGGTCAAACTTCCTATCATGAAGCGGACACCATCAGATAACCTCGGCCGCGCAAGGTTTTAAACCACGGATGCCCATCTTTACGCTCCGGCAGTTTGCGGCGCAGATTGGAAATGTGCATATCAATAGCGCGGTCGAACGGCGTTAAACGTTTACCCAGCACTTCCTGGCTCAGATGTTCACGCGATACTACCTGACCTAAATGTTGAGCCAGCAAGTAAAGCAGGGTGAATTCGGTGCCGGTCAGTTCCAGCGCCTGGCCTTCAAAGCTGGCTTCCTGACGACCCGGATTAAGACTCAGCGCGTCCACTTCAAGGGTAGGCGAGCCGTTATCGGTGCTTTGCTGCTGTTCGCTCCAGTGCGAGCGGCGCAAGATTGCGCGAATACGCGCGACTAATTCACGATCGTTAAACGGTTTTGGCAGATAGTCATCCGCGCCCAGCTCAAGGCCAAGAACGCGATCGAGTTCGCTGCCGCGTGCGGTCAGCATAATGACCGGTGTCTGGTGTGTCTGGCGTAGCTCTTTAAGTGTGTCGATGCCGTTTTTCTTCGGCATCATGACATCAAGCAAAAGCAGGTCGATGGTGTCGTCGAGGAGGTCGAGCGCCTGCTCCCCGTCATGGGCAACGAGCACATTGAAACCTTCCATGTCGAGTAGCTCCTTTAACAAGGAAGTAAGCTCTCGGTCATCATCTACTAAAAGGATTTTATTCATTGTTTAAATACCTCCGAGGCAGAAATTACGTCATCGAGACTTGCTAATCCATGACTTTACGTTGTTTTACACCCCCTGACGCATGTTTGCAGCCTGAATCGTAGACTGATTATCGTTGAATCGTGAGACGAAAAGGTTACTGGAGTAAATGATGCGCATCGTTACCGCTGCCGTCATGGCCTCAACGCTGGCGTTTAGCACCGTTAGCCAGGCTGCTGACGTCGTAACAGGCGATAACTGGCACCCGATTGATGGGGTTGCACAGCGTAGTGTTCAGAGCCATATGTTCGACGGTATTAATTTAACCGAACATCAGCGTCAGCAGATGCGGGATTTAATGAGACAGGCGCGGCACGACCAGCCTCCTGTTAATGTTAGCGAAATGGAGACAATGCATCGCCTTGTCACCGCAGAAAATTTTGATGAAAACGCTGTGCGCGCTCAGGCAGAAAAAATGGCGCAGGAGCAAGTCGCTCGTCAGGTTGAAATGGCGAAAGTCCGCAACCAGATGTACAACCTGCTGACGCCGGAGCAGCAAGCGGTTTTAAACCAGAAACACCAGCAACGGATGACGCAACTGCGCGAAGTGGCGCAGATGCAACAAAGTTCTCCGTCGATGGTTATGAGTAGCAGTAGTACCCGGCATTACCAGTAACAAACCCTGTTTTCCTTGCCATAGACACCATCCCTGTCTTCCCCCACATGATGTGGGGGTTTTTTTTATCAATTACTTACGCATCATTCTAAATAAAACAGCAACTTAGAAAAAGCTGTAACGGTATGGAACGGTTTCAAAACCCTCTGAGTGTGGACACAATGTGGACACTCAGAGAGATGATTTATACCGTCACTCCTCCGTTAAGAGGGTTCAATGCGACAGCATTTTGCAGGTAGTCAGGAGCAAGGTGCGCATAGGCCATTGTCTGCTGAATGCTTGCATGCCCGAGAATCTGTTGCAGGGCAATAATATTTCCCCCGTTCATCATGAAATGGCTTGCGAAAGTGTGACGCAGAATATGTGTTGCCTGATTGGGTGGAATGTCAGGTTTCACGTTGCGTAAGACCCCGCAAAATTTTTCATAATCAACTTTGAACAGCTTCCCGCTGGCTTCCTCTTTCACCTTCTTTTCAAGCTGTGCTGAGATAGGCACGGTTCGCTTTTTGCCGTTTTTAGTTTTCAAAAAGGTAACCCTGCAACTGGCTATCTGCGCCGGTTTTAGAGTGGCTACCTCTGTCCATCTTCCACCAGTGCTGAGGCAGAGGAGAGCAACGAGCAAAGCATCTCCGGTCAATACTCCTAACAGCCTTTCAATTTCTGACTTGTCCAGAAACGTCATTTCCGGGTTGGCTTCTGCCAGTGGCGGCAAACCATGAATGGGGTGTTGCCCGGCAAATTCCTCTAACTGGATCAGCTTAGTAAACATGCCCGATAGCCGATACATGTCACGATTTATCGTTGCCGCGCTGATACCTTCCCGTAAACGTAATGAGCGGTAATCCATTAGGCATTTCTTGCTTAACCTGCTGACTGGCAGATCTCCCAGCCCATTGATAGTTTTGAGCAAATGCCCTCGCTCTTTTTTTCCGTGTTCGTGGTTCTGCCCGTGGTATTGCCACCATGCCTCTAACAGCTCGGTTAGAGTGCGTCTGTCAGTCCGTTGGGCTGCCCATTCTTTTTGGGAAGCGTTCGCAAGCGTGTAGCGCTCAAATGCGATAGCTTCAGCTTTTCTTTCAAACTTCCGGCGAATGCGACGTCCTTCGCGCCCGCGCGGCCTAATGTCCACTTCATAGCGACCATCATCGAGCTTCTTAATTGCCATAAGAAAGCCCTCCGGCGCAATTTTCACTGTCCTGAAAACAGATAGTGAAAATGTAATGTTTATAAATAGTTAGCCAGTCTGTTTCTCTGAGGGGTTCGAGGTTGCTGACTCTTGCCCATTGTGTGCGATAGCCGGTGCTATTTGACCAGCTTGCGGGGCAGTTTTGTCAGTCATTAACCATAAAGTGTATTTCTGAAACTGAGGTGTGTTTGTTACTTGTAGCAGTACCTGCAAACCTGGTGTTTTGTATTCCCCCTCGTAGTTCTTCAATGTGCTGAGCGCTATTCCGCTAATTTCACAGAATTTTTTCTGAGTTAAACCTTCAGCCTTTCTTATGGCTTTTAGTTTTTGTCCCATAGTCATTGACATGGTTTCCCTTTGGAGACTATATTCCCTCCGAAAGGTATCCATAGGGAAACCTTTCGGGGCGTAAAAAACCAACCGCCAAAACGGCTCTAAACGGTTTTGGGAGGGTTGGATCAAGAGAGGGTAGCACAGATGGAAGCTAATGATTATGTGATCCAGTATCCGCTGGATGCGGTACATACTGAGAAATTTGCGGAGTTATTAGGCAAGCCTAAAACGGCTGTTGCAGAAATGGTGAAAGCTAACAAGCTGCCGGTTATTGAGCTGCGCGATCCAAGTAAACCGAATGCTCGCGCCGGTGAAAAGTGGGTTTTCATCCCGGAGTTTAATCGCGCTGTACGTGAAGCGTTCTACAACAGGCCAGTAGAACAGCGTGACGCGTGGCTGCTTTGGATGGGGCTTTGATTATGAACGAACCACGTTGCATAGCTCAGTTATTGCGTAATGAAAGCTCAGTGGCGATAGATTTCACTATCACCCACGGAAAAGGGCGAAAGGGCATCATCATTCGCACTAAAAAAACGGGCGCTTTAAGCGCTATTTTTGCTTTCCTGAAATCGTGGAGGTTCTGGAAATGCCTGTAATGACGCTCGGTATTGTGTCCACACAGCCTGCCGGTTTGCGTAGCCTGGTCAGCAAATATCTGGCCGCGCCTCGCTGGCAGGATTCTTGTGATTTTTATAATCAGATGATGGAGCGTGAGCGCTTAACAGTTTGCTTCCACGCTCAGTTAAAACAGCGTCACGCTACGATGCGTTTTGAAGAAATGAACGATGTTGATCGTGAACGTCTGATAACTGCTATTGATGAATTACGCTCTGCATTTTCAAGATTCCGTCAGGTTGGGATTAGCTTGGTTAAATATATTGGGCGATTAACCATTAGTCAGCGTCGCACATTGTTTATGCATGCGGGATTAACAGAGGAAGAATTTAATCAACCTTACTGGCGTATTAATGAAGACTCCTGTTATTGGCGTGATGCATTGTTTCGCGCGTTGCGTGAGCTATTTAATTTATTCGAATATGCGCCAACAATTTTAACCTCGGTAAAACCCGAGCAATATCTGCATTAAATAATTAACGGTTAAATTTTAACGCACTTAATTGTGCGGGGCTTCTTTTTGTCTGGAGAAAGTCATGCATACAGTAACAGGAAAGCAGTGCGGTAAATTTTCACTAATGTTGCAGCAGGCCAGAGCCGAAGCACAGGCCGATGCGGCTACGCGCTTTTCCTCTCACCTTGACGGCTTAATCCGTCATATAGCTGGCGCTGAGTTATCGCGCGTTGAGATTGTTGAGTTACTCAGTCAGGAATCTATCAAGTTTCATAATATCGGCCTTTCTCGCGGAGAGTCTCTTTAATGTCTCTGATGCACTCCGTATTACTTAATAACTGGCTAAAGATTGCAGTTATGAAAAACGGTGAATTATCGCTTGCCGATCTTAAGCGCGATAAAAAAACCGGAGCGATGACAGAGTCAATTATCGCTATTTATTCGAGTGAATTAAACCTCCTGACGGATGTGGTCAGTTTGCTTGTGAAACGCGCCATTTTTCATAAGCAAACCACCACCGTTGATGAATTATCGAAATTAACCATCGAGCTAACTGGTTATTGCGCCAGTGAGTTAAAAAAACTGAACAGATAGAGGAACTAAATCAATGCCAGATTATATGGATCACATTCAAGAACGGCAGTCAGAGTCACTGGCTCGCCAGGTCAACGCCGCGCGGGTAAAACCCTGCGGCGCTGCTGCGTTGGTTTGTGAAGAATGTGACGCTCCGATTCCTGCTGATCGCCGTGCAGTTTATCCATCTGCTACTCGCTGTGTTTACTGTCAGTCAGCGCATGAGGCGAAAGCAAAGCACTATCGGGGGCGCGCATGAGCATTCGTATCGATATTGGCGAGCGTTATGTCGTCACCAGTGATCGCTTTCAATTTATTTTGCAGGAAAAAAAGACCGCTGAAACAGGCAAGAATGCCGGTAAGGAGTGGCTCGATGTTGTCGGCTATTACCCCAAATTAAACCAGCTCGTTTCCGGCTTGGTGCATCACGATCTCTTGACTGGTGACGCCAGCTCGTTTGAGGCACTAAGTACGCAGGTTGAGCTCCTCAGTCAGCAATGCTTAACGGCTTTTGGTTCAAATGGGCGTTGAAGTTCGGGGGCGTTACGCCCCTACACCGCCACCACCATTCGCAAAAGGCACCGCTAAAGAGTTTGCCGGTGCTTACTCATGGAACGCGCCGCGTGATGCTATTGGGCGCGATAGACCCCTTACACGTGACGAGTTGCGTCAGGTGCAAGGCGTTTTATCCAGGATTGACCGCCTGCCTTATTTTTTACGCTCCCTTTTCACATCGCGCTATGAATACATCAGGCGCAACAAAAGCCCGGTTCACGGATTCTACTTTCTCAAGTCGACTTTTTTACGCCGTTTATGGCCGCGCATAGAGCGAGTAAACCAGCGCAACGAAATGAACACTCAGGCGTCGCTACTATTTCTGGCGGAAAGCGAAACTTATGCGCGCTTGCCGGGAATGAACGATAAGGAGCTGAAAAAATTCGCGACGCGTATAGCCTCGCATTTTTTCGTTATGTACGAGGAGTTAAGCGATGCATGGGCGGAGGCGCACGGTGGTAAAGAATCACTTTTTACCGATGAGGCGCAGGCGCATCTTTATGGTCATGTTGCTGGGGCAGCTCGTGCTTTCAATATCTCCCCGCTTTTTTGGAAGAAGTACCGCAAAGGTCAGATGACAATCCGCCAGGCTTTTTCCGCTGTGTCTCGGCTGATTAACGATGAATGGTGGATTAACCAGCTCAAAGCGCAACGTATGCGCTGGCATGAAGCGCTTTTAATTGCTGCCGGTGAGGTTAATAAAGACCGTTCGCCGTATGCCAGCAAAAACGCAATCCGCGATGTCCATACACGCCGCCTGGCTAACCTTGAATACCTCAAATCCTGTGATCTGGAAAATAAGGTGACGGGCGAGCGTATCGATCTCATTAGCAAAGTCATGGGGAGTATTTCTAACCCTGAGATACGACGCATGGAGCTGATGAATACTATCGCCGGAATTGAGCGTTACGCCGCTGGCGAAGGTGATGACGGGATGTTTATTACATTGACCGCGCCATCGAAATATCACCCGACGCGTCAGGTCGGCAAGGGTAAAGATAAAACTGTGCAGCTTAATCACGGCTGGAATGACGAGGCTTTTACCCCGAAAGATGGGCAGCGCTACCTATGCCGTATATGGAGCCTGATGCGTACCGCTTTCAAAGATAACGATTTGCAGGTTTACGGTATGCGCGTCGTCGAACCGCATCATGATGGCACGCCGCACTGGCATATGATGCTGTTTTGCAAACAAGAACAACGGAAAGCAATTACCGAAATTATGCGCCGCTACGCTCTCAAAGAGGATGGTGACGAACGCGGAGCAGAGCGTAATCGCTTTCAGGCTAAACACCTGAACAAAGGCGGCGCAGCGGGCTACATCGCGAAATACATTGCTAAAAATATCGATGGTTATGCGCTTGATGGCGAGCTCGATCATGATACTGGCAAGCCCTTAAAAGATACGGCTGCCGCTGTGACAGCCTGGGCGTCTACATGGCGTATTCCTCAATTTAAACCGATTGGCCTGCCGACAATGGGCGCATATCGTGAACTGAGGAAATTACCTCGCGGTGTTAGCGTTGCTGATGAGTTTGATGAGCGTGTAGAAGCGGTTCGCGCCGCTGCGGATAGTGGTGATTTTGATTTATATATCGCCGCACAGGGTGGGGCAAATATCCCGCGAGATAGTCAGACTGTGCGCGTAGCCCGCAACGTGACTGATGAGGTCAACGCATACGAGGAAGATATTGAACGGGTGGTAGGAATTTACGCGCCACATCTCGGCGCGCGTCATGTCCACGTCACCCGATCATCGGAATGGCGCATTGTTCCAAAGCTTTTGGCCGTTGAGCCTTTGACTTTAAAAAGCGGCATCGCCGCGCCTCGGAGTCCTGTCAATAACTGTGGAAAGCTCGCCGGTGGTGGCGATCCAGTTATGATCCCCACACCGTCTGAGCATGCCGCAGCGGTGTTGAATCTGGTTGATTGCGGGTTTCTCGCTTGGGATGACCCCGAGGTCATGACGCGGCTCAGAAGTGCATTAAAACACTGCACATCACGACCAAATCGACAGCAAAGAAGTGATGAACCATTAGAACCGCATGACGTCGCGCCATCTGGTAGGTTAACAAAATACGAACGCACAAAAATCCCTCGTATTCGCTCTGACCTCGCTCAATATGGTATTACGCCGAAACGCTGGGAGCTTGAAGTGTTGGCTCGTGGTGCGACCGTGGCTTATGACAGGAAAAAATTCATATATCCGGTTGCAGACGAGTGGCCGGGATTCAAAACTTAGCCCATCCTCTCTAAAAGGAATTACCTTATGCTCTTAAATTACAGTGATGTGCATCCCAAGTTTTAATAGTGAAGCTCTTGGTCGGGTTATTATTGTTTAGAAGGATATATTTTTTATTCTTGTTTTTTATTAATTAATTAAAACTAATGCCAACAAAATATAATTCAATACATAAAGCGAAGCGGATTACTTGCTATGATGCAGACATTGGTTAGTTAGTGAGATAAATCGCCACCAATTGGGTATGCATTACCCGTGGAAAGCAAATGCTTTCTAACATTTACCCCGCGCAACGCCTCTGAGCGACGCAGCTCGTGAGAGTCATCGCTGCTCCAGATGGTATGGCGTATGGGTATTCGAACCCTTTGGGCGACCAAGGGTTCGTGGAGCAGGGGGCTAGTGCTGTTCAATCTCATCCTTATGACGGCGAACCATGGCGCTTGAGCAAACATTCGTTTGCACGCCATGGGCATAAGGAAAAAGTCATGAAAAATGATAAAGTAACCAACGAACAGCAGGCGCAGAACAAGTCAAACCGGAAGAAGTGGGTTTGGGAAGCGATTAAGTGGGGTATTCGACTGCTTGATTTAATCACATGGTTAGTTGACCGCTTCGAAGGGGGAGATGAGTAATGCGCCCTCCCTAGTTTCAATAATGTGGAGTTGCCTATGTTACATAAAGCACTTCGTTTAATAAGGCAATACCATAAAGAATCATTAGTTGAATTATCAATATCTTTAGGTATTCCAAAAGAAAAGATAGTAGAACTTGAAAGCGGAGTTTGGTCACCGTCGATTGAAGTTTTACAGCGATATTCATCCCATTTCGACATACCAGTATCTTCTTTAGTATTTTTTTCAGAATCACTAGGCACACAAGGGCGTTTGTCTAAGCGGTTACGTTTGCATTTGGCTGGAAAAATTCTGGATATCGTAGAGTGGGTAAGTAATAAAAATGAAAAAACGGAAAAAGCTTAAGATCTGCACTAAAAATAAATCTTATGGCATTATAGATTCGCCATTTTATAAACTCAAAAGCAAGAGAAAACTTGCAGAGCTTCTTGGCGTTAGTATGAATGATTTATCCATTTTGAGAAAAGATGAAGGTAATTATTCCGTTTTTGAACAGTTATCTAAAAAAGGCAAGCCCCGAAAAATACAAAAGCCTTTAGAAAAATTAGATGTAGTGCATACTCGCATTGCAAGTTTATTATCACGTATTGTTATGCCAGAATATCTGCATTCTGGGAAGAAAAATTGTTCTAATGTAACGAATGCTAATGCTCATCGTAACCATGAAAAGATGATGACAACCGATATTAAGGCATTTTTTCCATCGACAACAAGAGTAATGATATTCTCCTTTTTCTTTTCAGTGATGAAAACATCACCTGATGTTGCTGATATTTTGTCACATATATGTACCTGTCATGACAGGTTGCCTACAGGAAGTCGAATCAGTATGCCTTTAGCCTACTTTGCAAATTCCAGAATGTTTGGTGAAATATATGAAGTTTGTCAAAAGTTAAAGGTTGAAATGACAGTTTATGTTGATGATCTAACCTTTTCGGGGGCTAATGTAAATCGATTGTTCTGTGCTGTAATTCGTAAGATTATCGGCAAGCATGGTCATATTATGCACCCTACTAAAACGAAATTGTATGCGAAAGATAAACCCAAATTGGTAACCGGAGTTATTGTATTAGGTGACTGTTTAAAAGTTAGAAATGAGCAGCATCGTTTAATGGCTAGGGACATTGAATATTGGAAAATAATTAAAGATGTGGAAAATGCTAAAGAAACATCAATTGCAAAAACACTCTTTGGTCGTTTGCATTCAATGGGGGTTATTGAACCGCGCTATAAATCAAAGGTGCTTACTTTGAAATCTAATACTTCGAGTTAAATTGTACGTTATATGATGGCATGAGGAAATATGATCTGTAGGCATTTCATAAATATAAAATGAAAAAACCATCAATATCAACATTTATTGTTAACATTGATGGGTGTTAGTTTTGTTATTAAGTGTTACAGTGCGCAATCAGTTTTCTGAAGAGTATTTATTTGCTATTAATTTCATTGTTCTTTCCAGGCCCTGATAAACTGTTGCATCTGTGATATTAAGAGTGGCTAAATCCTCAAGAATCTTCTGTTTGTTTTTTATGGTTATCCTTTCTGTCTTAAAGTTGTATAGCGAATCTGATTGTGATTCAGAAGTAATGTCTGGAAATACTGCGTTATTACCAAACAATAAAAAAGCACCAGATTGAGATGAAATTCTTTCATTGTTTATTCGGCTTTTAACAAATATTATCTTTTCCAGATCTTCAGGGTTTATAACATTTTGGAAATAGGGCTTTTCATCTTTAATGTAGTGAGTTAGTTTTAAGCACGCTTCAGTTTCGTTAAATTTTGATTTTTCTATAGTAATATCGAGCTTATCCTTAAGTTCTTGGGAAAGCATGGATAAATTGGATATGCAACTAACGGTATCTGAATCAAAGAATTTTATTCTTTTCCTTGGCGTTTTGAATATTATTACCTGACCATCGATTTCGTTTCCATTCTCATCAATCTTAATAGAGTTACAAGCAAAATAAAGAGCCATTAACGGATTTGATGTAATATCTAATAAGCGTGTAGGTAGGCCATAATGTTGCATTCTGACGAGCTTATCAAGCATTGTTCGGTCATCAATAAATTCCGATGGTCTTGCACTTAAGGCTTCGCGGACTAAACTGGCTTCGGCATGTAAGTACCTGAAATTGCTGTTTTTATTCCTTCTGAAGAGAGAGGGTGCTAATTCATATGATGAATCAGAATGGCCTCGATAAAATGTTTCTTCGTCTTCAGCAGATTGAGAATCAAGAACTATTTTGATAAACGTCTGTAGGTTATCAATGGATGTATTTGTAATTTGTTCATCTGGTAGTGGGGCGGGAATATCAACAGCTTTTTCATCTGTCTCGATACCAAACAACTTAAGTATTTCATCGATGCCTTTTTCTTTTATGGCCCAGTGAGTTCTGTTTAAACCATAAGAGCCAAAGTCTAATTTTTTTATAATAAAGTTTTTGTTTCTGATTTGTATTTTATTGTATTCTTTGTTAATTTCAAAGTGAAAGTTAATGTTTTTACCAGACAGAGATACCTTTGAAATTTTTCCAATGCGGATGTCTACATAAAGAAAATCTTCGTCATCAATATTATAAGCTTCAGTCATAAATATGACGGGGAGGTTTTCAATATAAGCAATTGCACTGCTATTTAATGGTGTGAGTTTTTTGCGAATGTTCTCTGGTGTTCCCTCAAAAACTCTTGCTAGTGGGAAAAAAAAGTCCCCACTTTTTTGTTTAAATGTTATCCAGTAGTCGTAATGCTCTGGGAAACCACCCATGATGAAGTTAATCATTTTGTTTTAACCTATTTTTAAATTAATCCGGCTCACTATTATTTTTTACATCCTACGGTGTACAATACTTGAGGTTATTTTAAGAGGGAGTGATCAAATTCACACCAAAGGTAAGGAGGTTTGTTACTGCTCCTGCAATGACACTAGGTGTCCCATCCTTCACCGCATTGATAACCTTTTCGCCCATCGTTTCATTGCCATCAAGTGCCTCAGGTTTTTTGTTGAGCACCGCCAGTGCCTTCTCGGTCAGTCGTACATCTCGAAAATATGTTTGATAATCTGTTTCGTACTTGATGTATCCATTTTCATCAAGGAAGGTGAATGTGCCCTCAACCACACAACGTAATTGACTTAATGCTTTCATTTCCGGTGAGTTAAGTTGGTCGAAGTAGTCATCGGGTAAAGCGGCATTAAATTTTTCATAGGTAATAACTTGTGGCACGGGAAAGTTTTCCCATAACACTGCAAAGATTTCCGCCGTCTGCTGGTTAAATAAATCGAGGTTTTTCGACATGCAAAATTCCATTTCTTCTGATGGTGAGTGGGTTAAACGCTGGTCAGCGCACCTTGCCTGTTTGGCGCAGAACAATGACCTTAGTTCGCGCGAGGTCGACATGTATACTGACAAGCTGGTCGAGCAGGCAAGCAGCGCAGAGCTAGGTCAGATCATTAAAAATCTACTGAATCACATTAGAATGCACAAATAAAAGGATCCATATCAAGATATTATCTCTCGTTTATTAAAATCCGTGGGCGACTTTTTTGCTGATTGTCGCCAGCGTATGGCATGTGCCTCACAATGTTATTAGCGTATTATGCGTTGAGTAATCCCTTTAAACCTCGACCAAACCGGCACTCTGAATGCCGGTTTTTTTATGCAATTTCCCGTTAGTTTTGCATTCATTAGCCGTGCGTGCATTAGGTGTATGGTTTTGCATGCATCATGCTTGTCCATTCTGACTATGTACCGCCAAAGCTAGCGCGGGTTCAGGGTGTCCATGCAACTGCATTAAAACCGACCCGTAAAGCGGGCAGGCGTGGCGGGGAAAGCATTGCGCGCTGGGGCGGGTATTTATATATTTTATTCGCGCCTGAGCGCGCCGCTGGAGCATTGTCTCGGCGTAAGGCATGTGAGCATGTCGGGGATGTTGCGCGGCGTGTGGTGTCTCTGAGGCTGTCAGGGCGGGGGCATGAAAAAGCCGCCCGCAGGCGGCTGTGATGGTTTACGCGTTGTCGTCCTCAAGGCTGTATTTTTCAAACCGGATGATCTCGTCGCCCGCCCACTCGTTGAGCTCCAGAAAGCGCGACTGCAAAGGCTTCAGTTCGTTTCGCACAAACACCTTTGCCACCTTCTCAACGTCGCCAATAGAGCCCGCCGTCTCGGGCTTGGCTCCCATCAACTGGAACGGCACGCGGTGCGCGTCGAGCAGATCACCGGCGCTGACTTTTTTGATGTTAAAAAAGTCGTCTTTGGTGGCAACTTCCGACAGCGGCACGATTTTAATGCCGTCGGCTTTTCCGTTCGGCGCGTAGAAAAACAGGTTCTTAAAATTACCGAGCCCTTTCGAGTCGCGCATCGCCTTGCGCAGTGCTTCAACGTCCGTACTACTCTGCGCAGCGTCCGTCACGTACATGATGTAACCCGCGTGCGCCCCGTTCTGGTAATACTTACGGCGAAACAGCGTCGCCGATTCATTCAGCCAGGCCGAATTAAGCGCGCTGAGATATTCCGGTATCCCGTAAAGTTCCTGGTTGATATCCGGCTCAAGCAGGTGGAAAACCGACCCGGGCGCAAACTGGTGCGGCTGCGTGTAGTTCTGAATAAACCAGTAGGTGTCGTCCTCCACGCCGCGCCGGGTATATTTCGCCGGTGAGGTTTCGTATTTAACCGGTCTGCCGGACAGGCTTAACCGCGTCTCAATAAACGCGTTGCCGAAAACGATGTAATCCAGGGCGAACCGGCTGAAGTCCTGCCGTGACAGACGGGCATGCGGTATAAACGTCGATACCAGAATATTGCGCTTAACGTACATCGGCGAGCTGTGGTGAACGGCGGCGCGCATGCTTTTTGCCAGGCCGGAAAAACTGATCGGCGGCTCGTACCACTGGCCGTTATCGATGCACTCCACATAATCAAGGATTTCGCGTTTATCCAGCACCGGCACCGGCTCGCCGAAGGTAAACGCCTCCATACTCTGGGCGGGCGCGGCGGTGTGCTGACGCGGTTTCGGTGTGTTTTTTTGCTTTTTATTTTTGCTCATCAGTTGAAGTCCAGAATGGAGGATGACGACTGGCCGGTCGCGGCGGTCAGCGGTTCGTTAATCAGTACGTGCATGATCGCCCAGGCGAGATCCGCATGGCTGGCTTCCTCGGTGCGGCTGGCCTCATAGGTGGCGCTGCGCCCACTGCTGGTCATGGTTTTGCGGATGGACATAAACGACTGCGTGATGTCGGTTGCGCTCACGTCGTATTCCAGGCAACCGCGCGTGATGGTGTCTTTGGCCTTGAGCACCATGGCGGTTTTCATTTCCGGGGTGTAGCGGATGTCACGCGCAGCCGGGTAAAACGAGCGCACAAGCTGAAACACGCCCTGACCGAGCCCGGTTGAGTCGATGCCGATGTAATCCACGTTGTATTTTTGCGTGAGTGCGCGGATAGACTCGGCCTGTGTGGCGAAGTCCATCCCCTTCCACTGGTGGCGCTCCAGAATGCGGAACTTGCCCCCGGCCACCACCGGCGGCGCGATAACCACGCACCCGGCGCTGTCGCCACGGTGCGACGGGTCGTAACCAATCCATACCACGCGGTGACCAAATGGCCGGTCGGCGAACGGGGCGAAGTCCTCCCACTCTTCCATGCTGTCGACCATGCATCGTTGCAGTTCTTCAAACGGAAACACCGATGCTTTGTCGTCGACAAACTCGCACATAAACAGGTTGCGGAAGTCGTCTGCGCTGTTCTCCATGCGGAGCGCGTCAATGTCAAAGAGGGTGCAGCCCCCGGCGAGCGCGTCCTCAATGGTGACAATCTGCCGCCACTGACCATCAGGACACGCCACGCCCCGCGCTAATGCCGCGTGGCTGATATCAATGCTGACCCGTTCGCTGGCGCTGGCGCGCCCCCTGTTAAACAGGTCGCCCGACCAGAACGGATAGGCACCATGCCCGAGCGAGGAAGGGGTCGAAAAATAGGTCGTGCGCAGATGGCTTTGCGACGCCATGCCCGACGCCACTTTGCGCAGTTTCTGGAAGTTGGGGATCCAGAAAATTTCGTCGACATACAGGTCGCCGTTATGGCTCTGCGCGGTGTTGCTGTTGGTGCCGAGAAATAACAGCTCCGCGCCGTTATTGCCGATGACAATCGGGTCGCCGGTCAGGTCGACATCGACCAGGCGCGCAAAGGCGATGATGTATTTGCGGAACACATACGCCTGTGTTTTGGACGCCGATAAAAATATCTGGTTATGGCCGGTTTTCAGGGCGCGTAACAGCGCCTCGCGGGCGAAATAAAACGTTGCGCCAATCTGGCGGGATTTGAGGATGTGCCTGATGCGGTGCTCAAGCCCCGCTTTATGCCATCCGAGCTGATATTCGAAAGACTGGTCGAAGAAAATTTCCTCCAGCTTTTCGACCGCCTACTCGCTGAAAAAATTCTTTTTCGGCTTTTTGCGATCCCCTTTATTGCGGTTGGCCACGTTCGGATTGAGATCCGCCTCATTGCCCGTCTGGCCATAGCGGTTAATGCGGGCAAAGCGTTCCATCTGGCGCGCCAGAAAATCAGCGACTTTGAAGTCGTGTGCGGTCAAGTCCGGCTTGGCGTAAAGCTGGATGAGCCGCGCCTCTAACGTATTTTCGACGCGGTTTAAGGGCGCAGTGTCGTCCCATCCGTCGCGCTGTTTCCAGCTCTGAACCGTGGGGCGTTTGGTCTGCAACATTTCCGCGATTTGCGGCACGGAAAACCCCTGCCAGTACAGGAGCGCCGCCTGTCGTCGCGGGTCGTTTAAGAGTGTCGTGTCGGTGGTGATGGTCATGCCTGCCTCGCCGTTGTTGGTACACGGCAAGGCTACTTAAGCGGGAGCGGCGATTCGCTAAGGTGCTGATGTGTCGCGGGCAAGCCATCCGTGACTGATGGCGAACCAACGGACGAGCCGGGAAACTACCCCCTGACAAAACGTGATCCTTTCTCACACAATCAGGACTCCTGACGATGGCAAAAAAAGTATCAAAATTCTTCCGTATCGGCGTCGAGGGCGACACCTGCGACGGGCGCATTATCAGCGCGTCGGATATTCAGGAAATGGCCGACTCATTTGACCCGCGTGTCTATGGCTGTCGTATCAACCTCGAACACCTGCGCGGCCTGTTGCCGGATGGCGCTTTCGCCCGTTATGGCGATGTGGTCGAACTGAAAGCGGAGAAAATCGAAGATGATTCCGCGCTGAATGGCAAGCTGGCGCTGTACGGCAAAATTGCCCCGCTCGACACGCTGGTCGATATGGTGGCGAAAGGCCAGAAGGTTTACACCTCAATGGAAATTCAGCCGAACTTTGCCAACAGCGGCAAGTGTTATCTGGTTGGCCTGGCGGTCACTGATGACCCGGCAAGCCTCGGCACTGAATATCTGGAATTCTGCCGCACTGCGAAACACAACCCGCTTCAGCGTTTCAAATCCAGCCCGGAGAATGTTTTCTCTGTTGCCACCCTCGCCGAGCTGGAATTCGAAGACCAGCCCGAAACCCTGCTGAACAAGCTGAGCGATTCCGTAAAGGCGATTTTCAGCCGCAAACAGACCAGCGATGACGCGCGTTTTAACGACGTGCACGAAGCGGTGACCACTATCGCCGAACGTGTGCAGACCAGCGAAGACAGCGCCGGTGCGCGTTTTGCCTCACTGGAAACGGAGCTCGCCGCGCTTAAGCAAAGCGTGACCGACGAGGCCGCAAAAAACAGCGCACAGTTCAGCACGATCACCGCCACCCTGGACAAAACCCCCAGCCAGACGCAGCCGCGCCGGAAACTGAGCACCGGCGGCGATGGCGCGGACGCAACCCTGACCGACTGCTAACCGGCCTCCCTTTTTAAGAACAGGAATACAGAGAAAATGCGTAAAGAAACCCGTTTTAAATTTAATGCGTATATGAGCCGCCTTGCAGAGCTGAACGGCGTCGGCGTCGAAGACCTCAGTAAAAAATTCAGCGTTGAGCCGTCGGTAACGCAGACGCTGTTTGACAAAATCCAGCAGTCTTCTTCCTTCCTCCAGCAGATTAATATGGTCGTGGTGCGCGAGCTGACCGAGGAAAAAGTCGGCATCGACGTTAACGGCACGATTGCCAGCACTGCCGACACGGCAAACGGTGACGAGCGTAAGACTGCCGATTTTTCGAAAATGGACGCTTTCCTGTCGATGACGATGAATAAAACCGCGACGGACTTTGACGGGCTTAACGATGCGCTGACCTACGCCGCACCGGTCGCCAAAAATGCCGGGGTCAGTATCGAGCAGGCCGCCGCGATGGTGGGGGCATTGCATGACGCGAAAATCACCGGGTCAATGGCCGGTACGGGGAGCCGCGCGGTGATCACCCGTCTGCAAGCGCCAACCGGCGAAGCGTATAAAGCGATTAAAGAGCTGGGTATCAGCACCGCGGATAAGAAGGGAAACACCCGACCGATATTTGCCATCCTCAAAGAGATTCAGGCCAGCTTTGAAAAAAACAAACTCGGCACCGGCCAGCGCGCCGAATATATGAAAACGATTTTCGGTGAGGAAGCCAGCTCGGCGGCGGCGGTGCTGATGTCTGCCGCCTCGGGCGGAAAGCTTGATGCGCTCACCGCTGCGTTTAAAGCGTCTGACGGCAAGACCGAAGAACTGGTCAAAGTCATGCAGGACAACCTCGGCGGCGACTTCAAAGAGTTCCAGTCGGCTTATGAGGCGGTCGGGACTGACCTGTTTGACCAGCAGGAATCGTCCCTTCGCAAACTGGTGCAGACAGCGACCGGCTACGTACTGCAACTTGACGGCTGGATCCAGAAAAATCAGGGACTGGCGCAAACCCTCGGCGTGCTGGCCGGGGTGGCAACTGCCGTGATTGCCGTCATCGGCGCTATCGGCCTGGTTGCGTTTCCCGTTATTTCGGGCATCAACGCGATTATTGCGATTGCCGGTGTGCTCGGGACGGTCTTCAGCGTCGTGGGCGGTGCGATCATGACGGTACTCGGTGCGCTGACGTGGCCGATTATCGCGATTGGTGTCGCCATCGTCGCCGGTGCCCTGCTTATCCGCAAATACTGGGAGCCTATCAGCGCCTTTTTCAGTGGTGTCATTGAGGGGCTCACGGCGGCCTTTGCGCCGGTCGGTGAAATGTTCTCACCGCTTAAACCGATGTTTGACTGGCTGGGCGAAAAATTAAAGGCGGCGTGGGA
Source organism: Kosakonia sp. SOY2 (assembly GCF_027109175.1). Lineage (NCBI taxonomy): Bacteria > Pseudomonadati > Pseudomonadota > Gammaproteobacteria > Enterobacterales > Enterobacteriaceae > Kosakonia > Kosakonia sp. SOY2. The sequence goes on from NZ_JAPVXH010000007.1 coordinate 73,322, forward strand.
CTGGTTTAAAAACCTGCTTGAGCCGGTCAAATCTTCACAGGAGCAGCTTAATTCCTGCAAGGATGCCGGTATCGCGTTTGGTCAGGCGCTGGCTGACGCGCTGATGTTGCCGCTCAAGGCGTTCAACAAACTGCGATCCGGTATTGAATGGGTGCTGGAAAAACTCGGCGTGATTAACAAGGAGTCTGACGGTCTTGACGAGAAAGGCGAAAAGGCCAGCCAGGCGAAATCCCGGTCGGAACAGCCAGGCAATGCCACGCCGCCGGGGTCGTATTACCCTCTCACCTCTTCGTATGGTGGCTATCAGGCCTATCAGCCGGTGACCGCGCCCGGTGCCGGTAAAGCCTATAACGACAACCGGCAGAGCACATACAACATCACACTGCAAAACGGCGGCGCACCCGGTGGTGAGCTCGGGAATCAGTTACGGGATGCCGTGGAGCGCGCCGACAGGGAAAAACGCGCCCGCGAACGCGCTGACATGAGAACAGACGGATAAGGGGAACAGAAAAATGATGCTGGCTTTGGGGTTGTTCGTTTTTATGCGTCAGACACTGCCGTTTCAGAATATGCAGCGCGATGCGGAATACCGCTGGCCGTCTAATGCCCGCGTGGGTAAACGTGACGCTTTTCAGTTTCTCGGCGTGGGCGAGGAGAAAATTACGCTCGGCGGTGAGCTTTATCCCGAACTGACGGGCGGCCATCTGTCCTTAACCGCGCTCCGGCTGATGGCCGAGGATGGTAAGGCATGGCCGTTACTTTCCGGCTCCGGGATGATTTACGGCATGTTTGTTATCAACAGCATCAGCGATACCGGCACCGAGTTTTTTTTCGATGGTTCTCCGCGAAAAATCAGCTTTACGCTGACATTAACGCGGGTCGATGAATCACTCGCGGCGGTGTATGGCGATCTGAGTAAACAGGCCGAAACCCTCGTCGGTAACGCGAAAGACGCGGCAACAAAATTAACTTCAACGCTGGGGTTCTGATGTCCGAAATACTCTATAGCAAGGCGGGGAGTTCCCTTGTTCCCGACTTTATGCTGAAACTCGAAAGCAAGGATATTACCGGCAATATCAGCGCCAGACTGATAAGCCTCACCATGACCGACAACCGGGGATTTGAAGCCGATCAGCTTGATATCGAGCTCGACGACGCCGACGGGCTTGTCGCCCTTCCGGTGCGCGGTGCCGTGCTGACGCTCTGGCTTGGGTGGAAAGATTCGGCGCTGGTGAATAAGGGCAGTTTCACCGTTGATGAGGTTGAGCACCGGGGCGCGCCGGATACCGTGACCATCCGCGCCCGCTCGGCTGATTTTCGCGGGTCGCTGAATTCGCGCCGGGAAGAGTCCTGGCACGATAAAACGCTGGGGGCAATCGTTGAGGCCATTGCGGCACGGAACAAATTAACCGCCGCTGTTGCGCCGGAACTGGCAAAAATCCCGCTGCCGCATATCGACCAGGCGCAGGAGTCCGACGCCAAATTTCTGACACGGCTTGCTGACCGCAACGGCGGCGAGGTATCCATCAAAGCCGGTAAGTTACTTTTTCTGCGACCGGGTAATGCCGTTAACGCCAGTGGTAAGCCGATTCCCCAGGTGACGATCACCCGCAGCGATGGCGACCGGCATCAGTTTGCGATCGCTGACCGGGGCGCTTACACCGGCGTGACGGCGCAATGGCTCCATACCAAAGAGCCGAAGCCGAAAAAAGTGAAGGTGAAGCGCAAGCCTAAAGAGCAGCATCTGCGCGCGTTGCAGCATCCCAAAGCAAAGGCAAAAAAGAAGGAGGCCAAAGTCCCCGAGGCGCGGGAAGGTGAATACATGGCCGGTGAAGCGGATAATGTTTTTGCGCTGACAACCGTGTACGCCACAAAAGCCCAGGCGGTACGGGCTGCGACGGCCAAATGGGACAAACTACAGCGCGGCGTTGCTGAGTTCTCAATAAATCTCGCGGTCGGGCGCGCCGAGTTGTACCCGGAAACGCCGGTGAAAGTCTCGGGCTTTAAGAGCGTCATAGATGAGCAGGCATGGATAATCAGTAAGGTGACCCACAGCCTCAATAATAATGGCTTCACGACGGGCTTAGAGCTTGAGGTAAGGCTATCAGACGTTGAGTACGAAGCAGGTGAGGATATATAGATTTTTATTTATATCTTTTTGTTTTATAAGGTTTTATTTGTTAAAATTGAAGCGTCAGTTAAACCGTTGAGGTGCTCACTATGTTTCATTGCCCGTTATGCCAGCACGCCGCACATGCGCGCACCAGTCGTTACATGACAGAGACCACTAAGGAACGTTACCATCAGTGCCAGAACGTAAATTGCAGCGCGACCTTTGTGACGCTGGAGTCCGTGCAGCGTTATATTGTTAAGCCCGGAGAAGTAAAACCGGTCAGACCGCATCCTACCTCGTCAGGGCAGCAAATTTTGTGGATGTGAGTAAAACCCCGCAATTGCGGGGTTCGTTTATGGTAACAAATATATATTTTTGAATTTTTCAGTGGAAAAATAATTCAAGGGGTGTGGGGGACATGAGGTCTAGTTTTAAAGGTGTTGATGTCACTAAAGTCAGTCTTGGGATGCTCAAAAATATCTTTGTTGAATTGTTGTGCATTTTTGTTATTGTCATTTTTATGAAAGAATTTCTTGGGATTACTGGCGATAGTCCTTATGGTATAAATCTTTATGAAGTAATTAGAATTTTATGGCGGTCAGCGCCAGTTATTTTTTTATATCTCGTTTTTCGGTTGTTCGGTTTAAGAGTTATTTTTTCTTTGTATATCATTGCCTTGGTTTTTGGTCTGCTCTCTTTTATTAATGAAAAAAAACTAGCCCTCACCGGTCAGCCACTTTCATATAATGATATTGTTGCTGGCTCAAATATTTCTCTGGCGTCTAAATATCTTTCTTCTAGCAATATATTGCTCTGTGTTGGTGTGATTCTGACCGGAATACTTATGTTATTTTTAGATAGTAGACTAAAGATTCATAAAGCCAGTAAGACAGTTGTAAGCTTACTTTTAATACCTACTATGCTAATGGCTTTTTCAGCCTATTCTAGTGCTTTTAAAGTACTGCCTGACTGGTTGGTTGAAAAGGTTAGCGTTCTCACTAATAAATACGATGTTTATTACGTTTCATGGGATTGGCCGGGTAATGTGAAACGGCATGGCTTACCTCTGCATCTGATTCAAACCAGCCTTCGCTTATCAGTCCCGGATTTACATAAAGACGAATTGAATAACTACTATTCTTTACGTGACCAGTATATTAAAGGTGAGCCAAAGAATAAGACGGTAATATTTATATTGTGTGAGTCATGTTGGTATGATGATAACAACTTCAAAGACCTATATCAGCCTTTAATGGATAATGGCTTTACTGCAATGCGAGCAACTTCTCCGCACTATGGTGCTGGTACGGCAAATATAGAGTTTGAAATGTTAACTGGATTGCCAAGCACTAGTAAGCATCTTTCAGGCATTATTTACCAAGAATATGTTGATACATTCAAGGACAATGCTGATTCCTTTGCTAGTGTTTTAAAAAGGAAAGGTTATATTACATTTGCTGCTCATAACAACAGTCGGTCATTTTGGCGAAGAGACGATGTTTATCGTAAGTTTGATTTTGATGAGTTTGTTGATATAACCCAAATGGGTGATGTGCCGGTCGATATTGCAAAAAATAAGAAACCTTGGCAGTGGCAAGCAGATGATATTTTACTTTACCGTTCAGCGTTAAAAAAATTGCGTGAGAGACAGGGGCAACCACTTTTTATGAATCTCATTACCATGGGTACTCACGGCCCTTACCAATATCTAAATGATTCTGGCGAAACAGTCTATAAATACGAAGTTGCTGAATCAATTTCTCGATTAACAAGTTTTGCTCAAGAGGTTCAACGGGTCGATAAAGATGCAGTTATTATCGTCTATGGTGATCATAAGCCTGCGCTTAACAAATATTTCTATGAACATAATGTTATGCCTCATGATATATTTTCGACTGTTGGAGATAAGGATGAGGATTTTAACTTTAAGCTCAGTGCCTCTCCTTTGGACTTTGGTGATGTACCAGTATTTGTCAAATCTAACGATAAAAGTGCTGTTTCGGAATTTTTACAGCATGCAAATAATAAGCCATACTTTTGTGTAGCTGCGCTTGTGGATAAGTATTTTGTAAACTCGGGGATGTTCGCCGTTAATTACACTCAGCACCATGGTTGCCAGAATCCAATATATACTGACTATAGCGGCTATCAGTCTCTGATAAATAGCGTCCCCTCATGGGTTTACGCGGCATCGTTGTTCGATAATATACCTCAATAAGTTTTTGGGAGTATGAGCCGTTTGGCTAATACTCCCCCTACCTCGTCAGGTCAGCAAATTTTGTGGATGTGAGAAAAGCCCCGCCATTGCGGGGCTTGTTATGTGTCGATGTGGTCAATGTGTGGACATTGAAAGAAACAAATCCTTTTGTTTCATGATGATAGTGATGATGCTAAAACACCATCCCTGTCTTCCCCCACACGATGTGGGGGTTTTTTGCCCGCAATTCCACTGCTTAATTTTCCCATTGCTGTTGCCTGCCTTTCGTTATAATCCCTGCTGGATCCAGGCAGGAGCGTTTATGAATCAATCCTATGGGCGTTTGGTTACCCGGGCAGCAGTTGCGGCGACCGTCATGGCGTCGTCACTGTTGATCATTAAAATATTCGCGTGGTGGTTTACCGGTTCGGTCAGTATTTTGGCGGCGCTGGTTGATTCGCTGGTAGATATCGCCGCGTCGCTAACCAACTTGTTAGTGGTACGCTATTCGCTGCAACCGGCCGATGAAGAACATACATTCGGCCACGGAAAGGCGGAATCGCTGGCGGCGCTGGCACAAAGTATGTTTATTTCTGGTTCGGCGTTGTTCCTGTTTTTGACCGGTATTCAGCACCTTGCTAAACCTGAACCGCTTCGTGATGCTGGCATTGGTATTACGGTCACGCTGATCGCGCTGTTTAGTACTGTGATCCTTGTCACTTTTCAGCGCTGGGTCGTGCGGAAAACCCACAGCCAGGCGGTGCGGGCGGATATGCTTCATTATCAGTCTGATGTTATGATGAACGGCGCAATTCTCATCGCGCTGGGTCTCTCCTGGTATGGATGGCATCGTGCAGATGCATTGTTTGCGCTGGGTATTGGCAGCTATATTTTGTATAGCGCGTTACACATGGGGTATGACGCCGTTCAGGCATTGCTGGACAGAGCCTTACCCGACGAAGAGCGACAGGAAATTTTCACCATTGTCACCTCCTGGCCGGGCGTCAGCGGCGCTCACGATCTTCGCACGCGGCAGTCAGGGCCGACCCGCTTTATTCAAATACATCTGGAAATGGAAGATAACCTGCCGCTCGTTCAGGCGCATCTTATTGCTGAGCAGGTAGAACAGGCGATTCTGCAACGTTTCCCGGGTTCTGATGTGATAATCCATCAGGATCCTTGTTCGGTAGTACCTCAAGGACGATAAGCACGTAGAGGCTTTCGTATTTCGTTGTAAAAAAGTGAGCCAGACCAACTTTTTGTGTATAAATTACCGCCATTTGGTCTGACCTGAATCAATTCAGCAAGCTGGGATTGATATACTATTTGCAGCATAGTTGTTCGCTCCCACAGGGGAGTCGCTTCGGGCCACAGAATTTTATTTTGCATTCCTAAGTTCAGAGGTAGTCATGATTAAAAAAATCGGTGTGTTGACAAGTGGCGGTGATGCGCCAGGCATGAATGCCGCGATCCGCGGTGTCGTCCGCGCAGCATTGACAGAAGGTCTGGAAGTGGCAGGTATCTATGACGGTTACCTCGGCCTGTACGAAGACCGCATGATCCAACTTGACCGCTATAGCGTGTCCGACATGATCAACCGCGGCGGCACATTCCTCGGCTCCGCCCGCTTCCCGGAATTCCGTGAAGAGCATATCCGCGCCGTGGCTATTGAGAACATGAAAAAACGCGGTATCGACGCGCTGGTGGTTATCGGCGGCGACGGTTCCTATATGGGTGCTAAACGCCTGACTGAAATGGGTTTCCCGTGCATCGGTCTGCCGGGCACCATCGATAACGACGTTGCCGGTACTGACTACACCATCGGTTACTTCACCGCGCTGCAAACCGTGGTTGAAGCCATCGACCGCCTGCGTGACACCTCTTCTTCTCACCAGCGTATCTCCATCGTTGAAGTCATGGGGCGCTACTGTGGCGACCTGACGCTGGCAGCGGCGATTGCGGGCGGTTGCGAGTTTATCGTACTGCCGGAAGTGGAATTCAACCGTGAAGACCTGGTAGCAGAGATCAAAGCGGGTATCGCCAAAGGTAAAAAACACGCCATCGTGGCGATTACCGAGCATATCTGCGATATCGACGAGCTGGCGAAGTACATCGAAAGCGAAACCCAGCGTGAAACTCGCGCTACCGTTCTTGGCCATATTCAGCGCGGCGGCTCTCCGGTACCTTACGACCGCATTCTGGCTTCCCGTATGGGTTCTTATGCGATCGAGCTGCTATTGCAGGGCTACGGCGGTCGCTGTGTCGGTATTCAGAACGAAAAAATGGTACATCACGACATCATCGACGCTATCGAGAACATGAAACGCCCGTTCAAAGGCGACTGGCTCGACTGCGCGAAAAAACTCTACTAAGTGCAAAAATGCCCTCAATAGCGAGGGCGTTTTTTTATCCCCATTTATTCTCCAAAGTTATAGCCAATCTTTTTTTATTCTTTAATCATTGGATGCCTTTCTGGCAGTCTGACGACATCAAAATCGATAACTTTAAGAGAGCGGGCGATGAATAAATGGGGCTTGGGGATTACATTACTGCTGGCTTCCACCAGCGTTCTGGCAAAGGATATCCAGTTACTAAACGTCTCTTACGATCCAACGCGTGAGCTGTATGAGCAATACAACAAAGCCTTCAGCGCGCACTGGAAACAAGAGACTGGCGACAACGTTGTGATTCGTCAGTCCCATGGCGGCTCCGGCAAACAGGCAACATCGGTTATCAACGGTATCGACGCCGATGTGGTAACTCTGGCGCTGGCCTACGATGTTGACGCGATTGCAGAACGTGGCCGTATCGATAAAAACTGGATCAAACGCCTGCCAGACAACTCCGCTCCGTACACCTCGACCATCGTTTTCCTGGTGCGTAAAGGCAATCCGAAACAGATTCATGACTGGAACGACCTGATTAAACCGGGTGTTTCGGTGATCACGCCGAACCCGAAAAGCTCCGGTGGTGCGCGCTGGAACTACCTGGCGGCCTGGGGTTATGCGCTGCATCAGAACGGCGGCGATCAGGCAAAAGCGCAGGAGTTCGTCAAAGCGCTGTTTAAAAATGTAGAAGTGCTGGATTCCGGTGCGCGCGGTGCGACCAATACTTTCGTTGAGCGCGGTATCGGTGATGTACTGATTGCGTGGGAAAACGAAGCGCTACTGGCAACCAACGAACTGGGCAAAGACAAATTTGAAATTGTCACCCCGAGCGAATCTATTCTCGCAGAGCCGACCGTCTCCGTTGTCGACAAAGTGGCAGAGAAGAAAGGCACTGAGAAAGTAGCGGAAGCCTACCTGAAATATCTCTACTCGCCGGAAGGTCAGGAAATCGCCGCGAAGAACTTCTATCGCCCGCGTGATGCGCAGGTGGCGGCGAAATACGCCAGCGCGTTCCCGAAACTGAAACTCTTCACCATTGATGATGTGTTCGGTGGCTGGACGAAGGCGCAAAAAGAGCACTTCTCCAACGGCGGTACGTTCGACCAAATCAGTAAACGTTAATCTCCCCAAACGCCCTCGTAAGAGGGCGTCTTCTTTTCTGTCTGCGTAAAATCCAGGATTTTCAACTTGCCGGGCAATTTGCGCTATCATTCCGGTTCTTTCAGCAAAGGAAGCGGAAAAAATGAAAACAGTGCGTCGCGTCGTCATTGTTCTGTTGGTGCTGGCCTTACTGGCAGCGGCGGGAGCGTGGTTGTGGTTTAAAAACAGCGGTAACCCGGATGGGCTGCGCCATATCGTTACCGAACAATGTTTACCAAACATGCGTGAGCATAACTCGCCAAAACCCTGCGCCCAGGTGAACCTGAAAGGCGGCTATGTGCTGATGAAAGATCGCAATGGGCCGCTGCAGTTTTTGCTGATGCCAACGTACCGCATCAACGGCACGGAAAGCCCGTTGCTGCTGCAACCGACAACGCCCAACTTCTTTTGGCAGGCGTGGCAATCCCGCGATGTGATGAGCAAACTGCGTGGCAGCACGGTGCCGGACAACGCCATCTCCTTAACCATTAATTCACGCTCCGGGCGCACACAGAACCATTTTCATATTCATATCTCCTGCCTGCGTCCTGATGTGCGCACGCAACTGAATGACAATGCCGCACGTATCAGCAGCCAGTGGTTGGCATTTCCGGGGGGGCTGCTCGGTCATCAATATTTAGCGCGCCGCGTGACGGAAGCGGAGCTGGTGCAACGCAGTCCGTTTTTGATGCTGGCAGAAGAAGTGCCGGAAGCAAAAGCGCATATGGGCCGCTTCGCGCTGGCATTGGCGCAGCAGGCCGATGGCTCGTTTGTGCTGCTGGCCACCGAGCGTAATCTGTTAGCGCTTAATCGCGCATCGGCAGAGGAAATTCAGGATCATCAATGCGATATCCTGAAATAACCCCACCATAATTCACGTTTACTCCGCCTGCCTGTCACCGTAGACTTGCTGAAAAAAACTACAGGAGACAGGCATGTCGCTCTGGTTTTCTCACCCTCTGTTCCTTCCCTCTGTCATTGTCGGCATCACTATTGTGCTGTGGGCCACCTCGTTATTGCCGGAATTTATCACCGCGCTGCTGTTTTTTACGGCGGCGATGGTGGCGAAAATTGCTCCGCCGGAGGTGATCTTTGGTGGCTTCGCGTCATCGGCTTTCTGGCTGGTGTTCAGCGGGTTCGTGCTCGGTGTGGCAATACGCAAAACCGGGCTGGCGGATCGGGCGGCGAGAGCGTTATCGGCAAAGCTGACCGACTCATGGCTGCAAATGGTCGCAAGCGTCGTACTGCTCAGTTACGCACTGGCGTTTGTGATGCCTTCGAACATGGGGCGCATTGCGCTGTTGATGCCGATCGTCGCGGCAATGGCGGCGCGCGCGGGTATTCACGAAGGCACCCGTTCGTGGTACGGGCTGGCGCTGGCGGTCGGTTTTGGCACTTTCCAGTTATCGGCAACCATTTTGCCCGCTAACGTACCAAACCTGGTGATGAGCGGCGCGGCAGAAGGCTCTTACGGCATTCATCTTAACTATGTGCCTTATCTGCTGCTGCATACGCCGGTGCTTGGCATTTTAAAAGGGCTGATCTTGATTGGCCTTATTTGCTGGCTTTTTCCCGGTCAGCCACGTGCGCCCCGCGAGCAAGCCCCTTCTGAACCGATGAGCCGGGCAGAAAAACGGCTGGCGTGGATGCTGGCGGTGGTGCTGACGTTGTGGGTTACCGAAAGCTGGCACGGCATCGGGCCTGCGTGGACGGGGCTAGCTGCCGCCTGCGTGACGCTGCTGCCGCGCGTGGGGTTTATCACGGGTGATGAATTTTCCAGCGGCGTGAACATTCGCACCTGTATCTATGTGGCGGGAATTCTTGGCCTGGCGATTACGGTGACGCAAACCGGGATCGGTAGCGCCGTTGGTGATGCGCTGCTGCATGTGATGCCGCTCGATCCGGCGCGGCCGTTCACCAGTTTCCTGGCGCTGACCGGCATTACCACCGCCCTGAATTTTATTATGACCGCTAACGGCGTACCGGCGCTGTTTACTACGCTTGCGCAGAGTTTTGCCGACGCCACCGGTTTTCCGTTGCTGTCAGTGATCATGATTCAGGTGCTGGGATATTCCACGCCGCTGTTGCCGTATCAGGCGTCGCCGATTGTGGTGGCGATGGCGCTCGGCAAAGTCCCGGCGAGATCGGGGATGCTGCTCTGTCTGGCACTGGCAGTGGTGACGTATCTGGTGTTATTACCGCTGGATTACGCGTGGTTTAGCGTGCTGGGGAAATTGTGAGGTAAAACCCTCTCCCTGTCCGGGAGAGGGTAAAACAGAATTACGCCTGTTTTGCAGCTTCTGCCGCTTTAACGATCACCGCAAAAGCGTCCGCTTTCAGGGATGCGCCGCCAACCAGTGCGCCGTCGATATCCGGCTGGGTGAACAGCTCTGCTGCGTTGCCAGCGTTAACGGAACCGCCGTACTGAATGATCACTTGTTCAGCCACTTTCGCGTCGGCTTTTGCAATGTGGTCACGGATAAATTTGTGAACAGCCTGTGCCTGTGCCGGGGTCGCGGATTTGCCGGTACCGATAGCCCAAACCGGTTCGTAGGCAATTACCGCGCCTTCGAATGCCGCAGCACCCTGCGTTTTCAGCACGGCGTCGATCTGACGTGCGCATACTTCTTCGGTTTTACCGGCTTCGTTTTCTGCTTCGGTTTCACCGATGCACAGAACCGGCGTCAGACCCTGCGCTTTCAGCACGGCGAATTTCTTCGCGATCAACTCGTCGGATTCTTTGTGGTAAGTACGGCGCTCAGAGTGGCCGATGATGATGTATTTCGCGCCAATATCTTTCAGCATTTCGGCAGAGGTTTCGCCGGTGAATGCGCCAGACAGGTTAACGTCAACGTTTTGCGCGCCCAGTACAATGTGGCTGCCATCAGCGGCGTGTTTGGCCAGATCGAGGTACATTTCCGGCGGAGCGATTGAGACAGCACAACCCGTTACGCCAGCCAGCTCGGTACGCAGGTTTGCAACCAGTTCGTTTACCATGTGGCGGCTGCCGTTCAGTTTCCAGTTACCCATCACTAAAGGATGTCGCATTTTTACTCTCCACGCGCTTGGCGAATTAAGGAATATGGCCGCCCCTCAGGGCAGCATGGTCTGTGAAACAGTATAGAGATTCATCCCCTGAAAGGCTTTGCTTTTTGTCATTTATTGTTCTCTTCCAGCGAATCAGATAGCGTCAGCTTAATCGGTTCAACAGCGAAGGTCAGCCCTTTTTCACCGTTGTCTGCTACCACATAGCGAATCGCGCCTTCCGTTTCGGCGTAGTAAGGTTTGTTTTTGCCGTTAGTCAGCAACTTTTGCAGCTTTTGCGTACTCTGTGCGGCGGTTAACGTCGGTGAAAAGGCGCGGATAAACGCCGCCATATACTCCTGAGCTTTTGCTTTCGCCGCTTTTTGCTCCGGACCTTGCACCGGCAGCCAGGTTATCTGCATCGATTTGATTTTCAGCGTACCGCGCTCCAGCGCCGTCGAGGCGTAGAGGTAATCATTGATTTTCGTGGCTGCGCGCGTCAGGTTCGCCTGATCGCCCCGGCTATCTACCGCGCGAAATTCACTGAGCGCCAGCGTCGGGTTATCGGTGTTGAATTTTTCGCGAAACTGACTAATCGACTGATCAAATGTCGGCGCGCCCGGCAATAAATAGGGCGCAGTGGTGGCGGTCGACGGCTCTTCTGCATGAACCGGTATGCTGAAAACCAGCGCGGAAAAGAGCAGCCAAATGGGATAACGCCATGCTTTCATTCACATCGCCCTCTGTTGAGTTTGCTCACGATTAAAACGATATCGGGCTGGCTTGTCAAAAACTCCCGCCGCCAGGGTAAACTACGCGGCACTACGATAATAAGGAACCTTACATGGGCATACAGCAGTGGTTGTTCTCTTTTAAAGGGCGCATTGGGCGTCGCGATTTTTGGGTCTGGATGATCCTCTGGCTATTGAGTATGACGGTGCTGTTCACGCTCGCCAACGGCGGCATGCTCGATTTTCAGATGGCGGCATTTATCCTTGTGTGCCTGATCTGGCCGACAACCTGCGTGATGGTAAAACGTCTGCATGACCGGGGGCGTCACGGCGCGTGGGGTTTTTTGCTGGTGCTGGCGTGGATGCTGCTGTCGGGCAACTGGCAGGTACTGGGCGGTACGCTGGAGTGGACGGTGGGGCGTCTGATCCCGGTGGTGATTATCGTCATGATGGTTATCGACCTGGGCGCATTTGTGGGCACCCAGGGGGAAAATAAGTACGGCAAAGAGACACTGGATGTGAAATACCGCTGATCACCAGTAGTGTTCGGCGGTGATATGCCCGGGGCGGCGGCGCAGGTGTTTTGCCATCTGGCGGGTATCTTTCAGTAACTGTGTGGTATCGCGCACCATTTGCGGGTTGCCGCACAGCATTACATGGCTGGTTTCGGCGTTCAACGCCAGCCCAACGGCCTCTTCCAGCGCACCGCTTTCAATCAGCGCCGGAACGCGCCCGGTCAGCGAACCGGAAAGTGTCTCCCGGCTAACCACCGTCTGGATCTTAAGCTTCCCTTCGTAGCGTTTTTGCAGCTCCAGCATCAGCGGCAAATAACTTAAATCCGCCGCGTAGCGCACCGCATGTACCAGCACCAGTTTTTTGAAACGTTCCAGATCTTTGCCTTCCTGCAAAATCGACAAGTACGGCCCAATCGCGGTGCCGGTTGCCAGCATCCACAAGGTGTCGCAGTCCGGCACTTCTTCCAGCACGAAGAACCCCGCCGCTTCGCTCACCAGTAACACCTCGTCTCCCGGCTGGAGTGCGGCCAGGCGCGGGCTAAGTTTCCCTTCCGGCACGGTGACAAGGTAGAACTCCAGATCGGGATTGCTCGGGGCGTTCACGTATGAGTAGGCGCGCTGGACGCGCTCGCCGTCAATTTCCAGCCCAAGTTTGGCGAATTGTCCGGCAGTGAAGGGGTGAACGGGGGCATGAACGGTGAGGCTGAATAGCGCATCGGTCCAGAACTGCACCTTTGTGACTTTTCCTGTTACCCAGTCCGCCATGGTTTTCTCCTGTTCTGTAGCGTTGCCTTATCTTCGTGTCTGTCGTGCGAGATTTCCAGCCCGTGAAGGCCGGAAAGCTCAATTGAACAAATACCCTTATAGTATATGACGCTGCACTTCCGGGTCTTTACGATCCAGATAGTGAATAGACTGAATACGGCGAATGGTGCGCGATTTGCCGCGGATCAGCAGCGTTTCGGTGGTGGCGATATTGCCCTTACGGGTGATGCCGTCCAGCAGGTCGCCTTTGGTAATGCCGGTAGCGGCGAAAATAACATTGTCGCTGCGCGCCATTTCATCCAGACGCAGCACATTGCCCGCTTCAATGCCCATGCCGCGGCAGCGTTTTAATTCATATTCGCCAATACGACGGTTCTCTTCGTTATCGCCTTTCACCTGATGGCGCGCCAGCAGGCGGCCCTGCATATCGCCATCAAGCGCGCGGATGACCGCCGCGGAAACCACACCTTCCGGCGCACCGCCAATGCCGTACAGGACATCCACTTCGCTATCCGGCATACAGGTGAGGATGGAGGCGGCAACATCGCCATCGGGAATCGCGAAAACACGTACGCCCAGCGCCTGCATCTCGGCAATAGTATCGTCGTGGCGTGGTTTAGCCAGAATGGTGACCGTCAGTTCACTCAGCGGTTTGCCGAGCGCAGCGGCGACATTACGCAGGTTATCGGCCAACGGCAGATTGAGATCGATAGCGCCTTTTGCACCAGGACCGACAATCAGTTTTTCCATGTACATATCCGGCGCATTCAGGAAACAGCCCTTATCGCCGACCGCCAGCACCGCCAGCGCGTTGGCCTGGCCCATCGCCGTCATGCGCGTCCCTTCGATCGGATCAACGGCAATATCGACCGCATCGCCTTTACCGGTGCCGACTTTTTCACCAATAAACAGCATCGGCGCTTCGTCGATCTCGCCTTCGCCAATCACGATGGTGCCGTCTATATCGACATTGTTGAGCATGATGCGCATAGCGTTAACCGCCGCGCCATCCGCGGTGTTTTTATCGCCACGCCCCAGCCATTTGTAGCCAGCCAGCGCTGCGGCTTCGGTCACGCGGGAGAATTCGATGGCAAGTTCTCGTCTCATAACAAACTCTATAGTGAAAGAAATTGAGCGAAGTTTATCACAGCGAGAAGAGGAGGGTTGGTAGAGCAGCCCTCTCTCCGGGGAGAGAGGGCAAGGTTGAGGCTAATTACTCGTCACGCTCTTCCCACGCCATCGCGCGTTTGACGGCTTTTTTCCAGCCGTCGTAGCGGAAGTTACGCTCGGTGGTTTCGATACCCGGGCGGAATTCGCGTTCGATAACCGCTTTTTCCTGCAGCTCATCCAGATTCTGCCAGAAACCAACCGCAAGACCCGCCAGGTACGCCGCGCCCAGCGCCGTAACTTCACGTACTTCCGGACGCTCTACGCGCGTGCCGAGAATGTCAGACTGGAACTGCATCAGGAAGTTGTTGGCAACTGCGCCACCATCCACGCGCAGCGCGTGTAAACGAATGCCGGAATCCGCCTGCATCGCTTCCAGTACATCGCGTGTCTGGAAGGCGATAGACTCAAGCGTAGCGCGAATGATGTGGTTCGCATTGACGCCACGGGTCAGACCGAAAATAGCACCGCGCGCATACGGATCCCAGTACGGTGCACCCAGACCGGTAAAAGCCGGTACTACGTACACACCGTTGGTATCTTTCACTTTGGTGGCGAAATATTCGGAGTCGAACGCGTCGCTGATAAGTTTCATCTCGTCGCGCAACCACTGAATTGACGCCCCCGCCATAAACACCGCACCTTCCAGCGCGTAGTTCACTTCACCTTTCGGACCGCAGCCGATAGTGGTCAGCAGACCATGCTCAGATTTCACCGCTTTCTCACCGGTGTTCATCAGCATAAAGCAGCCGGTACCATAGGTATTTTTCGCCATCCCTTCTTTCACGCACAGCTGGCCAAACAGCGCCGCCTGCTGGTCGCCCGCGATCCCGGCGATAGGAATACGTGTACCGCCTTTACCACCAATGTTGGTCTGACCGTAAACTTCAGACGATTTACGTACTTCCGGCAGCATGGCGCGCGGAATATCCAGCGCCTCCAGCATTTTGTCATCCCAGTCCAGCTCGTGGATGTTAAACAGCATGGTACGCGAGGCGTTGGTGTAATCCGTCACGTGAACGCGGCCCTGGGTCATTTTCCAGATAAGCCAGGTATCAACAGTACCGAACAGCAATTCACCGCGTTTCGCACGTTCGCGGGAGCCTTCAACGTGGTCGAGGATCCATTTCACTTTGGTGCCAGAAAAATACGGGTCAACCACCAGACCCGTGGCGTTGCGCACATACTCTTCCATGCCGTCGCGCTTCAGTTTTTCGCAAATATCGGCGGTGCGGCGACACTGCCAGACGATGGCGTTATAAATTGGCTTGCCGGTTTCACGTTCCCAGACGATCGCGGTTTCACGCTGGTTAGTGATACCGATAGCGGCGATCTCGTCGGAATTGATATCCGCTTTCGCTAACACTTCGACCAGCGTTGAGCTCTGCGATGCCCAGATCTCCATCGGGTCGTGCTCAACCCAGCCTGGCTTCGGATAAATTTGTTCAAACTCGCGCTGTGAGACGCTGATGATGTTGGCGTCATGATCCATCACGACGGCGCGGGAGCTGGTAGTGCCCTGGTCGAGCGCAACGATATATTTTTTGTCAGTCATGGTTATGTTCCCGTAGTCACATTACAGCGAAGCTTTTTGTTGAGTCGTGGAGGCGGTGCCTTTTTCTTCTGCCGCCTCACTGGTTCCAGACGGCAGATGGCGACCAATCAGTTTACGATAACCGAATGCGCCGAGCGCCGCGCCTACGATCGGCCCGAACAGCGGGACGAGGAAGTAGGGAATATCTTTGCCGCCGGTAAAGGCAACGTTGCCCCAGCCAGCAAGCCAGGCGAACGTTTTCGGTCCAAGGTCACGCGCCGGGTTCATGGCGAATCCCGTCAGTGGCCCCATGGATGCACCGATAACCGCAATCAACAAACCGATGAGCAAGGGTGCCAGCGGGCCGCGCGGAATACCGTTACCGTCGTCACCCAACGCCATGATGACGCCCATCAGCACAGCGGTAATCACCATTTCAACGGCGAAGGCCTGCACAAAGTTGATGTGCGGGTTCGGGTAGGTAGAGAAAATACCAGCCAGATCAAGACTTTCAACACTGCCGCGCACCATATTGTGCGTGTGTTCGAAATCGAGGAAAAGATTGTAGTAAAGCCCGTAAACAAGTGCAGCCGCGCAAAACGCGCCGGCAAACTGAGAAATGATGAAGGGAACAACTTTGCGCCCATCAAAACTAGCGAAGAGCCATAATGCAATAGTCACAGCCGGGTTCAGATGTGCGCCGGAAACCCCTGCAGTCAGGTAGATGGCCATCGCCACACCCAAACCCCAGATGATACTGATTTCCCATTGGCCGAAGGTGGCGCCAGCCACTTTCAACGCCGCGACACAGCCGACACCGAAGAAAATCAACAACCCGGTGCCGAGAAACTCGGCGATGCACTGGCCTTTTAAGGTTGATGTCTGACTCATAATCGGATCCTGCAAAAGAGTAATGGTTATTGTTAGCACGGGCGATCGCTCCCCCATGATGTCGTGTAGACATAGTGTTAATTTATCGTTAACGAGCAAAAACGAGAAATATCGAAATTAAAATGTGTGTACTGCGTCAATAAAATGAGCGTTTTCGAGCGCTGAAGCGCGTTTTTGCACCATAGCGAAATGTGAGCTGAATCATTTTTGTAACCCAGGCCTTAACAATTTAGTGGTAGGCGTGCGCGTTGCACCAGGATGAGGACGAAAAGTGTTGCAAAGCGCAAACAGCGCGGCTCTGCGCTGGACAGGGGCTGGTGGGCTTCATACAATCGGGGACAAGCGAGATCCGCTCAATATCATAAGGCGTCGCCGATTTTCGGGACGGGGATTTTTAAAGACACGCATTATTCGGGTTGCAAGAAAGCGGTGACGCACCTGCAACGCGAAGATATTAAGTGTGTATCCATCAGCGCCTTGCAACTCAGGAGAGGTATGACAATGTCATTAGAAGTGTTTGAAAAACTGGAAGCGAAGGTGCAGCAGGCGATTGATACCATCACGCTGCTGCAGATGGAAATCGAAGAGCTGAAAGAGAAAAACAATAGCCTGGCGCAGGACGTACAGTCTGCTCAGCAGAGCCGTGAAGAGCTGGAGCGTGAAAACCACCAGCTGAGAGAGCAGCAGCACGGCTGGCAGGAACGCTTGCAGGCGCTGCTGGGGCGTATGGAAGAAGTCTGATTACGCTTTTCGTGCTGTCGCGGCACTGGCTGCGCGTATTCACCCCGGTAACGGCGTTGCCGGAGAAACGGGCTTAGCTACAGCGCGAAATGGGCAGGGAAAGTACTGCGATGTCGGATAAGTGAAGCGCCATCCGGCAAAAAGAAAAAGGGCACCTGACGGTGCCCTTTTTTTACTCGATATCGAGGGGATCTTCGGAAAGGATAATGCCAGTGCTATCGGCATAAAGATGGTCGCCGGAGAAGAAGGTCACGCCGCCGAAATTGACACGTACGTCGCTTTCGCCGATACCTTCGCCCGCTGCGCCAACCGGAATGGCGGCAATTGCCTGAATCCCAATATCCAGCTCTTCAAGATCGTCTACCTGGCGTACTGAGCCATAGACTACAATTCCTTCCCACTCGTTTTGCACCGCAGTGCGGGCGAGATCCGCGTCGATTAACGCACGACGCATTGAACCACCGCCGTCGACCAGCAGGACGCGACCACGGCCGTTTTGTTCGAGCAGATCGTACAGCAACCCGTTATCCTCGAAACATTTCACCGTGATGATTTGTCCGCCAAACGACGACCGTCCGCCAAAATTGGAGAACAGCGGTTCCACGACGTTGATCTCTTCCTGGTAAATATCACAAAGCTCAGAAGTATCGTATTTCATAGGATTAGCGTTCAGTTGCTGCGAGAACCGTCAGTATATCGCGCATCACGCGCTGTTGGCAAAATCATCAATTGTTCGTTGATATTTATCAGTTAAAGATGCGTTTGACTGAGGATTATTCCTAATACAAACAAGAGATTAGTTAACAGTGCACCTTTTACCGTGCGTTCCAGCATCGGCGGCATAGCGCGCGGGTCGAGCTCGCGCAGCACAAAGCGCGCCTGTTTGATAAGCAGTGGTGCTGCCAGCACAAACAGCCAGCCCCACAGGCTTTGCAGCGAAAGCAGGTTAAACAGCGCAAGGCATAACAGCGCGCCAACCAGCAGGCCAGCATGGTAACGGCGTGCGTTAATTGGTCCTAAACGGACGACAAGCGTATTTTTGCCGTTTTCGCGGTCACTTTCGATATCGCGCAGATTGTTGATATTCAATACCGCCGTCGCCAGCAGACCACAGGCGGTCGCGGGCAGAATAACGGCCGGGATCAGCATATGCGTCTGCAAATACCAGCTACCCATTACGCTTATCCAGCCGAAGAAAAGCAGCACGGAGATATCGCCAAGGCCAAGATAACCGTATGGACGCTTGCCGACGGTGTAGGTAATGGCGGCAATAATCGACAGCACACCGAGCGCAAGGAAACCGATGAAATCCGCCATCGTTTGTGTCGCCGCGGTTACCAGCAGCAGCCCGGAGATACAACTCAGCACGATGACAATCATCAGCGCGCGCTTCATCTGCGCAAGGGAAATGGCGCCTTTTTGCATGCCGCGCAACGGACCAATGCGATCCGGTTTATCGCTGCCTTTGACCGCATCGCCGTAATCATTGGCGAGGTTGGAGAGGATTTGCAGCAATCCGGCGGTGATAAGTGCGAGCACCGCCACCAGCGGATCAAAATAGCCCTGCCACCAGGCCAGCACTGTGCCAACGACAATCGCGGCGAAAGCCAGCGGTAATGTTTTCGGTCGCAGGCTTTCCAGCCAGGCCTGGGTGAGGCTAAGAGATTGCGTTTCGTTCATAAGGTCAGCCAACAAAAATGGGGGCAAAAGCCCCCATCGAGTGTGATGAAAACGTTGTGGCCGGGATTATAAGATAAAACGGCTCAGATCTTCATCTGCCACTAAAGCATCAAGGTGCTTACTCACATAGTCTGCATCAATGGTGATCGTCTCGCCGCCCAGATCGCTGGCGTCATAGGAGATATCTTCCATCAGACGTTCCAGCACCGTATGCAAACGACGCGCACCGATGTTTTCGGTGGTTTCGTTCACCTGCCATGCGGCCTGAGCAATACGTTTGATGCCGTCTTCGGTGAAATCAATGTTTACGCCTTCGGTCGCCATCAGCGCTTTGTATTGTACGGTGACAGACGCGTTTGGCTCGGTCAGGATGCGTTCGAAATCTTCCGTGGTTAACGCTTTCAGCTCAACGCGGATTGGCAAACGGCCTTGCAGTTCCGGGATCAGATCCGACGGGCTGGCAATCTGGAACGCGCCAGAGGCAATAAACAGAATGTGGTCGGTTTTCACCATGCCGTGTTTGGTCGATACGGTGCAGCCTTCCACCAGCGGCAGTAGATCGCGCTGCACACCCTCGCGGGAAACATCCGGGCCCGAAGTGTTACCGCGTTTACAGATTTTGTCGATCTCATCGATAAACACGATCCCGTGCTGCTCAACGGCTTCGATAGCGTCCTGTTTCAGCTCTTCCGGGTTCACCAGTTTCGCCGCTTCTTCTTCAATCAGCAGCTTCATCGCGTCTTTGATTTTCAGCTTACGCGGTTTCTGCTTCTGGCCGCCCAGGTTCTGGAACATGGACTGGAGCTGATTGGTCATCTCCTCCATGCCCGGAGGCGCCATAATTTCTACGCCCATCGGCGCGGCAGCGAGATCGATTTCAATCTCTTTGTCGTCGAGCTGGCCTTCGCGCAGTTTTTTGCGGAAAGACTGGCGCGCAGCGGATGGTTCAGCGGCTTGTTCCGGCTGGCCCCAGTTGTTTTTCGCTGGTGGGATCAGCACGTCGAGAATGCGCTCTTCGGCCATCTCTTCCGCGCGGTAGCGGTTTTTCTCGATCGACTGACTACGCACCATTTTCACTGCCGCATCGGTCAGATCGCGGATGATAGAATCCACTTCTTTCCCAACGTAGCCGACTTCGGTGAACTTGGTCGCTTCAACTTTGATAAACGGCGCATTGGCCAGTTTTGCCAGGCGGCGGGCGATTTCGGTTTTACCGACGCCGGTTGGGCCAATCATCAGAATGTTTTTCGGCGTGACTTCATGGCGCAGCTCTTCATCAAGCTGCATGCGGCGCCAGCGGTTACGCAGGGCAATCGCCACAGAACGCTTCGCCGCGTCCTGGCCGATAATGTGTTTGTCCAGTTCGCTGACAATTTCGCGTGGGGTCATTTCAGACATGGGAGATCCTTACGCTTTATAGGCTAATTCTTCGATGGTGTGGAAGTGGTTGGTGTAGATGCAGATATCGCCTGCAATCCCCAACGCCTTCTCAGCAATTTCGCGTGCGCCAAGCTCGGTGTTTTCCAGCAACGCGCGGGCAGCGGCCTGGGCGTATGGCCCGCCGGAACCGATGGCGATCAGGTCATTTTCCGGCTGGATCACATCGCCGTTACCGGTGATGATCAGCGACGCGGTTTCGTCGGCAACCGCCAACAGTGCTTCCAGCTTGCGCAGCATGCGATCGGTGCGCCAGTCCTTTGCCAGCTCGACAGCCGCTTTCACCAGATGACCCTGGTGCATTTCCAGTTTGCGTTCGAATAATTCAAACAGAGTGAAGGCATC
The DNA here is from genome assembly GCF_027109175.1 of Kosakonia sp. SOY2. Taxonomy (NCBI): domain Bacteria; kingdom Pseudomonadati; phylum Pseudomonadota; class Gammaproteobacteria; order Enterobacterales; family Enterobacteriaceae; genus Kosakonia; species Kosakonia sp. SOY2. The sequence goes on from NZ_JAPVXH010000007.1 coordinate 93,989, forward strand.
GGCCGTGCCGCCGGCAAAGCCCGCAATGACTTTGTCGTTATACAGGCGGCGAACTTTTTTCACGTTGCCTTTCATTACGGTGTTGCCCAGTGTGGCCTGGCCATCACCGGCGATAACGACATGGCCGTTACGGCGTACGCTTACGATTGTTGTCACGAGCAGACCCCTTGGTTACAAATGCACAATACAGCGCCCCGCACGGTGTACGGGGCAGAATGCAATTATAAATGGGGGGTGTTTTAGGGGTTTCAACCCCCGGCGGCAAGACGGATGCAGTTTGCGTGACCGGCCATTTTCAGGCGGCTGATGGTGGCATCGGCGCTCTCTTTGCCTTTCACCGGGCCCATCACCACGCGATTCCAGCCGTTGTTGCTGGTAATACGCGAGTCGAAACCTTCAAATGCCAGCTGTGCACGTACGGTTTCTGCCTGATCCTGGCCTTTAAACGAACCGCACTGGATAAGCCAGCGGCGATCGTCCTTTTTCTCAGCCGTTTGCGGTTGCGCCTTCGGCGTTTCCACTTCACGCGTTACCGGCGCGGCTTGTTGCGTTTTCGGCTGTGACGCAGCGGTATGCGGCGGCGTTTGCAGCAGATCCTGATACGGTTGCGAGGTGGCCGGTTTTTGCTGCGTTGTGCTTTGCGTCTGGCGCGGCGGTGGCGTGGTTTGCGTAGTACGCGCCTGCTGCTGCACCGGCTGCTCCGTCACGCGCGGTTGCGTGCGCGGCTGCTGTGCTTGTACCGGCTGCGACTGCGTCCACTGCTGTTGCTGCTGTTGCATCTGCACCTGTTGCTGCGCCTGGCGCTGACGTTGCAGCGTTTGCTGGCGTTGCTCCGGCGTCTGTTCGTTCCACGGCACTTCGTTGAGCTGCGTCGGCTGCTGGCGCATGTCGGCCTGCATCTGCGCTAAAAGCTGACGCTGTTCGTCGGTCAACTGCTCCGGTTTTTGCACTTCACCACCGGCCGTCGGCTCGGTTGGCGCTCGTACGCCAGGCTGGCGGCTTTCCAGCTCTTTAATGTAGCGCCAGCGCTCTTCCGGTTTCGGCGGCAGGCCGTTGCCGGTCATTTTCTGGTTTTGCAGTGACTCGGATTCTTCTTTTTTGTGGTGCGTAATAAAGTACAAACCACCGATAAAGGCGACCAGCACGGCGGCCGCAATGGCGACCATAGCTGGAGAGACCGCAGACTTGCTGCGCTGTTTTTTCCTTGAGTTACTCGTCTTTCGCCGCGCAGGAGCCGACTGGCTGCGGCGTACATAATCTCGTTGTGCCACTATCGTTTCGCTGTATTTATTTCGTTTATCAGCCCGCCATGTTACTTAAGCGACGGGGTTTTGACCAGAAGAGGGCGTCTGAAAGGCCGCGCCTTTACTTCAGCGCCCGGGTGCTGCCGCGCAGGATCAATTCACACTCCAGCAAGCGCGAACCGCTGCTTACGTTATGCCCCTGCAACTGCTCCAGCAGCAATAACATGGCTTCGCGACCAATCTGATAACGCGGTTGCGAAACGGTGGTCAACGGCGGGTCGCTGAATTCAGCCAGGGAAATGTTATCAAAGCCGATGATCGATAAGTCGTCCGGTACTTTCAAACCCCGGCGTTTAGCTTGCGACAGGGCGCCAAGCGCCATCACATCGCTGTGACAGAACACGGCCGTTGGCGGCTTCGGTAGCATCAATAACTGATCCAACGCCCGCGCGCCCGCCTCAAAAGTGAAATCACCGCGCGTGATGTAATGCGGATCAACGGTCACGCCAGAGCGGCGCAGCGCCTGAACATAGCCCTGCAAGCGGTAATGGCACAGCGGCATCTCTTCCGGACCGGCGATACAACCGATCCGCTGGTGACCTTGTTCCTGCAAATAGTTAACGGCATTAAAGGCGGCGGTCAGGTTATCAATATGCACCGTCGGCAACTCCAGCTCCGGCGCGAATTCGTTAGCCATCACCATTGGCGGCAAATTGCGTTGCTCTTCAATGCTGGCGTCAAACGGCAAACGCGAGCCGAGCAGCAACATGCCGTCGATTTGCTTGGTGATAATCAGGTCGATAAAGGTTTTTTCCTGCTGATTTTGATGGGCGCAGTCGCCAATCAGCACCAGATAGCCGTGTTCCGCGGCGGTCACTTCAATGCCGCGAATAATCTCGCTGAAAAAGGGATCGCAAATATCCGGCACAATCACCAGCAGTGTGCGTGATTCATTGCGTTTGACGTTGCGTCCCATCGATTGAGGCAAATAACCCACTTCCATTGCCGCTTGTTCCACCCGATTGCGGGTAGCCTGCGACACTTTTTCCGGGTTCATTAATGCACGTGACACAGTTGCCGTCGAAACCTTTGCTTTCATGGCAACATCTTTCATGGTCGCTGCCGCAACCTGATTTTTGGGTTTCACCTTGTTCTCCTCGCATGCACGGCGCAGGCGTTGTCACATTTTTATCAGATAGTTAAGCGCACCGGTTACAGAATTTTCATGAAAAGTGTGATGAAAGTTGAATTTTATACGCCGGCTCGCAGCGTTAACTTTCAATCGGGTCGACATCCAGCACCCATTTCACCCGCCGAGCGTCCGGCAGGGTGTTAATCAGGGCCAGCGCGCCGGTGACGATATGCTGCAGGCGAATACGGGAAGGATGTTGTAGCAGCAACTGCCAGCGGTAACGCCCGGCGCGTTTGGCCGCCAGCGCCGGAACCGGGCCCAGGATCCAGAGCTGGTTGTCCGCCAGTGGGCTGGCTTGCAGCAGATTTTTAAGCTGTTGCAGAAACAGCGGCGCGTGCTGGTTGTTCTGATCTTCCGCGCGGATCAGCACATGGCTGGTCCACGGCGGCAATTGCATGGTTTGCCGCTCCGCCAGCGCCTGTTCCGCGAAGGTGTCATAGCCTTTATGCAGCAGCGTTTGCAGAAGCGGATGTTCCGGGTGGTGCGTTTGCAGTACCACTTCGCCCTGTTTGCCTGCGCGCCCGGCACGGCCGGAAACCTGGGTATAAAGCTGGGCGAAACGCTCGGCAGCGCGGAAATCTGCCGAAAATAACGCGCCGTCGACATCCAGCAGCGCAACCAGCGTGACATCCGGGAAGTGGTGGCCTTTTGCCAGCATTTGCGTGCCAATCAGAATGCGCGCACCGCCGCGATGTACTTCGGCAAGATGCTGCTCCAGCGCGCCTTTGCGGCTGGTGGTATCGCGGTCAATGCGTGATAGCGGCACACCGGGAAACATCGGCGTTAACGCGTGTTCCAGCTGTTCAGTGCCAAGGCCAACAGGCAATAAATGTGTAGAACCGCAGGACGGACACTGGCGCGGCACCGGGCGCTGGCTGTCGCAGTGGTGACAGCGCAAATGCTGCTGCGCCTGGTGGAAGGTGTAATAGTGGTCGCAGCGCGGGCATTCCGCTATCCAGCCGCAGTCATGACACAGCAATGCAGGCGAAAAACCACGGCGGTTAAGGAACAAAATAACCTGATTTCCCGCCTGTAAATGCTGGCGCATACGGTTGATGAGCGCTGGCGCCAGGCCGGCCTGTAACGGCTGGCCTTTCAGATCCAGCACATGCTGCATCGCCGGTCGCGCGTGGCCTGCCCGGCGTGTCAGGCGCAGCAGATGGTATTTGCGTGACCGCACGTTGTGCAGAGTTTCCAGCGCAGGCGTTGCCGAGCCAAGAATGATCGGGATCTGCTCACTGTGAGCGCGGTAAACCGCCAGATCGCGGGCGTGATAACGCCAGCCTTCCTGCTGTTTATAGGAGCTGTCATGCTCTTCGTCGATGACGATCACGCCAAGGTTCTTAAACGGGGTAAACAGCGATGAGCGTGTGCCGATCACAATCGCCGCTTCACCGCTCTTTGCTTTTTGCCATGTGATCAGGCGTTCGCTGTCGTTCAGCCCGGAGTGCAGCACTTCAACTGGCGCGTTAAAGCGCTCGCGAAAACGGGCGATAGTTTGCGGTGTCAGACCAATTTCCGGCACCATCACCAGCGCCTGCTTTCCCTGCGCCAGCACGTTTTCCAGCACGCTTAAATAGACTTCTGTTTTACCTGAACCGGTCACGCCCGCCAGTAACCAGGCGGAAAAGCGATCCGCTGCGCTGTGAATAGCGCCAACGGCGGTGGCTTGCTCTGTGTTCAGGCGCAGCCGGTCGCCGCTTACGGAAAATGTCGTGCGCCAGTCATTAAAGGCTGGTGTTTCGCTGTTCATCTCCGCCAGCCCTTTGGCGCGCAGCGCTTGCAGGGTAACGCTTTTCAGATCCAGCGCTGCCAGTTGATGCTGCCAGATTTTGCCTTTTCGCAGCGCCGAGAGCGCCTGTTGTTGTTTGGCTGATTTGACGCGGTTGATGTCCATCGCCTGGCCCTGCTCGGTCGCAAACCAGTAGCCCTGGAACTCCGCGCTGGCGGGCTTAGTCTGGCGCAGCAGAACGGGAAGGGCGTTGAACAACACATCCCCGATCGGATGGTGGTAATAATCCGCAGCCCACAGCAATAACCGCCAGACCGCCGGGGAAAAAACCGGTTCGCTGTCGAGCACCTCTTCCACGCTTTTAAGATCGGCCAGCGGCAGCTCGCTTTCGTCGCCCACTGACAGCACAATGCCGACGCGGTGCTGGTTACCAAACGGCACACGCACGCGACAACCCGCGCGCGCGGACATCTCATCCGGCAACAGGTAATCGAACGTGCGGGGCAACGGTACAGATAGCGCAACGCGGGCGACGGGCATCTCATCATCCTGACTTGAAAACTGGCGGGATAGTATACACATTGTTGCTACCGGTGAGCGGATCAGTTTGCATGTGCTGGCTAATTTCTGTATGATTCGCCGCCTTTGATGCGTTTTGAACGTGCCAAAGATACACTTACATATTAACTCGCGTGGTGTCTGGCGTTAGGGCTGGAAGAGCGACGCGGCCTTAAACTGAGGTTTCCCATGAAAAAAGGTATTCACCCGAATTATGTAGCGATTACTGCAACCTGTTCTTGCGGTAACGTGATCAAAACCCACTCCACCGTGGGTCACGACCTGAACCTGGACGTATGCGGCAAATGCCACCCGTTCTTTACTGGTAAACAACGTGTTGTTGATACCGGTGGTCGTGTTGAGCGTTTCAACAAACGCTTCAGCATCCCGGGCAGCAAATAAGTTGCCAAAGAAAAAAGCGCCGAAAGGCGCTTTTTTTGTCTCTGCGTTTTGCCGAAGGGGCGATTTTTTGTGATAAAAGTCACAAAAATATTGCTCTGCTTAAAAAGCGAGCATATGCTTTTCGCCATCCATTCCTGTGACATTGAGCGGAAAAAATGAGCGATTTGCTGACGGCTGTGAAAAACGTATTTATGTCTTACCTGCTCTCGCTGGCGGAAGTGCACCCGGAAGTGACGCGCTTCTGAGTGAGCCGATAAGATAAACAGATTGAAACAAAAAGGGCGGAAGATATCTTCCGCCCTTTTTTGTTGCGATCAGTATTCCCACGTATCCGGGTCGATCCCCAGTTCACGCATAATCACTTTCGCCTCTTCCGGGATTTCGTCGCTGCGCTCTTTACGCAGGTCTTCATCGTTCGGCAGGGGTTGACCGGTAAACGCATGCAAAAACGCTTCACACAACAGCTCGCTGTTGGTGGCGTGACGCAAGTTGTTCACCTGACGACGGGTACGTTCATCGGTGAGGATTTTTAACACCTTAAGAGGAATGGAAACCGTAATTTTTTTTACTTGCTCACTCTTCTTGCCGTGCTCAGCGTATGGGCTGATATATTCGCCGCTCCATTCAGCCATGAGATACCTTTAATCCTCTCAGTCATTAGTCTAAACCCGGACACCGCCGGGCCGTAATTCCGCGTAGTTTACCGTAGAGTCAACATGGTGACACGGTGTATCGCTCAGCTACCGGTACTAAAGCGTATAATTTTAACGGCTATTGTACTTTTGCTCAATCTATACGCAAAGAAGTTTAGATGTCCAGATGTATTGACGTCTATTGTCGCAATGATTACTCTGTCGTGAGACTTTTCATCCATTAAGCCAGGAAGCCTTCACCATGACGCGTAAACAGGCCACCATCGCAGTGCGTAGCGGATTGAACGATGACGAGCAGTACGGTTGCGTTGTCCCGCCTATTCATCTCTCCAGTACTTATAATTTCACCGGCTTTAACGAACCCCGTGCGCATGACTATTCGCGTCGCGGCAACCCAACGCGTGATGTGGTTCAGCGTGCGCTGGCAGAACTGGAAGGTGGCGCGGGCGCGGTATTGACCAATACCGGCATGTCGGCAATTCATCTGGTGACGACCGTCTTTCTCAAACCAGGCGATCTGCTGGTTGCGCCGCACGACTGCTATGGCGGTAGCTATCGCCTGTTCGATAGTCTGGCGAAACGCGGTTGCTACCGGGTGAAATTTGTTGATCAGGGCGATGAGCAGGCATTGAAAGCGGCGCTGGCGGAACAACCGAAGCTGGTGCTGGTCGAAAGCCCAAGCAACCCGCTTTTGCGCGTTGTGGATATCGCGAAAATCTGCCAGCTTGCGCGTGAAGCTGGCGCAATCAGCGTGGTGGATAACACGTTCCTGAGCCCGGCCCTGCAAAACCCGCTGGCGCTGGGCGCGGATTTGGTGCTGCACTCCTGCACCAAATATCTCAACGGCCATTCCGATGTGGTGGCGGGCGTGGTGATTGCAAAAGATGAGGCGACTGTCACCGAACTGGCATGGTGGGCGAATAACATTGGCGTCACCGGCAGCGCCTTCGACAGCTATCTGCTGTTGCGCGGTCTGCGTACGTTGTCGCCGCGCATGGAAGTGGCGCAGCGTAATGCTCAGGCGATCGTCGATTTCCTGCAAAAACAGCCGTTGGTGAAAAAACTGTACCACCCGTCTCTGCCGGATAATCAGGGGCACGAGATTGCTGCGCGTCAACAAAAAGGCTTTGGCGCGATGTTAAGTTTTGAGCTAGATGGCGACGAACAAACGCTGCGTCGTTTCTTAAGTGGTCTATCGTTGTTTACGCTGGCGGAATCATTAGGCGGGGTTGAAAGTTTAATCTCCCACGCCGCGACAATGACCCACGCAGGCATGGCGCCGGAAGCGCGCGCCGCAGCGGGAATTTCTGAGACGCTATTGCGTATCTCAACCGGTATTGAAGACAGTGAAGATCTAATTGCCGATCTGGAAAATGGCTTCCGGGTCGCAGCTGAGGGGTAAACATGAGTGTGATTGCGCAGGCAGGGACGAAGGCTCGTCAGCTGCACAAATTTGGTGGGAGTAGTCTGGCGGATGTGAAATGTTACCTGCGTGTCGCAGGGATCATGGCGGAGTATTCACAACCGGGCGACATGATGGTTGTCTCGGCCGCAGGCAGCACCACCAACCAGCTGATCAACTGGCTGAAATTGAGCCAGACTGACAGGCTTTCTGCGCATCAGGTTCAACAATCGCTGCGTCGTTATCAGAGTGATTTAATCAGTGGGCTGTTGCCCGCCGCTATCGCCGACGGTCTGACCAGCGAGTTTATTCACGATCTTGAACACCTGGCGGTGCTGCTGGATGGTGGCATCACCGACGCGGTTTACGCCGAAGTAGTTGGCCATGGTGAAATCTGGTCGGCGCGTTTAATGGCCGCCGTGCTGAACCAGCAAGGTCTGGATGCCGCCTGGCTGGATGCCCGCGATTTCCTGCGTGCCGAACGCGCGGCACAGCCGCAGGTAAATGAAGGTGCGTCTTATCCGCTGCTGCAACAACAGCTGGCGCAGTATCCGGGCAAACGTATTGTGGTGACGGGCTTTATCAGCCGCAACGAAGCCGGTGAAACCGTGCTGTTGGGACGTAACGGTTCGGACTACTCGGCCACGCAAATTGGCGCGCTGGGCGATGTTACCCGCGTAACCATCTGGAGTGACGTGGCCGGTGTTTACAGCGCGGACCCGCGTAAGGTGAAAGATGCCTGCCTGTTACCGCTGCTGCGCCTTGATGAAGCCAGCGAGCTGGCACGTCTGGCGGCACCGGTGCTGCATGCGCGCACGCTACAACCGGTCTCCGGCAGCAATATCGATCTGCAATTGCGCTGTAGTTACCACCCGGAACAGGGGTCGACACGCATTGAACGCGTGCTGGCTTCCGGCACCGGGGCGCGGATTGTCACCAGCCATGATGACGTCTGCCTGATTGAGTTTGTTGTACCGTCCGGGCAGGACTTCAAACTGGCGCACAAAGAGATTGACCTGATCCTTAAACGTGCGCAGGTACGCCCGCTGGCGGTTGGCGCACATGCTGACCGCAACCTGCTGCAGCTTTGCTACACCTCGGAAGTGGTCGATAGCGTCTTTAAACTGCTTGATGAAGCCGGTTTACCGGGCGAATTGCGTTTGCGTCAGGGGTTGGCGCTGGTAGCGATGGTTGGTGCGGGTGTTTGTCGCAATCCGTTGCACAGCCACCGTTTCTGGCAGCAGCTTAAAGGCCAGCCGGTGGAGTTTATCTGGCAATCTGACGAAGGTATTAGCCTGGTCGCCGTGCTGCGCGTTGGCCCAACGGAAAGCCTGATTCAGGGGCTGCACCAGTCGCTGTTCCGCGCGGAGAAACGCATAGGTCTGGTGCTGTTTGGTAAAGGCAATATTGGTTCCCGCTGGCTGGAGCTGTTCTCGCGCGAGCAGAGCGCGTTGTCGGCGCGTACCGGTTTTGAATTTGTGCTGGCGGGCGTGGTGGATAGCCGCCGCAGTTTGCTGAGCTATGAAGGGCTGGATGCCAGCCGTGCGCTGGCGTTCTTTAATGATGAAGCGGTAGAGCAGGATGAGGAGTCGCTGTTTTTGTGGATGCGCGCCCATCCGTACGACGATCTGGTGGTGCTGGATGTCACCGCAAGCTCGCAGCTGGCGGAGCAGTATCTGGATTTCGCCAGCCACGGCTTCCATGTGATCAGCGCCAACAAACTGGCCGGAGCCAGCACAACCGATACCTATCGTCAGATCCACGATGCGTTCGAAAAAACCGGTCGCCGCTGGTTGTATAACGCCACTGTTGGCGCCGGTCTGCCGGTGAATCATACCGTGCGCGATCTGCGTGAAAGCGGTGATTCGATTCTGGCGATCAGTGGAATTTTCTCCGGTACGCTCTCCTGGCTGTTCCTGCAATTCGACGGCACCGTGCCGTTTACCGATTTAGTGGATCAGGCCTGGCAGCAAGGGTTGACCGAGCCGGATCCGCGCGTTGACCTTTCCGGCAAAGATGTGATGCGCAAGCTGGTCATCCTCGCCCGCGAGGCGGGCTACGATATCGAACCAGACCAGGTGCGCGTAGAGTCTTTAGTGCCTGCGGGTTGCGAAGAGGGATCGGTCGATCACTTCTTTGAAAATGGCGATGAGCTGAATGAACAGATGGTGCAGCGCCTGGAAGCCGCCCGTGAAATGGGGCTGGTGCTGCGTTATGTGGCGCGTTTTGATGCCAACGGTAAAGCGCGCGTCGGCGTCGAGGCCGTTCGGCCGGAACACCCGCTGGCGGCGGTTTTGCCGGGGGATAATGTTTTTGCCATTGAAAGCCGCTGGTACCGCGATAACCCGCTGGTGATCCGCGGGCCGGGCGCGGGGCGAGATGTGACCGCTGGCGCTATCCAGTCGGATATCAATCGCCTCGCACAGTTACTGTAATTCCTTTCTTTTATCCTCTCCCGGGACAGGGAGAGGATGCTGTGCGGCATCATGAACTTTTTTCATCTTCGCTGAACATTCCTCACACAGAATAGTGATTTTCCTGTTGACGCCCCGATCGTTTTCCGTCATTTTTACATCTGGACGTCTAAACGTATAGAAGTTCACAAAACAACAGACAATGACACGCGATTGATGAGGTAAGGTATGAGCTTTTTTCACGCCAACCAGCGGGAAGCCCTGAATCAGAGCCTGGCGGAAGTTCACGGCCAGATTAATGTTTCCTTTGAATTTTTCCCGCCGCGCACCAGTGAAATGGAACAGACCTTATGGCACTCCATCGATCGTTTAAGCAGCCTGAAGCCGAAATTTGTTTCGGTAACTTACGGTGCAAATTCGGGTGAGCGCGATCGCACACACAGTATCATTAAAGGCATCAAAGATCGCACCGGGCTGGAAGCGGTGCCGCATTTGACCTGCATCGATGCCACACGTGACGAGTTGCGCACTATCGCGCAGGATTACTGGAACAACGGCATCCGCCACATTGTGGCGCTGCGCGGTGATTTACCCCCGGGCGGCGGTAAGCCGGATATGTACGCCGCCGATCTGGTGACGTTGTTAAAAGAGGTCGCCGATTTTGATATCTCCGTCGCCGCTTACCCGGAAGTTCATCCGGAAGCGAAAAGCGCACAGGCCGATCTGCTGAACCTGAAACGTAAAGTGGATGCGGGCGCGAGCCGCGCGATTACGCAGTTCTTCTTCGATGTGGAAAGCTATCTGCGCTTTCGCGATCGCTGTGCAGCAACCGGTATTGATGTTGAGATCGTGCCGGGCATCCTGCCGGTCTCCAACTTTAAGCAGGCGAAAAAATTCGCCGATATGACCAATGTGCGTATCCCGGCGTGGATGTCGCAAATGTTCGATGGCCTGGATGACGACGCGGAAACCCGCAAGCTGGTGGGCGCAAATATCGCCATGGATATGGTGAAAATTTTAAGCCGCGAAGGGGTGAAAGATTTCCACTTCTATACGCTGAACCGCGCCGAAATGAGTTACGCCATTTGCCACACGCTGGGCGTTCGCCCGGCAGTGTAAGAATCCTTGCAGTGGAAAAATTAAAGAAAAGCCGGATTGCGATCCGGCTTTTTTATGGCTGACTGAAAACCACGCCTTATGTATGCGCGTGGTCATCAACCGATTTTAGCTCTGCCTTGTTTTGGATTTACATCTCACAGGGTTGGCAGAGACGCTTTTTAGGCGCTTGATACTCCTCGTGAGGGCGCAATCAGAGCCACCCACTGTAAACCTGAGCGCTATTCCCACTCTTCAAGAAAACGCTGCCCGTACTGATCGGCGACCAGTAGCGCGGCATAGACCTGATCCGGTGTCGCACCGCCCGGCATATTGTGAATGGTTTCCCCTTGTGCACAGGCAGCCTGCGCCACGATGCGCATTTTCTCTGGAATGTCAGTTTTAATCCCCAGTTGCGCCAGCGTTATTGGCAAACCCACGGTATGACACAGGGCGGCGACGGTTTCGATCTCTTCCAGCGGCGCGTTTTCCAGTACCAGTTGAGTTAAGGTGCCAAACGCCACTTTTTCGCCATGGTAGTAATGATGCGCTTCCGGAATTGCCGTGATGCCGTTATGAATGGCGTGTGCTGCCGCCAGACCGCCACTCTCAAAACCGACACCGCTGAGGTAGGTATTGGCTTCCACCACGCGCTCCAGCGCAGGCGTCACCACATGCTGTTCGGCGGCGAACATCGCTTTTTCACCCTCTTCAAGCAGCGTGTTGTAACACAGCTCCGCCAGCGCGAGGGCGGATTGAGTACATTGACCGCCCGCCATGGTTTTTGCGCCGCTGCGTGAACAAGCACGCGCTTCAAACCAGGTCGAGAGTGCATCACCAATCCCGGCTGCCAGCAAACGCGCAGGGGCTCCGGCGACAATTTTGGTGTCGACAATCACCCGATCCGGGTTGTTGGGTAGCAGCAAATAACGGTCGAACTCACCACTGTCGGTGTAGATAACCGACAGCGCGCTACAGGGCGCATCGGTCGATGCGATAGTGGGGGCAATCGCCACCGGCACGTGCATGAAATGCGCCAGTGCTTTGGCAGTATCCAGCGTTTTACCGCCGCCGATGCCGAGTACCGCGCCGCAGCGGGCGCTTTCTGCCACACCGCGCAGCCGGTCAATTTCGTTTTGTGAACATTCGCCGCCGAACGGCGCGATTTCACAGGCCAGCCCGGCATCTACCAGGCTTTTTTGCAGCGTTTCCTGCGCAAAACCGAGAACAAATTTGTCACCGACCACCAGCCAGCGATCGGCCAGCGGTTTGAGATAGTCACCGAGGCGGGTGATAACGTCTGCACCCTGGATATACTTGCCCGGCGACTGGATGATGCGGTCCATATACTACCTCCTTACAGGTTGAGGTTGCCAAAAGCTGTTTTCCAGTCCTGTTCAAACTTCTCAATGGCTGACTCTACTGCGGGTGTATTGAGCATTTGTTGCGCTACATCTAATGGGAGCGTGATCGCTTCGCATCCGACCAACAAACACTCCAGTGCCTGGCGCGGCGTTTTAAAACTCGCGGCCAGCACTTTGCTCTCTGGCGCATGGAGTTTCAGCAGGGTTTGCAGCTCCTGCACCATGCGGATCCCGTCTCCGCCCTGTGCATCGACGCGGTTAACATACGGGGCGACATATTTTGCGCCAGCCAGCGCGGCAAGCAGCCCCTGCGCGGCGCTGTAAACTGCCGTACCCAGCGTGACAATGCCCTCTTTTTTCAGTTGCTTGATGGCGGCCAGGCCTTCAGCAGTGACCGGAATTTTGACCACAATATCCGGCACGGCGTTATTGAGGCGTTTGGCCTCCGCCACCATGCCATCCGCTTCGCGGCTCATCACCTGGGCAAACAGCGTTCCTTGTGGGCCAATAGCGCGCTGCAGGCGTGGCAATACGTCCCAGAGGGAGTCTTTACCGGCGGCGATAATGCTTGGATTGGTGGTTACACCCGCCAGCGGGTAAATCCGCGCCAGGCGCTCCACTTCCGCTACGTTTGCGGTGTCGAGATACAGTTCCATCATGCTTCCTCATATAGCGTTTCTGCACACAGCATAAGAGCGCGGGTTGTGTGCTCGCCATATAACAAATCTGCCAAACACTGGACAAATGTGATCGAGAGAGCAAAGTGCGAGCTGGCTCACAAGTTGCGTGATAGCGGATGAAAAGAGGCCTTGTAGGGTGCTGTTGAAACAAAAGTGGTTTTTTTAACGTACAAAAATCCAGTGCTGGCGTTATTCGTCCAGCGGGGACTTTTCGCTGAGATGGCTGTGATACTGCTGGCGGTATTCCGAGGGGGAGCGTTCCGTATTTTTACGAAACAGGCGGCAGAAGTAATTACTGTCAACAAACCCGCAGCTGTGCGCCACTTCTTTCACTTTTAAATCGTACCCTTTGAGCAGCGTTTTAGCGTGCTCTAGCCGGGTATGAGTCAGATATTCGTTGAAGCCAACAGAACCGGTTTTCTGAAACAGGTGCGACAGGTAATTGGGTGAGATATAAAACGCCTGCGCCACCGATTCACGCGTGAGCGGCAAAGCGTAATTTTCGTCGATATAGTCGCGAACAGCTTCGAACAGCGCCTGACTGCGCGATGCGGTTTGGATCTGGCTACCAAGCAAGTCATGACAGTGACTGAGCAGGCTGGTGACGATCAGGCGTGCGGTTTGCTGTTCGTGCGGCTGCATCTGCATTTCATGCAGCGTTTGCAGCAAGAAAGAGCCGACGCGCGGGCCGCGACGCGCAACATGTTGTTTCGCCAGGTTTTGCAGCATGGCGCCATCCCACTGCGTGACGTTAAAACTGAGCTGTTGCTTGCCAAACAGCACGCTTAATGTGGTGGCCGGTAGCTGCCATTGTGGATGATTCCAGCTACCTGCGGGAACATACAGCACGTCGTGCTGCGACATCCGCGCGGTTTCGCCGTTGATCCCCGTATCGGTCACCGTTCCTTCCAGCACAATTTCCAGACGCGGGAAATCCACCTGGCAGGCCTGCGCAGGCGCGGTTCCGGTCACGCCCGCAAAGTATATCTGCCGTAGCGGGGCCGGGCCGTTTATCAGGCGCGAGATAAGATGGCTGACATCGAGACTCATGATGTCCCTTTGGTTGCTGGCGAAGGGACAACCTTAACTGGCGGGATCAAAAAAGGCCACAACCAGTGTGGCCTTTTGCGATGATAGCGAAATTAACCGGTATTACGCATACCCGCTGCTACCCCGGCGATCGTGACCATCAGCGCTTGCTCAACGCGGTGATCCGGCTCTTTGCCTTCTTCTTCCGCAAGGCGCGAGCGGTGCAGCAGCTCGGCCTGCAACACGTTCAGCGGGTCGGTATAGATGTTACGCAACTGGATGGATTCGGCGATCCACGGCAGATCGGCCATTAAGTGCGAGTCGTTGGCGATTGCCAGTACCACTTTGATATCCGCTTCCAGCAGTTTGCGCAGCTCACTACCCAGCGCCCACAGTTCAGGTTTCACCAGACGCTGATCGTAATATTCCGCCAGCCACAGGTCGGCTTTCGAGAACACCATCTCCAGCATGCCCAGACGAGTGGAGAAGAAGGGCCAGTCGCGGCACATGGCTTCCAGCTCGCTCTGTTTGCCGTCTTCCACCACTTTCTGCAACGCCGCGCCCGCGCCCAGCCAGGCTGGCAGCATCAGGCGGTTTTGCGTCCAGGCGAAGATCCACGGGATTGCGCGCAGCGATTCAACACCGCCGGTCGGGCGACGTTTCGCCGGGCGAGAACCCAGCGGCAGTTTACCCAGTTCCTGCTCCGGCGTGGCGGAACGGAAGTACGGTACGAAATCTTTGTTTTCGCGCACATAGCCGCGGTACATATCGCAGGAGATGGTTGAGAGCTCGTCCATAATATGGCGCCACTCGGTTTTTGGCTCCGGCGGCGGCAGCAGGTTGGCTTCCATAATCGCGCTGGTATAGAGCGACAAACTACTGATGGTGACTTCCGGCAGACCGTATTTGAAGCGGATCATTTCGCCCTGTTCGGTAACGCGCAAACCCCCTTTCAGGCTGCCTGGCGGTTGCGAAAGCAGTGCGGCGTGAGCCGGCGCGCCGCCACGACCAATCGAGCCGCCGCGACCGTGGAACAGTGTCAGTTCGATTCCTGCTTTTTCGCAGGTTTTGATTAATGCGTCCTGCGCCTGGTACTGTGCCCAGGAAGCGGCCATCACGCCCGCGTCTTTCGCCGAGTCGGAGTAGCCAATCATCACCATCTGTTTGCCCTGGATAAAGCCGCGATACCAGTCGATATTCAGCAACTGGGTCATCACGTCGTCGGCGTTATTCAGGTCATCAAGGGTTTCAAACAGCGGCGCGACCGGCAGCGCAAAACCGATACCGGCTTCTTTAAGCAGCAGGTGAACTGCCAGCACGTCTGAAGGCGTCTTCGCCATTGAGATCACATACGCGGCGATGGATCCGCGCGGCGCTTCGGCGATCACCCGGCAGGTGTCCAGCACTTCGCGGGTCTCTTCGCTTGGCTCCCACTGGCGCGGCAGCAGCGGACGTTTAGAGTTCAGTTCGCGGATCAGGAATGCCTGTTTGTCCGCTTCCGACCAGCTTTCGTAGTCGCCAATACCCAGGTAACGCGTTAATTCGCCCAGCGCTTCCGTATGACGGGTGCTCTCCTGGCGAATGTCGATGCGTACCAGCGGCACGCCAAAACTCTTCACGCGGCGTAATGTATCGAGCAGTTCCCCGTTGGCGATAATGCCCATGCCGCAGGCCTGCAACGATTTATAACAGGCGTAGAGCGGTTCCCACAGTTGCTCGTTTTGCACCAGCAGTCCGGCCGGTTTCGGTAATTTCTGGCCTTTCAGGCGCGCTTCCAGCCAGGCCTGGGTGGCCATCAGATCGCCGCGCAGCTTCTTCATCAGATAGCGATACGGTTCACGCGCGCCTTCTGCGCCCGCCAGTTCGCGCAACTCGTCGGTACACTCCACCATCGACAGTTCGGAAATCAGCAACTGAACGTCCTTCAGGAACAGATCGGTTGCTTTCCAGCGGCTGAGCAGCAGGACATGACGGGTGATATCAGCGGTAACGTTCGGGTTGCCGTCACGGTCGCCGCCCATCCACGAGGTAAAACGCACCGGCACAAAGTCCACCGGCAGTTTGTAATTGAGGTTCTCTTCCAGCTGTTCGTTCAGCTCGCGCAGGTAATTTGGCACGCCTTCCCACAGGCTGTTTTCCACCACCGCAAAGCCCCATTTGGCTTCATCTACCGGGCTTGGGCGGTTTCTGCGGATTTCATCGGTATGCCAGGACTGGGCAATCAACTGGCGCAGGCGGCGCATCAGTTGGTGGCGTTCATAATCGGCGATATCGCTGTTATCTAGCTGCTTTAAGCAGTTATTCACTTCCACCATTTTGTGGATCAGCGTACGGCGAGTAATTTCGGTCGGGTGCGCAGTCAGCACCAGCTCCAGCGACAGTGATTCAATCGCTTTAATAATTGTGGCTTCGTTGAGATTGGGTTGGTCTTTCAGCTTTCTGATGGTCTGGGCAATCACTTCCGGGTTGCTGGCCGCTTCGCCTTTCGCTGAAATGCTATGGTATTGCTCAGCGGTGTTAGCAAGGTTCAGGAACTGGCTAAACGCGCGGGCTACCGGCAGCAGTTCGTCATTGGACAGATTCTGCAAAGTGGTGAGCAGTTCCTGACGGCTGGCTTCATTCCCGGCGCGGGAGGATTTGGACAGCTTACGGATTGTTTCTACCCGGTCGAGAATGTTCTCGCCGAGAGCATCCTTAATGGTATCTCCCAGCAGTTTGCCGAGCATACTGACATTACTACGCAAAGCGGAATATTGTTCGTTCATGTTACCCCAGACACCCCATCTCATTTTATTTTGTTATACCTGCCGTTGCGCAGATATAAGACACCGTCTTTTATAAAGCCACGTAAAACCCACCGCGTCAATTGTTGCGAAATCGCTTCAGCAAACGAATAAATGTCGGCAATTTACGAAATTTAATTCGCATCGTGTCCAATAAGTATTGCTTATGGGATCGTGACAATTGTCACGCTTTTTCGCACATAAAAACCCCCTCCTACGAGGGGGTAAAAAAGCGAAAATCACTTCAGTGCCAGCAGAAATGATGAACGACCTGGGTGATGAGTTCGCGTGTTGGTTTAATAAAGCGGGTTTCCAGATATTCATCCGGCTGATGTGCCTGGTTAATAGACCCCGGCCCCAGCACCAGCGTCGGGCAAAGTGTCTGAATAAAGGGCGCTTCGGTGCAGTAGTTCACTACGTCGGTTTCGACGCCGAGCAGTTTTTCTACTACTTCTACCAGTTGGTGATCCGGCGGGCATTCGTACCCCGGGATCGGCGGGTGCAGTTCAGAAACGGTCAAACGACCCGGCCAGCGGGAACTTACCGGCTCCAGCGCATCGTTTAACAGCCCATTGAGATCGTTAAGTGTCATGCCCGGTAGCGGACGAATATCCATATGCAGTTCGCAACAGGCGCAGATACGGTTTGCCGCATCACCACCGTGAATATGCCCAAGGTTCAATGTTGGATACGGCACGGTGAACGCGTCGTAGTGATAACGTTCTTTCAGGCTGTCGCGCAGTTGCAGAATATGGCCGATGGCATCGTGCATCAGTTCGATGGCGTTGACGCCGCGCGCCGGATCGCTGGAGTGGCCGGATTGACCAAGAATGCGAATCGCATTGGAGATATGGCCTTTATGCGCACGCACCGGCTGCAAAGAGGTCGGTTCGCCAATGATGGCGCAGTCCGGGCGCAGCTGCGTGTTCTCGGAGAAATAGCGCGCACCGGCCATGCTGGTCTCTTCATCGGCGGTGGCGAGCACATACAGCGGCTTGCTCAGTTTTGTCACATCGACGTCACGCAGCGCATCAAGAATAAAGGCGAAAAAGCCTTTCATGTCGGCGGTGCCCAGACCGTAGAGCTTGTTGTCATGCTCGGTGAGCGTAAACGGGTCGCGCGTCCAGCGCCCATCATCGAACGGCACTGTGTCGGTGTGACCGGTCAGCAACAGGCCGCCCGCGCCGATTCCGGCACTGGCAAGCATATTGAATTTGTTACGGGTGCCGGGAACCGGCTGCACTTCAACCTTGAAACCGAGATCGCCAAACCATCCAGCCAGCAAATTGATTAAAGACGCATTGCTCTGATCCAGCGCTTCTTCCGTCGCGCTGATCGACGGCGTGGCTATCAGGGCGCGGTAGATCTCGATAAATGGTGGCAAATTCATTTTCATTGTTGACATACCTGAGTTCGTGATAGTATCAATATTCATGCACTAAATGTGAATAAAAATACATTAATGTTGAGCGTAAAGGAACCCATGCGGCGACTTTGCTCAGCGACGCGGGATTGATGCCGAGTCTTTCCCTGGCACACATGACGTAAGAAGGTAAACCGCCCCAATGTTGAACACATTAATTGTGGGTGCCAGCGGTTATGCTGGTGCAGAGCTAGTGACCTATGTAAATCGCCATCCTCATATGAACATAACCGCTTTGACGGTTTCTGCGCAAAGTAATGATGCAGGAAAATGTATCTCTGATTTACATCCGCAGTTGAAAGGCATTGTTGATCTCCCGTTACAACCGATGTCCGATATTGGCGATTTCCTGGAGGGCGTTGATATTGTCTTCCTCGCCACTGCCCATGAAGTGAGCCACGATCTGGCGCCAACCTGCCTGGCGGCGGGATGTGTGGTGTTCGATCTCTCTGGTGCGTTCCGCGTTAACGATCCCGCGTTTTACGAAAAATTCTACGGCTTCACCCATCAGCATACCGATCTGCTGGCACAGGCGGTGTATGGGCTGGCGGAGTGGAACCATGACAAACTGAAAGAAGCGCAATTAATTGCCGTGCCGGGGTGCTATCCGACGGCGGCGCAGTTGTCATTAAAACCGTTGATCGACGCCGGGCTGCTGGATCTGAACCAGTGGCCGGTGATCAACGCCACCAGCGGCGTAAGCGGCGCGGGGCGCAAAGCGGCGCTTTCTAACAGTTTCTGCGAAGTGAGCCTGCAACCATACGGTGTTTTCAACCATCGCCACCATCCGGAAATCGCCACTCACCTTGGCGCGAGTGTGATCTTCACTCCGCACCTGGCGAGCTTCCCGCGTGGGATCCTTGAAACTATCACCTGCCGTTTGCAACCGGGCGTTACCCACGCACAGGTGGCGGATGTGTTCAAACAAGCGTATGGCGATAAACCGCTGGTGCGTCTGTATGACAAAGGCGTTCCGGCGTTGAAAAACGTGGTTGGCCTGCCGTTCTGCGATATCGGTTTTGCGGTACAGGATGAGCACCTGATTGTCGTCGCCACGGAAGATAACCTGCTGAAAGGCGCGGCGGCGCAGGCAGTACAGTGCGCGAATATTCGTTTTGGCTATGCTGAAACTCAGTCACTTATTTAAATTGAACAGGCGTGATCGTGATGATGAATCCATTAATTATTAAGCTCGGTGGCGTACTGCTGGATAGCGAGGAAGCGCTGGAGCGTTTGTTTACGGCACTGGTGCACTATCGTGAATCTCATCAGCGCCCGTTAGTGATTGTCCACGGCGGCGGCTGCGTGGTGGATGAGCTGATGAAACAGCTTAACCTGCCGGTTAAAAAGAAAAATGGCCTGCGCGTAACCCCGGCGGATCAGATTGACATCATCACCGGTGCGCTGGCCGGTACGGCCAACAAAACCCTGCTGGCGTGGGCGAAGAAACACCATATCGCCTCTGTCGGCCTGTTCCTCGGTGATGGCGACAGCGTGAAAGTGACGCAACTGGATGAAGAACTGGGGCATGTCGGCCTGGCACAACCGGGTTCACCGAAACTGATCAATGCGCTGCTTGATGGCGGCTTTTTGCCGGTGATCAGCTCCATCGGCGTCACCGATGAAGGTGAGCTGATGAACGTCAACGCCGACCAGGCAGCAACCGCACTGGCTGCAACATTGGGCGCAGATCTGATTCTGCTCTCCGATGTAAGCGGTATTCTGGATGGCAAAGGCCAGCGTATTGCCGAGATGACGGCGGCGAAAGCGGAGCAACTGATTGCCCAGGGCATCATTACCGATGGCATGATCGTAAAAGTAAACGCGGCGCTGGACGCGGCGCGCACGCTGGGTCGCCCGGTGGATATCGCCTCCTGGCGTCATGCCGAGCAGCTACCCGCGCTGTTTAACGGCACGCCGATCGGCACCCGTATTCTGGCGTAACGACACAACAATTTATGTAGGCCGGGCAGGCGTTGCGCCGTCCGGCAAAACGGATAAAGAGAAGGAAGCAAACTATGGCACTTTGGGGCGGGCGTTTTACTCAGGCAGCGGATCAACGGTTCAAACAGTTCAACGACTCTTTGCGCTTTGACTATCGCCTGGCGGAGCAGGATATCGTTGGCTCTGTGGCCTGGTCTAAAGCGCTGGTAACCGTTGGCGTGCTGACTGCGGCTGAGCAGCAGCAACTGGAAGAAGCGTTGAATAATCTGCTGGAAGAGGTGCGCGCTAATCCGCAGCAGATCCTGCAAAGCGACGCGGAAGATATTCACAGTTGGGTGGAAGGCAAGTTGATCGACAAAGTGGGTCAACTGGGCAAAAAACTGCATACCGGGCGCAGCCGTAATGACCAGGTAGCGACCGATCTGAAACTGTGGTGTAAAGACACCATCAGTGAATTGCTGCTGGCGAATCGCCAGTTGCAGAGCGCGCTGGTGGTGACGGCGGAAAATAACCAGGACGCAGTCATGCCTGGTTATACCCACCTGCAACGTGCGCAGCCGGTGACGTTCGCGCACTGGTCGCTGGCCTATGTTGAGATGCTGGCGCGTGATGAAAGCCGCTTGCAGGATACGCTAAAACGCCTGGATGTCAGCCCGCTGGGCAGCGGCGCGCTGGCGGGAACGGCTTATGAAATCGACCGTGAGCAGTTAGCGGGCTGGCTGGGTTTTGCCTCGGCAACCCGCAACAGCCTGGACAGCGTATCCGACCGCGACCACGTGCTGGAACTGCTCTCTGACGCTTCAATCGGTATGGTGCATCTGTCGCGCTTTGCCGAAGATCTGATTTTCTTTAACTCCGGCGAAGCGGCGTTTGTTGAGCTTTCTGACCGCGTAACCTCTGGTTCTTCACTGATGCCGCAAAAGAAAAACCCGGATGCGCTGGAGCTGATCCGTGGTAAATGCGGTCGTGTGCAGGGCGCGTTAACCGGCATGATGATGACGCTTAAAGGCCTGCCGCTGGCGTACAACAAAGATATGCAGGAAGACAAAGAAGGGCTGTTCGATGCGCTCGACACCTGGCTTGACTGCCTGCACATGGCGGCGCTGGTGCTGGACGGCATTCAGGTGAAACGCCCGCGTTGTCAGGAAGCGGCGCAGCAGGGTTACGCTAATGCCACCGAACTGGCGGATTACCTTGTCGCGAAAGGCGTACCGTTTCGCGAAGCGCACCACATCGTTGGTGAAGCGGTGGTGGAAGCGATTCGCCAGGGCAAACCGCTGGAAGATCTGCCACTTGCCGATCTGCAAAAATTCAGCGATGTGATTGGCGATGATGTTTATCCCATTCTGTCACTGCAATCCTGCCTTGATAAACGTGCGGCGAAAGGCGGCGTGTCACCGGTGCAGGTCGCGCAGGCCATTGCGGATGCGAAGGCGCGGTTGGTGTAAGCACGCTACAGTTTGCAAACAGGAGCCTGGCGTTACGCCGGGCTTTTTTATGCAAAAAAATGCGGACGCTAAGGTCCGCAAAACGTTCACGTTGGCTTTAGTTGTTCAGAGAGAAACAGAGGGTAGTTGCCTCATCACGGGTCAAGCTGAGGTGCCGCTTCGTTTCTGGTGCTAATTATTGAACAGAATGCTTGATAGGGATAATCGTTCGTTGCTATGCTATCTATCGCCATGAACTATCGTGGCGACGGAGGATGAATAATGAATATTCGTGATCTTGAGTACCTGGTGGCGTTAGCCGAACACCGCCATTTTCGCCGTGCAGCCGATTCTTGCCACGTCAGCCAGCCCACGCTGAGCGGGCAGATCCGTAAACTGGAAGATGAACTTGGCGTAATGCTGCTGGAGCGTACCAGCCGCAAAGTGCTGTTCACCCAGGCGGGTTTGTTGCTGGTAGATCAGGCGCGCACTGTGCTGCGCGAGGTCAAAGTGCTGAAGGAAATGGCAAGCCAGCAGGGGGAAACGATGTCCGGCCCGCTGCATATTGGCCTGATCCCAACCGTTGGACCTTACCTGTTGCCGCACATCATTCCGCTGTTGCACCAGACTTTCCCGAAACTGGAAATGTATCTGCATGAAGCGCAGACGCATCAACTTCTGGCGCAGTTGGACAGCGGCAAGCTCGACTGCGCGATCCTCGCGCTGGTGAAAGAGAGCGAAGCCTTTATTGAGGTGCCGCTGTACGATGAGCCAATGATGCTGGCGATTTATGAAGATCATCCGTGGGCGAACCGCGAATGTGTGCCGATGGCTGACCTGGCGGGCGAAAAGCTGCTGATGCTGGAAGACGGGCACTGCCTGCGCGACCAGGCGATGGGCTTCTGCTTTGAGGCGGGTGCGGACGAAGATACCCATTTCCGTGCGACCAGCCTGGAAACGCTGCGCAATATGGTCGCCGCCGGGAGTGGCATCACGCTGCTGCCTGCGCTTTCCGTTCCGCGCGAGCGTAAACGCGATGGCGTGGTGTATCTGCCGTGTATCAAACCTGAACCGAAACGCACGGTTGGGCTGGTGTATCGCCCGGGTTCGCCGCTGCGCAGCCGCTATGAGCAGCTGGCAGAGGCCATCCGTGGTGCGATGGATGGCCATTTCGACACAGCGTTAAAACAGGCGGTTTAAGCCGTTTAATGCCGCTACCCGATAGGCTTCCGCCATTGTCGGGTAGTTAAAGGTGGTGTTAACGAAGTACTCAATGGTGTTACCGCCACCTTTCTGCTCCATAATCGCCTGGCCGATATGAATAATTTCGGCCGCGCGCTCGCCAAAGCAGTGAATTCCCAAAATCTCTTTCGTTTCGCGGTGGAACAGGATCTTCAGCGTACCGACATTCATGCCGACAATCTGCGCCCGCGCCAGGTGTTTAAACTGCGCGCGACCCACTTCATACGGCACTTTCATGGCCGTGAGCTGCTGTTCGGTTTTGCCCACGGAACTGATCTCCGGAATGGTATAAATCCCGGTCGGAATATCTTCAATCAGATGCGCCGTGGCTTCGCCTTTGACCATCGCCTGCGCGGCAATGCGCCCCTGATCGTAAGCCGCTGATGCCAGGCTGGGGTAGCCAATCACATCGCCTACCGCATAAACGTGCGGCAGCGCGGTCTGGTACATGCTGTTAACCTTCAACTGACCGCGTCCGTCCGCTTCAAGGCCAATATTCGCCAGTTGCAGGCTGTCGGTGTTCCCGGTACGGCCGTTGGCGTAGAGCAGGCAGTCGGCTTTCAGTTTTTTGCCGGATTTCAGGTGCATAATCACCCCGTCATCCAGCGGCTCGATGCGCTCGTACTCTTCGTTATGGCGGATAACGACGCCGCTATTCCAGAAGTGATAAGAGAGTGAGTCCGACATCTCCTGATCAAGGAACGCCAGCAGGCGATCGCGGGTGTTAATCAGATCCACTTTGACATTCATACCGCGGAAGATCGACGCATATTCGCAACCGATCACCCCCGCGCCGTAGATGATCACATGGCGGGGCTCGTGGTGCATATCGAGGATCGAGTCGCTGTCGTAAACACGGGGATGGGCAAAATCGACATCGGCCGGACGGTAGGGGCGGGAGCCGCAGGCGATAACAAATTTTTCGGCGGTGATGGTTTCGACAGTGCCGTCGTGGCACTCCAGCGCCAGTGTGTGGTCATCAATAAAATGGGCGTTGCCTTCTAAAATTTCGCAGCGGTTACGCTCATAAAAGCCCTGACGCATGCGCGTTTGCTGATTAATCACGCTTTCAGCATGGTTCAGGATATCGGCGAAAGAGGAGCGGAGAAGGCGGGTGTGGTCACTGTAGAGCGGGTTTTGGTTGAATTCGATAATACGGCTAACGGCGTGGCGCAACGCTTTTGAGGGGATAGTGCCCCAGTGCGTACAGCCGCCGCCGACATTGTGGTAACGCTCAATAACCGCGACCCGTGCTCCTTGTTTAACCAGGCCCATGGCTGCGCCTTCGCCGCCGGGGCCGGAGCCTATTACTATTGCATCATAATCGTAGGAATGTGGCATGGTAAGGCTTACCTGTTCTTATACATAAAAGCAACATAATACTAACATCAAAGCGGCGGTAACCCAATTATCGTTGTGCTCTTTTGCCACGAAAAAGAAGAAACTGCGCGTAAACAATCAGTCACAATCCAGTACAATCGGATCGGATTTATTCTCTGGTATAGTGCCAGCGGGCCCCTGGAAGGATTCAAACATCGTGATGGGTGTAAGAGCGCAACAAAAAGAGAGAACGCGGCGTTCGCTGATCGAAGCCGCATTTAGCCAACTCAGCGCGGAGCGCAGCTTCGCCAGCCTGAGCCTGCGGGAAGTCGCCCGTGAGGCAGGTATTGCGCCAACGTCTTTTTATCGTCATTTCCGGGATGTGGATGAACTCGGTCTGACCATGGTGGATGAAAGCGGGTTAATGCTGCGCCAGTTGATGCGCCAGGCGCGTCAGCGTATTGCGAAAGGCGGTAGCGTTATCCGCACATCGGTTTCCACATTTATGGAATTTATCGGCAATAATCCCAACGCTTTTCAGCTCCTGTTGCGGGAACGCTCCGGAACGTCCGCAGCCTTTCGTGCGGCGGTGGCGCGTGAGATCCAACATTTTATTGCGGAACTTGCCGACTACCTTGAACTCGAAAACCATATGCCGCGAGCGTTCACTGAAGCGCAAGCCGAAGCGATGGTGACGATTGTCTTCAACGCCGGCGCTGAAGCGCTGGATGTGGGGGCGGAACAACGCAGGCAATTAGAAGAGCGACTGGTACTACAATTGCGCATGATTTCAAAAGGCGCGTATTACTGGTATCGCCGTGAACAGGAAAAACTGGCGCATCAACCGACGAGTGAAGGATGAGTAATGAAACAGTCTGGTCAAGATAAAGGTACGTTGCTGCTGGCGCTCATCGCTGGCTTATCGATTAACGGTACGTTCTCCGCCGTGTTCAGCTCGATTGTACCGTTTTCAATATTCCCGATTATCTCGCTGGTGCTGACGGTGTATTGTCTGCATCAGCGCTATCAAAATCGCACGATGCCGGTGGGTCTGCCAGGCCTTGCCGCCGCGTGTTTTATCCTCGGTGTGCTGATTTACAGTACGGTAGTGCGCGCCGAGTATCCGGATATCGGTTCTAACTTCCTGCCTGCCGTTTTGTCGGTGGTGCTGGTTTTCTGGATTGGTTTTCGTCTGCGCGAGCGCAAACACGAAGCCTCTGAATAAGCATTATCCCCTCTCCCTGCGAGAGGGGATTTTCATCCCCCAATGAATCAAGCGTTGGGAATTATTCATTCCTTTGTTCTGCGTTTGCGAAATAACTCCCTGCCAGAATCCATCAATAATTTATTAATTAAAAAAACCTACGGTAAAACGCATTTCATCTGATGTACTGATCCGGCATTTTATTCGGTTGCCTGACGATCGCTTGATCCAGGTGGCAGGTTAAAATTAACTCTGGACATCCTCATGAAAAAAATAACACAACTTCTGTTAGCCACGGCCGGTTTAGTTATTTCGGTCGCCGCATTCGCGGATACAATAAAAACGAATGAGAGCGAGCACCGTATTCCGGCGGTAAAGCTCATTAATACGCCGGATAACCACTCGGCGTTTATTAAAGGTTCTGTTCCCTCGCTGGCGAAGCTCTCGTCGCAAAATCTCTACTTCAGCAATACATTCGAAGAGTGGCAGAAAGGGGTACATCCGGCACCGAAGAAGCAATACGTGGTGACGATGAAAGGCAAACTTAAGTTCAGGGTAAGCGATGGCTCAACCTTCATCATCGAACCCGGCACGGTTCTGCTTGCGGCAGACACGGCGGGCGAAGGTCACAGCTGGGATATTGTCGACGGTAAAGAGTGGGTTCGCGTTTATATTCCGGTGGGTGATGATGACCACTTTATTGCCGATAAATAACCAGTGAACTGCATTATTTATCAGCCCTGTTTCTCGCGGGGCTGATTGCGTAATATCAGAAGTGAACAGCTCTGGTGATATAAATGCCGTGTCAGAACATTCACAAATCATTATAAAATAATGTTAGCGCGATCACGTTCCGCAATGGTCATTATTCTGATAAATAAATAGTTGCATGCAGCAGTCATTTGCGTCTCACCGCTATTATTCGGCTGGCCTGATTGACAGGCCAGCCGTTAAACGGAATTGCCGGGTTTTATATAGCGCTATTTATTTTTACGCGTAAGCAGTACGCCGCACTCCATATGGTGCGTATACGGGAATTGATCGAACAGCGCCAGACGTGAAATATCGTGTGTCTGGCTCAATGCTTCCAGGTTTTTACACAGCGTTTCCGGGTTGCAGGAGATATACAGAATACGCGGATAGGCCTGCACCATTTTCTCGGTTTCCGCATCCAGCCCGCTGCGCGGCGGATCGACGAAAATCGTTTCGCACTGGTAGCTCGCAAGATCGATACCCTGCAAGCGATTAAAAGCGCGCACGCCATTCATCGCCTGCGTAAATTCTTCGGCGGACATGCGGATAATCTGCACGTTATCGATGTGGTTAGCCGCGATATTGTATTGCGCTGCCGCCACGGACGGTTTGGCGATTTCGGTTGCCAGCACGCGATCGAAATTGCGTGCCAGCGCCAGCGAGAAGTTGCCATTGCCGCAATACAGCTCCAGCAGATCGCCCGTTGAATCGCGCGTGACATCAAGCGCCCATTCCAGCATTTGGATATTCATCGCGGCGTTAGGCTGCGTAAAGCTGTTCTCCACCTGGCGGTAGATCATCTCTCTGCCACCGACCGGCAGACGCTCATCGACAAAATCCTGATCCAGCTCGATTTTGGTTTTGGTCGCACGGCCAATTAACTGCACATTCAAGTTCCTGGCGCGCAGCGCGTCACGCAGGTGCGCGGCTTCTGCCTGCCATTCATCATCCAGCTTTTTGTGATAGAGCAGAGTAACAATCGCCTGGTTGCTCATGGTGCTCAGGTAATCAATCTGGAACAGTTTATGACGCAGTGTTTTATTGCCGCGTACCGCCTCGATCATTACCGTCATTAATTGGTTAATCAGCTCGCTTGCCGCCGGGAAGCTGTCCACGCGGATCCGCGATTTCGTCTGCTGATCGAAAATGATGTGGTAGAGATCGTCGCCGTCATGCCAGATGCGGAATTCGGCGCGCATACGGTAATGGCTGACCGGTGAGCGGAACACCTCCGGAAGCGGCGCGGAAAAAGGCGTCATCATTGATTGCAGACGCACCACTTTTTCGGCCAGCTGGGCTTCGTACTGTTCTGTCGGCAGGTGTTCGGGGGTCATCATGCTTCCTGAGTGATTAAGAATAACGCGGGGATTGTAGGCATTGCTCAGGCGATGTCCAGCCCCGGATGTGAGCTAAATAGTCAGTTAGCAGTCTGGACATCCATATGTTACAGAATGTAGCATCCTTGTTCCGGTCCTGTGAGTTAAAAGGGAACCCAGTGAGAATCTGGGGCTGACGCGCAGCGGTAAGGATCAAGGTGAGAGAGCAGACACTGCCTGTTGGGTGGGAAGTCGCTTTCTTGATGTACCTCCAAGCCCGAAGACCTGCCGGTATACGTCGCATCTGGTGACATCATCGCGTGCTATTGATGGAACCTGCGGCATCCTTACTCTTTTGTGGATGCTTTCACAATGATTAAAAAAGCTTCGCTGCTGACGGCGCTCTCCGTCACAGCTTTTTCCGGCTGGGCGCAAGATAGCAGCTCAGACACTTTGGTGGTGACAGCAAATCGTTTTCAACAACCGGCTAAGACGGTGCTTGCACCAACTGAAGTGGTGACGCGTGAGGACATCGATCGCTGGCAGTCGCGCTCACTGGTTGATGTGCTGCGTCGCCTGCCTGGAGTTGATATCGCGCAAAACGGCGGATTAGGCCAGACCGCTTCGGTTTATGTGCGGGGTACAGAAGCGAAACACCTGCTGCTGCTGATTGATGGCGTTCCGGTTGCGCGCTCAGGGATTTCCAACGATCCCGAGCTGAATCAAATCCCGCTCTCTTTAGTGCAACGCGTTGAATATATTCGCGGGCCGCGCTCTGCCGTGTATGGCTCCGGGGCGATTGGCGGCGTGGTTAACGTCATTACCATGACCAGCAATGAGAAATCACAAATCAATGCCGGCGTAGGCTCGAAAGGCTATCAGACCTACGACGGTACGCTGCGCCAGCGCTTTGGCGACACCGTGGCGACGGCGGCGGGTTCTTATACCAGCACACGCGGTTTTAATGTGCAGCCCGGTTCAACCTGGGATCATGACAGTGATCGCGATGGTTATCGCAACAAAACGTTCTGGGGCAGCCTGCAGCACAAGTTCAACGATAACGTCGACGGTTTCTTTCGCGGTTACAACTTTAGCAATAACGTGGATTACGATCTTGGCAGCCCACCGTTCGCGCCAGACTATAGCGCCGATGAGCGTCAACTGTTTGTGCAGGGTTGGGATACCGGACTGAATTTCGCCGAGGGGATCTATTCGTCCCAGTTGCTGGCCAGCTACCAGAAAAGCAAAGACTACAACTACAGCAGCATTTATGGCCGTTATAACGACGGCACCACGCTGGATGATATGGAGCAGCGATATATTCAGTGGGGCAACAATGTTGATGTCGGCAAAGGTTCTGTTGGCGCGGGCGTAGACTGGAAACAAGAGCGCCTGGTTTCATCGAATAAAACGACGCGCGATGCTTATGAGCGTGAGAATACAGGCTTGTACCTGAACGGGATGCAGCAGTTCGGCGATGTCACGCTGGAAGCCTCGGGCCGTGAAGATAAAGATGACGAGTTCGGCTGGCATGGTACCTGGCAGACCGCTGCTGGCTGGGAGTTCGTTGAAAACTACCGTCTGACCGTCTCTTATGGCACCGGCTTCCTGGCGCCTTCTTTAGGCCAGCAGTTTGGTGCGAAGCGTTTTGGCATTGCTTCCAACCCGAACCTGAAACCGGAAGAGTCCAGACAGTGGGAAGCGGGTGTTGAAGGCTTAACCGGCCCGCTGGACTGGCGTTTGTCTGCCTATCGCTATGAGATTGAAAACCTGATCACCTATAGCAATACGGCTTACTACAACATCAACTCTGCCACTATTAAAGGTGTTGAGTGGACGGGCAGCGTAGATACCGGCATTTTCTCGCATCGCGTGACGCTGCAATACATTGATCCGCGTGATGATGAAACCAATGAAGTGCTGCCGCGTCGTGCGAAGCGTCAGGCGAAGTACCAGCTTGACTGGTCCGTATTGAATGTCGATATGGATCTGGCCTGGGAGTACTTCGGTAAGCGCTATGACAACCGCACGTCAACCTATAATCCTGAGCAACGTATTTTGCCAAGTTATAGTACGGTTGATTTTTCTGCCTCATATCCTGTGACCTCTCATTTAACAGTTCGTGGTAAAATCGCCAACCTGTTCGATAAAGAGTACGAGACAGCATATGGCTACCAAACTGCAGGACGGGAATACACCTTGTCTGGCAGCTACACCTTCTGACGCACGTCCCACCGTGCTGGTGTTTGACTCCGGCGTCGGTGGGTTATCCGTTTATGATGAGATCCGGCATCTCCTGCCGGATCTGCATTACATCTACGCGTTTGACAATGTCGCTTTCCCCTATGGTGAGAAAAGCGAAGCGTTTATCGTTGAACGCGTTGTCGAAATCGTCGCCGCCGTCCAGGCCCAATACCCCCTCGCACTGGCCGTTATTGCCTGTAATACGGCGAGCACCGTATCTTTGCCCGCGCTGCGGGAGACGTTTTCCTTCCCTGTCGTCGGCGTAGTGCCTGCTATCAAACCCGCCGCGCGTCTAACGGCGAACGGCGTGGTAGGGCTGCTGGCCACGCGGGGTACGGTGAAGCGTCCTTATACACACGAACTGATTTCGCGTTTCGCGAATGAGTGTCGGATTGAGATGCTGGGATCGGCGGAGCTGGTTGTATTGGCGGAAGCGAAACTGCATGGTGAAGCAGTTTCGCTGGATGAGCTGCGCCATATCCTTCGCCCCTGGCTGCGTATGAAAGAGCCGCCGGATACGGTGGTGCTGGGATGTACGCACTTTCCTTTACTGCAAGACGAGTTGCTGCAAGTGCTGCCGGAAGGAACGCGTTTGATTGATTCAGGCGCGGCAATTGCGCGTCGTACTGCCTGGCTGCTTGAACACGAAGCGCCGGATGCGAAATCTTCCGATGAGAATATTGCCTATTGCATGGCATTAACGCCAGAGACTGCGCAATTATTGCCCGTTTTGCAGCGCTATGGGTTCAAAAAGCTCGAAAAACTGGCGCTTTAGCGCAGTTTTGCGC
>NZ_JAPVXH010000008.1:0-86159 GCF_027109175.1 Kosakonia sp. SOY2
CCTAATTAGGGGCGTAGTTCAATTGGTAGAGCACCGGTCTCCAAAACCGGGTGTTGGGGGTTCGAGTCCCTCCGCCCCTGCCAGAAATAATCCTTAGCATCTGCTAAGGATTTTTTTTTTGCTTCTTTTTCAGCATCTACTCTACAGAAAATCTCTCGCAGGCATCCTTGCCACAAATATTCAATCAATCACTTTGATTTTCAAAAGATCGCGGATCTGATTCTGTTTATCGCTGTTTTGCAGCCAAATTGCATAAAGTGGACGAGAAAGCATCGTTGTATCAGTAACTGGATATAACTTATCCTTTTGTTCTGCCCATGAAACAGGTAGCCAGGTGCAGCCATTAAGCTGCGGTAATTGCTGATGGGCCACTTCTGCTGAACTGGTCGTCAATGTTGGCACGTCATCACTGGCGATTAACTCTGACTCATGCTGTTGAAAATCCGGTCCCCATTCGAGGCGCAGGTAGTTCAATTCTGATTTGCTCTTTTCCGGGGCTGCGCAATAAAGCGCAAGTGTGAAATGGCCGAGCAACTGGCTGCTAAACTCATCCATCTTTGGCGTTTCAGTCGTGATCAACAGATCCAGTTGCCGCTCGTGTAACTGTTTAACCAATGATTGCCGTTGTGCAATTCGTGCTTCGAACTGAAGGTTTCCTTGCAGGTTATACAGCCTGGTTAACCAATCGCTAAGCATGCATTCCCATAGGGATGCGCTGGCCCCAATAGAAAATTGGTGGTGTCGCGATGTGTGCGCCACTTCCTTTCTTGCGGCTTGCCAGGTACTCATTAATGTTTCCGCATACGGCAGCAGCTTCTCGCCAGCTGCCGTCAGGCGGATATTGTTGCGATGGCGTGTAAAGAGATTAACCCCAAGCTGGTTCTCTAACTGGCGAATACGAAAACTCACCGCGGACTGGGTCAGATAGAGTGCTTCGGCTGCACGGCCGAAGTGACGAGTCCTGCTAACTTCGAGAAAAGTTTTTAGTAATTCCGTATCCACAGTTTTCTCCACAAAAATATTTGTCGTAATGATTTAAATGTTTTGTTTTACACTCTGTCAAGCGTAACTAATACTCCGCGCCATAAATAGCTCGGCCAAAGAATTAGGAGCGTGCAGGATGGCGGAAAGCTTTACGACGACAAATCGTTTTTTCGACAATAAGAATTATCCGCGCGGGTTCTCTCGCCACGGTGACTTCACCATCAAAGAGGCGCAACTGCTTGAGCGCCATGGTTATGCTTTTAACGAACTGGAACTCGGTAAGCGTGAACCAGTGACTGCAGAAGAAACGCAATTTGTTGCAGTGTGCCGTGGAGAGCGTGAGCCAGACACCGAAGCAGAACGCGTCTGGATCAAGTATATGGCGCGCATTAAGCGTCCGAAGCGCTTTCACACTCTTTCTGGTGGGAAACCACAGATGGAAGGTGCGGAAGACTATACGGATTCCGAAGATTAAGAGAAAAGGGGCTACGGCCCCTTTTTTACATCAGCATCTTTTGCAAATGAATCAGTAGTCTGTCGATTGCGCGATAACTTAACGCTTCCTGCAGATGCGCGCGCTGGATCGCTGGCTCTTCTTCAAGATCTGCTATCGTTCGTGCAACTCTCAGCAGGCGTTGCCAGGCGCGTACAGACAATCCCAGACGTGTTAACGTCTCTTCCAGCCAATTCCCGTCTTCTCTGTTAAGTTTACAAAGCTGTTTTGTTTCGCTGCTATCCAGATGCGCGTTGAGTTTATTCTGCCGCTGATATTGCCGTGCCCGGGCCTGAATAACCCGTAAGCGTACCGTTTCACTGCTTTCGCCTTTTTGCTGTGGCTGGCTCATTGACCCCGGAGCAAGCAAGGGGACCTCAAGCGAGAGATCGAAGCGATCGAGAAAAGGGCCTGATAGCTTTCCCAAATAGCGCAGCGTTTGCTCCGGTGTCGAGCGGTTATGGTTTCCCCGGTAATGGCCGGTCGGGCTCGGGTTCATGGCGGCGATTAACTGGAAACGAGCGGGATAGGTAACTTTCGCCCTTGCCCTCGAAAGATGGATTTGTCCGGATTCAATAGGTTCGCGGAGTGCATCCAGCACGCGGCGTTCAAATTCCGGTAATTCATCCAGAAACAAAACGCCATTATGCGCCAGCGAAATCTCGCCCGGGCCTGGTATGGATCCACCGCCGACAAGCGCTACCAGTGAAGCGCTGTGATGTGGCGCTCTGAATGGGCGTCTTCGCCAGTGGCGAGAGAGTGCCGCTGAATTTACCACGCTCATAATGGCCGCGCTTTCCAGCGCTTCCTGGTTGCTCAATGGCGGCAACAATCCCGCCAACCGACTGGCCAACATAGTCTTGCCCGTGCCCGGAGGTCCGATTAGCAACAGGTTGTGTCCACCTGCCGCAGTGATTTCCAGTGCGCGCTTCCCTTGTTCTTGTCCAATAACATCGCTTAAATCCTCACTGGCGGCCTCCTGGCTGCTATAAAAGGGGGCAGGTGAAGGTAATGCCTGTTTTCCTTCCAGAAACGCACACACTTCCTGTAAATGGTCGGCGACCAGACACTCCTGTGTTTCTGTGAGGCTGGCTTCAGCTTCGTTTTCTCTGGCAATAACGATGCGTCTGTTGGCTTTTACCGCTTCAATGACAGAAGAGATGGCGCCAGGAACCCCACGTAATGCGCCTGTAAGGGCAAGTTCGCCAACAAATTCATAACGACTCAGCTCTGATGCCGTTAGCTGCTCAGAAGCGGACAGAAGCGCGATAGCGATGGGTAAATCGTATCGTCCACCTTCTTTGGGCAGGTCCGCGGGTGCCAGGTTGATGGTGATCCGTTTCGCCGGAAATTCATATCCGCTGTTGATAATGGCGCTACGAACACGATCGCGTGCTTCCTTAACCGTGGTTTCCGGAAGCCCAACAATAGTCAGCCCCGGCAGCCCGTTACTGATATGCACTTCAACGGTGACCAGGGGGGCCGTCACACCTAACGCCGCTCGCGTATAAATTACAGACAATGCCATAGGCTCTCCTTTTCACAGACATTATCTGTTTTGATTATCGCTTTTCATTATCGAAACGCTGCTTTTGCGTGCGCGTTTCCTGCATTTCACTGCAATTAGCCCCTTTTTTCATCGTATTGGAATGTTGATCGCAGCGTTGTATTGCTACTGCAAGAGGTGAGAAATTTTCACCAAGACTTTTCTCTATATAAAACAACCATTTTTCGTCAATTTGTCGGTGCGGTCGCAAACTGCGTCATAAATTTTTCTTGTTTCTTGTCTTAAATCTGTGTTACCTCTTTAGGCATTCCTTCGAACATGAAGCAAGAACGAACACAAATGAAAGCCCTTCTACGAGTGATTAGCCTGGTCGTGATTAGCGTGGTGGTGATTATTATCCCACCGTGCGGGGCTGCACTTGGACGAGGAAAGGCTTAAAAAACAAGCCTTAACGAACTAAGACCCCCGCACCGAAAGGTCCGGGGGTTTTTTTATGACCTAAAAACATAAACGAGGAGCAGAGGATGAGTAGTAGCACAAAATTCTGTTTCTCCCGATATCCGGCGGGGAACTGACTATGAATGGAGCACAGTGGGTGGTACATGCGTTGCGAGCGCAGAAAGTCGATATCGTCTTCGGCTATCCGGGCGGTGCAATTATGCCGGTTTACGATGCATTGTATGACGGCGGCGTGGAACACCTACTTTGCCGGCACGAGCAGGGCGCGGCGATGGCCGCTATCGGCTATGCTCGGGCCACTGGTAAAACCGGCGTTTGCATCGCTACCTCCGGCCCAGGTGCGACGAACCTGATCACCGGTCTTGCTGATGCGTTATTAGATTCCGTTCCGGTTGTTGCCATCACCGGCCAGGTTGCTGCTCCGCTCATCGGTACCGACGCGTTTCAGGAAGTGGACGTACTGGGTTTATCCCTCGCCTGCACGAAGCACAGCTTTCTGGTTGAATCGCTGGAAGAGTTACCGCGTGTCATGGCTGAGGCTTTCTACGTGGCCAATTCCGGCCGCCCGGGCCCGGTTCTGGTGGATATTCCAAAAGACATCCAGTTGGCTGTAGGCGATCTGGATCCCTGGTTCGCGACCGTCGACGATGAACATTATTTCCCGCAGGCGGAAGTGGAGCAGGCCGTGCAGATGCTCTCGCAGGCAACAAAACCGATGCTGTATGTTGGCGGCGGTGTGGGCATGGCGCAGGCGGTTCCGGCGCTGCGTGAGTTTCTGAGCGTGACGCAAATGCCGGTCACTTGCACGCTGAAAGGGCTGGGCGCGGTGGAAACTGATTATGCTTACTATCTCGGCATGCTGGGGATGCACGGTACGAAAGCCGCGAATTTTGCCGTGCAGGAGTGTGACTTGCTAATTGCTGTTGGCGCCCGCTTTGACGATCGCGTGACCGGCAAATTGAATACCTTCGCGCCGAACGCCAAAGTGATCCATATGGATATCGACCCGGCGGAAATGAGCAAACTGCGCCAGGCGCACGTTGCGTTGCAGGGCGATTTAAACGCGTTGCTGCCTGCGCTGCAACAGCCGCTGGCAATTGATGCGTGGCGTCAATACAGCGCGGATCTGCGTCGCGAACATGCCTGGCGTTACGATCATCCAGGCGACGCTATTTACGCGCCGCTGTTGTTAAAACAGCTCTCCGATCGCAAACCGGAAAACAGCGTGGTCACTACCGACGTTGGCCAGCATCAGATGTGGGCGGCGCAACATTTGTGTTTCAGCCGCCCGGAAGATTTCATCACGTCCAGTGGATTAGGTACGATGGGCTTCGGTTTGCCGGCCGCTGTTGGCGCGCAGGTTGCCCGCCCGGACGATACGGTAATCTGTATCTCCGGTGACGGCTCCTTCATGATGAATGTTCAGGAGCTCGGCACCGTTAAACGTAAGCAATTACCGCTGAAGATTGTCTTACTGGACAACCAGCGTTTAGGGATGGTTCGTCAGTGGCAGCAGTTATTCTTCAACGAGCGTTATAGTGAAACCACCCTGACTGATAACCCCGATTTCCTCACGCTGGCCAGCGCTTTCGGCATTCCCGGCCAGCACATCACCCGAAAAGACCAGGTTGAAGCGGCACTCGACACGATGCTCACGAGCCCAGGGCCATACCTGCTTCATGTCTCAATCGATGAACTTGAGAATGTCTGGCCGTTGGTGCCGCCCGGCGCCAGTAACTCACAAATGCTGGAGAAATTATCATGATGCAACATCAGGTCGCCGTTGAGGCCCGCTTCAATCCGGAAACATTAGAACGCGTGCTGCGTGTGGTGCGTCACCGTGGCTTTCAGGTGTGTGCCATGAATATGGAAACCGCCAGTGATGCGCGGAACATAAATATCGAATTGACCGTTGCCAGCCCGCGGCCTGTCGAATTACTGTTTAGCCAGTTAAGCAAACTTGTTGACGTTGCCCGGGTTGATATCCGCCAGCGTGCCACATCATCACAATCACAACAAATCCGCGCGTAAGCGCAAAAGGAAGAATAATGACGACGAAAAAAGCAGACTACATTTGGTCTAATGGCGAGATGGTTCGTTGGGAAGATGCAAAAGTCCACGTGATGTCCCACGCGCTGCATTACGGTACTTCCGTATTTGAAGGCATCCGTTGCTATGACTCGCACAAAGGTCCGGTAGTGTTCCGCCATCGTGAACATATGCAGCGTCTGCGCGATTCCGCCAAAATCTATCGTTTCCCGGTATCTCAGAGCGTCGACGAGCTGATGGAAGCCTGCCGCGCAGTGATCCGCAAAAACAATCTGACCAGCGCCTATATTCGTCCGCTGGTATTTGTGGGCGATGTTGGCATGGGTGTTAACCCGCCGGCGGGCTACACCACTGATGTGATTATCGCTGCCTTCCCGTGGGGGGCTTACCTCGGTGCGGAAGCACTGGATCAGGGGATTGACGCGATGGTGTCTTCCTGGAACCGTGTTGCGCCGAACACCATCCCGACAGCCGCGAAAGCGGGCGGAAACTACCTCTCTTCCCTGCTGGTTGGCAGCGAAGCGCGCCGCCACGGTTACCAGGAAGGCATTGCGCTGGACGTTAACGGCTACATCTCTGAAGGTGCGGGCGAAAACTTGTTTGAAGTAAAAGATGGCATCCTGTTCACGCCGCCGTTTACCTCTTCCGCCCTGCCGGGTATCACTCGCGATGCGATCATTAAGCTGGCGAAAGAGCTGAATATCGAAGTTCGTGAGCAGGTGCTGTCCCGCGAGTCGCTGTATCTGGCGGATGAAGTGTTTATGTCCGGTACGGCAGCGGAAATCACGCCGGTGCGCAGCGTTGATGGTATTCAGGTTGGTGAAGGTCGTTGTGGCCCGGTCACCAAACGTATTCAGCAAGCATTCTTTGGCCTCTTCACCGGTGAAACGGAAGATAAGTGGGGCTGGTTGGATCAAGTTAATCCATAAATACCCGTCATACTTCAGGTTGTAGGTGTGTTGGCCGCACTCGTTCACCCCAGTCACTTACTTATGTAAGCTCCCGGGGATTCGCTCGCTTGCCGCCTTCCTACAACCCGAATCATTCAGGGTATAGCAAATAAATATGGGATGGCACGCACCACCCCATCGACAAGATAGACGGGAGTAAAAGAGCATGCCTAAGTACCGTTCCGCCACCACCACCCACGGGCGCAATATGGCGGGTGCCCGCGCGCTGTGGCGCGCAACCGGGATGACCGACGCCGATTTCGGCAAGCCGATTATCGCCGTCGTGAACTCGTTTACCCAGTTCGTGCCGGGCCACGTTCACCTGCGCGATCTCGGTAAGCTGGTTGCGGAGCAAATCGAAGCCGCAGGCGGCGTGGCGAAAGAGTTCAACACGATTGCCGTTGATGACGGTATCGCCATGGGCCACGGCGGCATGCTTTATTCACTGCCTTCCCGCGAGCTGATTGCCGATTCCGTTGAATATATGGTCAATGCCCACTGCGCTGACGCAATGGTGTGTATTTCCAACTGCGACAAAATCACCCCCGGGATGCTGATGGCTTCTCTGCGGTTGAATATTCCGGTGATTTTCGTCTCCGGCGGCCCGATGGAAGCCGGGAAAACAAAACTCTCCAACCAGATAATTAAACTCGATCTGGTGGATGCCATGATTCAGGGCGCGGATCCGAAAGTTTCTGACGATCAGAGCGAGCAGGTAGAACGTTCCGCCTGCCCCACTTGCGGATCCTGCTCCGGCATGTTTACCGCCAACTCAATGAACTGTCTGACCGAAGCGCTGGGGCTGTCACAGCCGGGTAACGGCTCGCTGCTGGCGACCCACGCTGACCGCAAAGAACTGTTCATCAACGCGGGCAAACGCATTGTTGAGCTGACCAAACGCTATTACGAACAGGATGACACCAGCGCACTGCCGCGTTCCATCGCCAGTAAAGCGGCGTTTGAAAACGCCATGACGCTGGATATCGCCATGGGCGGCTCTACTAATACCGTTCTGCATCTGCTGGCCGCCGCGCAGGAAGCAGAAATTGATTTCACCATGAGTGATATCGATAAGCTGTCCCGCAAAGTTCCGCAGCTGTGTAAAGTCGCGCCGAGTACGCAGAAATACCATATGGAAGATGTGCACCGCGCCGGTGGCGTGCTGGGCATCCTGGGTGAGCTGGATCGCGCTAACTTGTTAAACCGTGACGTGAAAAACGTGCTCGGTCTGACGCTGCCGCAAACCCTTGAGCAGTACGACGTGATGCTGACCAAAGACGACGCGGTGAAAACCATGTTCCGCGCGGGGCCAGCCGGTATTCGCACCACGCAGGCGTTCTCGCAGAACTGCCGCTGGGACACGCTGGATGACGATCGCGCTGAAGGCTGTATCCGTTCGCTGGAGCATGCTTACAGTAAAGATGGTGGCCTGGCCGTGCTGTACGGCAATTTTGCGGAAAACGGCTGTATCGTTAAAACCGCAGGCGTTGATGACAGCAACCTGACCTTTACCGGTCCGGCAAAAGTGTATGAAAGCCAGGACGCGGCGGTGGAAGCCATTCTCGGCGGTAAAGTTGTCGCCGGTGATGTGGTGGTGATTCGCTATGAAGGGCCGAAAGGCGGGCCGGGGATGCAGGAAATGCTCTACCCAACCAGCTTCCTGAAATCGATGGGCCTCGGCAAAGCTTGTGCGCTGATCACCGATGGGCGTTTCTCCGGCGGGACTTCCGGCCTTTCCATTGGCCATGTTTCTCCGGAAGCGGCAAGCGGCGGCAATATCGGCCTGATTGAAGATGGTGACATTATCGCTATCGATATTCCGAGCCGCAGCATTCAACTGCAACTGAGCGATCGTGAACTGGCAGCGCGCCGTGAAGCGCAGGAAGCCCGAGGCGATAAGGCCTGGACGCCGGTTGACCGTGAGCGTCAGGTCTCCTTCGCGCTGCGCGCTTATGCCAGTCTCGCGACCAGTGCGGATAAAGGCGCGGTACGCGATAAATCCAAACTTGGGGGTTAATGATGGCCGAATCCCAACCCCTCTCAGCCGCTCCCGAAGGGGCGGAATATCTGAGAGCGGTGCTGCGTGCGCCGGTTTACGAAGCGGCGCAGGTAACGCCGCTGCAAAAAATGGAGAAACTCTCTTCGCGTCTCGACAACGTAATTCTGGTCAAACGCGAAGACCGCCAGCCGGTGCACAGCTTTAAGCTGCGTGGCGCGTACGCAATGATTGCCGGGCTGACGCCAGAGCAAAAAGCGCACGGCGTGATTACTGCTTCTGCGGGCAACCACGCGCAGGGCGTGGCAATGTCATCGACGCGTCTGGGGATCAAATCGCTGATTGTGATGCCAGTGGCGACGGCGGATATCAAAGTGGATGCGGTGCGCGGCTTTGGTGGTGAAGTGCTGTTGCACGGTGCCAATTTCGACGAAGCGAAAGCGAAAGCCATTGAGCTGGCTGAGCAACAAGGTTTCACCTTTGTGCCGCCGTTTGATCACCCGATGGTGATTGCCGGACAGGGCACGCTGGCGCTGGAGTTGCTGCAACAGGATGCGCATATCGATCGGGTTTTTGTGCCGGTCGGCGGCGGCGGTTTAGCGGCAGGCGTGGCGGTGTTGATTAAACAGCTGATGCCGCAAATCAAAGTGATCGCCGTTGAAGCGGAAGACTCCGCCTGCCTAAAAGCGGCGCTGGATGCGGGCCATCCGGTCGAGTTACCGCGCGTGGGCTTGTTTGCCGAAGGCGTGGCGGTAAAACGCATTGGTAACGAAACTTTCCGTCTGTGCCAGGCGTATCTCGATGACATCATCACTGTCGATAGCGATGCGATTTGTGCGGCGATGAAAGATCTGTTCGAAGATGTCCGTGCGGTGGCGGAACCGTCCGGTGCGCTGGCGCTGGCGGGGATGAAAAAGTACATCGCGAAACACAATATTCGCGGCGAACGGCTGGCGCATGTGCTTTCCGGCGCGAATGTGAATTTCCACGGCTTACGTTATGTTTCTGAGCGTTGCGAGCTGGGCGAGCAGCGGGAAGCGCTACTGGCGGTGACCATTCCGGAAGAGAAAGGTAGCTTCCTGAAGTTCTGCCAGTTGTTAGGTGGGCGTTCCGTAACCGAATTTAACTATCGCTTTGCCGATGCGAAAGACGCCTGCATTTTTGTCGGTGTACGTCTAAGCCGCGGGCTGGAGGAGCGCAAAGAGATCCTCGATCTGCTGCATCAAGGCGGTTATAGCGTCGTGGATCTTTCCGACGATGAGATGGCGAAACTGCACGTGCGTTACATGGTGGGCGGGCGACCGTCGAAACCGCTGCGCGAACGCCTGTACAGTTTTGAGTTCCCGGAATCGCCCGGCGCGCTGCTGAAGTTCCTGCATACGCTTGGTACGCACTGGAATATTTCATTGTTCCATTACCGCAGCCACGGCACCGATTATGGGCGCGTTCTGGCAGCATTCGAATTAGGCGAGCATGAGCCAGATTTCGAAACCCGGCTCAACGAGCTGGGCTACGAATGCCACGATGAAACGCATAACCCGGCGTTCCGTTTTTTCCTTGCCGGTTAGTTGTTTGGCAGGATTTTCCAGAACGCATCAATAAGCGGCTCATAGAGCCGCTTTTTTTGTACACACACGCCAAGCTCAAACGGCGTTTTCTCATCGCTGCGCTCAAGGATCATCACGCGGTTGCGTACCGGCTCCGGGCTGTTTTCCAGCACCACTTCCGGGATTAGGGCCACGCCGCAGCCGAGCGCGACCATCGACACCATCGCTTCGTGACCGCCGACGGTAGCGTAAATCGACGGGTTGCTGATTTTGTGGCGGCGGAACCATAGTTCGATACGGCGGCGCACCGGGCCCTGATCGGCCATGATAAACGGCACGGTGGACCAGTCTGGTTCGGGCTGCGAAACCTGGTTACGCACCGGGCAGGGAAGCGCAGGCGCTATGAGCACCACGGCCAGGTTTTCCAGCATCGAAAAGGCGACCGCGCCGGGCAGCGTTTCCGGTTTCCCGGCAATGGCCAGATCCGCTTCGCCAGTGACCACTTTTTCCATCGCATCAGCGGCATCGCCGGTGGTGAGCTTGATCTCTACCGACGGGTGTTCCGCGCGAAAGCGATCAAGAATCGGCGGCAAATGGCTGTAAGCCGCGGTGACGGAACAGAAAAGATGCAGCTCGCCGGAGAGCGACGGCCCTTGCTGGTCGATGGTGTGGCGCAATTGCTGATACTGCAACAACGTTTGCTGCGCGAAAACGCGCAACTCTTCACCCGCTTCAGTCAGCGTGACGGTACGGTTATCGCGCACAAACAGCGGCTGCCCGAGATCTTCTTCCAGCCGCTGGATTTGTCGCGAAAGCGTGGAAGGGCTGACATGCATGGCGCGCGCGCTGCGGCCAAAATGGCGGCTTTCGGCCAGATGCAGGAACGTTTTCAGATCGCGTAAATCCATGAGACAGACTCCACAAATTTACATTGCAAAAATTGCAATGTGACATTGTTAATATATCAATTTAAGCAACGCATTTCCTGTCATATAGTGGGTTCAATCTCGCTTATCAGCGAACTGAACAATAAATATTGCCCTGAATAATTTGCGCAACAGAAAATCTAAAGCGTTAGCGCAAAAGAAGAACGGCACAACACAACATCACACGACGAGGTCTCAAATGGCTAACTACTTTAATACACTGAACCTGCGCCAGCAGCTGGCGCAGCTGGGCAAATGCCGCTTTATGGCGCGTGACGAATTTGCCGATGGCGCAAGCTACCTTCAGGGTAAAAAAGTGGTCATCGTCGGCTGCGGTGCCCAGGGCCTGAACCAGGGCCTGAACATGCGTGACTCCGGTCTGGATATCTCTTACGCGCTGCGTAAAGAAGCCATTGCGGAAAAACGCGCGTCCTGGCGCAAAGCGACCGAAAACGGTTTCAAAGTCGGCACGTATGAAGAGCTGATCCCGCAGGCGGATCTGGTCGTGAACCTGACGCCGGACAAACAGCACTCTGACGTCGTGCGTTCCGTGCAGCCGCTGATGAAAGACGGCGCGGCACTGGGCTACTCTCACGGTTTCAATATCGTGGAAGTGGGTGAGCAGATCCGTAAAGACATCACCGTCGTGATGGTGGCGCCGAAGTGCCCTGGCACTGAAGTGCGTGAAGAGTACAAACGCGGTTTCGGCGTTCCGACGCTGATTGCCGTCCACCCGGAAAACGACCCGAAAGGCGAAGGGATGGCGATTGCTAAAGCCTGGGCTGCGGCAACCGGTGGTCACCGTGCGGGTGTTCTGGAGTCCTCTTTCGTTGCGGAAGTGAAATCTGACCTGATGGGCGAGCAGACTATCCTCTGCGGCATGTTGCAGGCGGGTTCTCTGCTGTGCTTTGACAAGCTGGTGGCTGACGGTACCGACCCGGCTTACGCAGAAAAACTGATTCAGTTCGGCTGGGAAACCATCACCGAAGCGCTGAAACAGGGCGGTATTACGCTGATGATGGATCGCTTGTCCAATCCGGCGAAACTGCGTGCTTACGCGCTGTCTGAACAGCTGAAAGGCATCATGGCGCCACTGTTCCAGAAACATATGGACGACATCATCTCCGGCGAGTTCTCTTCCGGCATGATGGCTGACTGGGCCAACGACGATAAGAAACTGCTGACCTGGCGTGAAGAAACCGGTAAAACCGCGTTCGAAACCGCACCGCAGTTTGAAGGCAAAATCAGCGAGCAGGAGTATTTTGATAAAGGCGTGCTGATGATTGCGATGGTGAAAGCGGGTGTTGAACTGGCGTTCGAAACCATGGTGGCGTCCGGCATTATCGAAGAGTCTGCTTACTATGAATCGCTGCACGAACTGCCGCTGATTGCCAACACCATCGCGCGTAAACGTCTGTATGAGATGAACGTGGTTATTTCCGATACCGCAGAGTACGGCAACTACCTGTTCTCTTATGCTTGCGTACCGCTGCTGAAAGAGTTTATGACTACGCTGCAAACGGGCGATTTGGGTCAAGCGATTGCCGAAGGCGCGGTAGATAACGCGCAGCTGCGCGATGTGAATGATGCGATTCGCAGCCACGCTATTGAGAAAGTGGGTCAGAAACTGCGTGGTTATATGACGGACATGAAACGTATCGCCGTCGCGAGCTAAATCCTGTCGTTTTTCGGCAACAATAAGCCGACATTCATCGCAAA
The DNA here is from genome assembly GCF_027109175.1 of Kosakonia sp. SOY2. NCBI lineage: Bacteria > Pseudomonadati > Pseudomonadota > Gammaproteobacteria > Enterobacterales > Enterobacteriaceae > Kosakonia > Kosakonia sp. SOY2. Next base: position 12,631 of record NZ_JAPVXH010000008.1, read on the forward strand.
ATTCAAGCCCGGAGGCGTTAGCGCTTCCGGGCTTTTTTATGTGCTGCACTGGACGCGATCTTTTTTGCCCATTCGTCTTGTTGAATTTGTCTTTATGTAATATTGTAAGTTACATGAAAATAAATAACTCATTCTCCGCGACGCTGCACATCCTGCTCCACATGGAACAGGCCGATAAACCGATGACATCGGAACAGATGGCTGAATACATCGACGGTAACCCGGCGTTTATTCGCAAACTGCTCGCCGGGTTACGGGAAAAACAGATTGTCTGCGCGACCAAAGGGCACCACGGCGGCTGGCGGCTTTGTCGTCCCGCCAGCCATGTCACTCTCTACGACATCTACATTGCACTGGGATCGCCTGCGTTGTTCGCATTGGGTAATCGTAATGAGAACCCTGAGTGCCTGGTTGAGCAAGGGGTGAACCGGGTTATGTCGTCGACGCTTGCCGACGCACAATCGCTGATCCTTGAACGTTTTAAAAACCTGACGCTACAGGATGTCGGTGCGGAATTTATCAGTTACTTCAACGAAAAGGGGCACCACTGATGATTGCAGATTTAACCACCTGCCTGATGATTGCGCTGGCTGCCAGCAGCATTTCAATAACGGTGACGCAAACGGAGTTATTTGCGGCTTTTCGTGAATGGACGGTGAAAAAGAACGCGATGATAGGGCACTTGTTTCAGTGTTTTTATTGTCTGAGCCACTGGGCGGTGTTTGGCGGCATGCTGGTGTACCGGCCTGCGTTGCTGCACAGCGGCTTTGCATTGATTGACTGGGTGATGACGGCGTTTATTACCATTACGCTGGCGACCCTGATTAATGGCCTGATGTTTAAAGTGTTCCAGGCGGCAATCAGCATGCATGTGATGAAGCATGACGCGCAGCAGAAGCTGCAATCGCACAAATAAAAAAACAGCCTCTCTGTGATGAGAGGCTCAATCATTAGTTGCGGTACAGCACTTTGATGATGTGGTAACCGAACTGGGTGTGCAACGGGCCGGTTGGCTCCAGCACCGGGCAGGAGAACACCACTTTATCGAACGCGGGAACCATCTGGCCCTGACGGAATTCGCCCAAATGTCCGCCTTTTTTACCTGACGGGCAGATAGAGTGTTTCTTCGCCAGCTTTTCGAAATCGCCGCCGTTTTTGATCTGTTCCAGAAGATCCAGTGCCAGTTTCTCTTCTTTAACAAGGATATGCTGTGCTGCTGCGGTTTTTGCCATGATCGTGCCTTGAGTGAGGTTGTTGAGGCTGGCTATACTACCACGCGTTTATACACTTCGGTCTTCATTCTGCCTCGGCTTCAAGTTGCGCCTGCGGCTCAACTTAAGCGAGGGTCTCGCACCGTGGGTGCCGCAGTAAGCTGCGTTAAATCTGTTCCCGGCAGATTCGTTATCCCGCCACTTACGTGTGTTAGCGGCTGAAGATTCACGGCCTGAATGATTTTGTGTATATATTTCCCCTCCAGACTTTTCATTGAGTGATTTTTTTATGCGTTTAAACCCCGGACAACAACAAGCCGTCGAATTCGTCACCGGACCATGCCTGGTGCTGGCGGGAGCGGGATCCGGTAAAACACGCGTGATCACCAATAAAATCGCCCATTTGATCCGTGGCTGTGGCTATCAGGCGAAACATATCGCGGCGGTAACCTTTACCAACAAAGCGGCGCGCGAGATGAAAGAACGTGTTGCGCAGACGCTGGGGCGTAAGGAGACGCGCGGGCTGATGATCTCTACGTTCCACACGCTGGGGCTGAATATCATCAAACGTGAGTTCGCCGCGTTGGGGATGAAATCTAACTTTTCCTTGTTTGACGACACCGATCAGGTCGCGTTGCTGAAAGATCTGACCGAAGGGCTGATCGACGATGACAAAGTGGTGTTGCAACAACTGATCTCCACGATCTCAAACTGGAAAAACGATCTGCTGACGCCGTCGCAGGCTGCTGCGCGCGCAAACGGCGAGCGCGATCGTATTTTTGCTCATTGCTACGGTCTGTACGACGCCCATATGAAGGCGTGTAACGTACTCGATTTTGACGACCTGATCCTGCTGCCGACGCTGTTATTGCAGCGCAACGAAGAGGTGCGCGAACGCTGGCAGAACAAGATCCGTTATCTGCTGGTGGATGAATATCAGGACACCAACACCAGTCAGTATGAGCTGGTTAAGCTGTTAGTGGGCCAGCGCGCGCGCTTCACCGTCGTGGGTGACGATGACCAGTCGATTTATTCGTGGCGCGGGGCGCGGCCGCAAAACCTGGTGCTGCTGAGCCAGGATTTCCCGGCATTGCAGGTGATTAAGCTGGAACAAAACTATCGCTCTTCCGGGCGCATCCTGAAAGCAGCGAATATCCTCATCGCCAACAACCCACACGTGTTTGAAAAGCGGCTCTTTTCCGAGCTGGGTTATGGTGCCGAGCTGAAAGTGCTCAGCGCCAACCACGAAGAACATGAAGCCGAGCGCGTGACAGGTGAACTGATTGCTCACCACTTCGTGAACAAAACCGCATACAAGGATTATGCGATCCTCTATCGCGGCAACCACCAGTCGCGCGTATTCGAAAAATTCCTGATGCAGAACCGCATCCCGTACAAGATTTCAGGCGGCACCTCGTTCTTTTCGCGCCCGGAAATCAAAGATCTGCTGGCCTATTTGCGGGTGCTGACCAATACGGATGATGATAGTGCATTTCTGCGCATCGTGAATACGCCAAAGCGTGAAATTGGCTCAGCAACGCTGCAGAAGTTGGGCGAATGGGCGATGTTACGTAATAAGAGCCTGTTTGCTGCCAGCTTTGATGTTGGCCTGAACCAGACGCTGACCGGGCGCGGTTATGACGCGCTGACGCGTTTTACCCACTGGCTCGGTGAAGTTCAGCGTTTGTCGGAGCGCGAGCCTATCGCGGCAGTGCGCGATTTAATTCACGGCATCGATTATGAATCCTGGCTGTTCGAAACCTCCGCCAGCCCGAAAGCGGCAGAGATGCGCATGAAAAACGTCAACACGCTGTTCGGCTGGATGACGGAGATGCTGGAAGGCAGCGAACTGGACGAGCCGATGACGCTGGCGGAAGTCGTAACGCGCTTTACCCTGCGCGACATGATGGAGCGTGGCGAGAGTGACGACGAATCCGATCAGGTGCAGTTGATGACGTTGCACGCGTCTAAAGGCCTTGAATTTCCGTATGTTTTCCTTGTTGGTATGGAAGAGGGGTTATTGCCGCACCAGAGCAGTATCGATGAAGATAACGTCGATGAAGAGCGGCGTCTGGCTTATGTTGGCATCACCCGTGCGCAGAAAGAGCTGATTTTCACCCTCTGCAAAGAACGTCGTCAGTATGGTGAATTAGTCCGACCGGAACCGAGCCGCTTCCTGCTGGAATTACCGCAGGACGATCTGATTTGGGAGCAGGAACGCAAAGTGGTCAGTGCCGAAGAGCGCATGCATAAAGGTCAGGCCAACGTGGCGAATATTCGCGCGATGCTGGCAAAAGCGAAGGACAAATAAAAATCCACCTTCAGCGAAGGCGGCGTGGATTACTGCTCCTGAAGTGCGGGTTGAAAACGTAAAAAGAGGTGTCTGCCCGCTCTGTAAGGTTGGATCCGGCAGCGCTGCTGAACGTTGGTTTTCAGCAAGTAATAAAAAAGCCCGCAGCGAGCGGGCTATATTCCGTATGAGAATTACTGGATTTCCAGCGACCAGTGCACATAACTCTGCCACTGGCTTTCCTGATCAATCAGTTCTGCGCCGAGTGGGTGACTTGCCAGCCACCCTTGCGGTAGCGTCAGCACCAGCTTCTCTCCCTGCGCGGTGACCGCGATTTCCGGCAGCAGATCATCACGACGACGGCTGGCGAAAATAATGGCAAGACGAAGCAGACGACAAAGATGTTCTGCAACACGCGGTGGTACGGCGTTTTGCTGATGCAACGATGAGAGATCGACCGCGTTCGTCTGATTAAGCAGCAGCGTCGCGAGCAGTTTCTTTTGCGCGGGGGTAAACCCAGGCAAATCGAGATTACGTACCAGCCATGCCGCGTGTAGCGGTGCTTGCTTAAACTCAATGCTCAAACCAATTTCATGCAGTTCGCTGGCAACTTTCAGCATTTCGATGCTGTAGGCATCTAATTCCCACACTTTGGCGACACCCTGCGCAAAGCGTCCAGCCAGCGTTGTCACGCGACGGGATTGATCGGTATCGATAATAAAACGGCGTTGAATATTGCGCAGCGTGCGGCTACGAATGTCTTCATCTACCGCCAGGTGCAGCATGCCGTAGACCAGACCTTCGCGTAATGCGCCACCGGCCAGCGTCATGCTTTCAATATTCATTTCGGTGAAGATGGCGATAAGGATTGCCAGACCGCTCGGGAATACCAACGCTCGTTCAAGCGTCAGGCCTTCGATTTCCAGCTCTTCAAGCCGCCCGCATTGTATGGCGCGCTGTTTAAGCTGCTGCAATTTAGCGAGGGTGATGCGCTCATCCATGCCCTGCGCCATCATGATTTCTTGCAGCGCCTGAACCGTACCCGATGCCCCGACGCAAACTTTCCAGCCATGGCGGCGAAGCTCATCGGCAACCGGGCGTAGCACCTCACGCGCGGCCTGTTCGGCGGCAGTGAAGTTTTCCTGCCCAAGATTTCGGTCGGTGAAAAAGCGCTCAAGCCAGGTGACACAGCCCATCGACAGGCTGAAAAGGGAGGTCGTTTGTGCACCGGTGCCGGTAACCAGCTCCGTGCTGGCGCCGCCAATATCAACCACCAGACGCTGATCCGCGCCACCTGTCGTGTGTGCAACGCCCTGATAAATCAGCCGCGCTTCTTCCTCGCCGCTAATGACCTGCACCGGGCAGCCGAGGATTTCTTGCGCTTTGTCGATAAATTCCTGCGCGTTAACCGCCAGGCGCAACGTGGCCGTTGCTACGACGCGGATTTGCTCCTGGGGAATATCCTGTAGACGTTCGGAAAACAGCCGCAGGCACTGCCAGCCTCGCTCCATCGCTTCCTGAGAAAGACGATTATCGGGGCTTAATCCTGCAGCCAGACGAACTTTACGTTTGATGCGAGAAAGCGTCTGAATGCTTCCCGCCACCTCGCGCACAACCAGCATATGAAAACTGTTAGATCCAAGATCAATAGCGGCATAGAGCGAGGCGGAACCAAGCATATTTTTAACCTGAACGACGACGATTACGTGGAGCGCCACCGCTGCGGCGCGGGCCGTTGCCAGAGCGTGAACGCGTCAGGCGTTTTGGCGGCGGCAGCTCGGTGAGCAGGGCATCCGGATCGTATTTGCTGACCGGAATCGAGTGCCCGATATAGGTCTCAATCGCCGGCAGGTTCAATGCGTACTCTTCACAGGCGAGGCTGATTGAGTGACCGCTGGCGCCAGCGCGACCGGTACGACCGATACGGTGAACGTAATCTTCACAATCATCCGGCAGGTCATAGTTAAAAACGTGCGTGACCGCAGGAATATGCAGACCACGTGCGGCAACGTCAGTCGCCACAAGAATGTCGAGATCGCCACGCGTGAATTCATCGAGAATACGCAGGCGTTTTTTCTGCGCCACATCGCCGGTGAGCAAACCAACACGATGACCATCTGCGGCCAGGCTGCCCCAGATATCTTCACAGCGGTGTTTAGTATTAGCGAAGATAATGGCGCGATCCGGCCACTCTTCTTCGATCAACGTTTGCAGCAGACGCATTTTCTCGTCGTTAGACGGGTAGAAAAGCTCTTCTTTAATGCGGTGGCCCGTTTTTTGTTCCGGCTCCACTTCGACGTATTCAGCGTTATTCATCTGCTCAAATGCCAGCTCGCGCACCCGGTAGGACAGCGTGGCGGAGAAGAGCATGTTCAAACGTGAAGTCACGGGTGGCATGCGGCGGAACAACCAGCGGATATCTTTGATAAAGCCCAGATCGTACATACGATCTGCTTCGTCCAGCACCACGACCTGGATCGCGCCCAGGTTAATATGGTTCTGTTTGGTGTAATCGATCATTCGGCCCGTGGTGCCGATTAAAATATCGACGCCGCTTTCCAGCACTTTCAGCTGTTTGTCGTAGCCGTCACCGCCGTAAGCCAGACCCAGCTTCAGGCCAGTCGCCTGCGCCAGCGGTTCTGCATCGGCGTGAATTTGTACCGCCAGTTCACGTGTCGGCGCCATAATAATTGCGCGCGGCTGGTTCACTTTACGGTCTTCGATTGCCGGGTGAGAGAGAAGATAATGAAACGTTGACGTTAAAAACGCCATCGTTTTGCCGGTACCGGTTTGCGCCTGACCTGCAACATCACGGCCCGCCAGCGTCAGCGGAAGAGCCAGGGCCTGAATAGGCGTGCAATTATGAAACCCTTTTTTTTCAAGGGCTTCGATCACTTTTGGGTGCAGGGCGAAGTCGGAAAACTTCTGTTCTGTTAAATGTGTTTTGCTCATAGTGTGGTAGAATATCAGCTTACTATTGCTTTACGAAAGCGTATCCGGTGAAATAAAGTCAACCTTTAGTTGGTTATTGTGGCATCAACACGTTGCTGTTTTATGCTACACCAACATGCCAGGCTTATTCCTGTGGAGTTATATATGAGCGATAAAATTATTCACCTGACTGACGATAGTTTTGACACGGATGTACTCAAAGCGGACGGGCTTGTGCTCGTTGATTTCTGGGCAGAGTGGTGTGGACCGTGTAAAATGATCGCCCCGATTCTGGATGAAGTCGCTGATGAGTACGAAGGCAAGCTGACCATTGCGAAGCTGAACATTGACCAGAATCCAGGTACTGCGCCGAAATACGGCATCCGTGGTATCCCGACCCTGCTGTTGTTTAAAAACGGCGAAGTGGCAGCAACCAAAGTTGGTGCCTTGTCTAAAGGCCAACTGAAAGAGTTCCTGGACGCCAACCTGGCGTAACCCCAGACTCTGCCGGCGTGCCAGCAGTCCTAATTTTTTTGGATCGCTGGACGCCCGGCTTCAGCCGTGCTAATTTAGTTTTGACTTCGTTTTGAACATACCTTTAGTTGTTTGAATCTAGCATTACCCCGATACTTCCCGCAGAGCAACACCATCGCGTGAGAAGTCGACAGATTCCGGGCTTATCACTTATTCCGTCTTATCGTTTCAGTTCTGCGTACTTTCCTGTGACCAGGCACCGATCAGACATAAGTTGATGGCCGTTAACAGGCATGGATGACCCTGCCATACCATTCACAACATTAAGTTCGAGATCTACCCCGAGTTTAAGAACCCACACCATTATGAATCTTACCGAATTAAAGAATACGCCGGTTTCTGAGCTGATCACTCTCGGCGAAAATATGGGGCTGGAAAACCTGGCCCGTATGCGCAAACAGGACATCATTTTCGCCATCCTGAAGCAGCACGCGAAGAGTGGCGAAGATATCTTTGGCGATGGCGTGCTGGAGATTCTGCAGGATGGATTTGGTTTCCTCCGCTCCGCAGACAGCTCCTACCTCGCCGGCCCTGACGACATCTACGTATCCCCCAGCCAAATCCGCCGTTTCAACCTCCGCACTGGTGACACCATTTCAGGTAAGATTCGCCCGCCTAAAGAAGGTGAACGTTACTTTGCATTGCTGAAAGTTAACGAGGTGAACTTCGATAAGCCGGAAAACGCGCGCAATAAGATTCTGTTCGAAAACTTAACGCCGCTGCACGCGAACTCTCGTCTGCGTATGGAACGTGGTAATGGCTCGACGGAAGACTTAACCGCACGCGTACTGGATCTGGCGTCGCCGATCGGTCGTGGTCAGCGTGGTCTGATTGTTGCACCGCCAAAAGCCGGTAAAACCATGCTGCTGCAGAACATCGCGCAGAGCATTGCTTACAATCATCCAGACTGTGTGCTGATGGTGCTGTTGATTGACGAACGCCCGGAAGAAGTGACCGAAATGCAACGTCTGGTTAAAGGTGAAGTGGTTGCTTCTACCTTTGACGAACCGGCTTCCCGCCACGTGCAGGTTGCAGAAATGGTTATCGAGAAGGCCAAGCGCCTGGTCGAGCACAAGAAAGACGTTATCATTCTGCTGGACTCCATCACTCGCCTGGCACGCGCTTACAACACCGTTGTTCCGGCTTCCGGCAAGGTGTTGACCGGTGGTGTCGACGCGAACGCCCTGCATCGCCCGAAACGCTTCTTCGGTGCCGCGCGTAACGTGGAAGAGGGCGGCAGCCTGACCATTATTGCGACCGCGCTGATTGATACCGGTTCGAAAATGGACGAAGTGATTTACGAAGAGTTTAAAGGCACCGGTAACATGGAACTGCACCTCTCGCGTAAAATTGCTGAAAAACGTGTCTTCCCGGCGATTGATTACAACCGTTCCGGTACGCGTAAAGAAGAGCTGCTCACTACGCAGGAAGAGCTGCAGAAAATGTGGATCCTGCGCAAAATCATTCACCCGATGGGTGAGATCGACGCGATGGAGTTCCTCATTAACAAGCTGGCAATGACGAAGACGAATGATGAGTTCTTCGACATGATGAAGCGCTCTTAATATAAATAAACCTCGGAAACGCCACGTTTTTACGTGGCGTTTTTTATTTGCGAGCTATACGCTATATGCACCGGGACAGGCTCTGTCCAACGCTGGCCGCTCAAGAGTGATAGATAAATCTGTTGAATATCTCGTTCGGTTGAAAAACAGACAATAAAGCTTGTAAACGACCTGCTTTCTCATTTTATGGGGCATGGCAACGTCGTTATACTGCCAGGATTAACATTCGCTGAGAGCATCCACTGTGAATTTACTCACTGCGTTTACTGAATTATTCAGTATTTTCTTGTTCACAACCGTCTTTTTGTTTGTTGCTCGTAAAATGGCAAGACATGTCGGACTGGTGGACAAACCCAACTATCGTAAACGGCATCAGGGATTGATCCCTCTTGTTGGGGGAATCTCAGTATTCGCAGGGGTCTGCTTTACGTTTGGTATCACGGATTATTACATCCCCCATGCAGCCCTCTACCTCTGTTGTGCCGGTGTTTTGGTTTTTATAGGCGCGCTGGACGATCGATTCGATATTAGTGTAAAAATTCGTGCTGCTGTCCAGGCGACTATTGCTGTAGTGATGATGGCAGTCGGTAAGCTTTATCTCAGCAGCCTCGGCTATATTTTTGGTTCATGGGAGATGGTGCTGGGGCCTTTTGGCTACTTACTTACTCTGTTTGCTGTCTGGGCGGCAATTAACGCGTTCAATATGGTTGACGGCATTGATGGTCTGTTAGGCGGGCTTTCCTGCGTCTCTTTTGCTGCTATCGGCGCGATTTTATTGTTAGATGGGCAGTTTAGCCTCGCAATGTGGTGCTTTGCCATGATTGCGGCTATTTTGCCTTATATCCTGTTGAATCTGGGCGTGTTGGGGCGACGTTACAAAGTCTTTATGGGAGATGCGGGCAGTACGTTGATTGGTTTTACGATCATCTGGATTTTACTGCAAACGACGCAAGGCCCTATCCACTCAATTAGCCCGGTAACCGCGTTATGGATCATTGCCATTCCGCTGATGGATATGGTAGCGATAATGTTCCGTCGACTACGTAAAGGAATGAGCCCATTTTCACCAGATCGCCAGCATATTCATCATCTGATCATGCGCGCAGGGTTTACTTCCCGTCAGGCCTTCGTGCTGATAACTCTCGCGGCTTCCCTTTTGGCCAGTATTGGTGTCGTCACGGAGTATCTTCGTTTTATTCCTGAATGGGTGATGTTGGCATTATTTTTGCTATGCTTCTTTTTGTATGGCTACTGTATTAAGCGCGCATGGAAAGTGGCGCGCTTTATCAAGCGAGTTAAACGCAGAATACGCCGTAATAGCGTTTCTAAATCAACACTAACCAAGTAAATCCGGGAAAGCGATGATTCAACCAGCGTCAGGAACACCTTCAACGGGTACGGAAAACGAACTGGATATCCGGGGTTTATTCCGTACTTTGTGGGCAGGAAAATTATGGATCGCGGGAATAGCACTGCTGTTTGCTTTGCTCGCCTTAGTCTGGACTTTCTTTGCGACCCAGGAATGGGGAGCCACCGCAGTTACCGACCGCCCCACCGTCAATATGCTGGGAGGTTATTACTCCCAACAACAGTTCCTGCGTAACCTGGACGACAAAGCTAACCAGACACCAACCGATCAGGTATCGGTAATGGATGAGGCGTACAAAGAGTTTATTATGCAACTCGCCTCGTGGGATACGCGCCGCGATTTCTGGTCACAAACGGATTACTACAAACAGCGCCTGGTGGGTAACAGCAAAGCGGATGCGGCGACGCTCGACGAACTCATCAATAACATCCAGTACACGCCAGGAGATGTTGTCCGCAACCTTAACGACAACGTTAAGTTAATTGCTGAAACCGCGCCGGATGCCAACAACTTGCTGCGTCAGTATGTCGCGTTTGCCAGCCAGCGTGCCGCCAGCCATCTTAATGATGAGCTGAAAGGTGCCTGGGCCGCGCGTACCATTCAGATGAAAGCGCAGGTGAAACGTCAGGAAGAAGTGGCAAAGGCTATTTATAACCGCCGTCTGCATAATGTCCAGCAAGCGCTAAAAATCGCCGAACAGCACAATATCTCTCGTAACGAAACAGAGGTTCCACCGGACGAATTGCCGGATTCAGAACTGTTTATGCTGGGTCGCCCAATGCTGCAAGCGCGGCTGGAAAACCTGCAAGCGGTAGGGCCGCAGTTCGATCTGGACTATGATCAAAACCGGGCAATGCTGAATACGCTTAACGTCGGTCCGACACTTGATCCCCGTTTTCAGACATATCGTTATTTGCGTACGCCAGAAGAACCGGTAAAACGCGACAGCCCGCGTCGTGCTTTCCTGATGATCATGTGGGGAATTGTCGGTGCGCTAATCGGGTCGGGTATTGCATTAACGCGCCGCCGTTCGAACTAAACGCCGTCCGAGATGAAGGCATGATGCCTTCATCCTCTAATCGAAGAGAATCGTTGTGAAAGTACTTACCGTATTTGGCACGAGGCCAGAAGCCATCAAAATGGCTCCGCTGGTACATGCGCTGGCAAAGGATCCAGACTTTGAAGCAAGAGTTTGCGTCACTGCGCAGCATCGGGAGATGCTTGATCAGGTGTTAACGCTCTTCTCGATTGTTCCGGATTACGATCTAAACATTATGCGGCCAGGGCAAGGGCTTACGGAGATTACCTGCGGCATTCTTGAAGGATTAAAGCCAATCCTTGAGTCCTTCCGCCCCGATGTGGTGCTGGTGCATGGCGACACGACAACGACGATTGCGGCGAGCCTTGCCGCATTTTATCAGCGTATTCCTGTCGGGCATGTTGAAGCGGGCCTGCGTACTGGCGATCTCTCTTCGCCATGGCCAGAAGAGGCAAACCGTACATTGACCGGCCACCTGGCGATGTATCATTTTGCGCCGACGGAAAACTCCCGCCGCAATTTACGCCGTGAGAATGTTGCGGATAACCGCATTTTTGTTACCGGCAACACCGTTATTGATGCGCTTTTCTGGGTGCGCGACAGCGTGATGAACAACCCTTCGCGCTACGAGGCGCTGGCGGCGCGTTATCCGTTCCTTAATAGAGATAAAAAACTCATTCTTGTCACCGGACATCGCCGCGAGAGTTTTGGTCGTGGTTTTGAACAAATTTGCCATGCGCTGGCGGATATTGCCGCGCAACATGATGATGTGCAAATTGTCTATCCGGTCCATCTGAACCCCAATGTCAGCGAGCCAGTAAACCGAATTCTTGGTCACGTCGAGAACGTTACCCTGATAGAACCCCAGGATTACCTGCCGTTTTTGTGGTTGATGAATCATGCCTGGCTGATCCTGACGGATTCGGGTGGCATACAGGAAGAAGCGCCTTCGCTCGGCAAGCCGGTGCTGGTGATGCGTGATACCACCGAACGCCCGGAAGCCGTCGATGCGGGCACGGTTAAACTGGTTGGCACGGATCGCCAGCGCATTGTGGAAGAGGTCTCGCGCCTGCTTCATGACAACGATGCCTGGCAGGCGATGAGCCGCGCGCACAACCCTTATGGTGACGGGCTGGCCTGTGGCCGCATTTTGCACGCACTTAAAAATAATCAGGTAACACTATGAGCTTTAAAACCATTTCCGTTATTGGCCTGGGCTATATTGGTCTGCCTACCGCAGCAGCGTTTGCGTCACGGCAGAAGCAGGTTGTTGGTGTCGATATCAACGCCCATGCGGTGGAAACCATTAACCGTGGCGAAATCCATATCGTCGAGCCGGAACTGGGAAATGTAGTGAAATCGGCGGTAAACGGCGGTTATCTTCGCGCGAGCACCACACCTGTCGTCGCAGATGCTTACTTGATCGCCGTGCCAACGCCGTTTAAAGGCGAGCACGAGCCGGATATGGCCTATGTTGAGGCGGCGGCTAAATCCATCGCGCCAGTGCTCGGCAAAGGCGCGTTAGTGATCCTTGAGTCGACCTCACCGGTAGGGGCAACAGAACAGATGGCGCAGTGGCTTGCCGAAGCGCGCCCGGATCTCACTTTCCCGCAGCAGGCGGGTGAAAACGCCGACATTAATATCGCCTACTGCCCGGAGCGCGTGCTGCCGGGGCAAGTGATGGTTGAGCTGATTAAAAATGACCGCGTGATTGGCGGGATGACGCCGGTTTGTTCGGCGCGTGCCAGCGAGCTGTACAAAATTTTCCTTGAAGGCGAATGCGTGGTGACCAACTCGCGCACCGCTGAAATGTGCAAACTTACCGAAAACAGTTTCCGCGATGTCAACATTGCGTTTGCCAACGAACTGTCGCTGATTTGCGCCGATCAGGGGATCAACGTTTGGGAGTTGATTCGCCTGGCGAACCGCCATCCGCGCGTCAATATTCTCCAGCCGGGTCCGGGCGTTGGCGGACACTGTATCGCCGTTGATCCGTGGTTTATTGTCGCGCAAAATCCGCAGCAGTCTCGGCTTATCCGCACCGCGCGTGAAGTTAACGACTTTAAGCCGCACTGGGTGTTGAATCAGGTTAAAGCGATGGTTGCTGATTGTCTGACGACCAGCGGTAAGCGCGCCAGTGAAATCAAAATCGCCTGTTTCGGGCTGGCCTTTAAGCCCAATATTGATGATTTGCGTGAAAGCCCGGCAATGGAAATTGCCCTCGATATCGCACAGTGGCACAGCGGTGAAACGCTGGTGGTGGAACCGAATATTCATCAACTGCCGGCTAAATTCGCCGGACACGCCACGCTGGTAAATACCCATGATGCGCTGGCGCAGGCTGATGTGCTGGTGATGCTGGTTGATCATAACGAGTTTAAAGCGGTGGAGAGCACCAGCATTGGCCAGCAGTTCGTTGTTGATACCAAAGGTGTCTGGCGCTAAGCGAGCGTGCATAAAGGAAACAGCATGAATATTCACGGTACGGTAGAAGAGCTGACCTGGGAAAGTCGCTTTTTTAGTTTGCGTAGCGCGATTGTTCGCCTGCAACCCTCTGCTCCTGCGCTGACCCGCGCGGATTTCGCTAACTGGGAGCGTGTGCAGGTGAAACTGCCGGCATCGCAGCCCGGGATGCTGGATGCGTTGCAGCAGCTCGGTTTTCAACTGGTTGAAGGCGAGATCGACCTCTCGCTGGTGGTAGAGGAACAGGGCGTCGATCCGGCGGCTGAAGTGGCAACACTTGCGGATATCCCTGTGCTACGCCAGATGGCAGCCGAAATCTTTGTGCAGAGCCGGTTCCGCGCACCCTGGTATCCAGCAGAGGCGAGCGGGCGTTTTTATGCGCAATGGATTGAAAACGCGGTAAAAGGCGAGTTTGACCATCAATGCCTGGTTTTCCGTAATGTGCATGGCGCTATCGCGGGCTTTGTCTCGCTGCGCCAGCTCAACGAACAGGAAGCCCGTATTGGTCTGCTGGCCGGGCGCGGTATGGGCGAAAAATTAATGCAGGCGGCGTGCCACTGGGCGCGCCAGCGCGAGCTAAAACGTGTGCGGGTAGCGACTCAGCTTGGGAACACTGCCGCACTTAAACGCTATATTCAGAGCGGGGCGAATATTGAAAGCACCGCCTTGTGGCTATACAGGTGACTCTATGATCCCCTTTAACGCTCCACCAGTGGTGGGAACGGAACTCGACTACATGCAGTCGGCGATGGGTAGCGGTAAGTTGTGCGGCGATGGCGGTTTTACCCGCCGCTGTCAGCAGTGGATGGAGCAGCGTTTTCACAGCGCGAAAGTCTTGCTGACGCCTTCCTGCACTGCCTCGCTGGAGATGGCCGCGCTGCTGCTGGATATCCAGCCTGGCGATGAAGTGATCATGCCGAGCTACACCTTCGTTTCGACCGCCAATGCGTTTGTACTACGCGGTGCGAAAATCGTCTTTGTTGATATCCGCCCGGATACCATGAACATTGATGAAACGCTGATCGAAGCCGCCATCACCGAAAATACTCGCGCCATTGTGCCGGTGCATTATGCGGGTGTCGCCTGCGAAATGGATACCATTATGGCGATTGCTAAACACCATAATTTGTATGTGGTGGAAGATGCCGCACAGGGCGTGATGTCGACCTATAAAGGGCGGGCGCTGGGTACCATCGGCCATATTGGTTGCTTTAGTTTCCATGAAACCAAAAACTACACCGCCGGCGGCGAAGGCGGTGCGACGCTGATTAACGATCGCGCGCTGGTAGAGCGGGCAGAGGTTATTCGTGAGAAAGGCACTAACCGCAGCCAGTTTTTCCGTGGGCAGGTGGATAAATACACCTGGCGGGATATCGGTTCCAGCTATCTGATGGCGGATCTCCAGGCGGCCTATTTATGGGCGCAACTGGAAGCGGCAGAACGCATCAACCAGCAGCGCCTGGCGCTGTGGCAAACCTATTACGACGCGTTAAAACCGCTGGCGCGCGCGGGTCGCATTGAGCTGCCCTCGATCCCTGCGGAGTGCAGCCATAATGCGCATATGTTTTATATCAAGCTGCGCGATGAAGCCGACCGCAGTGCGCTGATTGCCTTCCTGAAAGAAGCGGAAATCCTCGCGGTGTTCCACTATATCCCGCTGCATGCTTCACCAGCCGGTGAAAAATTCGGCGAATTCCACGGGGAAGATCGTTACACCACACAAGAAAGTGAGCGTTTGCTTCGTCTGCCGCTGTTCTACAACCTGGCACCGGTTAATCAGCGCACCGTTATCAACACGCTTCTGAGCTACTTCAACTGACATGTCGCTGGCAAAAGCATCGATATGGACGGCCGCCAGCACGCTGGTCAAGATTGGCGCGGGCTTGCTGGTGGTCAAATTGCTTGCGGTGGCGTTTGGCCCGTCAGGTGTCGGGCAGGCGGGGAATTTCCGCCAGCTTATCACCGTGCTGGGTGTACTGGCAGGCGCCGGGATTTTTAACGGCGTAACGAAATTTGTCGCGCAATACCATGACGATCCTGCCCGTTTGCGCGTTGCTGTGGGCACGTCGTCCGCGATGGTGCTGGGCTTTTCGACGCTGCTGGCGCTGATTTTCCTGCTGGCGGCAGCACCCATCAGCCAGGGGTTATTCGGGCATAAAGATTATCAGGGGCTGGTGCGTCTGGTGGCGCTGGTGCAGATGGGCATTGCATGGGCCAACCTGCTGCTGGCGGTAATGAAAGGGTTTCGCGACGCAGCAAGTAACGCACTCTCTCTGATTATCGGTAGCGTGATCGGCGTACTGGCGTGGTTTCTCTGCTTCAAAATGGGCGGCTATCAGGGCGCGTTGCTGGGAATGGCGCTGGTTCCGGCGCTGGTGGTTATCCCGGCAATGTTCATGCTGATGCGGCGTGGCAGTGTTCCGCTGGCGTACTTTGCGCCGAAATGGGACAACGGATTAGCGGGGCAGTTAAGCAAATTTACGCTAATGGCGCTGATCACCTCGGCGACCATGCCGCTCGCTTACGTGATGATGCGAAACCAACTGGCAGAACATTACAGCTGGGATGACGTGGGGATCTGGCAAGGGGTCTGCAGTATCTCCGATGCTTATCTGCAATTTATCACCGCCTCGTTCAGCGTTTATCTGTTGCCAACATTGTCCAGATTGACCACAAAAGCAGAGATCTCGCGTGAAATCGTTAAATCGCTGCGTTTTGTGTTACCGGCGGTAGCGGCAGTAAGCCTTTGCGTCTGGTTGCTACGCGATGTGGCGATTTGGCTGCTGTTTTCTGACAAATTCACGGCGATGCGCGATCTGTTCGCCTGGCAGCTGGTCGGGGATGTATTGAAAGTGGGCGCTTACGTATTTGGTTATTTGGTGATCGCCAAAGCGTCGCTGCGCTTTTATATTCTGGCGGAAGTGAGCCAGTTCGCGCTGTTAACACTCTTTTCGCGCGTGCTTATCCCGGCGCATGGCGCTATCGGCGCGGCGCAGGCCTATATGGCGACCTACATTTGTTATTTTGCCGCTTGTTGCGGCGCTTTTTTGATTTGGCGTAAAAAGGCATGACTGCATTGATTCACGTACTGGGATCGGATATCCCACACCATAACCAGACTGTTCTGCGGTTTTTTAACGAAAACCTTGCGGCTTCGGGCGCGTATGCCCGTGAATTTATGGTTGTTGGCTGCGACGAAGGGCAACGCGCGGCGTATCCGGAATTAACGCTGCACTTCTATGCCGATAAAAACGCGCTGGCAAAGGCCGTTGTCGCGCGCGCAAAAGCCGATCGCCAGCAACGCTTTTTCTTTCACGGTCAGTTCAACTTCGGCCTGTGGCTGGCGTTATTGCGCGGTGCTATCAAGCGCGAACAGTTCTACTGGCATGCCTGGGGTGCCGATCTGTATGAAGTGTCGCGTAGCCTCAAATTCCGTCTTTTTTATCCGCTGCGCCGTTTAGCGCAACGCCGGGTGGGCTGCATTTTTGCTACCCGTGGCGATCTGGCCTGGTTCGGGCAACGTAACCCTGGCGTGCGCGGCGAGCTGCTCTATTTCCCAACGCGTATGGATCCGGCGCTGAATACCATGGCGCACGAACTGCAACGGGAAGGCAAACTGACGATTCTGGTGGGTAACTCCGGCGACCCGAGCAACGAGCACATTGCTGCATTGCGAGCGATTCACCGCCAGTTTGGCGACACGGTTAATATCATTGTCCCGATGGGGTATCCGGCGAATAACGACAGCTATATCACCGCGGTCCGCAACGCCGGTCTGGCGCTATTTAGCGCAGATAACTTGCGTATTCTGAGCGAAAAAATGGACTTTGACGCCTATCTGGCACTGCTGGCGCAATGCGATTTAGGTTACTTTATTTTCGCCCGTCAGCAGGGGATTGGCACGCTCTGCTTACTGATTCAGGCTGGTGTTCCCTGCGTACTGAACCGGGAGAATCCGTTCTGGCGCGATATGGTGGCAGAAGATATTCCGGTGTTGTTTACCAGCGATGCGCTAAGCGAAGCGGTGATCCGCGAAGCACGGCGGCAGCTGGTGGCAGTGGATAAGCATGCCATTACGTTCTTTAGCCCGAATTACATTACGCTTTGGCATAAAACGCTGCGTATGGCTGCGGGGATCGTCGGATGAGCCCACTTGAGTTTTGCGGACTGTTTATCATCTGGCTGCTGGCGACGCTGTTTATCGCCACGCTGACCTGGTTTGAATTCCGCCGTGTGCGGTTTAATTTTAACGTTTTCTTTTCGCTGCTGTTTCTGCTGACCTTTTTCTTTGGTTTTCCGCTGACCTGCGTGCTGGTGTTCCGTTTTAACGTCGCCGTGGCACCGCCGGGAATTATGATGCAGTCATTGCTGGCGGCTGCATGTTTCTATGGCATCTATTACGTGACGTACAAAACGCGGTTGCGGGCGAAAGCCGAACAGGTGACACGTCGCCCTCTGTTCACTATTAACCGGGTGGAAGCGCATCTGACATGGGTGGTGCTGATGATCATCGCGCTGGTGAGCGTGGGGATCTTCTTTATGCACAACGGCTTCCTGTTATTCCGCTTGCACTCCTATAGTCAGATCTTCTCCAGCGAAGTGTCCGGCGTCGCGTTAAAACGTTTCTTCTACTTCTTTATTCCGGCGATGCTGGTGGTCTACTTCCTGCGTCAGAGTGTGCAGGCGTGGCTGTTCTTTCTGGTCAGCACCGTAGCGTTTGGCCTGCTGACCTACATGATTGTTGGCGGGACGCGCGCCAATATCATTATCGCGTTCGCGATTTTCCTGTTTATCGGCATTATTCGCGGCTGGATTTCGCTCTGGATGCTGGCGGCAGCGGGCGTGCTGGGGATTGTCGGTATGTTCTGGCTGGCGCTGAAACGCTATGGCTTAAATGTCAGCGGCGACGAGGCGTTTTACACCTTTTTATACCTGACGCGCGACACCTTCTCGCCGTGGGAAAACTTGTCGCTGCTGTTGCAAAACTACGACAAGATTGATTTTCAGGGGCTGGCGCCGATTGTGCGCGACTTCTACGTGTTTATCCCTTCCTGGTTATGGCCTTCGCGGCCTGGTATTGTGCTCAACACGGCGAACTACTTCACCTGGGAAGTGCTAAACAATCACTCCGGGCTGGCAATTTCGCCCACGCTGATTGGTTCGTTAGTGGTGATGGGCGGCGCGTGGTTTATCCCGCTGGGTGCGGTGGTGGTAGGCCTGATCATTAAATGGTTCGACTGGTTATATACTTTAGGAAACCGGGAAACCAACCGTTATAAGGCCGCGATTCTTCATAGTTTCTGCTTTGGCGCTATTTTCAACATGATTGTGCTGGCGCGCGAAGGGCTGGATGCGTTTGCCTCGCGGGTGGTGTTCTTCCTTGCTATTTTCGGCTTCTGCCTGCTGATGGCGAAACTGCTGTACTGGCTGTTTGACAGTGCAGGACTTATACATCGTCGCGATACGCGCGTAGTAAAACCCATCTCCCAGGTGTGAAAAGGATTTAACATGACGGATAAGACGGCAGCGCCGCTGTATGACCTGCGCGGTCTGAAACTGGTTGGCTGGCGTGATATGCAACACGCGCTGGATTTTCTCTGTGCTGACGGGCAAATCAGGCAGGGCATGCTGGTGGCGATCAACGCCGAGAAAATGTTGACGCTGGAGGATGACGCGCAAGTTCGCGCGTTGATTGAGGCGGCGGAATATAAATACGCCGATGGCATCAGCGTCGTACGATCGCTGCGCAAGAAATTCCCGCAGGCGCAGGTTTCTCGCGTTGCGGGGGCCGATCTCTGGGAACAACTGATGGCACGGGCAGGAAAAACGGGCACACCGGTGTTTCTGGTCGGTGGCAAACCTGAAGTGCTGGCACAAACAGAGCAGAAACTGCGTGCGCAATGGCAGGTGAATATTGTGGGAAGCCAGGACGGCTACTTTGGTCCGGCGCAGCGACAAGCGCTGTTTGAGCGGATCCGCGATAGCGGGGCGAAAATCGTCACCGTCGCAATGGGCTCGCCAAAACAGGAGATTTTTATGCGCGACTGCCGTGCTGTCTGGCCGGATGCGCTGTATATGGGCGTGGGTGGCACTTACGATGTCTTTACCGGCCATGTGAAGCGCGCGCCGAAACTCTGGCAGAAATCAGGGCTGGAGTGGCTGTATCGCTTATTGTCGCAACCGACGCGGCTGAAACGCCAGTTACGCTTGCTGCGTTATCTGCGCTGGCACTACAGCGGAAAACTCTGACTCTCCCCCGGCGGCGTAATGCGCTGCCTTTTTCCTTCCTGTTGCTGTTTTATTGTGCATTACACCTGTTTTTTTTATACATCGTTTGCCATTTTCCTCATTTTAAGAAACCATTCGCTCACTCATTGCAGTGCCGTGGTGTTTTTTGCGCCAACCATTTCCGGGTCGGTGCAGCATGGCCTGTTATGAGCTGAGGAAAAACTCATAACAATAACCCGCAGAGCGGGCAAAGAAAGAAGCAAACACAACAGAGGATTTATGGCCGAAAACAAACCAGAGCTTCAGCGTGGTCTGGAGTCTCGTCACATCGAATTAATTGCCCTCGGGGGCACCATAGGCGTAGGCCTGTTTATGGGGGCTGCCAGTACGCTGAAATGGGCAGGCCCGTCGGTATTGCTGGCGTATATTATCGCCGGGATTTTCGTCTTCTTTATTATGCGCTCGATGGGCGAGATGCTGTTTCTGGAGCCGGTCGCCGGGTCTTTCGCGGTTTATGCGCATCGCTATATGAGCCCGTTTTTTGGCTATCTCACCGCCTGGTCCTATTGGTTTATGTGGATGGCGGTTGGCATCTCGGAAATCACCGCGATTGGCGTGTATGTCCAGTTCTGGTTCCCGGATCTTGCGCAGTGGATACCCGCGCTGATTGCGGTGGGGCTGGTCGCCCTGGCCAACCTGGCTGCAGTGCGTTTGTATGGTGAAATTGAATTCTGGTTTGCGATGATCAAAGTCACCACCATTATCGTGATGATTGTCGTGGGCCTGGGCGTGATTTTCTTCGGCTTTGGTAATGGTGGTCACTCTATCGGTTTTGGCAACCTGACCGCACATGGCGGTTTCTTTGCCGGCGGCTGGAAGGGCTTTTTAACCGCGCTCTGTATCGTTGTGGCCTCATACCAGGGTGTCGAGTTGATTGGTATCACCGCAGGTGAAGCGAAAAACCCGCAAGTAACGCTGCGTAGCGCGGTCAGCAAGGTGCTGTGGCGCATTCTGATTTTCTATGTGGGTGCCATTTTTGTCATTGTTACCATCTTCCCGTGGAATGAAATTGGCACCAATGGCAGCCCGTTTGTGCTGACCTTTGCCAAAATCGGTATCACTGCGGCGGCAGGTATCATTAACTTTGTTGTGCTGACGGCGGCGCTGTCCGGTTGTAACAGCGGTATGTATAGCTGTGGTCGTATGCTTTATGCGCTGGCGAAGAACCGCCAGTTGCCGGCGGTGGTGGCGAAAGTGTCCAAAAGCGGCGTTCCGGCGATGGGTGTGACCATTTCCATTATTATTCTGCTGGTCGGCTCCTGCCTGAATTACGTGATTCCGAACCCACAGCGGGTGTTTGTTTACGTATACAGCGCCAGCGTGTTGCCAGGCATGGTGCCGTGGTTCGTGATTTTGATTAGTCAGTTGCGTTTCCGTAAAGCCCATAAAGAAGCGATTGCCAGCCATCCGTTCCGCTCGATGCTGTTCCCGTGGGCAAACTGGTTAACCATGGCATTTCTGATTTGCGTGCTGGTGGGGATGGGCTTCAACGATGACACGCGTATGTCGCTGTTTGTCGGCATTATCTTCCTCGCTGCGGTAACGGTGGCGTATAAGGTATTTGGCTTCCATCGGCATGCTGTTACGCAACGGGTGGGTGAATAAGAGGCAAAATGCGCAAAGCATAACCAAACGCGCATTTTCTTTAAAAAAAGCACTAGACAGCCGCGCCCGAAGTCCGTACTATCCACCCCCGCAACGGCGCTACGCGCCCGTAGCTCAGCTGGATAGAGCGCTGCCCTCCGGAGGCAGAGGTCTCAGGTTCGAATCCTGTCGGGCGCGCCATTTAAACCCGGCGCTTGAGCTGCGGTGGTTCGTGAAATATCACGATACCGCGTGAACAGATTTACAGTGGTGGCTATAGCTCAGTTGGTAGAGCCCTGGATTGTGATTCCAGTTGTCGTGGGTTCGAGTCCCATTAGCCACCCCATTATTTTGCAGTACAAGTTTCGTGGAATGCGAAGGTGGCGGAATTGGTAGACGCGCTAGCTTCAGGTGTTAGTGTCCTTAGGATGTGGGGGTTCGAGTCCCCCCCCTCGCACCACAACTTAGATTGAACAAAAAATTCAAAAAGCAGTAAAACGGCGAGTAGCGCAGCTTGGTAGCGCAACTGGTTTGGGACCAGTGGGTCGGAGGTTCGAATCCTCTCTCGCCGACCAATTTTGAACCCCGCGTAAGCGGGGTTTTTTGTTTTTGACTTTCTGCCACTTCTTCTGCATTGCTCGTCTTTCCATCCGCCTGTGTTGCTCCTGGGCGACAATCTGCATCTGGCGTGTCGCTTAACGGTGACATGTAATCCTATGATTTTAAATAGCTATAGTAATTAGTCTGCTATTTGTCGCTATGCAGCGACACTTTAGCTTTAAGGAAAGACGGTTAAACCGTGGTGGCGGGGCAAGAAACGCTGAATTTACTGATATTTTAAAAGTTTGCGCGCTGTAACATTAGTTAATGCAGTTATGGCACGGTATGTGCAATAATATACGGGTAGATGCTCATTCCATCTCTTATGTTCGCCTTCAGGCTTCATAAACTCAGGAATGATGCAGAGCCGTTTACGGTGCTTATCGTCCACAGACAGATGTCGCTTCGGCCTCATCAAACACCATGGACATAACGTTGAGTGAAGCACCCATTTAGTTGTCAAAGACCTGTTTTAACGCCTGCCTGAGTATTCCGGCAGGCGTTTTTTTATGGCGTAACACTCCATGTTTCGGGTTGCAGGCGCGTTGGCTTTCCTGCAACTCGAATCAGAGTGTTAGTGAGGCGGGTTATTTTGCAGCGTCAGTAACAAACCGTCACGGCGCATGGTGGCGGCTTCTTCCGGTTGATGCAGGCGATCGAGACAGTCGGCGAGCCAGGCATAATCAAACGCGTCCGCACGCTGTTTCAGCGCGGCGCGAAACGCAAGACAAGCTTCCTGCCATTCACCGTGCTTCATCAACGATTGCCCCAGCGTACTCCACAGCAGCGGGCGATCGCCCTGCGTTTTGATTTGCTGGCGCAGGACTTTTTCGATCTGCTCCGGGTTATTAGTTTTCAGACGAGGGATGACCAGTACCAGGCGATCGTCATATTGGCGCTTCAGACCATCAAGCACGATTTCTTGCGCAGTATCGTGATCGTCACACTCAATTAAATGGTCAGCCATGGCTACCTGCAATACCACCTGCTGGCGGGTTTTGCGGCTCTGGTTTTTCCAC
The DNA here is from genome assembly GCF_027109175.1 of Kosakonia sp. SOY2. Classification (NCBI taxonomy): domain Bacteria; kingdom Pseudomonadati; phylum Pseudomonadota; class Gammaproteobacteria; order Enterobacterales; family Enterobacteriaceae; genus Kosakonia; species Kosakonia sp. SOY2. Next base: position 35,524 of record NZ_JAPVXH010000008.1, read on the forward strand.
CAGGTTTTCAGCCCCTCGCTGCCCTGATCGGCACGCGCTTGATCCATCATGCCGATCCACGCCTGCTGCTGCAGAAGATCGCGGTGTTCATCGTCGCCAACGTTGGCTTTTGCCATCGACGGGATGATATCCACCAGCGACGTCCATGCGCCGGTACGAATGTAAGCCTGCTCCGCCAGACGCAGTACTTCGGGGTGGCGGGGAGTGATTTCCAGTAGCTTATCCACGCCATGACGCGCGGCATGGTTTTCGTTACGCGCCAGTTGCAGGCGCACACGGGTGATTTCTACCGGGATCGGATCGTTTTCCGCCAGCTCTGCGGCGCGTTCCAGATGCTGGTTCGCACGTACTTCATCGCCGCGCTGCTGCGCCGCTTCTGCTGCCAGCAGGTAGTTAACCACCGGTTGCTCAGCGTGATCGGCATTCTTCGACATCAGCTTTTCAACCTGCTGATAATCGCCTTCCGCCAGTTTCAGCAGCGCCTGCTCAGTCTGTTTACGGGCGCGACGGCGCTTACGGCCGACGAACCAGCCACGCGTATGCGAGCCGGTACGGAAAATGCGGCGCAGCACCCACTCGAGAGCGAAGATAACCACCAACGCCAGCACCAGAATAATGACCAGCCCGGTAACGCTGGTTTCAATGTTGTAGTTATCGGTCTGGATCAGCACGTACCCCTGGTGCCCGGCAAGCATAGGGCCAAGCACGATCCCGGCGATCAACAGTGCAAAGAGCAATAACACTTTTAACATGGTTACTCTCCTTGCGCTGTAGGGGCTGCAGGCGCGGCAGGTGCAGGTGGCTGTTCAGCAGGAGCGGCTGGCGCTGGCTGAGCCATCAGATTGCGTACGCGCGTCTGCATCAGTTTTTCCAGAATCGGCTGGCTTTGCAGTGATTCCGGCAAATCCATGGCGATGGTTTGCTGGCTCAGCTTGTCCACTTCCTCAAGAAACGCTTTGGTCGCGGCGTCATCGGTATCGTAGTAGGCTCGCACCCAGGTGGAGACATTATCCAGCGCTTGCTTGTAAGTCTCTTCCTGGTGGCGCGGAACGGCCTGCGCGGCAACCAGCAGGCGCGAACGGATGTTCTCACGCAGATAGATATCCTGATTCGGCGCGAGCAGCGGTACGGCTGTTTCATCACGACGGCGAATGGTAATAAAGCTGTCCATAAAGTTCTGCCAGCTTTTTTGCAGGTTTACCCGCCATTCGCTGATCGAGCCAGACAGTTCACTGCTGTCGGCGTCCATCGGGGAGTCATCATCGTTATTGTCCGCCAGACGCAGGTTATCAATCTGGTTGGAAAGCTGATTTAACTTCAGAATGGCGCCGTCGTAATCCACCTGGGTGATGGCGGAAAGGCTGGCGATATCGTCCGTAATTGCGCGGCGGGCAGTGATAAGGCTCGGATCGTTCATATCCGCGAGGCTGGCATCGGCGCTTTTCAGCAGTGCCGCCGCGGTGGTGACATCCTGATCGCTCCACAGTTTGCGACCGGCCAGTTTCACCAGAAAATCAGCCTGAGCCAACTGCCAGGTTTTGGCGTCGGAACCGGAAATGGTCGCCACTTTCTGCTGCACTTCATTCAGCTCTTTTGCCAGCACGTCATTCTGGTGTTTGGCCGCTGCAAGCTCACTGGATTGCTGCTTGATTACGCCTTCCAGCTCCGCACGCTGCTTATCCTGCGATTGCTGTAGTGCAATCACCTGGTCGGCGAGTTCGCCATTGTTGTTGTTCAGGGTTGCGGTCTGCTGTTTCACCCAGCCATAAAGCCCTGCGCCAGATGCCAGTGCAATCGCGATGGCGATCGCGCTGAGTGCAAGGCTGGTCCTGTTAGCGCGTGCATTTTTCTCTGCTTTCTCCGGCGGCGGCGTTGCGCCGTCAGCCGCTTTGGTCTCTTCAACCTCAGCGGAGGAGTGTTGTTGTTCCGTCATTATGGCTTCCCATTATGAGAGTTATTGTAATGCGCGAAGCAGCGCATCGTTGTCGGCATTGTCAGCGACCTGAATATCCTGCCAGCCCAGATCCCGGGCGAGGTGCGCCAGACGTTCACTTACCACCACCAGGCGGCAGCGAAGTAACCAGTTCTCCCGATACCAGGGAGGAATAAGTGAATACAGTTGTTGCATCATTTCGCCGCTGGTGACCACAAGCGTGGTCACGCCGCGTGTGTGCCAGCGCATCGCTTCTTCCGCGCCGTCATAACATTTCGCGCTGCGTTGATAGCACTCGCAAAACTCAACGTCGGCGCCGCGCGCCGCCAGCGTTTCCGCCAGCACTTCGCGCCCGCCGTTACCTCGTAAGATTAGCGCATGCTTGCCCTGAACACTTTGTAATTCAGGTAATTGTAGCAACACTTCGCTGATTTCCCGATCGAGGGGATAGCGCACGTCAATCCCGCTAACGGTGTGCAGTGCCAGTGCGGTGGTGCGACCAATCGCGAAATAGTGCGGTTCGCGCGGAAAGCGCAGACCTTGTTGTTGCAGGTGCGCGTGAGCGAAAGAAACGGCATGTTGCGACAGCGCGAACACCATGTCGTCTGCGGTTAACGCGGCAAGCCGGGCGGGCAGCGAACTCAACTCGCGACCCGGCGTGAATTCGATCAGCGGAAAGCTCCAGGCCACCAGCCCCAGTGTGCGCAGTCGGCTCACTAATTCTTCCCCTGCGGGGGACGGGCGGGTGACCAGAATGCTCATGCGGGGGCGTCTCCGTTATAAATTTCGGCCAGAATGGCGCGTGCGCCATTATCGAGTAACTCTTCCGCCAGTGAGATACCAAGCTGCTCGGCATCCTCCAGACGGCCGCGACGTTCGCCGCGTACCATGATGGAACCGTCTGGCGCGCCGACCAGACCGCGCAGCCAGATCCCGCCATCAATCAATTCAGCATAGCTGCCAATTGGCACCTGGCAGCCGCCTTCAAGACGCGTATTCATGGCGCGTTCGGCTTTCACGCGAACGGCGGTGTCGTCGTGGTTGAGCGGCGCGAGCAGGGCGCGCGTACGCGTATCGTCCAGGCGACACTCAACACCTACCGCGCCCTGGCCGACAGCTGGTAGTGAGGTTTCCGGCGGCAGCGCAGCGCGAACGCGGGAACCCAGTCCAAGGCGATTAAGACCGGCAACCGCGAGAATAATCGCGTCATAGTCACCGTTGTCGAGCTTGCTAAGACGCGTGCCGACATTTCCGCGCAGGGAGCGGATCACCAGGTCCGGGCGATGCTCCGCTAACTGACACTGGCGGCGTAAGCTGGAGGTGCCGACAATGCTGCCAGCGGGTAATTCATCCAGCGAGTTATAGCGATTTGATACAAAAGCGTCGCGTGGATCGTCGCGCTCACAGATGGTCACCAGGCCAAGCCCTTGCGGGAAATCGACCGGTACATCTTTCATTGAATGCACGGCGATATCGGCACGGTTTTCAAGCAGTGCCAGTTCGAGTTCTTTGACAAACAGGCCTTTACCGCCCACTTTTGCCAGCGGTGTATCGAGGATCACGTCTCCGCGAGTGACCATCGGCACCAGTTCAACTGTTAGCCCAGGGTGGTTCGCCTCAAGGCGTTCCTTAACGTAATGTGCCTGCCAGAGCGCAAGAGGGCTTTGCCGTGTGGCAATTCTTAAAACATTGTCTAACATGCTTGTTACCGTCGTTATCGTCCGTTGACCATCCTAACATTGTTGCATTAGGGTGTCAGTGCTCGCGGTAGATTGCATGGGTGCGAGAAGGCGACACCTCTGCAATGCAGGCGCAACCGGGCTGTAATTGGGACTTTACAGAGAGCGTTTGCTGCTACACTGGTTTGTAGCGCATCTTTCTTTACGGTCAATCAGCAAGGTGTTAAATTGATCACGTTTTAGACCATTTTTTCGTCACTCCCCCTATAAAGATAAAGGGCGAAAAAAGGTGACGGTTATTTTGGATTTTCTGTAAACATCAGGCGATATGTCTTGTACCTCTATATTGAGACTCTGAAACAGAGACTGGATGCCATCAATCAATTGCGTGTGGATCGCGCGCTTGCTGCCATGGGGCCTGCTTTCCAGCAGGTTTACAGTCTGCTGCCTACATTGTTGCATTACCACCATCCGCTGATGCCGGGTTACCTTGAAGGTAACGTTCCCCAGGGCATTTGCTTTTACACGCCTGATGAAAACCAACTTCACTACCTGAACGAACTTGAGATGCACCGTGGTATGCCGCCGCAGGCGTCGCCAAAAGGCGAACTGCCGATCACCGGCGTCTATTCTATGGGCAGTACCTCATCGGTTGGGCAAAGCTGTTCCTCGGACCTGGATATCTGGGTCTGCCATCAATCCTGGCTCGATAATGAAGAGCGCCAGCTGTTGCAACGTAAGTGCAGCCTGCTGGAGAGCTGGGCGGCCTCGCTCGGCGTGGAAGTGAGCTTCTTCCTGATTGATGAAAACCGTTTCCGCCACAATGAAAGCGGCAGTCTCGGTGGTGAGGACTGCGGTTCAACGCAGCATATCCTGTTGCTTGACGAATTTTACCGCACCGCCGTGCGCCTGGCCGGTAAACGTATTCTGTGGAATATGGTGCCGGGAGACGAAGAAGAGCATTACGACGATTACGTTATGACGCTCTATGCGCAGGGCGTTTTAACGCCGAACGAATGGCTGGATCTGGGGGGGCTGAGCTCGCTTTCGGCGGAAGAGTACTTCGGTGCAAGCTTGTGGCAGCTCTATAAAAGTATTGATTCACCGTACAAAGCGGTGTTGAAAACGCTGCTGCTGGAAGCTTATTCCTGGGAATACCCCAACACGCGTCTGTTGGCGAAAGATATCAAACAGCGTTTGCATGATGGCGAGATTGTCTCGTTTGGTCTCGATCACTACTGCATGATGCTGGAGCGCGTGACGGAATACCTGATCGCGATTGAAGACACCGCACGCCTCGATCTTGCTCGCCGATGTTTCTATTTAAAAGTCTGCGAGAAACTGAGCCGCGAGCGCGCCTGCGTTGGCTGGCGTCGCGAAGTGATTTCGCAGCTGGTAAAAGAGTGGGGCTGGGATGACGCGCGTGTAGCGATGCTGGATAACCGCGCAAACTGGAAAATCGATCAGGTACGCGAAGCGCACAACGAACTGCTCGACGCGATGATGCAGAGTTACCGCAACCTGATTCGCTTTGCGCGTCGCAACAATCTGAGCGTTTCCGCCAGCCCGCAGGATATCGGCGTATTAACCCGTAAACTGTACGCGGCATTTGAAGCGCTGCCGGGTAAAGTAACGCTAGTGAACCCGCAAATTTCACCGGATCTCTCCGAACCGAATTTAACCTTTATTCATGTGCCGCCGGGCCGTGCCAACCGTACGGGTTGGTATCTTTACAACCGCGCGCCAAATATGGATTCGATCGTCAGCCATCAGCCGCTGGAATATAACCGCTATCTTAATAAGCTGGTCGCCTGGGCGTGGTTTAACGGTCTGCTGACTTCACGTACGCACCTGTTTATTAAAGGCAACGGCATTGTTGATCTGCCGAAGTTGCAGGAGATGGTGGCGGATGTTTCCCACCACTTCCCGTTGCGGCTGCCTGCCCCGACGCCAAAAGCGCTCTACAGCCCTTGTGAAATCCGTCACCTGGCGATCATTGTTAACCTGGAGTACGACCCAACCGCGGCGTTCCGTAACCAGGTGGTGCATTTTGATTTTCGCAAACTTGATGTGTTCAGCTTCGGCGAGCAGCAAAATTGCCTCGTTGGCAGCGTAGATTTGCTCTATCGCAACTCGTGGAATGAAGTGCGAACCCTGCATTTCAACGGCGAGCAGGCGATGATCGAAGCGCTGAAAACCATTCTGGGTAAAATGCATCAGGACGCTGCGCCGCCGGATAGCGTTGAAGTGTTCTGCTACAGCCAGCATTTACGTGGTCTTATTCGCACCCGTGTACAGCAACTGGTGTCAGAATGCGTTGAGCTGCGCCTCTCCAGCACGCGCCAGGAAACCGGGCGTTTCAAAGCGTTGCGTGTTGCCGGGCAAACCTGGGGGCTGTTCTTTGAACGTCTCAATGTCTCGGTGCAGAAACTGGAAAACGCGATTGAGTTTTATGGCGCGATTTCTCACAACAAGTTGCATGGCCTTTCGGTGCAGGTGGAAACTAATCACGTTGAGCTACCTGCAGTAGTGGATGGTTTTGCCAGCGAAGGGATTATTCAATTCTTCTTTGAAGAGACCGGCGAAGAGGGCTTTAACATCTATATTCTGGATGAGAGCAACCGCGCGGAAGTCTATCACCACTGCGAAGGCAGCAAAGAAGAGCTGGTACGCGATGTCAGCCGTTTCTATTCTTCATCTCACGATCGCTTTACTTACGGTTCGAGCTTTATCAACTTCAACTTGCCGCAGTTCTATCAGATTGTGAATGTTGAAGGTCGCGCGCAGGTGATTCCGTTCCGTAATCAGGCGATTAGCACCGCGACGCCGGCAAACCAGGATAACGATGCGCCGTTGTTGCAGCAGTATTTCTCTTAAGCGATTTGCCCGGCATGTTACCGGGCAATGAATGTCAGCGGAAGCTGACGGTTTCTCCCGCCTGTTGGCTCGCCGCTTGTTCCAGCAGATCCCAGAACGTCTCACCGCTGCGGTCGCACACCCATTCGTCGCCTTTCAGGTCAAAATGGTAGCCGCCCTGTTTGGTTGCCAGCCAGACCTGGTGTAGTGGTTCCTGGCGGTTAATAATGATTTTGCTGCCGTTTTCAAAGCTGATGGTCAGCACGCCGCCGTTGATCTCGCAGTCGATATCACTGTCGCCGTCCCAGTCATCCAGGCGTTCTTCGATGGTCAGCCACAGGCCGTCTGCGAGGCGATGAAATTCACTGTCGTTCATTCTCTTATCCCGTTTTTTATGATGGCAGCAGTATAACGCGAAACATTTCCCGATGCCCTAAACGCGCAAACTCTTGCTTTTGTGTCTTCTCCTGCGATGATAGAAAGCAGAAAGAACGAACTTACAGGCAACTTATAATGAAAGATGTGTTTCGCACGCTGGCCGTACTGCTGACTCTGTTTAGCCTCACGGGCTGTGGTCTGAAAGGCCCACTCTACTTCCCGCCCGCAGATAAAAACGCGCCGCCGCCAACCAAAACGCAAACCAGCACGATTCAGCCGGCCACGCCGGATAAAAACGATCGTGGTGATGACGGCTCGCCGACGCAGGTGAATTACTGACGTTACCGTTCTGTATCCGCGCAAATGGAGTAGATGATGCAGTTCTCAAAAATGCATGGCCTTGGCAACGATTTTATGGTCGTCGACGCGGTAACGCAGAATGTCTTTTTTTCCCCGGAGCTGATCCGTCGTCTGGCGGATCGCCATCTTGGCGTAGGGTTCGACCAGTTGCTGGTGGTTGAGCCTCCCTACGATCCTGAACTTGATTTTCACTATCGGATCTTTAATGCCGATGGCAGCGAAGTGTCGCAGTGCGGCAACGGCGCGCGCTGCTTCGCCCGTTTTGTTCGCCTGAAAGGGTTGACCAATAAACGTGATATCCGCGTCAGTACGGCAAACGGTCGTATGGTATTGAGCGTAACGGAAGATGAGCTGGTTCGCGTGAATATGGGTGAGCCGAACTTTGAACCGTCGCAGGTGCCATTTCGCGCCAACAAAGCGGAAAAGACCTATATTATGCGCGCGGCAGAGCAAACAGTATTGTGCGGCGTTGTCTCAATGGGCAACCCGCACTGCGTGATTCAGGTGGACGACGTCAACACTGCCCCCGTTGAAACGCTGGGGCCGGTTCTGGAAAGCCACGAACGTTTTCCTGAGCGTGCGAACATCGGCTTTATGCAAGTCGTTAAACCGGACACCATTCGCCTGCGTGTTTATGAGCGCGGCGCCGGGGAAACCCAGGCCTGCGGCAGCGGTGCTTGCGCAGCGGTTGCTGTCGGTATCTCGCAGGGGTTGCTGGCGGAAAATGTTCGCGTGGAATTACCAGGCGGTCGACTTGATATCGCATGGAAAGGCCCGGGCCAACCACTGTATATGACTGGCCCGGCGGCACATGTCTACGACGGGTTTATTCAGTTATGAAGCAGCCAGGGGAAGAACTACAGGACACCTTTACACAGCTGGATGACAGCGATGTCGTTGATTATCTGCTGCGTAACCCTGATTTCTTTATCCGCAATGCACGGCTGGTGGAACAGATGCGCGTACCGCATGCGGTGCGCGACACCGTTTCACTGGTGGAGTGGCACATGGCGCGTTCGCGCAATCACATCAATGCGCTGGAAGAGAACATGACGCTGTTGATGGAGCAGGCCAGCGCTAACGAAGGTCTGTTCTATCGCCTGCTGCGTTTACAGGGACGGCTGGCATCTGCGCCGAGCCTTGACGAAATGCTCAACCGTTTCCATCGCTGGGCGCGTGATTTAGGGCTGGCTGGCGCCACTATCCGCCTGTTTCCCGATCGCTGGCGTCTTGGCGCGCCGTCGAAATTTACCCATCTTGCGCTCTCCCGACAGGCTTTTGAACCGCTGCGTATCCAGCGCCTTGGCCAGCAGCATCACTATCTTGGGCCGCTAAACGGGCCGGAGTTACTGCTGCTGTTGCCGGAAGCGAAAGCGATTGGCTCCGTCGCGATGTCGCTGATGGGGCAGGATGGCGCGCTGGGCGTTGTGTTGTTCAGCAGTCGCGACGTTCACCATTATCAACAGGGACAAGGCACGCAGTTGCTGGAAGAGATCGCGCAGATGCTGCCGGATCTGCTGGAGCGCTGGATTGAGCGCGTATGACCGATTCTCCGCTGTTTTCATTCGTCACCCGTTTTCTGCGCTACCTGGGCGTTGAACGCCAGCTCAGTCCTGTCACGCTTTTAAATTATCAGCGTCAGCTTGATGCCATTATTGCTTTGACCGAAGAAACGGGTCTGAAAAGCTGGCAACAATGTGATGCTGCGATGGTGCGCGCCATTGCCGTGCGCAGCCGACGCAAAGGGCTGGGGGCCGCGAGCCTGGCGCTGCGACTTTCGGCACTGCGCAGTTTCTTTGACTGGATGGTCAGCCAGGGCGAGTTACCCGCAAACCCGGCAAAAGGCATTTCCGCGCCAAAAGCGCCGCGCCATTTGCCGAAAAACATCGACGTTGATGATGTTAACCGGCTGCTGGATATCGATCTGAATGATCCGCTCGCCGTGCGCGATCGCGCGATGCTTGAAGTAATGTATGGCGCGGGTCTGCGTTTGTCTGAACTGGTGAATCTGGATATTAAACATCTGGATCTGGAAAGCGGCGAAGTGTGGGTGCTGGGCAAAGGCAGTAAAGAACGTCGTTTGCCGATTGGCCGCAACGCGGTCGTCTGGATTGAGCACTGGCTTGATTTACGCGGTCTGTTCGGCGCACAAGACGATGCGCTGTTTCTGTCGAAGCTTGGCAAACGTATTTCCGCGCGTAATGTGCAAAAGCGCTTCGCTGAGTGGGGCATTAAGCAAGGGTTGAACAGCCACGTGCATCCTCATAAGCTGCGCCACTCTTTCGCCACCCATATGCTCGAATCGAGCGGCGATCTGCGCGGTGTGCAGGAGCTGCTCGGTCACGCTAATCTGTCCACCACTCAGATATATACTCATCTTGATTTTCAACACCTTGCTTCGGTATACGATGCGGCGCACCCGCGCGCCAAACGGGGGAAATAATGCGTTTTTACCGCCCATTAGGTCAGATCTCTGCGATCACCTTCGACCTGGACGACACCCTTTACGACAACCGGTTGGTTATCCAGCGCACAGAACAGGAAGCGCTGGCGTTTGTGCAGCGTTATCATCCGGCGTTAAGCAATCTGGAAAACAGTGAATTCCATCGTCTGCGCCAGTCGCTGCGGGAAACTGAACCGGATATTTACCACGATGTCACCGAGTGGCGCCGGCGTGCCGTTGAACGCGCGATGCTGGATGCCGGTCTGACCGCGGAAGAAGCCGCCGCCGGTGCAAATGCCTCGATGGTCAATTTTGCCAAATGGCGCAGCCGCATTGATGTGCCAGAGGCAACCCACGACACATTGACGAAGCTCGGCAAAAAGTGGCCGCTGGTGGCGATCACCAACGGTAACGCGCAACCGGAGTTGTTCGGCCTGGGCGACTACTTTGAATTCGTGTTGCGCGCCGGACCGGACGGTCGCGCAAAACCCTTTAGCGATATGTATCATCTGGCGGCTGAGCGTCTCGGTGTGGCGATTGGCGATATCCTGCATGTGGGTGATGATCTGACCACCGACGTTGCCGGTGCGGTGCGCTGCGGCATGCAGGCTTGTTGGATCAAGCCTGAAGGCGCAGATCTGCTGCAAGCCAGCGACAGCCGGTTACTGCCGCATGTGGAAATTTCGCGGTTGGCATCCCTCACTACGCTGATATAATCACCAGCTGTTCTGTATAAATTCCCAGTAATATTTCGCGGCGGTGCCAATGGACGTTTCTTATCTGCTCGACAGCCTCAATGACAAACAGCGCGACGCCGTAGCTGCCGAGCGCAGCAATATGCTGGTGCTGGCAGGGGCGGGGAGCGGTAAGACGCGCGTACTGGTACACCGTATCGCCTGGCTGATGATCGTGGAAAACTGCTCGCCATACTCCATTATGGCGGTGACTTTCACCAACAAAGCGGCGGCGGAAATGCGCCACCGTATCGGCCAGTTGATGGGCACTTCGCAGGGCGGTATGTGGGTTGGCACATTCCACGGCCTCGCGCACCGTTTGCTGCGCGCGCACCATATGGACGCCAACCTGCCGCAGGATTTCCAGATCCTCGACAGCGAAGATCAGCTGCGTTTGCTCAAGCGTCTGATCAAAGCGATGAACCTCGACGAGAAGCAATGGCCGCCGCGCCAGGCGATGTGGTACATCAACGGCCAGAAAGACGAAGGCATTCGTCCGCACCATATTCAAAGTTTTGGTAACCCGGTGGAACAGACCTGGCAGAAAGTTTACCAGGCCTACCAGGAAGCCTGCGATCGCGCCGGGCTGGTCGATTTCGCCGAGCTGCTGCTGCGCGCCCATGAGTTGTGGCTCAACAAGCCGCATATTTTGCAGCACTACCGCGAACGCTTTACCAATATCCTGGTGGACGAATTCCAGGATACCAACAACATTCAATACGCGTGGATCCGCCTGCTGGCGGGCGATACCGGCAAAGTGATGATCGTCGGCGACGATGATCAGTCCATTTACGGCTGGCGCGGTGCGCAGGTGGAAAACATCCAGCGCTTCCTGAAAGATTTCCCCGGCGCGCAGACGATCCGCCTGGAGCAAAACTACCGTTCGACCAGCAATATTCTCAGCGCGGCGAACGCCCTGATTGAGAACAACAACGGGCGCCTGGGTAAAAAGCTGTGGACCGATGGCGTCGATGGCGAGCTGATTTCACTCTACTGCGCCTTTAACGAACTGGATGAAGCGCGTTATGTCGTCAACCGTATCAAAGCCTGGCAGGATAACGGCGGCCAGCTTTCGCAGTGCGCCATTCTCTATCGCAGCAACGCCCAGTCGCGCGTGCTGGAAGAGGCGCTGCTGCAAGCCAGCATGCCGTACCGGATTTATGGCGGTATGCGATTCTTCGAACGTCAGGAAATTAAAGATGCGCTCTCCTACCTGCGCCTGATCGCCAACCGCAACGATGATGCCGCTTTTGAGCGCGTGGTGAATACGCCAACGCGCGGCATCGGTGACCGTACGCTGGACGTGGTGCGCCAAACCTCGCGCGATCGCCAGTTGACGTTATGGCAGGCGACGCGCGAGTTGTTACAGGAAAAAGCGCTGGCGGGCCGCGCGGCGAGCGCGCTGCAACGTTTCCTGGAACTGATTGACGCGCTGGCACAGGAAACGGCGGATATGCCGTTGCATGTGCAAACCGACCGGGTGATCAGCGATTCCGGCCTGCGCATGATGTACGAGCAGGAAAAAGGCGAAAAAGGCCAGACGCGTATCGAGAACTTAGAGGAACTGGTCACCGCGACGCGCCAGTTCAGCTACAACGAAGAAGACGAAGATTTAATGCCGCTGCAGGCATTTCTCTCCCACGCCGCACTGGAAGCGGGCGAAGGGCAGGCGGATACCTGGCAGGATGCGGTGCAGTTAATGACGCTGCACTCGGCGAAAGGGCTGGAGTTCCCGCAGGTGTTTATCGTTGGCATGGAAGAGGGCATGTTCCCCAGCCAGATGTCGCTGGATGAAGGCGGCCGCCTGGAAGAGGAGCGCCGTCTGGCGTATGTCGGCGTGACGCGCGCGATGCAAAAACTGACCTTAACCTATGCGGAAACACGTCGGTTGTACGGTAAAGAGGTGTATCACCGCCCGTCGCGCTTTATTGGCGAGTTGCCTGAAGAGTGTGTTGAAGAGGTGCGTTTGCGCGCCAGCATCAGCCGCCCGGTTAGCCATCAACGCATGGGTACGCCGGTGGCGCAAAGCGATACCGGCTATAAACTTGGCCAGCGCGTGCGCCATGCCAAATTTGGCGAAGGCACGGTGGTGAACATGGAAGGCAGCGGTGAGCACAGCCGTTTGCAGGTGGCTTTCCAGGGGCAGGGTATCAAATGGTTGGTGGCGGCTTACGCCAAGCTCGAAACCGTGTAACTTTCAGAAAAATATCATTATTTTGTAATATTCTGCTAGCCTTATACGCTGAAGGGCAAATATTGCTCTTTAGCGTTTCGTTGCGTGTTGACGCCTTCTGAGTGCTGGCGTAACATGCGCGCACGATCACGCTAAGAGGACATTCGCCTTGGACACACCCAGTAGATACTGGCTCAATTTCCTGGTTTTCAGGAACAACTCCTAAGGCTATCTCCTCATGCTGATGGCCTTAGAGGTTGTCAGCGACCCGCTGTATTCCCCGTCGCGCTGAGTCAGGCTGTTTAATGGTCTGAAACCCAATTTGTTTCTCTGTGTGCCCACCGAACTGTCCGATATTTTTTGCATTGGGAGTCCCGGCTATGCTGAGCGCATTTCAACTGGAAAACAATCGTTTAACCCGCCTTGAGGCTGACGAAATCAAACATCTCGCCAGCTCTGTTTGGGTTGATTTGGTCGAGCCGGACGATGAAGAACGTACCCGCGTGCAAACGGAATTGGGCCAGAACCTGGCCACCCGGCCTGAACTGGAAGACATTGAGGCGTCGGCGCGTTTTTTTGAAGACGAAGACGGCCTGCACATCCACTCCTTCTTCTTTTTTGAAGATGCTGAAGATCACGCAGGCAACTCAACCGTAGCATTTACCATCCGCGAAGGTCGCCTGTTCACCCTGCGTGAGCGCGAGCTGCCTGCGTTTCGCCTGTACCGTATGCGCGCTCGCAGCCAGGAGATGGTCGATGGTAACGCTTATGAACTGCTGCTGGATCTGTTCGAAACCAAAATTGAGCAACTGGCGGATGAAATCGAAAACATTTACAGCGATCTGGAAAAGCTGAGCCGCGTCATTATGGAAGGCCAGCAGGGCGACGAGTATGACGACGCGCTCTCGACGCTGGCGGAACAGGAAGATATCGGCTGGAAGGTGCGCCTGTGTCTGATGGATACCCAGCGCGCGTTGAACTTCCTGGTGCGTAAGGCGCGTTTACCGGCCGGTCAGCTTGAGCAGGCGCGCGAGATCCTGCGCGATATCGAATCCCTGCTGCCGCACAACGAATCGTTGTTCCAGAAAGTGAACTTCCTGATGCAGGCGGCGATGGGCTTTATCAATATCGAGCAGAACCGCATCATCAAGATCTTCTCGGTGGTATCGGTCGTGTTCCTGCCGCCGACGCTGGTGGCTTCCAGTTACGGCATGAACTTTGAATTTATGCCCGAACTGCACTGGAGCTTTGGCTACCCTGGCGCAATCATCTTTATGATCCTCGCGGGGCTCGCGCCTTATCTCTACTTCAAGCGCCGTAACTGGCTATAAAACAAAAAGGTTCAGCATCACGCTGAACCTTTTTTATTACAGGCTCCAGTCCTGTTTGCCCTTCACTTTTAAATCGTAATACCAGATGTTGGCCCGACAGGCGATAATGGCGTTGACCATATAACCCAGGAAGCCAATGTTAAAAATAACCGCAACCACGATAACGACTATGTTGATAACTAAAACTAACAGGGCTTTCTTCCACAAACCAAGGATCAGCAAATAGATAATAGAAAAAAACCAGGCGAAGAAATTGAAAGAGACTTTTATCTTCTGCCCGAAAGTCATTTCTTTATAGGCGTTTTTCCATGCCGGGCTCATCCCCCAAAAAGAGGGGTAGCCATTCTTCTCATAGAATGCGAAACGATACTTCCATTTGTCGCTTAATGAATGGTCGCTTTTATAATCATAAGTGTTGATGTTACTCATTTTCCCCTCCTGAAATAGACACGTGGTCCGTCGAATTAATTTGTTGCTTTAACTGCGTCGGTGCGAGCATAAAGACGAAAAATACCAGCACGTCGTAACCGAAATAGATTCTGATACCTAAGCTCACGCACTCTACATCGCTGACAACACCAGTGGCGGCAACCGCCAGCGAGGCCAGGTAGACCAGCAATGAAAAAATGACCACATAGCGGCCTTTGGCACCGCTATCTCTGCAGCGTTGCGCGTTAATATTTAGCTTTAAATAGGTGTAAAGCAGAAAGCACACCAGTGGCAGAACAGGCAGTTCGGCCACATTAAAGGCGACAACTAAAAAGAGAATATGCAGAAGTAAAAATATAAGGATATACGGCCCACGCGCGAGGCACGTTTTGCCCGATGGCAAAAAAATCCTGCGGATCATCGCTGATTCATCCTGAATAACGTAATGACGAAGGGGCAAACATAGCATTCCATTACGCATTACGCGATTGGGTAAATCCTTACCTCTAAATTTTTGTAGGTATTGGGCGGCTATTCCGCCCATGTATTTAATCAGGCTTTTTTGCGTAACCCGCGCTGCGTATAAACCGCGTCGAGGACAAAGATAGCCAGCGCAACCCAGATAAAGCCGAAGGTCACCATTTTATCCGCGCCGGGATGTTCGCCGTAAAAAAGCACCGCCAGCACGAACATCAATGTCGGTCCAATGTACTGGAAGAAGCCGAGCGTCGACAGGCGCAGACGCGTTGCCGCACCGGTAAAACAGAGCAGCGGCACCGTGGTTACGACACCTGCGGCCATTAAAAGCAGATTAAGCGACAGACTGTTTTGCCCCATATGGCTGGTCGGGCTGTCGGTAATGCCGAACAACCAAATCGCCGCTACCGGCAGCAGCCACAGCGTTTCTATCAACATGCCGGTTTGTGCCTCCACCGCAATCTTTTTGCGCAGCAGGCCGTAAAAAGCAAAGCTGAAGGCCAGGCCAAGCGCGATTATCGGCAGCGAACCAAATGTCCACAGTTGTACCAGCACACCGATCGCCGCCAGCAGCACCGCCAGCCACTGCATGCGGCGAAAACGTTCGCCCAAAAACAGCATCCCCAGCAGAATATTCACCAGCGGGTTAATAAAGTAGCCCAGGCTCGCTTCCAGCATATGGTTATGGTTTACCGCCCAGATAAACAACAACCAGTTTCCCCCTACCAGTACCGCAGAGAGCGCCAGCAGCAGGATCTTCTTCGGCGTTTGCAGCAGGGCTTTCACGCTGCTCCACTGGCGGCTAACGCTAATCAACGCCAGCATAAAGAAGAAGGACCAGATCACGCGATGTGTAAGAATTTCGTCGGCCGGAACGAACCAGATCGTTTTGAAGTAAGCCGGGGCAACGCCCCAAATAAAATATGCGGCCAGGGCAAGAAGCACGCCCAGCCGCGTCTGTTTTGCATCCATCGGGAAAGCTCGTAGCTGAAATGAATCCTCATGGTACCCGATTTTTCTGACCGGCTCACCCCACCATATAGGTGGCGGTCGCGCTGGCGATGTAGAGCTGTTCTTCGTTGTGCAGCTCTACGCGCGCGACGGCAACTTTATTACCCGCGCGCAGCAAGCTGCTACTGGCGGTAAAGCGCGTACCGCGGCCCGGTCGTAGGTAATCGACGCGTAAATCGATCGTGCCCATCCGTGCTAAACGCTGGCGCAGCTCCTCTTCGCTAATGGTTTCATGGCGGGTTAACGTGCTGCCCACGCAAACCAGACCCGCGGCGACATCCAGCGCGGAGGCAATCACGCCGCCGTGTAAAATGCTTTGCGCCCAGTTGCCGACCATCATAGGCTGGTTAGTGAAACTCAGCTGCGCGTACTCTTTTTCATAGCGCTCCAGCTCCAGCCCTAACGCACGATTAAACGGCATGTGGTACACGAATATCTCGCCGACCGTTTTCAGGACTTCTTCCGCTGTGAGAACAACTGACATGGCTATCTGATCCGATGAGTTAATGAAATGTTGATTTTATGCTTATCGATTGTTGATTTCCACTTTCGGAACCGATACATGAGCAGTGACTCAATAAATATGTAGAATACTTGCGGGGAAATTCGTCAATTCAACAATATGATTTGGAGCAGCAAACCGATGCGGACCTCTCTGGGTTGGTTTTTCGCAGTGCTTGCACTGCCGTTTATGGCTTACGCACAAGAAGCGACGGTAAAAGAAGTTCATGATGCACCTGCCGTGCGCGGCAGCATCATCGCCAATTTATTGCAGGAGCACGACAATCCGTTCACGCTCTACCCTTATGAATCCAACTACGTTATCTACACCGATACCAGCGATCTGAACAAAGAAGCGATTCGCTCCTATAACTGGGCGGATAATGCGCGCAAAGATGAAGTGAAGTTCCAGCTCAGCCTGGCGTTCCCTCTCTGGCGCGGGATTCTGGGGCCAAACTCGGTGTTCGGTGGTTCCTACACGCAAAAATCCTGGTGGCAGTTGTCAAACAGCGGAGAGTCTTCTCCATTCCGTGAAACCAACTACGAACCGCAACTGTTCCTTGGTTTCGCCACCGATTACGAATTTGCTGGCTGGACGCTGCGCGACGTGGAATTTGGCTTTAACCACGATTCGAACGGACGTTCCGACCCGACTTCACGCAGCTGGAACCGCGCCTATACGCGCTTGATGGCGCAAAGCGGCAACTGGCTGGTGGAAGTCAAACCCTGGTATGTGGTGGGATCGGTTGATGACAACCCGGATATCACCAAATATATGGGTTATTACCAGCTGAAAATTGGCTACCAGATGGGCGATGCGATCCTCAGCGCAAAAGGACAATATAACTGGAATACCGGTTACGGCGGCGCGGAACTCGGTCTAAGCTACCCAGTGACTAAACACGTACGTCTTTATACGCAGGTCTACAGCGGGTACGGCGAATCGTTGATTGACTACAATTTCAATCAGACACGTGTCGGCGTGGGCGTGATGCTTAACGATCTGTTTTAAGCGTTGCAGTTTCTCTCTCAGGCGCTGAAAATAGCGCCTGTTTTTATTTCAGGCAAATGGGGTCAGAGTGGCACAGGCGGAAGTATTGAATCAGGAATCGCTGGCGAAACAGGTTCTGCAAGAGACCTTCGGCTACCAGCAATTCCGCCCGGGCCAGCAGGATATTATCGACACCGTACTCAGCGGCCGCGACTGCCTGGTGGTGATGCCGACCGGCGGCGGGAAATCCCTGTGTTACCAAATTCCGGCGCTGGTATTAGATGGCCTGACGGTGGTGGTTTCACCGCTCATCTCGCTGATGAAAGATCAGGTCGATCAGCTACTGGCAAATGGTGTTGCAGCAGCATGCCTGAACTCTACCCAGAGCCGCGAACAGCAGTTTGAGGTGATCAACGGCTGTCGCAACGGCCAGATTCGCCTGCTTTATATCGCTCCCGAGCGCCTGATGCTCGACAACTTCCTCGATCAGCTGCGCCAGTGGAATCCGGTGCTGTTGGCCGTGGACGAAGCGCACTGTATTTCCCAGTGGGGCCATGATTTCCGCCCGGAATACGCCGCGCTGGGCCAGTTACGCCAGATGCTGCCTTCCGTGCCGTTTATGGCGCTTACCGCCACCGCCGATGACACAACCCGTCGCGACATTGAACGTTTGTTGGGGCTTCACGATCCGCTGATTCAGGTCAGCAGCTTCGACCGCCCGAACATTCGTTACATGCTGATGGAAAAATTTAAGCCGCTCGATCAGCTACTGCGTTATGTGCAGGAGCAGCGCGGCAAGTGCGGCATCGTGTATTGCAACAGCCGGGCGAAAGTGGAAGACACCGCCGCCCGTTTGCAAAGCCGTGGTTTTAGCGCGGCGGCTTACCATGCCGGGCTGGAAAACGAGGTGCGGGCGCGCGTACAGGAACAGTTCCAGCGCGACGACCTGCAAATTGTCGTGGCGACGGTGGCGTTTGGTATGGGCATCAATAAGCCCAACGTGCGCTTCGTGGTGCATTTCGACATTCCGCGCAATATCGAATCCTATTATCAGGAAACCGGTCGCGCCGGGCGTGATGGCCTGCCTGCGGAAGCGATGCTGTTTTACGATCCGGCGGATATGGCGTGGCTGCGCCGCTGCCTGGAAGAGAAGCCCGCCGGGCCGCTGCAGGATATCGAACGACACAAGCTCAATGCGATGGGCGCCTTTGCCGAAGCGCAAACCTGCCGCCGTCTGGTGCTGCTGAACTACTTTGGCGAAGGTCGCCAGGAGCCCTGCGGTAACTGCGATATTTGCCTCGATCCGCCGCGCCAGTACGACGGGTTGCAGGACGCGCAAAAAGCGCTGTCGGCTATTTACCGCGTGAATCAGCGTTTCGGTATGGGCTATGTAGTGGAAGTACTGCGCGGGGCGAACAATCAGCGCATCCGCGAGTTTGGTCACGACAAATTACCGGTGTATGGAATTGGTCGCGAGCAGAGCCACGAACATTGGGTGAGCGTGATCCGCCAACTGATTCACTTAGGCTTCGCCACACAAAACATTGCTCAGCACTCGGCATTGCAACTCACCGAAGCGGCGCGTCCGCTGCTGCGCGGTGAAGTCCCGTTGATGCTGGCGGTGCCGCGTATGGTGGCGCTGAAACCGAAAGTGATGCAGAAAGCGGCGGTCGGCAATTACGACCGCAAGCTGTTCGCCAAGCTGCGCAAGTTGCGTAAAGCGATCGCCGATGAAGAGAATATTCCGCCGTACGTGGTCTTTAACGACGCCACGCTGATTGAAATGGCCGAACAGATGCCGCTCTCTCCCGGTGAGATGCTCAGTGTCAACGGGGTGGGGACGCGCAAACTTGAACGCTTCGGCCAGGAGTTCATGGCGTTGATCCGCGCGCATGTCGACGGCGAAGAAGAGTAGTCAGCCTGCGAAAAAAATGGGAGGATGGTTTCCCCCTGAACTATTTTCCCGCGAGTTATCTATGTTGATGTTATTTCTCACCGTGGCGCTGGTGCATATCGTCGCACTGATGAGCCCCGGCCCCGATTTCTTCTTCGTTTCACAAACCGCCGTCAGCCGCTCGCGCAAAGAAGCGATGATGGGCGTGCTCGGTATCACCACCGGCGTCATGATTTGGGCCGGCGTGGCACTGCTCGGCCTGAACCTGATCCTCGCAAAAATGGCGTGGCTGCATAACATCATTATGGTCGGCGGCGGCCTGTATTTATGCTGGATGGGCTACCAGATGTTGCGCGGCGCGCTGAAGAAAGGGCCGCAAAGCAGCGATGCGCCGCAGGTTGAGCTGGCCGCCAGCGGACGCAGCTTTATCAAAGGGTTACTGACCAATCTCGCTAACCCGAAAGCGATCATTTACTTTGGCTCAGTGTTTTCACTGTTTGTTGGCGATAGCGTGGGCGCTGGCGCGCGCTGGGGTATTTTTATGCTGATTGCGGTGGAAACTTTTGCCTGGTTTACCGTGGTCGCCAGCCTGTTCGCCTTACCGCAAATTCGTCGGGGTTATCAGCGTCTGGCGAAGTGGATTGATGGTTTTGCTGGCGCACTGTTCGCCGGTTTTGGTATCCACCTGATTATTTCCCGCTAAGCGATAAACGCCGGATAGCCGCTATCCGGCTCTCTTTTCAGGCGTGTCTTGCCGATGCCAGCAGCGCGCCGACCAGCATAAACAACGAACCAAACACTTTGTTCAACGCTTTCATCTGATGCGGGCCTTTGATCCATGCCGCAATGCGCTGCGCCAGCGTGGCGTAGCCAATCATCACAATGATATCCACCACGATGGTGGTGACGCCGAGCACCACGTACTGCATCACTTGCGGTTGATGCGGGACGATAAACTGCGGGAACAGTGCGGCGAGAAAAACAATGCTCTTCGGATTGGTCAGATTGACGAATACGGCGCGTTTAAACAAACGCCCGCGCGTTTGGGTTTTTGCCAGCGTATTGAGATCGATAGCGCCCGCAGCGCGCCACTGCTGGATGCCAAGCCAAATCAGATAAGCCGCGCCCGCCCATTTCAGCACTTCAAAGGCCAGCACCGAGCGTGAAAATAATGTGCCTAAACCGACACCGACAAGCACGATGTGAATGGCTAAACCGGTTTGTAGCCCGGCAATCGAGGCCGCCGCGCCGCGATAACCGTGGCTGATGGACGTGGACATGGTGTTAATCGCGCCGGAGCCGGGGGACAGGCTCAGGATTAAGGATGTCAGCAGGTAGGCGAACCACCATTCGAAGGTCATGAGAAACTCCCTGGATATCGGTTTTTATGCCACAATACGCTATTGGCAGCGGAATTTGCTATTGGTCACAAAAAAACGATTTTACATGGCTAAAAGGGGCGAAATCCCAATGTTTCGGCACAAATCGACATGGGAAACCAGAGAAAAAGCGTTCGCGGCTTTTACCATGGGACCGCTGATGGATTTCTGGCGTTCGCGGGAAGAAGCGGTCTTTACCGGCGTGGACGATGTGCCGGTCAGTTTTGTCCGTTTTCGCGCGCAAAGTAACGACCGCGTTATTGTGATTTGTCCCGGCCGCATCGAAAGCTACGTAAAATACGCAGAGCTGGCGTATGACCTGTTCCACCTCGGTTATGACGTGTTGATTATCGATCATCGCGGCCAGGGGCGTTCCGGGCGAATGTTGCCGGACACGCATCGTGGCCATGTGGTGAAATTCAGCGATTATGTCGACGATCTGGCGGCGTTCTGGGATCAGGAAGTGGCCAGCGGGCCGTGGCGCAAACGCTATATTCTTGCCCATTCGATGGGTGGTGCCATTTCCACCCTGTTTTTGCAGCGCTATCCGCAAGCCTGCGATGCGATTGCCCTGTGCGCGCCCATGTTCGGCATTATCATTCGCCTGCCTGAATGGATGGTGCGCCCGTTGCTGGACTGGGCTGAAAGCTACCCGAGTCTTCGTGAGGGTTACGCCATTGGCACCGGGAGCTGGCGCCCGTTGCCGTTCGCGATAAACGTGTTAACCCACAGCCGCGAGCGCTATCGCCGTAATTTGCGTTTTTATGCCGATGAACCGCAGCTTCGCGTTGGTGGGCCCACCTGGCACTGGGTACGCGAAGGGATCCTCGCCGGTGAACACGCGCTGGCGGGGGCGGAAAAAGACGCCACGCCGACATTGATTATTCAGGCAGAAGAGGAGCACGTGGTGGATAACCGCATGCATCAACGCTTCTGTGAACGACGCGCCGCAGCGGGTCACCCTTGTGAAGGGGGGAAACCGCTGGTCATACAAGGCGCGTACCATGAGATCCTTTTTGAAAAGGACGCCATGCGCTCGGTCGCGCTCAACGCCATCGTCGAATTCTTCGACCGGCATAACTGATGAATTATTGAGGTTAAATTTTCTTATGTACCAGGTTGTTGCATCTGATTTAGATGGCACATTGCTCTCCCCCGACCACACACTGTCGCCCTTTGCCAAAGAAACGTTAAAACTGCTTACCGCGCGCGGCGTCAACTTCGTCTTCGCCACCGGCCGCCACCATGTGGATGTCGGGCAAATCCGCGACAATCTGGGCATTAAAGCCTATATGATCACCTCCAACGGTGCGCGGGTACACGACACCGATGGCAATCTGGTGTTCACCCATAACCTGGATCGCGACATCGCCACCGATCTGTTCGGCGTGGTGCATAACGAGCCGGATATCATTACCAATGTCTACCGCAACGATGAGTGGTTCATGAACCGCCACCGCCCGGATGAGATGCGTTTCTTTAAAGAAGCGGTGTTCCAGTATTCGCTGTATGAGCCGGGTTTGCTGGAGCCGGAAGGGATCAGCAAAGTCTTCTTCACATGTGAAAGCCATGAAAAACTGCTGCCGCTGGAGCAGGCCATCAACGCCCGCTGGGGCGATCGCGTGAACGTCAGTTTCTCTACCTTAACCTGCCTGGAAGTGATGGCGGGCGGCGTGTCGAAAGGCCATGCGCTGGAAGCGGTCGCAAGCGCGCTGGGTTATAGCCTGAAAGAGTGTATCGCCTTTGGTGACGGCATGAACGACGCGGAAATGCTGTCGATGGCGGGCAAAGGTTGCATTATGGGTAACGCTCACCAGCGCCTGAAAGAACTGCACCCGGAGCTGGAAGTGATTGGCACCAACGCCGATAACGCCGTACCGCATTACCTGCGTAAGCTGTTCCTCGAATAAGATTGACGAGTGGTTTTAAATTAACCACTCGTCAACTAAATACTCAAACTTTGCGCAACTGAGTTCGCTACAATGCCTGTCCACTCATCGAAGAGACATTCATTGTGGCGTTACTCATCATCACCACTATTTTGTGGGCTTTCTCTTTTAGCCTGATTGGCGAATACCTTGCGGGCCATGTCGACAGCTACTTCTCCGTGCTGATGCGTGTGGGGCTGGCGGCGCTGGTCTTTTTACCGTTTCTGCGTGCGCGTGGGCATAACCTCAAGACCATTGGCCTGTACATGCTGGTGGGCGCGTTGCAGCTGGGCATTATGTACCTGTTCAGCTTCCAGGCGTATCTCTACCTGACGGTGTCTGAATTCCTGTTGTTTACCGTTTTCACACCGCTGTATGTCACCCTGATTTACGATCTGCTCAGTAAGCGCGGGCTGCGCTGGAGCTACGCGCTGAGCGCCGGGCTGGCGGTAATTGGCGCGGCGATTATTCGCTACGACAAAGTGAGCGATCACTTCTGGATTGGTCTGATTCTGGTGCAATTGGCGAATATCAGCTTTGCCATTGGTATGGTCGGCTACAAACGCCTGATGGAGACGCGCCCGATGCCGCAACACAACGCGTTCGCCTGGTTTTATCTTGGCGCATTCGTGGTCGCCGTTGTGGCGTGGTTTGTGATGGGTAATCCGCAGAAATTGCCGACCACGACGCTGCAATGGAGCGTGCTGGTGTGGCTTGGCGTGGTGGCATCCGGGTTGGGTTATTTTATGTGGAACTACGGCGCCACGCAGGTGGATGCCGGGACGCTCGGCATCATGAACAATGTGCATGTTCCCGCCGGGTTACTGGTTAACCTCGCGATCTGGCAGGAACAACCGCACTGGCCGAGCTTTATTATTGGTGGTGCGGTGATAATGGCCTCGCTGTGGGTGCATCGCCGTTGGGTCGCTCCGCGCTCCGCACAAACGGCAGATGGTCGCAAGCGTGGTTCCGCGCTGAACGAATAAACGCTTCCGTTACCGGCTGACGCTGCTCGCCGTCGCGCACGGCGGCGTACAGCCGGCTCCACAATCCTTCGCCCAGGGTTTTGGTCACTATCAGACCCTGGCGCTCAAAACTCTCCACCACCCAGTGCGGCAGCGCCGCAATGCCCATCCGCGCGGCAACCATCTGAATCAGCAGCAGCGTATTATCAACACTTTTCAGCGACGGGCTCACACCCGCCGGTTGCAGGAAGTGACGCCAGATATCCAGGCGGCTGCGCTGTACCGGGTAGATCAGCAGCGTTTCGCTGGCGATATCGTCCGGCGTGATGCGCGCTTTCGCCGCCAGCGGATGATCGGGGGCGAGCACCAGACGCACTTCAAAATCAAACATCGGCGAATAGTGCAGACCGCTGCGCGGCAGAATGTCGGAGGTCATGACCAGATCCAGCTCGCCCTGTTGCAGCGCAGGTTGCGGATCAAACGTGACGCCGGATTTGAAATCCATCTCCACTTGCGGCCAGTTCTGGCGAAAGTTCTCAAGCGCAGGTGTCAGCCACTGAATACAGCTATGGCACTCAATAGCGATGCGCAGCGTGGCTTGCTGCGGCTCATTGCAGGCCTGCAGCGCGCGGCTAATCTGCGGCAGCACCTGATTCGCCAGTTGCAGCAGAATTTCACCCTGCGGCGTAAAGCGCAGCGGCTGGCTTTTCCGCACAAACAGACGAAAGCCAAGGCGCTGTTCCAGATCGCTGAACTGGTGGGAAAGCGCGGACTGCGTTTGATGCAGCGTTGCCGCCGCTGCCGCCAGCGACCCGCTGTTTCGTAACGCCTGTAGCGTTTTCAGGTGTTTAATTTCGATCATGAAAGTCCTTCACTCCGGCATGAACATTTTGCGCTTGAGGAATATACAGTACCTACACAATATGGATGTGTAAACATCTGGACGTCTAAAAATCCTGTGTCTTTCGAATTAATGGTGCGTTGGCTGCGCTCTTTCACCCCAGTCACTTACTTCAGTAAGCTCCTGGGGATTCATGAACTTGCCGCCTTCCCTTAATCCGAAATCCTTTGGATTAACCCAATTGAAGAGGCTAAAAATGACAATTCTTAATCACACCCTCGGTTTCCCTCGCGTTGGCCTGCGCCGCGAGCTGAAAAAAGCGCAAGAGAGCTACTGGGCGGGTAACTCCACCCGTGAAGAGCTGCTGGCGGTAGGGCGCGAGTTGCGAGCCCGCCACTGGGAGCAGCAAAAAGAGGCCGGTATCGATATGCTGCCGGTGGGCGATTTCGCCTGGTACGACCATGTTCTGACCACCAGCTTGCTGCTGGGCAATGTGCCGGCTCGTCATCAGAACAACGACGGTTCCGTCGATATCGACACCCTGTTCCGCATTGGTCGTGGCCGCGCGCCAACCGGCGAACCGGCGGCAGCGGCGGAAATGACCAAATGGTTCAACACCAACTACCACTACATGGTGCCGGAGTTCAGCAAAGGCCAGCAGTTCAAACTGACCTGGACGCAACTGCTGGACGAAGTAGACGAAGCGCTGGCGCTCGGCCACAAGGTGAAACCTGTGCTGCTGGGCCCGGTCACTTACCTGTGGCTGGGCAAAGTGAAAGGCGAACAGTTTGATCGTTTAAGCCTGCTGAACGACATTCTGCCGGTCTACAAACAGGTGCTCGGCGAGCTGGCAAAACGCGGTATTGAGTGGGTACAAATCGACGAACCGGCGCTGGTGCTGGAGTTGCCACAAGCCTGGCTGGATGCGTTTAAACCAGCTTACGACGCGCTTTCCGGCCAGCTGAAGCTGCTGCTGACCACCTATTTTGAAGGCGTCACGCCGAACCTTGATGTGATCACCGCGCTGCCGGTGCAAGGGCTGCACGTTGATTTAGTACACGGCAAGGACAACGTGGCCGAGCTGCACTCGCGTCTGCCTGCTGACTGGCTGCTCTCTGCCGGTCTGGTGAATGGTCGTAACGTCTGGCGCGCCGATCTCACCGAGAAATATGCGCAAATCAACGAAGTGGCCGGTAAACGTCCGCTGTGGGTTGCCTCTTCGTGTTCTTTGCTACACAGCCCGATCGATCTGAGTGTTGAAACGCGTCTGGATGCGGAAGTGAAAAGCTGGTTCGCCTTCGCCCTGCAAAAATGCCAGGAACTGGCGCTGCTGCGCGATGCGCTGAACAGCGGTAATACGGAAAAACTGGTGGAATGGAGCGCCCCGATTCAGGCGCGTCGCCACTCTACGCGCGTTCACAACACGGCAGTAGCGCAGCGTCTGGCGGCGATCACCGCGCAGGACAGCCAGCGTAACAGCCCGTACGCCGAGCGCGCGAAAGCCCAGCGCGAGCGCTTTAAGCTGCCTGCCTGGCCGACCACCACTATCGGCTCTTTCCCGCAGACTACCGAGATTCGCGGCCTGCGGCTGGATTTCAAAAAAGGCAATCTCGACGCGGGTAATTACCGCACTGGTATCGCCGAACATATCAAACAGGCGATTGTCGAGCAGGAGCGTCTGGGCTTAGACGTGCTGGTGCATGGCGAAGCCGAGCGTAATGACATGGTGGAGTACTTCGGTGAAAACCTGGATGGCTTCGTCTTTACACAAAACGGCTGGGTGCAGAGCTACGGCTCCCGCTGCGTAAAACCACCAGTGGTTATCGGCGACGTCAGCCGCCCGGAAGCGATTACCGTCGAGTGGGCGAAGTATGCGCAGTCGCTGACCGATAAACCGGTGAAAGGGATGCTGACCGGCCCGGTGACCATTCTTTGCTGGTCGTTCCCACGTGAAGACGTGAGCCGCGAAACCATCGCCAAACAGATTGCGCTGGCACTGCGTGATGAAGTGGCGGATCTGGAAGCGGCAGGGATTGGCATTATCCAGATTGATGAACCGGCACTGCGCGAAGGTTTGCCGCTGCGTCGCAGCGACTGGGATGCCTATCTGGCCTGGGGCGTGGAGGCTTTTCGCATCAACGCGGCGGTGGCGAAAGATGACACGCAGATCCATACCCATATGTGTTACTGCGAGTTTAACGACATCATGGATTCCATCGCCGCGCTGGATGCCGATGTGATCACCATTGAAACCTCGCGCTCGGATATGGAATTGCTGGAGTCGTTCGAAGAGTTTGAGTACCCGAACGAAATCGGCCCGGGTGTGTACGATATTCACTCGCCGAACGTACCGAGTGTCGAGTGGATCGAAGCACTGCTGCAAAAAGCCGCGCAGCGTATCCCGGCACAACGTTTGTGGGTGAACCCGGACTGCGGCCTGAAAACCCGCGGCTGGCCGGAAACCCGTAGCGCGCTGGCGAACATGGTGAAAGCCGCGCAGAACCTGCGTCAGCAGTAAGTCTTACCGCGCCGCCCGGTGTGAAACCGGCGGCGCGTCATTCCTCTGTAACAAACCAACATCGCTTCGGTAACATTTTTGTCAAACTCCCTTGTTTAAATCGTCGCAACGAAAACACAGGGGACTGAACCATGAATAAAAAAAGAGTGCTGGCAGCGGTACTGCTGGCCATCATCAGTACGTCAGCTTTCGCCAAATCCACTCTGACGCTCTATACCAGCCAGCCCAATGAAGATGCGCAAATGACCGTCAGCGCCTTTGAAAAAGCGCACCCGGACATTGAAGTGAAATGGATCCGCGACGGAACTACCAAGCTGACCGCGCGTTTGCAGGCAGAGTTAGCCGCCGGTGGCGCCGCCCCGGACGTACTGCTGATTGCAGACAGCGTGACCATGGAATCCCTGAAACAGCAAAACCTGCTGGCGGCGTATAAATCACCGCAAGCGACGCGTTTTGATGCGCAGTTGTATGACAAAGAGGGCTACTACTACGGCACCAAACTGATCACCACCGGTATTGCTTATCACAGCAAAGCCCCGGTTAAGCCAAGCTCCTGGCAGGATCTGCTCAAACCGGAGCTGAAAAACATGACCACCCTGCCAAGCCCGCTCTATTCCGGCGCGGCGCAAATCCACCAGGCGACGCTGATGAACGATCCGGCGCTCGGCTGGCAATACTACGAGAAACTAAAAGAGAACGGTGCGATGCCGCAAAGCGGTAACGGCGCGGTGATGAGCGCGATTGCGTCCGGCAGCAAAGCCTATGGCGTGCTGGTGGATTACATGGCGATCCGCGAAAAAGCCAAAGGCGCACCGATTGAGTTCGTCTTCCCGAAAGAGGGCGTCAGCATTGTTACCGAGCCGGTAGCGATGATGAAAAACGCGAAAAACCCGCAGGCGGCGAAAGCGTTTATCGACTTTGTGCTCTCGGATGAGGGGCAAAAACTGGTGCTCCAGCAGGGCTATCTGCCCGCCGACGCCACCTTGCCGGTTCCGGCCGGGTTCCCGCCGCGCGACAGCATCAAGCTGATGCCGTTTGATGCAGCAAAAGCGTTGGCCGAGACGGAAGCCAATAAAAAACGCTTTGCCGACCTGTTCGGAAACCGCTAATTGATGACCAGTATGACGCTGCGCCAGCACGCCAGCGGCGGCCCGGCAAAAGGGCTGCTCTGGCTGTTATTGTTTCTTGTTGCGCTACTGAGCCTGCTGCCCAGCCTGCGGTTGCTGGTCTCTGCGCTGGTTGACGGGCGCCACGGCAGCGACAGCAGTTTGTGGCGTGTGATGAGCAACCCTTCCACCTGGCTTGCGCTGTGGCACAGCCTGTATACCAGTGGGCTGGGCATGCTGCTGTCACTGCTGCTGGGTAGCCTGTTCGCTTTTTGCCTGGCGCTGACCAATATCCGCCTCAAACAGGTGTGGGTATTTCTGTTTATGCTGCCGATGATGATCCCGCCGCAGGTCACCGCGTTAAGCTGGCTGCAACTTTTGGGGCCGGGCAGCATCTTGCTCAATAGCATTGGTCTTGCGCCGGGGTTTGGCAGCAGCAACCCACTCTATTCGGCAGAAGGCATCGCATTGCTGCTCGGTATTCAGCATGCGCCGCTGGTGTTTCTGGCGCTGCGCACCCAGCTACAGTGTTTGCCAAAAGAGCATATTGAAGCCGCGCGCCTTCATGGCGCATCGTTGTGGCGGGTGTTCTTCGACATTGTGTTGCCGCTGTGCCGTACTGCATTGTGGGCCGGGGCGGCGATCGCGTTTGTTTCGGCGCTCGGTAATTTTGGTATTCCGGCGATGCTGGGCATCCCGATTTCCTACTTTGTACTGCCTGTGTATATCTATCAGACGCTTTCCAGCTTTGGCCCGGCGATGCTGAACGACGTGGCGGCGCTGTCGGTGCTGATGGGGATGCTGGCAATTGGCATTGTCACGCTGCAAGGCCACATGCAGCGGCGTTATGCGCTGCCGCTGATTGGCATGGCGGGGCGCGCGCTGGGTTTCACCCTCGGCAAATGGCGGCTGGCGGTCGAGTTATTATTGGCGGCAGTGCTGTGTGCCATCCTGCTCGCGCCGCTAGTGGCGCTGATTACCACCTCGCTGGTGCCGACGCTTGGCGTCGCGCTGAATAGTGAAACGCTTACCTTTGCCGCCTGGCGAGGGATCTTTGATGCGCAAAGCGCCACGTTACGCGCGCTCAGCAACAGCCTGTTTTTATCGATCTCGGCGGCTGTGGTGTTGATGTTGCTCAGCCTGCCGCTGGCGTGGCTGTTGGTGCGCTACCCGAACCGGCCGTTGCGCTGGTTGTATTTAATTATCGACATCCCCTATACCTTGCCCGGCGTGGTGCTGGCGATTGCCTGTATTCTGCTGTTTGCTGGCCCATTGCCGCTGATCGATATCAGCCTTAGCGGCACGCTGGGTATTATCTTTTTCGCCTACCTCGCACGTTTCCTCACGGTTTGCCTGAAGCCAGTGCACAGCAGCATGCTGCAACTGGATCCCGCAATGGAAGAAGCGGCCAGCCTGGCTGGGGCGAACTTCTCCCGGCGACTGCGCCATATCGTCCTGCCGTTGCTGGCACCGGCGGCGTTTGCCGGGGCGTTGCTGGTATTCCTCACAGCGGTGAATGAACTCACCGTCTCGGCGCTGCTGTGGAGCGCCGGGAAAGAGACGCTGGGCGTGGTGATTTTTAACCTTGATGAGAGCGGCGATAAGGTGCTGGCATCGGCGCTTTCCGTGCTGGTTGTCATTCTGGTGGCGCTGGTGATGCTGTTGCTCAGCGCGCTTGGCCGCTATTTACCAAAAGGAGTGATCCCTTGGCAGAGCTGAGACTGGAACATCTCAGCAAAGCATTTGCCGGCCAGACCGTGGTGCGGGATATCAATCTGACCATTCCGCAGGGGGCGTTTACCGCCCTGTTGGGGCCAAGTGGCTGCGGCAAAACCACTACGCTGCGTATTCTTGCGGGGCTTGAGACCTTGAGCGAAGGGCGCTTATGGCTGGGCGATCGTCTGCTGGCAGATAAAACGCTGCACACTCCGCCGGAGCAGCGCGATATGGGGATGGTCTTTCAGTCTTATGCGCTGTGGCCGCATATGACGGTTGCCGGGAACGTGGGCTACCCGCTAAAGCTGCGCAATGTGAACGGCGCTGCGCGTCACAAGCAGGTGATGGACGCGCTGGAGGTGGTTGAACTGGGTGCTTACGCCGCACGTTCGCCGCAAGAGTTAAGCGGTGGTCAGCGTCAACGCGTGGCGCTGGCGCGCTGCCTGGTCGCGGAGCCACAAGTGGTGTTGCTTGATGAACCGCTGGCAAACCTCGATCGCCATCTGCGTGCCACCATGGAACAGACTTTCCGTGATTTTCATCGCCGTACTGGCGCAACGTTTGTCTATGTCACCCATGATCAGGCGGAAGCGATGGCGCTCGCCAGCCATATCGCGGTGATGCACCAGGGAGAACTGATGCAATGGGGCGCACCGCAGGCGCTGTATCAGCAGCCGCAGAATGGTTGGGTGGCGCGTTTTATTGGTAAGGGGAGTGTGCTGATGCTGGCGACGCCCGCCGGGGTACAGCAACTGGATGGCGCGCAGATGCATGCTGGGTTGGCGCATACTGGCGCGAATCTTCACCAGCCGGTGCTGGTTCGCCCCGAGCATGTGCAGGTAACGAGTGAGGGACTGAGCGCTGAGGTACAAAGCTGCATTTATCAGGGCGAGCGCTATTTGCTTGATTTACGCCTGCGCGATGGGCAAACGCTGAGTGCCTTTCATCATGCACCGCTGCAATGCAAACAGGTCGTGGCGGTACGTTTGACCCAGGGCTGGCGTCTCGAAACAGCATGAGGTGCGCCGGGCATCTACTCCGGCGCAAACCGTCACTTTTTACTGTACTGCGCAAACCATGCCAGCATCCGCTGCCAGCCATCAGCGGCGGATTCTGCGTGATAGCTCGGACGATAGTCCGCATTAAACGCGTGGCCCGCTTCGGGGTAGACGATGATTTCCGCTTTGGCGTTCGCGGCTCTCAGCGCCTGGCGCATGGTTTCCACGCTCTCCAGCGGAATGCCGGTATCCTGCGCGCCATATAAACCGAGCACTGGCGCGGTAAGTTCAGTGGCAATATCCACCGGATGGCGCGGAGAATTAAGTGATTTTTCCCCCACCAGCTTGCCATACCAGGCGACGGCGGCTTTCAACTGCGGATTGTGCGCGGCATACAGCCAGGCGATACGCCCGCCCCAGCAAAAACCGGTCACTAAGAGTTGGTGAGCGTTCCCGCCGTTACGCGCCGCCCAGCTGGCGACGTGATCCAAATCGGCAAGCACTTGCGCGTCCGGTACTTTGCTTACCAGGCCGCTCAGCAGGGTTTGAATATCGGCAAAATCATTCGGATCGCCCTGACGGAAGTAGAGCTCCGGCGCGATGGCGAGATAGCCCTCCAGCGCCAGACGGCGGCACAGATCGCGAATATGCTCATGCACGCCGAAAATTTCCTGTACCACAATGACAATCGGCAAGGGACCTTCGGCATTTTTCGGCCGGGCGTGAAAAGCGGGCATATTTTCGCCCTGTGTCGGAATAGACGTTTCGCCTGCGATTAAGGCGTCTTCCGACGTATGAACAACGGTTGAAGCAAGGGGTGAAGCCGCAGGTGCAAAGCCTGGTGTGTTGTTGGTTGTCATGGCATTCTCCATACCTTTTTTAGCGCTTCAATAACTATAGACGGGAAGGCCTGCCGCGCGCGCAAATCACCGTGCCGTAGACTATCTTTGCTGCTGAGTTGTGGGATGTGTCGTGTTAATGTGATGTAAATCACTAATTTATGGAAATGAACTGCAATCAGTTTCATTCATGGTGATATCAGTCACGAAATTATGTCCGTGCCTTCTGTAAAGTATCTTTTTGCCTCTACTGATAAAACCGACCACAGAGGAGTCTGTTATGTCCAAGTCTGATGTTTTTCATCTCGGCCTCACCAAAAACGATTTACAAGGGGCTACGCTGGCCATCGTCCCTGGCGATCCGGAGCGTGTGGAAAAGATCGCCGCGCTGATGGATAAGCCGGTCAAACTGGCATCCCACCGCGAATTCACCAGCTGGCGCGCAGAGCTGGATGGCAAACCGGTTATCGTTTGTTCCACCGGCATCGGCGGCCCGTCAACCTCTATCGCCGTAGAAGAACTGGCGCAGCTTGGCATCCGCACTTTCCTGCGTGTGGGCACCACCGGTGCGATTCAGCCGCACATCAATGTTGGCGACGTGCTGATCACCACCGCGTCCGTGCGCCTTGACGGCGCGAGCCTGCACTTTGCGCCGATGGAGTACCCGGCGGTGGCGGATTTTGAGTGCACTACCGCGCTGGTTGCGGCAGCGGATGCGATTGGCGCAACGAAACATATCGGCGTGACTGCCTCTTCTGACACCTTCTACCCAGGCCAGGAGCGTTACGACACCTTCTCTGGCCGCGTGGTGAGCCGCTTTAAAGGTTCCATGGAAGAGTGGCAATCCATGGGCGTGATGAACTATGAAATGGAATCCGCCACGCTGCTGACCATGTGCGCAAGCCAGGGGCTGCGTGCCGGTATGGTTGCCGGTGTGATTGTAAACCGCACCCAGCAAGAGATCCCGAATGCGGAAACCATGAAGCAGACCGAAAGCCACGCGGTGAAAATCGTGGTGGAAGCGGCGCGTCGTCTTCTGTAATTCACCTTCCCGTTTGCTAAGGCCGACACGTTCGGCCTTTTCTTTTTGCGTACTGCTTCGCAGGAAAACCCCTTCCAAACTGGACGTTTATACAGCACAATCCTCCGCTATATGCGTTATCACTAAGGGGACGTGGTGGACACTTCAATCATCGTCATGGCAGCCGTTGCGCTGGCGGGTTTACTGGTCGGCTGGTTGGCAGCAAGCTGGCGCGGGGCGCAGCAGCAGGCGGATCTGCTCGCGGAGCAGCGAGATGTCTTTAGCGAACTGAGCGCCGCCCGGCAGCAGATAACCCAAAACGAACACTGGCGCGAAGAGTGCGAGCTGCTCAATAACGAGCTGCGCAGCCTGCAACATATCAATAGCTCGCTGGAAGCTGATTTGCGCGA
The DNA here is from genome assembly GCF_027109175.1 of Kosakonia sp. SOY2. NCBI lineage: Bacteria > Pseudomonadati > Pseudomonadota > Gammaproteobacteria > Enterobacterales > Enterobacteriaceae > Kosakonia > Kosakonia sp. SOY2. The sequence goes on from NZ_JAPVXH010000008.1 coordinate 68,435, forward strand.
AGTGACTACCCGACTGGAAGCTACCCAGTTACATGCCGAAGAGAAGCTGCGCCAGATGCACAGCAGCGAGCAGCGCTTGAGCGAGCAGTTCGAAAATCTCGCTAACCGCATCTTTGAGCAGAGCAATCGCCGCGTCGATGAACAAAACCGACAAAGTCTGAACGGTCTGCTAACGCCGCTGCGCGAGCAGCTTGATGGCTTTCGTCGCCAGGTGCAGGAGAGTTTTGGTCAGGAAGCGCGTGAACGGCATACGCTGGCGCATGAAATTCGCAACCTGCAACAGCTCAATGCCCAGATGGCGCAGGAAGCGATTAACCTTACGCGCGCGCTGAAAGGCGATAACAAAACCCAGGGTAACTGGGGGGAAGTGGTGCTGACCCGCGTACTGGAAGCCTCTGGTTTACGTGAAGGTTATGAATACGAAACCCAGGTCAGTATTGAAAATGACCATCGCGCGCGAATGCAGCCGGATGTGATCGTGCGTCTGCCGCAGGGCAAAGACGTGGTAATCGACGCCAAAATGACGCTGGTCGCCTACGAACGTTACTTCAATGCCGACGACGACTTTACGCGCGAAGGCGCGTTACAGGAACATATCGCCTCGGTACGCAACCATATTCGTCTGCTTGGTCGTAAGGATTATCAGCAACTGCCGGGGCTGCGCAGCCTGGATTATGTGTTGATGTTTATCCCGGTGGAGCCGGCCTTTTTGATTGCGCTCGACAGGCAGCCCGAACTGATCACCGAAGCGCTGAAAAATAACATTATGCTGGTCAGCCCAACGACACTGCTGGTGGCGCTACGCACCATCGCCAACCTGTGGCGGTATGAACACCAAAGCCGCAATGCGCAGCAGATCGCGGAGCGGGCGAGCCGCCTGTATGACAAAATGCGCCTGTTCGTTGACGACATGTCATCCATTGGCCAGAGTCTGGATAAAGCGCAGGACAATTACCGTCAGGCGATGAAAAAACTGAGTTCCGGGCGCGGCAATCTGCTGGCCCAGGCCGAGGCGTTTCGCGGGCTCGGTGTCGAAATCAAACGCGAGATTAATCCGGAATTGGCGGCGCAAGCACAGGATCAGGACGAAGAGTTTCGTTTGCGTTCCGGGCAAAACGATTCCCTCGATTGCTTTGAAGACAATGCATTAGAGAGCATGGCCGCGGACGAGGAGCCCGAATCGAAGGCTTCTTCGGGTGGTTGAATCGTAGGGCAATCGCCTCCAATCTGATACACTTCACAAACAATTTCTTGAATAGCAGGCACTAAGATGGCGGAAGATTCAAAAGAGACAACACACTTTGGTTTTCAGACCGTCGCCAAAGAAAACAAAGCCGACATGGTGGCGCATGTCTTCCATTCGGTCGCGTCAAAATATGACGTCATGAACGATCTGATGTCGATGGGCATTCACCGTTTATGGAAGCGCTTTACCATTGATTGCAGCGGCGTGCGTCGCGGGCAGAAAGTTCTCGATCTGGCCGGTGGTACGGGCGATCTGACGGCGAAGTTCTCCCGCCTGGTGGGTGAAACCGGCCAGGTTGTGCTGGCAGATATCAACGACTCGATGCTGAAAATGGGGCGCGAGAAACTGCGCAACCTCGGCGTGATTGGTAACGTAGAGTATGTGCAGGCAAATGCTGAAGCCTTGCCGTTCCCGGACAATACTTTCGACTGCATCACCATCTCGTTTGGTCTGCGTAACGTGACGGAAAAAGAGAAAGCGCTGCGCTCCATGTTCCGCGTTTTGAAACCGGGCGGTCGCCTGCTGGTGCTCGAATTTTCCAAGCCAATTATTGAACCGCTGAGCAAAGCCTATGACGCTTACTCTTTCCACGTCCTGCCGCGTATTGGTCAACTGGTAGCAAACGACGCGGAAAGCTATCGCTATCTTGCTGAATCCATCCGTATGCACCCCGATCAGGACACCCTGAAAGCGATGATGCAGGACGCCGGTTTCGAAAACGTCGATTACTACAACATGACGGCCGGTATCGTTGCTCTGCACCGTGGCTACAAATTCTGACAGGAGTGCGTATGCCTTTTAAGCCGATGGTTGCCGCCGGAATTGAACGTGTATTGAATACGTTTTTATACCGTGAAGGCGCGCTGAAACCCGCGCGCCAGCGTTTGCATGGCAAGGTGTTGCGCGTAGTGCTGCAAGAGTTCTCTTCCCCCTTTGTGCTGGTGTTCAGTGAGCGCCAGATTGATGTATTAGGCGAGTGGGAAGGTGAGGCTGACTGTTCCGTGATTACGCAACTGCGGGTACTGCCGAAGCTGCGTGACCGCCAGCAGCTGACTGCGCTTATTCGCAGCGGCGAGCTGGAAGTGCAGGGCGATATCCAGGTGGTGCAAAACCTGGTTTCGCTGATGGATTTGGCGGAATTCGATCCTGCCGAGATCCTCGCACCATGGACAGGCGATATCGCCGCTGAGGGGATCAGTAAATTCCTGCGCGGCGGGGCACGCTTTCTGCAACACGGTTTTCAACGCCAGCAACGCTATGTCGCTGAAGTGCTGACGGAAGAGTGGCGCCTTGCGCCGGGCGCACTGGAAGTTGCCTGGTTTGCTGAAGAAACGGCTGCTGTGGAAAGGGCTGCGGATGCCTTAGCCAAACGCCTGGATAAACTGGAGGGCAAATGACGCCTGGAGAATTACGGCGCCTCTATTTCATCATCCAAACCTTTTTAAGTTACGGGCTTGATGAGCTCATTCCCAAAATGCGTATCACTCTGCCGCTGCGGTTATGGCGGCGGACGCTGTTCTGGATGCCAAACCGGCACAAAGAAAAATTGCTTGGGGAACGCCTGCGTCTTGCCTTGCAGGAACTGGGGCCGGTGTGGATTAAGTTCGGGCAAATGTTGTCTACTCGCCGTGATCTATTCCCGCCGCTGATTGCCGATCAACTGGCAATGTTGCAGGACCGCGTTGCGCCTTTCGATGGTCATCTCGCTAAAAAGCAGATTGAAAAAGCGATGGGTGATCTGCCGGTGGAAACCTGGTTTGATGACTTCGCCATCGAACCGTTGGCATCTGCGTCCATTGCGCAGGTGCATACAGCGCGGTTGAAAGAGAGTGGAAAAGAGGTGGTGATTAAGGTCATCCGCCCGGACATTCTGCCGGTGATCAAAGCGGATTTGAAACTGATTTACCGCCTGGCGGGCTGGGTTCCACGCCTGTTACCGGATGGTCGTCGCCTGCGCCCGCGTGAAGTGGTGCGCGAGTATGAGAAGACGCTGATAGATGAGCTGGATCTGCTGCGCGAAGCCGCTAACGCGATCCAGTTGCGCCGCAACTTTGAAAACAGCCCAATGCTGTACGTGCCGGAAATCTACTCGGATTATTGCAGCCAAAATATGCTGGTAATGGAGCGTATTTATGGCATTCCGGTTTCCGATGTGGCGGCGCTGGAGAAAAACGGCACCAATTTAAAATTGCTGGCCGAACGCGGTGTGCAGGTCTTTTTCACCCAGGTTTTCCGCGACAGCTTTTTCCATGCCGACATGCACCCTGGCAATATTTTCGTCAGCTACGATCACCCGGAAGATCCGCAATATATCGGTATTGACTGCGGTATTGTCGGTTCGCTGAACAAAGAAGATAAGCGCTACCTGGCGGAAAACTTTATTGCCTTCTTTAACCGCGACTATCGCAAAGTGGCGGAGCTGCATGTGGATTCAGGCTGGGTTCCGCCGGATACCAATGTAGAAGAGTTCGAGTTTGCCATTCGCACCGTGTGTGAGCCGATCTTTGAAAAGCCGCTGGCGGAAATCTCCTTTGGGCATGTGCTGCTCAACCTCTTCAATACGGCACGTCGCTTTAATATGGAAGTGCAGCCGCAACTGGTCCTGTTGCAGAAAACATTGCTCTATATCGAAGGTGTCGGCCGTCAGCTCTATCCGCAACTGGATTTATGGAAAACCGCGAAACCTTTCCTTGAAACGTGGATCAAAGATCAGGTGGGTATTCCGGCGCTGGTCAGAGCGTTGAAAGAGAAAGGCCCATTCTGGATCGAGAAAATGCCGGAAATTCCTGAACTGATCTACAACGGGTTGCAGCAAGGCAAGCATTTGCAGCAAAGCGTGGATAAGATTGCCAGTGAATTACAGGCAAATCATGTGCGCCAGGGGCAATCACGCTATCTGTTTGGTATTGGCGCGACGCTCTTACTGAGCGGTACGCTGTTACTGATTAATCGACCAGAGTGGGGTTTAACGCCTGCATGGCTAATGGTAGGTGGCGTTCTGGCCTGGTTTGTGGGTTGGTATAAAACACGTTAAGCGAAACGCCGCCCGGGTGGGCCTGGTGCACAGAAGCTGTCAACAAAGAGGCAGCTTAATGGATAAAGTGTATACTGGGGCCTGTTTTTAACATCATCTGTTACAGAGGACTATGTATGGGTGGTATCAGCATTTGGCAGTTGTTGATTATTGCGGTCATCGTGGTGCTGCTCTTTGGCACCAAAAAGCTCGGTTCTATAGGTTCAGACCTTGGCGCATCCATCAAAGGCTTCAAAAAGGCTATGGGTGATGACGATAAAGAGGAAAAGCAGGATAAATCGGCACAAGATGCGGATTTTACGGCAACATCTCTTTCCGACAGCAAGACATCCGACGACGCTAAAAAAGACGAAAAACGTCACGACAAAGAGCAGGTGTAATTCGTGTTCGATATAGGTTTTGGCGAACTGTTACTCGTTTTCATCATTGGCCTCGTGGTATTAGGGCCGCAACGGCTACCCGTGGCTGTGCGCACTGTAGCGGGCTGGGTCCGCGCGCTGCGCTCGCTGGCAACGACGGTGCAGAATGAACTAACGCAGGAACTGAAGCTGCAGGAGTTCCAGGACAGCCTGAAAAAGGTGGAAAAAGCGAGCCTGGAAAACCTGACGCCAGAGTTAAAGCAGTCGATGGATGAGCTGCGCCAGGCGGCGGAATCAATGAAGCGCTCCTATAGCGCTAACGATGCCGAAAAAGCCAGTGATGAAGCTCATACCATCCATAACCCGGTGGTGAAAGATAACGAAGCGCAGCATGAAGGCGTTACGCCTGCCGCCGCTGAAAATCAGGCCAGTTCGCCACAGCAAGTCCCCGATGCTGCAGAAACGAAAAAAGCGCCGCAGGTGACTACCACGGTGCAAACGGCCTCGCCGGTTTCCGACTCCACACCTTCTTCAAGTGATAAATCCTGAACATGGCTGTAGACGATACCCAACCGCTGATCGCACACCTTATTGAGCTGCGTAAGCGTCTGCTGAACTGCATTATCGCCGTTATCGTGATTTTCCTCGCGCTGGTTTACTTCGCGAATGATATCTATCAACTGGTTTCCGCACCGCTCATCAAGCAGATGCCATTGGGCGCGACGATGATCGCCACCGACGTAGCCTCGCCGTTTTTTACGCCGATCAAACTGACCTTTATGGTGTCGCTGATCCTTTCCGCGCCGGTCATTTTGTATCAGGTCTGGGCGTTTGTCGCTCCGGCGTTATACAAGCATGAACGTCGTCTGGTGGTGCCACTGCTGGTTTCCAGTTCGTTGCTGTTTTACATCGGCATGGCATTCGCCTATTTCGTAGTGTTCCCGCTGGCCTTCGGTTTCCTGACACACACCGCGCCGGAAGGCGTGCAGGTTTCTACCGATATCGCCAGTTATCTTAGCTTCGTGATGGCGCTGTTTATGGCTTTCGGCGTCTCGTTTGAAGTGCCGGTTGCTATCGTGCTGCTGTGCTGGATGGGCGTGACCACGCCTGCGGACTTGCGGCAAAAACGTCCGTACGTTTTGGTTGGCGCGTTCGTTATTGGTATGTTGCTAACGCCACCGGATGTCTTCTCGCAGACCTTACTGGCAATACCGATGTATTGCCTGTTCGAAGTCGGCGTCTTTTTTGCTCGCTTCTACGTCGGCAAGCGCCGCATTCCGGATGAAGAGAACGAAACAGAAACCAGCGAAGAGTAATTACCAGCCGCCCGTCAGGGCGGTTGTTGTATGGGAAAAAACATGTTTGATATCGGTGTGAATTTAACCAGCAGCCAGTTTGCAAAAGACCGGGATGAGATCGTGGCACGGGCGCAAGCGGCGGGTGTGACGGGTATGCTCATTACCGGAACTAACCTGCATGAAAGCCATCAGGCACAGCAACTTGCTCAACGCTATCGTCATTGCTGGTCCACTGCCGGTGTGCATCCGCATGATAGTAGTGGCTGGACCGATGAAACCGCAGAGACGATCCGCACGCTGGCAGCTACCGAGGAAGTCGTTGCCGTGGGTGAATGTGGGCTGGATTTCAACCGTAATTTTTCGACGCCGCAGGAGCAGGAGTACGCTTTCGGTGCGCAGCTGTCGCTGGCCGCTGAGCTAAACATGCCGGTGTTTCTGCACTGCCGCGATGCGCATGAACGGTTCCTGGCGCTGCTGGATCCGTGGCTGGATAAGTTGCCCGGTGCGGTGCTGCACTGTTTCACCGGTTCGGCGCAGGAAGCACGAGAGTGTCTCGATCGCGGTATTTACTTAGGCATTACCGGCTGGGTGTGCGATGAACGTCGCGGGTTGGAATTACGTGAAGTGGTTCCGCTGATCCCCGCCGGGCAGCTATTGATTGAAACCGATGCGCCCTACTTGTTGCCGCGCGATCTCAAACCAAAGCCTGCGTCGCGGCGTAATGAACCGGCCCTGTTAGGGCATATTCTTGCCACAGTTGCCGGGCTTCGTGGGGAAGAGGCTCAGTGGCTGGGTTCAGTAACGGATCAGAACGTGCGGCGGTTATTCGGCGTGGATTTTTAACGCGACGCTCACGCCTTGCGAAAATCGGTGTTCTTGACGCTTTGCAGTACCTGCTTGTTAAGCAGGTGGAGTAAGAGCATGGAGCGCGCCTCGCCGTCCGGCTCTTTAAAGATTGCCTGTAAACCTTCGAGTGCGCCCTCGGTGATCACCACATCATCGCCTGGATAAGGCGTGTCAGGGTCGGTAATCCCTTCTGGCTGATAGAGCGAAAGTTGCTGAATAACGGATTGCGGAACGGTTGCCGGATGCATACCAAAGCGGACGAAATGGCTGACGCCGCGCGTGGCGTTGATCGTGGTGGTATGAATCACCTCAGGATCAAACTCCACAAACAAATAGTTCGGGAAAAGAGGTTCGTTCACTGTTGTGCGTTTGCCGCGCACCATTTTTTCCAGTGCAATCATAGGCGTCAGACAGCTGACCGCCTGGCGTTCTAAGTGTTCCTGGGCGCGCTGGAGCTGGCCACGTTTGCAGTAAAGTAGATACCAGGATCGCATAATGACTCTTTTCCGTAAGTTCGGGCGCAAGAATATCAAAACCGCAGCATGATGGCTAAGTTGATTATAACCTGCGCCAAAAGATGTCGTTGTAATTCACGCAGATTTAACAAAAATACAGCAACCGCCGGGCGAACACCGTATAATATGCCCCTTACCTGGAGGCGATAATAGACCGCATGAAATACAACGACCTACGCGACTTCCTGACCCTGCTTGAGCAGCAGGGCGAGCTGAAACGCATCACTCTTCCGGTTGACCCTTATCTGGAAATGACGGAAATAGCCGATCGCACGCTACGTGCGGGTGGCCCGGCGTTGTTATTTGAAAATCCCAAAGGTTACACCATGCCGGTGCTGTGCAATTTATTTGGCACGCCGCGCCGCGTAGCGCTGGGCATGGGGCAAGAGGATGTCAGCGCGTTGCGGGACGTGGGCAAACTGCTGGCGTTTCTCAAAGAACCGGAGCCGCCAAAAGGTTTTCGCGATCTCTTTGATAAACTGCCGCAGTTTAAGCAAGTGCTGAACATGCCGACAAAGCGTCTGCGCGGTGCTCCTTGCCAGCAAAAAGTAGTGCAGGGTGATGACGTGGATCTGCGCAACATCCCGATTATGCAGTGCTGGCCCGAAGACGCCGCGCCGCTGATCACCTGGGGGTTGACCGTGACGCGTGGCCCGCACAAAGAGCGGCAGAACCTGGGTATTTATCGCCAACAGCTGATCGGTAAAAACAAATTAATCATGCGCTGGCTTTCCCATCGCGGCGGTGCGCTCGATTTCCAGGAGTGGCAGGCAGCGCATCCTGGCGAACGTTTCCCGGTTGCTGTGGCGCTGGGCGCCGATCCGGCAACCATTCTTGGTGCGGTAACGCCGGTGCCGGATACGCTTTCTGAATATGCTTTCGCCGGGCTTCTGCGCGGCACAAAAACCGAAGTGGTGAAGTGCGTATCCAGCGATCTTGAAGTTCCCGCCAGTGCAGAAATCGTGCTGGAAGGCTATATTGAGCCGGGTGAGATGGCGCCGGAAGGGCCGTATGGCGATCACACCGGTTATTACAACGAAGTTGATAATTTCCCGGTGTTTACGGTTACCCATATTACGCAGCGCGAAGATGCGATTTACCACTCCACTTATACTGGCCGTCCGCCAGATGAGCCGGCAGTGCTGGGCGTGGCACTAAACGAAGTGTTCGTGCCGATCCTGCAAAAGCAGTTCCCGGAAATCGTTGATTTTTACCTGCCGCCGGAAGGGTGCTCCTATCGCCTGGCGGTAGTCACCATGAAGAAACAGTACCCCGGTCACGCCAAGCGCGTGATGATGGGCGTCTGGTCTTTCCTGCGTCAGTTTATGTACACCAAATTTGTGATCGTGTGCGATGACGATGTGAACGCCCGCGACTGGAATGACGTTATTTGGGCGATTACCACCCGAATGGATCCTGCGAGGGATACGGTTCTGGTGGAAAACACGCCGATTGATTATCTGGATTTTGCCTCGCCGGTTTCCGGACTGGGCTCCAAAATGGGACTGGATGCCACCAATAAATGGCCGGGCGAGACCCAGCGTGAATGGGGCCGCCCCATCAAGAAAGACCCGGAAGTTACGGCAAGAATCGACGCCATCTGGGATGAACTGGCCATACTGAACGACGAAAATAGACCCGACAGAGAGAGCGCATGACAACCTTAAGCTGTAAAGTGACCTCGGTAGAGGCCATCACTGATACCGTATATCGTGTCCGTTTAGTGCCGGAGGCGGCTTTTTCGTTCCGCGCGGGCCAGTATCTGATGGTGGTGATGGATGAGCGAGACAAGCGCCCGTTCTCTATGGCCTCGACGCCGGATCAGCATGATTTTATCGAACTGCATATTGGCGCGTCTGAGCTGAATCTCTACGCGATGGCGGTGATGGATCGCATTCTGAAAGATCGGGAAATCGTTATCGATATTCCGCACGGCGAGGCCTGGCTGCGTGACGATGAAGAGCGTCCGATGGTGCTGATTGCCGGTGGTACCGGCTTCTCCTATGTCCGCTCTATTTTGCTGACTTCTCTGGCGCAAAACCCGAATCGTGACATCACCATTTACTGGGGTGGTCGCGAAGAGAAACATCTCTACGATTTAAGCGAGCTGGAAGCGTTGTCGGTAGATCATCCGAATCTGCGTGTTGTGCCCGTCGTTGAGCAGCCGGAAGCGGGCTGGCGCGGCCGCTCTGGCACCGTGCTGGCTGCGGTATTGCAGGATTTCGGTTCGCTGGCCGAGCACGATATCTATATTGCAGGCCGTTTCGAGATGGCGAAAATTGCCCGCGATCTGTTCTGTAATGAGCGCGGTGCGCGTGAAGATCGCCTGTTTGGCGATGCGTTTGCGTTTATCTAAGCCTGTCTTCACCTTTGTCACTCTGGCCGCGCTGGCTGCCTTCGCTTTCCCCGGTCACATAGTTCACTATGCTGCCGGGGAATGATTTATTCCTGCCCTGATCTGCCGCCAGCAGCTTTGATATCGCCTTTCCTCTTTACTCTATGCGGTGGTTGCCTGCCGGATAACAGAAATAAAAAACCCGCCCCTGACAGGCGGGAAGAACGGCAACTAAACCTTCTCTTTACCCTTGACGCCATCGCGTGTTGGCTACTTTCGCTCACCCCGGTTACATACCACTATGCTGCCGGGTATTCACTCAGTTGCCGTCTTGCTCTGGCACCAATGGCTTGACAGACCTTTTCTCTTTGCCCTAATCGCCATCCGCACTGCTGGCTGCTTTTGCTCACCCCGGCTGCGTGCCGGGGATCCGCTCTGTTGCTGCCTTGCTCTGGCGTTCATGGTATTGAGATAGCACTTTTCCTGCCTGAAGCGCTAAACGCGTTCAAACACCGTAGCGATCCCCTGACCTAACCCGATGCACATGGTCGCCAGACCAAATTGTGCGTCTTTACGTTCCATCAGGTTCAGCAGCGTGGTGCTGATACGTGTTCCGGAGCAGCCCAGCGGGTGACCAAGCGCAATCGCGCCGCCGTTGAGGTTGATCTTCTCATCGATCTGCTCCATAAGGCCCAGATCTTTAATACACGGCAGGATCTGCGCGGCAAACGCTTCATTCATCTCAAACAGGTCGATATCGCTGGCGGTCAATCCGGCTTTTTTCAGCGCCAGTTGAGAAGCCGGAACCGGGCCATAGCCCATGATCGACGGATCGCAGCCAACCACCGCCATCGAACGAATGCGCGCGCGCGGCTTCAGACCTAGCTCACGGGCGCGGCTCTCGCTCATCACCAGCATGGCTGATGCACCGTCTGACAACGCGGAAGAGGTGCCAGCGGTAACGGTGCCGCTTACCGGATCAAAGGCCGGGCGCAGCGTTGACAGTGCTTCGACCGTGGTTTCCGGGCGGATCACTTCGTCATAGGTAAACTGTTTCAGTACGCCGTCCGCATCGTGGCCGCCGGTAGGGATTAACTCATTTTTAAACGCACCGGATTGCGTCGCGGCCCAGGCGCGGGCATGGGAGCGAGCGGCAAAGGCATCCTGCATTTCACGGCTGATGCCGTGCATGCGCGATAACATTTCCGCGGTAAGCCCCATCATTCCAGCCGCTTTCGCGACGTTACGGCTCATGCCCGGATGAAAATCAACGCCGTGACTCATCGGTACATGGCCCATATGTTCCACGCCGCCGACCATACAAACCTGCGCATCGCCGGTCATGATCATACGCGCGGCATCGTGCAACGCCTGCATTGAGGAGCCGCAAAGACGGTTAACCGTTACGGCGGGTACAGAATGTGGGATCTCAGCCAGCAGCGCGGCGTTACGGGCAATGTTGAAGCCCTGTTCCAGCGTCTGCTGCACACAACCCCAGTAAATGTCGTCGATGGCGGTGGCGTCCAGCGCCGGGTTACGCGCCAGCAGGCTACGCATCAGGTGAGCGGAAAGATCTTCCGCCCGCACATTGCGAAATGCGCCGCCTTTTGAACGGCCCATCGGGGTGCGAATCGCATCGACAATGACAACGTGTTCCATTGTGACTCCTTAAGCCGTTTTCAAATCGCCCACCGGGCGCGCAGGTTCAACCGCAGGATAGTAAGGTTCGTTGTGGCGTGCTTTTTCACGCAGCCCGGCCGGCACTTCATACAGCGGGCCAAGGTGCTGATAATGCTGCGCCATATCGAGGTATTTCGCGCTGCCGAGCGTATCCAGCCAGCGGAACGCACCGCCGTGGAACGGAGGGAAGCCCAGGCCGTAAACCAGCGCCATATCTGCTTCTGCGGGGCTGGCGATAATGCCTTCTTCAAGGCAACGCACCACTTCGTTGACCATCGGGATCATCATGCGCGCGATAATGTCGTCCTCGCTGAAATCCTGTTTGCCTTTGCTGATTTCCGCCAGCATACCGTCCACGGCGCTGTCTTCTTCTTTCTTCGGTTTGCCTTTGCTGTCTTCTTTATAGCGCCAGAAACCGAGGCCATTTTTCTGTCCAAAGCGGTTAGCGTCGAATAGCGCGTCAATCGCATCGCGATAATCTTTCTGCATTCGCTGCGGGAATCCAGCCGCCATCACTGCCTGTGCGTGATGTGCGGTGTCAATGCCGACGACATCCAGCAGATAAGCCGGGCCCATCGGCCAGCCGAACTGTTTTTCCATCACTTTGTCGACTTTGCGGAAATCCGCGCCGTCGCGCAGCAACTGGCTGAAACCGGCAAAGTAGGGGAACAGCACGCGGTTCACAAAGAAGCCGGGGCAGTCGTTGACCACAATCGGCGTTTTGCTCATTTTGCTCGCCCAGGCCACCACTTTCGCGATGGTGTTGTCAGAGGTTTTCTCGCCGCGAATGACCTCAACCAGCGGCATACGGTGCACCGGGTTGAAGAAGTGCATGCCGCAGAAATTTTCCGGCCGCTTCAGCACACTTGCCAGTTCGCTGATGGGAATGGTGGAGGTGTTGGAGGCCAAAACGGTATCCGGGCGAACCTTGTCTTCTGTTTCCGCCAGCACCGCTTTTTTCACTTTCGGGTTTTCTACCACCGCTTCAACCACCACATCGACACGCTCAAAACCAGCGTATTCCAGCGTTGGCTGAATAGTGGCAATCACGTTCGCCAGCTTCAGGCCATCGATCTTGCCGCGTTCAAGCTCCTTATTCAGCAACTTACCCGCTTCATTAATGCCAAGCGCGAGGGATTTCTCATTGATATCTTTCATTAATACCGGCACGCCTTTCCAGGCCGACTGGTAAGCGATACCGCCGCCCATAATGCCAGCACCCAGCACAGCAGCATGTTTTGGCGTTTCAGTATCTTTGGTGAGTTTCTTCGCTTTGCCTTTTACATACTGGTCATTGAGGAAAATGCCGACCAGCGCGCGGGCTTCGTTGGTATGTGCGAGCGGAACAAAACTCTGGTTTTCCAGCTTCAGCGCTTCTTCGCGGCCAAATCTGGCGGCGGCTTCAATGGTTTTAACCGCAGTGATCGGCGCCGGGTAATGTTTTCCGGCGGTTTGCATCACCATGCCTTTGGCGATGGTAAAGCTCATGGCGGCTTCGATTTTACTCAGCTTCAACGGCTCCAGTTTCGGCTGGCGTTTGGCTTTCCAGTCGAGATCGCCATTAATCGCCTGACGCAGGATCGCCACCGCGCCATCGCGCAATTTCTCCGGTTTGACGATGCCATCGACCAGGCCGATTTTCAGCGCTTGTTCCGCGCCGACATCTTTCCCGGCGGCGATGATCTCCAGTGCGCTATCGGCACCCAGCAAACGTGGCATACGCACCGATCCGCCAAAGCCCGGCATAATGCCGAGTTTGGTTTCCGGCAGGCCAATGCGCAGATCCGGCGTGGCTAAGCGGTAGTCTGTCGCCAGCACACATTCGCAGCCGCCACCGAGGGCATAGCCATTTACGGCGGAGATCGTCGGAACGGGCAGATCTTCCAGACGGTTAAAGACGCTGTTGGCGAAGTGTAGCCATTGGCTCAACTGTTCTTCCGGAACCAGGAACAGGGAGAGGAACTCGGTGATATCGGCACCGACAATAAAGGCCGCTTTTTCCGAGCGTAGCAGCAGCCCTTTTAAATCTGATTGCTTTTCCAGCACGCCTACCGCTTCGCCAAGGCTGGCGACGGTAGCGGTATCAAGCTTGTTAACTGAGCCAGGCGCATCGAACACCAGTTCGGCGATGCCGTCTTCCAGCCAGTCGAGGTACAGGTTATTGCCTTTGTAGAGCATGTCAGTCTCCTGAATCCAGCGGTGATCTGGTCGTACCAGATGAAGCGGAGTGTGGTTTTTATGTTAATAAAATGCAAACAACTCATTAAAAAAATGCAGCGCCGATCACGCTCGGCGGAAATCACTCAGTTGCAGGCAGGTGTGCTAAGATGCGAAAACTTGAGGTCACAAGAAACAGAAGGAAAAACGATGGACTCACTGGCTGAACTTTATAAAAATCATATTGTTACTTTACAGGAACGCACCCGTGATGTGCTGGCGCGGTTTAAACTCGACGCATTACTTATTCACTCCGGCGAGTTGTTTAACGTCTTTCTTGATGACCACCCTTATCCGTTTAAAGTGAACCCGCAATTTAAAGCCTGGGTGCCGGTAACGCAGGTGCCGAACTGCTGGCTGCTGGTTGATGGCGTGAATAAACCGAAGCTGTGGTTCTACTTGCCGGTGGACTACTGGCACAACGTAGAGCCGCTGCCGACCAGTTTCTGGACCGAAGAGATTGACGTTATTGCGTTGCCAAAAGCGGACGGTATTGGCAACCAACTGCCAGCCGCACGTGGCAACATCGCTTATATTGGACCTGTTGCGGAACGCGCGTTGAGCCTTGATATCGCGGCAAGCAATATCAACCCGAAAGGGGTGATCGATTATCTGCACTATTACCGCGCTTATAAAACCGATTATGAACTGGCGTGCATGCGTGAAGCGCAGAAGACGGCGGTGATTGGTCATCGCGCCGCGCATGAAGCGTTCCAGTCTGGCATGAGTGAGTTCGACATCAATCTCGCCTATCTGACCGCCACCGGCCATCGCGATACTGACGTGCCTTATGGCAACATTGTGGCGCTGAACGAACACGCTGCTGTACTGCATTACACCAGGCTCGACCATCGCGCACCGGCGGAAATGCGCAGTTTCTTGCTGGACGCTGGCGCGGAGTACAACGGCTATGCCGCTGACCTGACCCGTACCTGGGCGGCGAACAGCGACACCGATTACGCGCAACTGGTGAAAGACGTTAATGATGAACAACTGGCGCTGATTGCCACCATGAAAGCGGGTGTCAATTACGTGGAGTACCATGTGCAGTTCCATCAGCGCATCGCGAAGTTGCTGCGTCGCCACCAAATCATCACCGATATCAGTGAAGAAGCCATGGTTGAGGAGGACATTACCGGGCCGTTTATGCCGCACGGTATTGGTCACCCGCTTGGCTTGCAAGTGCATGATGTCGCTGGTTTTATGCAAGACGACAGCGGTACGCATCTGGCTGCGCCATCGAAATACCCGTATCTGCGCTGCACGCGTGTGATGGAACCGCGCATGGTGCTGACCATCGAGCCGGGTATTTACTTTATTGAGTCGCTGTTAGCGCCGTGGCGCGATGGCCCGCTCAGCAAGCACTTTAACTGGCAGAAGATTGATGCGCTGAAACCGTTTGGCGGCATTCGTATTGAAGATAACGTGGTTATCCACGAAAACGGTATTGAAAACATGACGCGGGACCAGAAGCTGGCGTAATGGAGAGCTGGCTGATCCCGGCGGCACCGGTCACCTTTAGCGAGGAGATCAAAAAGAGCCGCTTTATTACGCTGCTGGCGCATACGGACGGTGTTGACGCAGCAAAAGCGTTTGTTGACGCGGTTCGGGCGGAACATCCGGACGCGCGTCATCACTGTGTAGCGTGGGTCGCTGGCGCGCCGGATGATTCGCAGCAGTTAGGCTTTTCTGACGATGGCGAACCGGCAGGCACGGCGGGTAAACCGATACTCTCGCAGTTAATGGGCAGCGGTATCGGCGAAATTACCGCCGTAGTTGTGCGATATTATGGCGGCGTGCTGCTGGGAACCGGTGGGCTGGTGAAAGCTTATGGCGGCGGGGTGCAGCAGGCGTTAAGCCTGTTAACCACCGTCCGCAAAATGCCATTAACCGAATATACTTTGTGGTGCGATTACGCACAGCTCGCCGGAGTTGAAACGCTGCTTGGGCAATTTGAGGGGAAAATTGTCGCAAGCGAGTATCAGGCCTCCGTGCATCTGCGAGTGGCGCTTCCTCACAGCAGACTGGACGCATTTTCAGCAAGGCTTGCGGATTTTAGTCGTGGCGCATTGCAATTGTTAAAAACTGAAGAATAATCCCCCACCTGATTTTCTGAACACCTAAGGAAGCGGCAGAGATGCAATTTCGCGCCATAACCCGAATCGTTGGACTGCTGGTTATCCTCTTTTCCGGAACGATGATCTTACCCGGACTGGTAGCCCTTATTTACCGCGATGGTGCGGGTCGTGCATTTACCCAGACCTTTTTCGCTGCGTTGGTAATTGGCTCCATCCTGTGGTGGCCAAACCGTCGGGAGAAAAAGGAACTGAAATCCCGCGAAGGCTTTTTGATCGTCGTGCTGTTCTGGACCGTGCTGGGGAGTGTGGGTGCGCTGCCGTTTATTTTCTCGGAAAGCCCGAACCTGACGGTGACCGACGCCTTTTTTGAATCCTTCTCTGGTCTGACGACAACCGGAGCCACCACGCTGGTGGGTCTGGATTCGTTGCCGCATGCCATCCTCTTCTACCGCCAGATGCTGCAATGGTTTGGTGGTATGGGGATCATTGTCCTGGCGGTCGCGATACTGCCGATTCTGGGCGTGGGGGGGATGCAGCTTTACCGCGCGGAGATGCCAGGGCCACTGAAAGATAACAAAATGCGTCCGCGTATTGCCGAAACGGCAAAAACGCTGTGGCTTATTTATGTGTTGCTGACCGTAGCGTGCGCGCTGGCGCTGTGGTTTGCCGGGATGCCCGCTTTTGACGCCATCGGCCATAGCTTCGCGACCATCGCCATTGGCGGCTTCTCGACACATGATGCCAGCGTGGGTTATTTCAATAGCCCCACCATTAACACCATCATTGCTATCTTCTTATTGATCTCCGGCTGTAATTACGGCCTGCACTTCTCTTTGCTGAGCGGGCGCAGCCTGAAAGTTTACTGGCGCGATCCTGAATTCAGAATGTTTATCGGCGTGCAACTGACGCTGGTGGTGATCTGCACCGTGGTGCTGTGGTTCCACGATGTTTACAGCTCTGCGGTAACGACGGTGAATCAGGCTTTCTTTCAGGTGGTGTCGATGGCAACCACTGCCGGGTTTACTACTGACAGTATTGCGCGTTGGCCGCTGTTCTTGCCGGTGCTGCTACTGTGTTCGGCGTTTATTGGTGGCTGTGCGGGTTCTACCGGTGGTGGTTTGAAAGTGATCCGTATATTGCTGCTGTTCAAACAGGGTAACCGCGAGCTGAAACGTCTGGTCCACCCGAATGCGGTTTACAGCATTAAGCTGGGGAATCGCGCTTTGCCGGAACGTATTCTTGAAGCAGTGTGGGGATTCTTCTCTGCTTATGCGCTGGTGTTTATTGTCAGCATGCTGGCGATTATCGCCACAGGCGTGGATGACTTTTCTGCTTTTGCTTCCGTTGTCGCCACGCTGAATAACCTGGGGCCAGGGCTGGGCGTAGTTGCTGATAATTTCGCGAGCATGAACCCGGTGGCGAAGTGGATCCTCATCGCGAATATGCTGTTTGGTCGCCTTGAAGTCTTCACATTGTTGGTACTGTTTACCCCAACTTTCTGGCGTGAATAAGGGAGTGTGACGTGAAAACATTGATTCTATTTTCGACCCGGGATGGGCAAACGCGGGAAATCGCCTCTTATCTGGCGTCCGAGCTGAAAGAGCTTGGTGTCTATGCTGATGTGGTGAACCTGAACCGTACGCCAGATATTGAATGGGATAACTACGAGCGCGTGGTGATTGGTGCATCTATCCGTTACGGCCATTTCCACCCGGCGCTGGCGAGCTTCGTGAAAAAGCACCTGCAGCAGCTGAATGCGCTACCAAGTGCGTTCTACTCCGTTAACCTTGTTGCGCGTAAGCCTGAGAAAAGCTCTCCGCAAACCAATAACTATACCCGTAAATTTTTGCTCTCTTCACCGTGGCAGCCAGATCAGTGCGCGGTATTTGCCGGTGCGTTGCGTTATCCACATTATCGTTGGTATGACCGCTTGATGATTCAACTGATTATGAAGATGACCGGTGGCGAAACGGATCCCACCAAGGAAGTTGTCTATACCAACTGGCAGCATGTGGCGAGTTTTGCCCGCGAAATCGCTCAATTAAAATGCAAATCGACCGATTAGCGGCCGTTACGACTGAAAATTAAGCGAACGAAAACTTTTTTTAAATTTATGC
>NZ_JAPVXH010000009.1:0-76315 GCF_027109175.1 Kosakonia sp. SOY2
GTTACCCGGTGGGGTACAGCCGCAAGCCGGCCAGCCATTGAATGCGCCAGCAGGCAAAATGTATAGTAATCCTCGTGCGGATCTTCCCGAACAGCCGCTCGACCTCAGTATCTCCCGGCCAGCATCACTATCGCGTCCAGCGCCGATGGACGTTGATTCACAGCCAGGCCCTTCGACAGCACTCGACACAGCAGAAACGGAACACCCTCTTGATCTGAGCCTGCCCCGCCGCTTACCGGATGGCCGATCGCCGGAAAACAGCCTGCCACCCACGCCCGGCACGCCCATATTCACACCGGCGAGCAGCCGTGCGCCAACACCTGTTACCCCCTTCTCACCAGCCATGTCAGAAGGTTATTCCGCAACAGGCCTCCCGCGCACGCCAGGCGCTTCCCTGTTTGGCTCAGAAAACCGAAGTTCACCCCTTTCCAGGCCGTTAACACCAGGCGCGGAAAGTGAGTTATCGGCCACCGAAATGCGATCAGGAAACAGTTCAGGGAGGAGCACCCCCTCATCCGTCGCAACCTCCGGCGCCGGGTACACGCCTTATGCCGACGATGCGATTAATTTCAACCCCTGGGCGGATAACGTTCAACTGCCACCAGGAAGCTATCTGAACGATCGCGGCTACATTGAGAGAAGGGATTTTAATAAATTGTACCGTGTTGAGCAGGCAGATCGGGTCGACCGGCGTGGCGATCCGCAGAATGTTGGTTTCAGGGACGGAAATTACTTTGCCGGTGTTGAGAAGATGATGTCCGGCCCGGTGGTATTCGTTGCGCGAACCCGGGAGGGAGCCGAACGTTTTGGTCGGGGCGAGCTGAACAATGGTTTTCATCTGTATGAAATTGATGCGCAGGGCATACCCGGTGTCTCACTTCGGGAAAATATCGAACACAATGAACAATATATGGAGCTAGCAAACACCATGCAGCCAGGATATGTCGCTGGTCTGCGCAGCGTCAATCAGCTGGAAAGGTTTGGCGATTACGCCTGGTCATTCGATGAGGTGCATCTGGCCAACGACCAGGTCACGCCGGATAAAATAACCAAAATCTATTAACCCCCGCAAAGTAAACGGCGCCATTACCGCCATGTAATGGCGCCACAATGACTTTACTCTCCCCGTTCGGTTTCATTTGCTCCCCTGGTGGTCGCCGCGCTTTCCGTTATGGCAGAAAGGAAACTGTCGGTGAAGGTCTGCCAACCGATCGTATATTTCCCGTGAGGGCTTTTCAGGCACAATTCGTCTTTGGCCTGCCGGGGATCACTTACCAGCGTCCAGGGCGTATCGCCTTGGGCATTTAAAAATTGTTCGGCCTGCTCATATTGCCGTGGATTAACCATTAACATTGCCGCGCGATTAACTTCAGGATGCTTTTGCAACTGTTTGAGAAGTGTTTGTATACGTGCCTTTGCGGGCTCTTTGTCAAATGCGAGGCGCAGCGCCTGGGTAAGCAACTGTTTTGCACACCCGACCGTCTGCTTACGCATCTCTTCCCGCTCTTTTTGCCAGTCATTCAGTAATACCTGTGCCTGTTTCCATAGCGTCTTCGACACCTCTTCATACGCCTGATGGCGAATCCGCTCTGCCGCTAATTGCGCATGTTTTATCGTCTCTCTGGCGCGCAGATTGGCAATGTCGCACACCTGTTGCGCGACAAAAAAGTTCGCTATCTCTTCCCTACGCAGCACCGGTTGTTGCACAACCGAAGCCCCGGCGAGCAGATTAATTTTATGCACCGTTAACATGGCCGTTTTCCCGTGGGCATTCGCGCTGTATCCAGGCGATAACCGCCATCCACAGCATGGAGAGTTTATGCGCTGTGACAGGGATGACTGGCTGGCGCTCGACCTCTTCGACTTTTTCTTTCGGCAGAGAAAAACGCATTCGCGACCAGACAGGCTCACCCACCCAACTGCGAAGCAGGATGATTCCGGTAATGTCCGGATCGGGAGAGAGAGGCGGCGTCCACAGACCCGGTTTTAACCCCATAGCCAACCGGCGACACCATTGCAAAGCACCTGAAGACATAACACGATAGACCGATTGTGGATGATCCACGCAGACACAAAAAAGGGCTTCAAATAATAAAACGCGCTGGTGTTGTAATAGCTCAATGACGTTAATAACCGCCTCTGTTGGCTCAGGAATGGCCGCAGGTTTGACGCCAAAAAGGCTATCAATCCAGTGTCTTTGGTGTGCTTCAGCATGAGCGATAACCGCATGAATAAGGTGCAACTCTTCCGGCAACGGCCAACTGTGATGACGTTTATGACGCCAGCCATCGCGCCACCAGTGAATCCATCGCAGCATGAAAATCCCTTTAATAAAATTGGTTTTATTTTTTCTGTATAAAGAAATAAAACGAGGCAAGTAAACAGAGGCAACCCAGAAGATATAATATCATGGTGTTTGGTTTTTTATTTTCCGGCGCAACATCTTGCGTTTTATATTCTGTGGTAGGAATAAAAGAAATAGACAATTTTTTATCATCGGCATCAACCATTCCCGGAATACTGCTCAGCGCCATCCGTCTAATAACAGGCTGTAATTTTTCCACATGAATATCCCGATTATATTTAATAAACACCGCTGCTGAGGCGGGTTGTATTGGCTCACCCGCTGAGATACGTTCCGGCAGAACAATATGCACTCTTGCCATAATGACGCCATCTATTTGCGATAACGTAAACTCGAGTTCCTGAGACAGGGCATAAATATAACGAACGCGTTCTTCAAGCGGTGATGAAATCATCCCTTCCTTTCGAAAAACATCTCCCAGGCTAACATAGCTCTGGGAGGGCAATCCTGCGGAATGTAATATTTTCACAGCTTCAGGAAGATCGGACATGGCTATCGAAACGGAATAACCCGTTTTATCCGACTGCTTCGCGGCGTCAATACCTTTGTCCTTGAGTTCGGCAACGATGGCGTTAGCCGCTGGCTCAGCAAGCCCCTGATATAACGCCAGTTCACCCTGGCACCCGCAGAGGAAGGTAACCATGAGTAACAGGGTGATGGCGTTAATTGCTCTTATTAACATAATGGGTTTTTATCGTTACTGGAGGTTTGTCATTCGCTCCACGCTGTTGGTCATTTTGCTGATCATTTTCGAGACAAACTGATTATTTAAATAATAATTTGACATCGAACGGTTGGCTTTCAGCAGATCATAAGGATTATTGCTACCGGAAGCCGCTTTTAAATCCCGTCCCGCCTGTCTGGAGAGCTTTTCTAACATATCAGATAACTGGCGCAGAATAGATTTCGTATCGGTAATGCAATCATTTCGGTCATTGCCCGGCCGGTGGTGATTATTTGCACCGGAGCAGTTATTCCCATTATTGCCAGGTCGATTGCAACTATTCCAGTTATTATCAGGGCGGTGGCCACCATCCCAGTTATTATTTGGCTTATGACAATTATTCCAGTTGTTGTTGGGTTTATTGCAGTGATTCCAGTCGTTATTGGGTTTATTACAGTTTTTGCCATCGTCTGGTTTACAGCAGGTATTATTATTTTCAGGCGGTTTAGGGGCAGAACCACAGCGCATTAACACGTTGTTGTTTTGCTGAAAAACAACCTGTGGGTTGCTCACCATATTTAAAGCTGCTCTGGTAATAAAACACATAGAATACTCCTTTATCGCACAGCGCTATTGTAGAGATGCCATTTAATATTGAATGGCTTTACCCGCCTGCTGCATTGAGTTTTGCGCTTTCGTTGATGAATCGATCAACGAACTGGTAATACCGTTAATGGTATCGGTGATCATTTTGGCTGACTGCGCCTGGGCGTTCATCATGGTTGTTGCAGCGGAAACCATATCCAGTTGTCCCATGGAAGCTAAAGACGCTCCCATTGAAGCTCCTCCGGCCATAACGTTTTCTCCTTATTGATGAGTAGTGACTTGGGGTTGCTACGATTTATTGGTGGCGCTTTTTTATAAAACTGTTCACTTTTCGCGGGACGTTTTATGGGCATAACGCGCCATTTGCGAAGGTCTGGTTAGCTGGCTTCCATTGCGCTCATCGTGTTACATTTTGGTGACATTCCACCCACGTGTGCCGCTATGACCCTCTCTGTGTTTTGCATCCTGCTGTTCGCCGCGCTGCTACATGCCAGCTGGAACGCGATAGTGAAAGCGGGCAGCGACAAGCTCTATTCGGCTATTGCCGTCAGTGGTTCCGCCGCATTAATCGCGCTGGTTTTACTGCCTTTTTCTCCGCAGCCGACTCTCGCCAGCGCGCCTTATCTCATTGCCAGTTGCGCCTTACAGGTGATCTACACGGTGCTGGTCGCCAAAACCTATCAGGTGGCGGATATGAGCCAGACCTACCCGCTGATGCGCGGCACCGCGCCGCTGCTGGTGGCGATAATCAGCGTGCTGTGGCTTGGCGATTCGCTCTCCAGCGTGGCTTGGGGTGGGATTGCGGTGATCTGTCTGTCGATTCTCGGCATGGCGTTCAATGGCCGCAGTCAGTCGCGTAAAGGCATCTGGCTGGCGTTACTCAACTCCTGCTTTATCGCCGGTTACACGCTGGTGGATGGCACCGGTGTGCGCCTCGCCGGTTCGGCGCTCGGCTACACACTGTGGACATTCTTTATGAATGGCTTCTGCCTGCTGCTGTGGGCGATGCTGGCGCGCCGACAAGAAGTGACACGTTATCTGGCGGTAAACTGGAAAAAGGGATTGCCCGGCGGTATCGGCACGATGGGTTCCTATGGGCTGGCGCTGTGGGCCATGACACAAGCGCCGCTGGCGGTGGTGGCGGCACTGCGTGAAACCTCGATTCTCTTCGGCGCGCTGCTGGCTTTTTTGTTGCTGAATGAGAAGGTCGCCGGACTGCGAATCGTCGCGGCCTGCGGTATCGCCGTCGGGGCAATTTTACTGCGTCTTTCATAAGACAAACTGGCAACAAAAGTTGCCGAAAATCGTTTACAAAACCTGCCTGGCGCAGCATTGCCATTGCTGTGCCGCATAGTGGTTCTGTCATCTGACTGTGCTAGATTTCTCCCGCATAAAGGCTGAATTGCAGCCATATATTCTTTATTTCCTCATTTTCTTAAAGTAATCATCGAGATGAAAAGGCAAAGAAACGTCAATTTGTTGTTGATGCTGGTACTGCTGGTCGCTGTCGGGCAGATGGCACAGACAATCTACATTCCAGCCATCGCCGATATGGCGCGCGATCTTAATGTGCGTGAAGGCGCGGTGCAGAGCGTCATGGCCGCCTATTTGCTGACCTATGGCGTCTCGCAGCTTTTTTATGGCCCACTGGCGGACAGAATTGGACGTCGGCCGGTGATCCTCGCCGGGATGAGTATTTTTATGCTGGCGACGCTGATTGCTATCTCCACGCACAGCCTGGCGGTGTTAATTCTGGCCAGCGCCTTGCAGGGCATTGGTACCGGCGTCGGCGGCGTGATGGCGCGAACCCTGCCGCGTGATCTTTACGCGGGTACAGAGCTGCGCCACGCCAACAGCCTGCTGAACATGGGGATTCTGGTCAGCCCGTTACTGGCTCCGCTGATTGGCGGCGTGCTGAACACGCTGGTGAACTGGCGCGCCTGCTTTATTTTCCTGCTGGCGTTGTGTGTCTTCGTCACCTACAGCATGGCGCGCTGGATGCCGGAAACCCGCCCAACGGACGCGCCGCGCATCCGGCTTATCGCCAGCTATAAAACGCTGTTCGGCAGCGGCGCGTTTAACTGCTATCTGCTGATGTTGATTGGCGGTCTGGCGGGAATTGCGGTGTTTGAAGCCTGTTCCGGCGTATTGATGGGTGGCGTTCTTGGCCTCAACAGCATGACGGTCAGTGTGCTGTTTATCCTGCCAATTCCGGCGGCGTTTTTCGGCG
Organism: Kosakonia sp. SOY2; assembly: GCF_027109175.1. Classification (NCBI taxonomy): domain Bacteria; kingdom Pseudomonadati; phylum Pseudomonadota; class Gammaproteobacteria; order Enterobacterales; family Enterobacteriaceae; genus Kosakonia; species Kosakonia sp. SOY2. Next base: position 5,866 of record NZ_JAPVXH010000009.1, read on the forward strand.
CATGGTTTGCCGGACGGCAGAATAAGCGCTTCACCACGTTAATGTGGCAGTCGGTGATTAGCTGCCTGGCGGCCGGTATTCTGATGTGGATCCCCGGTTTGCTGGGCGTGATGAACATCTGGACGCTGGTGGTTCCCGCCGCGCTGTTCTTCTTTGGTGCCGGGATGTTGTTCCCGCTGGCAACCAGCGGTGCGATGGAGCCGTTCCCGTTTCTCGCCGGAACGGCGGGGGCGCTGGTCGGTGGCTTGCAGAATATCGGTTCCGGCGGGCTGGCGTGGCTTTCGTCACAACTGCCGCAGAACAGCCAGTTTAGCCTTGGGATGCTGATGACGCTGGCCGGGCTTTTGATCCTGCTGTGCTGGCTGCCGCTGGCGTCGCGTTTTGCTCGCCACGAACCGGCGATTTAACCTCATGATGGCCCGACTTCGCGTCGGGCTTGCAGCAATCTGGCGCGATCATCACCTTCAGTAACGGCTCCGGCGCGGGTCGCCATGCGCCCTCTTCACCGTCATAAAATTGCGTATCGGTGTTAATGGCGTACGGGATTTTCACCTTGTTCAGCTCGCAAGCCATAAAACGGGCAAACGCCAGCTGAGACTCGGTTGGCGCGCTTTTCATTGACTCGCCGACTGCCCAACCGCCAACCCAACTGGTATGGCCCGTTTTCTGCTGCCAGCGCACAGCGGTGTTGATGCGGGCGCGAATGGCGGCTTTTTCCGCCGCCGTGCCGGATGTCCAGGGGTATTTGCCGTTCGCTTTTAGCGGCCCCCAGGGAAAGATGTGCCATTCGGCGAGCAGGAAGTTCTGACTATGCGGCGGCAGCTTCAGCGAGGGCAGATCTTCAGGAGCGGCACGCATCCGCGGCGCGATAAAAATCATGCGCTGCGGATCGATATCATGCAGCGTTCTGACGACATTTTCATAGGCGCGATTCAGCGCAGAAAGATCGTGGTTAAGTTTATCGGCCGGTTCATAAATTACATCAAAACCGAGCGTCGGGTGGTCAGTGCCAAAAAAGGTGCCGACGGTTTTCCACCACACCACCAGTTGCGCTTCGTTTTTTGCGTCAGGATCGGCTTTAAAGCTATCGGCCTGGTAAGCAATAATCGGAATGACGCCATACGCTTCACAGGCTTCCACCAGTTTTCGCAGATGAATCAGGCGTGCTTCGGTCATATTATCAGCAACGCGAATACGCACATGGCGGATGCCCGCCTCGTAGAAATCACGCACCACCAGCGGGTCAAACTCACGGATTCCCCTGTCGGTACGCGCCCAGTCGACATCCATCCCCACACCCAGCTGCTGCGCGTAATGCGCCGCTGTCAGCGGAGTATCAGCGGCAAACGCAGAGGTTCCCGCCAGCAGCATAGCAACAGCAATCAGTGGCTTTAACACAGTTAACCTTGTGAAAATTGGGGGCGAATACATGTATTTAGCATGCTTTACGCCACAACGTGTAGCGGCAAAACGTAATAAATTCTCACCACGTCTGCACACTTGCACCGACGGCGTATTCCTGTTTTCTTTAACCATCCGCTTTCGATGATGAAGAACCGATGAAAAACGCCGACCTCCAGAAGCTCATCCAGCACGACCCGCTAGTGCAACGCCTGATTGATTTGCAAGAAACGCGCTGGTTTAACCCTAATACTACCTCGGTTGCCGAGGCTTTGCCGCATGTTGGTCTGACACCGCAAGATGTGAGCGATGCGCACGCCCGCCTGACACGCTTTGCGCCTTTTATTGCGCGGGCGTTTCCAGAAACCGCTGCCAGTGGCGGCATCATTGAATCCGACGTAGTGCCGATCCCGGCAATGCAGCGCCGTCTGGGGCAAAGCATCACCGGTGAGCTGTGGCTGAAAAAAGACAGCCACTTGCCGATTTCTGGCTCAATCAAAGCGCGCGGCGGCATTTATGAGGTGCTGACCCACGCAGAAAAACTGGCCTTCGCCGCCGGGTTGCTGACGCCGCAAGACGATTACAGCCGCCTGCTCTCGCCTGAATTCACCCGCTTTTTTAGCCAGTACAGTATCGCCGTCGGTTCGACCGGTAACCTCGGGCTGTCGATTGGCATTATCAGTGCGCGCCTCGGTTTTCGCGTAACAGTACATATGTCTGCCGATGCCCGCGCCTGGAAAAAAGCGCTGCTGCGCAGCCACGGGGTGAACGTGGTGGAGTATGCCGAAGATTACGGTGTTGCCGTTGAGCAAGGCCGCCGCGCGGCGCAGGCGGACGCGAACTGCTTTTTTATTGATGATGAAAATTCCCGCACGCTGTTCCTCGGGTATGCGGTCGCCGGGCAACGGCTAAAAGAGCAGTTCGCCCGTATCGGTAAAGTGGTCGATAAAGACCATCCGCTGTTTGTCTATCTCCCCTGCGGCGTTGGCGGCGGCCCTGGCGGTGTGGCGTTCGGCCTGAAGCTGGCGTTTGGCGATGATGTCCACTGTATATTTGCCGAACCGACGCATTCACCGTGCATGCTGCTTGGCGTGTACACCGGCCTGCATGATGGCATTGCGGTGCAGGATTTAGGCATTGATAACCAGACCGCCGCCGATGGGCTGGCCGTCGGGCGCGCGTCGGGTTTTGTTGGCCGCGCGATGGAACGCCTGCTGGACGGTTTTTACACCGTCGATGACCAGACGCTTTATAACCTGCTGGGATTACTGGCGCAGGAAGAGAACATTTTGCTGGAACCGTCGGCGCTGGCGGGCATGCCGGGTCCGAAACAGATCAGTGAAGAGCGCGATTACCATCAGCTTCACGGCTTTAGCCAGACGCAACTGGCGCAGGCCACCCACCTGGTGTGGGCAACAGGCGGCGGCATGGTGCCCGCAGAGGAGATGGCGCGCTATCTGGCGAAAGCGCGCTAATTTAGCAATGCTGCAAAAAGGCGCATAACGACATCGGGGAGTGCCGCTGTTTGCGCAGGTCACGCATCACCCGCATATAAGGCCCGGAATAGCTAAAGAAGTGGTAATAGCCGTCACACAGCGCGCTTTTGCCCTGTACAACGCGATGTTTCGGGCAATCGCCCTGGCAAAATGGCAGCATATCGCAGCGGCGACACGCCTCGCTAAGCAGACTGGTTTGATGCGGCCCGCCCGCCGATGCGTCATCGCTGGCATTCACCGTGATAATCGGATTGCCCAAATGGTTATCGGAGTAAACCGACGCGGTATCGCCGTTCGCATGCGGCGCAAACGTGCGATCGCGGGTTTCGCTACAGGAACACAGGTGTAACGGATAGCCGCTCCAGACATCGAGTGTTTCGTCAAAGAGCGGGATATAAACCCGACCAATATCTTCACGCACCCAGTAGTCAAACACGGTGGTCAGAAAATGGCCCCACGCCGCTGCGCTCACTGATTCCGGCGTTAAATGTCCCTGCGGATCTTGCTCCACCAGCGGAACAAAGTGCACAAAGGGCGTGCCGAGAGCACACAGAGAAAGGTACAGATGCAGCGGCTGCTGGCTGTTGCGGTGGTTGACGACACAGTTAACACTGAATGCCACGCTATGTTTCGCCAGCCATTGAACAGCATTTAGCGCGTGCTGGTGTGAGGGCTGATCGCTGCGGTTAACGTGACGGATATCTTGCGCCACGGCAGGGACGTTCATAGAGAGACTCACCCGCCAGCCGTGCTCGTGAAAGAAACGGCACAACTCATCATCAAGCGAACTGCCGTCCGTATGGAAGGTGTTTTCGATACGTTTTTTAGCGTACCGCTTTTGCAGCGCAACGATGCGGCGGAAAAAATCCAACCCGCCCTCTTGCCAGGCAAAAGGCACACTAGCAGCGGAGTGGGTAGCGATCTGCTGGCGAATAAACGTCCGCAAAGCGGCATCATCCATTCTCTTTTGCGGCTGTGTTCCCATGTCAGTACAGCGGCGACAACGGGCGGGCCTGGCCATAACGTGGCAGCCTGGCATGCGGTGTTCCTCAGAAAATCAGGAGTAATTGTCGGATATGCGTTACAGCAAACAGTAATGCGAGGGAAAGCACCGCGAGGGAGATCAACAATTTGTCACGAACCGCGCCGGATAAGACGAAATCACTTTTATTCACATCCATTAAGATACGTTTATGTGTGTAGCGCCAGAGCAGAAGCGCCACGCATAGCAGTACCGCCAGCGAGATCCAAAACGGCAGCCCCGAATGCTGCCAGTTATGCCTGACCGCCAGCGCCATCAACGCACCGTAGCCGAACAATGTGCGCAGCCACGCCAGCGACGTGCGTTCCGGTTGCAGGCCGGGGTCCGCTTCGCGGCGCGCTTTGCGGTTATCCGCCATAGAACACCAGCACCATCACCACCAGCGCAACCGCCAGCAGAATAACGCTTATCACCAGCAGGGCACGGGTGTAAGGCAAATCTTCTTTCAGGCGCATCGCTTTTTCATTGCCCAGCCAGCGCAGGTAGCCATACAACGCCAGCCCGCCTGCGAAGAGACACAGCAGCAACGCCAGCACTTCGCGAATCAGCGGCGTGGCAAATTCCGGCGCTAACTGATCCAGACCCACACCGGCCGCCAGAAAACCAAGCGCCGTGCGGATCCACGCAAGAAAAGTACGTTCGTTCGCCAGCGAGAAACGATAGTCCGGCGCCTGGCCAACGCGGGAAATTTTCATCAGGGCTCCTTGTTGGTGTACTGGTCAACAAAGTAGCGGATACGGTGAATTTTTTCGACACGTTTCATATTTGGACCGGCATCCTGACGATGCCGGTCGCGGGGATTAATGCAACTCAGGCCAGAACGCTTTATTGGCTTCGACTAAATCATCCAGAATGGCTTTGGCGACAGAAGCGCTCGGAACCGTTTTGGACAAGGTTATTGCCTGCCACAACTTCTGATAAGAGCGCTGTTCCCAGGCATCGACCACCAGTTTTTCCACGGCAATCTGCTGGCTCATCAGCCCCTTCTGGAAATGGGGGATATCGCCAACCGTGAGCGGTTGCGGGCCGTTTTTACCCACCAGGCAAGGGATCTCCACCATCGCGTCAGCATCAAAGTTATGGATCGCGCCGTTGTTCGGCACAATCAGCAGCATCCGTTCCTGAGTGTTAAAGGCGATGGCGGTTGCCAGATCGACGATGTACGACGCATGTTCGTCGATTTCCAGCTCACCTGCCGATGATTTCCCCGCTTCAATAATGGCGCGACAGGAACCAAACACCTGTTTTTCACGGTGATCCATCACTTCATTGGCGCGGGTACGCTCAGGGTTGGAGTGCGCCACCACATAATCCGGGAACAAGTAATACTTCAGATAGGTGTTCGGCATCGTATCCGGGTCAAGCGCCTGCACATCTTTCGCTTTGGCGAAGGTATCGTTCCAGCTTGCTTCGGTGTGCTCATCTTTCGCCGGAGGAACATAGCCATTTTTCGCCACATATTCGCGTAATTTCGGCATTAAATCGTTGCCGTCCAAATCTTCAATCGATGTCCACCAGCCAAAGTGGTTCAGCCCGTAATAGCGCACCCGCATCTGTTTACGATCTTGCAGGCCCACAATCTGCGCCATGCGCCCTTCAATGCCGATGGGCATATCGCAGATATTAAGGATTTTTGCCTGCGGACGCAGGCGGCGCGTCGCTTCCGCCACGATTGCCGCCGGGTTGGAGTAGTTCAGCATCCAGGCATTCGGGGAGTATTTTTCCATATAGTCCACCAGCTCCAGTACGCCACCAATCGAGCGCATACCGTAGGCAATACCGCCTGGGCCACAGGTTTCCTGGCCGACAACGCCGTGGCGCAACGGGATTTTTTCATCCTGTTCACGCATCGGATATTTGCCTACGCGGATATGCGCCATCACAAAATCGACATCGCTAAAGGCGGTTTTTGGATCGGTGGTGTAACTGAATTCAATATCCGGTGCCTGCTCCCGCAGGATGATTTTGCAGGCCTCGGCGATGGTTTCCTGGCGCGCGCCATCGTTGTCATAGAACTTCAGCGCCCGCAGCGGAAAGCGATCGCGATTAGCCAGCAGCATTAAAACGATACCCGGCGTAAAGGTGCTGCCGCCACCGGCAATAACAACGGAGAATTTTTTCATGATACAGCCTCTGTCATGGTAGATGGTTCGGGGGATAAAGGGGTTTTCATTAACGATTCGATTTGGTCGCGTACTTGCGGGACATGCAGCCCGACAATCACCTGGATGGCGTTGCCGCGCCGGACCACGCCGTGCGCGCCAAGCGCTTTAAAGACGTCATCGCTTTGTGTTTTCGCCATATCGACCAGCGCGATACGCAGCCGGGTGGCACAGTTATTCACGCTTTCAATATTTGCGCTGCCACCCAGTGCCTGCAGGAAACCGGCTGCCTGGCCGAGCTGGGTATTCGCTGCCGCTGCCGTGGTTTGCCCGCGCGCGGCTTTGTAATCGGCTTTGCTGTAGAGTTTGATTTCGCTCTCTTCCCGGCCTGGGGTTTTCAGGTTAAAGCGCACAATCAATGTGCGGAAAACCATGAAGTAGAGCGCGGTAAAGCACAGGCCAATAGCGATTTGGGTGAATACCATCGCCGCATGGTTATGGAACATCGGGATCCAATTTTGCGGCAGGAACTGGTCAAGCAGCCCGCCGCCCATATTGCCGACTACGCCAAAGCTGTACATCACCGTCGCCATGGAGGCGGCGAGTACCGCGTGAATAGCGAACAGCAGCGGCGAGATAAACAGGAAGGTAAATTCCAGCGGTTCGGTGATCCCTACCAGTACAGCAGTGAGCGTGGCGGGGATCAGCAGACCGGCAACTTTGACGCGGTTTTCCGGCGCGGCGGTGTACCACAATGCCAGCGCGATACCGACAGAACCGAAGACTTTCGAGTTACCGTGCAGCGCAAATCCGCCTTCCGGGAACAGAGCTTTCAGCGGCTCGGTGCTCTGGCTGAATTCTTGTAAGTGCTGCGCCCAGTAAACCTGGATGCCACCTTCCACTGCCGCCGGGCCGAAGATAAACGGACCATAGACAAAATGGTGCAACCCGGTCGGGATCAGAATGCGTTCGAGGAAGGTATACACCCACACGCCCAGCGCACCGGCAGAGCGTAAAAAAGCCTGTAAGGATTCAATGCCCAACTGCACTTTCGGCCAGCCGAGCAGGGTTAACCACGCGCAGGGGATCATCACCAGAAAGGCGATAATCACCACAAACGAAGTGCCCTGGAAAATCCCCAGAAAGACCGGTAACGGCTTTTCAAAAAAACGGTTATGGATGGCGGTCACAATGCCGGAAATCACGATCGCGCCAATAATGCTGGTATCGAGCGTTTTAATCCCGGCGATCAGTGTCAGACCGCTACCGGCCGTCGGCTCTGCGGAGAAATCCACGCCAAAGAAGTGACCCCAGGTCATTCCCATCGCGTTAATAAAGTAGTTCCAGGTTAAAAAGCTGATCAGTACCGCGAGGCAGGCACGTCCCTGCGCTTGTTTTGCCAGGCCAATCGGTAAACCAACGGCAAACAGCAGAGGCATATTACGAAACACGGTCCAGCCGCCCTCTTCGATAATGTGCACAATCTGCGCGAAAAGGTTATCGGGTGCGGTTAATGCTTCACCGACGAAAAGCGGGTTGCGCAGCATAATGGCAATGCCCACCACCATGCCCGCGAAGGGAAAAAGCAGCACCGGGGTAAACATTGCGCCGCCGAAACGTTGTATTTGACTGAGCATAGTTAAATCCTCATGAAACAACCTGTAGGGGAGAGGCCTTGTTTTGTTTTAGTGGCCTGAAATGAGCATAAGAATTCACCTTCCTGCCGGCAGGACGCGCCGCTGCGTTCCGTGATCCCTTTCATGGTTTTATTTCACCCCTTCAGGTCTACTTTTTGAGTTAAAAATAGACATGCAGGGTGCGTATATTCCTGACATGGGGTGTAAAGAGGTATACAGGTGATCTACAAATCGATAGCCGAGCGGCTGCGTCTGCGGCTGAACTCCTCGGATTACAACGTCGGTAGTCCCTTACCGGGTGAAAAAACGCTGGCGCAGGAGTTTGGCGTGGCGCGAATGACCATTCGCAAAGCGGTTGATCTGCTGGTGGTGTGGGGGCTGGTGGTGCGCCGTCACGGCAGCGGAACCTTTGTGGCGCGCAAAGATGTACATCATGAAACTACCAACCTGACGGGGCTGGTAGAAGTGCTGCGCCAGCAAGGGAAAGAGGTACACAGCAAAGTGCTGCTGTTTGAAGTGATGCCTGCGCCACCGGCGATCGCCAGCCAGTTGCGCATCCAAATCAATGAGCGCATCTACTTCTCGCGCCGCGTGCGTTATGTCGAAGGCAAACCGCTGATGCTGGAAGATAGCTATATGCCGGTGAAACTGTTCCGTACGCTCTCGCTGGCGCACCTTGAAGGGTCAAAGTTCGATTACATCGAAAAGGAGTGCGGAATAACAATTAGCGGCAACTACGAAAGCCTGACGCCGGTGCTGGCAGATAAGCAACTGGCGCAAATATTAAACATCCAGGAGCAAACGCCGCTGCTGCGTATCACCTCCCTTTCCTACAGCGACAGCGGCGAGTTCCTTAACTACTCGGTGATGTTCCGTAACACCCGCGATTACCAGGTGGATTACCATTTGCGGCGTATCCACCCGGAAACGCCATTAGCCCATTCCCCAGAAGATCACCGCCAGTAATTGCGGCGTGATAATGCGCAAAAACATCACCAGCGGATAGACCGTGGCATAGGCGAGCGCCGCCGCGCCGCTGGTGGGGTGCAACGCGTTAGCAAAGGCCAGCGCGGGCGGATCGGTCATCGACCCGGCTAACATGCCGCATAAGGTCAGATAGTTCATCTTCGCCACCATCCGCGCCAGCAAGCCGACGGTTATCAGCGGAACGGCAGTAATGAAAATGCCGTAGCACATCCATTTCACCCCATCGCCGTGAGTCAGCGTGGCGATAAAATCCCCGCCGGATTTCAGCCCAACCACCGCCAGAAACAGCACGATACCCAATTCCCGCAGCGCCAGGTTGGCGCTGGGCGGCATAAACCAGTACAACTTGCCAATGGTGCCAATGCGCCCAAGGATCAGCGCCATAATCAGCGGCCCACCGGCCAGACCTAATTTTAGCGCCGCAGGAAAACCGGGAATAAACAGCGGGATCGACCCTAACAATACGCCGAGACCAATACCGATAAACACTGGCAGCATCTGCACCTGTTGCAGTTTATGTTGCGCATTACCCACTTCATTGGCGACGGCTTCAATCGCCGATGGTCGCCCGACCAGATTAAGAATATCGCCGAATTGCAGGCTGGCGTCGCTGCTCGCCACCAGTTCAACCCCGGCGCGGTTAAGCCGTGAAATCACCACGTCATAGCGCTCTTTAAAGTGCAGGTCGCGAATCTTTTTCCCCAGCACTTTTTCGTTGGTCACCACCACGCGCTCCACTCGCAAATCCGTACCGCGCGTGGATAACGAGACATCAACTTCCTGGCCGATAACCAGTTGAGCGTTGTGCAGATCTTTAGGTAATCCCACCAGATGCAACAAATCGCCGGCTTCAATCAGCGTACCGGGCGCAGGCACCATCAACAACTCACCGCGTTTTAAGCGCGAGCAGATGATTTTATCGCTGTTGAGGATCGGCACGTCCTGAATCGCCATCTTGTTGAGATTCGGGTTTTCGACGCGAATATTGATGGTGCGAATCAGCGATGTGCCGTTACTGAGCGTGGCGTCGTGCTTACGCGCTTCCTCATCCACATTGACGCGAAACAGCACGCGCAGTAACCACATGCTGAGCAAAATGCCGCAGATACCGAACGGATAGGCCATCGCGTAGCTCATGCCCATCTGATCCAGCACCGGGCCTGCAATGCCCAAATCACGCAGGATTTGTTGCCCCGCGCCAAGTGCAGGCGTGTTGGTTACCGCGCCGGAGAAAATCCCCAGCACCACCGGCAACGGAATGGCGAACAGCTTATACAGAATGGCGGTGACAAGGCCGCCGAGAAGCACTATCAGAATAGCGAACAGATTCAGCCGCAGGCCGGAGACGCGTAACGAGGCGAAGAACCCGGGGCCGACCTGAATGCCGATGGTATACACAAACAGGATCAGGCCGAACTCCTGCACAAATAACAACATTGGGCTACTCAATGGAATGCCCAGTTGATCAACAAAGTGGCCGACGATTATCCCACCGAACAGCACACCACCAATGCCAAACCCGACGCCACGAATCTTCAGGTTGCCTATCCATAACCCGACGACAGCAACGAGTGCCAGAACGCTTACGGTTAATGCGATATCACTCATGATCGTTTCCCTGTACATGATGACTACAGGAATATTGGCAGAAGCTGTAATAACTGTATGGGTGATGCTGCACAAAGTGCAGGGATTTTCTCTGCTTCGTGATGTGGCGAAAAGTGCACCAGCAAACGACGGTTGCCCCGAATCAAAGCAGTGCTGTTCGCCTGTCTGACCGCTTCAGGATTGATTCAAACCCTATGCCTGCTAAGCATCAATGCAATCCCAGCCGCAACAATAGGTTATGGCATAGTTAATGCAAAAGACCACTTTTGTTAACAACAGGGTGGCAGAATGACAAATACAACATTGACCAACGTGGTAGTAGCAAGCCCGAAAAAGTGGATGCAACTGGCGCTGGGCCTGGTGTGCATGGTTTCTATTTCCAGCCCGCAGTATGTCTGGGCGCTGCTGACGCGACCGTTTATGGAAAAACTGCACGTGCCCCTGGCGGAAATCCAGCTCACTTTTTCGCTGCTGATTATTCTGCAAACCTTCTTCTCCCCCTTTCAGGGGCGGTTAATTGATAAGTTTGGCCCGCGGCGGCTGATTGCCATCGGCACGGTGTTGAGTGGCGTAAGCTGGATGCTGACCGCCACCATCAGCAGCCTGACGGAACTCTATCTCTATTACGGCGTACTGGGCGGCCTTGGCACCGGCATTGTTTATATCGGCGTGGTTGGCCTGATGGTGCGATGGTTCCCGGAAAAACGCGGATTTGCCACAGGGATGGTGGCGGCGGGCTACGGTATGGGCGCGATCCTGACAACTTTCCCGGTGACACAATCGCTGGCTGCCAAAGGGCTGGAGAATACGCTGTGGCAATTTGGCCTGCTGATGGCGTTCATCGGGTTTATCGCCAGCCAGGGGCTACGGGCGCCGCACAGCATCCGAACAGAAGAAATTACCAGCAACCTGAAGATGAGCGATAAAAGCGTCGCGCCGAAAGAGATGCTGCGAAAACCGCTGTTCTGGTTGATGTTTGCGATGATGACCATGATGTCTACCTCAGGGTTGATGGTGACGTCGCAGATGGCCATTTTCGCTGAGGATTTCGGCATCACTGCCGTAACGGTAATGGGGATGGCGGCGCTGCCGCTGGCAATGACCATTGACCGTTTTATGAATGGGCTGACGCGCCCGGTGTGCGGTTATATTTCTGACCGGATTGGCCGGGAAAACATGATGTTTATCGCTTTTGGCCTGGAAGGCTGCGCAATGGCGCTGTGGCTGCTATGCAAAGACGATCCGCTGCTGTTTGTTCTGCTTTCCGGGGTGGTATTTTTCGGCTGGGGCGAGATTTTCTCCCTGTTTCCCGCCACGCTCACCGACACCTTTGGTACGCAGCATGCCACCGCGAATTACGGCTGGCTCTATATTTCTCAGGGGATTGGTTCGATTTTCGGCGGCCCGCTGGCGGCGCTGCTGTATCAGCAAACCGGTAGCTGGGATCTGGTATTTGGCTGCGCCATTACGCTGGATATTCTCTGTGCGCTGTTGGCATTTTTTGTGCTGAAACCCTGGCGCCACCGCTTCTTGCAGGGCGTGCGGGCATAAACAAAAAAGGCCCCGCATGCGGAGCCTTTTCGTTACTGACCGTTAGCTGTTTAACGCCGGGCGATTGCTGATGGCAATGCGCTGAGGCGCGGCGCTTTCCGGCACGTTACGCAGCAGATCGATATGCAGCAGGCCGTTGGTGAAGGTCGCACCGGAGACCTCCATATAGTCGGCCAGCGTAAAGCTCAGGCTAAACGGCTGGATCACCAGCCCCTGATGCAGCCATTTCGGCTCGTTGGCCGGTTTTTCCGGCGTACCTTTAACGGTTAAGCGCCCGTTTTCCAGCTGGATATCCAGCTCTTCCTGGCGGAAACCAGCCAGCGCGAGGGTAATGCGGTAGTGATTGTCGTCGCCCTTCTCAATGTTGTAGGGCGGAAACGCCTGTTGCTCACTGGTGCTTTGCAGGGCGTTGGCCAGTTTGTCAAAGCCGATCCATTGACGCAGCAGCGGGGATAAATCGTAGTTACGCATTGTGTTTCTCCTTCTAAGAAGCGAGTGAATACCTGCGAGCGCGTAAGCTCACATATGCTCCCTGTCGGCGAGCATGTCTGGGATGGGCCGCCAGCCGCGACCCTGGATAATTAGTTAATTTCGATACGACGCGGTTTTTTCTCTTCCGGGATCACGCGTTCTAAATCGACATACAGCAGGCCGTTGACCAGATTGGCGCCCTTCACGTGGATATTTTCCGCCAGCTGGAATTTACGCTCGAAGTTACGTTCGGCGATGCCCTGATAGAGGTAAGTGCGCTCTTTCTGTTCGTCGGTATGGGCACCTTTCACCACCAGCAGGTTGTCCTGCGCGGTGATTTCCAGCTCGCTTTCCGCGAAACCGGCCACAGCAATAGCGATGCGATAGTGGTTTTCATCCACTAACTCGACGTTGTACGGAGGATAACCGCCATTGCTCTGGTTCTGGTTGTTTTCCAGCAGGTTAAACAGACGGTCAAAACCAATGGCTGAACGATAAAGCGGGGAAAGATCGAAGTTACGCATAGTTAAAGCTCCTGAAATCAGCGAGATTTTTATGCCTTCCACCATGGACAGGCAACTAACGTAGCCGAACACCCTTCCGGCATGTTCCCGGGCTACATTCCTAAAATGTGGTTGAAGGAGAGGTTTTCAAGCCCGCAATTCGGACTTTTTTTTGCACTTTCTGGCACAACGCATAGACTGGGGTAGCAGCACAAAAAGTTAAAGTGCGAATGCCGCCACAGAGCGGAGCTCGAATGCTGTCGCTTTCTCGTTCGGGAGGCTATAACCCCCTGGATAGCATTCAAACGATAAACAACGATGACAAATCGAAAATGAAAACGATTCTGATAGTTTCTGCATTGCTCAGCGGGATGGTGTTGTCGGGGTGTTCAAGCGTGATGTCGCATACTGGCGGCAAAGAGGGGACGTACCCCGGCACACGCGCCAGTTCGGCGATGCTGTCTGATGATGACACCGGCATAGGCACGAAATCATTGGTGGTGCTGGATATGCCCTTTACCGCCATCCTGGATACGCTATTGCTGCCGTGGGATCTTTTCCGCCGCGATAGTTCTCTCAAATCGCGGGTGGAACAAAGCGAGAAAGCCTCGCTGGCAACCGATTCGGTGATCCCCCCCGCGCCCATGCCGGCACATTAAATTACCTGCCGGTTTCCGTCATCCATAGCTGGCGGAAACCGTCCACCTCTTCCATCCAGGCAATCTGCTTACCATCCGGTGAAAACACGACCGCATCTGCCGACGGCGGATTTGCATGATCGGCGCTCAAAAAGGTGATATCGCCATGCTGCGCGTCGCACATCGCAATACGGTTTTCCAGCACAAATCCCAGCGCTTTGCCGGAAGGATGCCAGTTAAAAGCTGACTGAATTCCGTGAGTTGTATGCGTTAACTGGCGCGGTTCGCCGCCGTCCGGGCTTATCAGCCACAATTGCACAATGCCATCGTCGTCGCGCATCAGAAACGCGATTGCCGTGGCTTGCGGATTGCTGCGCACCCAGTGACGCGGCACATTCACTAATCCTGGGTAGCGGCGGTGATGCGTAAACGTCAGGCGTTTTTGCATCACACCTTTTGGCGGCGCGGGCAGGGTTTGTTCGCTGCCCGCTAATGGCGCATCGCCCGGCGTTTTCCAGCCCTGTTCATTGCCGGGAAGCGCAACAAAAAACAACTCCGGCACTTTTTCACCGCTGTGCGACAAGGTATCGCCGATAAACGCCAGCCGCTGATTGCCCACCCACCCCTCTTCATACGCGCGGTTGATCTCATCGCTACCCGGTTGTGGCACGGGCGTAGTGCGGCTGACCAAAACACTCCAGTGGCTTCCACCATATTCGCGTGGATGCGTGCAAGGCGGCGTAACCGGGCCAAACGGCACCGCGACACCGACATTGCGTAAATCCAGAGCCGGATCGCGCTCGTGCAATACATGGTCGTTATACGTGAAGCTCACAAACTTGCCATTCGGGCTGAACACATGCACATGTGTGCCGCCGCGTAATGCACCGGGCGTGTAAGGCGCGGTAATGTCCAGCGCATCAAGGTTACGGGCGATACCATTTGCCAACACCACGCCGCGCCGATGGTGAAAATCATACTGCCAGCTGGCGTCCGGGTTTTCCGGACCGTGGATAAAGACATACTCTTGCGCCCGAGGGTTCACCGTCACTACCCCAACATGCGCACCGTGTGTTGCGGTATACAGCACCTCAACGTCACCGTTGCGCACATTGACCCGTTCAATAGTTTTACCAGTAAACGATGCGCCAGAGGGGCGAACATCAAATACCAGCCACTGGCTGTCTGCCGTCCAGGTGTTGATATTGGTAAGTTGATGATTGCGCGGAGCAAAGGTGAGCTGTTTCATGAAAAGACCCTGAAGCCATAATGTCGCTTCAGGGTATAGCAATGGGCGGGATTCGCCTACTCTGCACTTCACGGTCACTTCACAGACTCGGTATAGCCTTCCTCCCTTAACACAGGAGGAAATGATGCAGCATTTTGACGTGGCAATAATCGGGCTGGGGCCAGCAGGTGCGGCACTGGCGCGGCAGTTAGCCGGGAACCTGAGCGTTATCGCGCTGGATAAAAAGCAGCAGGGCAATAGCGGCTTTAAAAAACCGTGCGGTGGGCTGCTGGCACCCGATGCGCAGCGGGCGTTTATCCGTGCAGGTATTACGCTTCCGGTGCAGGTGATGGCCGATCCGCAGATTTTTAGCGTGCGTACGGTCGATGTGCAAAGTGGCCTTACGCGAAACTACCAGCGCAGTTACCTGAATATCGATCGCCATGCGTTTGATTTGTGGATGAAATCGTTGATTCCCCCCTCGGTCAACGTTTACCACGATGCGCTGTGCCGAAAAATCTGGCGCGAAAACGATCTCTGGCATCTGACATTTTGCGCCGAAGGTGCGGAATCCACTGTGACATGCCGTTATCTGGTGGGCGCAGACGGCGCAAACTCAATGGTGCGGCGGGTTATTTACCCTGCGCATGACATTCGTAAATATGTCGCGCTGCAACAATGGTTTAAAGACCAGCACCCGCAGCCGTTCTATTCCTGCGTTTTCGATAACGCGACCACCGATTGTTATGCATGGAGCATCAGTAAAGAGGGCTACTTTATTTTTGGCGGTGCGTTTGCGTTGAAAAACAGCCGTGAAAATTTTGAGGCGCTGAAAACGCGGCTTGAGACGTTCAATTTTCGCTTCGGCGAGGTGGTGAAAAGCGAAAAATGTACCGTTCTGTGCCCGTCGCGCTGGGGCGATTTTGTTTGTGGGGAAGATAATGCATTTTTGATTGGTGAAGCGGCCGGTTTTATCAGCGCCAGCTCGCTCGAAGGCATCAGTTACGCGCTGGATAGCGCCGAAATACTCAGCGGCGTGCTTTGCAATGCGCCGGATAATGCGAATAACGTCTATCGCCAAAAAACGCGGCGATTACGCATAAAACTGCTGGGAAAAATCATTAAAAATCGCATCCTTACCACACCGTGGTTACGCAAATGGATCATGAAAAGCGGCGTTGCGCATATCCCGCTGACCGCAGAAAAACCAACAGCGGCAAGGGCGTAGCGCCCTTGCGCATGTTACGGCCTAGTTCAGCGCAAATTTCTCGATCGCGTAGGCAACACCGTCTTCCAGGTTCGATTTAGTGACGAAATTCGCCGCCTCTTTCACCGCCGGGATGGCGTTATCCATCGCCACGCCCACGCCGGCATATTCAATCATCGCGATGTCATTTTCCTGATCGCCAATCGCCATGATCTCCTCTTGTTTGATATTCAGCGCATCGGCCAGCGATTTGACGCCGGTGCCTTTGTTGACGCGTTTATCAAGGATTTCAAGGAAATACGGTGCGCTCTTCAGCACGGTATATTTCTCTTTCACTTCCTGCGGAATACGGGCAATGGCCTGATCAAGAATGGTTGGCTCATCAATCATCATCACTTTCAGCAACTGGATTGCCGGATCCATTTTCTCGGCTTCGCAGAACACCAGCGGAATGGTGGCGACGTAAGATTCATGCACGGTGTAGTAGCTGATGTCACGGTTAGCGGTGTAGAGCGTATTGCGATCCAGCGCGTGAAAGTGGGAACCCACTTCACGGGAGAGTTTTTCCAGATAGCGATAATCATCATAGCTCAGCGCAGTTTGCGCGACGGTGCTGCCATCGCTGGCATTCTGTACCAGTGCGCCGTTATAGGTAATGCAATAATCGCCTTCCCGTTCCATATGCAGCTCTTTCATATAGCTGTGTACGCCCGCATATGGCCGGCCAGTGGTCAGCACCACGTTAATACCGCGTTCGCGCGCAGCGGCGATCGCGTTTTTAACCGCGGGAGAGATGGTGTGGTCCGGCAGCAGCAGCGTGCCGTCCATATCGATTGCAATAAGTTTGATAGCCATGAGATCCCCAGATGAGATATTTCCAGGCTCATGCTAACGCGATTCCGCTCAAAAAACAGCACGGATAAAACGGGAAAAGGGGGATGGAAACGGGGCGGGAAGTGCCTCTTTTAGATTTTCCCCTCTCCGGATGGAGAGGGGAAACAGCGGATCAGATATCGATATTCGCCGCTTTCAGGGCGTTTTCTTCGATAAAGGCGCGGCGCGGTTCAACCGCATCGCCCATCAACGTGGTGAACAGCTGGTCTGCGGCAATCGCATCTTTGACGGTCACGCGCAGCATACGGCGGCTGTCCGGATCCATAGTGGTTTCCCACAGCTGATCCGGGTTCATTTCACCCAGACCTTTATAACGCTGGATAGCGAGACCACGGCGGGACTCTTTCACCAGCCAGTCCAGCGCCTGCTCGAAGCTGGCAACCGGCTGACGGCGCTCGCCACGTTCGATAAAGGCGTCTTCTTCAATCAGACCACGCAGCTTTTCGCCCAACGCGCAGAGACGACGGTATTCGCCACCGATAATAAACTCATTATCCAGCGGATAATCCGTGTCGACGCCGTGAGTACGCACGCGAATAATCGGCTCGAAGTGGTTCAGCTCGCTATTAACACGCACATCGTACTTCCACTGGCTACCATGCTGCTCTTTTTCGTTCAGCTCAGTGACCAGGGCATTAACCCAGCGAGTCACTTTCTGTTCGTCGGAAAGGTCGGCTTCGGCCAGCGTCGGCTGATGCACCAGCTCTTTCAGCAGCGCGCGCGGGAAACGGCGCTCCATGCGACCAATCATTTTCTGCACCGCGTTGTATTCAGCGACCAGTTTTTCCAGCGGCTCACCGGCTAACGCAGGTGCGCTGGCGTTGGTGTGCAGGGTGGCGCCATCAAGGGCGATTGCGATCTGGTACTGATCCATCGCTTCATCATCTTTGATGTACTGCTCCTGCTTGCCTTTTTTCACTTTGTACAGCGGCGGCTGCGCAATGTAGACATGGCCGCGCTCAACGATTTCCGGCATCTGACGGTAGAAGAAGGTCAGCAGCAACGTACGGATGTGCGAACCATCGACGTCCGCATCGGTCATGATAATGATGCTGTGATAACGCAATTTATCCGGATTGTACTCATCGCGGCCGATGCCGCAGCCCAGCGCCGTGATAAGCGTCGCCACTTCCTGCGAAGAGAGCATCTTGTCGAAACGCGCCTTCTCAACGTTCAGGATTTTGCCTTTCAGCGGCAGAATCGCCTGGTTTTTACGGTTACGGCCCTGCTTCGCAGAACCGCCCGCGGAGTCCCCTTCCACCAGGTAGAGTTCGGACAGCGCCGGGTCACGCTCCTGGCAATCCGCCAGTTTGCCCGGCAGACCGGCAAGATCCAGCGCGCCTTTACGGCGGGTCATTTCACGCGCTTTACGCGCCGCTTCACGCGCACGCGCCGCATCGATAATTTTGCCGACCACGATTTTCGCGTCGGACGGGTTTTCCAGCAGATATTCACTGAGTAGTTCGTTCATCTGCTGTTCTACCGCCGATTTCACCTCAGAAGAGACCAGTTTATCTTTGGTCTGCGAGGAGAATTTCGGGTCCGGCACTTTTACAGAGACGACCGCAATCAGGCCTTCACGGGCATCATCGCCGGTAGCGCTGACTTTGGCTTTCTTGCTGTAGCCCTCTTTATCCATGTAGGCGTTCAGCGTACGGGTCATCGCCGCACGGAAACCTGCAAGGTGAGTACCGCCATCGCGTTGTGGAATGTTGTTAGTAAAGCAGTAGATATTTTCCTGGAAACCATCGTTCCACTGCAGCGCAACTTCGACGCCGATACCGTCTTTTTCGGTGGAGAAGTAGAAGATATTCGGGTGGATCGGCGTTTTGTTCTTGTTGAGGTATTCAACAAACGCCTTAATGCCGCCTTCATAGTGGAAGTGATCTTCTTTGCCGTCACGTTTGTCACGCAGGCGGATAGACACACCAGAGTTCAGGAATGACAGCTCACGCAGGCGCTTCGCCAGAATCTCATATTCGAATTCGGTAACATTGGTGAAAGTTTCATAGCTCGGCCAGAAACGCACCATCGTCCCGGTTTTTTCGGTGTCACCGGTAACCGCCAGCGGTGCCTGCGGAACGCCGTGCTCATAAATCTGGCGGTGAACTTTGTTATCGCGCTGGATAACCAGCTCCAGTTTCTGCGACAGGGCGTTAACCACGGAAACACCCACGCCGTGCAGGCCGCCGGAAACTTTATAGGAGTTATCGTCAAACTTACCGCCTGCGTGCAGAACGGTCATGATCACTTCCGCCGCGGAAACCCCCTCTTCCGGGTGAATACCGGTCGGAATACCACGGCCATCATCCTGTACGGAGACAGAGTTATCGCTATGAATCGTGACGATAATGTCTTTACAGTACCCTGCGAGCGCTTCGTCGATAGCGTTATCTACCACCTCGAATACCATGTGGTGCAGACCGGTGCCGTCATCCGTATCGCCGATATACATACCCGGGCGCTTACGCACCGCATCCAGCCCTTTCAGGACTTTGATACTGGAGGAGTCATAAGAATTCGACATCAACGTTTCTCGCTCATTTAATCTTGGGTTAATCCGTTATTTTACCCTTTTCCACGGTGAACATCTTCGAATTTTTGTCCGACATGTCCATCACGTGATCAGCGCTGATAGCGCTGACGAAAACCTGCGACTGCGTAGCTTTTAAGCGGCTGGCTAACAGCCCGCGCTTCGCGTCATCAAGTTCTGAGGCAAAATCATCTATCAGGTATAAACAGCGTCGTCCGCTCTCGCGCGTTAAAAACTCGCCCTGCGCCAGACGCAGCGCGCACATCAAGAGTTTTAGCTGCCCGCGCGACAGCGTGTCTTCTACCGGCGCGCCGTCCGCACGAATACGGAAATCCGCCTTGTGCGGGCCGTGCGCGGTGTAGGTCAGCATGCGGTCGCGCTCAAAATTGCGCTCCAGCACGTCGCCGTAGTCCGTCTCTTTCTCCCAGCCACGCTGAAAAGAGAACGTCAGGGAAAACTCCGGCAAAAATTGTTGGCAGGTATCCGCCATATCTTCAGCGATAGCGGTGCTGTACTCCGCACGCCAGCGGCTGATTTGCTCGGCCAGCGGGATAAGTTCTTTGTCCCACGGACGAAGCTGCGCGTAGTGGCTCACCTGGCGCAACGCGGCGTTACGCTGTTTCAGCAGACGTTTGAGATTGCTCCAGGCGGTGAAAAAACCGGTTTCGTTGTGAAAGCATCCCCAGTCGAGGAACGCTCTTCGGTATTTGGGGCCGCCGTTGAGTAAAGTAAACCCCTCCGGCGTGATCAGCTGCATCGGCATCAGCAGCGCCAGCTCCGCGACTTTATGCCCGTCGGTGCCGTCAATGCGCACTTTGCTGTCGCCGAGCTTGTCTTTGGTCAGGCCAATCGCCGTTTCCCGCTCTTCGCCCTGTAAACGCCCATGCAGAACAAAAGATTCCTGCTCATGACGGATCACACGGCCGATTTGCAAACTGCGAAACGCCCGCCCATGACCGAGCGTATAGATCGCTTCCAGCACGCTGGTTTTGCCGCTGCCGTTCGCACCGACCAGGAAATTAAAGCCAGGGGAGAGCGTGAGATCCGCGTTCTCGATGTTACGGAAGTCTTTAATAAGAAGGCGGGTCAGTGACATAGTTCAGAGCATCAGTCCAGGGGCGTGAGTGTCGCAGCCAGTTCGTCTACCGTCAGCGCACAGAAAGCGGAGCGTACACGAAGTACGTGAGCATTTCGAGCACTGCCGGCAGGCGAAATGGCAAGTAAACCAGCCCCTTTTAATCACTACAAACGCATGGGCATGACAACATAGGCTGCGCTTTGACTCGCCGCATCCTCAATCTGCACACTCGAAACCGAATCGGTCAGCAGAATGCGCACATTTTCGCATTTCAGCGCATTCAGTACGTCCAGCACGTAGCTGACGTTAAAGCCGATTTCCATTTCGCTCCCGCCGTAGGTGACGTCGAGAAACTCTTCCGCTTCTTCCTGCTCCGGGTTGTTGGCGGTGATTTTGATCTGATTCTCACTGACATACAGACGCACGCCGCGGAATTTCTCGTTAGAGAGGATCGCCGCGCGGGCAAATGCTTGTTTCAGCGAATCGCAACCCGCTTCGAGGGTCTTGTCCGGGTTTTTCGGCAATACGCGGCGATAATCCGGGAAACGGCCATCAACCAGCTTGGAGGTAAAAATGAAATCGCCAACGTGCGCACGGATGTTATTGCTGCCAATCTGCACGCGCAGCGGCGTATCACCGCCGTCGAGCATACGCATCAGCTCAATCACCCCTTTACGCGGCACGATCACCGAATGATTCGGCAGCGCCTGACCAATCGGCATTGAGCAGACTGCCAGACGGTGACCATCAGTCGCAACCGTACGCAGCTCTTCGCCTTCGGTTTCAAACAGCATGCCGTTTAAGTAGTAACGCACATCCTGATGCGCCATCGAAAACTGCGTCGCTTCGATCAGGCGTTTCATGGTGGCCTGCGGAAGCGTGAACTCCACTTCGCTTTGCCAGTCGTCCAGATTCGGGAAATCAGCAGCAGGCAGAGTGGAAAGAGAGAAACGGCTGCGCCCGGAACGGATCAACATACGCTCGCCTTCCAGCTGCACAGCGATTTCAGCGCCTTCCGGCAGACCGCGACAGATGTCGAAGAATTTACGCGCCGGTACGGTGGTCGCTCCCTGTTCATGCGGCTGGACTAATGCAAGACGCGCCACCATCTCCATTTCGAGATCGGTGCCGGTCAGCGACAACGCGCCTTCAGTAACCTGAAGCAGCAGATTACCGAGAATAGGCAACGTCGGACGTCCGCCCAGCGGGCCGCTAACCTGTTGCAGCGGCTTTAATAAGTGTTCACGTTCAACGGTAAATTTCATAGCGTCACGAAGATAATGTTCTGATTAAATTGGAAAAATCTTCTTTGATATCATGGCTTTCTTCACGCAACTGCTCAATCTTACGGCAGGCGTGCAGCACGGTAGTATGGTCGCGACCACCAAATGCATCGCCGATTTCCGGCAGACTGTGGTTGGTCAGCTCCTTTGCCAGCGCCATCGCCATCTGACGCGGGCGGGCTACCGAACGGGATCGACGCTTCGACAGCAGATCCGCTACCTTGATCTTGTAATACTCCGCCACCGTCTTCTGAATATTGTCGATGGTGACCAGTTTTTCCTGCAACGCCAGCAAATCGCGCAGCGCCTCACGGACAAAATCGATAGTAATCGCGCGGCCAGTAAAGTTGGCGTTGGCGATAACGCGGTTCAGCGCCCCTTCCAGCTCACGCACGTTAGAGCGCAGGCGCTTAGCAATAAAGAAGGCCACTTCACCCGGCAGACGAATATCGTTTTCGTCGGCCTTTTTCATCAGGATCGCGACGCGAGTTTCCAGCTCCGGCGGCTCGATCGCCACCGTTAACCCCCAGCCGAAGCGGGATTTCAGACGATCCTCAACGCCGTTGATCTCTTTTGGATAACGATCCGACGTCAAAATGATCTGCTGATTGCCTTCAAGTAAGGCGTTAAAGGTGTGGAAAAACTCTTCCTGGGATCGTTCTTTATTGGCAAAGAATTGAATATCGTCGATCAGCAGGGCGTCAACGGAGCGGTAGTAGCGTTTAAACTCTTCGATCGCATTGTTTTGCAGGGCTTTTACCATGTCCTGGACAAAACGCTCGGAGTGCATATACACCACTTTAGCGTTGGGCTTTCGCGCCACAATGCCGTTACCCACCGCATGCAACAAGTGCGTTTTACCGAGACCGGTTCCACCATATAAAAACAATGGGTTATACGCACCGCCGGGGTTGTCCGCTACCTGACGAGCCGCCGCACGAGCAAGCTGGTTAGACTTACCTTCAACGAAGTTATCAAAGGTATGTTTCACGTTAACGTTTGAGCGGTAGGTCGGTTCCGCAGGTGCCGGGACATTATCCCAGCCAGGGCGAGCTGCCGGTGCCGCACGCTGCACAACTACTTGCGCCGCCTGCGCGGGCGCAGCGACAACAGCAGGTTCTTTCAGGGTCTGGCTAACCGGGCGGGTGCCCACTTCAAAACGCAGCTGCGGAACATCCGTGCCGCAGAAGTCATTCAGCAGCCCGTTGATATTATTAAGGTATTTGTCCCTAACCCAGTCGAGGACAAAACGGTTTGGCGCATACAAAGCCAGCGTGTTATCGCTCAGTTCCGCCTGCAATGGGCGTATCCACATACTAAATTCTGTGGCTGGTAACTCATCCTGCAATCGGGCAAGACACTGCTGCCAAAGCGAAAGTGACACGGCGGACTCCACTCGAACGAAAATCGATAAATAGTAAAGACAGAAACATTAATGTTTTTTGACACACGTCGATAAGACCCAACCGGGTGACGTGCGAACCGCTATTTACGGTTTTTTGCCCTGCTCACGATCCTGGATCGCGATCGGGACCGCGGATCATAGCGTAAACCGCGGCAGAGATCTTGTGTTTCTCACAGATTCTTCACTATTTATCCACAGGGCGATTCGGAATCGGGTAAGTGTAAACGATCCAACCATACGTGCGAGACGATTTACGCCGCATATTGGAAAATTTAATGAGTAACGCCGATTTATTGCTTAAACGATCTAATGAAGATCCTGGAGGATCCTTGCGCTTTGCTGTTGGCTCCGTATAATTCTGCCCCCGGCGCGTATTGCTCTTGTTGGGCGTCGAATGCTGCTTATTTTTTGTGCGGATCTGTGCAAAAATAGGAGCGCAATAAGGAAAGAGAATTGACTCCGGAGTGTACAATTATTACAATCCGGCCTCTTTAATTACCCATGGCTTGCGCGCCAGTCGTTCGATATCCGTTCAGGCATACGCAAAAGTCAGTGAATTTATTCAAGTTTAGGTAGAAACCGCCATGAAACGCACTTTTCAACCGTCTGTACTGAAGCGCAACCGTTCTCACGGCTTCCGTGCTCGTATGGCTACTAAAAATGGTCGCCAGGTTCTGGCTCGTCGTCGCGCTAAAGGCCGCGCACGTCTGACCGTTTCCAAGTAATAAAGCTAACCCCTGAGTGGTTAAGCTCGCTTTTCCCAGGGAGTTACGTTTGTTAACTCCCACTCATTTCACTTTCGTCTTCCAGCAGCCACAACGGGCTGGCACGCCGCAAATCACCATCCTCGGCCGCCTGAATTCGCTGGGGCATCCCCGTATCGGTCTTACCGTCGCCAAAAAAAACGTCAAACGCGCCCATGAACGCAATCGGATTAAACGTCTGACGCGTGAAAGTTTCCGTTTACGCCAGCATGAACTGCCGGCAATGGATTTTGTGGTGGTGGCGAAGAAAGGGGTTGCCGACCTCGATAACCGTGCTCTCTCGGAAGCGTTGGAAAAATTATGGCGCCGCCATTGTCGCCTGGCTCAAGGGTCCTGATAGCCCTCATTCGGGTCTATCAACGCCTGATTAGTCCGCTACTCGGGCCGCACTGCCGTTTCACCCCAACCTGCTCTCACTATGGAATTGAGGCATTGCGCAGGTTTGGAGTGATAAAAGGCAGTTGGTTGACAGTGAAACGCGTATTAAAATGCCACCCTTTACACCCGGGTGGAGACGATCCCGTCCCGCCAGGACCTTCTAAAACCAGAGAACACTAACGATGGATTCGCAACGCAATCTTTTTATCATCGCTTTGTTGTTCGTGTCTTTCATGATCTGGCAAACGTGGGAGAAGGATAAAAATCCTCCTCCGGCGCAGCAGCAGACCACGCAGACTACGACCACCGCAGCGGGTAACGCAGCCGACCAGGGCGTTCCGGCCAGTGGCCAGGGGAAACTGATTACGGTTAAAACCGATGTGCTCGAGCTGACCATCAACACCCGTGGTGGTGATGTTGAGCAGGCACTGCTTCCGGCTTACCCGAAAGAGCTGGGTTCCAGCGAGCCGTTCCAGCTGTTGGAAACCACCCCGCAGTTTATCTATCAGGCGCAGAGTGGCCTGACAGGTCGTGATGGCCCGGATAACCCGGCGAACGGCCCACGTCCGCTGTATAACGTGGAAAAAGATGCGTTTGTGCTGGCTGATGGCCAGAACGAGCTGGCTATCCCGCTGACCTATACCGATGCGGCTGGCAACACCTTCACCAAAGTCTTCACCCTGAAACGCGGTGAATACACGGTGAACGTCGGCTATAACGTGCAGAACGCCAGCGAAAAACCGCTGGAAGTGGCAGCCTTCGGTCAGTTGAAGCAATCCATCAATTTACCAACTCACCGTGATACCGGCAGCAGCAACTTTGCGTTGCATACTTTCCGCGGTGCGGCTTACTCGACGCCAGACGCGAAGTATGAGAAATACAAATTCGACACCATCGCCGATAACGAAAACCTGAACGTCAGCTCCAATGGCGGCTGGGTTGCGATGCTGCAACAGTATTTCGCTACGGCGTGGATCCCGAGCAGCAACAGTGCCAATAACTTCTACACCAGCAATCTGGGTAATGGCGTGGCCGCTATCGGCTACAAATCCCAGCCGGTTATTGTTCAGCCTGGCCAGACTACCGCGCTAAACAGCACCCTGTGGGTTGGCCCGGAGATTCAGGACAAAATGGCTGCTGCGGCACCTCACCTGGATCTGACCGTGGATTACGGCTGGTTATGGTTCATCTCTCAGCCGCTGTTCAAACTGCTGAAATGGATCCATAGCTTCCTCGGCAACTGGGGCTTCGCCATCATCGCCATCACCTTTATCGTACGTGGCATCATGTACCCGCTGACGAAAGCGCAGTACACCTCCATGGCGAAAATGCGCATGCTGCAGCCGAAAATTCAGGCGATGCGTGAGCGTTTAGGCGATGACAAACAGCGTATGAGCCAGGAAATGATGGCGATGTACAAAGCGGAGAAAGTGAACCCACTGGGTGGCTGTTTCCCGCTGCTGATTCAGATGCCAATCTTCCTCGCGCTGTACTACATGCTGATGGGTTCCGTTGAGCTGCGCCACGCGCCGTTCGCCCTGTGGATCCACGACTTGTCCGCGCAAGACCCGTACTACATCCTGCCGATCCTGATGGGCGTAACGATGTTCTTCATTCAGAAGATGTCGCCGACCACCGTGACCGACCCGATGCAGCAGAAGATCATGACCTTTATGCCGGTCATCTTCACGGTGTTCTTCCTGTGGTTCCCGTCAGGTCTGGTGCTGTACTATATCGTCAGCAACCTGGTGACCATTATTCAGCAGCAGCTGATTTACCGTGGTCTGGAGAAACGTGGTTTGCATAGCCGCGAGAAGAAAAGCTCCTGACAGTAAGTCATAGCTCTACGGAAGGCGGTCAACTGACCGCCTTTCTTATTTTGAGATTTCGGAAAATAAACCATGAACCACAACGACACGATTGTCGCCCAGGCAACCCCACCGGGACGCGGTGGCGTGGGCATCCTGCGTATTTCAGGCAGCAAAGCACGCGATGTAGCGCAGGCGGTGCTGGGCAAGCTACCGAAACCGCGTTATGCCGACTATCTGCCGTTTATGGATGTCGACGGCACCGCACTGGACCAGGGCATTGCGCTGTGGTTCCCCGGCCCGAATTCTTTCACCGGTGAAGACGTGCTGGAGCTGCAAGGCCACGGCGGCCCGGTGATCCTCGATCTGCTGTTAAAACGCATCCTGACGCTGCCAGGACTGCGTATCGCCAATCCTGGCGAGTTCTCTGAGCGCGCATTCCTTAACGACAAGCTCGACCTGGCGCAGGCTGAGGCAATTGCCGACCTGATTGATGCCAGTTCTGAGCAGGCGGCACGTTCGGCGGTTAACTCATTGCAGGGCGCATTTTCCGCCCGCGTGAATCACCTGGTGGAAGCACTTACTCACCTGCGCATCTACGTCGAAGCGGCAATTGACTTTCCGGATGAGGAGATCGATTTCCTCTCCGATGGCAAAATCGAAGCGCAACTGAATAACGTTATCGCCGATCTGGACGCCGTACGCGCCGAAGCGCGCCAGGGCAGCCTGCTGCGCGAAGGGATGAAGGTCGTTATTGCCGGACGCCCAAATGCCGGAAAATCGAGCCTGCTGAATGCGCTGGCCGGGCGCGAAGCGGCAATCGTCACCGATATCGCCGGCACCACTCGCGACGTACTGCGCGAACATATTCATATCGATGGTATGCCGCTGCATATTATCGATACCGCCGGATTGCGCGAAGCCAGCGACGAAGTGGAACGCATTGGCATCGAACGCGCCTGGCAGGAGATCGAACAAGCCGACCGAGTGCTGTTTATGGTGGATGGCACCACTACCGATGCCGTTGACCCGGCGGCGATCTGGCCCGATTTTATTGCCCGTTTGCCAGCAAAACTACCGATTACCGTGGTACGCAATAAAGCGGACGTGACCGGAGAACAGCCTGGCATCAGTGAAGTGAATAATCACTCACTGGTTCGCCTTTCAGCGCGAACCAGTGAAGGTGTGGAGGTGTTACGCCAGCATCTTAAACAGAGCATGGGTTTTGACACCAACATGGAGGGCGGCTTCCTCGCGCGTCGTCGTCATTTACAAGCGCTGGAAACGGCCGCAGAGCATTTGCAACAGGGCAAAGCACAGCTGTTAGGTGCATGGGCAGGTGAATTGCTTGCCGAAGAGCTTCGCCTGGCACAGCAGAACTTAAGTGAAATCACCGGCGAGTTTACCTCGGACGATTTGCTGGGGCGCATTTTCTCAAGTTTCTGTATTGGTAAGTAATGACATGGCGGCCGTTTTAACGGCCGTTTGTGTTACTACGGTGGATTTTCCTAAAGTGTTTCGGATCAGCGAAAGAAAGTGTAAATATCCCCGTTAGGACTTTTCAGATACGAATTTCCGCATTAAAACCTATGCAGTATGGGCGATAATATTGATTATCGATTCGATCAACTCAGACCATTATCACGGAGAGAAAAATGGCGACGCACTTTGCTAGAGGGATTCTGTCAGAAGGGCATCTCATCTCTACCCGATTACCACTAACCTGCCACGATACGGCGCGCCAGCTTCCTGAACACCGCCGCTCACGCTTTCTCGCTTCCCGCGCGTTACTCGCCGAAATGCTGTTTATGCTGTACGGCGCGAGTGAACTGCCGGAAATAGAAGTTGAGCCAAGCGGAAGACCGAGGTTTGTCGACAGCAGCCTGCCGCATTTCTCACTGGCATATGCCGGGAACATGGTCGGTGTGGCTATCACCACCGAAGGCGAATGCGGGCTGGATATGGAGTTACAGCGCGCAACGCGGAGTTTTCATAGCCCGCACGGCCATAAACACACGTTCACCAATAATGAACAGTTGTGGATCAACAACCAAAACGATGCTAACGAAGCGCAAACCCAGCTTTTGACCATTCGCCAGAGCGTAATGAAATTGCTGCACCAGATGCAGGATGAGCCGGGCCAGCTACAGTTGTTGCCAGGCTCCGGGCGTCTTCGCACTGCGCAACTGTCGCAGGTGGAAGTGATGTGTGACGCGGAAGATGTATTGATTTGGTCGGTCGCCGTGAGCCCGGCAATCGAAAGCCTGAAGATCTGGGAATTCGACAGTCAAAAAGGGTGGCGTTATCTTTCTGATGTGCAAACGCGCGCTAACGATCCCGCATCCCGCTTAATGCGATTCACCAGCCTGCCTGCGGAAAAAGCGCTGATCCTTAATTGATCCTTACACAGGAGTCATTATGTCTGCTGAACTTAAGGTTGTGACACTTCTCGGAAGCCTGCGCAAAGGCTCATTCAATGCCATGGTTGCACGCACGTTACCGAAACTCGCTCCGGCAGGAATGGAAGTAACGCCGCTGCCTTCTATTGCTGATATTCCGCTGTATGACGCTGATATTCAGCAAGAAGAAGGTTTCCCGCAAAGTGTGGAAGCGATCGCGGCACAAATCCGCGCTGCGGACGGCGTGGTCATTGTGACGCCTGAGTATAACTACTCCGTGCCTGGCGGCCTGAAGAACGCCATCGACTGGTTATCGCGTCTGCCTGAGCAACCGCTGGCTGGAAAACCGGTGTTGATCCAGACCAGTTCAATGGGCGCGATTGGTGGTGCTCGCTGCCAGTATCACTTACGCCAGATCCTGGTATTCCTGGATGCGATGGTAATGAACAAGCCGGAGTTTATGGGCGGCGTGATCCAGAACAAGGTGGATCAGCAAACAGGAGAAGTGGTTGATCAAAGTACGCTCGACCATTTGACCGGGCAGCTAACGGCGTTTGGTGATTATATTCAGCGCGTTAAGCGGTAATGGTAAATCCCTCTCCCTTGCGGGAGAGGGAGAAAGATTAATGCGCGTCAATAAAGATGATTTTCAGCAGGAACAACACCGCAACCACCAGAACACACGGGCTCAGATCGCGCAGACGACCAGTGCCGATCTTCATCACACAGTAAGAGATAAAGCCGAGCGCAATACCTTCAGTAATTGAGAAGCTAAACGGCATCATCACGGCAGTGATGAATGCAGGCACGGCTTCTGTCATATCTTCCCATTTCACGCGCGCCAGGCTGGATGTCATCAGCACACCAACGTAAATCAGCGCACCAGCAGCGGCATAAGCCGGAACCATGCCCGCCAGCGGCGACAGGAAGATAACCAGCAAGAACAGCAGACCAACCACCACTGCGGTCAGGCCGGTACGCCCACCGACAGAGACACCCGAAGACGATTCGATATAAGCCGTCACGGAAGAGGTGCCGATAAACGAACCTGTCACTGAAGAGATGCTGTCAACGAACAGCGCCTGCTTCATGCGCGGGAATTTGCCGCTCTCATCCACCAGCCCGGCTTTATCCGTCACGCCAATCAGCGTACCGGAAGAGTCGAAGAGGTTAACCAGCATAAACGAGAAAATCACACCCGCCAGACCGATATTAAATGAACCTGCCAGATCAACGTTGCCGACAACGGACGCCACGCTCGGCGGCGCGGAAACGATGCCGTGGTACTGCACATCACCCATCAGCCAGCCCAGCAGCGTTGTCACAACTATAGAGATCAGCACCGCGGCGTGAATGTTGCGCGACGCCAGAATCGCGATGATAAAGAAACCGAGCACACCCAGCAGAACACTGTGAGACGTCAGGTTGCCAATGCTTACCAGCGTCTCTTTGTTGGCGACGATAACACCGGCGTTTTTCAGCCCCATCATGCCAATAAACAAACCGATACCGCTGGTAATACCAACACGCAGGCTTACCGGGATATTGGCAATCATCCAGTAACGAACGCGGAAAATAGTCAGCAGCAGCAAACCGACCGCGCCCCAGAAAATTGCGCCCATGCCAATCTGCCAGGAGAGCCCCATCGCGCCAACGACCACGAACGCAAAGAAAGCATTCAGGCCCATGGCTGGCGCCAGTGCGACCGGCAAATTCGCCACCAGCCCCATCAGAATGCTGCCAAAAGCAGCAATCAGGCAGGTTGTCACAAATACTGCGCTGGTATCCATTCCGGCGACGCCCAGAATCTGGGGGTTAACAAAAACGATATACACCATCGTCAAAAACGTCGTGAAACCGGCGATCACCTCAGTGCGTGCCGAAGTGCCGTGCTCGCGCAGTTTAAACACGCGGTCAAGCAACCCCTGGCCTGAAGCCTGGGTAGTGTGTTGTTGGCTCATTATCAATTTCCGGAATAGGAGGGAAAATTCGTCGCTATCCTATACCAAAATGAGACAATGTTGACGGTTATCACACACTTTTTTTCATTGAATTTGCTTATACGGCAACGATTGCGTCCCGTAATCTGCGTTAAGTAAACGTTAAACTTGCAATAAAACAGGAAACGGCATGTCCCACATTGAAGCGGTATTTTTCGACTGTGACGGCACCCTGGTCGACAGTGAAGTAATTTGTTCCCGCGCGTACGTGCATATGTTTGAAGCGTTTGGTATTTCGCTCGATCTGAACGAGGTTTTTAAACGATTTAAAGGCATGAAACTGTATGAAATCATCGATGTTATCGGCGACGAGTACGGTAAACCGCTGGATAAAAGCGCGCTGGAGCCGGTGTATCGCGCGGAAGTAGCGCGTCTGTTTGACAGCGAGCTGGAAGTGATTGCCGGAGCGAATGCATTGCTGGACGCGGTGGCGATTCCGATGTGCGTCGTGTCTAATGGCCCCGTCAGCAAAATGCAACACTCTTTGGGCAAACTTGGAATGCTACATCACTTTCCTGAAAAACTGTTTAGCGGCTATGACATCCAACGCTGGAAGCCCGATCCGGCGATAATGTACCATGCAGCTAAAGCGCTTAATGTCGATCCGGCAAACTGTATTCTGGTGGATGATTCCACCGCCGGGGCGCAATCTGGTATCGCGGCAGGGATGGAAGTATTTTACTTCTGCGCCGATCCGCATAACAAACCCATCGACCACCCAAAAGTGACTATGTTCACTGACCTGGCGCAGTTGCCAGAGCTGTGGCGCGCTCGCGGGTGGCATGTTACGCGTTAATCTAAACCACTAAACAGGATGTTTTTATGGCCCAGACACATCGCCCTCTACCGGTATTTAAATATCACCCGCAGCCTCTGGAAACCGGGGTGTTCTCTGAAGACAAAACGGTCACCTGCGCCTGCTGTCAGCAGCCGACCAATGTCTACTACACCAATCCGTTCTATACCCAGCAAGATGTCGATTACCTCTGCCCATGGTGTATTGCTGACGGTGCGGCCGCAGAGAAATTTGGCGGCAGCTTTCAGGATGAATCCTCTCTGGAGGGTATAGAAAGCGAGTTCGACGACGAAGGCGAATTTACTGGCTTTAAAAATCCCTGGCCGGAAGCCAGCGTGATTGAATTAACCGAAAGAACGCCGGGATATTGTGGCTGGCAGCAGGAATTCTGGCTGGCGCACTGTAATGATTTTTGCGCCTTCGAGGGTTACGTTGGCTGGAAAGAGATTGCCGACAAGCTGGACCAATTTGCCGATCTGCGGGCCGACTGCGATGCTTTCGGCATTGATTACGAGAAGCTCCCCGAATACCTGCTCGACGGCGGTGATTGCCAGGGTTATCTCTTCCGCTGCCTGCATTGCGGGAAACTTCGCTTGTGGGCCGATTTATCCTGATGGAGAACGACAGGAGCACAACAGATGCCTGAATTACTTGCACGTTACCAGGGTTGCCTGCTCGGGCTGGCCGCAGGTGACGCAGTTGGTACCACGGTGGAGTTCAGCGCGAAGGACTCCTTTCCACCCGTGAAGGGGATGGAAGGCGGCGGCCCGTTTCATTTACAGGCCGGGCAGTGGACTGACGATACCTCAATGGCGCTGTGCCTTGCGGAAAGCCTGGTTACCTGTAACGGGTTTGACGCAAAGGATCAGATGAACCGTTATCTGAACTGGTGGAAGTGGGGCTATTTAAGCTCTACAGGTCACTGTTTTGATATCGGCATGACCGTTGCCAGCGCGCTGCAGAAGTTCGCCAATGATGGCGAGCCGTTTGCCGGTTCCAGCAACCCGCGAACGGCCGGCAACGGCTCACTGATGCGTCTGGCGCCTGTGGTGCTGTGGTTCTTTCCGAATCAAGCGCAAGTGCTGGAATATGCACAAGCCTCTTCACGCACGACGCATGCAGCGCCGGAAGCACTCGCCAGCTGCCGTCTGTTCGCACAACAGCTTATGAATGCCTTACAGGGCAAAAGTAAGCAGGAAACGCTGACCGATATCGCGCAGTTGCCGGAGCAGGAAAACCTGCGCCACATCGCTGAGGGTTGCTATCTGCAAAAAAACCGGGCGGAGATTTTTGGTACCGGTTACTGCGTGCAGAGCCTGGAAGCGGCGCTGTGGTGTTTCGCCAAAGGTAACGACTTTGAAGAAACCATCCTGCTGGCCACTAACCTCGGCGATGATGCGGATACTACCGCCGCCATTGCCGGACAACTGGCTGGTGCGTTCTACGGGGTAAACGGCATTCCGCAAACGTGGCGTGACAAACTCTGGCAGTATGAGGATATCGATAGGCTGGCAAGAAAGCTGCTGGCAAAATCGGCCTGAAAAAAACCCCCTCGTCGCTGAGGGGGTTTTCACATTACTCTTTGGGATCTTTTCCCGCCAGCAGCTTATCCAGTTCATCGCCGCCAACGTGACGGAAATCCTGCCCCTTCACGAAGTAGAAGATGTATTCACAGATATTCTGGCAACGGTCGCCGATACGCTCGATGGAACGGGCGCAGAACAGCGCGGTCAGCACGCTCGGAATGGTGCGGGAATCTTCCATCATGTAGGTCATTAACTGACGCACAATGCCTTCATATTCCTGATCCACTTTTTTATCTTCGCGGTAGATACGCACCGCTTCGTCCAGATCCATACGGGCGAAAGCGTCCAGCACGTCATGCAGCATCTGCACGGTGTGGCGGCCCAGCGATTCAAGGCTTACCAGCAGCGGCTGATGTTGCTGGGAGAATTTTTCCAGCGCGGTACGGCAGATTTTATCCGCCACGTCGCCAATACGTTCCAGCTCAGCGATGGTTTTGATGATCGCCATCACCAGGCGTAAATCGCTCGCCGTCGGCTGACGCTTAGCAATAATGCGCACACAGGCTTCATCGATGGCAACTTCCATCATATTGACCTGCTTGTCACCCTCAACAACGCGCTTAGCCAGCTCGCTGTCCTGGTTGTGCATGGCGGTGATCGCATCAGAAAGCTGCTGCTCCACCATTCCACCCATGGTCATTACCTGAGTGCGAATGCTTTCCAGCTCAGCGTTGAACTGCCCGGAAATGTGTTTGTTAAGGTTGAGATTGTCCATGGTGCACTCCAAATGCCCGACAGATTTCACGTTGTAACAGGGTTGCTGAGACCTTTACGGCTCGGCAAATCAACCATAGCGCCCGGTAATGTAGTCTTCCGTTTGCTTCTTCTTCGGCTTCGTGAACAGATCATCTGTATTGCTGAACTCAATCAACTCACCGAGGTACATAAATGCCGTGTGATCGGAACAGCGCGCCGCCTGCTGCATGTTGTGCGTTACGATAACAACGGTGTAATCCTGTTTCAGTTCCGTAATCAGCTCTTCGATACGACCGGTTGAGATCGGGTCGAGCGCTGAACAGGGTTCATCAAGCAACAGCACTTCCGGGCGGATCGCGATCCCGCGGGCAATGCACAGACGCTGTTGCTGACCACCGGAGAGAGAGTACCCGCTCTGGTGCAGTTTATCCTTGGTTTCGTTCCATAATGCGGCCTTAGTCAAAGCCCACTGCACACGCTCGTCCATATCCGGGCGTGAAAGCTTCTCAAACAGGCGCACACCGAAAGCGATATTGTCGTAAATCGACATCGGGAACGGCGTTGGCTTTTGAAACACCATCCCTACTTTCGCGCGCAGCAGCGCAATATCCTGCGTGTTAGTCAGAATATTGTCGCCATCCAGCAAGATCTCGCCTTCCGCGCGTTGCTCAGGATAGAGCTCAAACATTTTATTAAACGTACGCAGCAGCGTGGACTTACCGCAGCCCGACGGCCCGATAAACGCCGTCACCTGATTTTTGGCAATATCCAGGCTGATGTTTTTCAGTGCATGGAATTTGCCGTAATAGAAGTTCAAATCGCGAACCTGAATCTTGCCCGGCGTCGTTTCAACCATACTCATTTATCTCTTTCCTCAACTCGACGCCGCTTTCGCCGCGTCGCAAAAATTAACCGTGTTTACTCTTCGCGAAAATGACGCGCGCCAGAATATTTAACAACAGTACGCAGAGAGTGATGATCAGCACCCCGGCCCAGGCCAGCTGCTGCCACTCGGCAAACGGGCTCATAGCGAATTTGAAAATCGTCACCGGCAAGTTAGCGATAGGCTGCATCATATCGGTGCTCCAGAACTGGTTGGAGAGCGCGGTAAACAGCAGCGGTGCCGTTTCACCCGCAATACGCGCAACAGCCAGCAGCACGCCGGTCATAATCCCGGAAACCGAGGCTTTCAGGGTAATGGCGGAAATCATCTTCCATTTCGGCGTTCCCAACGCGTAAGCCGCTTCGCGCAGGCTGTCCGGCACCAGTTTCAGCATGTTTTCCGTAGTACGGATGACAATCGGCACCTGTAACAGCGCCAGCGCAATCACACCGGCCCAACCGGAGAAGTGCTGCATCTGCGCGACAACGATGGTGTAAACGAACAGGCCAACCACGATAGAAGGCGCTGAAAGCAGGATGTCGTTGATAAACCGAATAATTTCAGCCAACAGTGATTTACGGCCATACTCCGCCAGATAAATCCCGGCCATAATGCCCAGTGGTGTACCGACAACCGTCGCCCAGAGAATTAACAGGCCGCTGCCCGCCAGGGCGTTAGCCAAGCCACCGCCCGCCGTATTTGGCGGCGGCGTCATTTCGGTAAACATCGCCAGCGACATACCATCAAAACCGCGGGTAACCGTCGACAGCAGGATCCAAATCAACCAGAACAGACCAAAGGCCATCGTCGCCATCGACAATGTCAGGGCAATGCGGTTTTTCAGACGGCGGCGCGCCTGCATTTTGCGACGCGATTCAGCCAGTTGCGCGGTACTTTGCATTTCAAGCGTAGCCATTAGCGTGCCCCCTCGTTTTTCGCCAGGCGCATGATCATAAATTTAGAAATGGCCAATACGATAAAGGTGATCACGAACAGGATAAGCCCCAGTTCCATCAATGCCGCGACATGCAAGCCCGATTCGGCTTCGGCAAACTCATTCGCCAGCGCAGAGGTAATACTATTACCAGGCATAAACAGTGAAGCACTGTCGAGCTGGTAGGTGTTACCGATGATAAAGGTCACCGCCATGGTTTCACCCAGTGCGCGCCCCAGCCCCAGCATTACGCCACCAATCACCCCGTTTTTGGTAAATGGCAACACGATACGCCAGATAACCTCCCAGGTGGTGCAGCCAATGCCGTAGGCCGACTCTTTCATCATCACCGGTGTTTGTTCGAATACATCGCGCATTACCGCCGCAATGTACGGAATGATCATAATGGCGAGGATCACCCCGGCGGCCAGAATGCCGATACCAAATGCGGGGCCGGAAAACAGCGCGCCGACAAATGGAATGTTAGAAAGGACATTGCCCACCGGCTCCTGGAAGTAAGTCGCGAACAGCGGAGCAAAAATAAACAGCCCCCACATGCCGTACACAATACTCGGGATCGCCGCCAGCAGTTCAATAGCAATACCCAGCGGGCGTTTCAGCCAGTTTGGCGACAGCTCCGTCAGAAACAGCGCGATACCAAAACTCACCGGAACCGCGATAAGTAGCGCGATGACCGAGGTAACAATGGTGCCGTAAATCGGTACCAGCGCCCCGTAGACGTCATTCGGCGCATCCCACTCTTTGGTCCACAGGAAAGAAAAACCAAACTTCTGAATGCTTGGCCATGAGGAGAAAATCAGGGACACGATAATGCCGCTGAGCAGCAATAACACAATCAGCGCAGCCAGTCTTACCAGTGCGCTGAATAACATGTCGCCTTTTTTACCCGGGGGATTAAATGCCGGCTTGGTTGCAGCCATAAATTACTCTTCAGTTTAACGTCTTACGAATTTGCCCGCAGGCACTTGCGCTTGCCAGCCTACAGAAGATCTGTAAGGCGGATGGTGTAAGCGCCATCCGCCATGTTCTTCAAAAACCAGTGCTTAGTACAGTGCTTTACCGCTGCTGTCTTTCACATTTGCTTTCCAGGCAGCGCGAACTTGTTCAACAACGCTATCCGGCAGGGTTGCGTAGTCGAGGTCGTTAGCTTGTTTGCCGCCTTTTTTGTAGGCCCAGTCAAAGAATTTCAGCACTTCCGCGCCTTGCTCAGGTTTAGCCTGCTCTTTATGTACCAGAATGAACGTGGTGGAAGTGATTGGCCACACGTCCGCACCTTTCTGGTTAGTCAGGTCCTGTGCGAAAGACTTGCTCCAGTCGATATCTTTAGCCGCGTTGGAGAAACTGGTTTCCGTCGGGCTAACCGCTTTACCATCGGCAGAGAGCAGCTTGGTGTAGGTCAGGTTGTTCTGCTTAGCGTAAGCATATTCAACGTAACCGATAGAGCCCGGCAGACGCTGAACGAACGCGGCGATACCGTCGTTACCTTTACCGCCCAGACCGGTCGGCCAGTTAACGGTAGAACCAGAACCAACTTTAGATTTCCACTCTTCGTTCACTTTCGCCAGGTAGCTGGTGAAAACGAAGGAGGTACCGGAACCATCAGCGCGGCGAACCACAGCGATGTTCTGTGAAGGCAGTTTCAGGCCTGGGTTGAGTTTGGCAATAGCCGCGTCATCCCATTTTTTGATATTACCCAGGTAGATATCACCCAGGGTCTTGCCGTCCAGCACCAGTTCACCGGATTTAACACCCGGGACGTTGATTGCCAGCACGATACCGCCGATCACAGTCGGGAACTGGAACAGGCCTTCCTGAGCCAGTTTGTCGTCAGCCAGCGGGGCATCGGACGCACCGAAATCAACAGTTTTAGCAGTAATTTGTTTAACGCCACCAGACGAACCGATACCCTGGTAGTTAATCTTGTTACCTGTTTCTTTCTGGTAGGTATCAGCCCACTTGGCATACACCGGCGCCGGGAAAGTTGCGCCCGCGCCTGTCAGGCTGGCAGCTGCGTTTACAGCAAATGCACTCAGAGAAAAGGTCGCGGCGACAACAGTTGCGACAGTGGTACGCATAACGTTCATAATGTCTCCTGCAAGAATCGTAAATCGTTGTTTAGTGGCTACGATGAGCAAAATAGGACACTTTGATGACAGTTATATGCAAAGATTGTTACTGTTTGATGACAGCAACGGATTGCGGCCAGATTTAACGAATTCAGGATGATTTATCAGCGAGATAAAAAAGTTGATGACGATAAAATGTCAGCAAGATTTTAGTTTTATGACATTAAAAACGTAGCTGAATCTGACAAGAAGTCCTAACAAAACGCGAGAAAAAGCCACCGCTTATCACTTTATTTACGCCTGGATTGCGTCAACGCCTGACGCCGGAATTGGGCTATTTTTAGCGATACACGCCACTGCATTAATTTCGTGAGTTCCGGCCCATTCATCACTTTCCGCGTCAGCCATAACAGAACCATACTACTCCCCCAAAAAACCAGAGACAGTGCGGAAAAAGGAGCAATGAGAAGCCATCCTGCCACTGGCACGTTGCAAACACATAACAGCAACCAGACAGCCAGGAATAATTTTAAGGAGAGCGTGCGCCCTTTTTCTACGCCGATGAGCGCCACGACCAGGACTAAAAATACCGCTACACCTGCGATGAAACCCAGGCCACCAATGGCGGTTTTCACCGTCAGCGCAAGGCAAACATAGCTTAGTAACAAGGCATAAAATACCACCGTTACGCTGCCATAAAATGTCATCCCGCCTCTGCCTGCAGGATAGGCCTTTGGCATCTCTTTAAATGCCTCCGCCGCCAGCTTCAACTGTGCCAGCTTGCGACCCGCTATTCCCGCATCAACACCCCGGCAATAATTGATGAGTGCAAGCAATCTTGCACCTGCCATTTTTTCCAACAAACTCATGGCTATCCTTAAAAAAAGAGGCTGCCATCAGGCAACCTCTCTCTACACTATGACAAGCTTAAGACCTTATTCCACAGTAACCGATTTCGCCAGGTTACGCGGCTGATCCACGTCGGTGCCTTTGATCAGCGCAACATGGTAAGCCAGCAGTTGCAGCGGCACGGTATAGAAGATTGGCGCGATCACTTCTTCTACATGCGGCATATCGATAATGTGCATATTGTCGTTGCTGGTGAAACCGGCATCCTGATCGGCAAAGACATACAGCACGCCGCCACGGGCGCGAACTTCTTCGATGTTGGATTTCAGTTTTTCCAGCAGCTCGTTGTTTGGCGCAACGACAATCACCGGCATATCGGCATCAATCAGCGCCAATGGGCCATGTTTCAGTTCACCTGCGGCATAGGCTTCGGCATGAATATAGGAGATCTCTTTCAGCTTCAGCGCACCTTCCAGTGCGATCGGATACTGGTCGCCACGGCCAAGGAACAGCGCATGATGCTTGTCGGAGAAATCTTCTGCCAGTGCTTCAACGCGTTTATCCTGCGACAGCATCTGCTCAATGCGGCTCGGCAGCGCCTGCAAACCATGAACGATATCGTGCTCAATGGCCGCATCCAGCCCTTTCAGGCGGCTCAGTTTCGCCACCAGCATCAGCAACACGGTGAGCTGAGTGGTAAACGCTTTGGTTGATGCAACGCCGATTTCCGTACCGGCTTTGGTCATCATCGCCAGGTCGGATTCGCGCACCAGCGAAGAACCCGGAACGTTACAAATAGCCAGCGACCCCAGATAACCCAGCTCTTTTGACAAGCGCAGTGCCGCCAGCGTATCCGCCGTTTCGCCAGACTGCGACAGGGTGATCATCAGGCTATTACGACGCACCGCAGATTTGCGATAGCGGAACTCAGAAGCGATTTCGACATCGCACGGAACACCCGCCAGCGCTTCAAACCAGTAGCGGGAAACCATACCGGAGTTATAAGACGTACCGCAGGCAACGATCTGAATATGTTCAACTTTCGACAGCAGTTCGTTGGCATTCGGCCCCAGTTCGCTCAGATCAACTTCACCATGGCTGATACGGCCAGTCAGGGTGTTTTTGATGGCGTTCGGCTGCTCGTAGATCTCTTTTTGCATGTAGTGGCGGTAAATACCTTTATCGCCAGCGTCGTATTGCAGATTAGATTCGATATCAGGGCGTTTAACCTGCGCGCCAGATTTATCGAAAACAGTCACGCTACGGCGAGTCACTTCAGCAATATCGCCCTCTTCAAGGAAGATAAAGCGGCGGGTAACCGGCAGCAAGGCCAGCTGATCGGATGCAATAAAGTTTTCACCCATGCCCAGGCCAATAACCAGTGGGCTGCCAGAGCGCGCTGCCAGCAACGTACCCGGATCGCGCGTATCCATGATGACAGTGCCATATGCCCCGCGTAACTGAGGAATAGTACGCAGTACAGCTTCACGCAGCGTGCCGCCCTGCTCCAGTTCCCAGTGCACCAGGTGCGCGATAACTTCGGTATCCGTTTCAGAAACAAACACATAACCGCGTGCTTTTAACTCTTCACGCAGCGGCTCGTGGTTTTCGATAATACCGTTATGCACCACCACAATATGGTCAGAAACATGCGGATGCGCGTTGCCTTCTGACGGTTCACCATGCGTTGCCCAACGCGTATGAGCAATACCAGTGCCACCATGCAGCGGGTGTTCTTCCGCCGCCTGAGAGAGCATCTGCACTTTACCAAGACGGCGCAGACGGGTCATATGACCTTGTGCATCAACCACCGCCAGACCAGCAGAGTCATAACCACGGTATTCCAGACGACGAAGGCCTTCGAGAAGGATTTCAGCTACATCACGTTGCGCGACTGCGCCAACAATTCCACACATATTTTTTGATTCCGATTTTGGCATTATGCCTTTTGTTGTCGGTCAACCTGTTTACACGTCATTCTTCGACGCTGCCTTTGTACAACGCGAATTATTGAGTGTAAGTGTCCGATTATCGGACTCCCCGAGCCTTGTAGAGAGTGGGGTTATTTTTATAGGTACTGCACGCGGGCGGGGGAATTATCTTTCCCCTCATCCCTGAAATCATTACTTCTTCTTCACCGGACGCTGCCAGCCCTGTTTTTGGACCTGCGGCACGCGGCTTAAAACCAGTTCATTTTCGTTAACGTTGCGCGTCACCGTTGTACCGGCGGCAATCGTCGCACCTTTACCGATTGTGACAGGTGCCACCAGTTGCGTGTCAGAACCAACGAAGACATCATCACCAATAATAGTTTTATGCTTGTTCGCGCCATCATAGTTACAGGTAATAACGCCTGCACCGACATTTACGTTGTCGCCAATTTCTGCATCGCCCAGATAAGTCAGATGGCCCGCTTTCGAACCTTTCCCCAGACGCGCTTTTTTCATTTCCACAAAGTTGCCGACATGCGCGCCAGCCAACAGTTCAGCGCCCGGGCGCAAACGCGCAAAAGGCCCGATGGTACATTCCGCTTCCAGACGAGCATCTTCCACAACGCTATATGGGCTGATTTCGCAATCGTCGCCAATTTCGCTGTTTTTCAGAACGCAACCGGCGCCAATTTTCACGCGATCGCCAAGCTTAACGTGACCTTCAATGATGACGTTAGCATCGATCTCGACATCCCGCCCGTGCTCCAGCGTACCGCGCAGATCGAAACGCGCAGGATCGCGCAGCATAACGCCTGCCAGCAGCAATTTTTCGGCTTGCTCAGACTGATAAGCGCGTTCCAGGCGTGACAACTGAAGACGATTGTTAACGCCTTCCACTTCGCTCAGACGCTGCGGATGCACAGCGACGATTTCACGCCCTTCCTGATAAGCCAGCGCAATGATATCGGTGATGTAGTATTCACCCTGGGCATTATTGTTGGTGAGTTTACCAAGCCAGCGTTTCATATCGCCGCCATTGGCGATCAAAATACCGGTATTGATTTCGTTAATCTTACGCTGCTCTTCACTGGCATCTTTCTGCTCAACAATACCGGTCACAACGCCGTTTTCGCGCGTGATGCGGCCATATCCAGTAGGGTCATCCAGAACCACAGTTAACAAACCGATCCCACCTTGCGGTTTTGCAGCACGCAGACGTTCCAGTGTTTCCACCGAAATCAGCGGCACATCACCATAGAGCATGAGAATATCTTCGTCATCCGCAAAGAACGGTGCAGCCTGTTGCATCGCATGGCCAGTACCCAGCTGTTCAGCTTGCAGAACCCAATTGAGTTTATCGTCAGAAAGGCGTTGTTTGAGCAGATCGCCACCGTGGCCATACACCAGATGGACGTGGTTCGCGCCAAGAACAGTAGCGGTATCAATGACATGCTGAACCATCGCTTTCCCTGCAAGCGGATGCAGCACTTTGGGAAGATCGGAATACATGCGTGTACCTTTGCCCGCAGCAAGGATCACCACACTCATTTTTGTGTTCAACATTTGCGTCCTGACTCTATTTTGGGAAAGAAGTAAACCTCTTTCGTGTTGAAAATTCTACATATTTTGTAGCATGAAATGGATTGCCGACGAAACGCTCAAGTTCCGCTATTTCAGGCCATTTGAAGACTATTTGGTGCGCAGAGTAAATCAGTTTGCCGCTGAAAAATAGCGCCATTTCCCGCTGGTGCTAATTCATACAATGAGTTAGCCATTATTCTCATCCTGAATAAAGATCGCACAAAAACAAAACGGCGTTTTAATTATCAAAGAGTGTGACGTACAAAAAAGAAACACTGTTTCATCTTGATGATAATGGCAGGCAATTATCAATCAGGAGAATAGAATGAATTATAAAATACCTCTGGCCCTCACGATTTGCAGTTCACTTATTTCCGTTCCTGCGTTG
This sequence comes from Kosakonia sp. SOY2, assembly GCF_027109175.1. NCBI lineage: Bacteria > Pseudomonadati > Pseudomonadota > Gammaproteobacteria > Enterobacterales > Enterobacteriaceae > Kosakonia > Kosakonia sp. SOY2. The sequence continues at coordinate 48,010 of NZ_JAPVXH010000009.1, forward strand.
GCTGCAACAGCCCCTGTCTGGAAAGCGATTGCTTTTGGGCAATCTACCGACATGAATTTCTCATCGAATGTGTTACCGGAAAAAATAGGCGTCAATGATGTCACCATCGCTGGTAAAAAGCTCTCTGTTGCGGATGAGGCAACGTTAACAAATCCGATCACAATTGAAAGCCGCGGCGGCAAAATTGCCAATTCCCACGACGGCCTGACGTTTTTTTATACCCGACTTCCTGGTAACGAAAATTTTGTCTTACAGGCAACCATTACCGTTGAACAGTTCGGTCCTGAAAACGGAGCAAAACCCGCCGCGCAGGAAGGTGCAGGTTTGCTGGTACGAGACGTGATTGGTGCCCCGCGCCAGCAGCCGTTGAAAGAGGGTTATGAAGAGTTTCCGGCGGCATCAAATATGGTGATGAACGCCATTATGACGCAGGATAAAAAAGATAATTTCCGCGTGAAGATGCAAGCGATTACCCGTGAGGGGATTAGCCAGCCGTGGGGGAATGCCGGTGCCACTATCTCGAAACAGAGTTATCAGGAAGAGATTGATCTTCGCCAGACGCCAACCTTTCGCCTGAAACTAGAACGTACCAACGACGGTTTTATCAGCGCATGGGCGCCGCAGGGGAGTGATAAATGGGTCAGCCGCAGCGTACCGCGCGCCGATTTGATTTCGGTGCAAAATAAAGACCACTATTACGTGGGCTTTTTTGCCTCGCGTAACGCCAAAATTGTGGTTAGCGATGCCACATTAACCACCAGCAAAGCCCAGACTATTGATTCTAAACCCTGGCAGGCTAAGCCGTTGCCGATTGTCGTACAAATAGCCTCTCCCGCCCAGAGCATTGGCGAAGCCTACACGGTGCAGGCATGCGCTAATTATGATGGCTTGTTTAGCGTGCGGCAGAACGAAGTGGTGATCGGTAATGAAAAACCGGTGAAAGCGGGTGAAATGTATACCCTGCCAACTCACTTGGCGGCAGAAAACACCTTTGCACTGACCTTTACACCAACAAGCGGTAAAGAGATAACGCCCATTTCGCAGACGTTCGCTGTCGAAAGGGTTGCCGGAACCATGGCTTCTACTCTGTATGCCGCCGCCGATGGTAAAGCGGATGGTGAAGGTACCGCTGCATCACCACTGGATTTGCCAACCGCTATATCTCTGTTGCCGCCAGGCGGGACAATTAACCTGAAAGCCGGAGATTATGCCCGGGCAGAGATCCCACTCACCGCCAGCGGCTTGCGTGATAAACCAAAAACGCTGCAAGCCGATGGCAAAGCGGTGATCCACGGTTTACTGGTTGATGCCAGTTACTGGCATATCAAAGGTATTGGCGTTACCGACAAGAGCCTGCGCGTGCAGGGTAGCCATAACGTGATCGAAAAAGTGGTCGCCTGGCGTAATGACGATACCGGCATTCAGATCTCCTCACCGGAAAACATTGGTCGCGCACTGTGGGCGAGCCATAACCGCGTGATCGATGCTGAGTCCTGGGGGAATGAAGATCCCGGCAAAATCAACGCTGACGGCTTCGCGGTGAAGATGCGCGTCGGTGACGGTAACCGCCTGGAGAGATGCTACTCCCATGACAATATCGATGACGGCTTTGATTTGTTTAATAAGATTGAGGACGGCGGCAACGGTGTTGTGGTGATAGAGAATTCTATTGCCAGCAACAATACCAGCAACGGTTTCAAACTGGGGGGAGAAGGGCAGCCAGTGGCGCATCAGGTGCGGAACAGTAAAGCGATTGCTAACCATCTGGATGGTTTCACCGACAATTTTAATCCTGGTGCGCTGGTGGTAGAGAACAATATCGCTGCGGATAATCAACGCTTTAACTTTATTTTTCGCCCAAGCCCCTATGGTGATGCTTCCACTCAGGGGAAATTCACCCACAACAAATCCGTGCGCAGTGCGCCGGGCCGCTATGACGATGCGGTGGTCGGAAATATTGATGAGACGAATTATTTTATTGAGAAAGGGCAGAGCGTGAACAACAAGGGGAAAGTGCTGGATAGTGGGGCGGTGCTGGCGGAACTGAAGATGTAGCCAGATGGCGCTCGCTTATCACACAACGGTAAGCGTGGCGCCACTCGGCATATCAGCAATTAATGATTGAACGTACCGAAAGAGATGTTCATGTTGCTGAAGAGAGCGATGATTTTGTTGATCAGTTTCATAATGGTTTCCTGCTTTGACTGAAGGTTATTTTCTGTGATGAACTTCACAAAAAAGAGTCTACGCCTCATTTTTTAACCGATCAACATTTTTGTGATATGCATCACAAAATAATAAAACACATTTTCAGTTTCATATTTACTGGAACGCAGCCATAAAAAAAGCCAGCCTGGAAACCAGACTGGCTTTTTAACGTTCAAGCCGGTGTTACATCGCTTTTTTGGTCAACTCGATAACACGCAGTTTCGCGATGGCTTTCGCCAGCTCCGCAGACGCCTGAGCGTAATCCACGTCACCGTGAGAGCTATTAATGTGCTCTTCTGCTTTACGCTTCGATTCCAGGGCTCGCGCTTCGTCGAGATCCTGGCCACGAATAGCGGTATCAGCCAGAACGGTCACGCTGCTCGGTTGCACTTCAAGAATGCCGCCGGACAGATAGATAAACTCTTCATGACCGAACTGTTTTACGATGCGGATCATACCAGGCTTAATGGCGGTGAGCAGCGGTGCGTGACCCGGGAAAATACCCAGTTCACCTTCACTGCCCGTTACCTGGATTTTTTCGACCAGACCAGAGAACATTTGTTGCTCTGCGCTGACGACGTCCAGGTGGTAAGTCATTGCCATATCACCCTCCGATTAAGGCGTTAAAGTTTTTTGGCTTTTTCCACTGCTTCTTCGATGGAACCAACCATGTAGAACGCCTGCTCCGGCAGGTGATCGTATTCGCCTTCCATAATGCCTTTAAAGCCACGGATGGTGTCTTTCAGGGAGACGTATTTGCCCGGAGAACCGGTAAATACTTCCGCTACGAAGAACGGCTGGGACAGGAAGCGCTGGATCTTACGTGCGCGAGCTACCACCAGTTTGTCTTCTTCAGACAGCTCATCCATACCGAGGATGGCGATGATGTCTTTCAGTTCCTGATAACGTTGCAGCAGAGACTGTACGCCACGCGCGGTGTCGTAGTGTTCCTGACCAACAACCAGCGGATCCAGCTGACGGCTGGTGGAATCCAGCGGGTCAACGGCCGGGTAGATACCCAGAGACGCGATCTGACGGCTCAGTACCACGGTTGCGTCAAGGTGCGCAAAGGTGGTGGCTGGTGACGGGTCAGTCAAGTCATCCGCAGGTACGTATACCGCCTGAACGGAGGTGATAGAACCGGTTTTGGTAGAGGTGATACGTTCCTGCAGAACACCCATCTCTTCCGCCAGCGTCGGCTGGTAACCTACCGCTGAAGGCATACGGCCCAGCAGTGCGGATACTTCAGTACCGGCAAGGGTATAACGGTAGATATTGTCGACGAACAACAGAACGTCACGACCTTCGTCACGGAACTTCTCAGCCATGGTCAGGCCGGTCAGCGCAACGCGCAGACGGTTTCCCGGCGGCTCGTTCATCTGGCCGTAAACCAGGGATACTTTATCCAGAACGTTGGAGTCGGTCATTTCATGGTAGAAGTCGTTACCCTCACGAGTACGTTCACCCACGCCCGCAAAAACAGAGTAACCGGAGTGCTCGATCGCGATGTTACGGATCAGCTCCATCATGTTTACGGTTTTACCTACGCCCGCACCACCAAACAGACCGACTTTACCGCCCTTGGCGAACGGACACATCAGGTCGATAACTTTGATGCCGGTTTCCAGCAGTTCCTGAGAGCTGGAGAGCTCTTCATAGGAAGGTGCCGCGCGGTGAATCGCCCAACGCTCTTCTTCACCGATGTCGCCTTTCATGTCGATCGGCTGACCGAGCACGTTCATGATACGACCCAGTGTAGCTTTACCTACCGGGACTTCGATCGGGTGCGCAAGGTCATTAACTTCCAGACCACGACGCAGACCGTCAGAAGAACCCATGGCGATGGTACGTACGATACCGCCGCCGAGCTGCTGCTGAACTTCCAGCACCAGCGTCTCGTTACCATTTTTAACCTCAAGAGCATCGTACACGCGCGGTACGGCATCCTGAGGGAATTCGACGTCAACTACGGCGCCGATTACCTGGACAATTTTTCCAGTAGCCATCATGAATCCTCTACGAATTAACCTGGTTATACCGCGGATGCACCACCGACGATTTCGGTGAGTTCCTGAGTAATGCTGGCCTGACGAGCTTTGTTGTATACCAACTGCAGCTCTTTAATCAGGCTGCCGCCATTGTCGGTCGCGGCTTTCATCGCCACCATACGTGCGGCCTGCTCGCTGGCCAGGTTTTCCACAACACCCTGGTAAACCTGAGATTCAACATAACGACGCAGGAGAGTATCCAGCAGCGCTTTTGGATCAGGTTCATACAGATAATCCCAGGATTTACGCTTCAACTCTTCATCTTCTGCAGCCGGTAACGGCAGCAGCTGAGTGATGGTCGGTACCTGAGACATGGTGTTGATAAATTTGTTGCTAACAATATAAAGCTTGTCGAGACGACCTTCGTCGTAGGCTTGCAACATTACTTTTACCGGGCCGATCAGCTCTGACAAGGATGGGTTATCACCCATACCAGTCACCTGAGCGACAACGTTGCCACCTACGGAATTAAAGAAAGAGACGCCTTTAGAGCCGATCATCGCGAGTTCGCTCTGAACGCCTTTATCGGACCACGCTTTCATATCCGCCAGCAGTTTTTTGAACAGGTTAATGTTCAAACCACCGCACAGACCACGGTCGGTCGACACCACCAGGTAGCCCACGCGTTTAACGTCGCGTTCTTCCAGATAGGGGTGCTTATATTCCAGATTACCGTTTGCAAGGTGACCAATCACTTTGCGCATGGTATCTGCATAAGGACGGCTGGACGCCATGCGATCCTGCGATTTACGCATTTTGGAAGCGGCGACCATCTCCATCGCTTTAGTGATCTTCTGCGTGTTCTGGACGCTTGCGATCTTACTACGTATCTCTTTTGCGCCGGCCATGAGCTTCTCCTCAATGCCTTGCGGCCTGCCCTAAGACAAGCCGCCAGACGTTACCAGGATTGGGTTGCTTTGAAGGAATCGAGGAGGCCTTTCAGCTTGCCTTCGATTTCGTCGTTATAGCCACCGGACTGGTTGATCTCTTGCATCAGCGGAGCGTGATCACGGTCAGCGAAAGCCAACAGAGCGGCTTCGAAGCTACCGATTTTCGCCAGTTCCACATCTTCGAGGTAACCGCGCTCAGCTGCGAACAGCACCAGGCCCTGTTGTGCAACAGACATAGGGGCATACTGTTTCTGTTTCAGCAGCTCGGTCACTTTCTGACCGTGGCTCAGCTGTTTACGGGTCGCTTCATCCAGATCGGACGCAAACTGCGAGAACGCCGCCAGTTCACGATACTGCGCCAGTGCGGTACGAATACCACCGGACAGTTTTTTGATGATCTTGGTCTGAGCTGCACCACCCACACGAGATACGGAGATACCCGGGTTAACCGCCGGACGAATACCGGAGTTAAACAGGTTGGTTTCCAGGAAGATCTGACCATCGGTAATAGAAATTACGTTGGTCGGAACGAACGCAGAAACGTCACCCGCCTGGGTTTCAATGATCGGCAGTGCGGTCAGAGAACCGGTTTTACCTTTCACTTCACCTTTGGTGAAGTTTTCAACGTATTCAGCATTAACGCGGGATGCGCGCTCCAGCAGACGAGAGTGGAGATAGAATACGTCGCCCGGGAATGCTTCACGTCCTGGCGGACGACGGAGCAGCAGGGAAACCTGACGGTAAGCGACTGCCTGTTTGGACAGGTCATCGTATACGATCAGCGCATCTTCGCCGCGGTCGCGGAAGTATTCGCCCATTGCGCAACCGGCATACGGCGCCAGGTATTGCAGTGCAGCAGATTCAGAAGCGGTTGCAACAACAACGATGGTGTTGGACAGTGCGCCGTGCTCTTCCAGCTTACGTACCACGTTAGCAATGGTAGAGGCTTTCTGGCCGATAGCGACGTATACGCATTTGATGCCGGAATCGCGCTGGTTGATGATCGCATCGATTGCCATCGCGGTTTTACCGGTCTGACGGTCACCGATGATCAATTCACGCTGACCACGACCGATTGGGATCATGGCGTCAACGGATTTATAACCCGTCTGAACCGGCTGATCGACGGACTGACGATCGATAACGCCCGGGGCGATAACTTCGATTGGCGAGAAGCCATCGTTATCAACCGGACCTTTCCCATCGATCGGCGCGCCCAGGGTGTTGACCACACGGCCAAGCAGGCCACGGCCAACCGGAACTTCCAGAATACGGCCAGTACACTTCACCTTCATGCCTTCGGCGAGGTCAGCGTACGGCCCCATCACAACTGCACCTACGGAGTCGCGCTCCAGGTTCAGTGCGATAGCGTAACGGTTACCCGGCAGAGAAATCATCTCGCCCTGCATACAGTCGGCCAGGCCGTGGATGCGGATAACACCGTCACTTACAGAAACAATAGTACCTTCGTTGTGAGCTTCGCTCACAACACTGAACTGAGCAATGCGCTGCTTGATCAGTTCGCTGATTTCGGTGGAATTCAGTTGCATGCTCCAGTCCCCTTAAGACTGCAAGACGTCTGCAAGGCGTTCAAGACGGCCGCGTACGCTGCCATCAATGACCATATCACCCGCACGGATGATTACGCCTGCCATTACAGACTTATCGATATTGCAATTCAGCTTCACTTTGCGTGACAGACGTTTTTCCATCGCGGCGCGGATCTTCGAAAGCTGTTCTTCACTCAGTGCGGACGCGGAAGTCACTTCGACTTCTGCGATAGCCTCGCTGGCTGCGCGTAACTGAATAAACTGCTCAAGAACATCAGGAAGCACTTTGATTCGACCATTTTCAGCCATCACCCGGATCAGGTTCTGACCTTTGTCGTCAAGTTGCTCCCCACAAACTGCGATAAACGACTTAGCGAGCGTTTCCGGTGCTAACGCGCCGGAGATAAGCTCTGCCATGTCTTCATTTTTCGTCACCTCGGCGGCGAACGCCAGCATATCCTGCCAGCGATCAACGCTCTGAGTTTCGACGGCAAAGTCAAAAGCTGCTTTGGCGTAGGGGCGAGCTACCGTTACAAATTCAGACATCAGCCCCTCCTCCTTACAGTTCAGCGACCAGTTTATTCACGATGTCGCTGTTAGCAGCTTCATCCACGGAACGCTCGATGATTTTCTCGGCGCCGGCTACTGCCAGCAGAGCCACTTGCTTACGCAGCTCTTCGCGGGCGCGTTTGCGTTCGGCGTCAATTTCCGCCTGCGCCTGCGCCACGATTTTGGTACGTTCCTGCTCGGCTTCTGCTTTCGCTTCGTCCAGGATCTGAGAACGACGTTTGTTCGCCTGTTCAATGATTACCTGAGCTTCAGCTTTCGCTTTTTTCAGCTGGTCGGTCGCATTGGCCTGTGCAAGGTCAAGGTCCTTTTTAGCTCGTTCTGCGGAAGCAAGACCGTCAGCAATTTCTTTCTGACGTTTTTCGATGGCAGCCATTAACGGCGGCCATACATACTTCATGCAGAACAGAACGAACAGGACAAACGCGATGGCCTGGCCGAGGATTGTTGCGTTTAGATTCACAGCACAATGCCTCTTATCTGGTTAACGTTCTAAACAATTGCTTGAAAAGCAACCCTTACTACGCGACAGCAAACATCACGTACAGACCCAGACCCACAGCGATCATCGGGATAGCATCCACCAGACCCATAACGATAAAGAACTGAGTACGCAGCAGAGGAATCAGATCCGGCTGACGCGCAGCGCCTTCCAGGAATTTACCCCCGAGGATGCCGATACCGATCGCAGCACCGATTGCCGCCAGACCCATCATCACAGCGGCAGCCAAGTACAGCAGATCCATATTCAGGTTTTCCATGACAGTCTCCAGTTTGTTTCAGTTAAAACGTAGTAGTGTTGTTAAAAATCAATGCTCTTCGGATGCCATCGACAGATAGACAATCGTCAGAACCATGAAGATAAAGGCTTGCAGCGTAATAATCAGGATGTGGAAAATGGCCCACGGCACATTCAGAACCCACTGTGACCACCACGGCAGAAGACCCGCGATCAGAATGAAAATCAACTCACCCGCGTACATGTTGCCGAACAGTCGCAGACCGAGTGAAACCGGTTTGGACAGCAGGCTCACGCCCTCAAGGATAAGGTTTACCGGAATAAATACCGGATGGTTGAACGGCTGGAGAGTCAGCTCTTTAGCGAAACCGCCAATACCCTTCATTTTGATGCTGTAGAACAGAATCAGGATAAATACGCCCAGCGCCATCGACAGGGTGATGTTGACGTCAGCAGACGGCACCACGCGCAGTGCAGGCAGACCCAGGACGTGCTCGCCAATCCACGGAAGGAAGTCGATAGGCAAAAGATCCATCAGGTTCATCAGGAATACCCAGACGAAGATCGTCAGGGCCAGTGGTGCGATAAGCTTGCTTTTGCCGTGGTACATGTCTTTGACGCTACCATGAACAAAACCAATCACCAGCTCAATCGCCGTCTGGAATTTCCCCGGGACACCGCTGGTGGCTTTTTTCGCTACGCTACGGAACATCACCAGGAACAACAGACCCAGAACCACTGAGAAAAACATGGAGTCGATATTCAGCGTCCAGAAAGTGGCCGGGGGGTTATGCGGATCCACCAGTGAGAAGGTACGCAGGTCAATCTGAAGATTATTCAGATGGTGACCGATGTACTCCTGCGGTGTTGAGTATTCTCCTGCAGACATGATGCCTCTTACCCTTTGTTGTTAATTACAGCAGGTGCCAGTATCTGAACTACCAGCACCGAAACCCACGTGACTATCAGCGGCAAAAAAGCCACCTTGAAAACCGCCAGCGCCACCACCAGTAACACGAATGTCATCAACACCTTGAGCGCTTCACCGAAGGCGAAGGTCCAGGCCACGCGGCCTTTAGCGGGTGTATGCGCCTGATGACGCCAGGCAAAAATCATAAACAACATATTCGGCAGTAAGACTGCCATACCTCCGCACACGGCGGAAATGCCCCAGAAGGGGTCTTTGAGGCTAAACAGCAATCCACTTGCCATTACTGCCAGAAACTGAATAAGCAGAAGCCTGCGAGCAACGTTTCGACTATAGAGCGACACAGACATTGCGTTTCTTAACTCCTGCTCCCTTTGAGGTATGCCGCGTGTCGTATAAAACGTTCTTTGGAGCCCGGAGTCAAGCATCAAAAAGCGGTCAAATTATACGGTGCGGCCTCGTGATTTCAAACAATAAGTAGCGAAAAGGTGAATAAATGTTTAAATATTTTTCCCAAGCGCTATTTTTAAACTTTTGCAGAAACTGTGAACCTTCGAGCAAAAGTGCAAATAACGCGAAATTCCTGCTGGCAAAGCGTGCACTCGGTCACAAAATAAACATTTATGCACTCGCCTTATTTATCGCATCAGTAATTTGATACTTTTCATCTTTCTGATATTTAAGCCGATTTATCACAACTCTTTTTAAAACACTCACATCTACTATGAAAACGATTTATTGACATTTTTAATAATTATTTAACAACAATATTTCGTTATCGAGGCCGATTTTTAGCGGACTGATATTTTCACAGTTGATTATTTTAAGCGTGAATAAAATTCACAGCGTTAAATGTCAGAAAAATCCTGGTAAAAATACGGTTAAATGTAACTGAACGTATCACCGTTTTTAATGTCGTTTTTTAACATCGCGGCAACCGCACGAATGATACATTTTTTGATAAAAATTAAACTTTATTTGCTTTAACGACGACTAAATGACGCTCGCCATCCAGGTGCGGAACATGCAGTTTAACAATTGTTTCTACACACAAATCAGCGGGTAACAGCGCAATTTCCTCTTCCGGCACTAAACCTTTAAGCGCATAGAAACGCCCTTCTTCGCCAGGCAAATGCCGGCACCAGTTCACCATGTCATTCAGCGAAGCAAAAGCGCGGCTGATAACACCGTCAAATGGCGGTTGTGCCGGGAAATCTTCGACACGACTCTGCACCGGTTCGATATTGCTCAGTTTCAATTCATGCTGAACCTGGCGTAAAAACCGTACCCGTTTGCCAAGGCTGTCGAGCAACGTGAAATGCGATTCAGGGCATACGATAGACAACGGAATGCCAGGCAATCCGGGGCCGGTCCCAACGTCAATAAAGCGTGAACCTTGCAGGTAAGGCGCAACCACAACGCTGTCGAGGATATGGCGGATCAGCATCTCGTTGGTATCGCGTACGGAAGTCAGGTTGTACGCTTTGTTCCATTTGTGCAGCAGTTCGACGTAAGCCACCAGTTGTTGTTGCTGGTGATCGGACAACGAAATACCTGCTTCATCGAGCAGACGAGAGAGTTTGTTAAGCACGGTTGTTACCTGTGGAATTAAAATGCCCGGTAAAACCGGGCAGATAAGTAAGATTAGGCGCTACGGCGCAGCATACCTTGTTTTTTCAGCCACACCAGCAGAATGGAGATCGCCGCCGGGGTAATGCCGGAAATGCGTGATGCCTGGCCAATGGACGACGGCTTATGATCGTTAAGCTTGGCGATCACTTCGTTGGAAAGCCCGTTAACCTGGCGGTAATCCAGCGTTGCGGGCAACAGAGTATTCTCATTGCGTTGCTGTTTTTCGATCTCATCCTGCTGACGCGCAATATAACCCTCGTATTTCACCTGGATTTCCACCTGCTCGGCAGCTTGTTGATCGTCCAGGCCCGGAGCGAACGGCGCCAACTGAACCAGTTGCTCGTAGGTCATCTCAGGACGACGCAGCAGATCTTCGCCGCTGGCTTCGCGCGATAACGGCGCAGTCAGATGTTCGTTGACCGCAGGCGCATGTTCAGAGGCTGGCGATACCCACTGAGATTTCAGGCGCTGACGTTCACGCTCGATAGTCTCCAGTTTTTCGTTGAAACGCGCCCAGCGCTCGTCATCCACCAGACCCAGCTCACGACCCGCTTCCGTCAGGCGCAGATCGGCATTGTCTTCGCGCAGCATCAGGCGGTACTCCGCGCGGGAGGTAAACATACGGTACGGCTCTTTTGTCCCCAGGGTGCAGAGATCGTCCACCAGTACGCCGAGATAAGCCTGATCGCGACGCGGCGCCCAGCCCTCTTTTTCGGCAGAGAAGCGCGCGGCATTAAGCCCCGCCAGCAGCCCCTGGGCCGCAGCTTCTTCGTATCCGGTGGTGCCGTTAATCTGGCCAGCAAAGAACAGACCCTGAATAAATTTGCTTTCAAGCGTAGGTTTCAGATCGCGCGGATCGAAGAAGTCGTACTCAATGGCGTAGCCAGGGCGAACAATCTTCGCGTTTTCCATCCCCTGCATGGAACGCACAATTTGCATCTGCACATCAAACGGCAGGCTGGTGGAGATACCGTTCGGGTAAATTTCGTTGGAGGTTAGTCCTTCCGGCTCAAGGAAGATCTGGTGCTGATTGCGATCGGCAAAGCGCATGACTTTATCTTCGATCGACGGGCAGTAACGCGGGCCGATCCCTTCGATAACACCGGCATACATCGGGCTGCGATCGAGGTTATTGCGGATCACATCGTGGGTTTTTTCATTGGTATGCGTGACATAGCACGGCACCTGACGCGGATGCTGCGCGACGTTGCCCATAAACGAGAACACCGGCATCGGGTTATCGCCATGCTGCTGGGCCAGAACGCTGAAATCGATAGTGCGCGCGTCAATACGCGGCGGTGTACCGGTTTTCAGGCGGCTGACGCGCAACGGCAGTTCGCGCAGACGACGCGACAGCGGAATCGATGGCGGATCGCCCGCACGACCACCGCTGTAGTTATCAAGACCAATATGGATTTTACCGTCGAGGAATGTCCCTACGGTCAGCACCACCGCTTTCGCACGGAATTTGAGCCCCATCTGGGTCACGGCACCCACAACGCGATCGTTTTCGACGATCAGATCTTCAACCGCCTGCTGGAAGATCATCAGGTTCGGTTGGTTTTCAAGCGCTGTTCGCACTGCCTGGCGGTAAAGCACGCGGTCTGCCTGCGCACGTGTCGCACGGACTGCCGGGCCTTTGCTGGCGTTTAGTATCCTAAACTGAATACCCGCCTGATCGATCGCCTTCGCCATCAGCCCGCCGAGCGCATCCACTTCTTTTACCAGGTGTCCTTTCCCAATACCGCCAATCGCCGGGTTGCAGCTCATCTGCCCCAGCGTGTCGATATTGTGTGTCAACAGCAGGGTCTGCTGACCCATACGCGCTGCGGCCATCGCGGCCTCAGTGCCTGCATGACCCCCGCCAATGATAATGACGTCAAAAGGATCCGGATAAAACATGGTGGTATGCCTCGCCTGAGCGGTTAGAAATAGGATTGAAGCCTGGGCCGTGGATTCTACTCAACTTTAGTCCAGTGAGAAAGGATCGGATCCCGGCTATTAAAAAGAAGATCTTTTATATGTAGAGATCTGTTCTATTGTGATCTCTTATTAGGATCGACAGGTGCTGTGGATAACCCTGATCATCACTTTAAGATCAAGTCATTAGTGAGGATCATTAGCTGTGAATGATCGGTGATCCTGAACCGTATAAGCTGGGATCAGAATGGCTAGTTATACACAAGTCAAAAACTGAACTGCAGTTGCTAATGGGATAACTACCGGTTGATCAGTGCTTTTAAGCATAGTTATCCACATCTGATCGCACGATCTTTAATCGTTATTGAGTAAATTTTTCCAAGATCCCAGCCATTCTTCCGCTGGATCTTCCGGAATATCGTGATCAAGGATGTTGATCTTCAGCGTTTCGCCGATCTGTTTTGCTCCGCACGCCGTTAATGAAGCTTCCAGTTTTTCGATCGCCTGACAGAACGTGTCATATTCGCGGCTACCGATACCAATAGCGCCAAAGCGTACCTGGGAGAGATCCGGTTTTTGCGCGTTCAAATCGTCTAAAAGCGGCTGCAGGTTTTCGGGCAGATCGCCCGCACCATGAGTGGAACTGACCACCAGCCAGGTGCCCTGCAAAGCAAGATCCTCTAAAAGCGGGCCGTGCAGCGTCTCGGTACTGAAACCCGCGTCTTCCAGCTTTTCCGCCAGATGTTCCGCCACATATTCCGCGCCGCCAAGGGTGCTGCCGCTAATAAGAGTGATGTCTGCCATGAAGCCCGCTCCGTTTTACCCGCCATTCGGCGATAAATAGGGGGGCATTGTACGCTGTGAATGGGCTGGGATCTACCTGTGGACAATACGGGTATTATTTGAGGATGAAAACGCCCGGTTAAGGGCGGATCGTGCGCATGATCGGGTTTTGCAGGGAGATCAGCGTCTCCGTGGATTGAATTTCATCAATTGTTTGGATCTTGTTGATAAGTACCTGCTGCAAGGCGTCAATGGATCGACACATTACCTTAATAAAGATGCTGTAGTGCCCGGTGGTGTAATAAGCCTCGGTCACCTCTTCCAGACTTTCCAGCTTCGCCAGCGCGGAGGGGTAATCTTTGGCGCTTTTCAAAATAATGCCGATAAAACAGCAGACGTCATATCCCAGTTGTTTCGGGCTTACATCAATGCGCGCACCGGTAATGATCCCTGCCTGCTTCATTTTCTCTACGCGCACGTGAATAGTGCCGGGGCTGACGCCGAACTGTTTGGCAAGCTCGGCATAGGCGGTACGCGCATTTGCCATTAAGGCATCCAGGATGCCGCGGTCCAGATTGTCGATCTGATAATTTTCCATAGAATTTTCTTATGAAGAATAATGATTCTTTCTATTTTAGCTTGCTGTATTAACGAATCAAAAGCGTTACCGGCTTTTTAATTGTGCATTATTGAGTTATTGCGATGTTTTATTGCTTAATGCATAGCAACAGGACACAGGAGTAACATAATGAAAACCGCTTACATCGCCAGACAACGTCAGATTGCTTTCGTGAAATCTTTTTTCTCTCGCCAGCTGGAGGAGAAACTGGGGCTGATTGAAGTTCAGGCGCCGATCCTTAGCCACGTGGGTGATGGCACGCAGGATAACCTGTCGGGGTGCGAAAAAGCGGTACAGGTCAATGTGAAAACGTTACCGGATGCCCGTTTCGAAGTGGTGCATTCACTGGCTAAATGGAAACGTCAGACGCTGGGCCAGCACGACTTCAGCGCCGGTGAAGGGCTATACACGCACATGAAAGCCCTGCGCCCGGATGAAGATCGCCTTTCTTCTATTCACTCCGTCTATGTGGATCAGTGGGACTGGGAACGCGTACTCGGTGATGATCAACGCAAGCTGACCACGTTAAAAAGCACTGTAGAGTCGATCTGGTCAGGGATCAAAGAGACTGAAGCTGTCGTCAGCGAGCGATTTGGTCTGGCACCGTTCCTGCCAGAGCAGATCCACTTTGTACACAGCGAAGCGCTGCTCAGCCGCTTTCCGCATCTCGACGCCAAAGGTCGCGAGAGAGCGATCGCGAAAGAGCTGGGCGCGGTGTTCCTGATGGGCATTGGCGGCAAACTTAGCGACGGCAAGCGTCATGATGTGCGTGCGCCGGATTATGATGACTGGAGCACGGCGGCGGAAGCGGGTTTCAGCGGTTTGAATGGCGATATTCTGGTGTGGAACCCGGTACTGGAAGACGCGCTGGAACTGTCGTCGATGGGCATTCGCGTCGATGCCGACACCTTAAAACGCCAGTTAAAGCTGACCGGCGATGAAGATCGCTTACAACTGGAGTGGCACCAGGCGCTGTTGCGCGGTGAGATGCCACAAACTATCGGCGGCGGCATCGGTCAATCGCGCCTTACCATGCTGCTACTGCAATTACCGCACATCGGGCAAGTGCAGTGCGGCGTGTGGCCTGCGCACGTCCGCGAGCAGGTTTCCGGCCTGCTTTAACGCCGCCAGCGCCGTAACAGGCGGCTGCGCATCCCGGTGTCGAAGCGCCAGATATGGTCGAAGATACGCATGATGCCGGGCTTGCCGTGGGACGACATCGCCACCGCGTGAAAGCGATGTTGATGAATATGCTGGAGTTCCTTTACCTTACTGACGACATCGTCCGGCAGGCGCTGGGCGATAAAATCCGAAATCACCACTGCATCCGCGTCATACCACTCTCCGCCCTGCATCCGTTCGATGATCGCGCGAAAACAACTCGCCAGATCGGTGCCACCGCGAAAGCGCTGGCTGAGAAAACGGATCGCCTGCTCCAGCCCCTGCGCACTGGTAAGTTCATAGCGCACCACTTCGCTGGAAAACAGCATAATAAAACAGCGCCGTTTGTCCGCCAGCGCCACGCGCATTAACGCCAGGCAGAACGCTTTGGCGCACTGCTCATTAAAGCCGCCCATGGAACCGGAGGTATCGACACAGACAATGAAGGGGCCGCGCGGTTGCTGGTCAAAATCCTGGTGAACAACCGGGCGTTCCGTCACTTTTTCCCGCCAGGCATCGCCATGCAGGCGATAAGTCAGCAACTGTTTTTCCACCAGCCGTCGGTAAAACTCATACTCCAGTTCGGTAATACCCAGCGTTGCCAGCTCCGGCGGCAATAAGCGCAGGATATCGTCGCTCTGATGCAGTCCGTCAACCTGCTCCGGTACGATTGCCGGTTCGCGCACCATGGTGCGGAAGGTTTCCATCGGCGCATCTTTACGCGGCACCGACCTGGCTTCCCGTGAGCGGCCAAGCTGTTCCGCCAGTTGCTGGAGTTCCGGTTGCTCTTTGAGAAAATCACCGTACTTCACGATCAACTGATAATCACCGCGTTTGAGCTGCCCGGCGCTCATATCCCATAGCCTGCCTGCAGCGTTTTCATTTTCGATCAGGACCGGTTCTAGCTGGCCGCTGAGCGTCATGCGTTCCTGCACTTCACTGAGCAGCTGCTCACGCTCCTCTTCCAGTAACTGCTGGTTGAAAGCGGTAGTTTGCACCACCAGGCTCAGCCGCCAGCGTTGCAAAAACAGGGTATGCAGCGCGGGCGTGAAAACCGGGTTATCGGCAACCATTTGTCGCGCCTGGGTGGCAAAAGGGGAGTGCAGCTTATCCAGCAATGCCAGAATTTGTGGCAACTGAATAGTAAATTGCGAAGTCGAAAGCAACTGATTTTGCTGGTAGCTAAGCACCTCTTGCGCCAGCTCCGGCGGTACTTCCGCCTCTTTCAGATGCTTTTTCAGTGCCTCGCGCCAGCGCGGCACATCTTCTGTTATCGCATGTTTAAGTTTTGGAAATTTTTCGAAAAACAGCGCCAGTTGCGGTGAAGCCAGCAGGAGGACGATAAGTTCTTCAACTAACGCCTCCTCACTGATGGTGAGTATTACATTCAGAGTTTCCAGCGTTAGCATTGCCGCGCCTGTTGGATCTGCGCTCTGACATCCTGCAGGCTGGCTTCAATGCGACCTAACCAGTCGGCGGCAATAAACAGGCATTTTTGCTGTTCGCTAAAGCGGGTGTGCTGCTGGTGCCAGGTATTGTCCAGTGCTTCCAGTTGTTGCTTGATCTCTTCCGGCACATTTTCAGTGGTACTGCCACCGGGCAGGGCAAGACGCGATCCTTGCAGGCTGACGTCGCGGATCAACAGATGCAGGCTGGTATCCACTTCCAGATTCAGCACTTGCGCAAAACCAATGCCGTTGAGTTTGCCGCGGATCTCACCGCCTTTCGCCAGCCACTGCTCCAGCGCACCGCGTTCAATAGTGACGTGGATAACCTGCAAATCATGCAATTTTAACGGCTGTTGCAGAAGGAGGGTCAACACCGGTTCGGTTAAACCGGCGGGTAACTCATAATGCGGCTTACGGCTGAACATCCCGCCCTGACGGCTCACTTTGAGTGCTGTTTTGTCGCTTTGTTGTTGCTGAAGTTGCAGGTGGCGCTGCGAAATTGTGGTGAGCTGCGCAATCATCGATTGCTGCTGCCAGGCGTGCCCGGTCATCAATACTTCCAGTTGCTGTTCCAGCAGACGCATGCCTTCCGCATCGTGCCACAGGCAATCTTTCAGCAGGATTAAATCAATCGGCGCGACTGCATCGCGACCGCTGAAAAAGGCGCTGGCCTGTAACAGGCGGATAGCCTTTTTCCAGCGACGATCGGAAACATACGGCGCACTCGGCAACGCATCCAGCTGCTGGCGCAACGTATAAATAAGCTCAAAGACATTATCCGGCAGTTTGACCTTGCCAATCTCCTGTTGCCAGCTGGCGTACTCTTCATCGGTGATTCGCAACTCAGCTGGCACCGGATTGTCGTTCTCATCCTGCTGGCTAATCAGCATCGAGCGGAAATTGCCCTTCTCCTGTACTTTGTCGAGCCACAGGCGAATCAACATGCGGTCATATAGCGCTTCAAGGCTGCTGTCCGCTTCGGGCAGTTCGTTTGAGGCGGCCACCAGCAGGCGCATGGGGATTTTCTCTTCGCTGGCACCATTGCGAAAACGCCGTTCGTTAATTGCGGTCAGCAGGGTGTTGAGAATGGCCGGACCGGCTTTCCAGATCTCATCCAGAAAGACAATTTCAGCTTCCGGTAAATAGCCGCTGGTTAAACGCTCATAGCGACCTTCATCTTTCAGCGCCTGAATGGAAAGCGGGCCAAACACCTCTTCCGGTGTGGAGAAACGGGTCATCAAATATTCGAAAGCGCGGGCATGTTTGAAGGCAAACTTCAGACGGCGAGCAATCAAGCTTTTGGCAATGCCCGGCGGGCCAAGAAGAAACACACTCTCACCGCTTAGTGCCGCCAGCAAACACAGGCGAATGGCGTGGCTGCGCTCGAAGAGTCCTTTTTCCAGTGCGCTGCTTAAGCGGGAAATTCTTTCTGCTAATAAATGTGAGTGAGCCATAATAGATTTGCGTCCTTTCGCCGTGTTATCCGGCTTGCAAAAGCGAGTATAGACGTTCCTGAAAGGGCTTGTAATAGACTGAAGAACGGCTTTATTTTCTTTGCGCCAGATTAATGTGGCCGCATTTAGGGGTACGATTTCGCAAATAATCGTGCATACTGTGCGCTTTTTGTGGGCCAAGGGACTAAGCACACATTGTGGCATTCAATTAAAAGATTAGTCTATGAGCACTGATAATAAGCAATCATTGCCCGCGGTTACGCTTGCGGCGATTGGGGTTGTCTACGGTGATATCGGTACCAGCCCGCTTTATACACTTCGTGAATGTTTGTCCGGTCAGTTCGGCTTTGGTGTTGAACGGGATGCTGTGTTCGGCTTTCTGTCGCTCATCTTCTGGCTGCTAATTTTCGTTGTCTCCATTAAGTACCTGACCTTTGTGATGCGGGCAGATAACGCCGGTGAAGGCGGGATCTTAACCCTGATGTCGCTGGCCGGGCGCAATACATCCGCAAGGATGACCTCGGTGCTGGTGATCATGGGACTGATTGGCGGCAGCTTCTTCTATGGCGAAGTGGTCATCACGCCCGCCATCTCGGTGATGTCGGCGATAGAGGGGCTGGAAATTATCGCGCCTTCGCTCGACGCCTGGATTGTTCCGCTGTCGATTGTGGTGTTAACCCTGCTGTTCGCGATCCAGAAACACGGTACTGGTCTTGTGGGTAAGCTGTTTGCGCCCATTATGCTGGCGTGGTTTTTGATTCTCGCGGTGCTCGGTGCACGCAGCATTATTGATAATCCTGAGGTGTTGCAGGCGCTGAACCCCGTTTGGGCGGTGAACTTCTTCCTGCAATATAAAGCTATCTCCTTTGTGGCGCTGGGCGCGGTGGTGCTGTCGATCACCGGGGTGGAAGCGCTGTATGCGGATATGGGCCACTTCGGTAAGCTGCCGATCCGCGTGGCGTGGTTTATCGTTGTGCTGCCGTCGCTGGTGCTGAACTACTTTGGCCAGGGCGCGTTGCTACTGAAAACGCCGGAAGCGATTAAAAACCCCTTCTTCCTGCTTGCGCCGGAATGGGCGCTGATCCCAATGCTGATTATCGCCACGCTGGCGACGGTGATTGCCTCGCAGGCGGTGATTTCCGGCGTGTTCTCGCTGACGCGCCAGGCCGTGCGTCTGGGGTATCTGGCACCGATGCGCATCATCCATACCTCGGAGATGGAATCCGGGCAGATCTATATCCCGTTCATTAACTGGCTGCTCTACTTTGCAGTGGTGCTGGTTATTGTCAGCTTTGAGCACTCCAGTAACCTGGCGGCGGCGTACGGTATCGCCGTAACCGGTACGATGGTGCTGACCTCCATTCTCTCCACCACGGTGGCGCGCAAAAACTGGCACTGGAACAAAGTGCTGGTGGGGCTGCTTCTGCTTTTATTCCTCTCTATCGATGTGCCGCTGTTCTCGGCGAACCTCGATAAAATCGTCTCCGGCGGTTGGTTGCCATTAACCCTGGGGCTGGTGATGTTCATGGTCATGACGACCTGGAAGAGCGAGCGTTTCCGCCTGCTGCGCCGTATGCATGAACACGGTAACTCTCTGGAGGCGATGATTGCCTCGCTGGAGAAATCACCGCCGGTGCGCGTACCGGGCACAGCGGTGTATATGTCGCGGGCATTGAACGTTATTCCGTTCGCGATGATGCATAACCTGAAGCACAACAAGGTGCTGCATGAGCGAGTGATCCTGCTGACCCTGCGTACTGAAGATGCGCCGTATGTGCACAATGTACGCCGGGTGCAGATTGAGCAATTGTCGCCGACTTTCTGGCGTGTGGTGGCGAGCTACGGCTGGCGCGAAACGCCAAATGTGGAAGAGGTGTTCCACCGTTGCGGGCTGGAAGGGCTGAACTGTCGCATGATGGAAACCTCGTTCTTTATGTCGCATGAGTCGTTGATTCTGGGCAAACGTCCCTGGTATTTGCGTCTGCGCGGTAAGCTCTATCTGGTGCTGCAGCGCAACGCGCTACGCGCGCCAGACCAGTTTGAGATCCCGCCAAATAGGGTGATAGAACTGGGAACGCAGGTCGAAATTTAATGCTAATAAAACCCCTCTCCACGAGGGGTTTTTGCTATTAATTACTGTCTATTTCACTTAAAACAGGAAAGCTGTTTTTTTCATCATTTCGACAAGCGAAACGTTTCGATATCGATCACACTTCTGTAACGGCAAGATGGTTTTCTGCACATTCTTCGTACTACACTGCATCCAGCGAAACGTTTCGCTGATGGAGCATAAAAAATGAAAAAAGGTCGTGTGCTTAACGCTGATATCTCGTCAGTCATCTCTCGTCTTGGTCATACCGATTCGCTGGTGGTGTGTGATGCCGGGTTGCCGGTGCCGCGTAACACGCAACGTATTGATTTGGCATTAACGCAGGGCGTGCCTTCCTTTATGCAAGTACTGGAAGTGGTGACGGCGGAAATGCAGGTTGAGTCCGCGATTATCGCCTCGGAGATTAAGCAGCATAATCCGCAGCTCCATGAAACGTTGCTCAAGCATATTGAGCAGCTGCAGCAACACCAGGGAAATAACATAGAAGTGCGGTACGTTACGCACGAGCAATTTAAAAAACACACCGCGGACAGTCATGCGGTGATTCGCAGCGGGGAGTGTTCCCCGTTTGCGAATATCATTCTCTGTGCTGGCGTGACCTTCTGAGGCCATCATGGACGCGTTACTACAACTCAAAGGCATCGACAAAGCCTTTCCCGGCGTAAAAGCCCTCTCCGGCGCGGCGCTGAATGTTTACCCAGGCCGCGTAATGGCTCTGGTGGGTGAAAACGGCGCCGGCAAATCAACGATGATGAAAGTGCTGACGGGTATCTACACCCGTGACGCCGGTTCGCTGCTGTGGTTAGGCAAAGAAACCACCTTCACCGGGCCGAAATCCTCCCAGGAAGCCGGTATTGGCATCATCCACCAGGAACTGAACCTGATCCCGCAACTCACCATTGCCGAGAACATCTTTCTCGGCCGCGAGTTTGTGAATCGCTTTGGCAAAATCGACTGGAAAAAGATGTTTGCCGAAGCTGACAAACTGCTGGCGAAGCTGAATCTGCGTTTTAAAAGCGAGCGGCTGGTCGGCGAACTGTCGATTGGCGATCAGCAGATGGTCGAAATCGCCAAAGTGATGAGCTACGAATCGCAGGTCATCATTATGGATGAGCCAACCGATGCCCTGACCGATACCGAAACCGAATCGCTGTTTCGTGTCATTCGCGAGCTGAAATCGCAGGGGCGCGGCATCGTCTATATTTCTCACCGCATGAAAGAGATCTTCGAGATTTGCGATGACGTGACCGTCTTTCGTGACGGGCAATTTATTGCCGAACGCGAAGTAGCCACGCTGACCGAAGATACGCTGATTGAAATGATGGTAGGCCGCAAACTGGAAGATCAATATCCGCGGCTGGATAAAGCGCCGGGCGAAATTCGCCTTACCGTTGATAAGCTCTGTGGGCCGGGCGTGGAAAACGTCAGTTTTACACTGCGTAAAGGCGAAATTCTTGGCGTGGCCGGATTGATGGGCGCGGGGCGCACCGAGCTGATGAAAGTGCTGTATGGCGCGCTGCCGCGCACCAGCGGTTATGTCACGCTCGACGGCCATGAAGTGATCACCCGCTCACCGCAGGACGGGCTGGCAAACGGTATTGTTTATATTTCGGAAGACCGCAAGCGCGATGGCTTAGTGCTCGGCATGTCCGTGAAAGAGAATATGTCGCTGACTGCGCTGCGTTATTTCAGCCATGCGGGCGGTACGCTGAAACACAAAGATGAGCAGCAGGCGGTAAATGATTTTATTCGTCTGTTTAATGTGAAAACGCCTTCTATGGAGCAGGCCATTGGTTTGCTCTCCGGCGGGAATCAGCAAAAAGTGGCGATTGCTCGCGGTCTGATGACGCGGCCGAAAGTGCTGATCCTCGACGAGCCGACGCGTGGTGTCGACGTTGGGGCGAAAAAAGAGATTTATCAGTTAATTAACCAGTTTAAGGCCGATGGCCTGAGCATCATTCTTGTCTCCTCTGAAATGCCGGAAGTGCTGGGCATGAGCGATCGCATAATGGTGATGCATGAAGGGCATCTCGGCGGTGAATTCACGCGCGAGCAGGCCACTCAGGAAGTGTTGATGGCTGCCGCTGTGGGCAAGCTTAATCGTGTGAATCAGGAGTAAAAAAGATGACTACCCAGGCTGTTTCTGGTCGCCGTTATTTCACCAAAGCATGGTTGATGGAACAAAAATCGTTGATTGCCCTGCTGGTGCTGATTGCGATTGTCTCGACCATGAGCCCCAACTTTTTTACCGTCAATAACCTGTTAAACATTCTGCAACAGACCTCGGTCAACGCCATTATGGCGGTCGGTATGACGCTGGTTATTTTAACCTCGGGGATCGATCTGTCCGTCGGTTCCCTGTTAGCGCTCACCGGCGCGGTTGCCGCCTCGCTGGTGGGAATGGAAGTTAACGCGCTGGTGGCGGTTGTCGGCGCGCTGGCGCTCGGTGCGGCTGTTGGCGCACTGACCGGTACGATTGTCGCGAAAGGCCGCGTGCAGGCGTTTATCGCCACGCTGGTGATGATGTTGCTGCTGCGTGGTGTGACGCTGGTTTATACCAACGGTAGCCCGGTGAATACCGGTTTTACTGATAACGCGGATGTGTTTGGCTGGTTCGGTATTGGTCGCCCGTTCGGTATTCCGACACCGGTATGGTTGATGGCTATCGTCTTTATCGCGGCGTGGTATCTGTTGCATCACACCCGTTTGGGCCGCTATATCTATGCATTAGGCGGTAACGAGGCGGCGACGCGCTTGTCCGGTATCAGCGTTGATAAAGTCAAAGTTATCGTTTACTCCCTGTGCGGCCTTCTGGCCTCGCTGGCGGGCATTATTGAAGTGGCGCGTCTTTCCTCGGCGCAACCTACTGCGGGAGCAGGTTATGAGCTGGATGCTATCGCTGCGGTTGTTTTGGGTGGGACCAGTCTCGCAGGTGGCAAAGGACGTATTGTCGGTACACTAATCGGCGCATTGATCCTTGGCTTCCTCAATAATGGATTGAATTTGCTGAGCGTTTCCTCCTATTACCAGATGATCGTTAAAGCAGTGGTGATTCTGCTTGCGGTGCTGGTAGACAACAAAAAGCAGTAATTACCTACACAACAGGACTCATGAAAATGAACATGAAAAAACTGGCCACTCTGGTTTCTGCTGTTGCACTGAGCGCCACCGTAAGCGCAAACGCGATGGCGAAAGACTCTATTGCTCTGGTGATTTCCACGCTGAACAACCCGTTCTTCGTTTCCCTGAAGGATGGCGCGCAGAAAGAAGCGGACAAACTGGGTTATGACCTGGTGGTACTGGACTCGCAAAACAACCCGGCGAAAGAGCTGGCTAACGTGCAGGACCTGACCGTGCGCGGCACCAAATTGCTGCTGATCAACCCGACCGATTCCGACGCTGTAGGTAACGCTGTGAAAATGGCAAACCAGGCGAAAATCCCGGTAATCACCCTTGACCGTGTGGCTTCCAGCGGCGAAGTGGTAAGCCATATCGCTTCTGATAACGTACTGGGCGGCAAAATCGCCGGTGATTACATTGCTAAGAAAGCGGGCGAAGGCGCGAAAGTGATCGAACTGGCGGGTATTGCCGGGACGTCCGCTGCGCGTGAACGTGGTGAAGGCTTCCAGCAGGCAGTTGCTGCGCACAAATTCAACGTACTGGCCAGCCAGCCGGCTGACTTCGACCGCACTAAAGGCCTGAACGTGATGCAGAACCTGCTGACCGCGCATCCGGACGTGCAGGCTGTTTTCGCACAGAACGATGAAATGGCGCTGGGTGCGCTGCGCGCACTGCAAACTGCCGGTAAAACCGATGTGATGGTGGTCGGCTTTGACGGTACGCCAGACGGCGTGAAAGCGGTTAACGACGGTAAACTGGCGGCGACTATCGCTCAGTTGCCGGAGCAGATCGGCGCGAAAGGCGTGGATACCGCAGACAAAGTGCTGAAAGGTGAAAAAGTCTACGCCAAAAACCCGGTTGATCTGAAGCTGGTGGTTAAGCAGTAATTCGTCATTCTGGTGGAGGGCGCAATCCCGCCGCTGGAGGGACAATACAAAAAAGAAAAGCATGGCACGCGCCACCGAAAGGTGGCGCATTTTACGGACAAGCTCATCATGAAAACCGCAGGCAAACTCGTTGTCCTTGGCAGTATCAATGCCGATCACATTCTTAACCTTGAATCTTTCCCTACTCCGGGCGAAACCGTGACGGGCAGCCAGTATCAGGTGGCTTTTGGCGGTAAAGGGGCAAACCAGGCGGTAGCTGCCGGGCGTAGCGGTGCGGATATTGCGTTTATCGCCTGTACCGGCGATGACGATACCGGTGCGCGCGTGCGTAAACAGCTTGAGAGCGACAATATTGATGTTGCGCCGGTGAGCGTTGTCGCGGGCGAATCCACAGGTGTTGCGCTGATTTTCGTCAACGGTGAAGGTGAGAATGTTATCGGTATTCATGCGGGAGCGAATGCGGCGCTCTCAATTGATCGCGTCAACGCGCAGCATGACCTGATTGCGCAGGCTTCTGCGCTGTTAATGCAACTGGAATCACCGGTTGAAAGCGTACTGGCTGCGGCGCGTATTGCGCATCAGAACAATACCACCGTGGCGCTGAATCCGGCACCGGCGCGCGAGCTTTCCGATGAACTGCTGGCGCTGGTGGATATCATCACGCCAAATGAGACCGAAGCGGAAAAACTCACCGGAATTAAGGTGTCCAGCGACGAAGATGCCGCGCGGGCTGCACAGGCGCTGCATGCTAAAGGTATTAAAACGGTGATCATTACTCTCGGTAGCCGTGGTGTCTGGGCCAGCGTTAATGGCGAAGGCAAACGCGTACCGGGCTTTAAAGTGAAAGCCATCGATACCATTGCGGCGGGTGATACGTTTAACGGCGCGTTGCTGACCGCGCTACTGGAAGATAAACCTCTGGATGAGGCGATTCGTTTTGCTCATGCGGCGGCAGCGATTGCCGTCACGCGTAAGGGTGCGCAACCGTCTGTGCCGTGGCGCAACGAGATTGACGATTTTCTCTCTTCGCAGAGGTGACGCTTGGCGACCATGAAGGATGTTGCCCGCCTGGCGGGCGTTTCCACTTCAACCGTTTCCCACGTAATTAACAAAGATCGCTTTGTCAGTGAGGCTATCCGCGAAAAAGTGGAAACGGCGATCAAGACGCTGAACTACGCGCCTTCTGCTATCGCGCGTAGCCTGAAGATCAACCAGACGCGTACGATTGGCATGCTGATCACCGCCAGTACCAACCCCTTTTACTCGGAGCTGGTACGCGGCGTGGAGCGTAGCTGCTTCGAGCGGGGTTACAGTCTGGTGCTGTGCAACACCGAGGGTGACGAGCAGCGGATGAACCGCAACCTGGAAACATTGATGCAAAAACGCGTCGATGGATTGTTGTTGCTGTGTACCGAAACGCACCAGCCTTCGCAAGAGATTATGCAGCGCTACCCTTCAATTCCCACAGTAATGATGGACTGGGCACCCTTCGACGGCGACAGCGATCTGATTCAGGACAACTCGTTGCTCGGCGGCGATATGGCGACCCAGTATTTGATCAACAAAGGCCATACGCGTATTGCCTGCATTACCGGTCCGCTGGATAAGACTCCTGCACGTCTGCGGCTGGAAGGGTATCGCGAAGCGATGGCCCGCGCCGGGTTGGTGATCCGTGAAGGGGATGAGATCGAGAGCGATTTTGAGTTTGGCGGCGGTTTCGACGCGATGCAGGCATTGCTGGCAATGCACGAACGCCCGCAGGCGGTATTTATTGGTAATGATGCGATGGCCGTTGGCGCCTATCAGGCGCTGTACCAGGCAGGGCTGAAAATCCCGCAGGACATGGCGATCGTCGGTTATGACGACATTGAACTGGCGCGCTACATGACGCCGCCGCTCACCACTATTCATCAGCCGAAAGATGAACTGGGTGAGCTGGCGATTGATGTGCTTATTCACCGCATTGCGGAGCCTGGCCTGCAACAGCAGCGTTTGCAGCTCACGCCAATATTGATGGAGCGCGGCTCAGCCTGACTTTTTGTGCCGTTCTTTAATCAGGTTGCGACCATCTTTTGCTTTCAACAACATAAACACTAACGCGGAAATCAGCGTGATCGCGCCCATAGTGATAAAGGTGTAGTGGAATTGCTCCACTGTGTTTGTGCTGTCAAACCCTTCATAGAAACGCAGTACCGCTGCGCTAACCGCCACGCCGAGGCTAATCGACAGTTGCTGTGTTACCGCCAGCACACTATTACCGCTGCTGGCGTTCTCGTCAGTTAAGTCTGCAAGCGTAATAGTGTTCATTGAGGTGAACTGCGTGGACATTGCCATCCCGAGGATGAACAGCGGCAATACCAGCATCCATATTGCCATTGCTGGTGTTTGTAAGGCGAACTGGGCAATCATCAAACCAATAAACAGCGTGATTCCCACCAGTGTTTTACGGTAGCCAAGCCAGCGCAATATCTGGGTTACCATCGATTTTGCGAGGATAGAACCCAGCGCGGTGGGAGCCATCATGCAACCAGCGATCAATGCCGGATACCCGAACCCCACCTGTAACATCAGCGGCATCAGGAAAGGAACGCAGCCAGTACCCAACCGTGAAGCTATGTTCCCGGCGATCCCGACGGAGAAGGTGCGGGTGTTAAACAGGTTGAGTGAGATCAGCGGCGTTGGATGGCGGCGCGCGTGGCGAACGTAGGCCAGTAGCAGCAAAATGCCGCTCAGAATGATAGTAAAAGCGATCCAACTGGCGACCAGCTTCTCACCGAACAACTCCATTCCGCTTGAGAACAGCACCAGGCTCAAACCGAACAGGAAAAAACCGCCCATATCGAAACTGCGTCGTGGCGTGGTGAAGTTCGGCATGTATTTGCGGGCATAAAACAGACCGGCGAGGCCAATCGGAATATTAATTAAGAAGATCCAGTGCCAGCTTGCCCAGGTGACTAACACGCCGCCCATTACCGGTCCCAGAATCGGCCCGACCAGCCCTGGCATGGTGACGAAGTTCAGTACCGGCAGCAATTCGCTACGCGGATAAGCCCGAAGTAAAGCCAGGCGTGCAACCGGCATCATCATCGCGCCGCCGATCCCCTGAATCACGCGGAACACGACCAGCATCGGTAATGAATTAGAAAGTGCGCAGGCCAGCGAGCCAAGGGTAAACAGGCTAACTGCCAGCATAAAGACGCGCCGTGTGCCGAAGCGATCGGCCAGCCAGCCGCTCATGGGGATAAGCATGGCGACGGTCAGTGTGTAGCTGATAATCGCCGATTGCATTGCTAAAGGGGAACGCCCAAGGCTTTGTGCTATTGCAGGGAGTGCGGTATTAAGGATCGTGGCATCGAGTGCCTGCATAAAAAAAGCCATTGCCGCAATCCACGGCAGGCCGGCCATACTGCGCGCTTTCTTCTCTGTCATACCTGGTCCTGTTAATTCGGCGTATTCAATAATAGCTGGCACGCCCGGAACGCGCTGTCGCCATCGCTTTCCTGGATGGCGTCCACAATCGCCTGGTGAAGGTCGAGCTTGACCACTTCATTTTGTGTAATAGAGGTAAAGTAGGTGTGATAGATAGAATGAAACAGTGTGGAGAATGAAATAAGAAACGGATTATCGCTCATCGCATAGATATGTTCATGCCATGCCATATCGACTTCTACCCAGCGTTCGCGGTTGAAGTTCTTTTTCAACAACACCATCTCTTCCATTAATGTATTGAGATACGCTTTTTGTTCCGCGCTACCCAGCGTGGCGGCGAGCAGACACGCCTGAGGCTCAAGACTGCTGCGCATAATGAGAAAGTGTTGAACAACGTCCTGGAAGTTATCCTCATGCATCCACCAGGAGAGCAGTTCCTTATCAAGGAAGTTCCAGTTTCCGCGCGGCATGACGCGAGTACCAATACGCGGGCGGGGAAGCACCATCCCTTTTGCGGTTAATGTCTTTACCGCTTCTCTGACCGCGGTGCGGCTTACGCCAAACTTCTCACCCAGCTCCATCTCACCCGGCAGAATACTTCCTGGAGCATATTCTCCCTTCAGGATTTGTTGCGCCAGTTTCTCAGCCAGAACCCAGGAGATGTTTTTCTGCGCGGCAAGTTGTTGTGCGTTTAGCGGCATTTTTACTTCCTTATTTCTTTATTTCACTGGCTAGTATGCCATTCGATACCTTTCAGTGGTGGTAAAAACAGCGAAATCGGCAATTTATGCCGCTTTTTACCACGCTTTGTTG